>NZ_JBXAHF010000003.1:0-402500 GCF_058794875.1 Afipia sp. GW823-FHT06G09
GGATTGTTACGTGCAGGAACCGGGTTGACCCCATAAAGCGCGGCTCCGGGCCGCACAACGTCATAATGAAAATCCTTGCCGAGGAAGACTCCCGACGAATTCGCCAGGGATCGTGGCAAGCCCGGAAAATGCTCTATGAGCCGCCGGAATTTTGCGAGTTGCATTCCATTGGCGGCGTGGGACGGAACATCCCCGCATGCGAGGTGGCTCATGACAAATCGAATATCGACACCCGCGAGTTGCGAGCCGCCCTTGACCCAGCCAGCGATCTCCCGCTGCGACAAGCCAAGCCGATTCATCCCGCTGTCTAACTGGATGGCGGCGGGAAGCATCTTGCCGAGATTACGGGCACGCATCGACCACGCGTGGCATTGGTCGAGAGAGTTAAGAACCGGGACGAGCCCTGCTTCTGCACAATCGGCTTCGCTACCGCTCGGCAGGCCGTTCAGAATGTAGATCGAGGCCCCGGACAAATGCGGCGAAAGCCGAAGCCCTTCATCGAGATGCGCCACGAAAAAGTCTCGGCAGCCCTCGGCATGCAATACCGGGCCGATGTGTTGCGCACCCAACCCATAGGCATCGGCCTTGACCACCGCCCCGCAACGTACGCGTGCGCTGAGCTTGCCCCTGAGAAACCGGTAGTTCCAGCGCACCGCGTTAAGATCAATCGTCAGCACTGCGCCCGCATGCAGACCGCCGCTTTTTGTCACCGAACCAGCCACCCCGAATCCACCCCGCTTAAGGCACCGCTGGGCGCAGAATGCCAGCAACTTCGGAGAGATTTCCGGCTAAATACCGCTTCATATCGAACCATAACGCCAGAAAATAGCAGATCTTCATGATTTTTTGGCGTATTCCTGCGTAGGCAACAGGGACCTTCCCATGACGACAGATACCGACTCCATCGACCGAAAAATCATGCGCGAACTCGTGCCGGATGCACGGATCAGCCAGGTGATCCTCTCCGAACGAGTCGGACTCTCGCCGACCGCCTTTGCAAGACGCCTTCAGCAACTGGAGAAGGCCGGCGTCATCCGTGGCTATTCAGCAGACATCGATGCGACGGGCCTCGGTTTCCTGATGACCGTACTGGTGCATACCACCCTGGATCGCCAAAACGAGGATGCTCTCGCCGCATTCGAAAAGGAAATCAAGAAATGCCCCGATGTGGTCTCCTGTTATCTGATGTCCGGAAATGATGACTACCTCGTGCAAGTTCAGGCACGTGACATGGAAGATTACGAACGCATCCACAAGCAGCACCTATCGCGAATGCCTGGCGTCGCTCGGCTGCATTCCAGTTTCGCGATGCGCAGTGTGGTCAAGCGCAGCATTTCACCGGCAGCACTCAGCGGCTGATTCTCGTGGGCCTCCGCTCTAGGCGGCTGCACGAAAATGCGATGGCACCTGTGCTCGCTCCTTCTAGCCGAGCATGGCTTGGCCGCTGCGGTAGAGGACATAAGCCGCAACCGCAAAGATCACACCGGCAAAGATGCGCTTGAGAGTGTCTTTGCCGCGCGATAAGCGGTTCGCGAGCGCCATACCGAGAAGCCCCCCGGCGAGCCCGCCGGCAATAAACTGGCCGGCCACGAGCCAGTCGACCAGGCCTGAGAACGCATAGTTGATTGCAGTTGCAAGGCCGAAGCATCCAACCGCCAGAAGCGAAGAGCCAACCGCGTTGATCATCGGCATCCGGGTCGCCAGCAATAGGCCGGGCACGATCAGGAAACCGCCACCGATACCGAAGAACCCCGAAGCCGTCCCGGTGAGACAGGCGACGGCGGCAGTCAGCAAACATGTTCCGAGATTGACATCTCGCTCTGGAGCCGAAGTCTCGCTGCGCGGTCGCAGCATCATGGCGCCGACGGCAAGCATCACCAACCCAAATAGAAACAGAAGCTTGTTGCCGTCGACCAATTTGCCGATGCTAGATCCCACGAGCGCACCGAAGGTGCCAACCGCGGCGAATACGATGGCGCAGCGCCAGCGTACATTTCCGGTACACGCATGACCGGCAAGATTGATGAAAGCCGTGGCCGAAACAGCTAATGCGCCGGTACCTATCGCGATGTGCGGCTGTGCGACACCGACGACATAAAGCAGAAGCGGGGTTGCTAGGATGGAGCCTCCCCCGCCAATCAAGCCGAGCGAAAAACCGACCAAGGCTCCTGAACCCAGTGCCGGGTTAAGGATCGCGCTCACGATCGCGCCTTGGCGCACTTAAGTCGAATGCAATCCCCCCGCATGCAGTTCATGGCAAAGCTGCCTCAGCGGTCATCCGGTCACGCATGTTGGTGCTGAAAAGCAAGTTCAGCCCCATACCGCAGCCCCGAACGCGTCGAGCGGAAATTTCAGATAACGCCGGCCGTTATTTTCCGGCGCAGGAAGCTGGCCGCCATTCACGTTGACCTGCAATGCATGCAGAATCAGCTTCGGCATGGGCAATGTTTCGTCTCGCGCTTCCCGCAAAGCGACAAAGTCCGCTTCAGTTTTCCCGGCGACATGCGGATTCCGCACCTTCTGCTCGCCGACGGTGCTTTCCCAAAGCGGCTTCCGTCCGTCCGGTTGGTAGTCGTGCCCTGTAAAAACGCGCGTCGTGTCCGGCAGCGCAAGAATGTCCTGGATCGACGCCCACAGCATCTTCGCACTGCCCCCCGGAAAGTCCGCGCGTGCAGTACCGCTGTCCGGCATGAACAGCGTGTCATGCACGAATGCCGCATCACCGATCACATAGGTAACGGAGGCGAGCGTATGTCCCGGCGAGAACAGCACGTGGGCATCCATCGATCCTACCTTGAAGCGATCATTGTGAGCGAACAAACGGTCCCACTGCGACCCATCGGTCACCTGCGCCGGAGAATTGTAGATCTCCCTCCAAAGCCGCTGCACATCGACGATATGTTCGCCGATCGCCGTAAGCGCTCCGGTCTTTTTTTTCAGATATTGAGCTGCGGAGAAATGATCGGCGTGAGGATGCGTGTCCAGGATGTACTCTATCTTCAGATCATTCTCGGCTACGTAAGCCAGAATTCCATCGGCATTCGCAGTTCCGGTCGATCCGGATTTCTCATCGAAATCCAGCACCGGATCAATGATCACACAGTTCCGGCTCTCCGGATCTGAGACGACATACTGGATGCTCCATGTACGCGAATCGAAGAAACCCTTGACCTCGGGCCTTTTTTGTTTGGAGACGACCATGGCGAACCTTCGAATTTTCCCAAGATAGCAGCCAGCGCGCAAAGCGGCGGAACAGCGTGTTACACCGCCTTGGACAGCATGCGACCCTGGGGATCGAGAGCCGCGCGCGGGTAAAAGATCGCCCGACTTACATCGACGGTGTAACGATCCGCATAAGCGGCCGCGTCCTGTGCAAGCTGAGCAACGGAGTCCAGGATGTACTGCACCTTGTCGTCAGACAGCAGGACGCTGAAGTTCAGGCGCGTAAACCCGGGCTTGCGAATTTCGTCCCCGTCGGCAATCGCAAGCCGCAACGCGTCTGATTGTGCATCGTCGATCTCCAGCAGGCGGTGAACGTATGGCCCGGCGCACGCGCATCCACCACGCGCCTGGATACCAAACCGGTCGCTGAGCATGCGGGTGATGAGTTGCTGATGAATGTAACCGCCCTTCCCGTCCCTGATCCGGAACGAGAAAATAGGCAGGCTCTGGGCCTGCAAATTTCCAAGAAGTTCGATTCGCTCGACCTTGCTCCACGAGGACAGCGCACGCGCGCGCAATGCCGCGTTGCGCATGGACATCGTATCCTGGCCGATTGCCTCTTTCACAAGAAAGGCGAGAGCGGCTCGTATATCTCCCACGACATTAGGCGTTCCGCTTTCCTCGCGGACCTCGAGACTATCGCTATAATCGTGCGTCGTCGGCGTCACAAACTTCACGGTGCCCCCTCCTGGCCACGTTGGCGTCGTCGTGACCACTGAATCTTGACGAACAATCAAGACGCCCGACGCGGCCGGGCCACCGATAAACTTGTGCGGAGAGACGACCACCGCATCGATCTGAACGCCCTTGGCAGGCTCCATCGCAATCGGCAAGTAAGGTCCTGCGCCAGCGTAGTCCCAGATGATTTTCGCGCCCGCAGCTTTTGCCCTTTCGGTAACTTCAACCACATTCGAAACAATTCCGGTGACGTTGGACGCTGCAGAGAACGCGCATATCACGGGACGTCCGGCAGCGCCTGCAAGGGCGGCATCGAGTTGCGCCAGATCAGGACCGCCTGTTGCGAGCTCTTCGATTTCAATGATCTCAGCGCCGCTTTCCCGCCATGGCAAAATGTTGGAATGGTGCTCGTAAGGGCCGATAATGACGCGCGGAACGACGCCGGCGAGCATGTTCGCCTTCACACCAAACAGATTCACGAGACGGTTCAGGCCCGCGGTTGCGCCCGAGCCCGTGAAAATCACAGCGTAACGTTCATCCGCTCCACAACACTTGGCGATCACCTCACGAGCCGCGCGCCGGAATGCCGTCATCGCGCCACCGCAGTATGAAGCCTCGGTATGACTGTTCGCGTAGTAAGGCAGTATTTTCTCGAGAATGAAGCGCTCGACCACCGACAACGCGCGGCCGGATGCAACGTAGTCCGCGTAAATCAACGTCTTGGGTCCGAACGGACCAATGACTTCGGCGTCATTTCCGATCAAGTCCGCAGCGAGACGCTCGAGGCGATCACCGCTGACGAGATCATCCTTGAAGTTCGCTAACAAGTCGCCGGCTCGCAGAGAGTGCTGGCTCACGATGTTCATATCAGTTTATCTCCGCAGAGTTTCGCGTGTTGTAGGTAGAAAGATAGGAATTCGATTTCCTATCGAGAAGCGCTGGGGCCACCGCAAGATGACGTCACGCTTCATTGGTCTGACGGCACTTCCAGCGACCGCTACGCGGAGCTGCTCGTTCCGGTTCGAAAGCATCCGTCCGATCTGACCGGACGGCGATGTATCGCTGGCACCCTCGTCACGACCTCGATTAGTCGGAAAGTGCCGACATCCGCGTACCGCTGGGCAAGCGACAGCCCGCAGTTTCAGAATGGTGAGCCGATCAAACGTCCATAATGGTGGCCATCGGCGAGGCATCGGGCCGAACAGCCCGACGCCTCACCAATCATCTATGTCTTCGCAGTCGTCATTGATTGCTCCATGTCAGCCGCTGGCCGGGATCTATCTGCGTTGATGTGTTCCCATCGCGTTTCATGACGTCCTAGTCCAGCGCCCGAGAGGGTGCGGCAGACACAACGACGCTGTCTTTCCGCGATCGCTTGAAGATCTCGCTGAAACCCATGACGATCAGCGGGACGAGCAGCGCCACATAGGCGTTATCGATGCCGTATGGATTGCCCATCATGAACCAAACGATCGTGGCGACGAGAGATGCCAGGATGCTCAGGAACGCTCCGCCCTTGGTGCCGAACCAGGGTGCGAAGAAGACGAACAGAACCAGGATCGACAGCGAGGCGCGGAGCGCCTTGCCCAAGAAGGTCATCGATAGGATGTTCGGAGTGTAGATCGCCAGAACGATCGGCAGCAGCCCCATCGCGACGGTCGCAACGCGAATGAAAATCAACGAGCCCTTTTCGGTGCGAACCTTGCCCCCTAAGCCGACATAGAAGTCCTTGTAGAGCAGCGTCGCGGTAGCAACCGCGAACGCGGCGATCGAACCAAAAAGCGAAGCGGCAAGGCCTGCGCAGACGATGCCCGCCATCACCCCATCCATCTGCCCGATCAACGCGGCGAAGGCGTTGATCGATTTGATGTTGGGAAACAAAGCAAGCGAGCACATGCCGACAAGGGCCGTGATGATGCCGAACGGAACCAGAAAAAGCGCCGTGGAAAAGCTTGCGATCTTTGCGCTCTTCGCATCATCCACCGTGTTGATGGCCTGAATCACATACTGCGTGGAGAACGTCGCCCCCATGCCGGCGATAAACCAGGCGAAGATCTGCCCCCAGCCCACGTGGGTCCACGAGAACATTTCCGCAGGAATGCGCGCCTGCAACTCATGGAATCCTCCGAGCTTGTTGATGCCGAAGTACAGAGCGGTCAGGATGCCGAGGTATTTGATGATCGAGTGAACGACGTTGGTGTAAACCACCGACTTCATGCCACCCATGAACACATAGAGCACGGACACCACACCGCAGACCACAATCGCGGAGGTGCGATCAACGCCAAGCAGAATGCTCAGGATCGTGCCGCCGCCGGCGTAGATCGCGACAGCGACGATCTCCAACGCGAAGATCATCACCAGCGATGTGGCAAGCCTCGTCTTGCGGCCATAAACATCGTTGAGAATCGCGGAGATCGTGTTGTGACCGGACTCCTTGTACTTCCCGGCGAGAAAGAGGCCGTAGAAGATAAAGCCCGCCGCCAGCGCCAGAATATTCCAGGAAGCGGAAATGCCGACCTTGTATGCCTCCTGCGCGGTGCCGACGCTCGCGGACGTCCCGATGAATTCGGACATCAGCATCATGCCGACCAGAATCGCCGGCACACCGGTACGACCGGTCGTTCCCGACGTGAAGGTGTTCGCCGACTTGACCGACCGTTGAAGGACACCTGTCACAACCGCCAGACCGATGATGTAGACCGCAACAATTGCTATTGCGACGTAATTAGCGTGCATTTTCGTGCCCCTCCCAAAAGTGGCTGCGCATCCCCGTACATTGCAGAGATATCTTAGACATGTTCATTATCGTCATTTTTGACTCTTATTAACCGAGAGTCAACATGTTTAAGATGACGATTAGGGAGAAGAACGGCGCAAACTTGGAAGGGTTCGTGCCGCAAAAGACAAAACACCGATGAAAAGAGCGACTTCGAACGGCTTTCACCAGCCCGATGAGGCGTTCAAGGGAGCATATGTGCGTCCAACGCCTTGGTTCGTCGTAACTCTATAATGCCTCTAGAACATATCACGGTGGCCTTGAGCACCTCGCGCTGCGACCCCGGGCATCCTCACCACACGCGTTCAGGAGTTCGACCTCGGCCAAGCGGCCATTTTGCCAGGGCGGACTAGCGCCCTGCGGCATAGGCTTGCATTCCTCTTGGGTTCGCTGCGGCCCGGAGCCAGCCGTTCGAACGGGATGCCGCGGTCAATCTGCCTTCCGACCAGTCCTCGCCGACCTCGACGATATGACCCCGTGCGCGCAGATCCTTGATCGCATCGTCGGAAACACGCCCTTCAAGCACAAGCACGCCGGGGCGCGCGAGGCGCGGCCAGAAAGAAGCCGGGAAATGTTCAGTGTGCCAGGCGGGAGCGTCGATCGCCTGCTGCAGATTATGCCCGGCATGAATATGGCGAAGCAGGAATTGCGTCGCCCACTGATCTTGCTGATCGCCACCCGGCGTTCCCCAGGCGACGTACGGTTCACCGCCGCGCAGGGCCAGTGTCGGCGACAAGGTCGAGCGTGGCCGCTTGCCGGGCTGCAGCGAAGCCGGATGCTCTTCGTCCAGCCAGAACATTTGCGCGCGCGTTCCGAGGCAAAAGCCGAGACTTGGAATGATCGGCGACGATTGCAGCCATCCACCCGAAGGCGTCATGGAAATCATGTTGCCTTGCTTGTCGATGATATCGAGATGCACGGTGTCGCCGCGCTCCGCGCGAAGCCGCCCGACCGTCGGCTCGCCCGTTCCGATGGCCGATACCGATTCGCGCAAACCACCCTCGCGCATCCCGACCGCTTTGCCGTATCCGGGAAGCGAGCCGGGCAGCAACTCCATCGATGCCCGCTCGGTGATGAGCTTTCGGCGCTCCGCGTTGTAAGCCTCGGACAGCAGTTGCTCGACCGGCACGTCGCTAAAGTTCGGATCGCCGTAAAAGACGTCGCGATCTGCGAAGGCCAGCTTGGCGCACTCCACCTGCAGATGGATGAATTCCGGGCCGCACGGATCTAACTTATCCAGATCGAAGCCTTTCAGCAGCGCCAATTGCTGGAGCAGGACCAATCCCTGCGTCCAGGGGCCAGGCTTGTACACGGTGTAGTTGCCATAATTGTAGCTAATTGGCGCTTCGACTGTCGCCCGCCAGTTCGCCATGTCGTTGCCGGTGAGCAGGCCGTGGCGTGCGACGCCGGTCGCATCCATGACAGCGTTGTTCTTGCAGAAGTCATCAATCGCTTCGGCAATGAAACCTTGCGACCACACCTGGCGGGCGCGTTCGATCTGGGCTTCCCTATCGCTGCCAACAGCCTTCGCCTCAGCAAGGATGCGCGAATAGGTATCCGCCAACTTTTCATTGCGGAAGATCGTTCCTGCCTTGGGAACAGTGTCATGTGGCAAATAGATCGCGGCGGAGGAGCGCCAATGCTCGCGAAACAGTTTCTCGACGGTCGAAATCGTGTCGCAGATACGCTGGACCAGAGGATAGCCGTTGCGGGCATATCCGATCGCTGGCGCGAGAACATCTTCAACCGACATGGTGCCGTAGTCTCGGAGCAGCAGCATGTAAGCGTCAAAGGCGCCGGGCACGCAGGCCGCAAGCAACCCGGAACCCGGCACAAGGTCGAGTCCCATTTCGCGAAAACGCGCGATGGTCGCGGCACCGGGAGCTGGTCCCTGCCCGCAGATTACCTCCGGCTTTCCACGCCGCACATCGTAGACCATGATCGGAACATCGCCGCCCGGGCCGTTGAGATGCGGCTCAACGACCTGAAGAGCAAAGGCTGTTGCCACGCCCGCGTCGAAGGCGTTGCCTCCGCGCTCGAGAATACCCATGCCGACAGCTGTCGCGATCCAGTGTGTCGCCGCCACCACGCCAAACGAACCGGTGATTTCCGGTCGCGTCGTGAAGATCTCGTCCTGATCGTTCGCCATAGCTCTTGTATTCCTTACCTTACTCATTCAACGGCAAGTCTTGCATGGGGCGGAGACCGCAGCATGCACCGAAAGTCACTTTGCGTCGGCTGGCGGTGCCAGCGACAGATCGCGTGCGCGCTGCGCAAGAGCGGCGCGATCGACCTTATTGGTCGATGCAAGCGGGAACTCATCGAGAAACCAGATCGAACGCGGATGCTGATAAGCCGCCCCGTGCTCCAGTGCGAATGCTTTCAATCCGCTCGCATCGATGGTCGCGCTGGGAGCGAGCCGAACGAACGCGACCGGCTTTTGCCCTTTGATCGGATCGTCGATCGGAACAACGCAGGTCTGGATAACATCCGGATGGGTCTCCAGCATGCGCTCGACCTCACCTGGAAAGATGTTCTCGCCGCCGCTCACGAACATATCGTCCGCTCGGCCAACGAAATAATAGAAGCCGTCGGCGTCGCGGCTGAAAACATCTCCCGTGACGTAGTAGCCGTCGGCGGTGAACGGCGGCGGCAGATCAGGGCGGTTATGGTATCCGCTCATCATCGCTGGCGACCGGAGCTGCAGCACGCCCTCGTTTGTCTCGGCACCGGTGTCGTCAACAAGCCGCAGATCGACCTGCGGGTGCTTATAACCGAGAGACAGGTTTGGCGTCGGCTTGCCTTCGGGATGGGGCGCGAAGACAATCGGGCTTCCCTCCGTCGTTCCATACGCATTCAAAATTTTGGCTTTCGGAAAAGTTCGTTTGATTTCGTCGAGCAGAGTGGCACTTGCCGGCGCTGAACCCATTCTCAAGTTCTGCACCGACGAAAGGTCGGCGCTCGCCATCGCCTCCTTGTCCTCGAGCATCATGGCAATCATTGGCGGTACCGAGGTCAGCCAGGTGCAACGGAAACGGCCGATTGCCTCGATATACGGCTTCACCTTGAACTGCGGCATGAGGACCATGCTCGCATGTCCCGCGAGCACCAGATGCGACAACGCAAGCGCGTTCATGTGGTAAAGCGGTGCTGCGATCAGCATATGCTGGTTTTCGATGCCCTGCGGGCCAAGCCGCATCTCGATCACCCACCGTTGGGCGTCATGCGAGAGCACGACACCTTTCGGCCTGCCGGTCGATCCGGACGTATAGAGGAACGTCGCCGCTTCGCCCTTTTGCGGCTCAACCGCTTCAAAGGCTCCGGGTTCAACGAATAAGCCGAACTCCTTCGCGTCGTCGAGCCTTATCGCGTCCACATCATCGGAAATGACAGAACGGCGCTCCGCATCGCAGAACACCAGACGCGTCCCGCAATCCTTGATGATGTATTCAACGAGGTGGCGGGGCAGCCGGAAGTTGATCGGGACGGACACGAGGCCGGCACGCATGATGCCAAGATGAACCGCTAGATAGTCGGAGTTATTCGCGGAAAGAATGGCAACGCGATCGCCTCGCACGAAGCCACGATTGACCAGAGCTCGCGCCACGCCATTGGCAAGCGCATCGAGCGCACCATATGTCACTTCCCGGCTGCGCTCGCCATCGAAGTCTATCGCTGCGACCTTATCCTGCGGACGCGCGGGATCGATCAAAGCTCCCAGGTTACGTGATGAGATCATGCCAGACTCACATTGGGTTCGAGAAACTCAAGCATCACGCCGAAACATTCAGCCGCGGGGACGATCAGGCGATGACGATCCGGTTCGACCAGCTTTCCGACCCACCGCGAATCCAGACTCGCCTTGAGCGAAACCCGCGAGCGGACGCCGATGCTCATTCCCACAACACGCGGAAGCGATCCTTCCAGGCGAACGCTATCACCATAGAGAGACACGAGCTGCTGCTTTGAGCTGAAATTAATTCGGGTTCCGCCGATGTCGATGCAGTTATCCGCGCCGGGCTTTGCTCCGACAGCCCGGGCGAGATGGTCAGACTGCACATTCGGATCGGTGGCGGCGATCATCAACCGTTTCAAGGAAATCGCCGTGTTCGGATGCCGCATGAATGCATCATGCCAAACCAGATCCGGTGTTAGATGCTCGCAGAAATAGAGACGGGACGCCGGAAAAAATCCGGGATCCATATGGACTGTGCGAAACCGCGCCTCGGTTTCGACGCCGTCGACCGTGACGGGCCTGCTAAAGGCTTTCGGCTCCAGCACGGGCAACTGCTGCGATCGCAGCCGCGCCTGCGTGACGTCGACATCGTCGCTACCATATACTAGGCCATTCAGCCCGACAGGCCAGTCGAGGAGTTCCTTGCGAGGATTTGGATTCGACGGATCCAGCCCGATCAACTCGAGATAATTCGTATCGAACACGATCAGGTGGTTCATCGAACCAAGAGTGTGATAACCGCGCGGCGCAATCTGGAAACCGAGCGAATTGAACAACTCTTCGCCGGCATTGAGATCGTAATGAAGATTAAGAACCGCGTGATCGAACATTCCCTCGCGTTTCAGGACGGCGGAATCCACCGTCCCGAAACCATTGGCGCCTGCGGGGGCCACCGGGGTTATCCCGCTCAGGCCTTGGGAGGAGCGGTGAGATAAACTCCCCGACCGCTGGCGAGAAGAGCACCGTCCTTGTCGTAGACGCTGGCTTCCGAGACCGAAAACTGGCTGCCCAATTTCACGATACGCCCCTTCGCCGTGAGGTCGCCGGGCATCGCGGCACGGTGGTAATCGACCCGCATGTCGATAGTAGGAACACCGCGGCCGGTGTGTGCCACCAATGCCCAATCAGCAGTGAGATCGATGATGGCCGCCAAGATGCCGCCGTGAGTATAGCGGCGCTGCGGATTGACCACCCACTCTTCACGCCAGGTGGCGGTCAACTCAATGCCCTCTTCGTCCACCTTCTGAATGCGCAGGCCAAGCCATTTATTGAAAGGTCCGCGCGTGATCATCTCTTCGACGGCGGCAGGAGTAAGTTTCTCGGTCATTATCGGTTCTCGCTTTGTTGTTTGACGGAATGTCAGGATCAGGGCGTAACCACGACCTTGCCCAGGACTTCCCGGTTCTCAATCAGCCGCAGGCCATCAATAGCCTGATCAAGCGGGAGAACCTTGTCGACAACCGGCTTGAGCTTCTTTTCCGCAATCAGCCGCATCAGATCGGCAAGATTGTCGTCATAGAAGCTGTTCGAACCGATGACCTGCAATTCGAAGCTCCAGATATAACGCAGATCTTCTTTAGGATCGTGCCCTGCGGTCGCTCCACAAACGAGCAGCTTGCCGCCACGCTTCAGACAACGCAACGAAGGAACCCAGGTGTCGCCGCCGGTGAAGTTAATCACGACATCGACGCCACCTTCATATGTGCGGCGCTGCGGCTTTCCGTATTTTTCGATCGCCCACTTCGAGAAGTCGACATCCTTGTAATTGATGACATGATCGGCGCCGAGATCGCGCAGACGCTGCATCTTGTCTTCGCCACCGGCGCACGCGATGACTTCAGCTCCCGCGAGCTTCGCAAGCAGCACGCACCCCGTGCCCACGCCGCCCGAAGCACCGAGCACCAGGACGCGGTCGCCCTTCTTGATCGTGTTGTGAGTCACCAGCATGCGATGCGCGGTTCCGTAGGCTACCGGCAGCGAGGCCGCGTCCTCGTAGGAGACATCGTCCGGCATACGGATCAGCTGTTCGGCGTCGACAAGGCAATATTGCGCCATGCCGCCGTCCATCATTTCGCCCAACAGCCCTTTTTTCTTATTCAGCGGGTTGACCAGAACGCGGTCACCCTTGCTCCACCCCTTGACGCCGGGACCGACCTCGGAAATCTCGCCGGCCATATCCAGACCGATGACCACAGGAAGCGGCACCTTGATGCCAGGCATGCCGCGCACCGTGAACACGTCATGGTAGTTGAAGGAGGAAGCTCCGACGCGGATGACCACATGGCCTTCGACCACTGCCGGAATCGGCCGGTCGTTCACGACTTTCAGATTTTCCAGACCGCCGTGGCTTTCCAAAACCAGCGCCCGCATCGTTCCCTTCGACATCTCATTATCTCCCTGTGACATGTTCTAAATGTATTCCATAGATGTCCTATAAATGCCAGACTATGCCTTGTCCAGTATACCCGCCCATATTTTGCACAAGACAACCCAAACCTAGCCCACAAAGGTTCTGTCAACGCCGCGCCTGCCAAGCAGGCACACCGCATTCAAATCGAGCCCACGTCTTTAGCAGGCTTGCAAATCCGCCTCTAATATGTTCAGATCACGGTATGGGACATGTTGTATCGATGGGACCGCTGCCTAAGGAAACAAAGGGCGGCTTGCGGCAAAGTGACATCGCTTTTCATGCCATTCACAAAGCCATCGTGCGTTGTGAAATCATGCCTGGCTCAATTGTAACCGAGGTGGATCTTGCCGCGCAGTTTGGCGTGGGCAGAGCTGCAGCACGCGCTGCCGTCGATCGCCTGTCGCTCATCGGTTTGCTCCAGCCCGTCCGCCGCCAAGGCTACAGGGTCAAGCCCATTACGTTGCGTGACCTGAACGATCTTTTCCAGCTCCGCGAGATTATCGAAGTGGCATGCGTGAGGCTCGCCGCCGGCAGGGTGGATTCCGCAGACCTTCATCGTCTGGACCGGCTGTGCCGCACCGACTACCAGCCCGGTGACAAGGAGAGCGAAGCTGTTTTCCTTCAGCGTAACAGTGATTTCCATCTCTCTATAGCAGCAGCGAGCGGCAATGATCGATTGATCGCGGTGCTGAACCAAACGCTTGTCGAGTTGGAGCGGATGTTTCATTTCGGTCTTTCGCTCCGAGATCGGGGCAGCGAAATGCATTCGGAGCATCAATCGCTCATCGACGCCCTCGCAGAAGGCGATGCCGCCACCGCTGAGCGCGTAACCATCGACCAAGTGCGCTCCTCGCGCGCGATGGTTCTGGACGCCCTGCTTTCGAGTGCGTCGCTTCTCGATGTGAAGATCGGTGTCGCTGAAAAAGAACGTTTCTTGTAAGCTGATCAATACTCAAACCACGGCCTGTTGTTGATTACGCGAGAGCGTGCGTCACGGCCGGACTTAGCCCCAGCTTTCGACCGATGTCCTGCAAGCGACGTTGGCATCCTCTGTTCCATTGATCGTCTGTGCCGTATACGCGACAGATTCTTGCAACGGAGGACACCTGCTCCTATATATCCTGATGATCGTAATCCCTGTCTCTGGTTATCTATTTTCCGGAGCTGGCGGCTACTCACTACCCTTCTTCGGTCTATTTTCCTGGACGCGTATAGTCCCCCGAGACGACATTCTTTCAAAACTTGGACAGACTGTTCACGATTGGGGAGCGTGGGCTGTGTACGCCATGCTCCTGATCCACGTTGCAGCGGTCGCAGTGCATGAGGTTTTTACGCCTCATAGCGCACTTGCTCGAATGCTCCCGGGCTGGAAGCGTCGGAGCACTCCATGACATTGGGAAGTTGTTGATGTCAGCACCAGGTCAAATGATTCGGACAAGAGTTAGGTGCGCAAGCGGCGCTCAGCGCTCAGCACCGATGGTTGAGCGTCCATGGGGAATACCAACTTCATGAGGATCACGCATACCTGTGCCGGTGGTAAATCAAGTGGGAGCGGCTGGCTTTCTCGGCGTGTTAGTTGCGATGCTGGAGCGCGTATATGATCACCAGCATCGCACAGCTATAGAGATCATCTGGTAGTCGCTTGGCATCGAACAATGCGCGGCCGATGACTGAAATGCATCCGCTCGAGAATAGACGCCGAATACCCGTCCATGCCGATACGCGTCCTGAGTGACTTCCGTTCCTTACGATATCCAGGACTCATTTCGAGTTCGGACGAGTCGGCCGGTGATAGATGCGATCCTTTCAAACGCTCGAGGCTTGTTTGAACTCATCTAGTTCCTCAAAGCCCGCTTGACAAAACCTTGGCGTGCGCGGCGACCTTCATCGCTATCGCGGCAAACCAGAGCTTGATCGGCATCCATATAGATTCCTAGCCTGTGCAGCGCCGTATGACACGCATTGACTGCTTCCTTGGTCATGCGCAGCAATGCACCTGGGCACTCTTCTGCCCGACGCGCAAGACTTTGCGCCACCTCGACCGCATGGCCATTCTCGGCGATCTCGTCGATCATACCCCACTCATTCGCCACTTCGGTCGTCAGTTTTTCCGCCAGAAGGATGGCGCGCTTTGTCCGCGCCGGACCGATCAGCGATGTCAGCCGCGGAATCGCACCCCACCCCATGTTAAGTCCGACCTTGGCTTCCGGAAGATAAAATGCCGCATTCTTCGCAGCAACACGCCAGTCACAGGCAAGCGCCAGCGCGGCGGATGCGCCAACGGCCGTGCCTTCGATCGCCGCTATCGTGATCTGAGGCAAATCTTCCCACAGACGGCAGAGGCGCGCACCGCGCTGCGCAATGCTCCTGCGCTCCACAAGCCCCGCCTCTTCATCCTTCCACTTCGCCGGATCCTTCAGGTCAATGCCGGCAGAAAAAATGTCACGCCCACCCGCGAGCACGACCGTATGAATCTCCAGATCCTCGGCAAGATCGTGCGCCACTGCCGTCAATGCCAGCAGTGTGTCCTGATCGATCGCATTGCGATTGACGCCTCGGTCGAAACGCACGAGCGCTTGCGAACCGTTGACTTTAACCGTTACGCTCTTACCGTACTTTTCTTTCATCAACGCGATCCTTTGGTCTTGGGCTGTGCCTGGTGTCTTCCTTGCGCGCGGGTCAGGCGCGCGAGATAGCGAAATTCGTATGGTGGATAGTAACTGACGGCGACTTCCAGCAGTTTGCCCGCACTGTTGCGAAACCGGCGGATCATCAACAGCGCAGGGTCGGCCTTGCCGTACCCGAGCAGTTTGGCGACGCGAGGCGGGAAGGTCGCCGCCGAAATTTCCACTTCGATTGTCTCGACAATTTCGCCGCAGAATTCCTCGAACAGCGGATAGACACCCCCGGGACGCGTCGCGATCTGTTTTACGATCGCGCGATACTCCTTGCGGAGATAAATATCCGTCCACGAAATTGCGCGCCGGCTGCCGGGTACGTTTCTGTGGGTTTCCACCTTGAGCCAGTCAGCGGGATCGCCTTCCAGTTTTGCCTCGGTCGGCTGGCGCGTCAGTCCATCAACGACGCGCACCACATGAAGGTCCGTCGTCTCAAGGTAATGCTTGAGCTGGTCGGTCGTATCCAGCGCCACGCCGAACTGCGGTTCGGGATGCTGGCGTATAATCGTCGTGCCCGCGCGTGGCCGGCGCTCCACCAGACCCAACTCCTGAAGCCGCCGGATAGCTTCGCGCACAGTGTGGCGGCTAACCGCATAGGCAGCGCTCAGTTCTATCTCCGTCGGCAGATTGCTGCCAACGGGATAGCGTCCGCTCTTGATCATGCTGAGCAAACGATCCCCCATATTCTGATAGAGGGTCGGCTTGCGTGCAGGAGGCGCTGGCTTTCGAATTGTCTGCCCCCTATAGCGACAAGGACTTCATGGCTGCGAGCGTGTCCCGATTGAATATGTCAGGAGACTCGCTTTGCGGGAAGTGTCCCACGTCCGGCCATTCCAAATATGCCACGGGTATATTTCGCGCCCGAAGAATATCCTCGACCCGCCGGGCCGATTCCGGGGGCACGGACCAGTCTTCTGCACCTTCCACGATCACTACCGGGCAATCGACGGCATCCAGAATCTGCTCCATGCGGAAACCGCCAAACGCCGAAATATCGGCAAAAGCGACATCCGGGATGCAGCGGCGTGCATCCATCACGATTTCTTCCGCACGCTCAATTTTGGTTTGGCTCCCCATCAGCGTGCGGAAAGTTACCTCAAACCAGTCACCCGGATTCACACGCGCCATATCCAGAATCTTCGGATTGTATCCGGAGGACTTCACCACGTTGACCGACGCCCCATCAACCAGAACCAGTCCGCGAATGCGTCCCGGCGCCTGGACGGCTGCCGATGTCACGATTCCTCCGCCCATCGAATGCCCCATGAGAATCGGTGCATCGAGGCCCAGCGCATCGATGAATTGATTCACATAGCGCGCATTGTCTTCAGTGGCCCGGTTAGGTCCGTTCGCAGGCAAGGCGCTTTTCCCGTGCCCCGGGAGGTCGAGTGCGTGGACCGAGTAATGCTCTGAAAAGAAGTCGATATTGTATTGCCAGGACAACGTGTCCTGGCTGGCGCCGTGCACCATGACAAGAGGCGTGCCGGATCCGGCTTGTTCGTAATAGGCGCGAATGCCGCTCGCGGTAGTGACATAAGGCATCTCAGCGCTCCAGTTCGCCGCAAAGACGGGTAACGGCGTAGATCAACAACCATTCGTTCACGCACGCGCGCAAGTCTCCCTCAACGCTCAACCGATGCTGACGCACCAGCCGATTGAAGGGAAAGCCACTCGCGAGTGTCCGGAAAGCGCCCGCATCGCCGACGAAAGTAAATTCGGCAGCCCCGGCACCCGACCCGGAGGTTACTTTACCTTCATCCACTAAAAGCCATGCCTTGCGTCCGGTCTCGCTTTCCTGAAATCCGATGCGGACATGCGCCAGCGTGCTGTGGCGAGCGACGAATGAATCTCCGCTCGCAGCGCTCGCCAAACGGGCAAGAAAATCCGGGGCAAAGAAGTCAGGTCCCGCAGTCGATGGCTCGGTCACGACAAATACCTCTGCTTCAAGACAAACTTCTGCACTTTCCCCGATGAAGACTGGGGAAGCGAGTCTACGACAAAGATTCGTTTGGGAACTTTAAACCCGGACAGCGCCGCCCGGCAGCGCTCGCGTAACTGTTCAATGTCCGGCTCGCGGCCTGCGACCGGCACAACCGCGGCAACAAGCTCCTCGCCCCAATATTCGTGGGGAAGTCCGAATACGGCAGCCTCGCGGATGTCGGGATGACCGGCGAGACAGTTCTCCACCTCGATGGCAGCGACGTTCTCGCCGCCCGTCTTGATCATATCCTTGCTGCGCCCCATGAAGTAGGCAAAGCCGTCGTCATCCAGCCGGATAATATCGCCGGTGTGCAGCCAGCCGTCCTTGTCCAGAACTTGTGCGGTGAGCTCCGGCTGATTCCAGTATCCCTTGAAAATGGTCGGCCCTTTGACCTGCAGTTCGCCGGGACCGCGCTGATCCGCGAGGACCGCGCCGCTCTCATCCACGAGGCGGTAGCTGACGTGCCGCCACAGATAGCCGATCGATCCAGGATGCTTGAGAATCTCGTCGGTATAGCGGTTCTTGATGGTGGTGACGCAGCTCTCCGTCATGCCGAACCCCCAACCGAACTCGGCGCGAGGAAATACCTTGCGGATCAGTTCCTGACGCCATTCGCCGAGCGGCGCGGCTGCCGTCTGTACATAGGAAACGAACTGCATGTTCTGCTCGGAAAATACCGGATGATCCGTGAGGCTGACCCACATGGCGGAGAGCAGGAACAGATGTGTCGGCTTTGACGTCTGAAGCGCGTTGAGAACGGCCTCGGCATCGAAGCGTGGCAGGATATGAAGGCTGCCGCCGGCATACAGGATCGGGCCATTGATTACGCCGAAGCCGCCGATATGGAACAGCGGCGTTGCCAGCAACGACCGCGAATTTGAATCAATCCCTAGTTCAAGAATATAGTTGATCGCATTCCATGCAAGATTGCCATGCGTCAGCATTGCCCCCTTCGGCGTCGACGTGGTTCCCGACGTATACATAATGATCGCGACCTCATCATCCTCGACACCGCCGTGCCGGCGCACGACAGGCCCGAGAGATGTATCGTCGGGCGCGTCCGCGGGAAGTTCGGCTAGCCAGTGCGCGGGCTTGTCTCCCTGGAGAGTCTCACGCGCTTCCTCCACCAACTTGGCGAAGGCCGGTTCGTACAGCACGACGCGGGGGGTGCAATCGGAAAGCAGAAACTTGAGCTCGCCCACGCCGTAGCGCGTATTGATCGGAACAAGGCTGAATCCGCCGATCGCACTCGCATGCAGAAGCGCAAGGTATTCGATCGAGTTGTTCAGCATCAGCGCGACACGGTCGCCCCGCGAAACACCCAGGCTGCGCAGGTACGCCGCCTGCGCGCGCGCTCGCTGGCAGAGGTCGGCGAAAGTCAGCGACTGCTCTCCGTCCGATACGGCGATTTTCTCCGGAAAACGCTCCGCGTGAAACATCGCGGTCTGATAGAAATTCGGCATAGTCACTCACTTCGGCGCACCGCGGCCAAGATAGGCTGCGGCGATGTGGGGATTATTCTGGATATCCGCGCTTGGACCGGACAATGTCAGGCGGCCCGTCTCCAACACGACAGCGGACGATGATAATTTGAGCGCGAGCCGCGCATTCTGCTCCACCAGCACGATCGTCGTGCCGGTGCTGCTGATCAGGCGAACGGCCTTCGCGACTTCGAGCGTGACCGCAGGTGCAAGCCCGAGCGAAGGCTCGTCGAGCAGAAGCAGACGCGGACGCGACATCAGCGCCCGACCGATGGCGCACATCTGCTGCTCGCCGCCGGAGAGATGCCGTCCCTGACTGGATGCACGTTCGCGCAGCCGCGGAAAATATCCGTAGACACGCTCGATGTCTTCGCGGATCTGCGGCATATCTTTCCGCAGATAAGCGCCCATGAGCAGATTCTCCCGGACCGTCAGTTCCGGAAACAGCCGGCGGCCTTCGGGTGACAGGGCGATCCCGAGCGCAACGCGCCGCTCGGCCGGAAAGCCGGTGATACTCTCGCCATCGAAGAACAGATCGCCGGCCTGCACGGGCACCAGCCCGCAGATCGCTTTCATCAGCGTCGATTTGCCTGCACCATTCGCGCCTACCACGGCGCAGACCGTACCCGCCTCAACCGAGAACGAGACGTCGCGCAACGCGGCGACAGGCCCATAACTCACCGAAACATTCGACAACTTAAGCATTCTCGAGATCCGCTCCGAGGTAGGCCTCGACAACCCGCGGATCTTCCCGCACCTCGTCAGCCGCGCCGTCCGCCAGCAGCCTGCCATTCACCAGAACCACAATCCGCTCGCACAGGCGCATCACAAGCTGCATATCGTGCTCCACCAGCACGATATTGATTCCCGTAGCGTGAACGCGTGCGATCAGATCGCCGAGAGCGATGGTTTCAACAGGATTGAGCCCGGCGGCGGGTTCATCCATCAACAACATGCGCGGCTGCGCCGCCAGCGCCATGCCGACGCCGAGAACCTTCTGCTGTCCATAAGCCAGCGCCCCGGCATCCGAATGCGCAAGCGCAGTCATATCGACGAGAGCCAACGCGGCCCGGGCCGCCTCTTCCGCCCTGCGCCTGCCGGCGATGACCGCCGCCGGATTCATCAGGGCGAGCGGGGTCGGAAGCTGCCGGAACAATGCCGCGCGATAGAGATTCTGCAATACGCTGCAATCAGGAAATACGGTCGTCATCTGGAACGTGCGAACGAGCCCCCGCCGCGCGACAGCTCCGGCTGAAAGACCTGTGATGTTTTCTCCGTCGAGCACCACCCTTCCCGCGGTTGGCGTCACCGTGCCGGAGATCAGATTGAACAACGTCGTCTTTCCAGCGCCGTTCGGTCCGATCACGCCCGTAATCGCACCCGGCCTGGTGCTGAACGAGACATCTTCCACAGCACGGATGCCGCCATAGGAGCGTGAAAGTCCCTCGACCTTTAAGGCTACAGACATCATCTGTCTCCTTCGCGCCAATGCGCCGCAATCCGCTGCGCAAGGCCGGACAGGCCGTGAGGCATAAACAGCAACAGCGCCATCAGGGTCACGCCGTAGATCAAACGCTGATACTGCTGAAGATCGCGCAACAGTTCGGGCAATGGAATGAGAATCAAAGCGCCGATCACAGCACCGATCAGCACGCCCGCCCCTCCGAGCACGTTCATGATGATCGCGTTCACCGCCGTCCAGAATCCGAAGGAATCCGGCGAAATATAACCTTGATAATGCGCGTAGAGACTTCCGGTCCAGCCGGCGATGCAGGCGCTAAGCGCGAACACAGCTACACGAAAGCGTAATGCCTCAAGACCACAAGCGGTCACCAGGGCTTCGTTCAGATGCAGCGACGATGCGACGACACCGAGCTCGCTCCGATAAAGCACCCTCAACCCAAGATAAACCAGAACGCCGAAACCCAAGGCCAGCAGATAGGTGCCATAGCGCGTCGCAGGCAGCAGTCCCCCGAGCGTAGCCGCCGGGATCTGACCGAAGCCGCTGTTACCGCCAAAGACCGTGTTGAACTCCACAAAGCAAAGCACCACGACTTCGCCAAGAGCAAACGTCAGAAGTGCGAAGTGCACGCCCTTGATCCGCATGAAGACCGGTCCGGTGATGAATGCCACCAGTGCAGGAACAAGGCCCGCGGCAAGAAAAGCCAACGGCATCGGCCAGCCATAATCCCTTGTCAGGATCGCTGACGTGTAGGCGCCGAGGCCGAACAGCGCACCATGCGCGAGCGACAATTGTCCCATGCGCAACATGAGATTCATGCTCATCGCTAGCGACGCGTAGAGCACGACCATGACGGCGACGTGCAATGTGAATTTCGGCTGCCCCACAGCAAGCGGCCACAGCGCAAGCGCTGCCACCGCCGCGACAATCGCGAAGGCCGTCCAAAGCCGCCGGGGCGATGCGGGCGAGATCGCCAGTTCCGCGCTCATGTCGAACGTCCCATCAGGCCGGCGGGCCGTATCAACAGAACGGCGATCACAATGGCGAAGGACACCATTGTGGCCACTGTCGAATTGTAGAATGTCGACGCGAGCGCCTCGGTGAAGCTCAGAATGAGCGCCGCGACAACGGCTCCCGGCAAGCTGCCAAGTCCGCCAAGCACGACGATGATGAAAGCCTTCACCACGACGAGTTCGCCCATATGAGGGCTGATCGTATAGACCGGCGCCATCAGCGCGCCTGCCAACCCAGCCAGCAGGCAACTCAGGCCAAAGGTCAGCGCCATGATGCGCCAGGAGCGGACGCCTTGCAGGCGCGCCGCTTCCCGGTCCTGCGCCACGGCGCGGATGGTCACGCCGAGACGGGTCTTTTCAATCAACGCATAGAAGGCAGAAAGCGCGAGAAGCGTGATGCCGACGACCAGTAGCTGATCCTTTGCGAGGAAAATGTTTCCGAGCTGCAGTGCGCCCTCGACCGGCCGCGGCACCGAAAGTTCGTCGACGGAGAACAGGATGGTAATTGCGGCCTGCAGAGAAATCGCCAATGCAAGCGACATGATCATGCCGCCCATCTCGTCTCCCGCAAAGCGGCGAAACAGCGTGCGCTCGACCACCAGCCCGATCACGCCGACAATCGCCGCCGATGCGACAATCGCGGGGAGATAGGGCCAGCCGAGCTGTCCATAGAAAACGTACACGGCATAGGCTCCGAGCATGTAAAATTCGCCGTGCGCGAAATTGACGACGCGGAGAATGCCGAAAACGAGCGTGAATCCGAGAGCCACGAGCGCGTAAACGAACGCGGACATCAGCGCGATGGTCGTGATCTGGAGAGCGAGTTGCATGATGGATTGAGCCGCGGCCAACTAACGGCCAATGAATGATGAAGGCCGCGATCGGTAAGCAACGATCGCGGCCCCGCGCTTAGCGTGCGTCGAACTTGGTGATGACCTTGCCCTTGCCGCCTTCAATGACGCCAAGATAGGCTGGCGTGGCGATCTGATGATCTACCCCATACGCCGCCTTGCCACCCCAGACGATCTTGCCCTGAATGCCGTCATACGACTTTTCCGCTTCGATCTTCGCGAGCACCGCATCGGTATCCGTCACCGAGCCAGCCTTCGAAATTGCCTGGAACAGAAGATTCGTCGCGTCGTAGAAGAACAGCGTGAAGTCATCCATGCTGTTGTTGTGGATCGCCGCATAGGACTTAGCGAGCTTGGTATAGGCCTCGCTGGTGGGATCAGCTGCGAAATAAACCAGCGTGCCTTCCGCATTCTCGGCACCAGCCGACTTCACGGTCTCAGCCACGTTGTTGCCGCCGAATTTGGTGAACTGGCCCTTGAAACCCATTTCGCGCGCCTGCCGGATGACAAGACCCGCGGTCGCGGGCGGTACTGTATCGAGCTCGATCATGTCGACGTTCTTGGCAAGGATGCCGGTCAGGATGGTGCGGAAATCGTTCTGCGAACGCTCGAAGAACTTGGCTTCCGCCACGTCGTAGCCTTCTGCCTCATAGACCGCCTTCTGTGATTTCTGCGTGCTCCAGCCCGTGGCATCGTTCGGCGAAAGGATCGCGATGCGCTTCAGCTCCGGACGATTTTTCTTGAGCCAGCCGATCATTTGCGCGTTGTACTCGGCCGTAGTTGGCAGAACGCGGAACATGTAGCGAGTCTTTGCGTCCAGCACTTCAGTCGAATAGCTGTTCGACAGCAGAATAACCTTGTTCTTCTCCGTGATCGGCTTCATCCCGAGTACCGACGCCGATCCGATGGGACCGAGGATGAACTTGACGTCGTCCTGGTCGATCAGGCGATTGGTAGCGGTAACCGCGTCCGCAGCCTTGTAGTGATCATCATAGGAAATCACGTCGACGTTGTAGGTTTTACCGCCCACCTTGAGACCGCCAGCCTTGTTGATCTGATCCGCGGCAATGCGGGCACCGCCGTCCACAGCAAGACCCCACGGTGCGCCGGGGCCGGTCAATCCGGCAACGACGCCAATTTTCAGGGTTTCGGCCTGCGCACCGAATACCGCCAGCACGGACAAACCAACTCCCGCCACTAGTCCGCTTAAATTCATTCTCATTCACTCCTCCAGGGATATTGGTAATTGACCGGACAATTAATTAATTAGTCCGGACATATTGAATGGCCGCATTGATGTCAAGCGGCGGGCACAACCGTGCTTCCGTCCAGTTTGATGATTGGCAGCCCTTCTCAACCGCATCCATTCGAACCAACGCCGATGCGGTTCGCCAAGCGGCTATGGCCGCTCAACAGCGAAGCGCGGGAATCCCGCCGGAAAACATAATGCGAAATCATTTGCCCGCATGATGTTGCGCGCTTGCTATGTTGCGCGTGAGCGCGTCAGTTGCAATTTCAGATATTATCGTCGTTCTGGATGAAGTTTTTTCGCAGGAGAGCGCGGAGAGAATATTCGTGCAGCCAAGACCTTAGGTATCGCAACCACTGGGCCGTGCCATTCCGTGACCATCACATCTCATTTTGGTTCGTGACCATTACGGTATGCGGCAAGCATTTAAGTGCATCTATTGCGGCTACGAAGGCGAAGCGCAAAAGTTCGACATCGGGCGCACACGCATGCCGTCGGCGAATAACCACGAGAGCCGCGGCTAGCGTCGCAACCTCGCTCTCACGGATCTCGATCCCTTAAATCCACACTTACGGACCTACGGCCTCTGCGCTTCGGCGTCGTCCAAGCGGGCAACCTCAGCCGGCAACTGCTAGGCGCCGAGCCGCTGTGGTTTCGTCAGGTGCCGGAAGCTGCTCCCCGTGTCATGCACAGAGCGTGGAGAATACGCGTCAAAAGAGCTGGAGCGCGTTCCGATGGGAACGCGCTCTAACATTATCGGTGACGTTGAGGACACCGCAGCAGTCACTGTTCGACATGGCTCGACACTACGACCTGCTGAAACGGGTCTCGGTCAGAGTGCGATCAGTAACACCGGGTATAAATTCGGCCGTAGACGTCGACCGCCTGAACGCAAGTGGGTGGCACGGCTACGACTGCCGCACCCGCGGCTGCTCCGCCCACGATGGCTCCGCCAACGACGGCTCCACCCACGATGGCTCGGCGCGTCGTTCGCCGTGCGACGCCGGCGTAACTCAAGGGTGTGAGTGGTGCGCCGATAAGTGCCTCAGCCGAGGTCATGAAGGTACCGTCGCGCGTGAACGACGCCTGTTCGCTGACCGACAGACACAGGATGGCCACGCTCGTCCCGACGGCGATTTTCAGCAGCTTGCTTTTCAAGCCAATCATTTTTTCTCTCCGTTGGGGCTGGTTCCCGGGGGAATCTCGTCGATATGACCGAGGTCCTGAAGCTCGCGCTTCTTCATGTCTGAGCTCGGCTTGAAAGCGAATGCATCGGCACTGGTGTCGGGGTTCGTTTTCCAGCTACTAATTCGGAGCGTGTACTGCGGCGCGCCTGTCACCGTTTTGGTGGTGATGATGTATTTGCGGGGTATCGGAGTCGCGCCGGGTTCTATCCAGATCTGCCAGTCGGCATCTCGCGTACGGAACGCCAAGTGTTCACACTCATGGCCATCGACGACACCCCTGCCGATATGCTTGGCCTCATAGACACCATCCATCAAGGCTGCATAGGAATTGGCGAGAAGAAGATCGGCACCCGGTGCCTCAATGCCGGACTTGTCACGAATACGGTCGACGAGTTGGTCAATCGTACCGGCGGCTGGCATCTGCCCGTAAACTTTGTGGGCACGATCGGAAACGGTGAAATTGGTGCCATCGTACACGAGCTCAACGTCGGCATAGCCGCCGGTCCGCGTCACGCGGAGCTTGTCCGGCCTCTGGAGGACGAGTTGCCCGGAACTGGCAAACTGAATCTTCTGCATGTCCGGGGTCACGATCTCGATATCGGAGTCATACGATATCGAAACATTCTTTTGGCTTGCGATGTAGTCCGACATTGCGCGCAGAATGGATGCAGCATCATCTGCGTGGGCGGCACCGGCTCCGATGCATGTCGTAGATAAGCCCGACGCAATCAGGAGTGCGGCAGCAAAGCGGACCGAACGGCACGGCGCATTCAAGGGCGTTCTGGATTGGCTTTTCAAGAGATGATTCCTGTTACTTGTTAGTTAGCTAGGCCGGTAAGTCAGAATGATGGGGCAACCAACATTCATTTAGCAGTGCGGACCTTTTCAGCCTTCAAGAGAGCATCGATGGCCTTGATGATCGTCGTGCCTTGATTGGCCTTGCAGTAGACGATCAACTCGTGAATGCCTTCTCGAACTCTAGGCAAGTTGATGGAAGACTTCTTTCCGAGGCCATTGTACCAACCGCTGTACCAAACGCCGAGAAAGTTCGCGTCTTCCTGATACGTTCCGGCAAGTTGCGCGCAAGTCAGCTTCTGCACGTTGATGTAACCATCCGCGTCAGCATAGGCCTTCAATTCGGTTTGGGCTTGAGCCGAGCCCAGTGGGGCTGCGCACGCAACAGCAAGAACAAAAGCAAGTTGCTTCATCATTGAACGTTCCTTTCGAGATTCAGCAGGCGTTATCTGCAGGGGTAGTGAAGTTCGTTCGGAAGCGGCGAACACTTTCGATCTCCGCTTCCAACCGACGAGCACTCGACGTGGTCAAACGACTACTTAATTCAAATACTCGACCTTTAGACGATTGATCTTTCCATTGAACGCAAATGGCTTGCGGTCGAAATACGCAAGCGAGACGGGGGAATAGCTGTCCCGGCCGACGTCGAAGGCATCATTGGCGGTAAAGCTACCCGATGCCGAGCGTGGGACATGGCCCTTGCTGACTTCTTTGTCGTTAACGCGGATGACGATGTCGAGAGACGCGGGGCCGGCGCCGCTGGCCTTGCGCGTTGTTTCGACCTCGATCTTGACCTTCCCGGTTGGGAGTGGGGCGGACGTTTTCAACTGCGTCCGTTCGATTTCGAACAGATTATACTCGTAGTGGAGCTTCCCATTCTCGACCCACAGGGCGATACCGCCCGAGACGGCGCCAAGCGCGTAGAGCACGCCCTTCGAGTCGGGCTGCAGATCCGCATCGACGGTGACGAGGTTGCTACGCGATCCGAGCTTCGGCCCGGTGAACTCGGGAACGCCGACGACCTCCTGCGTGTAGTTGAACGTCTTGGCGGGATTGGATGGCTGGTCTTCCGGGTGAAAGATCGCGGACCATAGCGCGCCGCCCACCGGATAGACCTTGTTGTCTTTCGCGCTTACCTCGAAAGCCTTCTTCAGATCGTCCAGCTTGCCGGGATTGGCCGCAGCGACGTCCTTCGCCTGCGAGAAATCCTTCTTGAGATCATGGAGCTCCCAGACATCGTTCTTCGGCGACCATGTCATGATCGAGGGATCGACACCCGCTTGCCAAGGCACTCTCGGCCCGAATGTCGACGCGATCCATCCGTCCTTGTAGTAGGCGCGACTCCCCATGACCTCGAAATACTGCTCCTTCTTGCGGTCCGGCTCTGTCGGGGACGCGAAGGAATAGGTCATGCTGGTGCCGTCGAGCGGATCCTGGCTGACGGCGTCGACGAGCTTCGGCGGTGTGATGTGCAGGATGTCGTAGATCGTCGGCACGATATCGTTGACGTGATGGAATTGCGGACGCGGCGTCTTGTCCGGCTTGATCCTACTTGGCCATGACACCGCGAGCGGCGTGCGGGTCCCGCCGAAATGCGCGGCAATCAGCTTCGTCGACCGGTGCGGCGTGGAGCCGGCCCAGGCCCAGCCGGCATGGTACATGTTGTCCACCTTGGGCGACCCGAGCACGTCCAGCCCGCCGAGCTCGTTCATGGTGCGGATATGGTCCTTGATCTCGGACGAAATCCCGTTCTGCGCCAGGAACTCGCTGATGGTACCGTTCTGGCCCTCGGCGCTGGAGCCGTTGTCGCCCCAGATGTAGAAGATGAGGGTGTTGTCGCGGATGCCAAGCTCCTCCAGAGTATCGATCAATCGACCGGCCTGCGCATCCGCATGTTCGGTGTATCCGGCAAACACTTCCATGAGCCGACGCTGGAATGGCTTTTCGTCCTCGGGAATATCGGCCCAAGCAGCAAGCGTCTTCGGCCGCGGCGTCAGCTCGGTGTCTTGCGGGATCCAGCCGAGTTCTTTCTGGCGGGCGAAGACGCGCTCGCGCATGACGTCCCAACCGTCGTCGAACTCGCCCTTATATTTGTCAGCCCATTCCTTGAAGATGTGGTGCGGACCATGAGAGGCACCGGGAGCCCAATACATGAAGAAGGGCCGATCCGGCGTCAGCGCGTGAACCTGCTTCATCCATGTGACGGCCTTGTCGGTCATGTCTTCGGTGAAATGATATTCCGTCTTGTCTTCAGACGGATTCACCCGAACCGTGTTCTCGACGACCGCAGGTTCCCATTGCGAGGATTCTCCGGCAAGAAAGCCGTAGAAGCACTCGAAGCCGATCCCCTGACCCGCCGGCCAGTTCGTATAGGGACCGACGGCCGTGGTCTCGTTGGCTGGCGTGTTGTGCCATTTTCCGAAGGCGCTGGTTGCGTAGCCATAATAGCCGAGGACCTTTGCTGCGGTCGCGGATGTCCGCGGGATCTGGCCGGAATAGCCGTCCCAGTCGTTCGCCAGTTCAGTGATCTGGCCGGAGCCGACGCGATGGTGATTGCGCCCGGTCAGCAAGGCCGCGCGGGTGGGTGAGCACATGGCGGCATTGTGGAAGCGGTTATAGGTGATCCCGTCTCCGGCAACGCGGCTCAACGTGCGTGTCTTGATTACGCCGCCGAAGGTGCTCGGAAGCGCCGGACCAACGTCGTCGAGCATGATCACGACGATGTTCGGCGCGTTGGCCGGGAGATGCGACTGCGCCGGCAGGGGGCTGTAAGTCGACTCCGCGATCGTCGGTCCGGCCTTGCTCCCCGAGGGTTTTGGCGGAAACGGCAGCGCTTCCTGCGCTACTACCGGAGATAACATCAGGAGCGTCGTGCTTAGGCCCAACCAGCGAGCTCTGAACAGGTGATTAGGAAGCCGTTTCATTCGATTCTCCGTTTCGAACAACACATCTGAACCCGACATGGCTGGTCGACGTATCGATCGCCTCGGCATGTCGCGCTGCAGGTCGGTAGCGGCGGCAGTAGTTCGGAGCGCAGAGATGCGATCCGCCCTTCAGGACCTTCCGCGGGATCTTTATGTCGGGGAGACAGGGGTCGTAGCTGGCGGACTCAAGCCCCCCGCGAGGATTTCTGGGTACACAGCAGGCTTTCGTCGTATCTGCGTCGTGCTGCGAGGAGAACCAATCGGATGTCCATTCCCAGACATTTCCGATCATGTCGTAGAGACCGTATCCGTTCGGCGGAAAGGCCTTCACAGGTGAAGTGCGGGCGTATCCGTCTTGGTTATGATTCACCGTCGGAAACGATCCTTGCCAGGTATTGGCCATATGTCGGCCAGCAGGGGTTAATTCCGATCCCCAAGCGAATTCGGCCTGTTCGAGGCCTCCTCTGGCGGCGAACTCCCACTCTGCTTCCGTCGGAAGGTCCTTGCCTTTCCATCGTGCATACGCCAACGCATCGTGGTGGGTGACGTGGACGACGGGATGATCATCTCGTCCTTCGATGCTGCTAACTGGACCATAGGGATGACGCCAGTTGGCACCCTGGAGAAACGACCACCATTGTGACCAGTCATGAAGATCGACACGCACAGTCGGTTCTCGAAAAGCCAGCGACCCCGCATACAACATCTCCGGCAGTATGCCGGGATAGTCTCGTGGGTCGGGCGCGGATTCGGCAAACGTGCGATATCCCGTTGCGGCCACGAACACGGCAAACTGAGTATTGGTGACGGGAGTTTCGTCAATGAAGAACCCATCGACGCTGACGCGGTGAGCCGGTCTCTCTTCGGGGTAGTGCCGATCCGAACCCATCCAGAACGTTCCGGCACTCACGAAGATCATGCCGTCTCGCACACGCTCCGATCGCAAATCCGTCTGAGCCGTTTCGGCGTGCATAGCCGACCTTCTCCTCAACCAGTCACGACCGCGAGCGTGCTCACGATCAGCGCGACGGGAATACACGACGCGCAGAACGAGATTGTCCCGCCGGAACAATCTGCAAAATAATTTGTGCTACTTGAGCAATCCGCGACGGAAAGCCCTGTCCTTGCCGCCGCAGAGTTAACGGAGTGATAAGACCATGAATACAAAGTCATCGATCTACGTTGTTGCCGCTACCTTTGCGACGCTCGGCAGCGCAAGCGCACAGACTCCCTCCAGCGCAACGATTCCAGTCGGCGTCTTGAATTTCGTCCGCGCCGAATCCGATTTCTATATGGGGAAGATGGTGAAGGATGGCAGCCTCGGCCGGTTCGTCCATAGCCGCGAACCCGCTTCGATCGACAAGCAAAACGTCATTCGCATGAATCGTGACACGCTCTATTCGGAGGCGGTGTTCGATCTCGACGCTGGCCCGGTCACGACCACACTCCCCGATGCGGGCAAGCGCTTCATGTCGATGCAGGTGGTCGACGAGGACCACTATGTGCCATGGGTCTTTTACGGTGCCGGCACTCATGTCCTGACGAAAGAGAATGTCGGCACGCGCTACGTGTTTATCGCCGTGCGCACGCTGGTTGACCCTGCCGATCCTAAGGACATAGAACGGGTCCATTCACTTCAGGACGCGATCAAAGTCAGCCAGAAGAGCGCCGGAAAATTCGAGGTGCCGAACTGGGATCAGGCGAGCCAGAAGAAGGTGCGTGATGCCCTGCTCGTACTCGGCGCGACGATCCCCGATTACAACAAGGCCTTCGGCTCGAAGGACGACGTCGATCCGATCCAGCACCTGATCGGGACCGCGACCGGTTGGGGCGGCAATCCCGCCAAGGATGCGACCTACCTCAGCGGCACGGTGCCTAAGAACGACGGAGCAACAGTGTACAAGCTCAATGTCGGAGACGTTCCGGTCGATAGCTTCTGGTCGGTCAGCGTGTACAACGCGCAAGGCTACTTCGAGAAAAATCCTTACAACGCCTATTCGCTGAATAATCTGACCGCAAAGAAAGGCGCTGACGGCACCATCGCCATCCAATTCGGCGGCTGCGATGGCAAGATCGCCAATTGCCTGCCGACCACGCCCGGTTGGAACTATACCGTGAGACTCTATCAACCACGCGCCGAGATCCTCAACGGCAAGTGGAGTTTCCCGAAGCCACAGCCCTTGCCATAAGACAGGCGCAAAATGCACGGGCGGGTCAGATTTCGTCCCGCCCGAGCAGCGCATCGCTACCATTCGACAATGGCGGCACACGCAGCCGAGCAGCGCTGCCATCAAAGATTGACCCTATTGGTAGCGATTTTCGGCCTAAGCGTAGGGCGCGAGCCTGCCGTCAGAGCTGGGAGCAGAAAGAGCCTTAGCCGCGTCGCCTGATGCGCACTTCCAAATTCTGTATCGGCGGCGATTCAGAGATCAGCAGTCGGAAAACTGCGGGCCTGCCATGTTCGGATGATCGACGACAAAGCTACGAGAAGCTGGAGCTCGCCATAGTACTAGTTCCGGAAGCCGATTCGGACTAAACACCTGCGAGGTTCAGTTCAGACACGGATGATGATCCACGGCACGGGGAATATGGAAGTTCGATCACGCACGACGAAAGCACAGTTCGCCCTGTTTCTGAGCCTGACGATCAACATTACCGGACAATCATTCCTTCTCGTCGTGCTGCCTCCGCTGGGCCGCCGTCTCGGCTTTTCGGATATCCAGACCGGCGCAATCCTCAGCATCTCCGCGCTGCTGCTCATGGCGTCAGCGCCGCTTTGGGGGTATCTCAGCGAACGAATAGGACGCAGACCAATCCTGCTGACGGCGGTGGCTGGATCCGCCATTGCGGCTGCCGCGTTCGGCACGATTGTACATCTTCGTTTGGCCGGCACCTTGAGCGCTGTCTTGACGCTGGGTCTCTTCATCTCCGTCAGGGCTGCGCAATCGCTTGCCTCCAGCGGCATGTTGCCTGCGGCGCAGGCTTATATGGCTGACATCACCACGCCTGCACAGCGGGCCGGCGGAATGGGCAATCTTGGGGCGGCTATTGGCTTAGGCGCCATCCTTGGCGCAGCGCTCGCATGGCAGATCGCCGCTACCGATCCTGCGTGGGCTTTCGCCATCGTGGCTGCGCTCGCCATCGTCGCCTTAGCGAGCGTTCTCTTATTTGCCAAGGAGCCCGTCCGTGAAATACGCAACACGTCAGTCGATGCTCGCCTGTCGTTTGCGAGGATATGGCCGTTTCTCATGATCACTGTCGTGTCGATCTCCGCCTATAGCATCCTGCAGCAGGTGACGGCGCTACGTCTGCAAGATGCACTGGGATTCACAGTGGAGGAATCGATCTCGCGTGGAGGAGCAGCGCTCATGGCGACCGCAATCGCGATGATTGCCGTCCAGATATGCGCGGTTCACCTCCTTCGATGGCAACCAGCTAGGTTGTTGGGTGTGGGCGCCCTGCTCGCCGTAGTGTCAATGCTGATTTGCAGCATGGTGAACAGCTATGTCGAGATTTTCGGCGCGCTCGTCCTGCTCGGCATCGGTCTCGGCCTTATGCTTCCCGGCAATCTCGCTTCGCTGAGTTTGCGGACAGGAGCTGGCGCTCAGGGCAAGGCGGCCGGCATCAACGTCGTCGCACAGGGGTTGGGCCAAACGATCGGCCCCCTCGCCGGAGCCACTCTTCACCGCATCTCGCCACAAGTTCCCTTCGTAGCGGCGACGATCCTACTCACGATCGCCTGCGCGGTTGCTATCTACACCTGGAGATCGACCAAGCAGATGAAAGGGCTCCTTGAGCCGCGGGGCATTTAAAAACCTATCGAATGCCTCGCGCGTTCTGACTCCGGCATGTAGATTCTTGCCGTGCGACGCGATTAGCCGGCAGAAATCGTTTCATCTGGCACGGGCGCGAGAACAGTGGTGATAAAGTGCCTCGTGACGAACAACATTATCAATCTTTCCCTAGGATTGCGGCGGCGGCGATGACGGAGCAGGCCGCGTCGGCACCGCGTTTCATCAAAACGGGTTTACATAGTTGGTGATTGCGATCTGGCGCAGTATCACCTTGCGGATCAGGTGCGCGGGTTTGACGTGATCGGTGAAGATCGCCGCGTCACCGGTACTGCCGGCCGGTAGTGATCTGGCAAAGGCGTCGTCGTAGAGCCGTACGCGCACGACGAAGGGCGCCGATGTGACTGCTTTGGGCGCGACCGCAAGTCCGGAGGCCTGGACCTGGCCTGTCGCGATCGCCTGCAGAATGCTCTCGACCTTGCCAGTTTGCACCATGCCTGGCCTCATCTTGAAGGTGAGTTCAACGTCCTGGCCTGGCGCGAGATAGCGCGCGCTGATCTGGTCGATCTCCACGCCGATGATCGTCTCCGATGTGTCGATAAAGGCCATCACCGGGGTCAGCGGCAGATTGGCAACGCGGGCCCCTTTGCGCAGCGCGACATTGGTGACGTAGCCGTCGGCTGGCGCGCGAACCACGGTCTTGTCCAGATTCCACCGGGCGCCGTCGAGTTGGGCTTTCAGTTGCTCGACCTCGGCCCGGTGTTGCTCGACATCGAAACTGCGGCCGGCTCCACTGCTCTGGAGCTGCATTGTCTGATCGAAGCGCAATTGCTGAAACTTGAGCTGTGCCAAAGAGCAGAGCGAGATACACATTGAGGAGAACCATGATCATGGCGCGGCAGCCCCCTTGCCCGGAGCCGAGTGCGGATTCGCCGGCCAATCCACATACGCCCAGACCAGAACGACCGGCCAAAGCACGAAGCCGAGAAACAGCGTCACCCAACCACCCACGGTGATAGCATCGACCCAAGGATGGCTGCGCTTGCGGGCAATCATGCCCGGTAGCATAGCGAGGAAGATCACAACCGCGAGCGTGCTCGCGACCAGCACGACGAGTACGATCCAGGCGAAAATATCGAGAACGGACATCGCTGATCTCACCTCACCCGGCATCGCTCGGGAAACGATTGGTTACCGCTCCGATTGCGGAGATGATCGTCTTCGCTGCGAGGAATGGTCTTTCATGGTGACTCCCTTGGTCCTTGCTATAGGCTGAGCGGAGCCTGACGCCGCTCAACGCAAGAACCGTTCAGAACCGATAGGTTGCGGCGATGATCGGGCCGTGCATCGTGGTGTCGTAGAAGAAGTCGCCCTTGCGATAATCGACATAGAGCGCGCGGTAACCGGCTTGGAACCGCCAGTTGTCGTTCCACTGGTAGTTGACCGTGCCTAACGCCTGCCAAGTCAGCCTGGCGCCGGCATCAAAGCCGCCAATGTCTCCAGCAAGTGTGACGCTCCAAGGACCGCCAAGCCGGGTAATCATGCGGGCACTGATGACCGGATCAAACCAGTTCTCAGACTCGCTGTGATTGATTTGGAGGTTGAGGGAGCCTGGCTGGATCGTCAGTCGGTTGTCGAGATTCCAGAAACGAAAGCCGGCGCCGACATCAAGATCGAATCTCTCATCGGCGTAGAGCCGATAGAGCACCGACGCCTGCAGCGTGAGCGTTTGCGAGCGGACCTTTGCCGAAGAAAAATAAGGCCCCGGCAATGCACCACCAGCCGTGACCTGCGAGAACATCGCATCCGTCACGAATCCCCAGCGCCCGAGCCGCATTTCGGCAGCTCCCATCATGGCGCCGTTCATATTCTTGAGGATGTCGCCAAAGCTGAGGTCGATATCGGTCGCGGGCAGAGGCGGCAACGTGGAGCTTCGCCCGTTAAGCGCGGAAGCCCATAAATAGCCGGTGACGGCGAAGCTCGGGCCGCTCGACTCAATTGTGGGCTTGGGCTTGGGCTTGGGCGAAGGCACAGGCACAGGCACAAGATCGGCGGCTAAGAGCGGAACGGAAGTCAGCAGGATTGCTGCGGCGGCGATGACGAATCTCAAAGGACAAACTCCGACAATGTGGCGCGCCGTGGATTTGGCGTTGGGTAGCAACAGCGATTTTTCTGCTGTCACACAGGCGCGGGTAGCAGCCTGAATAGCTCAAGGGTGAGTGCGTTCGGTTTGTTGCTGATAATCCGTCGAAGCCGCAGCCTTGAGACGGCCTCGTTCCAAACGTCAGGACGACGATCCGGCGATCGACGGATTTGGCTCTTCTTTATGTAGATTTGTCGAGCCATGGCCGCTCCTTCTCTGAAATACGTTTGTTTTGACAGCAGAGAATACAGGCCGTGCAGAACGCTATTGTCCCGCTGGAACAATCTGTAAGATAATTTGTGCTACGTGTTCTTTCATGAGTACGACATTGATCAAGAGAGACACGGCGGAGTCCATCCTGCGGCAGAACGGATGGCTGTCATATCAACCAGAGGCCTTCCGGAGCGAGGTCCTGCGGCGCTCCGTCCTGCTGCATTTCTCGCCCGGAGAGGTAATTTATCACCTCGGCGACGACTTGGGGGGCATCTATGGTCTCGTAAGCGGCGTGGTGACGGTGAACACCGCTCCGCAGGACGAGGCTCCTCGGTTGATCCATATGGGCGTGCCGGGCGCCTGGACCGGAGAAGATAGCTATCTGATCCGCCAACCGCGGCGGCTCGAACTGCGCGCGATGGTGGAGACCTGGTCGATGCATCTGCCTCTGGACCAGATGGACCAGATGGCCAGTGCCGATCCGATGGTCGCTCACAACTTCGGGCAGATCATCATGAGCAGTGTCGACGCCCTCATCAGGGTTATCCATGATCTGCAGAAGGTCGATCCCGATCGCAGGATCGCCTCTGTCCTGCAGCGCTCAGCGTCGATCGGAAAGCATCCCCTCCCGCTGACCCAGACCGAAATCGGCGCCATGGCCCGCGCTTCACGCAGGCAGGTCAATGCTGCATTGAAGCGATTTGCGGAGAATAGATGGCTGGAAACCAGCTATCGGTCGATCACGATCCTGAATGCTGAAGAGCTGCGGCTCTTCGCAGCGGAAGACGACAATTAAGCTAAACATGGAGAGGACGATCGTTTCCATGTAAGCGAAGAATGCAGCACACGCAGAGTGAGATTGTCCCGTTGGTACATTCTTCAAAATTATGTGCTACGCGCTCCACATGAGTGCGAAATTGATCAAGAGAGATGTGGCTGAGTCCATCCTGCGGCAGAACGGATGGCTGTCATATCAACCAGAGGCCTTCCGGAGCGAGGTCCTGCGGCGTTCCGTCCTGCTGCATTTCTCGCCCGGAGAGGTAATCTATCACTTCGGCGACGACTTGGGGGGCATCTATGGTCTCGTAAGCGGCGTGGTGACGGTGAACACCGCTCCGCAGGACGAGGCTCCTCGGTTGATCCATATGGGTGTGCCTGGCGCCTGGACCGGAGAAGATAGCTATCTGATCCGCCAACCGCGGCGGCTCGAACTGCGCGCGCTGGTGGAGACCTGGTCGATGCATCTGCCCCTCGCGCAGATGGACCAGATGACCAGCGCCGATCCATCGGTCATTCGCAATTTCTGCCAGAATCTGATGCACGGTGTCGATGTCCTCATCAGAGTAATCCACGATCTGCGGGAGCCCGATCCCGATCGCAGGATAGCCTCTGTCCTGCAACGCATGACATGGAGTAGCGAACAGGTCCTGTTGACGCAGACTGAGGTCGGCACGATGGCCAGCGTTTCACGCAGACAAGTCAATGCCGCATTGAAGCGATTTGCGGAGAACGGATGGGTGAATACAAGCTATGGGTCGATCACAGTTCTGAATGCCGAAAAGCTGCAACGCTTCGCAGCGGAAGACCATTGAGCAGAAACTCCAAAGAATCCCGTTTTCCGAATTTGACAATTTGGGACAGTCGGTGCGGGAGCGGCCGATAGAGACGAGCCCGCTCTCCCGATCCGGGCGGCGATCACACTTCGATCTGGGAAGCGCTGTGGACGGGACGTAAGGAGCCTGTCTGGCAGTCTTCGAGCGGCCCTCGAACGAGGTCCCCGCCCATAAAGAGCACACAGCACAAATTATCTTGCAGATTGTTCAAAAGGCACAATCTCGTCCAGCGAGCCTCCTATTCTTCGTTGTCACCGTCCTCGTTGCGCTGGTCGTGAGCACGTCTTTGCCGGTAGCTAAAGACAATTCGGGGTCAATAAATGACAGAGCATAGCCTCTGGCGTTTCGCGCGCGAATTTCATCGCGCGCTCAGCGAACGCCGAACCGATCAGCTTGGAGCGGTCCTGGACAAGAATGTCGATTGGGCCATCTACGGACCGATCAATGCCGAGGTCTTCCATGTCTTTGAGGGCGCTTGTCTTGCCCGCGCCACTGCGAAGCCGTTCTACAACGGTTGACATGGCCAGCTTTGCAAAAGCCCTGCGGCGCCTTCGTCGTAGCCAGCCTACGGGTCCAATCGGCGCCACCCGAAACATGTCGTCGGCGAGATCATCCTCAATCATTCCGACGGCTTGAACCAACGCCTCTTCGTCACCGTGAGAAATGACTTGGCTTCCAAAGACAGCAATGCAGATCGTTCGCAAAGCTAGAGCAGCGGTGAATTCGTGCGGATCAAAAGTGCCCGACTTCGCCAACTTTGCGCCAACCGCGCGGATCTCGGCACACATCTGCGGCAAATAGCGTTCAACGTTTCCCTTTGCCATGTGCTTGTGCAATACCGCGCGGCGGCGTTTGTGCTCATCGCCAGGCAGCATAAGCGAGCTACGGCCAAACACCGGCGTGAGCTTTTTAATCAACCGCCCCTTTCCAATCTCGGTTTCGGGAGCCCTTAAAATGGGTCTGATAAGGTCGGGGTCGGTAACAAGCAGCACAGGACTCGGTCCGAGGTATAGCCGCTCCAACCCCATCGGCGCCGAATTGCCCCGCGCCAAGAGAAAGTTGAGCGGATCACGCCGAAACGAGCGAACGTCCGAAAACATGTGCGGCATCGTCGATCTCCAGATTGTTTGAGATTTCGGCAAAGTACGCGATCCGCAGAGCTTCTTGGGCAAGCAGCGGAATCTCGCCTGCAACGGTGATCAGCGGTTCGCCGAACGCACGGCGGCCTATTTCTTGCGGCGGGCCATATCGGCGGGTTTTGATACCGAGCAACGAGAGGAAGCGCTCATAGGTCAAATCGGCTATCGCGACCAACGAGGACGCCTGCCTGATCTCGGCAAACCTGAACATAAGGGCGTAATTGATCCGGGCGACGGCACGCTCGTTGTGCAATGCCATGACGCCGAAACGGCTGATCTCCCATGCATCCACTGAGCGCGGAAACGGCCGGAATGTTGCGAGCTGGGGAAATGCTGTCTGAGCGAGGTATGGTCGGTCCGTGCGTATTGCCCGGAAGCCCGCGATGAGGGAGTCTTCGCTGTACAAGAGGCCGTATTCGGTATCCGGCCTATCGAACTGGTCCCGTTCTCCATCTTTGTCGAACGGCAACGCCCAGCCGCATTTGTCAACGAATAGCCCTTTGCGAAACAGGTAAAACCCCGCAACCTCTTTGGGACTGTCTGCTTCTGTGGTTATGATCGCTCGATACTGGCGTAGGGGGATGCTCATTTTAAGTCCCTCAGCTTTTTCTTGATGAGGGACCAAATTCGGCTTGTGGGCACCCCCGGTAAATGGGGGTTTCAGTATGCCTTTAGAAGATTCAATAGGAGCGATTGAGGCGTGCCGCTCAATGGATGACCTTCGAACCACCCTAAATCGGATTATCCAAAACTACGGTTTCTCGTCTTTCACGTTCATTGATGCAGGTCAGCCTAACCTCGACGTTCCGTACTACACAGGGACCCACCGACCCGCGTGGGAGCGCACCTATCTTCAAAATGATTTTGTTCACATCGACCCCGCACTCGCGCGTGTGCGAAGGAGCAATACTCCATTCCGTTGGAGCGAATTGAAGCTTCCCAAGGCTGTAACGCGGAAGCGGCCGCCCGAAGTGAAGATGATGGATGCCGCCAGAGAGTTTGGCTTCACAGAGGGATTTGTCGTCCCGTTTCACTATCGAGACAGACTTGGCGCCATCCACACCAGTTCGACTGTGTTCTTCTGGGAGGACGAGCCGAAATGGTTCAATAGCTTATTTACCCGACACAGCCACGAACTTCATCTCATTATGATCTATTGGGTACAGCGCGCCATCGACGTGGCCCGCACAACCGAACGTGGCTCAAAATCGATATTCAAACAGGACGACGCGTTTAGCATTGTTCGTCTGACACAGCGCGAACGAGAAGCGATGAGCTGGGCTGCGCAAGGTAAGACTGTCCAAGACACTGCTGAGATTCTACATCTTTCGTCAGAGACGGTCGAAACCTACATCAAGCAGGCCTTGGGAAAACTGGGCGCGTTGAACAAAACGCACGGAGTCGCCAAATGTATTTCATTGGGTATTATCGATATTTGAGATATCCAGTGCCGTAGAATGGACTTCCACCGATCTTAGCTACAACTGAAATGCCCGGACGATGTTCCGCGTTGGCCGGGAACAAATCAAGGTTCGGCTACGTTCAAAGCTTATGAACTCAAGGCCCAGAATTACGACATGCCTTTGCTTGTGGTTGGTTGGCCTGTCCGTTGCTGGGGCATTAATCTGACTGCGCCAAAGACCGCGTCGGCCAATGCTCCGAGATGAGTCTGGGAGGAAAAGTGGAGCTTAGCTATGCTTCCAAAGGGCTGGCCTGGCGGCTTACTTGCGCCGCGGACAATATTCTTGAGCCAACGTGACTGGCCCGATCGATCCTCGCTTCGGAATATCAGCTCCCCACGAACAAGAAGACCGTCTTTCCATTCCGAGCTTGGATCGGGTTCGCATCTCCTGGCGATGAACAACGTTCCATAACGCATCATTACGCGAATCTCATCTTCGCTTGGGATTGAACGCTTAGTTGCAGTGCTCAGCCCAAATGATCCTCGATTACTAAGTAGGCACGCTGAGCCTTATCGATGCCGCGATGGTTCTTTTCATACCATTGGATTGAGGCCTCAGCGCGCGCCTGCATCCGAGGTGACCAAAACAACGCGTTCCGCTTTGCCCACTTCCAGGCAGCTGTCTCGCGGACCAATACGCGACGAATGCGTCTCCATGACGTCCGTAACAGGTACGGCCATGGCCCCGAGCGTTTGCTAAGTCGGGTACAGCGGAACAGGATTGGTTGTTGGGGAGCAGAACCGGCGACTTGAAGGCCTGGTTCAGAACTTTGGCTAATATAGCTCGTCCAGACCTAGGGTCCCGTCAGTCAGATCCAGAGTCCAGTAAGACAGAGGCCGTTTGGGCCGCTTATGCAGGTTCCATATAATACATGACGATGAGGAGCGTTCCCTCAACTAGTATTATTATACCTAGTATTTTTTATTTAGGTTGTGGGTTCAGATTTCCAGTCATCCACAGGTGCAACCAAAAACCTTCAGGCAAGCTCCAGCTCTAGGCGCGCCTCTTTTTTGTTTTTGGCTTCCGACACCTCGATGCGCACTTTCTCACCCAAAGCGTTCAAATAAGAAAACAGCCGGTCATAGGTGTATCCGCTAAACTGCCCTCTCAGGAGCTTTGAGACATCAGGCTGAGCCAGACCAAGACGAGCGGCCGCCTGGGCCTGGGTCAGGCCCTTGGCTCGAATAATATCACCGATAGCGATCACAAGATCGGCCTTGACCGAATGAGCTTCAGCGTTCGACAACCCAATATCAGCAAATACGTTACCGCTGCTTTTTACGACCTTTGCCTTGCTTTTCGCCGTCTTCTTTTTTTCTGCTTGCATAAGCCTTCTCCGCCATTTTTAGACGCTGCTGAATTTTCTTGATCTCGAATTCCGGCGTCTTGATGCCGCTTTTCGATTTCTTCTGAAACGCGTGCAGAACATAGATCACGCCTTTCATCTTAACGGCATAGACGCCTCGATAGGTGTTGCCATCGAAGTCTTCAATGATTTTCGAGGATACTTGCTCCGCCGAACCCCTTCAGCGGCTTTGCATCGATATGCTTGCCGCCCTTCTGGGCAGTGCGCAACGCAAAGCCCATAGTCTCCTTCACCTTCCTTGGAAAGGCAGACAGGTCATCCCTAGAGGATCCGACCCATTCGATCGGAGTATCGCTATCACTCATTTCGAATATAGTAATTATACTATAGTTGGTCGGAAGTCAATCAAACACGACAGATATGCGCACTTGCTGGTCGCAATATCATCGAAACCGTTAAATAGGAAGCGTGTAGTAGCACTCCATCGGCCCGGCGGGGATAACAGTGCCATTCAGTGCCATTCAGCATGGCCCCTTACTGTCATTGGATGCTGCTCAGTATCACAAAATGCTCCGTGTCCGCCCAACAACGCCATAAGATTGCTCACAATCTGCTCGACTTCAGCAGCACAGGAAGCATGTGTGGTGGTACAGCATCGCGCGAGCTGCCGAAATCTGCGCCCGTGCCGGCAATGTAAGCCGCTCAGTTCAGATCCTGATGGACTTCGAGGGTCCGGCGCACAAGGCGCAGGACCTGTTCAAGGCGGCTCTTGCGATCAAACGCAGCCTGCATTCCGAAACCACTTAATTCTGATCTACCTGATCAGCTCCTGCCCGCCCCGCGTTGCGATCGGCGGGTCGGGTCAGTGCAACGCTGATGTTGCGCGCATCCCGAAGAAGCCCCCATGAGCATCCAGAAACTCAAGAAGACCAAAGCCGGTGCAAAACGCAAACCGATCGTAGCAGCACGTCGACCATCGAAGGTTGCAAAAGACGCTCGCTCGCCGAAGGCAAAGCGCTCACGAGCGCAAAATGCCGTTAAGCCATTAACAACGCGCACCCGCGAAGCTATTGCCCAGTCGCCCCCCGCGAAAGGTCACTCCTCCCAAACCTCGATCCCGCAACCCGTCCGAAACTCGTCGAAACTGACCACGGTGCTCGCGATGCTTCGATCGCCTGGTGGCACAACCATCGCCGCTATCATGAAAGCGACCGGCTGGCAGCAGCATTCGGTGCGAGGTTTCTTTGCCGAAGTCGTCCGCAAGAAGCTGAAGCTCAACCTGACCTCCGACAAGGTTGCTGGTGAGCGTCGTTACCGGATCGGTGAGCCTTCGGGGTCTAAGTGATGGACGCCCGCCCGACAGTGAACGGGCGGTCGGTTGATCCTGATGTGGAGGCCGAGCTTGGCCAGCTCGGCTCTATGCCGATTGCCGCGTTGCGGGCTCGATACCGCCAGCTGTTTCGGTCCGATCCGCCTCCGGCGTTCGGACCGGACCTGCTGCGGCGGAGTATTGCCCAGCAGATTCAAGAGAAAGCCTATGGCGGTCTTTCCCGAGAGGCAAAGAAGCTACTCGGGCACCTCCGATCGATGGCTTCCGGAAAGACGGGTCGTCCTGAAGTGCCACAGCGGATCAAAGCCGGCTCCGAGCTGGTGCGGGTCTGGAACGACCAGACTCACAAGGTCACGGTGTTAGCCAAGGGCTTCGGCTACCATGGCGAGGTCTTCACCAGCCTCTCGGAGATCGCCAACAGGATTACGGGTACGCGATGGAACGGTCCGAAGTTCTTTGGGCTGCGGACGAAGAAGAATGAGATCGGCAAGACGGCCCCGGTATCCGTCTCTAAGCGAGGGCGACATGGCCGCAAATAATATCAAACCAGTTCGCTGTGCTATCTAAACGCGGAAATCCACCGAGCATGGACTTGAACTTGAGTTCAATTCTCTCGATGCCCAGCACGAGGCCTGTGAAGCCTATATCAAAAGCCAGGCCTCACACGGCTGGCGTATCCTCCCCCAACAATATGATGATCCAGCTTACTCGGGCGGCAACCTCGACCGCCCTGCCCTAAAGCAACTTCTCGCAGACATTGAATCCGGGCTGATTGATGTGATCGTGGTCTACAAGATCGACCGGTTGACGCGCTCGCTCGCCGACTTCGCCAAGCTGGTCGAGACCTTCGACCGGAGATCCATATCGTTCGTCGCTGTAACCCAGCAATTCAACACCACCTCCTCCATGGGGCGGTTGACACTGAACGTGCTGCTGTCATTCGCCCAGTTCGAGCGAGAGAGCTAGCGTCCGAGCGCGTGCGGGACAAGGTCGCCGCCTCCCGCCGCAAAGGCAAATGGACCGGCAGCACCGTTCCACTCGGCTATGAGGCCAAGAACAAGAAACTCGTGATCAACCCGAAAGAAGCCGAAACCGTCCGCGTCATCTTCAAACAGTATCTGGCGCTCAAATCCTTTAGCCTGCTGGTGCAGGATCTCGATCGCCGCGGCATCATCACCAAACGACGCGACACCAAAGTGCCCAAATATCGCGGCGGCATCCCCTTCACTTATGGTCCCCTCGCCCATGTCCTGAAGAATCGCGTGTATCTCGGCGAGGTGCATCATGGCGGCAAGTGGTATCCCGCCGAGCATAAGCCAATTCTCGATCAGAAAGTCTTTGATCAGGTGCAGACCCTGCTCGCCGCAAACCGCGTGACCACCCGAACCCGGCAATCAGCCAGCGGAGCCCTTCTCGCCGGCAAACTTCGCGATGATCGCGGCAATTACATGAGCCCGAGTTTTACGGTGAAGAACGGCATCCGTTACCGGTTCTATATTTCACGGGCGCTTATGCGCGGCAGAAAGGCTCAAGCTGGCTCGATCGCTCGCATTCCGGCGCAACTTATCGAAAGCCTCGTCATCAACGCCGGGATCACTTCACACTTGACGCGCAGATTCCCGACGATCAGCTCCGACGCCATGTCGTGGATTCCGTTGCTGACGTCGCCGTTCACCCGAAGAACATCAAGATCCGCCTACAGCCAGACAACGCAGACGCGCTCAATATCCCGTGGAAAGCGCCGCTAAAGAACGCTCCCGCGCTTGCGCCATCCCCAACAGATACCGATCAGCCGGATCCAAAGTTGTTGCAGGCGATCGTCCGGGCGCATGCTTGGTTGCGTGATCTACAGTTGGGCAAGTTCGACAGCGTCGAGTCGCTGGCAGAATCGGTCAAACTCCATCCGAAAGTCGTCCGGCAGGAGCTGCGCTATGCGTTTCTGGCGCCGGCCATCACCGAAGCGATCTTAACAGGCGAACAACCACCGACACTTCTCGCGCGGATTCCAAAGACCCTACCCCTAACCTGGTCTGGGCAAAGCCGCGCCTCGGGATTCTGATCGGAGTCGCACATCCGATGTTATGGAATATCGAGAACAAGTGATGATAACGCTCCTCACCAAATCTTATCAGTCAACCGACGGTTTCATAAGCATTAAGCTGCTTAGGGGGCTGACTACGTTAGATCGTACCCGCCAGCACGACCGCTGTTCGACCGCAGCCGGCTCATCCGCGAAAGCAGAAACAGCATCGCTGCCCATTACCACTGAACGGGCAAGCGGCAAGCGCCTATGGCACCGCGCGGACGCCAATGCCAACACCGCCGCCAAGGCAACGCGAATAAGGTTTTCGGTACACACAGCCAGCCTGCACGAAATTAGGTATCTTACCTTCTCAAAGCGACCGCGCTCTGACTGTCCTCAAAAGCGACAACGGGATGCGCCAGCAATGGCGCATCCCGTTGTCTTTTCACAGCCCAAACGATCTCTCACCTCGCCAAGCATTATCGCTCTCAACCTAGGGGGTTGATCACTGCAACAATATCGCCCGCGCGTAACGTCTGCCCAGGCCTGATGCGGACAGACGATATCCGACCGGCGACAGGTGCCTGTACGCTGATTTCCATTTTCATCGACTCGATGATCGCAAGCGCATCACCAGCGGCGACATCTGCGCCTTCCTTCACCAGAATTTTCCAGACATTGCCTGGAACCTCCGAAAACGCGCCAGTATCGCCGTCCGGAATATCCTCGGCATTAGCACCCGCGCTGACTCCAGCGTCGTCAGGCACCTCATCGATGCGCAGATCCTTCCACCGCTGACGTTCGCCCTCGAAGGCTGCCTGTTGCCGCAGCTTGAACGCCGCAATGCTGTCGCGGTCATGGACCAGAGCCTTGGCATAATCAGCATAGGAAAATTCGCTCTCCTCGATCTTTAGCGGATAGGCGCCGTGCGGGAACGCCGCGCGGGCCTCCAGCAATTCCTCCGCACTAACGGGAAAAAAGCGAATCTCGTCGAAGAACCGCAGCAGCCATGGATGCCCCGGCTTGAAGACAGGTGTGGTTAGCCATGTATTCCACATTTGAATTGTGCGGCCGAACAATTGATAGCCGCCAGGCCCTTCCATGCCATAGATGCACATATAGGCGCCGCCGATGCCGACGGCATTCTCCGGTGTCCAGGTTCGCGCTGGGTTGTATTTCGTCGTGACAAGCCGGTGACGCGGATCGACCGGCGTTGCCACCGGCGCGCCGAGGTAGACATCGCCAAGGCCGAGCACGAGATAGCTCGCATCGAAGACAATCCGCTTAACGTCGTCTTCGCTGTCCAGACCGTTGATGCGCCGGATGAACTCGATATTCGACGGACACCACGGCGCATCGGCACGCACCAGTTCCTGGTACTTCTGCATCGCCAGAACAGCCTGCGGATCGTTCCAAGACAATGGCAGATGCACGATGCGACTCGGGACTTTCATGGCATCAACGGGAGGCAGTCCTCCTTCAAGACTTTGAAGAACATCTAGCAACCGGCGGCGTGAAAGAACCGCGCTGTCATAGTGGATTTGCAGCGAACGAATGCCGGGGGTGAGATCGATGATGCCCGGCAGCTTCACCCGGGCGACAGCCTCCGCAAGAAGGTGAACGCGAAGCCGTAGCGCGATGTCGAGTTCCATCGAACCATATTCGACCAGCAGGTTGTCGTCTCCTGCACGCCGATAGACCACCGGGAGCGGCCCGTCGTCGCTCCGTCCAACGATAGCAGACCCGAGAGTTGAATTTCCATTCAATGGCAGCGGTCCGGCGACCGGATCGCCGTTCCGGGATGCGGGGACGAAACGAACGGTGTCACCGGGCCGGAGCTGGCCGGTTTTCCAGAGTTCGTCTCGCGCCACCACGGCAGGACAAACAAAACCGCCGAGGCTCGGCCCGTCCGGCCCGAGGATGATCGGCATGTCGCCGGTGAAATCGATTGATCCGACCGCATAGGCATTATCGTGAATGTTGGAAGGATGCAGCCCCGCCTCGCCGCCATCCGCTCGCGCCCACGCCGGCTTGGGCCCCGTCAACCGCACGCCAGTACGCGCGCTGTTGAAATGCACTTCGTACTGCGCGGAAAACAATGTCGCGATGTCATCGTAACGAAAGAAATCAGGCGCTCCATGCGGGCCGTAAATTACCCCGATCTCCCAGTCACGGGTCAGTACAGGGCGCTCTTCGGTCGTCAAACCACGCGGAGTCTTCAAACCGCCGGTCTCTTCAGCAATATGCAGCACGTCTCCCGTCTTTAACGCGCCGGTAGCGTGGCCGCCGAACATCCCAAGCGTGAACACCGCGCGCGATCCGAAAATCTCCGGCGCGTCGAATCCACCGCGCACGGCGAGATAGCAGCGCTGACCCGCACCCTCGATCTTGCCGATCGCAAGCGTCTGACCCGCCCGTATCACCACGGGCGAACCATGCTCGACCGCAACACCATCGAGTTTTGCCGACATTTGTGCACCGGCAAGACCGATGGTGGCTCCCGCGTTGAAGCGCAACGTTGGTCCATTGACGGTTAATTCCAGTGCGGCCGTCGTCTCGGGATTCCCGACAATGGTATTGGCCAAGCGAAACGACCGCTCGTCCATCGGGCCACTCGGTGGAACGCCGACATGCCAGAGATGCAGTCGGCCTGGCAATTCCTGCACGCCGGATTGCGCGCCGGGAGCAAGCACATCGATGGTACGCGGGGTATATACGAAGTCGTTCAAGATATTTGTGGCGACGCGGCCGCTGCGGAAAACCTCCGAGTTGGCAATCGCACGCAGATAGCCAAGGTTGGTTTCGATCCCAGCAACAGTTGAACTGTTCAGAACTCTGTCGAGTTTTTCAATCGCATCCTTACGCGTGTCCGCCGAGACAATCACCTTCGCCAGCATGGGGTCATAAAACGGTGTGACCTCGACGCCGGTTTCGATCCATCCGTCGACACGCGCATCATCCGGGAAACAAACACAAGTGAGGCGTCCGGCGCTGGGACGAAACCCGGCATTGGGATTCTCGGCGTAAACCCGCACCTCTATGGCCGCGCCCTTCGGCACCAGCGGACCCAATCCCGCCAATACGTCTTCACCGGCAGCCTGCCGCACCATCCACTCAACCAGATCGATGCCGAACACAGCCTCGGTCACCGGATGCTCGACTTGAAGCCGGGTGTTGACCTCAAGAAAGTAGAAATCCTCGCGCTCGACGTCGTAAATGAATTCCACCGTGCCGGCGGACTCGTAGGCCACGCTCCTGCCCAGCGCAACCGCAGCCTCATGAAGTCGCGCCCGCATCTCTTCGCTCAGACCCGGAGCCGGTGTTTCTTCGATGACTTTCTGGTTCCGTCGCTGCAGCGAGCAGTCGCGCTCGCCGAGCGCCACCACGTTGCCCTTGCCGTTGCCAAATATCTGCACCTCGATGTGCCGCGCCTCCGCGACAAACCGCTCGAGATAAACCCGCGCGTCGCCAAAGCTCGCCCGCGCCGTGCGCTGCACGGTGGCAAAGCGTTCACGAAGCGCGTCGGCATCGTAACAGAGCTGCATGCCAATGCCGCCGCCACCCGCGGTGCTTTTCAGCATCAACGGGTAACCGACATTTTCGGCTTCAGCCAACGCTTCGTCGACGGTCTCGAGCAGCCCGGACCCTGGCAGCAGCGGAACGCGGCTTAACCGTGCGATCTCGCGGGCCTTGTGCTTCAACCCGAACGCATCGAGATGCTCGGGACGCGGCCCAATGAAAGCAATGCCTCGCTCTGCCAGCTTCTCAGCAAAGCCGCGATTCTCGGAGAGAAATCCGTAACCCGGATGAACCGCCTGCGCACCGCTATGCAGGCATGCAGCAATGATCGCATCGACGTTGAGATAGCTCTCCGCAGCCGGCGCCGGACCGACACGGATCGCTTCATCCGCATCAAGAACCGGCCGCGTGAACCGATCGGCATCGGAATAGACGGCAACCGACGCAATGCCCATACGGCGCAATGTTTTTCCGATCCGCCCAGCGATTTCGCCGCGGTTGGCAATGAGGACCTTGCTGAACATTCGATCAGTCCTCTTGCGCTTCGAAAATCATCACCTGGATCGGCGTCGGAAAGAAACCGTTACAGGGATTATTGATTTGCGGGCAATTGGAGATCAGACACAGCACATCCATCTCCGCGACCATTTCGACATAGTCACCGGGCTTTGAGACGCCGTCGACCACGGTAAAATTTCCGGAGGGATCGATTGGCACGTTCATGAAAAAATTCAGATTTGGCACGATGTCGCGCTTCGACATGCCGTGTTTCGCTGCCTCGATCAGGAAGTTCTCGCGGCAGGCATGGAGATATTTGGTGCCATGACCGAAACGAACGGTGTTGCTTTCGCACGAGCAGGCGCCCGCAGACGTATCATGCAAGCCGCAGGTGTCCGCTGTGACGCGCAGCATGACACGCCCCTCGTTGGACATGATGCGGGTCCCCGTGCTGACATAGGCGGAACCTTGCGCGCGCAAAGTGTCCTGACCGCTGTAGCGCTCCTGATAGTCATCGGCGCGATAGAACAGCGTGTCGACCGCCTGCTGACCATGGCTGTCGATGATGCGCAACGTCTGCCCTTTGCGGACAATGACGGACCACGGAGCATTGGCCGGAATTTCGGTGTCGAGAACGATGCGGCCCTGAACCGGAACGGTGTGAATCGTCATCGCTCACGCCTCCGAGCTGGAGTTAAGGAAGAAGGCGTTGTTCTCAAAGGCGCGCGCGGCTTCCGCGCTCGCCGTGCGGCAAAGGTCATTATCTCCCACGCGTCCCGCGCGATAACGTACGATTTCGGCATCGCCCGTCGCATAGGTCAGCGACGGGTCCAACGGATGCGGACAATTAGACAATGCCACCAGCACATCCATCTCGGCGCGCAGGTCGATAAAGTCCCCTGCCTGGCGGCGGCTTGCATCCCACTGAAAGCGCCCTTCGGCGTCGACATTCACCGGTGCAAAGAAGCTGATGCACGGATGGACATCGCGGCGGTCGAGCCCTAACTTTCCGGCCGCGAGTATGAAGTTGTCGCGCGTGTTGCGAAGGGTCGTCGTGTGATAGCGGGCTTCGTTTGTTGCCACCGTGGAAGCGCCCGCGAGCGCATCATGTGCACCGCCGGTGGTCTCTTCCACGATACTGAACAGCACACGGCCCATATCGGACAGAATCACGCGGCCCTTGCGCAGGCTGGCAGCCCATTGAACTTTGATGGTGTCCGCGTGATTCAACCGTTCGCTTGTATCGGCCGCACTCCACGCCAGCAGACTAATGCAGGACCTGCCTCCAGTGTTTACAAGCCGCAGCGCCTCGCCGCGGTTAAGCCGCGTGGTCCAGTACCAGCCGCCGGGCACGATCTCCCGATGAATGATTCCCGAAGCAGCGATAGCAGCACCATCGCGCGGGGTCGGAGGCGGCAGCGCGCGCGGCGCGTGCCCCTGTCCTGCCGCCTTCAATTCCTCGTAGCGCTTTCTGTTGGCCGCAACTTCGGCCTGCTGCTCCTTGGTCAGGATCATGGTTTGCCCTTTCTCAGACAGACACGCCGGGCCGTCCCGGCTCATGCTCCCTGTTTGGCCGGGTCGTCCCGGCCAGAGCGGTTTGTTGCAAGCCGCCGGACCTCGGCGGTTCTGCGCGGGTAGATTTCGAGATCGCGTGAAATGGTGGCCCCGTAGCGCTCGCGCTCCTCGGGCCGGTTACGGTTACGTTCAAATGCGATCACACGTGTCGCCAGCCGGAACGCCTCGCTCAAGTCATGCGTGACCATGACGACGGTGAGTTCGGTCTCGTTCCAGAGCCGCTTCATCAACACATGAATGTCTGCGCGAATACCGGGATCGAGCGCGCCGAACGGCTCATCGAGCAGAAGAATCCGGGGACCGCGCATGATCGCCTGGGCTAGCGCCAGCCGCTGTTGCATGCCGCCGGATAGCGCCGCCGGATACTTCTTTTCCTGCCCGGCCAGTCCAACTTCCGCCAACAGCACCATCGCTTCGTCGATTGCGGTACGCTTTGCTGTTCCAAACAAACGGCCGGTGATCTTCGCATGCTGAAGCTCTCGCCCAAGCAGAACGTTTTGCAGCACCGTCAGATGCGGAAAAACGGAATAGCGCTGGAATACAACGCCGCGATCGGCATCCGGCTCCGGAGACAGCGGCACGCCGTTAACCAGAATCTGTCCGCGCGTCGGGCTCTCCTCGCCGAGCAGCATGCGCAGAAATGTGGTCTTGCCGCATCCCGATGGGCCGACAAGCGCGAGAAATGCGCGTGGCTCAACGTCGAGCGTGATCTGCTCGAGCACGATGTGATCGCCGTACTCCTTCCAAACGTTATCAAAGCGGATCGCGTTCATTCCGCCCTCACCGACGCAAACCACGGAAACGCCTTGCGCTGGAGCAGGCGCAGTCCAGCATCCATCAGGAAGGCAAGGAGCGTGATCCAGATCACGTAAGGAATGATGATGTCCATGGCGAGATATCGGCGGACCAGAAAGATGCGATAGCCCAGTCCGGAATCCGAGGCGATGGCTTCGGCGGCGATCAAAAACAGCCACGCGGGCCCAAGCTGAAGCCGTAGAGAGTCGATCAGGCGCGGCAGGATTTGCGGCATCACCACGCGCAGCGCGATCTGCCACGTCGAGGCGCCGAGCGTTTGTGCCTTGATCAATTGCTCGCGAGGCAGCTCCTGCACCTTCATCGCGAGGTCACGAATGATACAGGGCAGTGTCCCGATCACAATCAGGGCGATCTTGGAGTTCTCGCCGAGCCCCATCACGATGAACAAAATCGGAAGCAGCGCCAAAGGCGGAACCATCGATGCGACCGAAACAAATGGACCCAGCAACGCATTCGCGCCCGGCAGCAATCCGATGACAATTCCCAGAACAAGCGCGGCAACGGTCGAAATTGACAGCGCAGAGGCCAGCCGGCCAAGACTCGCGAGCGTATCAGAGAGCATGAGATATGCGCCGGTGCGCGTATCGGCCTGAAATGCCATCTGCTTCACAGCCTGCACCATACTCGATAGCGCAGGCAACAGCTTGTCATTCGGATTTTCAGCAAGCCTCGCATTCGAACCAAGGAAGTACGCGACTGCCAGCAATACGAACGGCAGCGCGGCGAGATAGAACCGCATCTGCCGGCCGGGCCGGATGTTGACGAGTCGCATGACCGGACTCCTATCGACGCTGCATCAACGTTCCGCTCAGAGCTTGCCCTTGGCTGCCGCGTCCATGTAGGTGGCATCGAAGCGCAGCTTCACATTGGCCTTGTCGCCAAGCACCGATTTGTCGCCAAGCTCGATACCGACGGCGTCAACGGACTTCGCACCCTTGCCGAGCAATTCCTTTTCGAAAAGGAACTTGCGCACACGGTCCATCGTCGTTCCAACAGTCTTGCTCTTGGTGAAGGCTTCAGCATCCGCGGGCTTGTCGAACAGTTTTGTCGAAGCGAGCTGGCTGTCGAAACCTGCGAGATCGGTGCCTGATGCCTTGGCCATGGCTTCCTTCGCCGCTTTGCCATCAGCACCCGGCGCGTTCATTTTGGTGATCGTCTCGTACCAGATACCGACCAGTGCCTTGGCAAAATCCGGATTCTCTTTCACCACGGCGGTGTTGGCGACCATCAGGTCCATGATCTCGCCCGGAATCTGCGAGGAATCGAATACCTTCTTCGCGTCCTTTGCGCCGAGGATTTCCGAGACGATCGGATTCCAGGTCACCACAGCGGTCACTTCCGGTGTTTTGTAAGCCGCGGCGAGATCGGCGTCCGAGGTGTTGACAACCTTGACGTCTTTCTCAGTGAGCTTCTTTGTCTCAAGCGCACGCGCCAGCAAATAATGCGAGACCGAGAATTCGACCAGATTGATCTTCTGGCCCTTGATCGCAGCAAGATCGGACTTCCCCTTCAGGATGATCGCGTCATTGCCGTTGGAAAAATCACCCATAATGACGGCCGTCGTGTCCACGCCACCGGCGGCGGGAATCGACAATGCGTCCATATTGGTGATGGTCACCGCATCGTATGCGCCAGCAGTGTACTGGTTGATAGACTCAACATAGTCGTTGAACTGCTTCACTTCGATCGTGATGCCGTATTTGTCCGCCCATTTCTTGACGATGCCGGTATCCGCCGCATAACCCCATGGCATCCAGCCGACATAGATCGACCAGGCAATCTTGAAGTCTTTCTTTGGTGCTGCGTATGCAGCCGACGCGAGCGCTGCCGTCAATGCGGTAGCGACAGCGACAGAGCGGAGAAAGGATGTGAGTTTGTTCATTGCAGATCCCTCTTGTAAAAACGTACAAAAAGGGAATGGCGACAGACCATCGCTCCGCCAATCCCTTGGCCAACGAGGTCTCCCGGGCTTTTGTCCCGCCGTGCACCTGTAGGGATGTCTCCCCCACAAGCGGCCGCTCTCGGACCAGCACCTTGCATCGCGCAAAGCCGGAACCCTAGCAACCAACTCTATCACACCGATGCAGAAGGCGTGCCAAACGAAGATTCATTGAAACTCAATGAATTTCCCGAACGGGCACGTCGTGATCTGTGCTGGCCGGCCTTGCTCGGAGGCAGTTGCCTAATAACCGCGCACCCTATGCACTTATTTGAAACTGTCCTTTAGGGCTGGTCCCGCGCACATTCGATCCATCCGGTGTTCGAAAGGACTCTCGAGTGACTTTGATCCGAAACATACTGATCACGTTGGCGCGCGGCCTGCACGGCCGATTCGGCTTCTTGCCGGAAAGCGAGCGGAGGAATTTCTCCAAAGATCAGAAGGATCACGATCACAACACCGAGTCCACCACCGCCGTAGTATCCAGTGCCGTAGAATGGACTTCCACCGATCTTAGCTACAACTGAAATGCCGGACGATGTTCCGCGTTGGCCGGGAACAAAACAAGGTTCGGCTACGTTAAAAGCTTATGAACTCAAGCCCCCCCCCCCAAAATTACGACATGCCTTTGCTTGTAGTTGGTTGGCCTGTCCGTTGCTGGGGCCATTAATCTGACTGCGCCAAAGACCGCGTCGGTCAATGCTCCGAGATGGCTGGCGACGCAGTGCTAATCGCACCCGTCTCCGCGCAAATTCCCTGCAAACAGGGAATTTTACAGGGAAATTTGCGGTTTCGGAGATTTCGAACACAGTCGTTTATCGAAAAACCGCTGTGCTGCAGTCACTTCCTGACAAATTCATGCAGAAATTAACAGGGAAAAAAATTTGGGCTAACAGGGCTCCCTCTCAGCAGGAACAGGGAATCCCATCTAAACGTTACGTGTTTGGCAGTCTTCAAACGCCCCGCGCCGCGTTTGAATGATCCCGGGCAGCCGGTCGATACACGAAACGGGGTCGCGATCGAATCCATTGGCAACGATCGACGCCATGGCTCCTCACGCTTGTGAAAACGAATCTGCGGCCGAAACGCAACATTTCAAAAAAGCTATATGACGCCAAATTGTCTTTACGCAGTGACGCAAAAGTTTGACATGTCGAGCGAGATCAGCAGCCTGTCCCGCAACACATCGTATTTCTTGTTGCATAAATACGCGCGTCGCTTCGACGGCAGCTTGAAGCCATCTGCATCCACGATGTCGAGGGCATAGTTCGCAACGTTAAGGCCCTCGGCAACGTCAAGGGTATAGTCCTGCCGTCGCAAGAGCATATCCTCGCCAAAATAAAATTCCTGCGCCCGGCTGTGCGTGGCAAATGTGCTCGGCAGAACCACACGTATTCCGCGCCATATCTCGCCGTTGTCCTCAAGTGGATCAATATCCCAGATTTGCGCTCCATCCACCACAAACGAAAACGGTGACGTGAGATAGCTCCACATCGCGTAACCGCCAAAATAGGCGCGATGAAGCGGATCCCAGGGGGTGTTCAGATCGTGACCGGCAAAGGCCGAGCGAGGATCAAGGCGTTCCATGATCGGCTTGCCGTCGATTGTTTCGATAGCAACGCGATCCGGCCGAAACGACAGCCGCTTGTCCGATCCGCCTACAGAGTCCGTGAAACTAACCTGCTCGTGCATACTTGCCGAAGTGCGCAGCGCCCCACCGACCCGACCGACCTTTCTGTCAAGTAACTCGCCACAGCTTACGACATCGGTTTCGATAGTCCTGAACTTCTTCCATCGCTTGAGTCCGCCATGTGCCTCAAGCACCTGCTCTAAAAGCTTGGTCATCTCGCCCTCGTCTATACAGAGTACCGGGTTGCGGGAGGGCCCGACTTCATCAGGGCCTCACTCAGCTTGACGCGAGATTCTTCAAACTGCGTCCAGTTCGACAGGTCTTCCAGCGCGGGGAAGCAAACCAGTTCGCCGCGGTCCAGCGCCGTGAGAGCGCAATCCACCAATTGCTCGGCGGACATGAACGATTCATCCGGGAAAGGAGCGTTCTTGACACCGGACGCTTCAAAGAATTCAGTTCGCACCGGGCCGGGAAGAACGGCCTGAACAACGACTTTGGTCTTGGCCAGTTCCATTTGCAGCGAGCGTGTGAAGTTCAGGACATAGGCTTTCGACCCTGAATAGGCTGCGGCCGCCGGCGCCGGCATGACCGCAATCATTGATGCGATGTTCACGATCGTACCCAGATTTCGCGAAACCAATCCGGGCAGCACCGCATGGGAGAGCCGCGTGAGAGCGATCACGTTGATCTTGATCAGGTTATCGAGAGCATCCGCGCTGACCTTGGCCATCGGGCCGAGCGAACCCAGTCCCGCATTGTTGATCAGAACATCGATATCGGCGCGCGCGCTCAACAGCGCCTCGACGCGCGCGAGATCCTTTGCGTCGGCAAGATCAGCCACGACGATCTCGACCAGACGGCCGCTTTCGCTGCGAATGCGCGCTGCAATTTCTTCAAGCCGATCCTGCCGGCGGGCGACCAGAATTAAATTCAGGCCGCGTTTGGCGAGCCGCTGGGCGTAAACGACCCCGATACCGGAGGATGCGCCGGTGATCATAGCGAAACGTTGATTGTCACTCATCTCGATGCGCCTCCCGCGCCTATTTATTCACAAGTTCACGGGCCTCAGGCCCGTGAACTCAAGATGGGTACGTGTGCGTCTGTAGCGATCAGGCGGGTTCTTCGATCGGATAAGGCACTGGCTTGTTCTGATCACGCCAAAGCTTCTCGTATTCTGAGTTTGGCGGTGGCGGCTTCATTCCTTGAACCTGCCAGAGATCGAACGGCGTTTCGTCGATATGGATTTCCCAATCCAGACCGCGGTCCTTGATGTAAGGCGCCAGCGCAGCCTCCGCCCAGCCGAGCCACTTGTCCTTCGCGTTCTTGTCGGGGAATGAGCGCGCGATATGGTCCATCCAGATGCGAACGAAATTGGTGGCTTCCTCACCGCCGATATAGAAGGACTCAGGAGCGACCTCCTGAAAGACGACGATCACGTAAAATTTCGGCAGGCCGCGATACAGATCGGTAATTCGCCCAGACAAGGCCTTCTTGTCCTCGGCCGTAAACGCACCGACCGGATGATAAACTTTCCAGAATGGCATTAACCCCTCCCTGACCGTAGCGCATTCGCCGCGCCTCTTTGATGTTAAGTATCATCATTACCTGCCAACTGGATGTCAACCAATATTAATGATAATTATCATCGTAGAGGGACTGTCGTTCCGTTAAGGAGAAGAGGCCGTGCGCATCACCGAGGCTCAGGCACAAAAGAACCGCGAGAGGATCGTGGCGAAGGCTTCCCGCCTTTTCCGCGAACGAGGTTTTGACGGTCTTTCGGTGAGCGACCTCATGAAAGCCGCCGGCTTTACCCATGGCGGTTTTTACAATCATTTTGAGTCGAAGGATGAACTGGCGGTCGAGGCTTTCGATCATGCATTCCACGTCATGGATGCCAAACGTGAGCAGTCCTTGACCATGGACGAATTCATTTCGGATTACCTCTCGGACGAAGCGCGGAAAGCGCTGGGTTCGACCTGCCCTGCAGCAGCCCTAGCTGGCGAGGTGGTGCGACAGTCCGAGGCCGTTAAGCAGGTATTTGCGGATGGCCTCGATCGCATGATTGTTTCAGTCGCCAACCGATTGCCCGACACACCTGACACGCGAAGCGAGGCGGTGGATTTGGTTTGCCGCATGCTTGGCGCACTGGTGCTCGCCCGCGCGATGCCGATATCAAGCGGTTTGGGCGACGAGCTTCTGGCAACAGCGACGGCGCGCTGCAAGCAAAGCGCCGCAGCTTTCAACCATGCGGCTCAACCTAGAAGCGAGGACTAAACGTCTTTCGTGCCTTTGCCAGCTTTTAGCACCGTATAGTATCTAAATAACAATAATCTGATCGTAGCGCTCAGTTGAATACAGCAGCTCAACGCGCGGTGCTCTATGGCTTAATACGGCACGTTGGTTGACGTAAGCTTTGTCGGTAATCTCTCCCGCTGCGAGTGAAGGAGGCTCTTCAAGAAGCGTGAAGGTACAAATGCGATCACTGCTTCCAACGCTCGCATTGTGCACTCTGAAACATTGCTGCAGAAAAGCGATTACGCCGGGGTCACTTGCCAGGTTCTCGGTTCCACCAACGGCATGCTCTTTTGCTCTGACGGGATTCACCCAGCCGAGCACCGCACACGATCCCCGATTCTCCCCAGCAATGACGGCATCTTGCAAGACACCGTGTGTCGCCGCCAACACTGCCGCGCGTAGATTTCCGACAACCACCCACGTTCCGTTTGCGAGCTTGAAATTCTCGGAAAGCCGACCCGTAAAGCGCAGACCCGTATGTGGATGAGCTGGATCGAGGAACGAGACCGTGTCACCTACCCGGTAAAATCCTTCGTCGTCAAAGGCTGCAGCCGTTACTTCCGGGCGTCCGAGATACCCAGGCGTCACATTGGGACCCCGGACCCGAATTTCATATGTATCGCCAGTTGGGATCAACTTTAACTCGAGGCCCGGCGCGGGCAATCCGAGTTCGCCCGGCTCTTCCGTTGCCCAATGCGTGGTGCTGATCGTTGGCGCAGTTTCTGTGGTGCCGTAACCAGACATCACAGGAATATGCGATCCCGTCGTAGTCTTCGCCAACTGGTACAGCTTGTCCAGTGTCGTTCGAGAGATTGCCGAGCCCGCATAACTGATCCGGTCAATATGCCGGAAGAAGCTAGCTCGCAAATCCGCATCAATCTCCAATGCCTCGCAAAGCAATGTGTAGCCGGCGGGAACGTTGAACATAGCGGTTGGCGATATTTCCTTCAGATTGGCGACGGTCTTATGAAACAACTGCGGAACCGGCCGGCCATCGTCGATATAAAGAGTGCCGCCTTGCTTGAGTATACCGTGAAGGATGACGTTGCTTCCCATTGTGTGATGCCATGGGAGCCATTCCACTTGAACCGGCTCTTCGCGCGGCTTCACGAGCAGCGATCCCATCTCGATCGCGCTGGCCATCATCAAATGTGTATTGATAACGCCCTTAGGTAGGCCTGTCGAACCAGACGTAAACAATATCTTGGCGGGTGCGTTATTGTCGATGGAGAGGAGCGCCTTCTCAAATGACGCACCTGGTTTTATCTCATAGAGCGACTTAATCGCTAGCGATCCGGCCTTCTGGTCAGCCGCAATCCAGGTTGCGCTGGCTAGCTCCGGAATAGTACGGGCGGCGGCGAAAACATCGCTGTCCTGCACAAAGACGAACGACGGTTTGAGCAGCGTACTGATGTCTTGCAGCCGCGCCAGGCCGCCGGGCATGATGGAATAATTCGGCGAAATCGGGGCCACCACCAGGCCAACCGACATCGCGGCAAACATAACAACTGCGTGCTCTATCGAATTGCCCGAAAGAATTGCGAGCTTATCTCCACGCTGCGCACCCCGATCAAGCAGAGCTTGGCCGACAGCCTGCACGCGCGCCCACATCTGCGAATAGGACACTTTTTCCCATGCACCGTCGCTGCCACGCTGGGCAAGAAATGTACGATCTGGTGCTTTTTGCGCCCACTTTGGAAGAAACTCTAAAATCGACCATTCTGGATTCTTGAACGCGATCGGCGATCTCAAAACAAGCGTGCCGTCGGCACGGGTCTCGATATTGACTACTCGTGGAGCAAAGTGCGGACCTTGCGGTGCTGTGCTGGACGCCGGTTTAACAGTCATGATTCAAGCTCTGCAAAATACGAAGAGACAACTGCCTACCGAAACGATATGTGATCGTCCGGCATGCGGGTGCGAGATGAAATGGAAGGGGCGCTAGGCCCCTTCCTCACTCAGACTTGTCATCGAGGGTGCCGCCGAATTGCTCCCACGTGGATCCGTTCCAACGCTGCAGTTGCAACTGCGTCCAGTTCATATTGCTGGATTCACTTGTGTTCACGAAAATTCCTGGAAACACAGTTGGCACTACCAAATTTTTGATCGACTTGGCCTGCTTGATAATATTGGCGCGCGAAAGATCGTTGCCGCACTGAATTAGAATTTGTTCGAGAATTTTGCCTTGGATGTATCCAGTCTGATAGCTGCCGTTCTGAATATCAGCACCCGGAAGATATTTGTCGAAGAAAGCCTTGTAGGCCTTGATGTCCTCATCTTTTTCCCATTTCGGATCGTTGGGATCCTTATTAAAGGTGCCAGCGACAACGCCAATCGAATTTTCAAGACCTGCTGGCTTCAACGTGCCACCGATCGAGGATGACGGGAAGTTCAAAATGATCTGAGCTTTCCAGCCAAGTTCCGCAGCCTTCCGGATCGCCTGGGCCGCAAATTTCGGGGTGCCCGCGATGAAGAGCGCCTCGGCACCCGTGCTTTTGAGATTCACGACCTGAGAATCGACGGTCGGCTCCGACACTTCATACTGGGCCGTGACGACGCGCTTATCAAAGTCGTCCTTGAAGAATGACTTAAACGCGCTGACATAATCTTTTCCGAGATCATCGTTTTGATACAGGATCGCGTATTTTTTGCCCGGCAAAGTTTTGTTGAGATACTTCGCGTGGATGCGACCCTCGACCATGTAGCTCACCAGACCTGTGGTGGTGAGGGGGTAATCGGCCACAACGGTGAATTTGCTCGAACCACTGACGATCCCGATGGATGGAATTCCCTTCGCCGTAAGGTATTTGGCCGTCGCCGAAATCCCTGGGGTGCCCAACTGGCTGAACATAAAGGCGATCTCATCGCTTTCAACGAGCTTACGCACATGCTCTACGGCCTTCGGTGGGCTGAAGGCGTCGTCCATCGCGATGTAATTGATCTTGCGGCCGTTGATACCACCACGATCATTTATCTGCTGCACGTAGGCCACAACGCCTCGCCCAACGAGACCGATCGAAGACGCCGGACCGCTAAACGGAAAGACTGCCCCGATCTTGATTTCGTTAGTGGTAACGCCAGGTTGTTCCGCAGCTATGGCAGACGCAGCAACTAGCGACAGGCCCACATATCCAGCGAACACGGCGAACTTTATATTCATAGCTTTCCTCCAGGCATTGAGCCTTGCACGCGCCGTCATGTTTCCTTGCCCAGTTCGGGAAAACTTTTCGATCGAACGCTCTACATGGCCCTCACGGGACTAGGTTAGCGTTCTTTTTTGGAATTCGTCAATCTTGTCCGATAACTTCAATAGTGACTACACGTTTTAGAAGTCACTACTTAAAACCGCGCTGCGAAACTAACACCGCTCCGGTAGGCCCCTGCCGAAGTCGTTGCTCGAAGCCGAGCCACGACAGCGCAACCTTCGTGAGAATACCCCGTACCGCCTCTCCTAGTATGGTTCCACGAAAGCCATTCCGTCACCGATTCACGCGGGTCGCACGAGTAGAGAACCCCTCTCGATCGCATTCGGCATGCATCAAGTAAGTAGATCGCTGAAAACACGCTCGCGCACGTTACACGACGCTCGCGTTTTGCGTCGCAGAAACTACGGGCACTTGTTGAGATATTCTCAGGAGCAGGGAAAAAAACTCAATTGAAGGTCCAGTTCTTATGCCTCACCTTCGCCGTCCAATCGGGACCCGACTTCTCGCCAACGGTTTGGAAGAGAAGTTGATCTGACATCGAAGCTGATCGGAGGACCTATGAACGCTCTCACACACAAACATAATCAGAAAGAAGATGCGGCTAAAAAGATCGGCCGAGGGTTACCTCAACCGCCCGTCTTCTCTACCCTCGCCGAAGAACGGCAGCATCGAAAAGAGCGTCTAGCAGCCGGTTTTCGGCTGTTTTCAAAATTCGGATTTGATGAAGGCGTTGCCGGCCATATCACCGCTCGGGATCCGGAATTTACCGACACATTCTGGGTAAACGGTTTTGGCATGAGCTTCAGTCAGATCAAGGCCTCTGATCTCATTCGTGTCGATCACACCGGCCATGTTGTCGAAGGGGATCATCCCGTGAACGCGGCTGCTTTCGCTATCCATTCAAGCGTTCACATGGCGCGACCGGAGTCCGTTGGAGCAGCTCACTCTCATTCTACTTATGGGCGTGCGTTTGCTGCTCTGGGCCGCAAGCTCGATCCCATTTCGCAGGACGCATGTGCCTTCTACAATGACCATGCGCTTTATGAAGACTATGGTGGAGTTGCTGTAGAGCTAAGCGAAGGTCAGCAGATCGTGCAGGCATTGGGAGCGCACAAAGCCGCGATCCTCCAAAACCATGGTCTGTTGACCGTCGGTCAAACAGTTGACGAGGCCGTTTGGTGGTTCATCACCATGGAAAGATCGTGCCAAGTCCAACTTCTCGCCGAAGCCGCTGCGGCACGTACCAACCAGCCGCTCAAGTTTATATCCGAGAGCTCGGCGCAGCAGGCCTTTAATGTTCTCGGCTCTCCCACCACCGGGTGGTTTCAGTTTCAAACGCTGTACGCCAAAATCGTCAAGGAGCAGCCAGACCTACTGAATTGATTGACGCAGACGTCACAATCAAAAAAGCAGGGAGGAACAAATGAACATTCAGACTTCGCCGAAGAGCGTCGGTCGCACCGCGATGACGGCTGATGAACGGATTGTCCGCGAAGATCTCGCTGCTCTCTATCATATTTTTTTTGATCGCGGCTGGTGCGAACATATCTACAATCACATCACAGCACTAGCGCCAGGTCCAAACCGGCATTTCCTGATCAACTCGTTTGGCTTGGCGTACAACGAAGTCAAAGCATCCAATCTTATCAAGGTAGATCTTGATGGAAATAAAGTAGAGGACATTCCGGGACGTGTGAACGTGCCGGGCTTCACGATTCATTCCGCTGTTCATGCGGAACGGCCGGACGCGCACTTTATTGCACATACACATACGACCGCGGGCGTGGCTGTGGCATGTACCGAAGAGGGATTGTCGCCGCACAATTTTTATGGAGCGATGCTTTTTGGGCAGGTCGCTTATCACGATTTTGAAGGGATCTCGACAGATCTCGTCGAGCGAGAGCGACTGGTGAAATCGCTCGGTGACAAGAACCACATGATCCTTCGACATCATGGCTTGCTAACCTGCGGCAGCACAGCGGCTGCAGCGTTGTTCCGGATGACGATACTTCAACGTGCCTGCGAGGTGCAGGTAATGGCGGCGGCGTTTGGCGCCAACTTACGCCCTCTTCCGCAAAACGTGCTGCGGCGAACTGAACGTCAAATGCAGAGCGAGGTCGCCAAAGGTTTTGATGAAAAAACATCCTTTGGCAGCGATTCGTTTCTCGCTTATCGCCGCGAACTCGACGCAAAGAAATCACCCTACAGGGACTGACCACAAGGTCGGCCCAAAATTCCCTCGCCAGCACCCGGAGGGTCGTCAGCCCGCAGAGAAAAACACCGTGTCATGCTGAAGCGGTTGGCGCGTGGGGGATACTTGCCGACAAAGAGGAGATGAAGTCGCGGCGAGCACCGCATGCTCGTTCAAGACACACTCCCAAGAAAACTGATCCGCCATCAAGGCGGAGGGATTGAAAAAGAGAAACGCCAAATGCGCTATAACGAGGAGGAAATATAGATGATACGGACGCATTTTTTGGTCGCCGGTGCGGTGCTGGCTTTGCTACCTGCGTTGTCGTTGCAAGTTACGAATGCCCAGGAGATGCCTGGCGTGACCACAACGGAAATAAAGGTGGGTTCAACATTTCCGTTCAGCGGTCCCGCCTCGGCGTTGGGCAACATAGGCAAGGCGCTGATAGCTTATGTTGACTACATCAATGACACGGGAGGCGTGAACGGCCGCAAAATCAAGTTTATCGCTCTTGACGATGCCTACACACCGAGCAAATCCGTCGAACAAAATCGTAAGCTCGTAGAGAGTGACGAGGTCGCGTTTATCTTCAGCCCGCTTGGGACTGCGAGCATCACAGCGAACTTGAAATATCTAAATAACAAAAAAGTGCCACAGCTTTTTGTCGTTGCGGGGGCAGACAAGTTCACGGACCATGTCACGTATCCCTACACAACGACCGGCATGCCGAGTTACAATACGGAAGGCAAGGTTTACGCGAAATTCATAAACGAGAAAGTGCCTAATGGGCGCATCGCGATTCTCTACCAGAACGATGACATGGGAAAGGATCTTGTCGGAGGCGTTCGGTCCTTTCTGAAGGACGATTTTGATAAACGCGTCATAGCCAAAGCCTACGAGACGACGGATCCGACGATTGATTCCCAGATCGTGACGCTCAAAAGCTCTGGTGCGGAAGCGTTCTTCTTCGCGGGATCGCCCAAATTTGGCGCGCAAGCCATACGGAAAGTTCGTGAAATCGGCTGGAATCCTCTGACGGTCATCAACGTCGCATCCAGTTCGGTCGCCGGCGCACTTGTCCCGGCAGGCCTCGACAACGCGAAGGGGGTGACAACCAGTACTTTCCAGAAAGACCCTACGGATCCGAAATGGAGCGATGACCCGGCGATCAAAAACTACCGGACATTCCTAGCCAAATACATGCCAAATGCGGATATTGCTGAGACCTTCTACGTCCTCGGCGTCACTCAAGGCGAAATTTTAAAGAAGATACTGGAGCAGTGTGGCAACGATCTCACCCGCGAGAACATCCTGAAGCAGGCTCTCAATCTGAAGAACTTTTCGCCCTCATTGGCCGCTCGAGGGCTGACGATCAACACCAGCCCTACCAACAATCAGGCCTATCTGGCGCTCCAGCTTCAGACCTTTGACGGAAAAACCTGGGTTCCGTTTGGGGGGCCTGTGGGCGCTGCGGACTAATCGCGGACATTCGCGAAACCAAATCACTGGAGCTGCAAGAAGGCCGCTCCAGCGAGCGCGCGGGAAACGTAGTCGCGCGCAACAGCAATCTTTTGAGTTCTAGGAGGAGATGATCTTGCGGATACTTGTTATTGGAGCCGGCGCGCTGGGCGGATATTTCGGCGCGAGGTTGATTGCTGCAGGTCGCGATGTCACATTTCTTGCGCGACCAAAGCGAGCTGAAGCTCTCGCAAAAAATGGGCTTTTCGTAAGAAGCGTGTTCGGCGATCTTCGCTTGAATTCTCCGCCAACTGTGACGGCGGATAAGTTGACGAAACCGTTCGATCTCATCCTCTTGAGTTGCAAGGCTTACGATCTCGATGGAGCGATCGAATCCTTTACTCCGGCGGTGGGCGATAGCACTGTTATTATCCCCTTGTTGAACGGAATGCGCCATCTTGACGTATTGAACGCGCGCTTCGGCGAGAGGAACGTTTTCGGAGGCCAGTGCGCCATCTCGGCGACGCTCTCAGCTGATGGTCACATCGAGCACCTGGTGGAATTGCATACACTGAGTTTCGGTGAGCAGAATGGCCGCGCATCGGAACATCGCGGAGCAATTCTCAAAGCACTATCTGACGCCAATTTTGTGGCTCAGGCGAGCGAGAGCATCTTGCATGAGATGTGGGAGAAGTGGGTCTTCATCGCGACGGTCGCGGGCGCGACTTGCCTGCTGCGGGCCTCGATCGGCGATACAGTGACTGCCGGCGCATCCGACGTCGTGATGAAGCTGCTCGACGAGTGCATCGGGATCGCTACAAAGCGGGGCTACGAACCGCGCGGACCCTATATCGAGCGTATGCGTTCGCTGTTTACGATGCCGGGTTCGCCTCTGACGGCTTCGATGTTGCGGGATATTGAGCGGGGTGCCCCAACCGAAGGCGACCATATCCTCGGCGACCTGTTGGAGCGCAGTGGAGGAGACGTTGCCACTCCGTTGCTGAGGGCAGCCTACGCCCATGTGACGTCGTATAAGGCGCGTCATGCCCGCGAGACGACTGCCCGGTGATCTAGAACCCCGGTGCGAGTGTATTATGACCTTGCGGGTAAGCGATCCGATTGCTGCCCGATCCACTTAAGAAGTGCGGAGAAATAGTTGGCACACTTTGGCGACTATCAGATGGAGATTTATGGGGCCGGCCTGAGTGGACGGCTCCCGAAGCTGCCGGTCAATTTTAGCGAAATTGAAGCCCGTGCCCATGCAGCGATGCCTCCCGAACTGATATCATACGTAGCTGGAGGCTGCGGTAACGAGCACACACAGAATCTTAACGTAACAGCGTTCGAACGCTGGGGTTTGATACCGCGGATGTTTGTGGGCGCAGACAAGCGCGACCTGTCGATCAATCTTTTTGGAATTTCGCTTCCATCGCCGACATTCATGAGTCCGATTGGCGTCATCGGCCTTTGTGCGCAGGATGGCCAAGGTGACCTCGCAACCGCACGCGCCGCGCAACGAACTGGCGTGCCCATGATGGCGTCGACGTTCAGCAACGCTCCCCTCGAAAAAGTTGCCGGCGAATTTGGCGATACGCCCGGTTTTTTCCAGCTTTATACACCCACTGACCGCTCCATTGCCGAAAGCCTGGTTCATCGCGCGGAGGCCGCGTGCTTCAGGGGAATTGTCGTTACGCTGGACACGTGGATTACCGGATGGCGTCCGCGCGATCTCAATCGATCGAATTTCCCATTTATGCGAGGGTTTGCCCTCGCCAACTATTTCTCCGACCCGGTATTTCGCGCCTCTCTAGCAAAGCCTCCTGAGGAAGATCCGCAGGCGGCGGTGATGAGCTGGGGCAAAATCTTCGGTAATCCTTTGAAATGGGACGACCTGCCGTGGTTGCGATCGTTGACGAAACTTCCATTGATCGTGAAAGGCATCTGTCATCCAGATGATGCCAGACGAGCGATCGACGGAGGCGTCGATGGAATTTTCTGTTCAAATCACGGAGGCCGTCAAGCAAATGGCGGTATCGCTGCAATCGATCTCCTGCCGGGAGTGGTAAAGGCCTCCGGCAACACGCCGGTGTTATTTGACTCCGGTGTCCGTTCGGGAACGGATGTCGTCAAGGCGCTAGCTCTTGGCGCCACCGCAGTGGGCATCGGACGGCCTTACGCCTACGGTCTGGCGCTTGATGGTATCGACGGCATTGTTCACGTCCTCCGATCGATCCTGGCGGAGGCGGACCTGCTGATGGCTGTCGATGGCTACCCACGAATAGCCGACCTGACGCCCTCCTCACTTATGGCGCTTCGATAAGCAGCCCAGCAGCGCTGGCCGTACCCGTATACCGAAGTCAAATGGAGCGGACAATGATTGGAGAGAACGAAAACTTCGGTGGCACGTGGCCATTTGCACCTCACTACTTTTCGGGCAATGGATTTCGGATGCATTACGTCGATGAGGGGCACGGCGATCCTATCGTCTGCCTTCATGGTGAGCCGACGTGGGGATATCTCTATCGTCGTTTCATTCCGCCTCTCTCGTAGACGCATCGAGTCATCGTGCCTGACCATATAGGTTTTGGGAAAAGCGAGACTCCGCGCGATCGCCATTACTCTTTGAAGTATCACGTCGAGAATTTATCCGGATTGATAGATGCGCTCGATCTGAAGAACGTCACCCTCGTGATGTAGGACTGGGGCGGACTTATTGGAGCCGCATACGCGATACGCAATCTCGAGCGGATCAAGCGACTGTTCTTCCTGAACACGTTGTCGGGTTACGGGAAAATCCCGTTCGTCAAGACAACTCGTTGGTTCGGCTTCATCAAAAAGCATCATGATGCGAACACTCTGCACGAGGTACTCGGAAATCTCGATGTGAATGTTCTCAGTATCATGAAGATCATCGGTTCGAGAATTCGGCCGCCGTCGACAATGACTGGATTGCGGCTTACAGCGCGCCATTTCCTACGAAAGAGGACTGCGTGGGCGCGATCGAATTTCCGCTCGATGCGCTTCTGGGGCGGATTGCGCCCTATATCCAGGAAGGCTTCCCGCTACTGAAAAATCCGCAATCCAAACCGGCAATGCTGACCGTGGGATTGAAGGACACCGCTATCGCGCCCGATACGCAAATCGCGGACTTTCAGGCTGTCTGGCCGGGCCGTGCGATCGTCAAGCTGCCGAACGCGGGGCATTTCAGCCAGGAAGATGAGCCCGATACGATCATTGCGCTGGTTCAGCAGTTCATCCAGAGCACGTAGTCCAGCGCGACACTTTAGCACCTGCTTTCGGTGCTGAATGACGTGTCAGCCATGCGATGTCTCACGTTTTCGATGGAAGCCGCTCGTTAAGCGTGCTCTCGATGAGCACCTCGCAGCTTCATGGAGTGCGCTGGAACGGCCACGCTTCGCCGACTTCCGTTGCAAGCCAACGGGCAAGGTGTGCATTGACATGCGTCGGACGTTCCTGCGCCATCCAGTGACCGGAGGGAACTCGTCGCATCGTCAGCTTGCGCGCAAATATCTTCATCGGATCCACGAGCCGTGATATGATGGTCTCGCAGGTGTAGTCGAACTCTGCTTCGAGAAAAAGCACAGGCATATCGAGGTAACCGCCGTTCACGGCTTCGGCAGCATAGGCTGCGTTCGCATCGTCATTCATATATAGCGAGTCGGTGCCGAAGAAGCCCGTGCGTTTGTAGGCAGATACATAAGCGCTGAGATCCGTCTCCGAGAGCAGGCGCTCGTCTCGTGGGAGATCCGGCGCGGACGACCTGCCCCCGAACCATCCGCCCTCACGCCGCACCTGTGAGAGGAGCGCAGGCTTGCCGTTCCCTTCGGGATTACCCGAGCGGAACAGCAGCTTGAAGGTCGCCTCAACATTTGCTTCCATCGCCTGCGCCGCTTTTGAAAAGTTCTCGCTGTAGAACCGATAATACTCGAAGTTGCCGTAAGGATACTCGCTCTCGGGGTAGGTTTGCCGATCTAGTAGAGGCAGAATAGCCTGCAATCCAAACTCGAAGGTTCGGTAGGGAAGATTGAGCCCAGCAACCGCGATGCATCGGTCGGGATGGTGGCTCGCGACGTTCCAAACCACAGGCGCACCCCAGTCATGGCCCACCCAAATCGCCTTCTCTGCGCCCATAGAATCGAGAAGCTCAATCATATCGGCTACAATCTCGCGCTGAGCATAGGACTCGTGCCGATCATAAAAAGTTGAGCGACCGTGACCGCGCAAATCAGGGGCAATAACGCGGAAGCCAAGATTCCCGAAAACCGGCAGCTGATGACGCCAGCTTAGGGAAAGCTCCGGCCAGCCATGTATGAAGATGAGCGGTACGCCGTCGTGAGGACCGGCGGAAATATAGAAAGATGTATGCCGGGACGAGCGGGACGTGCTTTCTGAAATTTGCGCAAACGACATCGCATAGTCTCCGTAAGCAACCTTCTATATGGATGGATTGGCGTGCGCGAGATTATGGGGTGACCTCGCAGAGAAGGCAATCAGCAGCTTGCTTCAGAACCCAAGCCGCTTAGCCTCCAATTCCAATTTTCTCGAAACGCTGACCAACCATTTATAAACGGCTTTTACTTTCAACGAATCCTGGGCAGCGCTTCCGCATACAAAGTAAAAATCGCTTCCGCCTCTAAAGTTGAAGGATGGAATGGGTGGTGCACAGAGCGCGCCTGATAGGACCCTTGGAACTAGAAGCGGTAATGGTGCGAGGATCACTCCCACTCCTGACTCGGCCATTTGAATGGCAGTCAAAAGACTATCGCTAACTAGATTTGGCTCATCCTTTTGAGTGCCGCAGACGGCGTCACTGTCACGCAGCCACTTATGCCAAAGAACTGGCGCTCCCAGAAAGTCTATCAACGGCATTTGAGCGATGTCGCTGGCAGCTTTAATCGGCGCAAACTTGTCCCATAATTCTTTATTTGCGAGCGGGACTAGGCGCGAGTTAAAAAGACGATACGCAGTCAATCCCTCGAATGGCGGCCTACCCACGCAAACAGCTGCATCGAACAACTCCGCGTCGACGTCGAGACTTGTGTTCCTCGCTTCCAATTGAAGGTGAAGTTTGGGATTCGCCTTTCGAAAGTCCTCTAGATGAGGAAGCGCGGCCAGCATTGCAAACGTGGGGGTGGTAATGACATGGACGACAGGATCTTTTCGGAGCCCTTCCAGGAGTTCGTTAGCTCGGAACAAATGACTAAACGCCTGGATAATCGGCGGAGCGTAGATGGCTCCCTCACTGGTCAATCGGACGTGCCGCCCCTTCACCTCGATCAGTTGAATTCCAACATGCGCTTCCAAGGCTCTTAATTGGTGACTTATCGCGGAAGGCGTAACATTCAAATACTCTGACGCCATCTTCACGCTACCAAGGCGCGACACCGCCTCGAAAGCTCGAAGACTTGCCAATGGTGGAAGCGAAGAAGAGATGCGCTGCATTGCGAATTAGCGTCCCTCGGGCGGCATCGGCGGATCTTGGTCTGGCGTTGGCACTGTCCTTTGGAGACGGCCGCTTATCTGCACCAGAATTGCGCCATGGTCCGCCTATCACTCTAAGCCAAGATTAAGAAGCGGAGCTTTTCTTCAACGCATTACTTCATAAAAGATAGTCACTGTAATCAAGATATTTATCCGATGCAAGATCACAGGATCTTGGAGGCGCCGCGCGCGAAACGCAGCCTCATGCGTAATCCCGCAAGGCTTGTACATTAGTGACTATCTAAAGTATAGTAACGTTGATTATTGCTGTAGCGTGAAATCGCCTTCGTCAGTGGAGCTGGGGTTGGTTGTGATTAGATGTGTCAAAGGCTCGATCGACAGGAGACGTTGTGCCCCTGACGGCATTCGTCGCGGGCAGGCACGCTTGCCCACATTGGAGGCGCGCTCTAAAGTGATTGGAGCTGCATCGGTGCTTTTGAGTCCGCCCCTCGGCCAGAGTGAGAGAACATGCCCAAGAAGAGCTTCGGACAGGCTTGTGCGGTATCCCGCACGCTAGACATTGTAGGCGAGCGCTGGACTCTCTTGATTATCCGGGAGTTGCTGTCTGGTACATTGCGGTTTCAGGACATTCAGGAAAAGCTTCCCGGCATCGTTGCGAGCCTCTTGTCAAATCGACTCAAGACTCTGGAAGAGCACGACATAATCTCCAGAGAGTATTATTCGGAGTACCCGCCCCGGGCAGCCTATGCTTTGACGAAAAAGGGACGCGAGCTAGGGATTGTTATAAGTGCGCTTGGGCGCTGGGGAGTGCGCCATTTAGGCGCCAAGATGAGTAAAGCGGTCAAGCACACGACATGCGGCCATGCGCTTGAGTTACATCAGTATTGCCCTCATTGTGAAGAAGCTGTGCACACTGGTGACGTCACCGTTGTTGAACGGTCCCTCAAAGCGCAGTGAAACCTGCCGTTAGGTCACCCGCGGTGGAGGGTTCCCGTTTCACGTAAACGGTTTTTTCCACGCTGTCCTCGTTAAATCAGACTATTTGAATGCCTTGAAGTTCAACGGCAACTTGTTGCATATTACTATAAAAAAGATAGTCTATTGATATTATAGACCAATAAGATAGGATTGACACAATGACCTATGATCGTCCCATTCTCGTGACCGGAGCAGCCGGCCAAGTAGGCGCGGTGGGCCGATCAATCACCGAAATCCTTTTGGATCGCGGCTTCAAGGTCCGGGCTATGGTTCGAACGAATGACGACCGCGCCGAGGCGCTTCGCGTACGCGGCGCCGAGATCGTTGTGGGAGACCTCCTGGATCTGAAATCCATTCACGCGGCGATAGAAGGTTGTGAGCGCGTGTATTTTGGAATGTCCATCACGTCCACTTATCTGGAAGCGGCAGTTAATATGGCTGCGGTCGCCAGGCATCATGGCGTCAAGGCTCTGGTGAACATGTCCCAGCTCACCGTGGCCGAGATGAGCGTTCATGAGACCACCACCAGCCCCCAGCAAAAACAGCATTGGCTTTCAGAACAGATCTTTAGCTGGTCGGGGCTTCCTGTCGTGGAAGTTCGGCCGACGGTCTTTCTTGATGCCTTCTTCCTCCGGCTTGCTGCACCGGCTGTCTCAACGCAGAACAAGCTCATGCTTCCGTTTGGCGGCGGCAAAACCTCTCCGATTGCGGCGTTCGACGCGGCGCGCGTGATTGCAGAAATCCTGGCGGATCCTGCGCCTCATATTGGCAAAGTGTATGCTTTGACCGGTCCGGTCTCTCAGGATCTCAATGGCGTAGCGAAGGAATTTACTGAAGCGCTCAAACGGCCGATTACTTATGTTCCGGTACCTGTCGAAAGTTTCAAGGAACGATTTGCAGCAATGGGGCTGCCCCCGCATCTCGCAACACATCTGACGACGATGTGCTTGCTTCATCAAGCCAATCGCTATGATCGCTATTCCGACGATGTCCGCCAGATCACCGGCGCTCCAGCGATGAGCGTTCGGCAATTCGTGGAGCGGAATGCGGCAACGTTCAACTCGGTTGCTGCCTCGTAACCGGCAATGTTCGGAGCACTCAAGATCTGAAACGACGACGTATCCCAGTAAGCTTCGGATGAAGCGACATGTGGTTCGCCGCCGAACCAATCGATGTTCGGAATCGGCGTGGGAATGCCCCGTTTCGTCAATGAGGGGAGTATTCCCGGTGGTGCTGGCATCGCGGGCGAGGATCTAAATCCCTCGCCCCGCGTTCATTCAAGCGTCGTCATTCGGCTGACAACTGCTGGGCCTTCAGCTCGCGCAATTCACGTCGCAAAATCTTTCCCACATTGCTCTTGGGCAACTCTAATACAAATTCGACATGCTTCGGCACTTTGTAAGGGGTCAACTGCGTTGCCGCAAAGCGAACTATGTCCGCAGCCGTCAGCGCGGGATTGGATGACACGACGAAGACCTTGACCGCCTCCGTTGATTTTAAGTCAGGCACACCAACAACAGCGCATTCGACGACAGACGGGTGCTGACTGATGACTTCCTCGATCTCGTTCGGGTACACGTTAAAACCAGACACGATAATCATGTCCTTCTTCCGGTCCACGATCCGAGTGGATCCATCGGGCGACATAACTCCGACATCCCCCGTGCGGAAAAACCCATCACTCGTAAATGCACGTTCCGTTTCGTCTGGTCTGTTCCAATAACCGGCCATAACTTGAGGCCCCTTGGCGCAAATCTCGCCGGGCTCCCCTATCGGCGCCTCGTTGCCGCTGTCGTCGCGAATGGAAATATAGGTCGACGATACCGGAAGACCGATGGTGCCGGAAAATTCTTTCAGATGTGTCGGTGTGATGGTCAAGACTGGCGAAGTTTCGGACAGGCCATAGCCCTCGGACAGAACACATCCTGTGGTTGTCAACCATTTGTCTGCAACGACCTTCTGCGTCGCCATGCCGCCACAGATAGCGAGTTTCAGCTCAGAGAAATCCACTTTGTGGAAATCTGCATCGCGCAGCAGGCCGTTGTACAGGGTATTGATGCAAGCGAAGATGTGCACCTTGTAGTTTTGAAGTTCTTTCACGAAGCCGGGAATATCCCTCGGATTAACGATGAGGAGGCTGATGCCTCCTGAGCGCACCGAGAACAGGAAGGAAACCGTGAGCGCGAAAATATGATAAAGTGGTAGCGCGCACAGAGTGAAGATTGGATCGACGATCGGCGGCTTCGCGAAGGCCGGCTTGATCCACTCGTCGATCTGCAGCAGGTTGGCAACCAAGTTGCGATGAATCAGCGTCGCGCCTTTGGAAACGCCGGTCGTTCCGCCGGTATACTGAAGAAACGCGGCGTCTTCCGGCCCGACCTGAGACGTTGCGAGCGTCATCCGACGGCCCGCCGCCAGTGCGTCCTTGAAGGGAACGGCACCCGCGATAGAGAAAGCGGGCACCATCTTCCTGACCTTCCGGACCACAAAATTCACGATCAGTCCGCGCAGGCCCAGAAGATCGCCCGTTGACGCAACGACTACGTGCCTGACGGCCGTTTTAGGCAGGGCCTTCAGAAGCGTGGCCGCGAAATTCTCTAGCACCAGGATGGCTTCAGCGCCGGAATCTTTAAGCTGATGCTCGAGTTCTCTCGGCGTGTAGAGCGGGTTCACGTTCACGACAGTGTACCCCGCCCGAAGGGCAGCGATAATCGCGATGGGATTCTGCAAAACGTTTGGCATCATCACCGCCACGCGAGCGCCCTTCGCGAGGCCCTTGCTTTGAAGGTAGGCGCCCAACGCAGCGGACATCTCGTCGAGCTCGCGATAGGTCAGCGACCGGCCCATGCAAATCATTGCTGTGCGATCTGAATAGGTCGCAAAACTCTCCTCGAAAATATCGATCAGTGACGCGTATCGATTGACATCAATGTCCGCCGCCACGCCTTCTGAGTAACTCTTGAGCCAAAATCGTTCCATAGTGCTTCCTCCTTGGAAAAATGGCGCTTTTGCGCTCTTTAGTTGGTGAACTTTTAGCAGTCTGCGTCCGGTTACAGCGAGGCAAGACCACGGTGCTGCTGGTCATGCAAGGACACGTCCACTCTCCTTCGAGCCGCTAACAGTAGGCTGCTGCAGCTTGCGAAATCTGCGCCTTTGATCTCTCTGGCTGAATTGTCGGTCAGGTATGTTCCCTGATTTTGACCACTTGAGCATCAGGTGCGTTGGTGCCACCCGACCGGTCGTTCGAATCGGGCGTGCGAAAAGCGAGATCTTCGTGTGCGAGCGGCGCGTTATCTAGATCGTCTGTTGTGATTGGCTTGATCCTGAACCATGCGGCGTACAGCGCCGGCAGGAACAGCAAGGTCAGCGCAGTGCCAACTGCAGTGCCGCCGATCAGCGTATAAGCCATCGATCCCCAAAAGACCGAGTGGGTGAGCGGAATGAATGCCAGAACAGCAGCAAGCGCCGTCAACACCACAGGCCGCGTGCGCTGGACTGTCGCCTCGATGACGGCATGATAATCATCGAGTCCGGCGGCCTGGTTCTCCTTGATCTGTTCCGTCAGGATCAAGGTATTGCGCATCAAGATGCCGGCAAGCCCGATCAAGCCCAGAATGGCATTAAATCCAAAAGGCTGATTGAAGATGAGAAGCATAGGTACGACACCGACAACACCAAGGGGAGCCGTTAACATCACCATAGCCATGGTTGAGAATGATCGAACCTGCAACATGATCACGATCATCATGGCGGCGATCATGACCGGAAAGATTTTCCCGAGTGCATCGTTTGCCTTGGTTGCCTCTTCGATCGACCCTCCCATCTCGATCCGGTAGCCTTCTGGCAACGAGGCGATCAGCGGCTGTAGTGCGATCAGGATTTCCTTGGACACTTCAGGCGGCTGCGTCGCTTCGTTTATGTCCGAGCGTATCGTGATCGTGGGGATCCGGTCACGACGCTTCATTATGGGCTCTTCGTATCTGATCTCCGAACGGCCGATTTGATCGAGCGGTATCTGGCGGCCATCTCGGCTGGTCAACGAAAAGTCTGCAAGGCGGCTCGGGTCAAGCCGTTCGCCACCCGCGCTGCGCGCGACAATCGCCACGTTCCGGATGTTTTCCCGAATTTGCGTGATCGTTACGCCGGTCAGGAGAAACTGAAGCTGCTGGGCGGCATCCACCGGTGACAGGCCGATGAGATTCAGGCGGTCTTGATCGGGAATGAACCGCAGCACGGGAGAGCGATTGCCCCAGTCGCGATTGGCCTGCCGTACATCGGGTACGCTGCGCATCAATTCAAGCGCCCGCTCCGAAAGGCCGTAGAGCTTGGCTGGATCGGGCCCCATGATGCGAAACTCGACCGGGAATGGCGTGTAGGGTCCAAATACAAGCTGGGCTACGCGCACAGACGCCTCGGCTGCAAGCCCGTCAGCAACGGCTTTCCGCAGCTTGTGCTTCAGATCTTCGCGAGCTTCGGCGTCCGGCGTCAGAACAACAATCTTGGCGAACGACGGGTCAGGCAACTCTGGCGCCATGGCGAAGAAGAACCGCGGTGCGCCCTGGCCGACATAGCTCGTCACGATTTTCGCGTTCGACTGGTTTTCAAGCCAGTGTTCGATCTTCGCCACCGTGGCTGTTGTCGTACCGATGCTGGTGCCTTCCGGAAGACGGACTTCGACCAGGAGTTCGGGGCGGTCCGAGGTCGGGAAGAACTGCTGCTTAAGTGCACCCATGCCGATGATCGAAAGAGCGAATGCTATCCCGACAACAGCGCTGGTCAGAAACTTGTGACGGACGGCGTACGCAATCGCTCGCCTGAGGCGGCGATAGTACGGGGTATCATAGATCGCATGATGGCCGCCTTCGACCGGCTTGATCGCAGGCAGCATCTTGACGCCCAGATAGGGCGTGAAGATCACTGCAACGAGCCACGAGACGATCAGAGCAAAGCCAACAACCCAAAAGATGTTGCCGGCATACTCTCCTGCGGTCGAGCGCGCGAAACCGACAGGCAGGAAACCTGCGATCGTCACGAACGTACCTGACAGCATCGGGGCCGCGGTGTGGCTCCAAGCATAGGCCGCAGCCTTGATGCGATCCATCCCCTCTTCCATTTTAACAACCATCACCTCAATGGCGATGATTGCATCATCCACGAGAAGACCGAGTGCGAGGATCAGCGCACCGAGCGTAATGCGATCGAAGAAGCGGCCCGTCTCTAGCATGATCAGGAACACGGCGGCCAACGTCAGAGGAACGGCAGCGGCCACCACAATACCGACGCGCCAGCCAAGGCTGATCAGACTGACGAGAAGAACCACGCCAAGCGCCATCGCGAACTTCATCATGAACTCATTGACGGCCGACGAAATATTGACGGCCTGGTCGGTCACCTTGGCGAGTGTCATTCCGAGAGGCAGCGTGCGCGTAACGGCTGCGGATTTGTCTTCGAGGGCCTTGCCGAGTTGGAGCCCGTTCCAGCCTTCCTGCATCACGACGCCCAGCATGATGGTAGGCTCACCCTGATGACGGATGAGAAAGGTCGGAGGATCTTCATAGCCCCGGCGAACCTCTGCGATATCGGAAAGCTTCAAAGTTCTGCCTGACGCAACAATGGGCGTGTCAGCAATGGTCTGGACACTGTCATAAGCGCCATCGAGTCGGATGAAGACCTGCGGCCCCTTCGTATCGATCGATCCTGCCGGTGTGACAATGTTCTGACGTCGCAAGGCGAGAGCCAGATCCTGAGTCGATATACCTAGCGTTGCGAGTTTCGCGTAAGAGAACTCAACGAAAACTTGTTCGGGGCGCTCGCCGAGGATGTTGACCTTCTTGACGCCCGGCACATGCAGAAGATCTTGCCGGATCGCCTCTGCCTGCCGGACCAGATCGCGCATCGGCATCCCCTTTGCCTTCAAGGCATAAAGGGCGAAACTGACATCCGAGTATTCATCATTTACAAAGGGGCCCAACACACCTGACGGCAGATTGCGAGCCTCGTCGCCAAGTTTCTTTCGAGCTTGATAGAACTCCTCGAGAACCTGGGTTGGCGGCGTGCTGTCCTTGAGCGTAACCGTCAGAAAAGCATATCCTGGCCGTGTCATTGTCTCGACGCGGTCGTACCAGGTCAGTTCTTGAATCCGCTTTTCAAGCGGTTCGGCAACCAGATCCTGCATCTCTCGCGCCGTCGCGCCAGGCCATGCGGTCGTGACGGTAAGGGTCTTGATCGTAAAGGAAGGATCTTCAGCGCGGCCGAGCATGGAAAAGGCGATAGCGCCGGCTGCCGTTAGCAGCATGATAAAGAACAACGTGACCGATCGCTCGCGAACCGCCAGCGCGGAAAGATTGAGGCTCATCGTTTCATCGCCTCTGGCTGGAGGCTTGTCTTGACGCGCTCGCCTTCCCGAAGAAGCGACGCTCCGAGTCCTACGATCGAATCCCCAGCCTTGACGCCTGAGACCACGGCTGTTTCGTCACCGAGCCGTTTGATCTTGACGGGAACGAAGCGGACGGTTGAGGACACGAAGTCTATGGCCCATACGCCGGTTCGGCTGCCATCATCAAGCACAGCGCCGACGGGAACGGCAGCGTCTGTTTGATCACTGTGATCTGCGATCCTAATCGTCACCGTCGCGCCGAGCGGTGTTGCGCCCGCCTCGCTCTCAAGCACGTAGCGCGCTTCGTAGGTGCGTGTTTGAGTGTCCGCGGCGTCTGAGATCTGTCGCAAACGGGCTTTCCAGCGGCGTCCACTGTTGCCAAAAACTGTAGCCTCTGCGGCGGAGCCGAGAGCTGGCCGTACAGTCTCAGGAAGCGCGACCATTGCTTCACGCGGTCCGGCATGCGCCAATTGAACAACTGTCTGCCCCGCGGCGACCACCTGTCCTGGCTCGCCGAGCGTTGCGACAATCGTACCATCGGCGTCGGCCACGAGCGCAGAATAAGCCGTCGCGTTCTCTGCTACTTTGGCTTCGGCTGCCGCCGCATCAAATTGAGCCTGCGCCGTATCAAGCGCAGCTTTCGCCTGTTCGTAACGCTGAGGGGTTGCAGCGAGCCCGCCTTGCACAAGGACTGCGTAGCGTTTCTCGTCAGCGCTCGCCTGAACCAAGACTGCACGAGCGGCCGCAACCGCGTTTCGTTTCGCTGTCAAGGCAAGGCTCAGGTCGGTTTCGTCGATGCGCATCAGTGGCTGGCCGGCGCGAACCTGTTGGCCGACATCGACCAAGCGTTCCGTAATCTTTCCGGGAACGCGGAAACCTAGATTGCTTTGTACCCGGGCGGCGATCGTTCCGGTGAATGCACGTTCGACACCCCCGGCCCTCTTGGCTTCCACGATCTTGACGAGGCGCGGAGCAGTGCGCGGGTCATTGCCGGCGGTTGCGTCAGCCGTTCGCGAGGCAAGGGATACAGCTACCAAGCCTGCGCTTCCTAAAATAACCGCGGAAACACAGAGTGTTATGATGACATAGCGTCGTTTCATATTCGGCTGCCCTTTGGCGAAAAGACCGTGAAATTAGATTGCGTTCTCCTTCTATATTAGATATAGATTTAGAACGCAATCTAATTGGCGAGGAAAATATGAGAGTGAGTCGCGCGAAGGCTGCGGAGAACCGTGTGAAGGTCATCGATGTCGCAAGCCGTCTCTTCAGGAAGCACGGCTTCGATGGGATTGGCCTCAACGATCTCATGCAGAGTGCGGGGCTTACGCAAGGCGCCTTCTACAAGCAGTTCGAATCGAAGGAGGACCTCGCAGTGCAGGCCTGCGAACGCGCGATGGAACGAGGCATCGAGCGATGGTCTGAAGCCGTTGCGGGAGGACCAGAGCAACCGCTTGCTGCGCTGATCGATTTCTACTTTCGGACGGAACACCGCGACGAGTTGGAGGATGGCTGCCCGCTCGCCGCGCTTGGTTCCGATGCCGTTCGCCATGGAGCGGACGTGAAAGCGTCGTTCGAGGCTGGCATCAAGGCGCATCTCGAGATTTTAGACGGTTATATCCCTTCGGCTGACGGTGAAAGCCCGCGAAGAAAATCCATGACTGCACTCGCGACGATGGTTGGCACACTCCTGCTCTCACGCGCCGTGAACGACCAAACTCTTTCCGCAGAGCTTCTTGCTGCGGGTGCCGATGAGGTTAAGCGCGTCTCGACACAACCTTAAAAAGATCACGGCATCCCCCTGCCCGACCGATTTGATCAACGAAACAGGTAACAGGCACACACAGCATGAAGACAACAACCAATTCTTGGATTCTTATCACCGGCGCATCGAGCGGTTTCGGTGAAGAGTTCGCCCGGCAATACGCAGCGAAAGGACATTCACTCGTCCTGGTGGCCCGCCGGTTGGAGAAACTTACGACGTTAGCCGAGGCGTTGCGCAATGACTATCGCGTCGATGTCATCGTCGAGCAGGTCGATCTGTCTAAGATGACGGAGGTGGTCGACTTATATCAACGACTTAAGGAGCGCCGCTTAAGTATAGAAATCTTGATCAACAACGCTGGTTATGGATCGCAAGGACCGTTCCTTGAAGGGTCTCTCACTGACGCGCTGGAAATGTTGGATCTAGATGTGGCGAGTCTGACGGCCATAACATATCTCTTCGCCGAAGACATGCGTACTAAGCGGCGCGGGAAAATTCTCTTGGTTTCCAGTCTACTCGCTTATCAGGGCGTAAAGAACTTTGCAGTCTACGCGGCTGCAAAGGCTTACGTGCTTCGTCTTGGAGAGGCGCTGCACCGTGAGTTTAAGCAAGATGGAATTACAGTAACGACAATCTGTCCGGGTGTGTCCGATACTGGCTTTGCCACGTCGGCACGGCAGAAAATTACACCTATGCTTAAGTTCTTGATGATGAAACCCGGCCCCGTTGTCCGTGCAGGCATACAGGCGCTTGATTCGGGGCGAATCAGCACAACCCCCGGACTCGGTAACAAGGCTTTCGTATTCTTTATGTGGTCCACTCCTCGCTGGCTGCACCAGGCCGTGCTTGCGCGCGTGATGGACGTGTGACACGCGAAAACTTCCATCCACGCATCACATCCGCCTGCCCCACTGATGCCCTTGCGTTCAAGTGAATTGTTATTTTATAGTCACTATGAAATAAGTTTATGGGAGAGATCAATGCGCAAGAGCGGGATTCACAACTTTCCAGCGATGGATCGTGTCGTTTTCGGCAAATCTGCCGCTGAGGCACTGAAGGACGAAGCGACGCGACTCGACGCGAAGCGTGTTTTCCTCATCGTAAGTCGGACCCTAAATACCAAGACCGACGAGATCGAAAAGATCCGCAAGGCGCTGGGTGACCGACATATCAAAACGATGGACGGCATTGCTCAACATACGACACGAAAGGAAGCTGCTGAAATAGGGCAGCACGCCAAGGATGCGGGCGCCGACCTGGTTGTTGCCGTCGGCGGCGGCTCTGCGGTCGATCTTGCGAAAATCGTTATCATGGCAATGGAACATGATATCCGCGACGAGGCGGGCTTCGATCCGTTTGCGGTGGGCCCTGGAATGAGTTTCTCCCCCTTCCGCGCGCCGTCCGTACGGCAAATCGCCATACCTTCGACGCTGAACGGAGGTGAATACAATGCAGCCGCGCTCGTCACAGATGAGCGCAGCAAGCTAAAGCAGATATTTATTCATCCCCAGATGATGCCTATCGCGATCATTCTCGACCCCGCGCTGACCCTGCACACGCCTGCGAATCTCTGGATGGGATCCGGAACACGATCCATGGATCATGGCATCGAAGCATTGTGTTCACCTGCCGGCACGCCTTTGGGAGATGAAGTTGTCCTGGCAGGCATACGCAATCTTCGTGAAGGAATGCTGCTTACTTTAGATCGCCCAGACGATCTAGAGGCGCGCCGACATTCTCAGTACGGCGCGTGGCTCTCCTCGTTCGGCCTTCAGGCACGTATTCCGATGGGAGCAAGCCACGGCATTGGCCATGTACTGGGAGGCACGTTCAATGTGCCCCATTACTATTGTACGCCGGTCATCATGCCAAGCCTTCTCCGATACAACAAGCCGTTCACCGAAGATGCGCAAAAGCGTTTAGCCGCTGCTCTTGGCGCCCCGGGAGAAGAGGCTGCAGACGCCTTTGTGCGTTTTAACACTAAACTCGGGTTACCCGGTCGACTCGCCGACGTCGGCATTGCCGAGGACAAGTTTGCCCAGATTAGCAAGATCGCGATCAATCATCGATTCGTTCAGGCCAACCCTCGCCCCTTTAAAAGTGAAGCTGACATCATCGGTTTGCTGCGAATGGCCGCTTAGTAAGTGCCGAAAGATAACGAAGGTCAGGGCGGATGATCATGAACTCACTTCTGGAATAGGATCGTCCTTACATTCTGACCGCTCCGACGGCTGGCGGAAAGGCTCGCTGACGAGGTGCTCTGGACCATGTCCGGCGAAGTCTTCATCATCGCCATGCAGTAACGCGCATGCTTGGAAACCATCGAGGCGATCATGAGGCGGGTTGTGGTTACGGGAATGGGTATTGTTTCGTCCATCGGAAGCAACACCCAGGAAGTGCTCGCGAGTCTTCACGAGGCTAAGTCGGGCATTTCGAGTGCGGAAATCTACGCTAAGATGGGTTTCCGCTCGCACGTTCACGGCGCACCGACGCTCAATTCCGCAGATGTCGTCGACCGTCGCGCAATGCGGTTCCTCGGCGAGGGCGCCGCATGGAATCATGTTGCGATGGAGCAGGCGATCCGCGATGCGGGGCTTGAGCCATCCGACATTTCCAACGAGCGGACCGGCATCATCATGGGATCGGGCGGTCCGTCCACGAGGACCATCGTGGAGTCGGCCGACATCGCCCGCACCAAGGGTCCGAAGCGCGTCGGCCCGTTCGCCGTGCCAAAGGCGATGTCGTCATCCCCGTCTGCGACGCTCGCGACCTGGTTCAAGATCAAGGGCGTGAATTATTCCATCTCGTCGGCCTGCGCGACATCCAATCATTGCGTCGGCAACGCCTATGAGATGATTCAGTGGGACAAGCAGGACGTGATGTTTGCCGGAGGATGCGAGGAACTGGATTGGACACTCACGGTTTTGTTCGATGCAATGGGCGCGCTGTCGACAAAATACAACGAAACGCCTGCGGTCGCTTCGCGCGCTTATGACAAGAATCGCGACGGTTTCGTCATCTCGGCGGGTGCCGGTGTCTTGGTGCTCGAAGAGTTTGAGCGCGCCAAGGCGCGCGGCGCCAAAATCTACGGCGAGATCGTGGGGTATGGCGCGACAGCGGACGGCGTAGATATGGTCGCGCCGTCAGGCGAAGGCGCTGTGCGCTGCATGCGTTTGGCGATGGCCAATGTCGGCCCGAAGATCGACTATATCAATCCTCATGCAACATCGACCGAAGTCGGGGACCTCAAGGAGATCGAGGCAATTCGCAACGTATTTGGCTCCGGCGACAAATGCCCGCCTATCTCGGCGACAAAATCCTTGACGGGCCATTCCCAGGGCGCGACCGGTGTTCACGAGTCGATCTATTCGCTGCTGATGATGACCAACAATTTCATCTGTGAGAGCGCCAATATCACTAACCTTGATCCGGCGTTCGCCGATATGCCGATCGTGCGCAAGCGAATCGACAACGCCAGGATCGGAACCGTTCTGTCGAATTCATTCGGCTTCGGCGGCACCAACGCGACGCTCGTGTTCAAACGGCTCGACGCTTGAGATTTTTGGCTTCAGCTATCGGGTGTCAAGACCGGACCTCCCGGCCATTCCAATTTTGAATCCGGATACGCCGCCACGGATACATGGCGCGGACGTTCAATATCTCGATGGGGCGTACCATGATGGTGGGCATAGCTGCGCGAGTGATCTCTGCACAGGAGTAGTCTTCTACCGTCTGCAACATCAATCTTTTGGTCTCTCCACTCAGGGACTAGTTTAACAACTATAGCCGTTGGCTCAGGGAATGACAGATTCGCGCCTGGAAATCTTGCCGAGAGCTTTCTGAATAAACCTTATCTGGTCGTGCAACCCTGCTTCGGTATCTTCACCACGTTGCACACATTGCTCGATGAGAATCGGATGAAAGAAGGAGATGAAAGCCGTCCTGATTGCGCGCGCCGTCCTGGCGGGATCTTGGACCTCGAACTCTCTCGTCTCATTGCCATCACGTATTATTTTTTCGAGGATCGACTCTATCTGCTCAATGTAAGCCTTGATGACCAGCCGATTGCCCTGCATGGCGGCAACCATCAGGTCGTGCATTGGCTTTTCTTTGATCAGTATTTTCTTGTTGTGGTGATAAATGGCAGTCAGAATATCCCCTAGCCTTTCCAAGGCCGGCGCATTTGTGTGGGCGATCGCTAAGGCAACCTCAGCTACTGCATTGGCAAGCCGACTGCAGACGGATTCGTTGATGGCATCCTTGGACGGGAAAAAGCGATAGACATTCGCTCGGCTCATCCCGAGCTCGGATGCGATGTCCGCTACTGACGTCTTATGGTAACCGATGAGGCGGAATTGCTTTTCCGCGACCTCCAGAATACGCGTGCGCACTTCGTCGGAGTTCATTTCCGTTCCGGCCAAACGATTCATGCTTCTTCCCAAAATGCCTCGATGCGACCCGCCGCTGCCAGCACGTCTTTGACCAATTTCGCCACGGAAGCGTCATCAGTCACGTCACAAGTCAGCATTGAAATGCCATCGACTCTTGCGCCGGCCGCGCAAAGATCGGCTCCGAATACGCGATAGCCTCCGTTCTGCAGAGCCTCGGCTGTTGCATGTCCGATACCGGACGATGCTCCCGTCACAAGGGCTACCGTAGGATTGGTCATGTTCATGGCCATCACTTCTTTCTTCAAACTGCATTCCGTTTTGAAATGGATACGTGCGCGACTGTTGATACTTTTATATCCATAGTCACTTGTATTTTAAAAGTTACTATAGCACAATACAGTCGGGTGAAGTCTTAATCACCATGCCGATACTGAGGCAAATGCGAGATGCGTACATGACAGGACTTCGTGATCATCCGATTGCCGAGCGCGTGCGGGCCAAGACGCCAATCCCGCCACCAACGCTAACGCGGGAAGAGCTTAAAACCCTAGCGCGCGAGTGCGGAGCCGATGACTGCGGCGTTGTGAGTCTCGATGATCCAGCCCTCGCAGACGAACGACCGCATATCCACCGGGCGTTTCCCTCGGCACGTATTGCCGTTTCGATTGTCCGCAGAATGCACAAGGCGCCGATACGCTCTCCAGCGCGATCTGTCGCCAACAATGAATTCCACAACGTGAGCCATGACGTCGAAGACGTTTGCCGAGCCCTAGTGCGCCGCTTAGAAGACCTAGGGGTCGCGGCTCTCAATCCGGCCATGGCCTTCCCAATGGAGATGGACGGCTTTTCGCAGCGCGGGTGGATCGTTTCACATAAGCTCGTGGCCGAAGCTTCTGGCGTGGGCAAGCGCGGCGTTCACCGGAGCGTCATCCATCCAAAGTTCGGAAGCTTCATCTTGCTGGGCACCGTGCTGGTCGATATCGATCTCGACGCGCCGGGAGCTCCACTCGACTACAATCCATGTTTCGAGTGCAAGCTTTGTGTCGTCGCTTGCCCCGTCGGGGCCATTAAGCCCGATGGTCACTTCGATTTCTCGTCCTGCTTGAATCACAACTATCAGCAATTCATGGGGGGTTTTACTCACTGGATCGAGGACATTGCCGACTCTAAGTCGGCAAAGGATTACAGCGAACGCCATCCGCCGAGTGAAACAGTCCAACGATGGCAAAGTCTTTCGTACGGCCCGAATTATAACGCCGCTTACTGTTTGGCGGCCTGCCCCGCTGGCGAGGACGTCCTTGGTGGATTTCTCGCCGATCGTAAAAAGCATGTCGAGACGATCGTCAAACCTCTCCAGGAGAAGAAAGAGACTCTGTACGTCGTCGCCAATTCGGATGCGGCGGAGCATGCAGCGAAGCGATTTCCCCATAAGACGCTTCGCTACGTACGCAACGCCGCGAGAGCGGGCAGTATTGCACAGTTTCTATTCGGCATGAGACTGGGCTTCCAACGAGGCAAGGCGAAAGACCTAAACGCGACTTATCACTTCGTTTTCACAGGTGCAGAGCCAGCAGAAGCGACGGTGACCATCCGGGATCAGACGCTGTCCGTTATGAAAGGGCTCGAAGGAACAGCGGATCTCCGCGTGCAAGCCGATTCGAGCGCTTGGCTGAAATTTCTTGGTGGGCGCCTCTCTATCGTGCGGGCCCTCGCAACGCGCAAAATTCGCATACACGGTCCACCGCGCCTTATGAAGGCGTTTTCGGCCTGCTTTCCGAAATAACCGTCTGACAATGCTGTGTCACGAGCATCGGCGCTTAAGTCCGGAGGATCACGGATCGCGAGTAATCCGCGTTCGTTCTTTGATAAATCGAAGTGGAGGCTTGTGATGGGTAGCTTGGACATCGAAGGAAATCTAGGGAGCCGGCAACTGCGCTGTGACCTTGGAGCAAGAGGCTGCATAACGTCACCGCCCCGCGAGCTCATAATCATTCCCAATATCTGACATTCCATAACGCGTCATTCCGCGAATTCTAAAGCCAGACTTGAACTAGGAAAAGACTGACGCCTGCGATAATAAGCGACGCGCAAAAACTCAGGAAGAGCGGACGCAGGCCACGTTCCCATAACTTGTGAATATTGGTGGCGAGGCCGATGGCCGCCAGCGCCATCGTTAGACAGAACATCGCCGCAGTGGCGACAACGAATTTTACATCGGCAGGTATAGCGAGCAGGCTGTTGAGCGACACAACAGCCAGAAATGCTAAGATAAACGGCGGCAAGGATAACCTGCGAAAACGACCTGTCCGAGCAGAGATCGAGTCATTGCCGACGCACCCAAGAGCGAGAACGACTGGCGCCAAAAGCGCTACTCGCATCAATTTGGCTACCGTTCCATACTCCCCTGCCCGATCGCCGCCTTGAAAGGCAGCCCCAACAACCTGTGCAACTTCGTGCACTGACGATCCAATCCAAACACCGTAATGATACTGATCTAACTGCAGAACAGGCATGAGAGCCGGGAAAGCAAACATCGCGACCGTGCCGCAAAGCGTAACGCACGCGAGCGCGTAAGCGACCTCTTCATCGCTTCCCCGGGACACAGCGTTCGTCGCAACGATTGCGGACGCTCCACAGATCGAGGTGCCAGCCGCAATCAGCTGAGTTAACGAATGACTGACACCTAAGAGCGAACCAAGCGCAATAGTCGTCACCATAGTAAGCGTGAGGGAGACAACGACAACGACCGCCGCCAAAAGGCCCATGTCGTGAATCTGACCCCAATTCAACTGAAATCCCAGCAGCACGATTGCAAATCGCAATAGTGGCCGAGATACAAACGCCAGCCCCTCGCGGCTCACCTTGTATCTCATACTAACCCTGTTCAAGATCATCCCCATGGCAACCGCCATGATCATGGGACTGATCACGGAAATGTACGAAATATTATGAAGCGCGACCGCCGCGCCTGTGATCGTTCCGCAAACTAAAACGGCAGCGATCGTTTCCTTTAAATTGGAAAGAAACGGCGGTTTCGACGGCGTGGCAATCTCATAGGAGTTAGACGACATACGCTTGTTACAGCGCGAGATGCCCTTGGCGTCCAATGTAAACAATGGATCGAATTGATCGCATTACTGCATCAGTCGGTCGCGACTGAGGCAAAAGCAGCCGCAATGAAACTAGCCAGGCCTTTTCATAAGCAGATTCATTGCCTGCATCGTGCAAACAACTTCTTGATTTTGATTGACCCCCTCAAGGTATGACACCACCAATCCCCTATCAGCCTTTGAGCGCGAGGGTTGCGAATTGAGTACCGACACCCGCAACTTCAGGCAATCTCCCGGTCTTACAGGACGATGCCAGCGCAATTCATTTACACCGGGCGATGCCAGACTACCGACCGCCGAGAGATAATGGTCGACGTAAAGTCGCATCAGCATGGATACCGTGTGCCATCCACTGGCAATCAAACCGCCATAAGGGCCTTGCTCAGATTTCGTTGCATCGACATGCATAACCTGCGGATCATACTTCTCGGCAAAATCAATGATATCGTTTTTGTCGATGCAGATTGGGCCGAATTCATACGACTCGCCGACTCGATAATCTTCAAAATACCGGTCGTGGATGAAGCCTTGGAACGTAGTTTGCGTCATGGCGGCGATGCCATCCTGATGAGATCGATTAGTCGGCGCGAAGACATCGGCTTTGAATTACGATGTCGGCGTTATTCCAAAAATTGACCTAACGGCCGTTTCGGTCTGGTTGGCATGCCGCTCCTTATGCCGCAAAACAAAGAATGGTCGCCCGGGAAGGTCGCATTTGATACGGCAAATATCATCAGACAAATGCTGAGCGACGACCAGATTGGAAATCGCGGCAGCTGAATTTCCTGCGGCCACCAAAGCGCGAATGGCCTCATTTGAGGGGACTTCAAAGGCTATCGTCAAATCCTGCGGATTAAGACCGAACCCTTTTAGCGCCGTTTCAAACATCGATCGCGTGCCCGAACCCTTTTCGCGAAGTATCCAACTAGTTTCCATAAAGCATTGCGGGCTAACTTCATCGCGTTGGGCCCACGGATGATTTGCGCCTACGATGACGACGAGCGAATCGCCCTCTATCTCCTGAATAACAAGCGCAGGGCGGTCGATAACACCTTCAATAAAACCGAGATCGGCATCCCCGTCTTCAACTAATTCAGTAACTTGCTGTGTGTTTCCGATTGCGATCTGCAAGTTGATCTCTGGGTGTTCAGCCCTGAAACGCTGCAAACGTATTGGCAACCAGTAGTTTGCTATCGTCTGACTGGCCGCAATGGTCATCGATCCGCGCTTGAGTCCCGCCAGATCATGCAAAGTCTGCCTTGCAGATGCTGCTTGCGAAACAACCGCTCTGGCCTCCTTCAAAAATGCTCGGCCTTCTTGCGTTAACACGACGCCGCGACCTACTCGATCGAACAAGCGCACCTTGTATCGTTCTTCCAAAGTGCTCACCGCTACGCTTGCGGCCGATTGAGTCATGTTGAGCGCCTTCGCAGCTTTCGTGACGTGCTGGTTTTCAGCGACGCTTATGAAAACACGAAGCTGCTCAAGAGTCATCCGGAGGACCTTTCAAAGCTCGATCAGGAGCTTGACATCACCGCAGTCAAACCACCGTCGATGGCGAGCGTTTGGCCGGTAATGTGCTTGCCGGCGTCGCTTGCAAACAGCAGAGTTGCACCTTTCAGATCATTTTCGTCGCCAATTCTTTGGAGCGGGACGCCTGCGACCAGCTTTTCCATTCCAACAGATTCCAGAATTCCGTTCGTCATTTTTGAACGAAAGAATCCCGGAGCAAGCGAATTGACGGTGATGCCGTGCCTGCCCCAGCTTCCTGCTAACGCTCGGGTAAAATTCACTACAGCACCCTTGCTTGTGTTGTAGGCAATCGTCTGCATGGCGCCCGAACTTCCACGCAATCCTGCGACCGAAGCGAGGTTGACTATGCGGCCGTAGCGGTTGGGGATCATGGAGCGTTTGCCGATTTGCTGGCTGAGCAGAAACAGCGAGCGAATATTGAGATTCATCACCTTGTCCCATGCCTCGATAGGGTGATCTTCAGTCAGCGCGCCCCATGTCGCACCAGCATTATTGATCAGAATATCGACCCGTCCCAGTTTGGCGATCGCTTCTTGAGCCAGGCGCAACACATCCTCGTCCTTCGAGCAATCGGCAGCGATCCAGTCCGCATCTATCGCCAGAGCGGCAAGATGGATTTTGGCTTGCTCCAGATCCGCCGCTCTTCGCGATGACAAAATAATCTTCGCGCCATTCTCGCCGAGAGCTTCGGCGATCTGAAGTCCAAGTCCGCGCGAACCTCCCGTGACAAGAGCCGTCTTGCCGGTCAAATCAAATGCCTTCCTCGAGCTTCCCATCTAAATACTCTTTCATTGTCAGTTATTGGCGATTACGCCTGACGCGCCCGCGGACGTTACGCAACAGAACCTTCCGTGCCAGTGATTTTGAGAGACTGCCGAATGACTCGCTTGCTTCGTCGTTCCGAACTAATCCGGCTATTGCCGGCGCGAACGAAGCCCGCGTTGGCGCTGGCTTCGCGTGCTTTAGTTGCCGGTGAACACGGGCTTACGCTTCTCCATGAACGCCTGCACCGCTTCTTTGTGATCCGCGCTGGTAGCGGAGTAATTGAGGCGCGCTGCCTCATTATTGAGCGCGGTATCGAAATCGCAGGTGACGGCGTCGTCCAGGTTGTCCTTTATGTATCGCAACGCGATAGAAGGCCCGTTCGCCATGGTTTTGGCCATCGCGAACGCTTCTTCCTGCAACTTGTCGTCCGGAACGACGCGGTTGAACAGACCTATGGCTTCGCAGCGTTTCGCATCGACCTTTTGGGGCAGCATAAGCAATTCGCGGGCGTGAGCGTTTCCGACCGCGCGCGTCAGAAGCCACGCGATGCCATAGTCGCCGCTCAGGCCGATGGCCAGATAGCCAGTCGTGACGTAGGCGGATTGAGCGGCAATGCGGATGTCGCAGGCCAGCGCAATTGCAAGTCCGGCACCGATTGCAAAGCCGGGAAGGGCGGCAATCGTCGGCTTGCGCATGGCGATAATGGCGCCGGTCGTTTTTTTCTGCTTGTCCTGCAACTCGGCGATCTTGTCTTCGATGGGGCGTGCCTGGCGTGCGGGATTGTTCTGGCCCATGCCCTTGATGTTGCCGCCCGCGCTGAACATCCCACCAGCGCCCGTGATGATGACGGCGCCGATCGCTGGATCTTCGCCGCACTCTTGATAAAGCTTGCGCAGCGTCGGCGCCATGGCGTCGGACATTGAGTTCTTTGCTGCTGGATTGTTTAGCGTAATGGTCGCCACGCGGTCGCGAACCGTGAACAGAACTTCTTCGGTGCCGGTGTCCTTGATGATTTCAGATGCCTTCATAGGGCTTCCCATCTCCAATCTTCATGCCTAGTCAAAATTCACGTTTACCGCGGCCGCGTGAGCGCGGACGTAGAGCTTGACAGATTGTTACTGACTATACAGTATGTTGTCAAAGACTATGAAAATTTCAATATTTTCACAACATTATCAAGGCTTTAGAGAATTCTGAAGCGGAGGCCTGCGACCCATACGCCTAGCATAAGCATCTCGCGAATGGCCGACTGACCCGTCTGCACAAGCCAGAGATATTCCTTCCAAAACCAAATTTTACCAGCAACTGAGAGGTCACTCGCACCATGAAGCCAGAAACAAGCCTACAATTGCGATCGCTAATTACAGCAAGTGGCGAGTTAGAACTCCGCCTGGTTCAAGTAAGCGTCGTAGATCCTGCGCCGGACGAGGTAGTCGTGCGCATTGAAGCGACTCCCATCAATCCCTCCGATCTCGGCAATTTGTTGGGTGCAGCCGATTTGAGGACCGCGACAGAGGAAGGCTCGGCGGAAGATCCAGTCGTAAAAGCCGCCGTGCCTCCGGCGGCGATGAGGGCCTTAGCACCTCGCGTAGGTAACGCCCTGCTCGTCGGCAACGAAGGCGCCGGCACTGTAATCAACGCCGGATCATCTTCCGAAGCACAAGCGTTGATAGGAAAGAAAGTGGGAATTTACGGCGGCGCGATGTACACGCAGTATCGCACCATTAATGTGGCCAACTGTTTCCTTCTTCCGGACGATGCGACTGCCGCTGATGGAGCGTCCACATTCGTCAATCCGATCACCGCACTTGGAATGATCGAAACCATGCGCAGCGAAGGTCATGTCGCATTAGTTCATACGGCCGCAGCCTCGAATCTCGGCCAAATGCTCAATAAAATCTGCATTAAAGACGGTATCGAACTCGTCAACATTGTTCGGTCGCAGGAACAAGCGAACCTTCTCAAATCCATCGGCGCGAAACATATTTGCGATTCAACATCGCCGACGTTCTTTAAAGAGCTTACTGATGCCATCTACGTCACCAATGCGACGTTAGCATTCGATGCGATCGGCGGCGGTAAACTCGCCAGCACAATACTCACCTGCATGGAACTCGCTGCAAACAAGGATAAAAACGAATACAGCAACTACGGAACGTCCGTTTACAAACAGGTTTATATTTATGGGGCGCTTGACCTTGGCCCCACCGAACTCCGGCGCAGCTTCGGAATGACTTGGGGTGTAGGCGGATGGCTGCTTGACAATTTTCTTATCAAGACCGGGCAAAGCGGCGTTGCCAAACTACGTGACCGGGTCAGGGCCGAGCTAAAAACAACATTTTCAAGTCACTATACGCGGACCATCTCGCTTCAAGAGGCCCTCATGCTCGAAAATTTGAAAGTTTTTTCGCGCAACAAGACCGGCGAGAAATTCTTGATCAATCCTCATAAGACAAACTAGAGAAAACGGAAACCTTTCAGCCCTTTGCCGGTATGCCAAAGAGCGCGGCCTCTCACGTGCGTGAGAGGAGGCCGCGAACGGTTCGTTAAGCCGCCATTTTCTCTGATGCAAGGCGTTCCATGGCCGGATCGAGATGACTTAACTTGCGGCAGGTTAGCGCCAACTGAAGCTCTTCGGGTCATTGATGCTGATCTCGGGCAGCAACATTGGTAGCCCCATGTTTTTCAGGTTTTTCGCTTGCCTGACGATACTCTCCGCGACAGATCGCTCCCGAACTGTTGAAAAAGCCGCTTGAGAAGGACTCCTTGCGGATATCCGTTCTTTACAAAGGTATCAGCAACATCGGGCCCTGCATGTAGACGAAAGCCGGATAGCTCTGCATCCCACCATTGTTGGTCCATTGCGTACCAGTCGCGTCCGTCATGTTCGCGCCAACTATCAAGCCGACCGACTTGTCGAAACCGGCAGGTTTTCAGGGACGTGCTCGCCCAACCCGACAAGACGTTGAGTGTAATTGACGGCTTCCAGCCAAGCTCGTCAACTTTACGAATAGCCTGCGCTGCAAACTTTGGCGTCCCAGCTCCTCGCAGTAGCCGAAGCCCCGACCTCTTCAAATTTACAATCTGCGAGTCCACCGTCGTGGTCGGCAATTTCGAAAGGAACAGCAATAGCCCTAGCGTCGAAATCATCTCTAACAATTGACTTGAAGGCTGTTAATAGAGGATCCCGTACTTGGCGTTGGAAGCGTGTCAGGCGGCGAGATTGTTGCGCTCCTTGAGCGCGGCTGGAAGGCTCGACATCGAGATGTGTGCCGAGCCCCAGGCCGACTGCCAGCATCATTCCCTGTTAGAAACGTCCTCAGTCTCATCCTGGAGGACCCCCCCGAACAGGGCCCACTTTTCTCCATCAAATCGACCTAGCTGCAATTGCTGGATCGGAAAATAGTCGGTCTTGGAAGTTTTGAGCTTTATGCCCGGCAAAAGCATTGGCAATTCGACGTCATTGAGGGACGACGCCTTAGCCATGATATTAGTTCGGGAAAAATCGTCCCCGCATGCGACCAGAACAGCGCGAAACGATTGCCCGACGCTGTAGGCAATGGCATTGAAAAGATTTTCTGGATCGCCGCTGGAGTAATACGTCTTCATCCAATTGCGGTATTCAAGCATGGCCGGATCCTTGATCCACTGCGGATCGGACGGCTCTTTCACATAGAAAGCAGAGATAATGTCTTTTGAGGCATCGACACCGGCCGGCTTTAGAACAGTGTTAATGCTTGAAGAAATCGAGGTTATAAGATGAAGAGGTTTCCAGCCAACCGCGTGAGCCGATTTAATAGCTTGAGCCGCAAATCTCGTGGTAGCCGCATTGTAGAAGACATCGACACCCGCAGACTTCATCGAAACAATCTGTGAATCAATTGTGGGATCGGCCACTTCATACTTTTGAACTGAAACAATCATCTGGTCAGCCCGAGACCCAAGCGCAGACTTTAGCGCTTCTAAAGCATCGCGACCCAAATCATCGTTCTGGTAGAGTATGCCGATCTTGGCGTTCGGCTTTGTGTCCAGGATGTATTTGCCAAATATTTTAGCCTCAAGCACGATGGTCGGAAGCCAACCTATGGTCCAGGGATACTTACCGGGATTGTTGAACCTGCCGCTTGCTGCGACCGAGAACAGTTGCGGAATCTTTTTTTCATTCAGATATTTCTGAACAGAGGCGTTTGGCGGAGTTCCAAGAAGTCCCAGCACAAGCTCCACTTGATCGCTTTCCACTAGGCGGCGAACCTGCTCCACCGTCTTAGGAGGACTATAAGAGTCATCATAACTAATGAACTTGATCTTGCGCCCGCCTACGCCTCCCTGCGCATTGAGCATGTCAAAGTAAGCACTGAGAGCTTTGCCGATCGTTGCATAGCCCGAGGCCGGGCCGCTGTAGGGAGAAGTGTTGCCGATCACGATTTCAGCGCTAAGGGTTCCGCTCGTTCCGATAGATAGAAAGGAAGCGGAGGCAGCTGCCAAAATAGCTATATATTTTCTAGTATTGCGCCAGATGCTCATTTTGTTCTCCCGTTTGAACATAAATCAGGGTTCTGCTCGCCAGTCTGCGTGGCGTGCAGTTATTCATTTTCGCCAGAAGTTAAGTTTGGTTACGATGCCCGGAGTTGTTTTCGGGTCGTTTCAAGTTTCTCGCGCACAATTGTCCGGAGCTTGTCTTTGACAACCTTGCCAAAGGAATTTCGCGGTAACTGCTCAAGAATTACAATTTCGCGGGGCCGCTTGTAACTCGCCAGCGTGGCGCAATTTCTTGCGATTGTATCGAGATCAAATTCTTCATCGGAGCTGGTGACGATGGCAGCTACAACGATCTCGCCCCATTTTTCATCCGGCATGCCGACGACGGCGACTTCTCGGATCGCGGGACTTTCACTCAAAACCTGTTCGACCTCGGCGCAATAGATATTCTCGCCGCCGGAAATGATCATGTCTTTCTTGCGGTCCTTGATGGTAAGATATCCGTCCTCGTCGAGCACCCCGAGATCGCCGCTTCGGTACCACGACGTTCCATTTAAATCGATGATCGCGTCGCGAGTGGCCTGCTCGTTGTTGAGATAGTAAGCAAACGAGGTCGGACCGCTGATCAGAATTTCTCCGATTTCGCCGTTCGGCAAAATACCTCGGCGATCGTCATAGATGATGACTTGCGTGAGCGGTATCGGAAGTCCCACCGATTCAACCTTTTTTGTCATCATGGATGGCGGGCGGCTCGAAACAAACAGCATTTCGGTAATTCCGTAGGCATTGGTTACACCGTTGGGCAGTTTGAACTGCTTGTGAATGCGTTCAGCAAGAACAGGGGGCAACGGCGCCGAAGCTGACATCCAGTGCGTCAAATGAGGGAAAGTCAGGTTCTGCGCGGTCGGCTCGCTGAGAAATTGCCATGCCATTGTGGGAACAATAAACGCGACTTGAATGTCATACTTGGCGAGATACTCCAGCGTGAGCGCCGGACTGAAGCGTTTGAACATGTATTGCGTACCGCCGCAGAGGACGATACTCAGCGCGAAATTCTCTATCGCTCCGCGATGGAAAAGAGGAGCAACCGTGAGGAACCTGACGTTCTCAGGATAAGCGCTGACGGCCATGGTCAAGGTCGCCGCGGCGACCGCCGAGCGATGTTTGACCACCGCACCCTTCGGACGGCCTGTAGTCCCTGAGGTGAACCAGATTCCGCTATCGGCGTCCGGACTTACGACAGGAAAGTCGGCATCGTCTTCGACACTGTCGTGCAACGCGGCGGCAAAGGTCAAAGGACCATCCCCCGCCCCTCCGCCGGCCACAATCTGCAAAATCGGCAAATTCGATAGCGAAATCGCCTTGGACGCCAAATCAACGAGAGCCTCATCGGCCACCATAACTTTGCATCCTGCGGCCGTGAGCTGATATGCAAGCTCCTCGGGCGTCAGGCGGTAGTTCAGCGAGACGGTAAGCGCACCCACCCTTGCAATGGCGAAATAGGAAATCAGGAGTTCGCGCTGATTCCACAGGAGATAAGCAACCCTGTCACCGTGCACCACACCGTTTTTCCGAAGCGCGCGCGCAAAGCTATCGACATCCGCGTCGAAGGCGGCATATGTCAGCGATCCCGCCTCATCGACGATCGCGATCTTCTTCGGCATCGTGCGCGCCGTCGAACGAAGAATATCGGATACGGAACGAACTCGATCGAGCACCACAACCTCCCCTAAAGTTTTTCTCACGACAGCTTGTGCTGCTCTTACAATTTTCCGGCATTTCAAGACGATGGCGGCTCCGGCTGCCACTTGACCCAATGAAAGAACGACCTGCAGCGCCGGCATCGAAACAAAACATCTGACACGCTGCCGCCGAACGGCGACTCGAGCAGCACCTCACTGCTGTAACAGTGCGGGCAAGTGACATTGCTGATATCGAGCGGTAGTTCGAATTCCGGACCGTTCCAACTCACGGAAGTGCCAACTCGTGATTCTTGAAACTGATCTTCTGAAATAGGGCTTCGGGTATTCCCGGCGCGCCATCGCGACGGATCGACCGCTGCCATGACTTAAGGCCGGTCTTCGCCCGGTGCGCGATTTCATCCGGGATATCGAAGGTCTCACGAACGAGTTCAAGAAACCGCTCGCGGATATCGGCATCCGAGGAACCTCGGAAACCGTTCGAGAAAAGCATATCCGGCTGATCGGCATTGCCCCACCAGTTCAACGTTTCGACGAGCCGGCGCCGCGCATCTTCATCAATAGTAGAGGCTGGATCTTTGCGGAGCGCCTTGATCCAGCCGATTGAATAACTGAGATGGAACCTCGATTCCTTGAGGATTTTAGCTGCAAGCCGAGCGAGGATCTTGTCGGTTTCGATCGACTTGAAGGCAGCCAATTGAGTGGAGATCGCCTGTTCAGCCATAAAAATGGCTGCGATAAAATCCGACCATGACTGCGGTGGACGATCGAGCATCTTGGGTGACCGAATGTCCTTAGCTCCGCGAGTCCATTCCACTTCTTCGCGCGTGACGCCGAACTGGCCTATGTGCTGATAAATTGCACGAGCATGTCCGTATTGCCCCTGCATCATGGCGCAAATGGAGGTAAAGTCAGCGATAGAGCGGCCATTCCGCAGCACCAGCATATACCAGCCTGCGAGCACCAGCTTGGCATCGGCGATGCAGTACAACTCGTCCCGCAAAGACAGATCGAGCTCAGTGAGGCCTTCAATTGTATTCGCGTTCGCCATCATACCACCTTCACCTTCGACTTGGTGCCACGTTCCGTGATCGAAATAATTGCTGACAACGGCACGATGCACATCTCTCGCCAGGTATGCTGGTCGTAAACGAACCAGGCACGCGCTTCTGCCAATTCCACGTTCGGCGCTTCGACCGAACCTATGTGGGTAAGCGGTTCTGCCGAGTTCTGACGCGCAAATACTTCGTAAAACTCTGGCTTATCCCCTCCCAGCTCGACACTTCTGTCGATCACTTTTTTCATTTTTATTTTCCCCTAAAGCTGGATACCGAAGCGACGCATCAACTGTTGCGCTTCGGGCTCAATGGATTGAGTCGTCCAGTCGTGATGCCAACCTTCGTGAACGACAACCATGGTCACCCCATCCAGGCAGCCGACCGCGTCCTCGATCGCTTGTTTCAACATCGACACGCCAGGGCAGGCTAAGCATGGAATCGCGAGTTCGACATCAACCACCCCGGAGTCCGATATCCGGATCCCGCGGAGCATCCCCATGCCTTCGATACTGACCGGGATGTGCGGATCGTTCACCGCCAGAAGCGCCTCCCGAACGCCCTCCTCGGTCACCACAGGTCTTGTCCCCACAGCTCGGTCTGCATTCGGCTGAGACCCGGCAGCTTAAGCGGGCCGCCCTTCTTCCACTGGGCAAGCTTCTCGGGCCATGAAACCGTGCGGAAATCCCACTTCATCGTGTCCAGGTCGAGCAGAATGGGCATCTGGTAATCGAGAACATAAATGCCCTTCTCGCCATCAAAATGCGCAGGCACTTTAAGACCAATCTCTTCACAGAACGGAACGATGCGCTTGAGCCATACCTGCCTAAGTTGATCGTTGCTGCTACCGCGGATGCGGTAGTGCAACTGATCAGTGCGGGACTTGACGTCGTCTGTTGCGCCAAACCACTCGGCGCCGAGTGGGAACCAGAAATCCATGCGCTCCTGCACGCGCTGCCTGATCTCAGGACCCTGCTTCATGTAGTGGCGGATCATGTATTCACCGCGCTTGACGTGAAAATTTTCTTCGAAATTCACCTTCCGCAGCGAACGGCTGTACGGCCCAAACGAGCAGTTGGCCTCGAGATCGACTGTTGTGATGTATCCGGCCTGATCGCCGACAAGATGACCCAATCCCACGTCGATGGGACTCAGGTTGCCGAACTCCAAGAGAAAGAACGTTTTGAAATTTTTTGGGTCGCGCTCAAACAGCTCGTGAGAGGCATCGAATCCGAAGTCCTCAAGCATACGAAACATGACCTGGGCGTGGCCCATTTCATCCTGAAGCGCCGACGTAACGGCGATACGGTCATTGATGGATGGCGCGAAAGCGATGGCATCGTAGTCGAGCGGCAGTGTCATGATTTCTAGATCAGCAGCGATCCGCATGGTGGCGACGAGCACATCGCGGTAGCGAGGCGTCATCTCGCTAATGTCTTCCAATGTGCCGCCAGCTTTCACTCGCGTTTGCAAGGCGATTTCATTTGCCTCTTCCATCATATTGTGCGCTAACGCCGTTTGAGCCATGGTCAATCTCCGTCGCAACAATTGCAGTTCTGATCTAAGATCCCTGAAGGTTTCCACTCAGCACGTCGAGGACGGAAGGACCTTCCTCGACTTCGAGGTCCTGAGGGGAAACCAGCGCGCCTTGGAGACCTGACAGTATGACGGCTCGCATCGCGCGAACGAGACGATGAACGTCAATACGCAGATTTTGCCGAACACATTCGAGCATCATGCCGTCACAGATTGAAATCAGCAGCCTTGCCATATCGCCGCTGCTCAAGTCCGAACGAAACACCCCAGTTCCCTGCCCGAGTTCAAGAACACGTCGAACTTCTTCCGCCAGACGATTATAACCAGCCCTTACCCTGCGTCCGGCTTCGGAGTCTGCCCCGGCGAACTCAATTGAAACGACGATGGGCACCAACATCGATCCGGGATGCTCAAGAGCAATCCGGCCGGTCATTTCCAGAAAACTTGTCATGCGTTCGACTGGAGAGTGTTCGCTTTTTCGCAGAACTTGGACGCATGGCACCAGAACGTTGGCACGTACCCTCTTTAGCAACTCAAGAAGAACTCCCTCCTTGGTGCCGTAGTAAAAATACACGCTGCCCTTCGTCAGACCTGCGAGTTCGCCGATCTTTTCCGTCGTCGTGCCGCTGTAACCTTGAGTAACGAAGAGAAACTCGGCAGCAGATAGCACTGCGGACATGCTTAATTCGCGATGTTGGGAATTGGTGAGTCGTTTTTTGCGCTGTTTCATGCGACCGAAACTATTAGCAGGCAGGTCGCGAAGCAAAGCCTTCGTATGCCCCGGCGCAAGGTGAGCCATGTTAGCTCTCCGCTCGACCATATTGGCCATCAGGCCAACTATTTTCGAGGATCCGCCCGAGACATCCATCGTAATCATCACAAAGCCCGTACCACCGATTGTTCAGTTGATCGCAACTTCGAGATAACCTATATTAACTTACTGTCCAGTCAATATCTTTCTTAGATTGGGGAAGAGATGAAACTTTTACTTTAAAAATCAAAGGTATATTGGCAGTCGACGTTCGGATTTTGGACGGAAATCTGTCACGATAAGCACCCCTCAACGCAAGGGCCACAGATGAGTAAGGGTATTGAATGCCATTTCGACTTCGGGAGTCCCCGCAGCTACCGCGCTCAGTCAAGTTTGAAAAAGCTCGCAGCGGATACACAAGCAACGATCGTCTACATGCCGATCAAGGTGCTGGAGGCTCCCAATAAGGCCGTCGAAGAAGAAGGTCTGCTTGGCGTGCCTGCGTTTCGCGTAAGAGAGCAACTCCTCTTCCATAACGATCGGCTTATGTTTGCTGAAGCCGCAGCCAAGGCACAGGCTGTCGAAACCCAACTCAAAGTTCAGGGGTAACCATGACGAAACCAGTTTGCATCATCACAGGCGTGGGCCCGGGCACCGGCAGCGCACTGGCACGACGCTTCTCCGGGGATTATCACGTCGCACTAGTCGCACGCACGGACCGGCGAATTAAGCCGCTTCAGGAGGAATTGCCTGACTCGTCGGCCTATCTCTGTGATGTGACCGATGAAGCTGCGATTAACGAGACAGTTGGCAAGATCACCCGGGATTTCGGAGCGCCGACAGTTGCTTTACACAACGCTGTTGGTGGAACGATCGGTAACTTCCTCGAAGTCGACCCTGTGGCTCTCGAGACAAACTTCAAAGTTAATACGATGGGCATGCTTTACCTCGCCCGCGCTGTCGCGCCTGCGATGATAAAAGAGCAAAAGGGCGTCATCATCGCAACCGGCAACACTTCGGCCTATCGCGGAGTTGAGAATTACTCGGCGTTCGCTCCTTCAAAAGCGGCGCAACGCATTTTGATGGAATCTATCGCAAGGCATTGCGGACCGAAGGGCATCCACGTTTCATATGTCACGATCGATGCAGTCATCAGCGTGCCGTGGGCGCGCAAGCTATTCAAGGACAAGCCAGACGATTTTTTCGCGCATCCCAAAGATATCGCGGAAGAGATCTGGCATATTTCCCATCAATCTCGATCAACATGGTCTTTCAACTACGAGATCCGCCCTTTTGGCGAGAAATGGTGATGCTCCAATCATTCCATTTCTCAATCATCGAAAATTTGAATGGAATGCTGGAGCCGCGGCCGTCTAGCGGCGGCCCGGCTTCACATCGATGCCGGCCTCCTCGCAAGATTCCTGGCCAGCGGTTTCATCCAGATGGGTAAAACGCTTGTGCTTAAGCGGGAGAAGGCCGTCTCAAGCGTCTCGTTGACGATCTGTCGCTTGAGAAGGAGGTGCTCACAGTACCTCGGGAACCTTGTAAGCCCCGAACGGCGCCAGCGGGCGGTAGAAGCTTGCCGACGGAGGTCTGGTCTCTACGAACGCCAGGCCCGCCGTATCTTCGTCAGCACCGCTACAACCAAAATCGTTCGATGTGATAAGTAAGACTGGTATCTTTAGGCAGACAGCATTCATCGACGATCATTCGAACCTTCGGCAGACAAATGCATTATGTCTACTGAGCCACGTGAGCGATTTCTCGGTTAGCGTTCGGATATTACGAGGGCGTCGATACCAACGTGAAAAAGCCTCGGACCAGTTCATTCCATAACGCGTCATTACGCGAATCCGCATCATGCCCGCGCTGGCTGTCTTGAAATTAAAACTGTGGAAATCTCGCCGATAAATACGCTCCCGTAACACCATTTCTTCAGCCTTCAAAGAAACTGTCGGAGCGACGTGGAGAAAATTTGCTCCAACGTTTGATTTCATCTTGAAAAAGCAAACAATCAAATGACGCAATCAAGCAATCAAAGACTGCTCATTTTTTCAAACACATAAATCAAACTTGATTTCTTGAAAACCTTTCAAGTTTTCAAATCAAGAAAATCGCTACACGCTTAAATTAGATGCGCTTCGCTGAAGCAAATTTGCCCTGATCTGTGCGCTTCTCGCAGAATTTCATAATTCCAAGCGACGCTCCTATGTTCGCCCTAAGTTCGCAGAACGCAACGGCCGACCTGGAGTGCGAGATGGCAAAAACAAAGACAGCGGAAGATCTGCCATGGAAAGTGGAGATGGCGTCGCTACGTCAACTTAAGCCCTCGCCGCGCAACGCGCGGACCCATTCCAAAGCGCAGGTCCAGCAGATTGCCAACTCGATGAAGCGATTTGGATTGACCAATCCAATAATCGCGGATGACGCCGGCGAGATTATTGCCGGACATGGCCGTTTGGAAGCTGCGAAACTAATAGGATTGAACTATTTCCCCGTCGTCCGAATAAAGCATCTTTCGGAGTCCGAGTTACGCGCCTACCGACTAGCCGACAACAAAGTTGCGCAGAATGCGGGTTGGGATCGAGAGATCTTGGCGGTCGAACTTAGCGAACTGCACATCGTCCTCCCCGAGCTGGATCTCGATTTAAGCATTACAGGGTTCGAGCCAGGGGAAATTGACACCTTGATGAACGAGCTCAGCGACCCTCCCACCCAGGCAGAAGACAAAATCTCAACAACAGGCGGCCCGGTTACAACGCAACTTGGCGATCTATTTGTCCTCGGAAACCACCGCTTAATCGTAGGTGACGCTCGATCTGAACAGACTTACGCCGATCTTATGCAATCTGAGTTTGCGGAGATGGCGTTTCACGACCCCCCTTACAACGTGAAGATCGACGGACATGTTGGAGGTCGAGGCCGCATCAAGCATCGAGAATTCGCGGAGGCATCGGGGGAGATGAGCTCGGAAGAATTCACGAGCTTCCTCGCCAGCGCGCTGAGTTTGTGCGCGCGTTATACGGCGGATGGCGGAATCTCGTATGTTTGCATGGACTGGCGCCACGTCGGGGAACTGCTTAAGGCCGGATCAACTGCCTTCGATGAGCTGAAGAATATATGCGTCTGGACAAAGACAACTCCCGGCCAAGGTAGCTTTTATCGTAGCCAACACGAGCTAGTCTTTGTGTACAAGCGTGGCAAAGTTCCACACCTAAATACTTTCCAGCTCGGCCAGCACGGTCGCACTCGTAGCAATGTTTGGAGTTATCCGGGAGCTAACTCGTTCAAGGCTGAACGAATGGATGAACTCAACATGCATCCCACAGTCAAGCCAGTGGCAATGATTATCGATGCCATGCGGGATTGTTCGCGACGTGGCGCGGTTGTTCTTGATGCTTTTGCGGGGTCTGGCAGCACCATTATGGCTGCAGAGCAAATCGGCCGTCGTGCCTACTGCATCGAGATAGATCCCCAATATGCCGACGTCGCGGTTCGCCGTTGGCAGAATGCAACCGGTAAAGACGCCATCTTAGGGGCAACAGGGCAGAGTTTTGGGGAATTGTCCGACATACGCCTTAGTTCAGCGAACCTCAAACCAGAGAAGAAGTCGCGGAGTCGGAAGCCATGAAGAAGAGTCGATCAAGGCCTAAAAAGCGAGATTACACCGTCGGAAAGGGGCGCCCTCCCGTACATACTCAATTTAAACCCGGACAAAGCGGCAACCCACGCGGAAGGCCCAAAGGATCGCCGAACTTGGAAGCATTCATGGGCGAATTTCTGAAGAAGAAATTCCCGGTGAAGGAAGGTGGAAAGGTCCGCTATCTGTTTCCCCACGAGATCATGATCAGACAGATGGCGGCAAAGGCGATGAAGGGCGATCAAAAAGCTTTCCTGTTCTTCGTTGACTACATCGGCGCGGCTTTCAGCAATGCGCCATCGAAACATGCGGATACCACGAACATGAGCTTAGATGAGCTCGCTAAGTTGTATTCCGAGATGATCAAAAAGCCCAAATGATTACCGCAAGCACTTCAAGCGCATATCGCGAAATAATCCTCGGTTTTAGACCGGCGAAAATGCAAAAATGCTGAAGACTGCGGTGATGATGGCTCCCGCCATCACCGCAAGATAGTCCTTCGCACTTTCACCGAAGCCAGGCCGTTTCGGCGCTAGCGTTACAATCGCAAAAAATACGGCAACCCCCAAAGCAATTGGATTTACGATCATCGATCCCTCCATATGACGCGGAACTGTTAGCTTAATACCATGGCTATATCCAGTGGTTTAATAGCCTCTGTAATGGCCGTCTTGGCGCATGAAAGCTCGTGCGCTCCTGGCTTGGAATCTGCGAAGAATCCGTGTTGAGCGGGGCCTTTCCCAAGATGCGCTGGCGGATGAGGCCGGGGCGGACCGGGCCTATGTGGGCAGCCTCGAGCGCGAGAGGCAGAACCCCACCATTGACCTGCTGGATCGACTGGCCAAGGTCCTGAAAGCAGATATGTCGGAGTTTTTCGCCAAAATCCCGAAAGGCGCCCCTCGCCCCAAACCGCTTCCTGCTGGCCGGAAAGCCGCGCTAAGCTCCCGTCGCAAGAAGCAATAAGATTGCTGCAAATCCACTGGACTTCATTGGTTTGTGGAGCATGCATGGACGCATCAAACGAGAGCGTGCCATGCCCAAGAAATCCAACAGTACAAAGAAGGCCAGCAGCACCGTCATCTGCGCCCTGATTAGCCACGTTCGTAGCTGTGCCGAGAAGGCCACCATAGTCGCGGAAGCGGCTGACCGGTTGGCGCAACGTGGTCAGGCGGAGAAGGCTTTACGCCTTCTGATGGATGTCGAAGGACCTACCAACGAGATCCTTTATCTCTTCCGCGCGGCACTCAAGGTCAGGATTACTTTGCTTCCAGATCCCCAATAGGGCGCGTCAGTCCGGCTTCCTCTCGCCGCCCGGCATTTGCCGAGGACGGCCTTGCGGCAGTGGCAGCACATAGTGCGGTCACTTCACGCAAGGAGGGTCAGATGGCCAGATCGACATCACGAACGCTGAAAGCGAAAGCATCAACAGAGGCGCTTAAAGTAGCCACCACAAAGAATCCGCAGCAGACCACGAACAAAAGTGGCCCCCCGAAGAAACCAGTAATGTCGGTGGCAAAAAGCCTGCCCGCGGCAAAGGGTGCGATCACAAAAAATAGAGAAGGCAACTCGGCTACGACTACCAAAACGGTAACGCCTACCACTTTCAACGACCGAGCGATCTCCACTCCAACTAATCCATCCTCCAAGCAGGCCACGGTACTGACCATGCTACGTCAGCCTGGCGGCACCACCATCGCTGTCATCATGGAGGCAACTGGCTGGCAACCGCATTCGGTTCGTGGGTTCTTTGCCGGAGTCGTCCGCAAAAAACTGAAGCTCACTCTGATCTCGGAGCGGGTTGATGGGGAGCGCCGCTACCGCATCGGCAAGCCTGCAGGATCGAAGCGATGAACGTCCGTACCCGTGCGGGCCGGCGACGCACCAATCTGACGGTGGAGGCCGAGCTTGACCAGCTCGGCCCCATGCCTATCGTCAACTTGCGGATCAGATATCGGGAGCTATTCCGATCCGATCCACCACCCGCCTTCGGACCGGACCTGCTGCGACGAAGTATTGCCCAGCAGATTCAAGAGAAAACCTATGGCGGCCTGACTCGAGAGGCGAACAAGCTGCTCGGACAACTCGTACGATCGATGGCTTCAGGAAAGACAGGCCGCCTTGAGGTGCCGCAACGGATCAAGCCCGGTTCGGAGCTGGTCCGGGTTTGGAACGAACAAGCGCATAAGGTGACGGTGTTAGCCAAGGGCTTTGCCTACCAAGGCGAGGTCTTCACCAGCCTGTCGGAGATCGCCAACCAGATCACGGGTACGCGGTGGAACGGCCCGAAGTTCTTTGGACAACGCAGGACGACGAGAGAGGCCCCCAAAGTGATCGCGTCGAAAGCCGTCTCGAAGGGAGGCCGCTGTGGCCGCAAATAACGTCAAACCGGTTCGCTGCGCCATCTACACCCGCAAATCCACCGAACATGGACTTGAGCTGGAGTTCAACTCCCTCGATGCCCAGCGAGAGGCTTGCGAAGCGTATATCAAGAGTCAGGCCTCGCAAGGCTGGCGCGTGCTGCCGCAGCCTTATGACGATCCGGCCTTCTCCGGTGGCAACCTCGACCGTCCTGCCTTGAAGCAGCTTCTCGCGGACATCGAGTCCGGGCTGATCGATGTGATCGTGGTCTACAAGATTGACCGTCTAACCCGATCCCTCGCCGACTTCGCCAAACTTGTCGAGACTTTCGACCGCAAATCCATCTCATTCGTCGCGGTGACCCAGCAGTTCAACACCACCTCGTCTATGGGACGGCTGACCTTGAATGTCCTGCTGTCGTTCGCACAGTTCGAGCGGGAGCTAGCTTCCGAACGCGTCCGCGACAAAGTCGCCGCCTCTCGGCGCAAGGGCAAATGGACCGGTGGCACTGTTCCACTCGGCTATATGGCCAAGGACAAGAAGCTCGTTATCGATCCAAAGGAAGCCGAGACCGTCCGCACCATCTTCAGTCAGTATCTCGCTCTGAAATCCTTCAGCCTGCTGGTGCAGGACCTGGACCGCCGCAGCATCGTCACCAAACGGCGAGACACAAAAGTACCAAAATATCGCGGCGGCATCCCGTTCACCTACGGTCCCCTCGCCCATGTCCTGAAGAATCGTGTTTATCTTGGCGAAGTGCATCATGGCGGCAAATGGTATCCCGCCGAGCATAAGCCAATCCTCGATCAGAAAACCTTCGATCAGGTGCAGGCGCTGCTCGCTGAGAACCGCGTAACCACCCGAACCCGGCAATCAGTCAGCGGAGCTCTGCTCGCCGGCAAAATTCTCGATGATCGTGGCAACCGGATGAGTCCAAGTTTTACGGTCAAAAACGGCATTCGCTACCGGTTCTACATTTCCCGCGCTCTTATGTGCGGCAGAAAGGCTCAAGCCGGCTCGGTCGCCCGCATTCCGGCACAACTCGTCGAAAGCCTTGTTATCAACGCAATCCGGGAGCGCTTCACACTCGGCGCACAGACACCTGACGATCAAATCAGAAGCCATGTCATGTCTTCTATCGCCGAAGTCGTCGTTTATCCTAAGAAGCTCACGATCCGACTGCAGCCACAAGATGCAGGCACGATCGATATCTCATGGAAAGCTCCGGTAAAAAACGCTCCCGCGCTTGCGCCGCCCTCAGCCAACATCGGTCAGCCAGATCCAAAACTTGTGCAGGCGATCGTGCGCGCTCATGCGTGGTTGCGGGATCTACGGGCTGGTAAGTTTGACAGCGTCGAAGCGCTTGCAGCGTCGGTCAAACTCCATCCAAAGGTCGTCCGGCAAGAGCTGCGCTATGCGTTCCTGGCGCCTTCGATTACCGAAGCAATTCTGACCGGCGAGCAGCCGCCGACACTCACGCTGGCGCGGATTCCAAAGACCCTGCCCCTGACCTGGTCCGGGCAGTGTCGTGCGCTGGGGCTCTGATCGTGTAGCAGCAAAGCTAAAATGTCAGCGCTGAGCAAAGTTCAAATGTCAGTTTCTGGTCCCTTTGGGGATTTGGGAGGCTGTCATTTCGATGGGCATAGTGTTGATGAGCAAGCGCGAGCTGAACCGTCTTGATATTCTGGCACGGCTGGATGGCGATCGACTGACCGTCCTCGCTGCGGCCGGCTTGATGAGCGTAACACCGCGGCAGACGTATCGGCTGTTGAGCAGATATCGCGAAGGCGGTGCTTTAGCGATCGCCAACCAGCGTCGTGGCCGCCCCTCGAACAACCGGTTGTCCGACGAAGTGCGGGATCACGCGATCACTCTGGTCCGCCAGCTCTACCCCGACTTCGGACCGACATTCGCGGCCGAGAAGTTAGAGGAGCGTCATGATCTCAAGGTCTCGCGGGAGACGCTGCGTAACTGGATGCGGCAGGCAGGAATCTGGGTGTCAATCGGCTTGCAAATTTGACCCCTCATCGGCGTCCAATTGTGACCCCTTTGAGCGGCGAGCTTTGCTGGTAGCGCTCGTCTCGTCGGAGCTGGCCGGGATAGCGGAGGCGAGACGAGCGCGGGTGGCGTGATCGTCGTCTCGGCTTTTGAACCGCCAGCTATCGTTGCCGGTCTCGACAATGTCGCAGTGATGGGTCAATCGGTCGAGCAGCGCGGTGGTCATCTTGGCGTCGCCGAACACGCTCGGCCATTCTCCGAAGGCGAGATTGGTGGTCACGATGACGGAGGCGCGCTCATAGAGCCGGCTGACGAGGTGGAAGAGAAGCTGGCCACCGGACTGGGCGAAGGGCAAATAGCCGAGTTCATCCAGCACGATGAAGTCCATCCGGGTCAGATGCTCGGCGAGCCGTCCTTGCCGTCCGTTGCGGGTCTCGGTCTCGAGGCGATTGACGAGGTCGACGACGTTGAAGAAGCGGCCGCGGGCACCGGATCGGATGCAGCTTCTGGCGATGGCAATGGCCAGGTGGGTTTTGCCTGTGCCGGTGCCACCAACCAGCACGACGTTGCGTTGTTGGGCGATGAAGCCGCCGCCAGCGAGATCATTGACGAGAGTCTGATTGATCGGCGTGCCGTCGAACTGGAAGTCGGCGATGTCCTTGGCAAGCGGCAGCTTGGCAATGGTGAGCTGGTATTTGATCGACCTGGCTTGCTTCTCGTTGATCTCGGCGTTGAGCAGGTCGCCGACAATGCGCTGAGGTTCGTGCTGGCGCTTGACGGCAGTTGCCATGATCTCGTCGAAGGCAGCCTTCATGCCGTAGAGCTTGAGTTCGCCCATGAGGTCGAAGATTTGGGTTCGTTCCATCAGATGGTCCTCCGGAGGTTGTCGTAGCGGGCACAATCGGCGATCGGTGCATGACGGAGCGTCAGTGCGGCCGGCGTCATGATGTTGGCCGGTGGAGCGGGTTCACGTTGACGGGCCAGGATGTTGAGCACGACATCGGCGGAATGGACGCCGTGACTGAGCGCTTCGGCACAGGCCGCTTCCACCGCGGGCAGACCGTCAGTCAGCACCGCGTTGAGGATGTCGACCATCTGCCGATTGCCATCGTCGGTGCTGGCAAGCTTGCGCCGGATCCGCTCGATCGCGGCCGGCAGCACCCAGTCTTTGAAGGGAGCACCGTTGCGCAAGGCGCCGGGTTTGCGGGCGAGCACCGGCACATAATGCCAGGGGTCGTAGACGGTATCGCCGCGGCCAAAGGATCGCGGATGCTCGGCAACGATGCGTCCATCCTGACGGATCACGATGCGATCGGCATAGGCTTGAACCTCGACCGGTCGTCCGACTGCGCTGGCTGCGACCGAGTACTTGTTGTTGTCGAAGCGCACCAGGCAGGTCTTCGAGACCGATGCCGTCACAGCATGGAAGCCGTCGAAGCGGCCGGCATAGGGAACGAGTTTGGGGCGTTCGGCTTCGAACACTTCCCAGATCGTCTGATCGACCAGCTCCGGATGGCGATGAGCCTTGGCGTAGGCGATGCACTTATCCAGCAGCCAGGCGTTTAGCTCGTCCAGGTTTTTGAACCGCAGCCGCGGCGTGAAGAAGCGTTCGCGAACCAGCCCGACCTGGTTCTCGACCTGCCCCTTCTCCCAGCCCGACGCTGGCGTGCAGGCGACCGGATCGACCAGATAGTGGCTGCACATCTGCAGGAAGCGGCGATTGTAGAGACGCCCTTTACCGACGAAGATCGTCTCTACGGCGGTCTTCATGTTGTCGTAGATGCCGCGGGTGCAGGTGCCTTTGAACAGGGCGAACGCCCGGTCGTGGGCGTCGAACACCATCTCTTGCGTCTCCCGCGGATAGGCCCGCACGAACAGCATGCGGCTGTGACAGAGCCGGACATGGGCGGCCTTCACCATCACCGTGGTGCCGCTCAACAAGACCACCTCGTGGCTCCAGTCGAACTGGTAGGCTTCGCCTGGGGCAAAGCTCAGCGGGACATAAGCGGCCGCAGTCGATTGCCCGCGTTCTTTGCTCCACCGCCTGGCGTAACGCCGCACCGCATCGTAACCGCCGTCATAGCCGCGGCCGCGCAGCTCTTCGAAGATCCGGATCAACGTCAGCTGTTCACGAGCCGATTTAGCCGCGTTCGCCGCCAGCAATCCGTCAAGCTCTACTGCCCATCGTCCCAGCTTTGGCCGCGGCTGCACCTGCCGCTCGTACTCGAAGGAGGTCTCTCCCGACCTCAGCACCTTCCGAACCGTGTTCCGCGACACCTTCAGGTCACGGGCGATCTCCTTGATCGTCTTGCCCTTGATGAAGTGCTCGCGCCGGATCCGGGCAATCGTCTCCACGATCAGCATCCCCCACCACCTGCTTCGTTCCAAAGCAGGCAGCGCAACAGACCAATCTGTAGGGGGTCAATTTTGGACGCCGATCCCCCCGCTTAGGGGGTCAATATTGCAGGCCGAATGACAATCTGGGTATCGCGAGCCGAGCGCAAGCGGATTCAGCAGCCTCGATATCGCCGCGAGCATGTTGGCGAGTTGATTCAGATCGACGGCTCGGAGCATCGCTGGTTCGAGGATCGCGCGGCTTCCTGTACGCTGCTGGTATTCGTCGATGACGCCACAAGCCGCCTGATGGAGCTGCGCTTTGTCGCCTCGGAGAGCACTTTTGCGTATTTCGAGGCGCTGAAGGCTTATCTTGGTCGACACGGCAAGCCGGTCGCCTTCTACTCCGACAAGCATTCCATCTTTCGGGTGTCGAACGAGAACGCGGTCGGCGGCAACGGAATGACGCAGTTTGGACGGGCCCTATCGGAGCTCAACATCGAGATTCTCTGCGCCAATACCAGTCAGGCAAAGGGGCGCGTCGAACGCGCACATCATACGCTGCAGGATCGCCTGGTGAAGGAGTTGCGGCTCGCCGGCATCAGGACGATCGAGGCGGCAAACGCCTTCCTGCCCGGCTTCGTCGCTCACTACAACACTCGTTTTGCCAAGCCCCCCGCGCATGACAAAGATCTCCATCGTCTGCTCGATCCACGGCAGGATCTCGATCAGATCCTGTGCTGGCGTGAGCAACGCAAGGTCTCGCATCAGCTAGTGGTGAACTACAATCAAATGAAGCTGACGCTTGCATCCCAAGGTCTGGCAGTTCGGCTGCGCGGCAAGATGGTTGAGATCTATGACTTTCCGGATGGACGACTCGAGGTTCGCTGGAAAGGCAGATCGTTGCCCCACACAGCCTTCGACAAGCTGCAGCGGGTCAGTCATGCCGCGATTGTCGAGAACAAGCGCCTCGGCGAGATTCTTGCCTGGATCAAGGAGCGGCAAGACAGTCAACCTCGCTTCAACACTGTTCCGAAGGGCCCGCGCCGATCAAGCCAGAAATCCGGGCTTATGAAGAACCGGACCTTGCGGATGAACGAAGCCAGCAACTCAGCCCCAAAATCCTCCCGCCGACGACGGCGCCGCTCCGATACGATGGTCTGCGCGGCGCCGTCTCCTGTCCCCTGACAGGCCGCCCTGTGACATTTCTACTTTGCACAAATCGTGACATCTCAACTTGGTTGCAACAGATCGGATTCGCCCATCCGATGTTATGGAACAATACCAATTCGGATCGTAGGAAGCTGGATGGATTTTAGTGTTTCCTTATTAGTCAGCGAATGACTCCAGATCGTGACTTTGCGGCGTTAGAATCTCAAGGCGTAGATAGTGTCGTTTTCCCGACCGGCATGTCCGAGCTGTAAGGACTATGCGCGCTAAAGAAGTCGCGCCAAAACCGAATGACCACCTCAAGGAGCTGAGACACAGGCAAGTTCTGCGGTTCGATCTCACTTACCTTTATCGCCAAATAGGACTGTCCAAACGGTCCCTGCCCGTATCCTCCCATTCCCCAACCCTGCACTTTGACCGTGCCTTCAGCACTGGCGCGAATAAAATGCTTACTGCCATTTGAAATATTCTGCACGACGCCGTACCAAACACTCTGATTGTCGATCCAATGCAGAAAGTCGTCTCGGCTTCGAATACCGAGCTTCGCTTTTAGCACCTCATCGCCCTTCAGGAAATCACCCCATACCCATTCGGCTAAGTGATGAGCAGTGATGGCGCAGTTCATCGCATGGCGTGCAGAAGCCTGGTTTGCCATATAGTCATCGAACTCTTCTAGGAGCTTCTGATAGAAGTCACGCGAGTTAATGATATCGAACATTTAGACCGGCCAAGTAAAACCTATAGGTCAGTTTCGGCAATCGCGGCTCCTGCTGCGCCGTTAGTATCTATATAGTCCATTTTCTCTACAGCTGTACGAAACAACCATGCCGGAGATGAAAAATCGAACGCAATTCGGTGAAACATATGACGTCCCACGCCGACCGTAGCTCCATCAGCCAATCTAGTGATGGAAAATGCTAAATCGGAATCGGGGTCCTCAAAAGTAATGTCGTAGCCCTCTAACTTGGATAGTTCTCGCAAAGAGCTACGATCATAGATCACGACAAGATAGATACTGTCCCAGATAAAATCGTACAAAGTGTCGCCATGAGTGATTGAAAGCGTGAATGGATAGTAGGGAGACCAACTCCTATTTGCCTTTGCTTCATTGAGCTGAAATACAATTGGTTCAATCAACCTAAGCCCATCAAATGCATTTTCTACGTCGCTATTCTCTTTGAACGCCATATAATGCAAACCCGTTTCCGGTGATCGCTGGGCTGTACCGCTCTTTTCAGCGGCGGCAATACAATCATTCATCACGTCCGCATAAACAACTTCTTCAGTTAAATGTTCGACTCGACGAAGATTGTCGAAACCCCTCAATTTATCGGCCGAGTCGGTCTCAAAGAACTTGGCTAGCTCCTCAATTGACTTTTTTTGACGCCGCCCGCGGCTATCAATTTTTCCTAATTTTATCTCTATTAGATTAGGGTCAGGTCCAAACAACGTGCAAATATCCCCATGCCGTATCGTATTCGTGAGATCCGTTAGCAGCGCGGGAATTCCGTTTTTAAGCAAGACATTCAACGCACTCCATTCGCCTACGAACCCTGTTTTGTCGCCAATAAACCCAGCACCCTGTTTAACGTTAGAATTCGTTGTATTGAAATATGTTTGCTTAAGCGAAAATTTTTCCAGAAAGAGAAACGCGATCGCATCGCCGAAGCATCTCCAGCTATAAGCTAGATGGCGATATTGCTCTATTCGCTCTTCGATTAAATTTACCGCCTCTCCCTCAGCTTCGGATTCGACCTGCTTCAAAAACGATTTGCTTCGTCTTATTTTTCGTTCGGTTCTAGTAATTTCTTTGATCAACAAAGCTTGCAAAAGCAGCAAGGGCTCCAACTGATGAGGCCTTATTGGTTCAGATCCCAACAATGCGGGCTTTGCTTTCTGCAGTGTGACCAACAAATCATGCGCGCGTTGGAAAGCTTGGTGCCGCCGTCTAATCATGACTAGATTAAATCCTAAGACATCAGCCGTTTCGGCCAACGACTATATATTGAGGGGCAGGATTGCGGATCGAATTCGACGTCGAATAGGTAGCTAAGCAAAGATATCATGGCTGTGCCCCTGCTGACGCTGTCCGCTTCCAGCGCACCACTCAACGTTACCCTCACGTATCCAAAAATGAGCATAGCAACCGTCACGTTGATTGACGGAAGGAGAAACCGTCGGTCGACGCAAGAAATCTATATCAACACTCCACCTCGGCCGTCTTTCCGGCGCCAGTGAAAGGGCAATCTTTTCTCCACAGCCACACGGACACTTAAGGCACGCCCATTTGATATTCCCATCAGAACGGACAATGACTAAGTCGCGATCCGCTAGCGCGTTTACGCCAGGATGAGTTTCAGAGTAGCGAACGACAAAGCGCGGTTTGGCAATAATGCCAAGCCAAACCAGTATCGATAGGAGCCATTCGATCATCCGCTTACCATGTCCAAAAATGGGTCTACATCACCCACGGCCCAATAAGAATCATGGCCACAAATCTGGCAGGTATGCCTTGGAGCGGCACCGGTCGATCGGTCCTCGCAAAACAAGAACCTACGCCGGAGCTCATTCCCCATGGCTTTTTTGCGATATCCAGCAATCCGATTGAGCAACTCGTTCAATGCCATGCATGCCACTTCAGTGGTGAACGTCACCACTGCGGGATTGGGATTTCCCTCCCCGCGAACGTAAGCTTCGCGCTTCTGCCGGTCATAGTCGTGCGGATTTGACCTACGCAATTCTTCTTCACGCGCCAGTTCCGGATCAACCGCATCGCGGCAAAGGAGACAAGTTCCTGGTGGAAGGACGACGGTCACGCGGGCCGAAATATCGGCCATGCCCGCGCCAGGTGCTGAGCTTACTGACATCGCTAGCCCCATGTCGATCACGGGGATGCAGTAAAAATATGCCAAGCGATTCAAAAAAATCCTGCCCGAGTTATCATCCGTACAACACAGAACAATATCGCAAGCCTTCAAGGCATCCTGATTTGTGGTGTCGTTTACCCAGCCGCGCCGGCCGACAATTTTGATGCCCAAGCCCATGCTCGAGATTTCCCTCACAAGCACGTCCACTTTTGGTACCATTCCGTCGGCGTCGGACTGCCGCGCGCCATGCAAGCGGTTGAGATTGGTCACGTCGACAATATCATCGTCCAGAACCAGGATTTGGCCGAAGCCCATACGGGCAGCCAACATCGCGGCGGCACTGCCTGTGCCCCCTGCCCCGACAATCCCAATACGAAGCTCCTTGGCCACCGAAGTTAAGGTAGGCCCGAACGCGAGAACCTGCCTATTGAACACCGACGACGGCGCGGCATGCTCCTGCGGAAAATGGTACCGGAATCGATCACCCAATACGCCGACCATTTGGCACATCGCTGAATGATTGGGATACAGCCAGACACGCGCTTGGATACCTCCCTCGTGGTCAAAGAGGATACTGACGAACTCAGTATCGCGACCATTCCGGTTGCAGGCCGAGCGCAACAGTTCGGCTTCATTTTCGTCGTCCTGCTGCGAAAACGCTTTCGGTCCGCGCGGATGACAATGCACAATGCCGAGGACCAATCCCTCGCGATCACTGCGCTGAAGCAATTCTACGAAACCCTTCGTGTCCCATGTCACGTGGACATCGCTGGACGAAATCTTGTGTTCCGGTTCGATCGCCACGATTTCCTTGACCAAAAGCTTCGTACGAGCGCGTCGATCCCAAGGATCGACCTCAATTTTGCTTGTGCGCATCAAGACGTAGGCTGCACCTTCGGTGCCGGGTTTCTCGAAGATCAACTCGCGTAGCTCGGCCTCATGCTGGTCGAGCATTATCAAGTCAAACTCGCTCATGCGGCCTCCTCCAACGCGGTGTCGATCCGACGCAGCATCGTCCAGATACCATCAACGCCCGGCCGCCACTCATCGCTGTGCCGCGACCAGCGCTGCCACGTCTCGCCGTGGTATTCGACGGGCACATCGGCAGCTTTAGGATACTTGTTGCCGTTGACCAGCTTTAGCCAAGGCAATGCGTAGAACATATCCGGCCTCACATCCGGATAACCCGGAGGCAGCATGATGAGAATCCGGGCCAGGGCCACGTCAAAGCGTTGGCACGGCAGCACGTAGTCAGGAAAAATGACGCCCTTTTGTGGCCCGTCAATTTCTTGGAACACGATGCCGCGCTGTTGGAGGTAGGTGCGATCACGCAAGGGAAGGACAGACATCGCCACCCTCCGTGGTGCGCTTGCTGACGGTGTAAAAACGCTCGACACCCTTGGGCTCCAGGTTGGCCGGATGGCCCGCGAGAATTTCCTGGTCCGCACCTTTGCGCTCCTGCCAGACCGTAAACTTGGCAGGGTTCTGCTCAGCCAAGGCGAGAAGCACCTCGCGGGTTATCTTCGGCTCAGGCCAATCTTCGGGACGTTCGTCGATCACGAACTGATAGGTCGTGCCCTCATAACGAGCGACTATAAAGCGCTCGACGCCCTTCCCGCGCAAATCCACCGTCTCATTCGGGCGAAGAGTTTCGAGCGAACCATTCGGCAGCCACTGAAGCGCGATGTAGTCGCCGATTGGATGCGCCCCGGCCGCCTCGATGATCTGCATGCCCGTCGGTACCGGGTCGCTTACCTTGGCGGCCCGAAAATTGAGATCGGTCCCCGCGATTTTGATGCCGAAAGTCTGGGCTGCCGGACCAAGAGTTGTAACTTGTTGATTTTCCTGCATGACTATCTCCATTGTCGATTTTATAAAATCACTTTACATTATCGATATATCACTTGTCAATATTACAAATATTGTTTACATTCCTGACATAAAACGACGGAGATAAAGAGTGCCGCTGGATCCAAAGCATATCGTCGAACTAACCGAAGCGGCCCTTGCCGCTGACTACACAAGAGTGCGCAGAATCGTGTCCAACGTCGCGCGCCAGTTGTCGGCCGAAGGCAATGAAGAGGCGGCGCGGGAATTACGTGGGTTGTTGCGAAAGCGCGGTGTCCCCTTGCGTGCATCCGGCTACATGGAAAGCCTCCCGATCGATACCAAGTCGAGACTGCCTCTGGTTGAAGAGCAAGCTTGGCCGAGCAACCCGATATTCCTGAACGAATCTGCCGGGCGCGTTTTTCGCGACTTCTTGACGGACGTGGAGCACGTAGACGAACTGAACAGCAAGGGCTTGTCCTCTAGGCTTGGCTTGCTGTTGTCTGGACCTCCCGGCACCGGAAAGACTCTCTTAGCAGGACACATCGCCGCGAATCTGAGCCGCCCCTTCTATGTCGTAAGACTAGACTCGGTCATTTCCTCGCTCCTCGGCGACACGGCCAAGAACATTCGAACCGTTTTCGATTTCGTACCGGCGAAGAATGCTGTGCTTTTTTTGGATGAGATGGACGCCGTCGCAAAATTCCGCGACGATCGCCACGAACTTGGCGAGCTTAAGCGCGTCGTCAACACAGTTATTCAGGGATTAGATGCCCTCGATTCTCACGCGGTCGTCGTTGCTGCGACAAACCACGCTCATTTGCTCGACCCTGCGATTTGGAGACGCTTTCCTTACAAAATTGAACTGCTGACACCAGAGATGGAGGTCAGGATAGACCTGTGGAAGCACTTTTTGTTCGAGGGCAAAGACTCTGAACAAATTTCGGACATCCTTTCGAATATTTCAGACGGACTTTCAGGCGCCGACATCGAAACGGTGTCTCTAACTGCTCGGCGGCATGCACTTCTTGACAAGCGTGATCTCGATCTGGGCTCAGTCGCATTAGCCGTGATGAACTTGAAGGTCGGCACACCAGGCATGCCGCAAAGGTCTCCGCTTGAACCAGATCAAAAAAAACAGTTGGCCATAGCCCTTCATCAAAAACCTAACCTCAACGGCGCTGATATCGCGAGGCTCCTCGGAGTTACGAGGCAAGCTGTCTACCAGTATTTAAAATAGGGATTTTCCCCATGGCCGATCAACCACTCTTAAATCCCGTTTTAAAACTCACAATGGATCCCCGCCCGGAATCTACGCGAGGCGGAGGCAAGAGCGCGGCTACAATTATCGGTGAAAGGCTAGAAGCGCAGCAACAAGCGCTCTCTGAAGAAACACAGGAGATCATCGACAACGCCGATGAGCTTCCGCAGTTTGCGGGAACAACGCATCTGATCGCGCGGATGTTCGGAGACTCGTTCGCTCCATCTTACACGCCTGGAGATTTGTTCAGCGTCGACAATGGCTGTCGTCTCGTGGCGCCATTCAGCGGTGGCTACATACTGGAAGCCAAAGTTGACCGCCTTGAGAGACTTCTGCGCTCGATTGACGAACCGTCGAGCAACTCCGTTCGAACTGATATTTCGCGCGTGGAAAGTCTCTTTGCGGTCGATGCAGCCGATCGCATGCATGGCCGAACTGTCGATCAACTATGGGCCACAGCACCTCAAGATTCAGAAGGTAAGCAATTTCTGCTGTGGCTGTCGCCTTTTCGCGACAACAACGCGCGTGAACAGCTCTTGGCCAGAATCGAAGAACTGGCCCGTGACCAAGTGTTATTCGCCACAACCTCTAACTTACGCTTGATCACTGGCGAGGCGGATGCCGGTCCTGCCGGCGAACTGACCTCACCGCGACAATCAAGTATTGCGCGGGCTATGCGGCAGTATCGCAACACTGGTATCGCTCGAGCCTCAGTGAGGATACGCAATCGAGACGGGTTGGCGCGCCTTCTTGCATCCGGTGCATCGATTCGAATTGATCCTGTACGCCGAATAAATGTTGCCGCTCCTGGAGAAGGCGTTCAACCAACTCCGCCCGTGGCAAGCACCGACGGCCCCATCGTCGGCGTCATCGATGGAGGCTTGCACGCTGCTAGCTATCGTCCGAACGAAGCTTGGAAAGCTCGCAACCTGATTCCCGACGTCCAAGCCGACCGTCAGCACGGCAACGGGGTTTCCTCACTCGTGATCCAGGGGCATGCTTGGAATAACAACAGAGCGCTTCCAGCATTGGATTGCAGGATCGGCACTGTCCAAGCCATTGCACGAAACGGCGCGCCTAACACAATCAGCGAGACGGATCTTGTTGATTATCTGACCGACGTCATGCGAGCGCATCCCGAGACTCATGTCTGGAATTTCTCAGCTAATCAAGACCCAGCAGGCTTCGATCCCGAGTTGGTTAGCTCTCTAGGTCATGATCTTTCTACGCTAGGGCGGCACTTCAATGTGCTACCGGTGGTTTCCGTCGGGAATGTCTTGGACCCGAGCGAGACCCAGCTGGCACCGCCAGCAGATTGTGAGGCTGCGATCGTCGTAGGCGGCCGAGGCGCTGACCCGGCCGGTCAACCGGGTGACCCTTGCCTGCGATGTCTCAACGGCCCAGGCCCAGACGGCATGCTAAAACCAGACGTTTCATGGTTTTCTGAATTGCGCATGATAGGTGGCATTTCTGCTGTTGGAAGCAGCTACCCCACAGCTCTGGTGTCTTCCTTGGCTGCGCACACTTTCGCAAATCTCAAGACCCCAACTCCTGACCTTGTGAAAGCCTTATTGATCAACGCGGCCGAGCGACCCGAGCACCATCCGACGTTGGGTTGGGGAAGCCCCTACAATGGTGCTCTGCCTTGGTCGTGCCAGAACGGTACTGTGACACTGGCTTGGACCGCTTTTCTCCAACCGGGCTCACCTTATTATTGGTCCGATATTCCGATCCCACCCGAATTGATTGAGGCTGGTCGCCTACGTGGAAAAGCGAAGCTCACCGCGGTCCTCAAGCCGCTTCTTTCACCATTGGGCGGAGCCAACTACTTTGCCACTCGCCTTGAGACCTCTCTGACCTACCAAAATCAGACAGGCAAATGGACCTCACTCCTAGGCACCATGTTGGAATCGACGCTCCCTGAGACAGACGCGCGAAATGACCTCAAAAAGTGGCAACCCATTCGGCGTCATGCGGCCGATTTCTCGCGTGGAGCCGGCCACAGGTTCACAGGTAATCATTTTCGTCTGTATGCGCGGGTCTACAGTCGCGATCTCTATCAGTTCAGTCTTTCCAACAATGACCAGCTTGGGCCTCAAGAAGTCGCCTTTGTTCTCACCCTAGAGGGCATGGACGAGGACAGTGCGATCTATCAATCGATGGCTAATCTGCTCGGCAATTTCGTCGAAAGTGCTGTGCTTAACCAAGAGATCGAAATCGATAACAACCGTTAGATTTTCGTTCCAAGGCTTTGCGTGCTGTATCCTGTCATTCGCAATTTCCGCAAAATCGGAAATGCTAAAATTCGCCTCGACTGATTCCCCGCCACTCAGTGGTTTTTTATTCTCGGGTCTCTGGGACGAGTCTCCAGAAAACGGGAATTTTTCAATGATTGGTCAGAGAATGTCGGCCAATTTCGGAAGGTGACGGCTCGACTTCGGTCTCTTCAGAGACTCCACGTGTTGAAAAAGCCCGCTATTGGCGGGCCTTTCTTACACCAAAGAAAGAAATTCTCCGATATCCGGACTGGCTGGCTGTCGTGGGAGGATTCGAACTGCCACATTCCCAACTGCAAAAACCCATTTGATTTCTCAAGAGAATTTCGAATTTTTTCGCGCATTTCAGGACCAGAGACTTTTGCACCCAACGGATGCTGAATCGGGAGTATGCACCTCGGTGACGACAGCTAGGAAACGGGGCAGACATACCCGCCCCCATCTATTCTTAGGCGGCCGCCCGGCTGTTTGGTGCTCCGAGTTTTCTCGACAAAAATTTTTGGATCTTGTCCGCCATCACCTTGTTAGCGGTGCCTGGAAATATTTTGTCTCGGCCGTGCTCAACGGCGGTCGGCAGCACTCGATGCAAATGGCAGTAACGATACCAGCAAACCCACTGTCCGCTGCCTGCTCAGTGCGGCCATAGCGGTGGACCTACCACCAGAAACTACCGTCCCGGCTTTACGCATTGCGCTGCGCGCCCTGTTCGAGCCCGCACAGCCTAGCGCCATAGTTATTCGCTTTGCAGAAGGCGACCATCAGCCTCGCGGTCCTTCTCCCCACTTGATCTAGCGAAAGCGCCCGCGCGCAAACTTACAGTTATTCATCCCGTCATCCGCGTCCGTGCGGTAAGGCGGCCTTCGTCGGCTTCAATCGTTTCGCTCTTCTCGGTTTCGGAGATTTTTGCCCAGGCAACATCGGAAATTCTTCCGACGGTAAACATTCAAGCTCAAAAGAAGAAGCGCATTTCCAGAAATGCGCGGTGCTCCAATGACGCCTGGCACCCAGCACACGATGTCGCGATTGGGCGGACTGATTGGCATTGGGCACTTGGTCAGATCCGCGCATCTAAGGAATGGATCATGACGATTCGCAATGAAATCGACACATTACGCACTTTCACAAAGCGCCTGGTGCGTAGGCTATCCGCCCGCGTGGTCATTGCCACCGTGCGCGGCGATGAACATGGCTACGGCCGACTGGCAGTAGGATTCGATTTCGTTGTCGTCCTCTGCTCTCTTCTCATCGAAGCGTGCGATCATCAGGAGATCGGATCCTTTGAAAAGCGCGGAAAACAAGCGGGCGGACCGGAGAGGATCTGGTACGTTCAGAAGCGACCTCGCGTGCAACCGACGCAACAGGGCTTCGATTTCGGCGATGACATGGGCGGGGCCGCCTTCGTAATGGAGCTTGCTTAACGAGTTTTGACTTGTCTTGTCGGCCATGACCATGGCTTCGACACTGCGGACGTCCGATCTCAACAGCGTGCGAAGCAGTGATGATCCCACCGCTATGAGCTGGTCTTCGGCCGAACCGTCGACGCCTTCCACAAGGGTCTGTGGTGCAAACAGTTGATGGCAGCCGGCCGCGATGGCCGCGCCAAACAGCGCTTCCTTGCTCTCGAAGTGCCGATAGATGCTGAGCTTGGATATCTTGGCCCGCTGGGCGACCTTGTCCAAGGTCGTCGCTTGAAAACCCAATTCCACAAAGAGTTCGCGCGCGGCGTCGACGATCGTTTGGCCAAGCGCTTCGTTTACGGGTCGGCCACGCCGGGCCTGGCTATTTTCGGTCACGAGAATTCCAGTACTTGACAGTATTATAATTCTTGCATTACGATACCATGAAGTATCTGAAATGTGCAAGCAAATGGGCAGGCAACCTGTCCTCCAAATCAAATTCCCCTTGGCCGCCCGCGATGTCGAATGCGCAGCATTGTCCGGCCGGCCAAAACAGTGATGGGCGACATGCAACGACGAGCCCTGCTGAAGTTGGCCGCGCTTTCCACCATCGGCCTCGCCCGCGCCCAGGCCAACCCGTCTCCCTCGATCCGCAACACGGAGCCCATCACCATGAATGACGTTATCATCGTTGGCGGCAGCTTTGCCGGACTCGCCGGCGCCCTGCAGCTCGGCCGTGCCCGCCGCAAGGTCACCGTTCTCGATACCGGCCTGCCGCGCAACCGCTTCGCTGAACACTCGCATGGTCTGCTCGGCCACGATCACAAGCCACCGTTGGACATTCTGGCCGAGGCGCGGCAGCAACTGGCGCGTTATCCCACGATCAGGCTGGTCAATGCCCGGGCCGACAGCATCTCTGGCAACATCGACAAATTCTCCGTCCTCACTGGCGATGGCGAAAGCTTTGGGGCGCGCCGCTTGATCCTGAGCTATGGCATCGTCGACCAGATGCCTGACGTTCCGGGTTTTGCCGAAGGCTGGGGCGGGTCTATCGTGCCTTGCCCCTATTGCGACGGCTTTGAAGTCGCCGGCCAGCATTGGGGCCTCATCTGGTCCGGCCCCCAGTCGCAAAACCAGGTCAGGCTGTTCCACGATTGGACCGACAGGTTAACGCTCTTCGCCGATGGTCACGACATTCCGCCCGATATCCGGGCCGATATGGCTCGCCGCAACGTACCCGTCGTCGATGGCCGGATCACTAAGATCGCCCATCATGGCCATAACGCCACCGTCAATCTCGAAACCGGCCCCAATGTCGCGGTCGATATCTTGTTCGCGCATCCGCGCAACAAGCCGTCCGCAAGCCTGCATGAAGCACTGGGCCTCGCCACGGTCAATACGCCCAACGGCATCGCCCTCAAGGTCGATGAGCGCCGCGAAACCAGCGTGCCCGGCATCTACGCCGCCGGCGATCTCGCCAACCCCGGAATGCCCTCGGTCACCACGGCATCATGGCAGGGCGCGATGGCGGGTATTTTCGCCCAGCAATCGATGCTGGTTTGAGAGCACAGATTGGAGGATGAGCATGGCCGTCGAACCAGACAGCGCGGGTGTGCGCTTCCCTCCGCCCTTCCTCTATCTGGGAGCGCTGCTGTTGGGGCAGGCGGCGGAGCGGTTCGTCACCCTACGCTCTTTCGGCATCGACTGGCGGTTGCTGGCCGCGACAGGGGCGCTGCTGTTCGTTGCCGGCGCGGCGATGATGCTTGCGGCGGCGGGGCTGTTCCGCCGGCTTGGCACCAACGCTCCACCGTCGCGGCCAACGACCCTCATCGCAACGACCGGTCCCTATCGGTGGACCCGCAATCCCATGTATCTCGCCATGGCGCTTATCTATGCCGGCCTTGCGATCGGCTTCGACGGGCCGATCGCCTTCGCCTTGCTCCCGTTGGTGCTGATCGCGATCCAGACGCAGGTGATCGCCCGCGAGGAGCGCTATCTCGAAGCGAAGTTCGGCGACGACTACCGCCGCTACAAGGCCGAGGTTCGCCGATGGCTCTGACTATTGCGCCTTGCCGTCTGCGTGGCCGTCCGTCAGCCAGCTTTCCCAACAGATCGCCGTCGTTAGCCAGAGCAGCTTTCAGTATCTGGAAAATATCCACCGTCCTGCAGACAGTGCACTCAATCGCTACGCCACCCTCTTCACGGACCGAACGATAGTCACAACGACAGTTAAGTGCACTGTCACCGTAATCCTGTGACTCGTCGCCTTAATCTACCTATCAACCTAACAAGCGAAGGATCCCATGGCTGACCTGATCAACACCGCGCCGCGGGACATTCCCACCTCCAGCGCCCTGCCCATCGCCGTCCTTTCCGTCCTAACCGCGATGGGAACGCTGGCGACCAACATCTTGCTGCCGTCTCTGCCTCACATTGCGATCTCATTGAATGTCACGAGTGCGGCGGTCACGTCCGCCATCACCGTCTTTCTTGCGGTGTTCGGATTGGGCCAGCTCCTGGTCGGACCGCTTTCGGATCGCTACGGAAGACGTTGGCCGGTCCTGATCGGATTTGCCGTGTTCTTCGCGGGCAGCGTCTGGTGCGGTCTGGCAACCGACCTGCCTAATCTCCTTGTCGGCCGCGTTGTTCAGGCAACAGGTGCTTGCGCGACGGCAGTGCTGTCTCGCGCCATCGCCCGCGACATGTTTAGCGGCGCAGCGCTGGCACGCGCGATGGCGCTCATCATGATCGCGATGTCCGCTGCTGCCGGGTTCTCGCCACTGCTTGGCGGCGTACTCGACCAGAGTCTGGGCTGGCGCGCCGAATTCGCGCTGGTCGCGGCCTTTGCCGCCGTCAGCGCGGTTGCCTACGGCATCGTTCTCGGCGAAACCCACAATTCGATCCGCACGCCGCTCAACCCAGTTGCCATCGGCAGGACCTATGCCGGCTTGATTGGCGACCGTCGCTTCGCTATCCCCGCGACCACCTCGAGCCTCATCATAGGTTGCATGTTCTCAATGTTTTCCGCTGCACCGCGCCTATTCATCGAAGCGCTGCACTTCACGCCGATCCAGCTAGGCCTCTTTTTCGTCGGCACCGTCTTCATCGTATCCGCCGGGGGTATGCTTGCAACAAGATTGGCACGACGCTACGGGCTCGATGGCCCAATCCGAGCCGGTTTGTGCGCGACCGCCGCCAGCAACCTTGCGATCCTGCTCATCTCGATAATCAGCCCGACTTTCCTGCCTTTTCTGGGCGCGATGTGCGTTTTGCTTCTCGGCGTGGGTGTTGTCATTCCAATGGCCACTGCGCGGGCGCTTTCTCCATTCGGGGAGAAGGCCGGCGCCGCTTCGGCGCTGCTGGGTTTCTTGCAGATGATGATCGCCGCGATCGGCGTATGGCTTGCTGCCACAGTATCACATGAAGCAATGTTGGCGCTGGGCGTCGTGATGAGCGCGTTTTCCCTGCTGGCTCTTGGCCTGTACGCACGGGGCCCAGGATCCTGATTGGCGCACGACTCCGCGCGCGTTTCTTTTCAGTCGCTCGTCAGCTTTGCGAAGTCCGGCTCACGCCGTCGGGCAAACGCGGCAAGGATTCGCCAGTCGGATCACATGCGCCGATCGGACCGGCAAGGAGAATGCAGCAATGGCAGCAACAACGGAATCCGTCGACGCGCGCAAGGAAGATCGGCTCACGACACAACTGTTCATGGTGGAGCATATCCGCATCGTATCCAGGCGCTCGTTCGGCGATGTGAGAGCAGCGCTCGAATCGCGGGTGCAGGCCCTGGCTCTCGACCGCGTGGTTCCGCTCATGAAAAAAAGGGACATGGCCGGGCACGGGCCGAATGGGAAAGGCAGGCATGGCCTGCGGGCCTGACGATCATGTATACGCTTGAACATGGGGTGGGACTCTCCGTGGAACTAGGCAGTCCTCGGCCGGCGGTCACCTATGGGATCGGCAATTTCCTGGTGGCCAGATCCATAACGAAGCACAACTTGGCTGCGGGCCTCTACGCGCCAATACGCGTGGTCTTGTATGGCGCGGACGACGGTACCGCCATCATCGAATACGACCGCCCCTCTTCGACATTCGCATTGTTCGGAGACGCCCGCATCGACATCGTGGCCAAGCAACTCGACACGACATTCCAAAATATTTTGACGGAGATTGGCAACTGATGGGTCCCTCTACGCCGCTCACGATGAATTCGACGGAGCGTGACGCAAGGGCGACGAACGACGCGGCGCAAGAGGCGGCCAATACCGATGAAATATTACCTGCGCAAATTCCGGTTGCCTCGACCAAAGGATACCTAGTCAAGAACAAATCAGAACAAGGATATGGCATGGCAGAGCGAAATGCGGATCAGGTCGCCAACTGGAATGGCCAAAGCGGGAAGCGCTGGCTGGCCCACCAGGCCCGGCTCGACGCTAGGATGGCAGTCTTCGGCCAGGCGGCGATCAAAGCCGCCGCGCCCGCGACGGGCGAACGCGTGCTGGACGTCGGCTGCGGCGCGGGCGCGTCGAGTCTGGCTCTGGCCGCCTGCGTCGGCGCGGAGGGCCAGGTGCTGGGCTTGGACATATCCGAACCGCTGATCGACCGAGCGCGCGCGCTTGCGCCAAACGAAGCGCCGGTCCTGTTCCGGGTGGCCGATGCCAGCAGCGCCGAGCTGCCCGAAAGCGCGTTTGACCTCCTGTTCTCGCGTTTCGGGGTGATGTTCTTCGACGATCCGACCGGGGCGTTCGCCCATATGCGCCGCGCGCTCAAGCCGAGCGGGCGGGTCGCTTTCGTCTGCTGGCGTAGCGCGGCCGAGAACGATTGGGTGCGGCTTCCAATGGCTGCGATCAAAGGCATCATCCCACCGATGGGGCCGCCCGATCCCGAAGCGCCCGGTCCATTCTCGTTCGGCGACCGGGGGCGGATCGCGCACATCCTGACTGCGGCCGGTTTCACCAATATCGCAATCACGCCCTTCGACGCTTCCCTCCCGTTTGGCGAGGGCGCGACGCGGGACGCGGCGATCGACGACGCAGTCAAGATGACGTTGGATGTTGGTCCGCTGTCGCGCGTGCTCGCTGATCAGCCAGACGACATCCGCGCTCGCGCCTCGGTCGCTGTTCGCGCCGCCTTCGCGGGCCGCCCTGGCGATCAATCGGTGATGATCGACAGCGCGACGTGGATTGTCACCGCGCGCAACTCGGCAAGCTGATAACGATTAACAAGAGGGACGCCCCCGCTCTGTCGTGCGGATAGGCTTCAACATGAGTCTATGCATCTGCCTGCTGGGCTTTGTTAGGAATCACCGCCATCAATACCCGTGAGCTTGTCTTCAAGCTCTCCCTCATCTGGTGCACTTTCAATGCCGGGCTCACACTGAACCGTCCCCTGTGGTCCGATTTTAGCTCGCCGTCGACCTCATCAACGGTTGCGAGATCACGGGCGGAAGAGGGGTACGCGCGAGAGCATGTCCAGCTTGAATTTTATTCCAATAGCCGCCCTCCGTAGTCGGGATGCTCGCCTTGCGGCTTCGGGATGGCGACGTCCGAATTGTAATTCTCGTACCCAGATGTCTTAGCCGTCAGAAGCGCGGCAGCCTCTCGCCCATTCAATCTGACCTACAGCGCTGCTGTTTACAGTCACGGTTGCTGTTCGGTCGGCCACGCAGTGGGGATCGAACCGGTCTCCAAATATGTCTTTCGAAAACGGGAATGTTTCAAAGTATGCGCAGAGATTTCTGCCGACTTGCCCGGAGAAAAAGCAAGTTGACCACACAGAGACAAAACACGGCGTCAGAAAGCCCGCCATTTGCGGGCTTTTCGCGAAATTCTCTCAAGTCTCTGAAATTACTCGACTTTTTGGCTGGGGCGGGAGGATTCGAACCTCCGCATGGGGGAATCAAAATCCCCTGCCTTACCACTTGGCGACGCCCCAATAGCGTTGAACGGTTCGCGGCAAGATCAGGTCTTGCCGTCTCGCGCCGCTCGTTGTCGGAAGGTGGCTGGCCGGTTTCCTGCCGGAAGTCCTGAGCCGCACCGATTCACCGTGGCTGCGGAGGTCTTAGAGCATTTTCCGCCAAAGTGGAAACCCGCTTTTGGGCCGGAAAATGCTGCCAGAAATGGAAAAATCGGGCCGATTCAGGTGTCCGGACCTGCATTCGCTACACGCCGCAGATTTGGAAGCGGGGGTGGCTCAGGGTTGGCACTCTGCATCGGCCGGAAACCGGCCCCGTGGCATACCTGAGATACGCCTGCACCGCAGTTGAGGACCGGCCTTTTTCGTGGGAAGACAAAGGGCGCAAGGCGGCCCCGCACAAGAAACCGCAAGCGAGGAAAGACACCGCCGAACAACGATTTATGAGAGCAAAACTTGCGTGCCTGTCCCGCGCCGGGAAGAGGCACCGAGGCCAGCCGAACAGCGAGAGCATGCCATGACTTACCGTGCGCCGATCAACGACATCCTGCTTTCCCTCAACCACGGTGCCGGCCTTTTGGCCGCCGTGGAGGCGGGACATTATAATGGCTACGATCCGGAGTTCTCCGCTGCGGTGATCGAGGAGGCGGGCAAGTTCGCCACCGACGTGCTCGAGCCGCTCAATCAGACCGGTGATCGCGAGGGCATCAAGCTCACCGACAAGGGCGTCGTTACGGCGACGGGATGGCCCGATGCCTACAAGCGCTGGTGCGAAGGCGGATGGAATGCGGTATCGGGTTCGGAGGAATTCGGCGGACAGGGTCTGCCGCTGGCGGTGCATTCCGCCGTCAACGAAATCTGGAGCGCATCGAATCTTGCTTTCGGTCTTTGCCCGCTGCTGACGCTCAGCGCGATCGACGCGCTTGATGCGCACGGCAGCAAGGAACTGAAAGACATTTATCTCGGCAAACTTATCTCCGGCGAATGGCCCGGCACCATGCAACTCACCGAGCCGCAGGCGGGCACCGACGTCGGCGCACTGCGCACGCGTGCTGAAAAGCAGCCCGACGGGACCTATCGCCTGTTCGGCTCGAAAATCTTCATCACCTACGGCGACCACGACATGAGCGACAACATCGTTCATTTCATTCTGGCGCGCCTGCCCGGCTCGCCTGCCGGATCGAAGGGCATCACGCTGTTCCTGGCGCCGAAATATCTGGTCAATGCCGACGGCTCGCTCGGCGCGCGCAACGACATCTACGCCAGCGGCGTCGAACACAAGCTCGGCATTCATGCTTCGCCGACCTGCACCATGACCATGGGCGACAAGGGCGGAGCGATCGCGTACCTCGTCGGCAAGGAAAACGGCGGCATGGCCGCAATGTTCACCATGATGAATCAGGCGCGCCTTGGCGTCGGCCTGCAGGGCGTCGGCATCGCGGACCGCGCCTATCAGCGCGCGCTGGCCTATGCGCAGGAGCGCAAGCAGGGCAAGGCGCTCGGCAGCCAGAACACCGGCTCCGATCCGATCATCATGTATCCCGACGTCAAGCGTAACCTGATGCTGATGCGCGGCATGACGGCGGCGGCGCGCACCATCTGTTACGCGACTGCGGTCGCCATCGACGTATCGCATCGCGCCACAGATCCGGCGGCAAAGGCGAAGGCCGCAGCACGCGGCGCATTGCTGACGCCGATGGCAAAGGCCTTCTCCACCGACATCGGCAACGAAGTGGCGGCCATCGGCGTGCAGGTACACGGCGGCATGGGCTTCATGGAAGAAACCGGCGCGGCGCAGTACGTCCGTGATGCGCGCATCCTCACCATCTATGAAGGCACCAACGGCGTGCAGGCCAACGACCTGTTGATGCGCAAGCTGCAGATGTCCGGCGGCGAAGCCGTTTGGGAATTGCTGGGTGAACTGAAAGCCATCGTATCGAAGGTGGAAGCCTCGAACGATCCGGCCTTCGGCACCACCGGCGCCAAGCTGCGCGATGCGGTTGACTCGGTTGAGCGCAGCAGCAAGTGGCTGCTCGAGAAGATTGCGACCTCGCCTGCGGAAGCATTGGCCGGCGCGACGCCGTATCTGCGGCTGTTCTCGACCACCCTAGGCGGCTGTTCGCTCGCGAACGAAGCGCTGGCCGCGCGCACCGACGAGACGCATCAGAACGACGTACAACGATACGTCGCATTGGCGCGCTTCTTCGCGGAGAACGTCACGGTGCAGTCTGGCGCTCTCGAACGCACGATCATGGACGCTGCCACGGCGACCACCGGCGCGGACGCCGTGCTGGTCGCGTAAACACCGCAGCCGGCACTATTCAAAGCCGGAGCAAGGCTATTCAGCTTTGCTATGGAACCGCGCGGCCAGAGCACTAAGGTCTCGCCGCGCGGCCTTTCCTTGTGGGAGCGATCGCGCACTCAGCAAGGGCCAGGGCATGAAGTTCGTCAATTACATCACCTACGTGCCGGATGCGGAGAAGGTTGAATCCGTGCGACCGGCGCATCGGGAGTACGCGCACAGGCTTCGCGCGGATGGCAAGATCGTGATCGCCGGACCGTTCGAGGACGGCGCGGGAGCATTGATCGTTTATGAGGCGGAAGACCGCAACGCGGCCGAGGCGCTTGCGGCGAACGATCCTTATGCCAAGGGCGGCGTCTGGATCAAATACGAGATCCATCCGTGGACAATTCTGGGCGGAAACCGTTCGCTTCTGCCGCCGCAAGTGTCCTGACCAAACCCAAGCGCATTAGAGCGGCTTCAATCCCGCTTCGATTTCCCTGCGGCGCGATTCCAGAAACGGCGGCAGCGCCAGTTTCTCCCCGAGTGTTTCCATCGGCTCGTCGGTGGCAAAGCCCGGCCCGTCGGTCGCGATCTCGAACAGGATGCCGTTCGGCTCACGGAAATAAAGACTGCGGAAATAGAAGCGATCGATCTCGCCGCTGGAATGAACGCCGAACTCCGCAAGCCGCGCCGTCCAGGCATGATACTGCTCTTCATCTGGGGTGCGGAATGCGACGTGATGCACACCGCCGGCGCCCTGACGTGCGGCGGGCAAATCCTTCTGTTCAAGCACATGCAGTTCCGCCGCCGGGCCGCCCTCTCCCATCCTGTAAACATTGATGCGATGCTCGCCGTCGGGCGAGGCGTAGTCGCGCACCCGCGTCATGTTCATCACATCCACAAGCACGCGCTCGGTCCGCGTTAGATCCGGCACGTTCAGCACGATCGGGCCGAGGCCACGGATCTGGTGTTCGGCCGGCACCGGACTCTTCTCCCACGGATGCGCTTCGCCCCGGCCGCCGTCGTCGACCAGCACCAACCGCTGGCCTTCGGGGTCCTCGAACGGCAGCGTCAGGCGGCCATCGACCTCGGTCACCTTGCCGACATGGGCGCCGAGCTTGATCAGCCGGTCCTGCCAGAAGGCCAGCGCCTTCTCGCCATTGACCCGCAGACCGGTGCGCGACACGCTGCGGGTGCCGCGATGTTCCCGCGCCGCAGGCCAGTCGAAGAAGGTCAGGTCGGTGCCCGGGTTGGCCTTCCCGTCCGCATAAAACAGATGGTAGGCGCTGACATCGTCCTGGTTGACGGTCTTTTTGACCAGCCGCATGCCCAGCACACCAGTATAAAACGCCAGGTTTCCCTTGGCATTCGCGGAAATCGCTGTCAGGTGATGGATGCCGGTGAGTTGCATGGCAGTGTCCCTTTATACCGGAGGGGCGGAAATCGAATGGCCATTATTCCGTTTCTGGCCAATGATGTAGGATGAACCAACCGACAGCGCCAGCCGCCTCCATGCTGCAGCGCCATCCGCCATTTCAGGGAACGCCCAGGAAAACATCCATGACCGACCACGTAATTGTCACCGATGAAGACAGCGCGCGCATCATCACCATGCGCCGCCCGGACAAGAAGAACGCACTGACGCAAGGCATGTACATTGCGATGGCTGATGCGATCAAATCCGCGCAGAACGATCCGGACATTCGCAGCATCGTGATTTCCGGCGGCTCGGGCGTGTTCACAGCCGGCAATGACCTCGAGGATTTCGCCAAGGCCAACACCGCGAACGACGACAGTTCGCGGCCGATGGCTGCGACCCAGTTTCTCAAGGCGCTCGCCTATAACGAGAAGCCGCTGATCGGCGCGGTCGACGGCATTGCGGTCGGTGTCGGCACCACCATGCTGTTTCACTGCGACTACGTTCTCGCCTCAACCACCGCAACGTTCTCGACGCCGTTCATTCACCTCGGGCTCGTTCCCGAGGCGGCCTCCAGCCTGCTCGCGCCGCGCGTGATGGGGCATCAGCGCGCATTCTCGATGCTGGTAATGGGCCGGACCGTGACGGCGGAGGAAGCCCGCGAAGCGGGTTTCGTCAATGTCATCGTTGCGCCCGGACACACCGAAGTCGAGGCGCGCAAGATCGCGCGCGAAATCGGCTCCCTGCCTAAGGACGCCGTGGCGCTTACCCGCAAGTTGCTGAAGCCGGCGCGGGAAGATGTGCTGCGCAGGATGGACGAGGAATCGCATCATTTCGGCGAGCGCCTGAAATCGGACGAGGCACGGAACGCTTTCAGCGCATTTTTCTCCCGCAAGAAAAAGGCCTGAGCGCTGTTTCCGGCCTTCACCTAATCTCGAAGTCAAGCGCAGATGCCCGGGACAAACCCGGGCATCACGCGTTATTATGGGTCACTTGCGAGGAATTGCTTCGGCGCCAGAAGAAAGACAACAGTCCATGCCGACACTTTATTACCACACCGCCGCCGGCCTGAATCATCAGACCGCTCCCGGCCATCCCGAACGGCCGGATCGTCTGCGCGCGATTGAGCAGGGACTGTCGGCAGAGCCCTTCACATCGCTGGTGCGTGTCGAGGCGCCGGAAGCCGATCTCGACGTGATCGCGCTGTGCCACAGCAACGAGTACATCGACGAGTTGCGCCACATCGCGCCGAAGGACGGCATCGTCTATCTCGACGGCGACACGTCGATGTCGCCGGGCACATGGGAGGCGGCGTTACGCGCCACCGGCGGTGCGGTCGCGGCCGTCGATGCGGTGATGAAGAACAAACGGACCAACGCCTTTGTCGGAACCCGTCCGCCCGGACATCACGCCGAGACCTCGCGGCCGATGGGCTTCTGCTTCTTCGACAGCGCTGCCATCGCCGCGCGCTACGCGCAGCGCAAGTACGGCATCGAGCGCGCCTGCCTGGTCGATTTCGACGTGCATCACGGCAACGGCAGCCAGGAAATTTTCTGGTCAGATCCGAGTGTGATGTATGCCTCGACTCACCAGATGCCCTTGTTTCCCGGCACCGGCAGCACACAGGAGCGCGGGGATCAGGACACCGTGGTCAACGCGCCGCTGCGCGCCGGCAATGGCAGCCGCGAATTCCGCGAAGCTTTTGATCTCGCGATCCTGCCGCGGCTGGAGGCGTTCGCACCCGAGCTGATCGTGATTTCGGCGGGCTTCGATGCGCACTGGCGGGATCCGCTCGGCAGTCTCGAACTGCGCGAGGAGGATTTCGCCTGGGTCACGCGCAAGCTGATGGAGATCGCCGACAAGTCGGCCGAAGGGCGGATCGTCTCCGTGCTCGAAGGGGGCTACGATCTGCAGGGCTTGCGCGATTCGGTGGCCGTGCACGTCGCCGCGCTGATGAACAACTAGCGCGACCCGTCGTCCTCAGGTGCGCGTTCTTGCGCGCTCCGCACCTCAGGATGACGCCAAGCGAAGCACTTCCCTCACCGCTGCAAATCGCGCTACATTGCCGCCATATTGCGCCCGCAAATCGTTCCTAGATTCCGCGGCGCTGTCATCGATCCACGAATCGCAACTCGGAAAACGACCATGGCCGACACTCCCCATGCGGACGTCAAGAAGCTCAGCTTCGAACGCGCGATCGAGGAACTGGAGTCCATCGTCAAGCGTCTCGAGGACGGCAAGGTCCCGCTCGAGGAATCGGTCGCGATCTATGAGCGCGGCGAGAGCCTGAAGCGCCGCTGCGAAGAGCTGCTGCGCCAGGCAGAGGCGCGCGTCGACAAGATCACCACCGATGCGTCGGGACAGGCTGCCGGCACCGAACCGCTCGACGTTCAGTAAATCCGCGCAACAAACGTCGCCGTTTCGCACAAGCTTATTCTGGCTCTCCCCGGCGAAGGCGGGAACCAGCGGAGGCTCGAGTTTCGAGCCTTAACAGCTATTCCCGGCGCCAAATGCCCCGAAAGTGAGGCCTTTCACGCCTGCCTAACGGATTGGCATCGTTTTGGAATTGGTATAAGCCACGGGACCGTTTCGGACCTTTCTGAGCAGCTTTCCATGCCGGGCCGGGCGCCCCCAAATTATTGCGGATATTCAAGTGTCAAATTCGAGCAAGACTCCCCTCCTCGACGCCGCACCGACGCCGGACCTGCTGCGCAAGCTCAAGCCCGAGCAGTTGCGCCAGTTCGCCGATGAGCTGCGGCTGGAGACCATCGACACCGTATCGGTGACAGGCGGCCATTTCGGCGCAGGCCTCGGCGTGGTCGAACTGACCACCGCGCTTCACTACGTCTTCAATACACCGGATGACCGCATCATCTGGGACGTCGGCCATCAGGCCTACCCGCACAAGATTCTCACCGGCCGCCGCGACCGCATCCGCACGCTGCGCATGGGCAACGGCCTGTCAGGGTTCACGAAGCGCGCCGAGAGCGAATACGATCCGTTCGGCGCGGCGCACTCCTCGACCTCGATTTCCGCAGGCCTCGGCATGGCGGTGGCGCGCGATCTTACCGGCGGCAAGAACAATGTCATCGCGGTGATCGGCGACGGCTCGATGTCCGCCGGCATGGCCTATGAAGCGATGAACAATGCCGGCGCGATGCACTCGCGCCTGATCGTAATTCTCAACGACAACGACATGTCGATCGCTCCGCCGGTCGGCGCGATGTCGGCCTATCTCGCGCGGCTGCTGTCCGGAAAGACCTATGCGTCGGCGCGCGAAGCGCTGAAAAATCTCGCGCACAAACTTCCGAAATTCTTCGAGGACCGCGCGCTGCGCGCCGAGGAATATGCGCGCGGCATGGTCACCGGCGGCACGCTGTTCGAAGAACTCGGCTTCTTCTATGTCGGGCCGATCGACGGCCACAACCTCGACCACCTGCTGCCGGTGCTGACCAACGTGCGCGATGCGCCGACCGGACCTATCCTGGTTCATGTTGTCACGCAGAAGGGCAAGGGCTACGCGCCCGCCGAAGCGTCCGACGACAAGTATCACGCCGTCGCCAAGTTCGACGTCGCCACCGGAGCGCAGGCCAAGGCAAAATCCAACGCGCCGTCCTATACGTCGGTGTTCGGCCAAAGCCTGGTCAAGGAAGCGCGCAAGGACGACAAGATCGTCGCCATCACGGCGGCGATGCCGGGCGGTACCGGCGTCGATATCTTCGGCAAGGCGTTCCCCGACCGCACCTTCGATGTCGGCATTGCCGAACAGCATGCCGTGACCTTCGCCGCAGGCCTCGCGACAGAAGGTTTCAAGCCGTTCTGCGCGATCTACTCGACCTTCCTGCAGCGCGGCTACGATCAGGTCGTGCACGACGTGGCGATCCAGCGTCTTCCGGTACGCTTCGCCATCGACCGCGCCGGTCTTGTCGGCCAGGACGGCCCGACCCACGCCGGTTCGTTCGACAACGTCTATCTCGGCTGCCTCCCCGGCTTCGTCATCATGGCGGCTGCGGATGAAGCCGATCTCGTTCACATGGTGGCAACGCAGGTCGCGATCGACGATGCGCCGAGCGCGCTGCGTTATCCGCGCGGCGAAGGCCGCGGGGTCGAGATGCCGGAAGCCGGCGTGCCGCTCCCGATCGGTAAAGGCCGCATCATGCGCCAGGCCGATAAAAATGGATCGAAGGTCGCGCTGCTGTCGTTCGGCGCACGGCTTGGCGAATGTCTCAAGGCCGCCGACGAACTCGATACGCTGGGCCTGTCCACCACCGTCGCCGACGCGCGCTTCATGAAGCCGCTCGATCTCGACATGATCCTGAGGCTCGCGCGCGAGCACGAGGCGCTGATCACCATCGAGGAAGGCTCCATCGGCGGCTTCGGCACCCATGTGCTGCAGGCCTTGGCCGATCACGGCGCTCTCGATCGCGGCCTTCGCGTGCGAACGCTGGTGCTGCCGGACACTTTCATCGATCACGATTCCCCAGCCAAGATGTACGAACAGGCTGGCCTCGATGCCAAGGGCATCGTTGCGAAAGTGTTCGAGGCACTCGGCAAGGACATGAAGGCCGAAACGGTGAAGCTGGCCTGATCGCCGCCGCCGCGCTTCGCGCGCCGACCTCTCCCCCACGGGGAGAGGTGAAAGGATGTGGCACATGACCTCACGCAAGCGCGCAGACCTTCTGCTTGTTGAGCGCGGCCTGTTCGAGAGCCGCGCCCGGGCGCAGGCCGCCATTGAAGCCGGTGGTGTGACCGCAAACGGCAAGCCGGTGCTGAAGCCGTCGGAGACGATTCCGGCGGATGCCGACATCTCGGCCGAGCCCGCGCATCCCTGGGTATCGCGCGGCGGCGTCAAACTCAGCGGCGCGCTGGAGCAATATCCCATCGACATCGAGGATCATGTTTGTATCGATGTCGGCGCGTCGACCGGCGGCTTTACGGAAGTGCTGCTGGCAAATGGCGCCAGCCTCGTCTACGCCATCGATGTCGGACGCGGACAGTTGCATCCGAGCCTGCACGGCAATCCGAAAATCGTCTCGATGGAAGAAACCGACATCCGTTCGCTCGCGGGCAAGCGGCTCGAAATCCGTCCCGATATCGTGGTGATCGATGTCAGCTTCATTTCGTTGAAGCTGGTGCTGCCCGCGGTGCTGCCGATTGCCGCCGCTCCGACGCACCTCCTGGCGCTGATCAAGCCGCAGTTCGAGGCTGAGCGGAAGCATTCCAAGAAGGGCATCATTCGCGACGAGGCCGTGCACAAGGCGGTGTGCGACGACATAGCCGCCTTCGCGGAGTCCCTGGGCTGCACCGATATCAAGGTGTTCCCTTCGTCCATCGCCGGCGGCGACGGCAACACCGAATTCTTCATCGGTGCGCGGCGCGGCTAGTGTCCCGTATCCGACGTTCGCTTCACTCGCAGCGTCTTCTGAGCGAACGTCGGATACGAAAGGACACTAGCAAATCATGATTCTAGTGATCCTTTGGTTCTGACATTCGTAAAGTGCCCGCGAAAGATATAATACGAATGTCAGAACCGGATCACTAGTACGATGACCGAGCGCCTCATCATCGATCATGTCGGCCATTTCGGCGATGGCGTTGCTGTGTCCGGCGGCGAGACGCTCTACGTGCCGTATGCACTGGGCGGCGAGACCGTCGACGTGTTGCCCTCGTCCGGCCACCCGGACCGCCGCGCGCTTGCCCATGTCGTCACGCCAAGCCCGCAGCGCATCGATCCATTCTGCCCGCATTTCGGGACCTGCGGCGGCTGCGCCATCCAGCACTGGCAGGACGATGCTTACCGGAACTGGAAGCGGCAGCTCGTGATCGACACGCTCGCTCACGCGGGTATCGATTGTGAGGTTGATGAACTGATCGATGCCCATGGCACCGGCCGCCGCCGCATGACGCTGCATGCGCGGCAGAGCCAGCAGGACATTCTGCGTGTCGGCTTCGCCGCCGCCGGCCGTCATGAGATCATCGCCATCGATCACTGTCCGATCCTCGATCCGGCCATGCACGGCGCCATCGAAGCAGCCAACGAAATCGCCGAACTGCTGAGGCCGGTGAGCAAGCCGCTCGATATCCAGATCACCGCAGCCGATAACGGCCTCGACGTCGATGTGCGCGGCTCCGGTCCGCTCGGCACGGCGCTGCTGATGTCCCTGTCGAAGCTGGCCGAAAAACACAATCTCGCGCGGCTGACGCGTCATGGTGAACTGGTCATCATGCGCAAGCCACCGGTGGTGCGGGTCGGCAAGGCGCAGGTGACGCTGCCGGCGGGATCATTCATGCAGCCGACGGCATTGGGTGAAGAGACGCTGGCGGAACTGGCGTTCGCGCGGGCCAAAGGTGCCAAGCATATCGCCGATCTGTTTTGCGGGTTTGGTCCGTTCGCGTTTCGCCTCGCGGAAAAATTCAAGGTGTCGGCCTTCGACAGCGACGCGGCTGCGGTGACGGCGCTGCAGAATGCAGTGAAGCTCACGCAGGGTCTGAAGCCCATCAAAGCCGAGACCCGCGACCTGTTCCGGCGTCCGCTGATGCCGCAGGAACTGCGCGACTACGATTGCGTGGTGTTCGATCCGCCGCGCCAGGGCGCGCAGGCACAATCTCAGCAACTCGCCGCAAGCAAGATCGCGCTGGCGGTCGCGGTGTCATGCAATCCGGCGACTTTCGCGCGCGACGCCCGCATTCTGATCGACGCTGGATTCAAGATCGACCGCGTGACGCCCGTCGATCAGTTCCGCCATACGCCGCATGTGGAGCTTGTCGCGCGGTTTAGAAGGTAAAGAGCAGAAGCCCCTCACCCGCTCGCTTTGCTCGCGACCTCTCCCCGTAAAAACGGGGAGAGGTAGAAAAATTTGTTAGCTCCCTCTCCCCGCGCGCGGGGAGAGGGTTGGGGTGTGGGGCTGATTGCCTGTGCGAAACACAGAAAGGACTCACCGACCCCACCGCTCCTGCCAGATCTTCTCGCCGATGGTGCATGACACCCGCGGCTCGCGCGTGGCCGCCGGCACGACCCGCATTTCCGGCACACGGTGTGCGACTTCGAGGATCAGCTTGGTGCGGATCGCTTCCTTGAATTTCTCTTTGGTCTTGATCGGCACCACGAACGATCCGGCGCCGCCGATCACGCAGTCCTCGTAGTACCAGTCGAGATTCTCGATATCCATGGTCGCGTAGTTGGTCTCCTTCGACATGATCGGAAGGCCGTTGATGGTAATGCCTTTGGCCAGCGCGGCATCGCGCGCGATCGTGACGAGTTCGCCGTTATTGTTCGGCCCGTCGCCGGAGATGTCGATCACGCGGCGCAGGCCCTGATACTCGTTGGCCTCGAACAGCGGCATCGCGAAATTGATCGCGCCCGAGATCGAGGTGCGCGAGGCGCGGCGCAGCGGCGCTTTCAGGATTTCCTCGGCCAGCGCGCCCGCCGATTCAGGGCCATCGATCACCCGCCACGGCACGATGATCTTCTGGTCGGTTGAGGCGGCCCATTCGAAATACGTCACCGCGACCTTGCCGGTCGGGCCGGTCTTGAGCGCCTGCAAGAACTCCTTGGAGGTGACGGCGAGCGCATAGCCTTCGCGCTGCAGCGCCAGTTCGTCCATGTCCATGGAATAGGAGACATCGACCGCGAGGACCAGTTCGACGTCGACCTTGGCCTCAGCGGCGGCCGGCGCAGGCGCGGTGGCCGGTGCAGCCAGCCCGGGAATATCGCCGCCGGCGACCACGCCCGCGACAAGCACCGCTCCGATCGAGACACACCAGCGCATTGGCGGACCTCCCGTCGTTCACGTCAGGATGGTGACACGGCGCGCCGAGCCCGGGAAGCAGGAACCGGAGCCGCACCCTTTCCTGTACACAGCAACCAGATTCGGGCCCTTTTTCGGGCCGGTTGCCTGCACGGCAGGCATTTACCAACATTTCACGGAATTTCTTTACGATTTGGATCGCGGCTGACCCTTCATTGATGACGGTCTCCGACTGGAAATTGCCAACACCACCCACGCCCATTCAGGCGTCGAAATCATTTCGGCGGCCAAGCCACTGCGTTTGGTTTCGCCCCGCGTTTCTTGAAAGGGGTCAGAAAGACCTCAAAGGACTGTTTCATGCTCTCCAGGCTCTCCATTCGCACCAAACTCGTCGCTCTCGTCGCCCTCCTGCTGATTGCCCTCTCCGCCATGGGCGCCTTCGCCGTGGTGGAAATGCGCGCCATCAATGCCGCGGCGCAGGACATCAAGACAAGCTGGCTGCCCAGCGTCCGCCTGATCGGTGAATTGCGCACCCAGTCGGCGCGCTACCGGGCGGTGCTGCGCGACTATCTGACGGAGCCGGACGACAAGTTCATGGCCGACATCCAGCGCAATCTCGATGCCCGGGCCAGGGATTACGACACCGCGAACAAGGCCTATGAGCCGCTGATCTCCTCCCCTGAAGAAGCCGCTCTCTATAAGGAGTTGGCGGCAACCTGGAAAATCTTCCGCGAGGCCGCCGACGAAGTCATCGTCCATGCCCGCAAGCGCGAGGTCGCGCAGGCGCGCGCCGTCAACGCTCAGCGTGCGACGCCGGCGGGACGAAGCATGGATGCGGTGCTGGCCAAGCTTGTCGAGTTGAACGACAAGGGCGCCGCCGCCGCCGGACAGCATGCCGAAAACACCTATGAACTCGCATTCCGCATCGTTCTGGCCGCGCTGGCTGCCATGGTTCTGGCCGGGCTCTGCGCCGCGGTCCTGATCGTGCGCGATGTCGCCCGCGGCATCGGTTCGGTCCTGACTCCGATGCGGGCGCTGGCCACCGGCGATCTCGCCGCCAACGTCCCCCATCAGGGCGAAAACACCGAGGTCGGCCAGATCGCCGACGCCGTGCAGGTGTTCAAGGACGCCATGATCGCCAAGAAGACCGCCGACGAAGTTGCCGCAGCCGAAGCCAGCGCCAAGATGCGCCGCGCCGAAACGCTGGACCGGGCCACCAGCAGCTTCGAGGGCATGATCGGCGAACTGATCGGCTCGCTGTCATCGGCCTCCACCGAAATGGAAGCCACCGCCAGCACCCTGACCAACGCCGCCGATGTCACCCGGCAGCTGTCGAACTCCGCCGCGAACACCTCACGCGAGGTCTCCGAAAGCATCCAGTCGACCGCCAGCGCCACCGAGGAAATCACCTCCTCGGTCAACGAAATCGGACGTCAGGTGCTGGAATCGAGCCGGGTCGCCCAGCTCGCTGTCCAGCAGGCCGAGAAGACCGATTCCTGCATCAGCGAACTATCGCAGGCCGCCGCCCGCATCGGCGACGTGGTCAAGCTGATCACTGCCATCGCCGAACAGACCAACCTGCTCGCGCTCAATGCCACCATCGAGGCCGCCCGCGCCGGCGAAGCCGGCCGCGGCTTTGCCGTGGTCGCTTCCGAGGTCAAGGCGCTCGCCTCTCAGACCGCCAAGGCCACCGACGAGATCACCACCCAGATTTCCGGCATGCAGGCGGCCACCGGCGCCTCCGTCACGACCATCAAGGAGATCAGCAGCACCATCAACCTGATCTCCGAAATCTCATCGACAATCGCCGCCGCGGTTGAAGAACAGGGCGCCGCCACTCAGGAAATCGCCCGCAATGTTCAGCAGGCGGCCGAACTGAGCGCGCGCGTCGCGGCCAATATCACCGATGTCGACCGTGGCAACAGTGAAACCGGCGCCGCATCAGCCCAGGTCTTCACGGCGGCGCAGTCGCTTTCAAAGGAAAGCACGCACCTTCAGACCGAGGTGCATAACTTCCTTGCGACGATCCGCGCCGCCTGACGAGATTCGCCCAGCGAACATTTTAAAACCGGCGGCGCCAAAGCTCCGCCGGTTTTTTCTTGTCTGCAACTGCGCGAAGCGACACATGCATCCAATGCAGCAGGTATCGGCATAAACGCCGTACATGAAATGCACTTTTCTGAGTCGGCCGCTGAATACCTTTACGAACATTTCACTTCACATAGTGAAATTGGAAACCACGAATCCGAAACGCTGGAAGGCGGATCGGGCTTCCCGATTTCTCATCGTCCTCGTCGCTACCCAGCCCATCAGCCACCGGTCAGAAAGACTCAAGGTCCGCCATGCTCTCCAGGCTTTCCATTCGCTCCAAGATCACTGCCGTTCTCGTCATCCTGCTGGTCGCGATGGCCGGCATGGGCCTCTTCGCCATCCGCCAGATGCAGGCCATCAACGCCAATGCCGTCGACATCCAGACCAACTGGATGCCCAGCGTGCGGGTCCTGGGCGATCTGCGCGCCGGTGTGATCACCTATCGCAACGTGATCCGCGAACACATGCTGTCGGAATTGATCGAGGAAAAGCTGGCGCAGGAAAAAACGCTGGAAACGGTTGTCGAAGCCAACATGAAGGCCCGGCAGGCTTATGAAAAGATGATTACGTCGCCGGAAGAACGCGCGCTGTACAACGAATGGGTCGAGACGTGGGAGAGCTACAAGAAGGGCACCCAGGAAGTCATGGCACTGTCGCGCAAGGCCGCGGGCTCCTATCCGCGCGAGGCGCATGATCTGAACACGATGACCGTCAACCTCATCGGCATCAAATCCGACAACATCCTGAAGAAAGACATCGACCTCAATAACAAGGGCGCCGATCTTGCCGGACAGGAGGCAACAAACAGCTACAACACTGCATTCATGCTAGTGGCGATCATGCTCGGCGCGGCTGTCCTGATCGGCTGTGTTGTCGGCTTCTATCTGGTGCGCGACGTGTCGCGCGGCATCACGTCGATCGTGACCCCGATGAAGGCACTCGGCGAAGGCGACCTCACCGCCGTCGTGCCGCATCAGGGCGAGAAGACCGAAATCGGCACCATGGCCGACACCCTCCAGGTGTTCAAGGAAGCCCTGATCGCCAAGAAGGCGGCGGACGAAGCTGCCGCTGCCGATGCCGACGCCAAGATCGCCCGCGGCCAGCGCGTCGATGCCATCACCCGCGACTTCGAAAAGCTGATCGGCGAGCTGGTCGGCTCGCTGTCCTCCTCCTCCACCGAACTGGAAGCCGCCGCCAACACCCTGACCTCCACCGCGGAAGTCACCGGCAAGACCTCGGGCGAAGCCGCCGCGGCCTCGCAGGAAGTCTCCAGCAACGTGCAGTCGGTCGCGGTCGCGACCGAAGAGATCACTTCATCTGTCGGCGAGATCGGCCGTCAGGTGCAGGAATCCAGCCGCGTCGCCAATGAGGCCGTGCGTCAGGCCCAGAAGACCGACACCAGCATCACCGAACTGTCGCAGGCCGCTGCCCGCATCGGCGACGTGGTGAAGCTGATCACGGCCGTCGCCGAACAGACCAATCTGCTCGCGCTCAACGCCACCATCGAGGCCGCCCGCGCCGGCGACGCTGGCCGCGGCTTCGCAGTGGTTGCCTCCGAAGTAAAGGCTCTGGCCGCGCAAACCGCCAAGGCCACCGACGAGATCAGCGCGCAGGTCGCGGGCATGCAGACCGCGACCCAGGAATCGGTCGCGACCATCAAGGAAATCGGCAAGACCATCACGCTGATTTCGGAAATCTCCTCGACCATCGCCGCGGCGGTGGAGGAACAGGGTGCGGCGACGCAGGAAATCGCCCGCAATGTGCAGCAGGCCGCCGCACTCAGCGGCGAAGTCGCCACCAGCATCACTGATGTCAGCCGCGGCGCCGGAGAAACCGGGGCTGCCTCGGGTCAGGTCCTCTCCGCCGCGCAGATGCTGTCAACCGACAGCAACCGCCTCAAGATCGAAGTCGAGAAATTCCTCACCAACGTCCGCGCGGCATAAGCGCGGATCAACATCACCATCGGCAAAAAGGGCGGCTGAGCATCAGCCGCCCTTTTTGTTTCAGCGCGTGCCGCGTCAGAGCGACGCGGCGGATGTCCCATTTACTAACATTTCACTGGAATCCCTGATGATTCCGCCCGCGAACGCGGCGTCAGAACGGCGCTGCGTTCGACTGGAAATTGCCACCCGCCCTCTCGCCCGATCCTCGTCCTGATCTGGCTCCTTCGGCATCCGGTTAGAAAAATCGATAACCAGGGATCACGACGATGCTGTCCAAGCTCTCCATCCGCGCCAAACTGATCGGAATCGTATCATTCTTTCTGCTGACTCTGGCCGCGACGAATCTTTTCGGCATGTTTCAGATGCGGTCGATCAATGCCTCGGCGCAACAGATTCAGACCGTCTGGCTTCCCAGCGTTCGCTGGCTCGGAGACATGCAGACGCAGGCCGCACGCTACCGCGCCATTCTCCGTGACCATTTCCTGACCTTCGACGACAACGCCAAGGCCAAGATCGACAAGAATCTCGCAGCCCGCCTGCAGGCCTACGATCAGGCGAACCAGACATATCAGGCCCTGATCTCCTCGCCCGAGGAACGCGCCGTCTATGGCGAACTGGTCAAGGTCTGGAAGGAGTATCTCGCCGCCGCCAATGAGGTTCTGGAGACGTCCCGCAAAGGCGAAAGCTCCATGGCGCAAGATTTGAATTTCGAGAAGGCATCCCCGATTGGCATCAAGGTGGACGAGACGCTGACGAAGCTGGTCGAAATGAACAGCAAGGGCGCCGCCATCGAGGGCCAGCGCGCAAACGACAGCTATTCCACCGCCGTCCAGCTCGGACTCGTGATCCTCGGCCTTGCACTGGTGGCCGGCCTCGCCTTCAGCTTCTATCTCGTCCGTGGTGTCACAACGGGTATCGCTTCGATCGTGACGCCGATGAAGGCGCTCGGCGAAGGCGATCTCACCGCCGTCGTGCCGCATCAGGGCGAGAAGACCGAAATCGGCACCATGGCCGACACCCTCCAGGTGTTCAAGGATGCCCTGATCGCCAAGAAGGCCGCCGATGAAGCCGCGGCCCGCGACGCCGACGCCAAAATCCAGCGCGGCCAGCGTGTCGATGCCATCACCCGCGACTTCGAAAAGCTGATCGGCGAACTGGTCGGCTCACTGTCGTCGTCGTCGACCGAACTGGAAGCCGCCGCCAATACGCTGACCACGACGGCCGACTCCACCGGCAAGATCTCGGACTCGGCGGCCAGCGCCTCGCAGGAAGTGTCCAGCAACGTGCAATCGGTCGCGGTCGCCACCGAGGAAATCACCTCGTCGGTCGCCGAGATCGGCCGGCAGGTGCAGGAATCCAGCCGCATTGCCGCCGACGCCGTGCGTCAGGCGCAGAAGACCGACGCCAGCATCACCGAACTGTCGCAGGCCGCTGCCCGCATCGGCGACGTGGTGAAGCTGATCACGGCGGTCGCCGAACAGACCAACCTGCTGGCGCTCAACGCCACCATCGAGGCCGCCCGCGCCGGCGACGCCGGCCGCGGCTTCGCGGTGGTCGCCTCCGAAGTAAAGGCCCTCGCCGCCCAGACCGCAAAAGCCACCGACGAGATCAGCGCCCAGATCGCCAGCATGCAGTCTGCGACACGGGAGTCCGTTGCCACGATCAAGGAGATCGGCTCGACCATCAACCTGATCTCGGAAATCTCCTCAAGCATCGCAGCCGCGGTCGAGGAACAGGGCGCGGCGACGCAGGAGATCGCCCGCAATGTGCAGTACGCCGCCCAGCGCAGCGGCGAGGTCGCCGGGAGCATCACCGAGGTCAGCCGCGGCGCCGGTGAAACAGGAGCCGCCTCCGGTCAGGTGCTGTCGTCGGCGCAGGTTCTGTCCAGTGACAGCAGCCGCCTCAAGATCGAAGTAGAGAAGTTCCTGACGACCGTCCGCGCGGCGTAGGCTCGTCCGCATCACGTTCCAAAACGGCGGCTGACCTCAGCCGCCGTTTTCATTTGCGGCATCAGCCGCAGACATAGACCCGGCGCCAGCGCCAGCCATACGGTGTCGGTACTTGCGTCAGCTCGTAACAACCCTCGTCATACGGATAACCGGCGTAATAATCGTCGTAATAGTAGTTGTTGTAGTAGTACGGCACGCCGAACCCGACCGCGAACGGCACGAAATGCCGGAAGCGATGATGACGGCCAAACCCGCCATGGCGGAAGCCGGCATTGGCGAAGCGGGCACCTCCGCCCGGCATCGCGGCAAACCGGGGAACTCCCGGTGCAGCGGCGAACCGCGGTCCGCCGAATCCGCCGCCATGCATGGCGGCGAAACTGCCGCCCCTGAATCCGCCGCCTGAGAAAGCAGCTCCGCGAAAACCACCACCGCCTGAGAAAGCCGCGCCGCGGAAACCACCGCCGCCGCCAAATCCGCCGCCGCCGTGGAAGCCGCCGCCTCCGCCGCCATGACCACCACCGCGCGCGACGGCATCAAGCGGCGCGAACGCAGCAATCGCCGCAAGGGCGGCAACACCGATCATGAATTTTCTGAACATGGCTCACTCCTACCCGAGCGTGCCCCTGACTCATAACGCTCGGGCGAGAAGGTTATTTCCGTGAGCGACGATAAAATTTCTACGGAGACGGGACGCGGTCCGCGCCGACCGACGATGCGGGCGAGCCGTTCATCAATGCGGCATCGTCCGGCAGGCCGTAGACGCGCTCGGGCGCGGCAAAGCCCGCCACCGAGAACAGGCCGAGATCGGTCCAGTTCGCATCGACATGGCTGGCGAATGCGGTGGAGGCCAGCACGGTGCGGTTGAGGCGGCTGGTCATCTTCTCGATGCGCGCGGCGAGATTCACCGCAGGCCCGATGCAGGTGAAATCGAGCCGGTCACCGCCGCCGATATTGCCGTACAGCACCTTGCCGATATGCAGCGCCAGACCGAACCGGAAATTGCGCAGCGTTTCGGACTCGTAGGCGTAGGTCATCGCCGCCACGCTGGCGCTGCACTCCCGCGCCGCTTCGAGCACGCGCTTGCAAACCGTTTCCGTGTCCGCCTCCTTGCCGGTGATGGGAAACACCGCGAGCAGGCCATCGCCCATGAACTTCAGAACTTCACCGCCGTGGTTCAGGATCGCGGGCACCTGACAGTCGAAGTAAGTGTTGAGAACATCGACCACCGCTTCGGACGACAGCCGGTCCGACAGCGGCGTGAAGCCGCGCAGATCCGACAGCCAGATCGCGGCATGCATGGTCTCGGTATGGCCGCGGCGGATTTGTCCCGCAAGAATCCGCGCGCCGGCCCGTGCGCCGACATAATTGTTCAGCAATCCCGCCGCGGTCCGCCGCAGCAGCCAGACTTCGATCATGCGGGTCAAGGATGGCATCATCAGGCGCAGCTCGGCGAGTTGAGCCTCTGTGAAGCCATCTGGATGCTGCGTGATCCAGCTCACCGCATGGATTGTCCCATCGGACATCAGAAGCGGAAGTGCGATGTAGTCGGTCGCGCCCTCGCCGCGGATCTCGGCGAAAAACGGCACATTGCCAGCACCGTCATCCAGCAGCCGCTTGCGCACGTCCTGCCCCTGTTCGAATACGATGGCCAGAGGACTTGAGAGAAAATAATCCGCCTCCTGCTCGCCGTGAGCCATGGCGCCCATGGCAACACCTTCGCCCTTGCGCCAGACGAAGTTGCGGCCGAGCATGTTGGGATGAAGCGTGCGGACGAAGACACCGACGCGCCAGAGCGGCATTCCGCACTCAACCAGCCGTTCGCAGGTCTGGGTCACGAACTGATCGACCCGTGTCGCCGACCGCGCCCCGTTGATCAACCAGTCGATGACGCTCTGAACGCTGTTGGCCTGCATAAGGGTGGTTTTGCGACGGCGAGCGGGTCCGGTCAAGCTCGTCAGCCACGCTCACCACATCTCCCGATAATTCGGGAACTTCTTCAGCGTCGCGTCGTAGCGCACCGGCGACAGCCACGGCAGCACGCGCTTCAGCACCTGGTTTGCAACCGGCGAAACATGCTGGACATACAGATCGACCGGATCGAGCTGGTGCCGCAGGTGAAGTTTCGGGTCGTAGTTCAGGCCGCTGCTGCGAAACCATTTGTAGCCGCCCGCAATGGCCCAGTTGATCGTGTCACGAACCACGCAGAAATAGAGATGCAGATTGAGCGCCACGGAATAATCGAAGCCGACATACTCCGAGAAGAAATGTTCGCCCTGAACCATGCAGATGTTGAAGGCCACCAGCGTATTGCCGCGGTGCCATGTGAAGACACGGACCTTGTCCTTCATCCGTGTGCCGAGATCGCGGAAATAGTCCTCCGTCAGCTTCTCGAAGCGGAATTTGGATCGCTCATAGACCTGAAGATAAAGCGGATAGATTTCTTTGGCCAGATTTTCAGTACCGTCGGTTACGGTCATGCGGATATCTTCGCCGGCTGATGCCTGAAGATTCCGGCGCACATTCTTCCGCGCCTTGCCGCTGAGCGCTTTCTCGATGAAACGATCGAAGTTCTCATACTCGATATTCAGTTTTGTCATCGGCATGCTCGGAGCGCGGCCAAAGCCGCGCCGCACGAAGCATTCAAACGTCTCGCGATATCTGGCGGGAAATTCCTTGAGCACAATGAGCTGCGCGCCGAGGGTTTTCGCCAGCTTGCGGATATGCTGCGAAAGCACGTCCGCAACCGTTGCAGCGGACAGGCCCTCACCGTCAGCGAGATGCCCCTCGCCTGCGGAACAGCCGACCATGAGTGTTCGCATCTTGAGGAAGCGCGGGTAGCGGCGCCGGATGGTTGAGATCAGCCGCCACTCCGACCCGACGCCTTCAAGAACGTCCTGATCGAGCAGAAAGAACGGCTGTATCGCCCGGATGCGCCCGGATGCATCGCGGATGGCAAAATACCTGTAGTCGAAGCCCTCGCGCAGGGTGTCTTCGATGATCTCGTAATAGCGATAATCCTTGCGCTCATCGGCGAATGCCGAACGCCAGACCGTGCTGGACTCAAGTTCAGCACGGTCAATCACCGTCACCGAAAACGACTCACGCACCGCATCGGACACATCCGTCGCCATAGGCGCCCGCCAGAATATCGATTCACGTCACAATGAAATCCGGGCCCGCAAAAAACGCGCGCCCGCGCCCGCTCAAAAAGCTGACGCTTCAAAGGTATCATGCTCCGGATTGGCCGGAAATATGAAAACAGCGCCGGCGGCATCATCCGGGTGCAGCGCGGATCCGGCGGCTCACCGCCTCACATATCGGTTCAATTTTAGCTTAGGCTTCCACCGGCTGTTTATCCGTATCTGGCCTAACTGCCGGGATGCTCCTCGCGCTGCACCAGCAACGGATAACCCGCCCGCATACATCGTTCGGCCCGTTTCGTTTTCTCGAAGCATTGCCGTGGCTGGTGCTGGCCGCCACCATGCGGGTCATCACCTATGGCGGCGGACCGTTTGCCCTGCCTGCAATCATCATTGCCAGCATCGCCGTGCTGCTCGCGTTCGTGCTGGTCACGCAGCGTTCGATCGAGCTTGCGGACGGCCAGACGGGTCTTGGCTCACTGACACTGGCTGAGCAGGTCAAGCTCGCACTCGGCATTCTCAAGCAGGTGACGCTGCTGATGGTCGCGGCGGCGATACTCTTCGCCCTCACCGGATTTACAACCCTGGCGCCGAACCTGATGCTGGGTCTCGACGGGATGGCGTTCGATCAACCCACCATCGCGGGGAAATTCTGGAGCGCCACGGTGGCTTCGCTGGTGCTGCTGATGATCGTCGGCGCAGAGGCGAACAAGGGCGCGGTCGATTTCCTTTCGGCGGCCAGGGAATTCGGACGCCGCTTCGCCTGGATGGGCGCGGCGATCGCGGTTCTCGGCGCTATCTGCATCGGGCTCGGATTCGTTCAGGGCGCGGTCCGGCACGCGATCTGGCTTTACGGACAGACCGCGCCGCACGGCCATTTCGTCAAGAATCTGATCTTCTTCGTTTTCATTTTCAGTTTCGCGATGCTGCGCCTGTGGATCACCCTGCTCGTCCTGACCTACGGACTGAAGCAATCCTATCGTTACGGCTAGGATCGCAACGCTAGCGGACGCGCGGGTTGTACTGATACATCCAGTCCTGTCCGCGCGCGAACACCGGCAGCAGCAGTTTGATGGCGATGTCACGCATGAGTGCACCAGCGCGGCTCATGTCGCCCTTGCTGCCGCCGTTACGCCGTGCCGCAGCAACGATCCGCTCCGCCCGTGGCCGCCGCTCGGCCTCGAATTTTGCGAAAGTGACGCCGAACTCCTCGCCCCGGCGCAGCAGGCGTGACAGCCGCAGCGCATCTTCAAGCGCGATTGACGCGCCCTGCCCGGCATGCGGCGTTGTCGCGTGTGCGGCGTCGCCGATCAGCACCACTCGTCCGCGCGACCATTGCGGCAGTGTTGCGATGTCGAGCGTATCGGTGACAATGATATCCTGCGCGTGATCGATGATCTGCGGAATCGGATCGTGCCATCCGGCATGAAACGCGCGGATATGCTGCTTGAGCTGCTCCTGGCTTATCGCGCGGAAGGCCGAAGCGTCCATGCCGCCCGAGGACTGAGTGTCCCACCACATCGCGCCGTTGTCTTCAATACTGCTGCAATAGCCGTAACCGAACGAACCACGTTGCCCGAGGGTCATCATCACATGCGGCCCGACACCGGCCTTCTCAAGTACCGATCTCGGAATGAAGCCGCCGAATCCCACGAGGCCGGTATCGAACGGCACCGGGCCACCGGGATTCACATGTGCGCGCACCGAGGAGTGAACGCCATCCGCGCCGATCAGCAGATCGCCTTCCGCCATGGTGCCGTCCTCGAAATGCGCCGCGATCGGCCGGTCAGGCAGATCCTCGATCCTGACCAGCCGCTTGCCGAAACTGACCTCGATTCCAGCCCAGCGCACCTGCGCCAGGATCGCGTCGCTCAACGCCGCCCGCGCGACGTTCACCGCCGGCTGTCCAAAGCGCTCGCGCATGTCCCGGTTGATGCTGCCGAGAAACCGACCGCTCTGATTGGTGAAGAGCATCGATTCCGCGACGGAGCCGATGCGAACCATTTCGTCGGCAAGGCCGAGTTCGTCCAGCACATGCATGCCGTTAGGCGCGATCTGCAAGCCGCCGCCAATTCCGACGGCGCGAGGCCGCGCCTCGAAAATCTGGGACTCGAAGCCGGCAGACCGCAGAAACATCGCAGTGGCCGGGCCGGCGATTCCGCCTCCGATGATGATGGCCTTGCGTGAGCGTCTGATCATGCCTTGCTCCGCCGATTGTCACAGTGCTAAAAAGGTACGGAGACTAATTATCTTAGTCTCTGAGATATTATTTTGCTAAGATAAAGGATCTGCCTTGTCAAGGTCGAAGGCGCGCGCCGCCCTGATACAGGAACTGGAACACGCCGCCCGGCGGTCCTCCGCCCAGGGCGTGATTTTCAGCCAGACTGTCGCCAGCCGCATCGGAATCAGCAGCTCCGATCTGGAATGCATGGATTTCCTGAATCTGGAGGGCCGCGTCACCGCGGGACGGCTGGCCGAGGTGACCGGCCTGACCACGGGAGCAATCACCGGCGTCGTCGATCGCCTCGAGAAGGCCGGTCTGGTGCGCCGCGAGCGCGACGACAGCGATCGGCGCAAGGTCTTCATCGCCGTCGTTCCGGGGAGCGAGGCGAAGATCGGAAAGTTCTATGAATCCCTGCAGCAGTCGATCCACAAGGCGTGGTCGAAATACTCCGACGATGAACTGCAGTTTCTGATCCGCTTCACGATGCTGGGCTACGAGACGATGCTCGCGGCGACCGAAGGCCTGAAGCAGGCCGATACGCCGAAGCCGAAGAAAAAGCCGCCTGCATAACCGGGAAGGCGTCAGCCGCCGACCTGACCGCGATGGCGCAAAAGATGATCGGCGATCACACAAGCCATCATCGCCTCGCCCACCGGCACCGCGCGAATGCCGACGCAGGGATCGTGACGACCCTTGGTCATGATGTCGGTATCCGCGCCGGCTTTGTCGATGGTGCGGCGTGGCGTCAGGATCGATGACGTCGGCTTCACCGCGAAACGCGCCACCACCGGCTGTCCGGTGGAGATGCCGCCGAGAATGCCGCCGGCATGGTTCGACAGAAACACCGGACCGTTGTTGCCCATGCGCATCTCGTCTGCGTTCTCCTCGCCGTGCAGTTCGGCGGCGCCGAAGCCTGCGCCGATCTCGACGCCCTTCACCGCGTTGATGCTCATCAGCGCCAGCGCTAGATCGCTGTCGAGTTTGCCATAGATCGGGGCACCCAATCCGGCCGGTACACCTTCAGCGACCACCTCGATCACCGCGCCGATCGACGATCCCCTCTTGCGGATGTCGTCGAGATACTCGGCGAAAAATTCGGCCTTCGCCTTGTCGGGACAGAAGAAAGGATTGCGGCCGACCTCATCCCAGTCCCAGGCCGCGCGATCGATCTTGTGCGGGCCCATCTGCACCAGCGCGCCGCGCACCTTCACGTCTGGAATGATCTTGCGCGCGACGGCACCGGCCGCGACACGCGCCGCGGTCTCGCGCGCCGACGAGCGCCCGCCGCCGCGATAATCGCGCAGGCCGTACTTCGCTTCATAGGTGAAGTCGGCGTGACCCGGACGAAACTTGTCTTTGATCTCCGAATAGTCCTTCGAGCGCTGGTCAGTGTTCTCGATCATCAGCGCGATTGGCGTGCCGGTGGTCACCTGGCCCTTGTCGGTGTCCATCACGCCGGACAGGATCTTAACCTGATCGGCCTCCTGCCGCTGGGTGGTGAACCGCGACTGGCCGGGGCGGCGGCGATCAAGATCCAGTTGAATCTCTTCAACCGTCAGCGGGATTTGCGGCGGGCAACCGTCGACCACGCAGCCCAGCGCGACCCCGTGGCTTTCGCCGAAGGTCGTGACGCGAAACATGTGGCCGAACGTGTTGAAGGACATCAGAAATTACCCGACGGGCCAAAGGGCCCCTATTCGCGAAAATTGACGTAAAGTCGTAACGCGCAGGCCTCTTAGGGTCAAATCTGAGGCGCTTAAAGTGCCGCGTTAACGAAGCATTAACTATGTTTCGTCACCCGCCCGTCGGCAAAAACGTAGACCACGCCCTGCTCCACCGTCAGCTCTGCCGCGCCGACCGGGGTCTCGACATCGAGCGCCACCAGCAGCGCCCGCATCGAGCCGCCGTGCGACACCGCCACCGTGTCCTGAAGCAGGGAGTCGTACCAGTCACGCATGCGGATGGTCACCGAGGCGTAGCTCTCGCCGCCCGGCGGCGGCACGCCCCATTTGTCGACCTGACGCTCGGCGAAAATCTCCGGATGCGACTGCTCCATCTGCGGCAGGGTCGAGCCTTCCCAGTGGCCGTAACCGATCTCGCGCAGGCGGTCGTCGAGTTCGTAGCCGTGCGGCGGCACGCCGAGCACGCCACGCAGCAACTCCATCGTGGAGCGTGCACGGCCGAGCGGCGACGACACGAACGGGATCTTGGCGGGATCATGGGAGTCGCGCGCGAGAATGTCGGTCAGCAGTTCACCGGAGCGGACCGCCTGCTCCTTGCCGAGATCATTCAGCGGAATGTCTTGCGTGCCCTGAAAGCGGCCCGCGGCATTCCATTCGGTCTGGCCGTGACGAACGAAGTAAACGGTGGGCGATGACATGAGATACCGACTCTGAGCTCAAACCGTCATTGCGAGGAGCGTAGCGAAGCAATCCAGTTTTCTGTGCCGCAATGGTTTGCTTCGCTTCGCTCGCAAATGACGATGTCTTTTGTTCATTCCAGCCGAACACGATGTTCGGGACATCGGGGCTAAAGAGGACGCCCCTCATGACATAGGCATCCCTGCCATTCAACCCGGACGCGCGGCAAACCCTCATCTTATCGGGCGAAACCGCCGGAATACTCCCGCGTTTTCGGTGTTTTTCAGGATAGAACGGCTGTGAGCCGCCGGACCGGACAGACCCGATGAGTAACGATTTCCGCCACAGCGTCGAGACCATGATTCCGGCCCTGCGGCGCTATGCGCGGGCGCTGGCGCGGGACACCGACATCGCGGACGATCTGGTGCAGGACACCCTGGTGCGGGCGCTGCGTTCGGAGAAGCTGTTCCTCGGCGGCGACCTGCGCGCCTGGCTCTACACGATCCTGACCAACCTGAACCGCAACCGCCGCCGCTCGCTGGCGCGGCAGCCGGCGATGATGGAACTGCACGACACCACCGCCGACGCCTCCGGCACCGAGGCGGAGGGCCGCGACATTTCCCGCGCGCTCGCAACGCTCGCGGAAGACCAGCGCGCGGTGCTGCTGCTGGTGGTGCTGGAAGGCCTGAGCTACCGCGACGTCGCCGACATTCAGGGCGTGCCGATCGGCACCGTGATGTCGCGGCTCGCCCGCGCACGGGCGCATGTGAAAGCCGCGCTTGAAGGCGAACGGCCTGCGCTGCGGCGGGTGAAATGAAACGGCGGGGGACGATGCGAGATGGAAGCGACGCGCGACAAATGGGGAAACCTGGTTCTTCTCCCTCTTCCTTGTGGAGAGGGTGGCGCGCTGAACGCCATGCGATTGGCGCGCGGGGTGGAGGCAGACTTTGTACCATGCGTAGCCTTCACCCCACTTTTTGCACGAACGTGATGCCGCTGCTGCCGCAAGATTTCGAATTTGAGAGACAACGCTGATGACCGACCACAACATTCCGGTGACCGAGGACGAACTCCACGCCTACGTGGACAACGAACTCCCCGTGGAGCGCCGCGCGGCGGTCGAAGCCTGGCTCGCGGCACATCCCGACGACGCCGAACGGGTGACGTCATGGCGCACGATGAGCGACGCGCTGCATGCGAAGTACGACTCCGTCGCGGACGAGCCGGTGCCACCGCGTCTCTCTGTCGATCTGCTGTCACGGACGCCGCGCCGCTGGATGATGGGCGCGATCGCCGCGTCGCTGCTGGCGTTCGCGGTCGGCGGCGGCATCGGCTGGGCCGCGCGCGGCGCGAATGCAACGCCCTCGATGTTCGCCAGCTTCACCGGCGATGCACTCGGCGCGCACAAGCTCTATGTGGTCGAGGTGCGCCATCCTGTCGAAGTGGCGGGCAGCGACAAGGCGCATCTGCAGCAGTGGCTGAGCAAGCGCTGCGGCTGGGAAGTCCGCGCGCCCGAGCTCGACGCCACCGGGCTGAAGCTCGTCGGCGGACGGCTGCTGCCCGGCCCCACCGGCCCCGCATCGTTCCTGATGTACGAGACGGCGTCAGGCGAACGCTTCACGATCTTCGCCGCGCGCGCGGAAACCGAGGCGACGCAGATGCGCTACGCCACCCATGACGGCACCGGTGCGCTGTTCTGGGCCGATCGCGGCGTGGGTTACGTCGTCAGCGGCGGCGCCGACCGCGACCGCCTCGAACGCGTCGCGCGGCTGGTCTATGACCAGAACGAGAAGGCGGGACTGTAATCAGCCTTTGGAGAACACGTCATTGCGAGGAGCGCTTGCGACGAAGCAATCCATTTTCTGTTTTAAAAGATGGATTGCTTCGTGGAGCCTGTGCTCGGACAGCGCAGAGCGCCGATCCGAGTGCTCGCAATGACGAGCCTACTCCCTGCTGGCCAGCACCTTGTCGATGCGCCGCCCGTCGAGATCGACAATCTCGAACCGCCAGCCGTCGGCGCTGATGCTTTGCCCCACCGACGGAATCGCGCCGAATTTCTCCAGCAGATAACCGGCGCAGGTCTGGTAGGGCCGTGACGCCGGCAACGCGATGTCGAGCAGCCGCGCGAATTCCAGCGCGGGCATCCAGCCGGAAATCAGATACGAGCCGTCGTCGCGTTTGACGAAGGCGGGTTCGGCCGGTCCTTCCTCGGTGTGAAAACTCCCGACGATCGATTCGAGAATATCTGCGGTGGTCACCACCCCCTGAAACGTGCCGTACTCGTCATGCACCAGACCCATGTGCACCGGTGAATCGCGCAGGATGGCGACCACATCCCGCGCATCGAGCGTTTCGGGAATGATCGGCGCCTCGCGGATCAGCTTGCGGATGTCCGGTGTCTCGCCCGCAAGATACGCATCCAGCATGTCCTTGGATTGCAGGATACCGAGCGTCTCCTCGCCGTCGAACACCGGCAGGCGCGAATGCGTGCTGGTCCTGAAGGCCAGACGGATCGCCTCGTCCGGCTCCGACAGGTTGATGGTGGTGACCTCATGACGCGGCGTCATCACCGCACCGACCGGAAGATCGCCGAGGCGCATCACGCCCGCGATCATTTCCTTCTCGCCCGGCTCCAGCACGCCTGCATTCTCCGCTTCCACGACCAGCGTGTGGATTTCCTCCTCGCTCACTTTCTCTTCGGCCTCGCCGCGCTGGCCGAGCACCCACAGCAGCGCCTTGCCGGAACGGTCCAGGATCCACACCAGCGGCAGCGAAATTTTCGCGAGCACGACCATGGCCGGCGCAACCTTCACCGCCACCGCTTCAGGATCGCGCAGCGCGATCTGTTTCGGGACAAGTTCGCCGACAATGAGCGAGGCGTAGGTAATCAGCGTCACCACCGCGCCGACGCCAACGGCATCCGCTGCGCCCGGCGACAGTCCCATGCTCGCCAGCCATGCCGAGAGACGCGCGCCGAGCGTCGCGCCTGAAAACGCGCCGGACAGGACACCGACCAGCGTGATTCCGATTTGAACCGTGGAGAGAAATTTTCCGGGGTCGGACGCCAGGGCGAGCGCACGGCGCGAACCGCTGACGCCCTTCTCAACCAGACCGGACAATCGCGCGGGACGGGATGAGACGATGGCAAGCTCCGACATCGCAAGCAGGCCATTGATCACGATGAGAACCGTGACGATTCCAAGTTCGAGTAACAATTTGTTCCTTTGAGGTAAAATCTGGTTGCGATGGATAGCATGCCGGGGTTCCGCGCGCAGCATCGGCATTGCCGCAGGACTATGCGCAATCCGCACGTCCGTCAGGCGTCATGTCCGTTGTAACGCCAGTGTCACACCGCCCAGCGTGAAGACCATCGCAAGAATCTCACGCAGACCAAGCGGTTCCCCAACCATCAGCGCGGCGGAGATCACGCCCACGATGGGAACCAGCAACATTCCGGTCGATGCGGTGGCGGGCGGCAGGCGGCGCAAGGTCTCGAACCAGGTGAGATAGCAGACGCCCATCGGAATGATCGTCATGTAGGCCATCAGCGCCCAGCCCTTCAGAGAGACGGCGGGAAAGTCCGGCTTCTCGAACAACAGGCCGAAGACAAGCATCGCCAGACAGCCAAGCCCGACCTGCCATGCCACCATTGCAACCGGCGGCACCGGGATCGGCGCGCGATTGAGAATGTTGCCGAGCGCAAAGAGGATAGCCGCAGACAGCGCGAGCGATGCGCCCGCCAGCTTTTCCGGCGTGAATGAAAATCCGTTTCCTCCGAACAGGATCACGATTCCGACAATGCCGAGACACAGAGCGATGATGTTGCGCACGGTCGGACGCATGCCCAGAAGCGGCCACGCAAACAGCGTCGCCCAGATCGGCATCGTGTAGGCGAGCAGCGCGCCCTCACCGACGGTGACCCACTTCATCGCGACGGTGCCAAATCCCATCCACGCGATGACATTGGTAAATGTCGCGAACAGCAGAGGCAGTATGGCCGCGCGCGGCACGCCCAATCGTTCACGGCGGCCCACGGCGACAACGGTCAGAATGAGAGAAGCAGTCACACCTGCGAGACCGCGCGCGGACATCGGCGGCAATTCGCGCAACAGCAGTTTCATGAAGGGCCAGTTCAGGCCCCAGCCGAACGCGGTGATACCGAGACAGATAACGCCGATCCATCGGGAATGGCCATGAGAATTGCCCATGGATGCGATGGTACAACCAGTGGCCGCGATTCGCCTTTACTCGCAGCCGACGGCTTCCGCCTCGCTCGCTCTGACAACGGCAAGCTTCTTCGGCGGAGCCCTTTTCTTTTTCGGCTCGACCGGTGGCGGATTGGCAGCCTCTTCGGCTTCCTTCGCCAGCCGAAGCGCTTTCAGGCGCTCCATGTTCTTGCGGACGTCGACATATTGCTTGTCGACCTCGGCGAGTGCGATTTCGCCCTCAATCCTGGCCAGACGCTGCTTCTCAAGGCGGGCCAATTGTTCGGGGGTTTGCGGCTTGGTCTGCGGTTTGCTGCTCATCATCAAGATATGGGGATTCCGACGCTCGATTGCCACCGGTTGTAAAATATCGTTCGGACAGCGGAACTTTTCCGCTGCGCCGTGAAAGCAAGCTTGGCCCGGCAGCAATCGCCCCATCCGTCATTCCGGGATGCGCCGCTTGGCGCAGGCCCGGAATCCATGATTGCGAAAATCTCCAGGGAGTCCGTGGATTCCGGGTTCGCGCGACGCCGCGCGCCCCGGAATGACAACGGATAGTATCGCGCACATGTAGGCTGCAACATTTCGTGATGGGGATACGTATCCCCGCGCTCCGTACCGCGCTTAAGTTCGCTGCGTCCTGGTCGTGAGGGGCGCTTCTCGAGGGCGCTTTGAAGCGGAGCAGGATGCGGCGCCTGCGCGTGTGTCTCGCAAACACACATCCGGGAGGCTGGGGTCACCGTCCGGGCCAACTATGTGGCTCTGCCGTTCGCCGGCTGGACGCGGAGCGGACGAAGGCGGCGAAAGCCGTCCGGATCAGGGGTCGAGTACCTCCCCCGTCCGCCCCCGGAAGTACGGTCCCCTCGCCCAAAGTCCCGCAATGGAGCGCCGCAAGGCGATGCGCTTCCGGAATCCCATCGCCTCGCACGCGATGCCGGGAGCGAAACGAACACAAGGTGCGCCTCGCGGCGCTCCATGCCCCTCGTTTTGAGGGCGCGAACGAGGCAGGCCTCGCGCGCGCTGAGGGAGCAGAACTACACGCTCAACTCGCGCGATGCGCGAGAACGAATTCGCGTGGCTGTTTGAAAATTGAATCGGAATGCGATGTGACAAACGCTGTCACATCACACTCAATCGCCGTCCGCCCTCACTCAAAATCCTTGCGCGGATTCGTCGGATGCTGGTCGCGCCATTTCTCCATCAGCGCTTCGAGCTCCGCATCGTTGGCGTCAGGCAGCACGATCCGGGTTGTGACGTACAGATCGCCGAACCCGTCGGCACCCGATGCACCCTTGATCGGCATCCCCTTGCCCTTGAGGCGAAACGTCCGGCCCGATGAGGTATTCTTCGGAATCGAAAGCTGCACCGCGCCGTCGAGCGTCGGCACGCGCACCTTCGCGCCGAGGACGGCTTCGTACAGCGTGACCGGCAGATCGAGACGCAGATCGTTGCCGTCAATCTTGAAGTAAGGATGCGGCGCGATGTTCACCGTGATCAGCACATCGCCGGGACGATGACCGGGCGCGGTTTCGCCCTGTCCCTTAAGGCGGATCTGCTGACCGGCGGCGACACCTGCCGGAATCTTGACATTGAGTTCCTTGCCGGTCGGCAGACGGACACGCCGCGTCGCGCCGTTGATGGCCTCTTCAAGAGCGACCGTCATCGTAACGGCGACATCGAGATCGGTGGCGAACGGCGTGTCGTACTCGAACGTGCTCGCGCCGCCGCGCGGACCGCCACCCATCCCGGCAGCGCCGGCCTGACCGCCGAACATGCTCTTGAGAATGTCCTCAAACGCGCCGCCGCTGGCGAAACCGCCGGCGCCGGGTCCACCCGGATGTCCGCCAGTGCGGAAGGAATATTCGAAGCCGCCCGGCCCCGCGCGGCGTCCGCCGCCGCCCCCGGGGAAGCCGCCCTCGAAACCCTGAAACTTCGGTTTGCCCTCGGCATCGATCTCGCCGCGATCGAACTGCTTGCGTTTGTCCTCGTCGCCGAGGATTTCGTTCGCCATGTTGAGTTCGGAAAAGCGTTCAGCCGCTTTGGGGTCGCCCTTGTTGGCATCAGGGTGGTGCTTCTTGGCGAGCTTGCGATAGGCGCTCTTGATCGCCGCAGCAGTGGCACCCCGCTGCACCCCCAGGACCTCATAGGGGTCGCGCATTCTTTCGGTCTCCTTGCAGGAATTCAGGTTCGGGCCGACTGGCCCTTTGCCCTGATGTGGTGTTTTCGTGACAATCCCGCAACGGGTTTCATCCGGAACGGTGTCGAAACTACAAACGTTGTGGCGGTTCTGGCCGGACGATCAAGCGGCCTAGCTGCGCTTCCAGGGCTTCATGTTGCGGATTTCCCAGGGTCCCTTGCCCTGCTGGCAGGCCTCGCCCTGCAGCCAGCCTTCATTGGCACCGCGCACATAGCTGGCAAGGAAGTCCCGGCAAGTGCGCCCTTCGGACGTATATGTCGAGGCCAGCGGCGTGACCGACCCCCGCGCGCCGGTTTCGGGATTTTCCCAAGGCTGGCTGACGTCCTTCTGGCCGCGGGTCAGCACATCGGACGCGGCGTTGCGCGCCAGCGCGAGGTCGGCATCGGTGAGGTTGGTGTCGTCGTGAGAGCGGATAATCGGGCCGATCGAGCCGGTGACGTCCGAAACATCGTCCTTTTTGGCGTCCTTGCCAAAGGGGCCCATGCTGCATCCCCCGGCCGAGCAGCCGAGAGCCACCAGCACAGCAGCGGTGACAAGCCCGATCGGCGATAGGCCGCGGCTCTCGCGTACCCTATATAGGGAACGCTCGATAACACGCTTGGCACGAAGAGGCGCCAGGGTACGCAACCGGATACTCCAGACATGAACGGTCCGAACACCATCAAAACCCCAGGTGAGTTAATTTCCGGTGATTTCACCGCGGCCGACGAGCCTTTTGGGCTGTTTGCGGTGTGGTTTGCCGAGGCGGTGAAGTCCGAACCGAACGATCCCAATGCCATGGCGCTGGCCACCGTGGACGGCGACGGGCTCCCGGACGTCCGGATGGTCCTGCTGAAGGGCTTTGATACCGCCGGTTTCGTGTTTTACAGCCATATCGACAGCGCCAAGGGCCGGGAGCTTGCCACTACCCCCAAGGCCGCGCTGCTGTTCCACTGGAAATCGCTGCGGCGGCAGGTCCGCATCCGCGGCGCCGTCAGCCGGGTCACCGACGCCGAGGCCGATGCCTATTTCGCGACCCGGCCGAAGCAGGCGCAGATCGGTGCCTGGGCCAGCAAACAGTCGCAGCCGCTGGAAAGCCGGATGGCGTTCGAGAAAGCCATCGCGATCAATACCGCGAAGTACGCCATCGGCGAGGTCCCCCGCCCCCCCGGCTGGAGCGGATGGCGCATCACGCCGCAAGCGATCGAATTCTGGCACGACCGCCCCTTCCGCCTGCACGACCGCATCGAATTCCGCCGCGCGGCACCCGATGCCGAATGGAGCAAGACGCGGCTCTATCCGTAACTGATGTCCTGAACGCTAACGCCCGAAGGCGAGACCCTCATTCATGCCGACTTCAACTCCCGCCGACTCCAACGCGCCCAAGCGCACCTTGCTGCTGACCGGCGCCAGCCGCGGCATCGGCCACGCCACCGTGATCCGCTTTTCCAGCGCAGGCTGGCGCGTCATCACCTGTTCGCGTCATCCGTTTCCCGAGCAATGCCCCTGGGACGCCGGCCCCGAAGATCATATCCAGGTCGACCTTTCCGATCACAAGGACACGGCACGCGCCATCGATGAAATCCGCGAGCGGCTCGAGGGCGGCGTACTGCATGCGCTGGTCAACAACGCAGCAATCTCGCCCAAGGATGAAGGCGGCGCGCGGATGGGATCGATCGATACCGATGTCGATGTCTGGAGCCACGTGTTCCGCGTCAACTTCTTTGCACCGGTGATGCTGGCACGCGGTCTGATTGAAGAGCTGAAAGCCGCGAAGGGATCGGTGGTGAACGTCACATCGATCGCAGGCTCGCGCGTGCATCCGTTCGCGGGCGCAGCCTATGCGACATCGAAAGCGGCGCTCGCTGCGCTGACACGGGAGATGGCGTCGGACTTCGGCCGCGTCGGGGTGCGCGTCAACGCCATCGCACCGGGCGAGATCGACACGTCGATCCTGTCGCCGGGCACCGACAAGATCGTTCACGAACAGATCCCGATGCAACGGCTCGGCACGCCGGATGAAGTGGCGAAGATCATTTACGTGCTGTGCACGGAAACCAGTTCGTACGTGAACGGCGCCGAGATTCACATCAACGGCGGTCAGCACGTGTAGCCGTCAAACAAAAAGAGCGGAGTCAACGCCCCGCTCTTTTGTTTGTCTCGCCGCAAAATCAGACGACGTTGATCTTGACGTCGAGATTGTTGCGGGTTGCGTTGGAGTACGGGCAAACCTGATGCGCGGTGGCAACCAGCTTCTCCGCGTCGGCACGAGCAACGCCCGGCAGCGACACCGTCAGCGCGACATCAAGGCCGAAGCCGCCTTCCGAACGCGGGCCGATGCCCACATCAGCCGTGACCGTCGTGTCCGCCGGCACCTTGACGCCGACCGTTCCCGAAACCGCCTTCATCGCGCCGATGAAACAGGCCGAATAGCCGGCCGCGAAAAGCTGCTCGGGATTGTTGCCCGGTCCGCCGCCGCCACCGAGTTCCTTCGGGGTCGCAAGATTGACCTGAAACGTGCCGTCCGTGGTCGAGGCTTTGCCATCGCGGCCGCCGGTTGCTGTGGCCTGGGTGCGATAAAGAACTTTGGTAGGCATTGTATTTTCTCCTTGGATTTCACTCGAAAAGCGGACCAACAACTCTGCGCTGCCTCCCGCCGGGGAACTGAACAGGGTCATTTATATCGTGTGCGATATAATCGCGCAACATATATTTTGAATGGCAGCCTTGCAAAAATGCGTTGCGCGATTCAATCGCGCACGCCTTAAATAGATGTAATCCCTTGCTGAAACACTTTGAGGACAGGCCATGGCCGCCCGACCAACTGCGGACGATCTGCTGAAGATCGATAATTTCGTCTGCTTCGCCCTGTATTCGGCAGGGCATGCCTTCACACGGCTATACAAGCCCCTGCTCGACCCGCTGGGGCTGACCTATCCGCAGTATCTGGTGATGGCGGTGCTCTGGGAAAAAGACGGCAGAACGGTCGGCGAGATCGGCGAGAAGCTCCTGCTGGAATCGAGCACGCTCACCCCGCTGCTCAAGCGTCTTGAAACCGCAGGCATGGTGCACCGGACCCGCGATCAGGACGACGAACGGGTTGTAAGAATTCAACTCACGCCTCAGGGCGCAGAGCTGAAGCAGAAGGCAATCGAGATTCCGCAAGCGATCGGCTGCTCTACCAACCTCACGATTCCCGAAGTGATGAAGCTGACCGCCGATATCAAGGCGCTGCGCGAAAAGCTGCTCGCCGCGCAGGCGGCGTAAGCTCAGCCCGCCTTGCGCTGACGCGCGGTCGAACGACCGGCCTTCTTCGTAGCCCGTGGCGCCGGACGCGACGCGCGTGCCGGACGCTGCGCGGGCGCCTTGCCCTTCAGGCTCTGCTTCAGTGCATCCATCAGGCTGATGACGTTGTCAGGCTTCGCAGGCTTCTCGGCGGTCTTGATGGTCTTGCCCGAAGCCTTCTGTTTGACCAAGGCCTTCAGCGCATTTTCGTATTCGTCCTCGAACTTTGAGGCGTCGAAATTCGCCGCTTTGCTATCAAGAATATGCGAAGCGAGTTCGACCATGTCCTTCGAGATTTTCGGTGTCTTGATGTCGGCGAAGAAATCTTCCTCGTTTCGCACTTCGTACGCATATCGCAGCGTGGTGGCGAGCAGACCCTTGCCGAGGGGCTCGATCGCCACGATACGTTCGCGATTTGACAGAACGACGCGCGCGAGCGCCACGCGATCCTGATCCTTCATCGCATCGCGGATCACCGCAAAGGCGTCGAGGCCGCCATTGCCATCCGGAACCATGTAATAGGGACTGTCCAGATATCTGCGGTCGATCTCGTCGCGCGGAACGAAGTTGTCGATGTCGATGGTGTGGTTGCTCTCGAGCTGAACAGCTTCCAGCTCTTCCTTCTCGATCTGGACGTACTCGCCCTTGCTGACTTCGTAGCCGCGGCCCTTCTGTTCCTTCTCGACCACTTCACCGGTCTCGGAATCGACCATCTGCTGCTTCAGCCGGTTTCCTGTCTCGGTATTGATCATGTGAAAGCGGGTTCGTTCGACCGTGGTCGAGGCGGGATAGAGCGCCACCGGGCAAGTGACCAGCGACAGCTTCAGCGAACCCTTCCAGTACGCACGCGGCAACATCGGCGACCTCCAACTCAAACGCATACCCGGGACGGAACCCCAACAGGAGCCGCAGGTTTTGGTTCCTGAACTCCCGCCTGATGACGCATGATACAATTGTTCCGCGTTCATTGCACCGTTGGGAATGCTCGCCGTGGCCCAAAAGAAACTTAAGGTTTACCGAACAAAACGTGATTTCACCAAGACGGCCGAGCCGAGTGGCCGTACCCCTGTGGCGCCGGCCAAGGCGCGACGTTTTGTCATTCAGAAGCACGACGCGACGCGGCTGCATTACGATCTGCGGCTGGAGTTCGGCGGCGTCTTCAAATCATGGGCGGTGACGCGCGGCCCGTCGCTCGACCCGAAAGACAAGCGCCTGGCCGTCGAAGTGGAAGATCATCCGCTCGACTACGGCGATTTTGAAGGCACCATTCCCAAGGGCCAGTATGGCGGCGGCACCGTGATGATCTGGGATCGCGGCTACTGGCTGTCGGACGATCCCGACCGCGGCTTCAAGAAAGGCGATCTCAAATTTGCGCTGGAAGGCGGCAAGCTCCACGGCGAATGGGTGCTGGTGCGGATGAAGCACGACCGCAACGGCGGCAAGCGGACCAACTGGCTGCTGATCAAGGACCGCGACGAATACGCCCGCGAAGGCAAGGCAAACAACATTCTCGACGACGACACGTCCGTCGCATCAAGCCGCACCATTGCCGAGATCGCGGCCGGCAAGGGCCGGGGTCCTACACCGTTCATGACACGTAAATCCAGGCGAGCGGATGCTGTGTGGGATTCGAACAAAGGTCTCGCGGCTGACGAACGCAGCAAGAAGAACCCAACCAGGACGCCCGCTACAAAGCAGAAGCCTGCAGCCAAGAACGCAAAGGCAAATGCCGTTGCAAAGCTCCCTGATTTTATCGAACCGCAATTGTGCGCTTCGGTCGACAATCCTCCCTCCGGCGGCAACTGGGTGCACGAGATCAAGTTTGACGGCTACCGGGTCCAGATGCGGATCGAGAACGGCGACGTAACGCTGAGCACGCGCAAAGGTCTCGACTGGACCGGAAAATTCTCGGCGATCGCCAAACAGGCAGCGAAGCTTCCCGACGCCATCATCGACGGCGAGGTCGTTGCGCTGGATCACGAAGGCCGTCCGAGTTTTGCCTCGTTACAGGCTGCGCTGTCCGACGAGAAGACAGACAATCTGATCTTTTTCGCGTTCGACCTCCTGTTCGCGGACGGCGCGGACTTGCGGCCGCTTCCATTGTCGGAGCGCAAGAAACAACTGCGGTTCTTGCTTGACGGCAAGCGCAAGCGCGATGAAGGAACCATCCGTTACGTCGAGCATTTCGAGTCCAACGGCAACGCCATCATGGAATCCGCGCGCGCGCTGTCGCTCGAGGGCATCGTGTCGAAGAAAGCCACAGCACCCTATCGCTCAGGACGCTCCGATAGCTGGACCAAGGCGAAGGTCCGCGCCGGACATGAGGTCGTGATCGGCGGCTGGAAAAGCAACGGCGGTAAATTCCGCTCGCTGATGGTCGGCGTACCGCGAAACGGTCACCTCGCCTATGTCGGCGTCGTCGGAACAGGCTACGGACAGGCGACAGTCAAGCAGATCATGCCTGAACTGAAGGCCCACGCAGCGGCGAAGAGTCCCTTCGGCGGCGAAGGCGCGCCAAAGAAGACATCTGACATGCATTGGCTGAAACCGGAGCTGGTGGCCGAGATCGAGTTCGCCGGCTGGACCGGGGACAACATGGTCCGGCAGGCTGCGTTCAAGGGATTACGCAAGGACAAATCGGCAAACGAGGTAACCGCAGACAAGCCCGCCAGGACTCATGTCGCGACACTGTCCGCGAAGACGACCGGCAAGACTCCTGCGGCACGCGGCAGCGCCTCGCGCGGTGGCGACAATATCGTCATGGGCGTAACGATCTCCAATCCCGACAAGGCGATGTGGCCCGACGGCGGCGATGGCGAGCCCGTCACCAAACTCGATCTCGCTCAATACATGGAGCAGGTCGGCGACTGGCTGATCGCGCATATCAAGGGCCGGCCCTGCTCGATCATTCGCGCGCCCGATGGAATCGGCGGCGAGACCTTCTTTCAACGCCACGCCATGACCGGCATGTCGAAGCTGCTCGATCTGGTGAAGGTCAGCGGCGACAAGAAGCCGTATGTGCAGATCGATCGCGTCGAGGGCCTTGTCGCGGTGGCGCAGATCGGCGGGCTCGAACTGCACCCATGGAATTGCGCGCCAAACGAGCCCGATGTTCCCGGACGGCTTGTCTTTGACCTCGACCCCTCGCCCGACGTCGCGTTTTCTGCTGTCGTAGATGCAGCTCGCGAAATGCGCGAACGACTGACGGATCTCGGTCTGGAAAGCTTCTGCAAGACCACCGGCGGCAAGGGACTGCATGTCGTCACCCCGCTCAAGGACGCGAAGAAGGACAAGATCGACTGGAAAACCGCGAAGGCCTTCGCACAGGCCGTGTGCCAGCAAATGGCGGCGGACAGCCCGGAGCACTACCTGCTCAACATGTCGAAGAAGCAGCGCGAGGGAAAGATCTTTCTCGACTACCTGCGCAACGACCGCACATCGACGGCAGTGGCGCCGCTGTCGCCCCGTGCACGCGACGGTGCGCCGGTCTCGATGCCAATGACATGGGCGCAGGTGCGCAGCGATCTCGATCCGATGAAGTATACGCTGCGCACGGTGCCTTCGCTGCTCACAAGGACGAAGGCATGGGCCGATTACGACAGGGCGGCGCGATCGATCAAGGCTGCGATTGCAAAGCTCGCAAAGTAACTACAGCCACCGCTTCCATTTGAAAAACAGATACGGCCCGATCGCCGCAAGGAGCATCGCAATCAGCGCCATCGGATAACCCCAGGGATGCTCCAGTTCCGGCATCATCTTGAAGTTCATGCCGTAGATCGACGCGATCAGCGTCGGCGGCATCAGCACCACCGCCATCACCGAGAACAGCTTGATGATGTTGTTCTGTTCGAGATTGACAACGCCGAGCATGGCATCGAGCACAAAGGTGATCTTGTTCGACAGGTAAGAGGCGTGGTCCGTCAGCGATGACACGTCGCGCTGAAGCGTCTTAAACTGCGCCTTCTGTTCCTTGCTCCAGCGCCCGGCATCGGTCTCGACCGTGACGAAGGAAATCAGCCGCCCGATCGAAACAAGGCTTTCACGGACCTTCGAGGTGAGATCGCCCTTCTTGCCGATGGTCAGCAGAATTTGTGAATAGGTGCGCGCATGGCCGCGCTCGGCGGAAGGCTCGAAAATCTGCGACGAAACCGCATCTACATCTGCGCCGGCGCGCTCGAGAATATCGGCACAGCGATCAATCACGCCGTCGAGCAGTTCAAGCAGGACACCGTCGCCAGTAATATTCGGCGAGCAGTTTCGCGCGAGTTTCGCCGCGATCAGCGCGAAGGGTTTCGGCTCGTCATACCGCACCGTGACAAGGCGATGATCGGTCAGGATGAACGTCACCGGCGTGGTGCGCGGGTTGCCTGAATCGGTTGCGCACATCAGGGTCGCCGTCATGTAGCGCGCGTTGTTTTCGATATAGAGGCGGCTGGAAATCTCGATTTCCTGCATGTCTTCACGGGTTGGAATTTCGATTCCGACCAGCTTCTCGACCGCCTTGTCCTCGCCGGGCGAAGGCGTCTTGAGATCGATCCAGATCGCATCCGGCGGCAGCGCTTCGGCCTCAACCTTGTCGAACTTCTTCAGGGAAGTTGAGGTAGGAACGAAGACCGACAACATAGGCGACTCCCGGAATCTCTTTCGCAACCACGTGTCGTCTATCTGCTCTCAAAGCGCAATCTCTCCGATTCCTGTGCGTCCGGCGACAAGACATACAACTGTCATACGGGACCAGCGCAACTCGCCCCCGGCAATTCTCCCGGTGGCATGGCACGAACGGCCGTGGCTCGTTATCGGTCTCACAGACCGCATAACGAGGATGTGATCGATTTCCTAACGGACACCCGCCTCATGGGAGCATCGATTCGCCGGACCCCTGGGAAATGACATTCCCCAAAAGGCCATTCGGGACGGGTCGGGAGGCCGGAATCCACACCTTGCCAAGCCTTTGGGCAGCTCGCGGCCTAATTGCCCCTTCGCCTGAGGCGCAAATGCCACAGGTAGCGTGCTGCATGGCAAAACCGGTATGGAACGGCTGGAAAAACGACACGTTTCAGCGCAAATAAGGGGTAACGAAATCGGAAGCATCTTCCGGCTAGATTTGGTGTGAAGACACACCCCCGCGCCCATTTTGGAACTTCGGAATGTCCTCGCTCGGCTCAAAAATTATCGTTCTCCTCGCGGGTCTTTCGCTCGCCGGCTGCATGCAGGCGACATCGGCCACTTACGAGAAGTCTCCGGAGGCGAGCCTGAAGCCTCGCGACAAGGAGCTTCTGGCCAAGGCGCGATATGAGAAGGTGCCGGTTGCGGAGCCGTTCCGGCGTGCGATCGTCAACTATCATCGCAAGGAATCGCCGGGCTCCATCGTCGTGGATTCCGACAATCATTACCTCTATTACGTCCTCGATGGCGGCAAGGCGATCCGCTACGGCATCACCGTTGGCGAAGAAGCGCTCGCGTTCTCCGGCATCGCCCGCGTCGGCAACATGCAGGAATGGCCGAAGTGGACCCCGACCGCGGACATCCACAAGCGCATCGAGGGCTTGCCGCAGTCGGTGCCCGGCGGCCCGGACAATCCGCTCGGCGCCCGTGCGCTCTATCTCTATCAGGGTAACCGCGACACGCTGTTCCGCATTCACGGCACCAACCAGCCGGAATATATCGGCGCATCGATTTCGTCGGGCTGCATCCGCATGACCAACGAGGACGTGATCGACCTCTACAGCCGCGCCAAGCAGGGCACGGTGGTGGTGGTGCTCGATCCGAAGCAGGGTGACTCGCCCTACAATTCGAAGATGGCGCTGCAAGGCGCCGGCGGCGGAGCGGGTTCGTTCTAAGCCTCCCTGAATTAACCAGATCAAAAGCGCCGGTCAGTCCGGCGCTTTTTTATTGAGCGCCGCTCCGCCGGGACAACTTGCCACGCGGCTTCGCAGGCGCCGCCGGCTTGCCGTCATCGTCCTCTGAAGCGGCCTCCGGTGCGGCCTCGGATGGCATTCCAGATGCGGCCTTCTCTTCCGCAGTCGGACGCGGCGGAGCTTCCTCGGGCCGCTCAGCCGGCATCAATGGCGCGATGGCCGGCAGCGGATCATAGACGCCCCACTGGCACAGTTTGTAGTTGCCGCGCCGTTGGGCCAGATCGAGATGGATGTGGTCCTCGTGATACCAGTCCGAACCCGGCCCAAGCACTGTGGTAAAACGTGTGCAGACCGAGGCCAGCACCTTCTCACGAATGTCGCGTGACTCGGTGCGATCGGTCAGCGACAGCTTCCCGCCGTTTGCGAATGTCACGCCTCTGACGTCCAGCGCGTTGGCGAGTCCATGCTCCGAGAGCTTCGCGCCCCGGACACGGTTGCGGCCACGGCATTCGAAGGAATCGAAGTTGTCCAGCTCGCTGATGGTCGTACCCAGCTTCGCCGCCAACGGCACCATGTCGGTGCGAATCCAGTCCGCAACCGCGGCAGCCATCGTACAGCGCAGGATTGCCGCCGGCTTCAGCGCCACCCGCTGGGTCGGAGACACCACAATCGCCTCAAGGCGCACAAGATCTTCACCGCCGCATCCACCGGGGCCTTTGATGGCCGGAATCGAAGGCGCAATCGCGATATCTTCGGTCAGCGCCTTCCTGCAAGCCGACGGTTCAGGCGCCTTGGCCTCCGCGGGCTCTTGCGATGGCATCGTCTGACCGGCCGCGCCTCCCTCCGGCTCAACCGCGGAGGGCGCATCGGCAGGCCGCGGCCGCGGCAACGGCACATTGGCTCTTGCCTCCAGCGAAGCTGCGCAGGTAAGGACCACCGCCGACGCCAAAATAACGAGCAACGGCAGTAACCCGCCGGTGGCATGCCAGTCAGAAGGCCATTTGCGGGCCGCATGGTCCGCGCTAATGTTCATTCCAATCCCTTCGGGGAGCACAGATCACCGACAAAAAGAACGTCTTGAGGAGGGAATACCGAATGCTTGGATTGATGCAAAATTGGCCCCTGTTGTGTCATCGGATTATCGACCACGCAGCGGCGATTCACGGCAAGCAGGAAGTCGTGACGCGATCGGTCGAAGGGCCCATTCATCGCACCAATTATGCTGAAATTCGCGCGCGCGCCCTGAAAGTCGGCCAGCAGCTCGACAAGCACGGCATCAAGATCGGCGACCGCGTCGCCACCATCGCATGGAACACCTGGCGTCATCTCGAAGCATGGTACGGCATCATGGGCATCGGCGCCATTTGCCATACCGTCAATCCGCGGCTGTTCCCGGATCAGATCGTCTGGATCGTCAATCATGCGCAGGACCGCATCATGATGACCGATCTCACGTTCGTGCCGCTGCTGGAAAAAATCGCCGACCAGATGCCGTCCGTTGAACGCTACATCGTGTTCACCGACAAGGCTCACATGCCGCAGACCACGCTGAAGAACGTGATCTCCTATGAAGAGTGGATCGCCGAGGTCGATGGCAATTTCCAGTGGAAGGAGTTCGACGAGAACACCGCCGCCGCGATGTGCTACACCTCCGGCACCACCGGCGATCCGAAGGGCGTGCTGTACTCGCATCGCTCGAATGTCCTCCACGCGCTGATGGCCAACAACACCGACGCGCTCGGCACCCGCGCCAGCGACACCATGCTGCCGGTGGTGCCGCTGTTCCACGCCAACAGCTGGGGCATCGCGTTCTCCGCACCCACCATGGGCACCAAGCTGGTGATGCCGGGCGCCAAGCTCGACGGTGCGTCGGTCTATGAGCTGTTGTCCACCGAGAAGGTCACCTATACCGCCGGCGTGCCGACGGTGTGGCTGATGTTGCTGCAATACATGGCCGCCGAGAAGAAGACCCTGCCCGACCTCAAGGTCGTGATCTGCGGCGGATCGGCGATGCCGCGCTCCATGATCAAGGCATTCGTCGATATGGGATGCGAAGTCCGGCACGCCTGGGGCATGACCGAAATGAGCCCGATCGGCACGGTTGGCGCACTCAAGCCGCCGTTCGCGAATCTCACCGGCGAAGCGAGGCTCGATATCCTGCAGACACAGGGCTATCCGCCGTTCGCCGTGCAGATGAAGATCACCGACGATGCCGGCAAGGAACTGCCGTGGGACGGCAAGACTTTCGGCCGTCTCAAGGTGAGCGGACCGGCCGTCTCGAAGGCGTACTACCGCGTGGAGACGAATATTCTCGACGACAAGGGCTTCTTCGACACCGGCGACGTCGCGACCATCGACGCCGATGGCTATATGCGGATCACCGACCGCTCCAAGGATGTCATCAAGTCCGGCGGTGAATGGATCTCATCGATCGACCTCGAAAACCTCGCGGTCGGCCATCCGAAGGTGCTGGAGGCCGCGGTGATCGGCGTCCATCATCCGAAGTGGGACGAGCGTCCGCTCTTGATCGTGCAGCTCAAGCCGGATCAGAAGGCGAACCGCGAAGAGATCCTGCAATACATGGACGGCAAGATCGCCAAGTGGTGGATGCCGGATGACGTGCAGTTCGTGGACGCCATTCCGCATACCGCCACCGGCAAGATCCTGAAAACCGCGCTGCGCGACCAGTTCAAGGACTACTCGTTCCCGACCGCAGCGGCTTAAGGTCGTCGGTCCGGCCCAACAGAATGCCCGGCCTTGCGCCGGGCATTTTCGTGACCGGTTCCCAAACGCGCTTCCCACTACCCCTGAAAATGCGCTAGTTGACCGGCGCGCCCGTTCAGTCCGGCGCCAGAATGGACAATCAAGGCATGGCCCGCCGAATTGCTGCCGCATACCAGATGGAGCCGATCTCCGCCCTTGCGTCGTGGTCGCGACGCCTCGCGGTGTTTTCGCTGATCGCCTCCATCGTTGCGGTCGTTATCGTCAGGTTCGGCGTGCTCGACTTCAAGCCGGCGCTGACAACGCTCTTCGGTGCGCTCGCCTTCGCCGGTCTTTCGATTCTGGTTGGCCTCGCCGCCTTCGCAGCCATCTGGCAGAACGGTTCACGCGGCATGAGCCGCATCCTGCTGGCCTTCCTGATCGATGCGGCAATCCTCGCCTACCCCGCCTATCTCGCTTTCCAGTATCGCGCGCTGCCGGCAATTCACGACATCACCACCGACCCGATCGACCCGCCCCGGTTCGAGGCATTGGCCCGGCTGCGTGCAGGCGACGGGGCGAACCCCGCCGTCTACGCGGGTCTCTATTCAGCCGAACAGCAGCGCACCGCATATCCCGACGTCGAGCCGATCAACATCGATGTGCCGGCGCAGAAGGCCTATGAAATGGCCCTGCGTCTGGTGAACCGGCACAAGTGGCTCGTGATCGATGAACGTCCACCCTTGCCGCCCCAGCGGATCGGCCGCATCGAGGCGGTCGCGCGCACGCCGGTGATGGGTTTCCGCGAGGATGTTGCAATCCGCATCACGCCGGACGGCGACAGCGCCCGCGTCGATATGCGCTCATCGTCGCGCTATTTCGAGCACGACCTCGGCTCCAACGCGGCCCGCATCACCAAGTTCGCAGAGGAACTCAATGATGCGGTGGATAATGCTCAGCCGGTCAAGAAGCTGATCACTCCGGCCAAGCCTCAGGCCAAGGGCGCGACCAAGCGATAGGTGCCCTCGATGGTGGGATCGCCGTCGGTCGCCACTACATTGCGCGCGACCAGATCTTCAAGGTGCGCCAGCACCGAATAGCCCGCCGCACCCATCAGCCGTGGATCGATACCGATATAGCTCGCGCGCACGATGGTCGGAATATCCGCCTCACCCTTGGCCAGCCGATACAAAATCGACTCTTCACGCGCCTTGCGGTGGCGGATGAGGAATTTCACGAACCGCACGGCGTCGGGAATTTCCGGACCGTGCCCGGAAAAATAAAGCTGCTCGTCGCGACGGGTCAGCCGTTCGAGCGAGGCCATATAATCAACCATCGATCCGTCCGGCGGCGCGACGATGGACGTCGACCAGCCCATGACATGATCACCCACGAACATCAGCTTGCGCTCGGTCCATGCGAAAGCCATGTGGTTGGCGGTGTGTCCCGGCGTCGCGAGGGCCTCAAGCTGCCAGCCGTCCCCGGTGACGATCTCACCGTCCTTCAGGATCACGTCCGGACGGAAGCCGTAGTCCGCGCCGGATTCCGTCGGCGCAAGCTCGCTGCCGTGACGCGGACGCGAGGCGCGATGCGGCCCCTCAGCATAAACCGTCGCACCCGTCGCGGCCTTGAGACGCGGCGTGCCCGGCGAATGGTCCTTGTGGGTGTGGGTGAGAAAAATATGGGTCACGGTCTCGCCGCGCACCGCATCAAGCAGCGCCTGTATGTGGGCTTCGTCAGCGGGACCCGGATCGATGATGGCGACGTTGCCCCTGCCGACGATGTAGCTCACCGTTCCGGTGAACGTGAACGGGCTGGGATTGTTGCACAACACCCGCCGCACACCGGGAACGACTTCGTCCACGACGCCGGGCGCGAGAGGAAAATCCCGGTTGAACGGAATATCTTCGTTATCGCTCAAATTCATCCCTCACGCGATCAGGCGTTGTTACGAAAACGCCTGAATGCCGGTGATGGCGCGTCCGAGGATGAGGGCGTGGATGTCGTGGGTGCCCTCGTAGGTGTTGACGGTCTCGAGGTTCTGCGCGTGGCGCATCACGTGATATTCGCTCGAAATGCCGTTGCCGCCGTGCATGTCGCGGGCCACGCGGGCGATGTCGAGCGCCTTGCCGCAGTTGTTGCGCTTCATGATCGAGATCATCTCGGGCGCCATCTTGCCCTCGTCCATCAGGCGGCCGACCCGCAGCGAGCCCTGCAGGCCGAGCGCGATCTCGGTTTCCATGTCGGCGAGCTTCTTCTGCACGAGCTGCGTCGCCGCCAGCGGCCGGCCGAACTGCTTGCGGTCGAGCGTGTACTGCCGCGCACGCTGGAAGCAATCTTCGGCGGCACCCATCGCGCCCCACGAAATGCCGTAACGGGCGCGGTTGAGACAGCCGAACGGGCCTGCGAGGCCTGAGACGTTCGGCAGCAGCGCGCTTTCCGGAACCACGACGCCGTCCATCACGATCTCACCGGTGATCGAGGCGCGCAGCGACAGCTTGCCGCCGACCTTCGGCGCGGACAGGCCCTTCATGCCCTTCTCGAGAATGAAGCCGCGGACCTTGTTGTCATGCGCGGCGGACTTCGCCCAGACCACGAACACATCGGCGATCGGCGCGTTGGAAATCCACATCTTCGAACCGGTGAGGCGATAGCCGTCCGCCACCTTCTCGGCGCGGGTCTTCATGCCGTCGGGATCGGAACCGGCATCGGGCTCGGTGAGGCCGAAGCAGCCGACCCACTCGCCGGTGGCAAGCTTGGGCAGATACTTCTTGCGTTGGGTCTCGTCGCCGTAAGCATAGATAGGATACATCACCAGCGACGACTGCACGCTGTTCATCGACCGATAGCCGGAATCGACGCGCTCGATCTCGCGTGCGATCAAGCCGTAGGCGACGTAGCTGGCGTTGGCGCAGCCATACTCTTCCGGCAGCGTCACGCCGATCAGGCCGAGCTCACCCATCTCGTTGAAGATTTCGCGATCGGTCTTCTCTTCGGCATACGCCTGCGTGACGCGCGGCAGCAGCTTGTCCTGGGCGTAAGCGCGCGCCGTGTCGCGGATCATCCGCTCGTCCTCGGTCAACTGCTCGTCGAGCAGGAACGGATCGTCCCACTGGAATGTCGCCTTGGCTGGCTTGTCCTTGGTCTGCGGGCGGGCACTCATGACAAAATCCTTTCAGCTTCAGTCTGCTGCTGTGAAATCACGATAAATCGTCGGCGTCAGGTTGCAAGCTCAAAACCTGTTCCCAGGCATGATGCGCATCTAGCCTTCAAACGGCTCATTGGCGATGATTTCGATGCCGAAGCCGGAGAGGCCTTTGTAATCGTGAGCCGATGACGTGAGATGCCGGATCGATGTCACGCCGAGATCGCGCAAAATCTGCGCGCCGACACCGACCTCACGCCATTGCCGATGACGGTCTGCTTCCGCCGAACTGTCTTCGGCAATCGGAGCAACGGGCACACCCGCAGCGCCATCGCGCAGATAGACCAGCACGCCGCTGCCGTTCTTCTTGAAGTGCTCGAGCGCGGCGTGAATCCGGCCCGATCCAAAGAATATATCCTTGGTGATGTTCGGCTTGTGAAAGCGCGTCAGCACATTCCGACCGTTGCCAACGCCCTTGTAGACGAAGGCGACATGATGGATCGGATCGAACGGCGAACGATAGGCATAGCCGTCCAACTGCCCGATCGGGCTGTCGACGGTGAAGGTCGAGACCCGCTCGATCAGCTTCTCACGCGCCTGCCGGTACGAGATCATGTCAGCGATGGTGACATGCTTGAGGTTGTGCTTTGCCGCGAACTGCACGACCTGCTCGCCCTTCATCACCGTGCCGTCGTCATTCATCAGCTCGCTGATGACACCGACCGGCGGCAGATCGCACAGCTTGCAAAGATCGACCGCCGCTTCGGTATGACCGGAGCGCAGCAGGACACCGCCATCGCGCGCGATCAGCGGGAAGATGTGGCCAGGGCGCGCGAAGTCGCTGGCGCCCGCATTGGGATTGGCGAGGGCCCGGCAGCACACGGTGCGTTCTTCGGCCGAAATGCCGGTGGTCATGCCGGGCTTGTAGTCGATCGAGACCGTGAAGGCGGTCGTGTGATTGGAGTCGTTATGCGCGACCATCGGATCGAGGCGAAGGCGACGCGCATTGTCAGCGGTGATCGGGGCGCAGACGATGCCCGAGGTGTGGCGGATGATGAAGGCCATCTTCTCCGCCGTGCAAAGCGTGGCGGCGACGATCAGGTCGCCCTCGCCTTCACGGTCATCGTCGTCGGTCACCACGACGATTTCACCGGCGGCGAACGCCTTCAAAACTTCCGGAATAGGATGGGCCATAACGCGCTCTTGCTCTCGAAAAAGGGTGCAGATCGTATGGCGCAGGGCGCGGGCCCGCGCAACAGTCCCGTCCACATAGCCGTCATCCACCGGCCCTTGGCTGCCTGAAACGACAGATATGTCCCTGCCAACTCCGGGCAAGGGCCCCATTTCTCACACAGGGAGCGAATTTCGCAGTTTTAAACGAGGAAAGCTTCCGCATGGCGGAATGCGTCCGTCGAACGGCGCCTCAGGGCAGAACTTCGCGCCGCTCGCTTAAAAGGCCGTCCATCTCGGCGCGCTTCTCTTCGAGGAGGCCTTGATCGGCGGCGTCGATCACCTTGTAGAGTTCCGCGGCATCGGTGATACGGGTCACGGTCACATAGTCCGCACCGGCGGCATAAATATCCGGCACATCGGCCAGCAGGTCGGCGGTCGAGATGATCTTTGCGTCCGGATTCATCGACCGCACATGGCGGACCAGCTTCTCGTTGTTGGCGCCCTTCAGCAGGGAATCCGGCACGCTGAGAATAATGATCTCGGCCTTGCCGACCCCGGCATGCAGCAGGGTGTCGATGTTGCTGATGTCGCCATAAATGACGTGAATGCCGCGCGCAGTCAGCGTGCGAAACACATTCGGATTGAAGTCCACCACACTGATCTGGTCGAGCAGAGACTTGTTCTGGCGCTCGATCTCGCTGACCAGCGCGCTCGCCGCACGAAAGAAGCCAAGAATGACAATGCGCCGCGCCGCGCCGTGGCCTCCTGCGTGTTCGCCGTCGGCGTTCTGGGTCTGATCGAGATCGCGAAATCCGATGCGCTTGAGCGCACCGATGGCCCATCGGGTGATCGGGTCGCTGCGCATGATCACAAAGGTTGAGAGAACCGCAAGGATCACGAATGCGAACGACGCCGCGCTGGATGTCTCTGCTGTGATATGCCCCGCCACGATTCCGGTCTGAATCACCACGAGCGAGAATTCGCTGATCTGCGCAAGGTTAAGCGCGGGCAGCAAGCTGGCGCGCAGTCCCTGCTTCATGAAGTAAAGCGGCAGGAACGTCGTGACGATACGACTCACCACCGTGAATACCGCGATGATCAGCGCCAGCGAGATGGTCGATGAATTCGGAATGGGAATCGTCATCCCGAGCGCCACAAAGAACAGCGTGATGAAGAAGTCCCGCAGCGTGGTAACTTTCGCCGTGACGTCGAGCGCGTAAGGGAAGGTCGAGAGCGACACACCGGCCACCAGCGATCCCATCTCGCGCGACAGATGAAGGCGCTCGGCGACTTCGCCGATCAGAAAACACCATGCCAGCGCGCCAAGCATGACGAGTTCCGGGCTGCGCGCGATCTGGTGAAAAATCTTCGGCAGGACGAACCGGCTGAGAACCATCGCCGTCGCAACCAGCAATCCGACCCGGCCGATCGACATCAGAACGATGCTGATCTGCAGGTCGCCAAGGCTGGGCTGCACTGCGAGAAACAGAATCGCAAAAATGTCCTGTAGGACCAGGACGCCGAGCGTGATCCGCCCCGGCAGCGTATCGAGTTCGCGTTTCTCATAGAGCACCTTGACGATGATGACGGTGCTCGACAGCGCACAGGCCACCGTCAGATAAAGCGCGTCGAACTTGCCGCCCCCCAGCGACATGCCGATGGCGACGAAGAATGCCGCCCCAAGCAGACAGGCGCCGACCAGTTGTCCGCCGGCAGCGAACAGGATGACACGGCCGGCCCGGATGATCTTCTTCAGGTCGATTTCCAGCCCGATCATGAACAGCATGAAGATCAGGCCGAGTTCGGAGATCGTGCTGATCGATTCCTGCGATTTGACCCAGCCCACGCCGTAGGGACCGATCACGAAACCGGCGACCAGATAGGCAAGAATCAGGGGCTGGCGGAAAAAATGCGCGCCAAGCCCCAGCACCCAGGCAAACAGGATCGAAAAGGTAATATCGCGAATAAGTTCGTGCATGCCCTCGGCCGGCTGGCAGCAATCAATAAAGGCTGAATCACCTTGTGTATAAGGGCCTGAATAACGTCATGAAAGCAATATCCGAGGCGCGATTTACGCAGCCCCGGACGCATCAATGACGACAGTTCGCCCCAGCCGCCTCATGCCATGCCGCCGCGGAGCGATCACACGCAAGCAGAAACATAGCGTCGCCTCTGTCGGAATCACACGGATGGTGTCCGTGATGTGACAATCGCTAAAAACACGCAGACCAGACCGGTCCCTCGGCTTGAATAACGGATCGGCCTGTATAGGTTCGTCCGGGCGCCGGGGGCTTCGGAGCAGTACAGGTTGGTCATGAATTCGAAATTGAATTTGATTTTGGCGCTGGTCTTTTTATTGAGCGGCTGGAACGCAGCGCAGGCAAACGACGAAGGATCGCCCACCGGCACCTGGCTGACCGAGAAGGGTGACGCCCGAATTCAGGTCTCCCAATGTGGAAGCTCCCTCTGTGGAAAGGTCGTCTGGCTGCGCGAGGCAATTGATCCCGCCACAGGCCGGCCGCAGACCGACTCGAAAAACCCGAACGCCTCCCTCGCCACCCGGCCGATGATCGGTGTCCAGTTGTTTATCGGAATGAATCCTTCCGGCCCCGGCCGCTGGGCTGGCCGCATCTACAACGCCGACGACGGCGGGGTGTATGACAGCAAGATCGCCTGGATGGGCCCCAACACGCTCCGTGTCGAAGGCTGCCTCGGCGCGATTTGCGGCGGCGAAAATTGGACCAAGGTCGGCGGACGCTGATAGCAGCGTCAGTCGCCGCCCGAGAATTTGGCGGCCCAAACACGGAAAATATGTTTTATTTTCAGGGAGTTATGGTCGGAGTGGCAGGATTTGAACCTGCGACCCCTGCGTCCCGAACGCAGTGCTCTACCGGGCTGAGCCACACTCCGACATGGGCGCCGGTATAGCGTCGGCTCTCGCGAACCGCAAGAAGCTGTATAAGGATCAAATCCCTCAAAAAACGCCACGATGGCGCGGCTCTTGTGATGAAACTTGGTTTGAACACGGCAATTGTCCCCGCCGCCGGTGCAGCGGATACCGCTGCACGCTGCCTCGAAGGCGGCGGACTTGTCGCGTTTCCGACCGAGACGGTCTATGGGCTAGGCGCGGACGCCACCAATGCCCGCGCTGTGGCCCGGCTTTACGAGGCGAAGGGACGCCCGTCGTTCAATCCGCTCATCGCCCATGTCAACGATCTGCAAGCCGCAAAGCGGATCGCGCGTTTCGATAACAGGAGTCTACGCCTTGCAGAGGCGTTCTGGCCGGGACCGCTGACGCTGGTGCTGCCGAAAGCTCCGGGATGCCCGGTGTCCGATCTTGCCACCGCCGGACTCGAGACGGTTGCCGTTCGCGTTCCGGCACATCCGGTGGCGCATGAAATTTTACAGGCTTTCGGCAAGCCTATTGTCGCGCCGTCAGCCAATATCTCGGGGCATGTCTCGCCGACTACGGCAGAACACGTCTTGGGCGATCTTTCCGGCCGTATCGATCTCATTATCGACGGTGGACCGGTGTTGGTCGGCGTCGAATCCACCATTGTCGGCTGTTTTGAGACGCCGCTGCTGCTTCGGCCGGGCGGGCTTCCCCGCGAGGACATCGAGCGCGTGCTGGGCGAGAAACTTGCCCGGATGCCGGAGGACAACGGAGTTGCCGAAGCCCTTCCGCTGGCGCCGGGCATGCTGGCCTCGCACTATGCCCCTCGCACCCCGGTCCGGCTCGATGCGCACCGGCTGGAAGCTGGAGAAGCACTGCTGGCATTCGGGCCCAGCGCAATCCCCGGCTCTGAGCGGGCCAGCGTCATGAATTTGTCGGAAGCCGGCGATCTGGTGGAAGCTGCCGCGAATCTTTTCAGTTATCTTCGCGAACTCGACGCGCGCGGCTCCCGCGCCATCGCGGTGATGGCGATTCCGAATGAGGGTCTCGGCGAAGCCATCAACGATCGCCTGCAGCGCGCGGCCGTTCCGCGAAGCTGATTGGGAAGAACAACAAAGAAGAACAAAGATGAATATCGTGCAGCCACCGCCCACCGTTCTGTCGCCCGAATTGCTGGCGCGCTTTGCCGCGATCGTCGGCGAAAAATACGCGGTGACCGATCCGCACGACGCCGCTCCGTATCTCACGGAAGAGCGCGGCCTGTTTCAGGGACATTCGCCGCTGGTTCTGCGGCCGGGCTCGACCGCGGAAGTCTCTGCGATCTGCAAGCTCGCCACCGAAACCAGAACGGCACTGGTGCCGCAGGGCGGCAACACCGGCCTCGTCGGCGGCCAGACGCCGCACAATGGCGAAGTGGTGGTCTCGACGCGGCGTCTAGACAAGATCCGCGCCGTCGATACGCAATCCAACGCGATGACCGTCGAGGCTGGCGTGATCCTCGCGAATGCACAGCAGCGCGCGACCGATGCCGACCGGCTGTTTCCGCTCTCGCTCGGCGCGGAAGGAAGCTGCACCATCGGCGGCAACCTTTCCACCAACGCCGGTGGCATCGCCGCGCTGGCTTACGGCGTCGCCCGCGATCTCGTGCTCGGGCTCGAAGTCGTTCTCGCGGACGGGCGCATCATGCATGGCCTGTCGAGCCTGAAGAAAGACAACACGGGCTACGATCTGCGTGATCTCTTCATTGGTGCAGAGGGCACGCTCGGCATTATCACCGCTGCGACGCTGAAGATGTTTCCGAAGCCGCGTTCCGTCGAGACCGCGTTCGCTGCCATTGTCTCGCCGGAAGATGCGCTCACGCTGCTCGACATATCCCGCAGCATCGCCGCCGGAAGCCTGACCAGCTTCGAACTGATCCCGCAGATCGCCATCGACTTCGTGGTCAAGCACGGCCCTTCGATCCGCGCGCCGCTGTCCGGCCGTCACCCATGGTACGTACTGATGGAAATCTCCTCGCCGCGCGACGACGCCCGCGACACCATCGAGGCGATCCTCGGCAAGGGCATGGAGGACGGCATCGTCAACGACGCGGTGATCGCCGCGAACTTGGATCAGCGCAACGCGTTCTGGAAACTGCGCGAGGTCATTTCGCCGGCGCAGAAGCCCGAAGGCGGCTCGATCAAGCACGACATCTCCGTCCCCGTCGCCGCCGTGCCGGAATTTCTGCGCGAAGCCGACGCCGCCGTGACCCAACTCATTCCCGGCGCCCGCCCGTTTGCGTTCGGTCATCTTGGCGACGGCAATATCCATTACAATGTGAGCCAGCCGATTGGGGCCGACATGGCGGAATATCTCGCGCGCTGGCACGACATGAACGATGCGGTGCATGCGGTCGTTGCAAAGCACGGCGGATCGATTTCCGCCGAGCATGGCATCGGTGTGCTGAAGCGCGATGAGCTGCCGCATGTCAAAGATCCCGTTGCGCTCGACATCATGCGGTCGATCAAACATCTGCTCGATCCATTGAACATCATGAACCCCGGCAAGGTGCTGTGACGGAATCATCGGCCGCGCCAAAGAGCAGCTTCGCGGTCACCCCCGCAGAGGACGCAGATATCCCTGCGATTGTCGCGTTGTGGGAGCGGTGCGAACTGACGCGGCCGTGGAACGAACCCCAAGCCGATCTCGACCGCGCGCGCAAGAAACCCAATTCGGACGTTCTTGTCGGCCGCGACGGAAACACTATCGCCGCCACTGTGATGGTCGGGCACGACGGGCATCGCGGCTGGGTTTATTATGTCGCTGTGGACCCTGATCAACGCGAAAAAGGATACGGCCGCGCGATCATGACGGCAGCCGAGGACTGGCTCCGCGATCGCGGGATCGAGAAACTCCAGTTGCTGGTCCGTGCAGACAACACACGCGTCCAGGCGTTCTACGAAACGCTCGACTATGAAGAGCAGGAGCGTGTCATCTACGCAAAGTGGCTTGATGGCCGCCCGATGACGCCGTGATCACGATTTTCGACAAGAATTAAGGGCAACTGTATGAGCGTGAGCGACCGCATTCGCATCAAGGACATCCGCCTGCTCTCAGACAACAAGTACAAGTTGCGATCAACGACCTTCGACTGGCGGCGCTCCAGCGGCGAATGGCAGACACAGCACCGGGAAACCTTCGATCGCGGCGACGGAGTGACGATCCTTCCCTACAATCTGGCGCAGCAAACCGTGATCCTGATCCGTCAGTTCCGCTATCCCACCTATGCCAATGGATATGACGGCCTGCTGGTCGAAGCACCGGCCGGTTCGCTCGACAATGCCGAGCCTGAAGCGCGCATCCGGTCCGAAGCGGAGGAGGAAATCGGCTATCGTCTTGGCCCGATCCGGAAGATCTTCGAGGCCTTCACAAGTCCGGGCGCGGTCACTGAAAAACTTCACTTCTTCATCGCCGAGTATCGGTCCGACATGAAGGTCGGAAACGGCGGCGGCCTTGCCCACGAAGGCGAAGACATCGAGACGCTGGAATTGCCGATCGCCCAGGCACTCGCCATGATCGCGGATGGCCGCATCGTCGACGCCAAGACGATCATGCTGCTGCAATACGCGGCCCTGAACATTTTCCCAGACGTGACAGCCGCGAAACAGCCCTAGAACAGCGAGCCTCTAGAACAAGGAGCCCTGCCCGTTATCTTCTTCGGGTGCGGAGATCTTGAGCTTTCTTTGCGATTCCTTGGGTTGCTTGCGGGCCGCGGCCTCGGCGATGGCAATGTCCTCGTCGCTGCACGGCAGGATCAGGTCCGGGCTGTCATTGGCGACGCGGTTCACCGCGGGTGAGACCTCGTGCCAGACGAACGTCCCGGCCCGCGGCGCGACCAGCAACTCCAGCGCGGGCTCGAGATCGAGTTCATCGCCTCCAAGCCAGCGATCGAAATCCCGCGGATCAATCGACACCGGGACGCGATCGTGCAGCACCGCCATCTCCGGGGTCGCCGCCGCCGTGACGATGGCCACAGTGTCGACTTCCTCGCCGTTCGGTCCCATCCAGGTTTCCGCAACTCCGGCAAAACCGATCGGTTCGCCGTCGCGCCGGCGGATAAGATGCGGCTGCTTGCGCGTAGGCGACGTTTTCCACTCGTAGTATCCATCCGCCGGAAGTATGCACCGCCGCAGCCGGATGGCGTTGCGGAACGAGGGCTTTTCGAGAACGGTTTCGGCGCGCGCATTGATGACGAGGGCGAACGTGCGCGGGTCCTTGGCCCATGACGGCAGAAAGCCCCACCGCATCAGCCGGAACTGGCGGACGCCGTTTTCAAGGATCACCACCGGCACCGGCTGGGTCGGAGCAACGTTATACCGGGGTGGAAAATTCGGCTGTTCGCGGTAGCCGAACAGCCGGCGCAGCGCCTCGGGAGATGATGTAATCAGGTATCGCCCGCACATAAAAAGACTCGGAAATGAAGCCGTGGCGGTGGAAAATGACATATAAGCGAAACTTGTTCAGCCACCTTTAACCTGCGGTGCCCAAACATCCAGCACGATGTCGCATTCCGCCCTCCACGCCATGTCCCCCGCTGACGACGAGTGCGGCCCTTCAGACGCCCAGTTGGCCGATGACATGGCCGCCCGCGCCCAGCTGCTGCGCGACGCCAACATCAATCCCCGCACAGGCCTTGCCACCGATTACCTGAATCATTTCAACGAAGCGATCATGCTGCTCGAAATGATCCCCGATATTCCCGAGTGCTTCGAGGACTTCCTCGGCTGGCAGCCGATGAGCTATCGCGAGCATTTCGCGGCCTCCAACTTCAAGGCCCGCGACCTTGCCATCAGCGCCTATGATTCCAGCGATCCCGCGGTCCGTGCCGAATTCGACAACATCACCTCCACCATGACCTCGATCCTGACCACGGTTGGAGACGCCATGCGCCAGGTGCGACATACCGAAACCCGCACCATCCTGGCCGAACAGGCCGCGGGCTGGGTCAAGCCGCTCGTCACCCTGGCAGGCTCCATGATCAACGGCAGCAGCAGCAGCGATGCCGACGACATCGACCAGATCATGAACCGCTGACCATGACCGGCTTTTCCCATACCGGCCCCCGGCTCGCGGTTAGCGCCGGCATTTTTCGCGACGGCAAGATCCTGCTGGTCCGCCGCGCCCGCGAACCGGCCAAGGGCGTCTACACCTTTCCCGGCGGCCGGGTCGAATTCGGTGAAAGCCTGCATGAGGCGCTGGCCCGGGAGGTCCGGGAGGAAACCGGCCTCGAGATCGAGATCGTGGGCCTTGTCGGCTACCGCGAGGCGCTGCCGCCCCGCACCGGCGGCCATGGCCATTTCGTCATCCTGCCGTTCGCCGCCCGCTGGGTCGCCAATGACGTCGCGCTCAACGACGAACTGGACGACGCCCGCTGGCTCTCGCCCCAGAGTGCCGTGGACGGCCTGCCGGTCACCCATGGGCTGAACGACACGATCCGGGCGGCGGCGGCCATGATGGGGCTTTAGCTCTGCCTTGCTTCCGGCCCGTTGAACGGGCATATGCGGCCCTCATGCTGAAGCGGATTTTCGCAGTTTTCCTGATGGCGGCACTGGCCGGGCCGGTTCCGGTCCGGGCCCAGGACGCGGCTGCGCCGTTCGACGGCGATCTCCAGCGGCTGGCCGAAATCCTCGGCACCCTGCATTACCTGCGGGGGATCTGCGGCACCAATGAAGGCCAGAAATGGCGCGCCGAAATGCAGGCGCTGGTCGATGCCGAGACACCTTCAGGCGACCGCCGCAGCCGGATGATCGCAAGCTTCAACCGCGGCTATAACGGGTTCCAGCAGACCTACCGTTCCTGCACCCCCGCCGCGAATGTCGCCATCCGCCGCTACCTCGAAGAAGGCTCGAAAATCTCCCGGGACCTGACGGCGCGTTACGCCAACTAAATTTCCGGTGGACAGTCTGCCGCAGCTCGAAGGGGAATGCCGGAAATAACGCGATAACTTGAATTCGCGCCGTTAACCTTTCCTAAAGAACCGGCTCGCGGGCTCCGTCCTGCATGCTAATGCTCTGTGCAGTTTCAACGTGCAGTCCGCCCGGACGCGTTCCACAGGCAAATTGATTTCATGTCGCATCCTTACCCATGGACGCCCGCTCACGGATTTTCGCCGGATCAGGATCAGAAGCGGGCGGCGCTGAATTACCTCAACGAGGCATGGGCGGAAGCGCGTCACGACGGTGTCGACGGCGATTGCCTGGCGCAGGCCAGCCTGTTCGCCGCATTCGCCGAACTGGTCAGCACCTATGGCGAGGACGCCGTGGCGAAGTTCGTCGAAGGTCTCGCTGGCCGCATCCGCAGCGGCGAATTCTCGGTGGTCGAGTTCAAGCAGTAAGCCGCGCGCCATCGTCGCTCCTGATTCAATTTTCAAACAGCCCGCACAAACCACGCGCGTCATCGCCCCTGTTGTTATGACGGCGCGGGGGCGCCCGATCTTCTCATGCGCCTTGCACCCGATGAGGGCGCGCGGAACGCCGGATGCGCGAGCGCATCCGCAGCCCCGTGTGCAAAAGTGAAAAGCACACGAGCGTAGTCGCCACGGTCACGCCGTTTGCATCCGGCGTTCCGCACGCGGTGGGGCTCCGGCTTGTTTCGTGCTCTCCCCGGCAACGCCCGCAGGCTGACGCCGTCGTCTCCGCGGTACTTTTCTCCTCCGGTCGGAGGTGAAAAGAGCAGACCGGATTTCGCAGGACCACACGACTTGGGCCGGCGCGGACGCGCGGACGTATAACGTGTCGCCACGTTAAACTCTTGCGCACAGCGTGGTTCGTCAGCGCTGGCTCGGATGACTCACACGCCCTTTGTACAAGGAACGCGCCCTGCCAACCTCGTTCGCGCCTGACGCTGCCGCGCCACCGCATCCCGCCCCGCGTATCGTGACGATCGCGAAACGCCCCTCATCAACGGGGCGGGACATGCCGAACATAAGAGAGGTTTGGAGGGCGGGGATACGTATCCCCATCACGAAATGTTTCGAGAGTCCGCCGTCATTCCGGGGCGCGCGTCTTCGTGCGAGCCCGGAATCCACGGCCACTCAGGTGATTTTCGCAGTCATGGATTCCGGGCCTGCGCCAAGGGGCGCATCCCGGCATGACGGTGGGAAATTGCCATGCTCCATCCGGGCTACGCTGGCTTTGTGGTTCGCCTCCACAGCCAGCCGCTCACTACGACGGCGGCAAGCATGCCGACAAGCTGAGCGGCGATGAAGGCCAGCACGCCTGCCGGTGCGATTCCGGCGAATGTATCCGACAGCGAACGCGCAACTGTCACCGCTGGATTGGCAAACGACGTCGAAGCCGTGAACCAGTAGGCCGAGGTGATGTAGAGCCCGACTGCGTAAGGCACCGCCGACGGCGCACGCGCCACGCATCCCAGAATCGTCAGCAGCAATCCGAACGTGGCGATACCCTCGGCGAACAATTGCCCGCCGCCTGAACGCACCGTGGCCGAAAACTGCCAGAGCGGCAGTTCAAACATCAGGTGCGCCGCCCACACGCCTGCGATCCCGCCAATCACCTGCATCGCGATGTAAAGCGCGGCGGTCTTCCACGGCAGTTCGCCGCGCATGGCGAAGGCGATCGACACGGCGGGATTGAAATGCGCGCCCGAGACCGGGCCGAAGATCAGGATCAGAACGACAAGGATCGCGCCGGTGGGCAAGGTGTTGCACAGGAGCGCAACGGCGCCGTTTCCGCCTGCGAGCTTCTCCGCCATGATTCCAGAACCGACGACCGCCGCGAGCAGAAACGCCGTGCCGAGCCATTCCACAAAGGCGCGTTGTGCGAGTGAAGGCATCAGGACCGTTCGGGCGCTTTCGTTGCGCCGTCCATCTCGCCGATGTCCTTCAGTTTGTTGCGGAGAGCGAGTTCGTCGAGAGAGCGAATTGGAAGAGCAACGAAAATTGCGATGCGCTGATTGAGCAGCCGGTAGGCCTCCTTGAAGGCCATCGCGATCTCGGCGGGCGTGCCCGTCGCTTCCGCCGGATCGGGAATGCCCCAATGCGCCGTCATCGGCCGCCCCGGCCAGATCGGACATGACTCCGCCGCCGCGCTATCGCAGACGGTGAATACGAAATCGAACAAGGGCGCGCTGGGACGGGCAAACTCAGCCCATGACTTCGACCGAAAGCCGGACGTATCGTAACCGAGACTTTCCAGCAGCTTGATGGTCTCCGGATGAACCTGACCCTTGGGCTGGCTTCCGGCGCTGTAGGCGCGGAACTTGCCCGCGCCGATCTTGTTGAGGATCGCCTCGCCGATCACCGAGCGCGCGGAATTGCCGGTGCAAAGGAATAGGACGTTGTAGATATGGTCAGACATGGCCGCCTCTAGCAACAGGCCGAAGCCGCAGCAGGCTTCATCTCCGGCGCACAACACGCCGATTTCTTCTCATGCGCGATACGCGCCTCGTTCTCGCCTGTTCCGTCGCCGTAATTGGTGCTTTCCCCCTTGGTGAGGAAAGTTTCCCATGAGATGCCGGCCGGATCACCGATCCACGATTTTTCCGACTTCGCGTAACAGCAGGCAGTTTCGCCCTGCTCGATAATCTCGCCACCGGCAACGCGAAGCCGTGCGTAAACCTCCTGCAGCTCGGCTGCGTCTTCCACCTGAATGCCGAGATGATCGAGGCCGGCTTCCCTGCCCCGCGCCGAAATCGCGAAATTGACGCGCGGATCATCCAGCATCCACTTCGCATAATCGGATTTCACGACCGAAGGCTGCGCGGCGAACAATGCCGAATAGAACCCGATCGATTGATTGAGGTCGTTGACGGCGACGTGAACATGCAGACGTTTCATGGGATCGCTCCTTCTTTTAAGCAGATACCCTGGTGCGCTTGCGCACGGGCTTGCAGGCGACAGCGGGCGCGCATTCGACAGCGCCACCGCAGCAGTTTTCGGTGAGATATCCGATCAGGCCGTTCATAGTGTCGAATTGCGCCGCGTAGATCATCGAACGGCCGTCGCGGCGAACCGTGACAAGGCCTGCTTCGCGCAACCGGTCGAGATGGAACGTGAGCGCATTGGGAGACAGGCCGAGATCCGCGGCAATCTCGCCCGCGGGCATTCCATCGGGCCCCGCCTGCACCAGCAGGCGATAGGCATCCAGCCTGTTTTCCTGCGAAAGGGCGGCCAGCGCCGCGAGGATATCCGGCTTGTTCATATTTCAATGATTATTGAAATATTATCGCAGGCGCAAGAGATATTTCAATGATTGTTGAAATAAGATGAAAAAGGCAATCAGCCGGCCTTCGACGTCGATAAACTTCGTTGACTCAGCGTGACGATCATCCGCCGGTGACAACGTCACTTCTGCCTTATTCATACGAACTGGCGCGATTTGCGGGCAATAAATCGATAGCTATCCGCGCCGGAAAGGCGCACAGTCAACCCATGCCAAACCATCAGGTTGCCGCAGAGCGCTTCTCATGATCACGAGAACGCGGCGGGAGACGGTCACCTTCAAACATCCGGCGCGCATCAAGGGCATTGAACGCCTGCTTCCGGCCGGCGCTTACGAGATCGTGGCCGACGAAGAAATGATCGAAGGCCTCTCCTTTCCGAGCTTTCGGCGCGTCGCCACCATGATCATGGTGCCGGGCGCACCGCCGCATCATCACTCGATGGAAATGATCGCCATCGGTTCGGTCGATCTTGCCGACGCGCAGCATCGGGACGCGGTGGCGCCAAATGTCTGACGATCCCGTCGATCTCGATTCCCGGCGCGGTATGGCAGCGCAGAAGGCGACGGGACTGCGGCGCATTCTCGCCGACGCCGAGAGCCACGCAGCCGTCCTGCGCGAGCGGCAGCTTCAGATCGAGACGGAGTTGCTCGACACGGATGCAACATCGTGGCCCGAAGCGGCGGCGAAGGCGCGTTATATTCTGAATCTCTATTACGCAACGCTGGGTGTGCACGATACGCACCACCGCGATCTGGTCGCCTCGGTCCTCAAGGATTTCGCGCGGGTCGACAGCGAAAGCTGACTACGTTTTCCACCTCGATTGTTTTCCGCGAACGATTGATCCTGAAACTTCATTGAGACGTTCGGCGGGAACGGGAGGACTATGCATGCTTGATATGACAACGAAAGAGCTGTCGTCGCGGCACGTCAAACCGGAAGAGGCGCTTCGGCTTGGCGTCGTTTCGGGATGGTACACCACCAAGATGAGCGGGACGTTCGTCACCGGTCCCCATGCCACCCATGCCGACGCCTTGCTCAAGATCGCGGAACTGAATCCGCCCCCGCCGCCTGTGGCAAAGCGCAAATCATAAGGCGCGGCCGAAACACGGGATAATTCATGAGCACTGAGCGGCATCTCGCCCCGCTGCGCGACGTCGAGGACGAAAACGACCAGCTTCGGCAACTGCTCATTCAGGCAGGTGTCGAAGCTCATGCCCATGTTGTCGCCGCGAAACTTCAGACCGTCTGGCCGCGCCGGTGCCGGGCGGCCGCGTCTCGATCAGATGGTCGGTCGATGCCGAGGCGGAACGCTTCGCCCTCGAATGGAAGGAAAGCGGCGGGCCGGCGGTGACCGAACCGAAGCAGAAGAATTTCGGCAGCCGTTCATCGAGCAGGCGCTGCCCGGTCAGCTTCAGGGCGAAGCACGGCTGATCTTCAATCCGGCCGGTCTCGTTTGCCAAGTCAATATTCCGGTGACGTCGTTGCAGGAGCCGGTGATCGCACTGGTTTAACACGTCAAAACACCAGGCCCGGCATCGATGCCGGGATGACCTTCACACACATGATTGGAAACACGTGACTGGAATCAAGATTCGCGTCGGCTACGAGATGATCTACGATTTTCCGCAGGCCACGCCGATGATCATGGTGCTGGGCACGCACTTCACGCGCGCGTCGGATGAAGGTTTGTACCGACGAGGTCGAATGAGGCCCTTTGCGATCCTGATTGATGGATTTCGCGAAAACAAAAACCCCGGCATCGCTGCCGGGGCGTTGTTCGGTAGCTCTTCAGATCACGGCTTCAGCGTTTCCAGAAACCGCACCGTCTCGCCGGTCGACGGGGTTGCGACCTCGCCCTGCCACATCACGCGCTTGCCGCGCACGAAGGTGCCGACCGGCCAGCCCTTCACCTTCACCCCATCATAGGGCGTCCAGCCCGCGCGCGAGGCGATCCACTTGTCGGTGATGGTTTCCTCGCGCTTCATGTCCACGACGGTGAAGTCGGCGTCGTAGCCGGCGGCGATGCGGCCCTTGCACGCGATGTTGAACAGCCGCGCCGGGCCGGCGCTGGTGAGATCGACAAAGCGCGCAAGCGACAACCGTCCCGCGTTGACATGGTCGAGCATGATCGGCACCAGCGTCTGCACGCCGGTCATGCCGGACGGCGAAGCCGGATAGACCTTGTCCTTTTCTTCCAGCGTATGCGGCGCGTGGTCGGAGCCGAGCACATCGACAATGCCCTGCTCGATGCCGCGCCAGATGCCGTCGCGGTGACTTGCATCGCGCACCGGCGGATTCATCTGCGCCTTGGTGCCGAGCCGTTCATACGCTTCGGGCCCTGCGAGGGTGAGATGATGTGGCGTCGCCTCGCAGGTGGCGACATCCTTGTGATCGCGCAGGTATTCGATTTCCTGCTTGGTGGAGATGTGCAGCACATGAATGCGCTTGCCGGTCTCGCGCGCAAGCTTGACGAGGCGTTGCGTCGCGATCAGCGCGGCATCCTCGTCGCGCCACACCGGATGCGAGCGCGGATCGCCCTCGATGCGCAGATGCTTGCGGTCGTTGAGGCGGTACTCGTCCTCGGCGTGAAATGCCGCGCGGCGGCGGATCACCTTGAAGATGCGGCGCAGGCTGTCGTCGTCCTCCACCAGCAGCGAGCCGGTCGATGAGCCGATAAACACTTTCACGCCCGCGCAGCCCGGCGCGCGCTCGAGATCCGGCAGGTGATTGACGTTCTCGCGGGTGCCGCCGATGAAGAATGCGAAGTCGCAGTGCATCCGGTGATGCCCGGCCTTCACCTTCGCGGTGAAGGCTTCCTCGGTCACGGTCAGCGGATTGGTGTTCGGCATCTCGAACACGGCGGTGACGCCGCCGAGCACCGCGCTGCGCGAGCCGGTTTCAAGGTCTTCCTTGTGGGTGAGGCCCGGCTCGCGGAAATGCACCTGGGTGTCCATCACGCCGGGCAGGATGTGCAGGCCCTTACAGTCGATCACCTCGCCCGCGCTCGCCCCAGCGAGCGACCCGATCGCCGCGATCCGCCCGTCGGAGATGCCGATATCCCGCACCCCCTCGCCGTCCTGATTGACCACGCTGCCGGATTTTAGAATCACATCAAATGTCTGGGCCAATGCTCGAAACTCGTCTGGTGGCGGGGCTGGATGGAGGCCATGCAGGCCTTGTTGTCGGCAGTTTAGCGCCTTAGGTTGCGGTGTAACAACCAAGCGGGGTGCATATCCCCACAGAACGCCGGGAATATCCGAGAAAACCTTATGAAAGCAGCGTTTCTGCCCGACCGCGGCGTCGTCAAAGTGAGCGGCGAAGATGCGAGGGCATTCCTCGACGGACTGATCACCACCAATGTGGAACTGGTGCGGCCCGGTGTGGCCCGGTTCGGCGCGCTTCTGACGCCGCAGGGCAAGATCATCGTGGATTTTCTTGTCACCGAAGCGCCGGAAGCCCATGGCGGCGGCTTCGTGTTCGATTGCCCGCTGGCGCTCGCGCAGACCTTCGCCACCAAACTCGGATTCTACAAGCTGCGGAAGAAAGTCGCCGTCGACAACCTGTCGTCGCAGCTCGGCGTGATGGCGGTCTGGGGCGGCACACCGGCAACGAAGCCCGACCTCGCGTTCGAAGACCCGCGCGACCCGCAGCTTGGCTGGCGCGTTTTCGTGCCTGACGATCTCGTCGACGAAACAGCGGCCGCCATCGGCGCGGACGTGACCGAGAGCGACGCCTTTGAGGCGCACCGCATCGCCTGCGGCATTCCGCGCGGCGGGGTCGACTTCATCTACAGCGACGCCTTCCCGCACGAGACCAACATGGACCGTCTGCACGGCGTCGATTTCGACAAGGGCTGCTATGTCGGCCAGGAGGTCGTCTCCCGGATGCAGCATCGCGGCACCGCGCGCACGCGCACGGTCCGCGTCCGGCTCGGCGGCTCGGTGCCGGAAATCGGGTTGCCGGTGACCGCGGGCGACAAGGCCGTCGGCACCATGGGCTCCTCGGCGAACGGCGTGGGCCTCGCGCTGCTGCGCACCGACCGCGTTGCCGATGCACTCGAGGCCGGATTGCCGCTGACCGCAGGCGGGCTCCCGATCTGCCTCGTCTCAGCTGATGACGTGAAGGCCGCGCCGAAGCAGGCCTCCGCATGAAAAGCGCGCGCCTGCATGACGATGGGCTGGTGCGCTGCCCATGGCCGGGCGAAGACCCGCTCTACATGGCCTATCACGACACCGAATGGGGCGTGCCGGACTACGACGACCGCGCACTGTTCGAGAAACTTATCCTCGACGGATTTCAGGCCGGGCTGTCGTGGATCACCATCCTGCGCAAGCGCGACAACTTCCGAAAGGCGTTCGACGATTTCGAGCCGTCGAAGATCGTGCGCTACAGCGACAAGAAGATCGCCGCGCTGATGAATGACGCCGGGATCGTGCGCAACCGCGCCAAGATCGAAGGCACGGTCAACAGCGCTAAGGCGTATCTGAAGATCATGGAGGAAGGTCCGGGTTTTTCCGCCTTCCTGTGGGACTTCGTCGACGGCAAGCCGAAGATCAACAATTTCAAGACCACCGCCTCGGTCCCCGCCGCGACGCCGGTCTCGACGAAAATGTCGAAAGAGCTGGTCGCACGCGGGTTCAAGTTCGTCGGACCGACCATCGTTTACGCCTTCATGCAGGCCACCGGCATGGTCAACGACCATCTCGTCGCGTGCCATTGCCACGAGACGTGCAGCAAGCTGAAGAAGCCGGTGCGCGTAAAGTCCAAATGACCACGAAGAAACCATCCCCGTCCAAGGCGGGACGCGCCTGGCAGCGGATGCTGTCGGGCCGCCGCCTCGATCTGCTCGATCCCTCGCCGCTCGACATCGAGATCGAGGACATCGCGCACGGCCTTGCACGGGTTGCGCGCTGGAACGGACAGACCCACGGTGCGCACATCTTCTCGGTGGCGCAGCACACGCTGCTGGTCGAGGCCGTGTTGCGTCAGCATACCCCGCGCGTCGATCATCGCGTGCGGCTGGCGGCGATGCTGCACGACGCGCCGGAATACGTGATCGGCGACATGATCTCGCCGTTCAAGGCGGTGATCGGAGGATCATACAAGGTTGTCGAGAAGCGGCTGCTGTCGGCGATCCACATCCGCTTCGGCCTGCCCGCGACCCTGCCGGCCGAGATCGAGCAGCAGATCAAGGCCGCCGACATGGGCGCGGCCTATCTCGAAGCGACGCATCTTGCCGGCTTCGCACAGGCCGAAGCCAAACGCCTGTTCGGCCGCGATCCGAAACTGCCCGCGGCGACCGAAAAAGATTATGTGACGCCATGGTCGGCCGGGCGCGCCGAAAAGCAGTTTCTCGCGCGATTCAAGGCGCTGCTAGGCTGACCGCTTGCATTCATGTTCACCGTCATGGCCGGGTTTATCCCCGGCCATCCACGTCTTGATCGCAGTGCAACGAAAGACGTGGATGCCCGGAACAAGTCCGGGCATGACGAACGAGAGATCAGCGGTATCAATTCCAATCCTGTAATGGCGGTTTGGCGACAGCAGGCATATACTCGTGCGGAACATAAGGACCGCCATGATTCACGTCTGCTCGCTTGCCGCCCTGCCCGCCACCGTCGAAGCCACCGGCGCGCAACACATCCTCACCGTGATGGCCAATGTCGCGCAGGTGGTGCGCCCGGCGTCGGTGCTGGAAGCCAATCATCTGCGCATCCAGATGGACGACATCAACGAGCCTGCACAGGGTTTCGTCGCGCCGTCGCATGAACATGTCGAACAGGCGCTGACTTTCATCCGCAGGTGGGATCGCGCCGCGCCGATGGTCATTCACTGCTATGCCGGAATCAGCCGCTCCACCGCGAGCGCATTCATGGCGGCCTGCGCGCTCAATCCGCACCGGGATGAAACCTCCATCGCGCGGCAGATCCGCTCGGCATCGCCGAGCGCCTATCCGAACCGGCTGATCGTCACGCTGGCGGACGAGGTGCTCGGGCGCGACGGACGCATGGTCCGCGCGCTCGATGCCATGGGTCCGGGCAACATGACCATCGAGGGCCGGCCGTTCCGTGTGGACCTCGAATGAGATCCGTCATTGCGAGCGAAGCGAAGCAATCCCTAGCAACGGAAAGACTGGATTGCTTCGTCGCTGCGCTCCTCGCAATGACGGGGCTTTTGCATCATGACCGATAAAGTCCTCACACCGATCGAGATCGGCCTGACGGCGGCCATCGTGTCGATCGACGGCAACGAACCGTCGATACTGACCGCGTCCGGCGGCGACGGCGACGAGCTTGAAGGCTTGCCGTTCGGGCCGTTCGACGCAGTCGCTCATCGCACGCTGGAGATCGGCCTGCGCTCATGGGTGGAGGAGCAGACCGGCCTGCGCCTTGGCTATGTCGAACAGCTTTACACATTCGGCGACCGTGGCCGCCATGCCCAGCGCAGCGACACCGACGCCCATGTCGCCTCGGTCGGCTATCTCGCGCTGACCCGCGCCGCAGACAGCACCTCGAAGCCGCAGGTGGCGGGCGCGACCTTCAAGCCATGGTACCGCTACTTTCCGTGGGAAGACTGGCGCGACCAGCGCCCGGCGATGATCGAGAAGGAGATCCTTCCCGCGCTTGAAGACTGGGCGGCGCAGTCCGAAAAGCCGGATACCGCCCGCGCGCTGGCGCGCGGCGACCGCGTCCGGCTTTACTTCGGCACCCATGATTTTCATAGCGTTGGGGCGCAGTGGGATGAAGAGCGTGTGCTCGACCGCTATGAACTGCTCTACGAGGCCGGGCTGATCGAGGAATCCCGCCGCGACGGGCGTCCCGCCGCACTGGCGCGCAAGACACTGCCGGCGCTCGGCTCGCCGATGCGGTTCGACCACCGCCGGATTCTCGCCACCGCCATCGCGCGGCTGCGCGCCAAGCTGAAATATCGCCCGGTGGTGTTTGAACTTCTGCCGCCGGAGTTCACACTAACCGAATTGCAACGGACCGTTGAGGCCATCTCGGGGCGTCATTTGCACAAGCAGAATTTCCGCCGGCTGGTGGAGGCCGGCGCGCTGGTCGAGCCGACCGGCGAAATGTCGACCCAGACCGGCGGGCGCCCGGCGGCGCTGTTTCGCTTCCGCCGCGAAGTGTTGCAGGAGCGCCCCGCGCCCGGATTGCGGGTACGAGGACGACGCTAGAATGAGGTGAGAATGGGCAGCCAGAGCGCGGCATCGGTACAGCCTCACCTCTCCCGTGGGGAGAGGTCGACGCGCGAAGCGCGGCGGGTGAGGGCGTACGCTCTCACGACAGATTCTACGCCCTCACCCCAACCCTCTCCCCACGGGAGAGGGAGCCCCGCCACACCCGTATCGACACAGGCATTCCAATTCAAACGGATCAGTCCCCAGAAGTTGATAGGCCACTAAGCGGCAAAGAATTTTTCGCGCGATCCGAAAGCCCTCGCTGAGGCGGATCGCGCAAGGAGGATCGATGGAATTTATTGCGCTTGTCCTTGCCATCATCGCGATCGGCATTGCCCGCAACGTGACCATGCGCTCGAAAGAAATGGAGGCGCGGCTGTCCCTGCTCGAAGCCTCGCTCGCGGGCGGCGCGCGTCCATCGACAATCAGAACGGATGCTCCGATCGCTCCGCCGATCGTGCCCGAAACGGCAACGCCTGAATCAGCCGAACGGGCCGCGTCGACTCCGCCGCCGCTGCCGCCTGCCGGATCGCGCTATCGGGAAACCGTGGACGGCGACATTCCTGAAACACCCGCTGAACCTGCCGCACAGGCTGGCCCCGGCTTCGAGGAGCGCATCGGCACCCGCTGGGTGGTCTGGGTCGGCGGACTGACGCTCGCGCTCGGCGGCGTCTTCCTGGTCAAGTATTCCATCGAAGCCGGACTGCTCGGCCCCGAGGTGCGTGTGCTGCTCGGCGGCCTGTTCGCGCTCGGCCTGCTCGCCGTCGGTGAGTTCGCACGGCGCAAGGAGAGCCTGTCGTCGATCGCACCGGTGCCGATTGCCAACATCCCGGCGATCCTGACCGCAGCCGGAACGGCGGTCGCATTCGCGACCGTTTATGCCGCCTATGCGCTCTACGGTTTTCTCGCGCCGCCTGTCGCCTTCGTCCTGCTCGGCGCGGTCGCGCTCGGCACCCTTGCGGCTGCGCTGCTGCATGGTCCGGCGCTGGCGGGGCTTGGCGTCATCGGCGCATTCGTGACGCCGGTGCTGGTGGCGTCGGATAAGCCGGACTACTGGGCGCTCTACATCTACATCGCGATCGTGACCGCAGCCGCCTTCGGCCTCGCGCGCATTCGCCTGTGGCGCTGGCTGGCCGTCACCACGATTGTTTTCGGCGCGCTCTGGATGCTGTTCAACATCGCACGTGCCGATACGCTCGGTCCGCACGCGTTCGACATCATTGTCAGCTTCGCGCTGGCCGCGGTTCTGGTGGTCGCCGGATTCATGTTCGGCCCCTCCGCCGAGCAAGGCCGCGTCGAACCGGTATCGTCGATTTCGCTCGCCGTGTTCCTGTTCGGCGCAACGGCGCTGGTCCTGACCAACAACCATGCCGACCCCGCGATGATCGTGTTCGCGTTGCTGGTCGCGGCGACTTTCGCGATTGCATGGCGGGCGGAGAGCGCGACCGGCACGATCGGCGCCGCCGCGCTGTTCGTCTTCGCGGTGTTTGCCGAATGGGCGATCCGCGCCAATCCAGAACTCACCGTAATGCCCGGCGGCGCAATGCCCGGCATCGGCACACGCGCCGACGAAGGCTCAATCAGCATGCATCTCATCGCGGCGGCCGGTTTCGGCGCAGCGTTTGGCGCAGCGGGTTTCCTCGCGCAGGGCCGCTCCGTCAGCGCGATCATACCGGTGATCTGGGCGGCGGCCGGCGTGTTCACGCCGCTGGCACTGCTGGTCGCGCTTTATGCGCGCATCGCACATCTTGATCGTTCGATCCCGTTCGCGATCATCGCCATTGCGGTCGCCGGCGCATTCGCCGCGGCGACCGAACTCCTGACCAAGCGCGATACGCGTCCCGGCCAGATGATCGCAACCGCCCTGTTCGCCACCGGCACCCTCGCCGCGCTGGCGCTGGCGTTTACGTTCGCGCTGGAAAAAGGCTGGCTCACCATCGCGCTCGCGCTGATGTCGCTCGGCACCGCATGGATTTCCATGAAGCGGCCGATCCCGTTCCTGCGTGCGCTCGCCGCTATTCTGGCAGGCATCGTGGTGCTGCGGATCGGCCACGAGCCCCGCATCGTCGGCAACGACCTCGGCACCACGCCGATCTTCAACTGGCTGCTGCTTGGCTACGGCATTCCGGCGGCCTCGTTCTGGCTCGGCGCGCACTTCCTGCGCAGGCGCGGCGACGACGGTCCGCTGCGCAGCCTGGAGGCCGCCGCGATCCTGTTCACGGTGCTGCTCGCCTTCACCGAGATCCGCCATTATATCAACAACGGCAACATCTACAGCCGGTCGTCGGATCTGATCGAGATCGGCCTGCAGGTCTGTGTCGCGCTGGCGATGGCGATCGGGCTGGAGCGGCTTCGCATCCGGACAGGCAGTGTCATCCATAACGCCGGGGCCCTGCTGCTGACATGGTTCGCGGGCCTCGCAATTCTGTTCGGATTGTTCTTCATCGCGAACCCGGCGATCTGGAAGATCGAGATCGCGGGCACGTTCATCAATCCGCTGATCCTCGGCTACGCGCTTCCGGCGATCCTCGCGCTGCTGCTGTCCTATGCCGTGGCCGGACGCCGCGCGGCGGCCTATACCAACACCATCGCGGCCGGTTCGCTCGTTCTTGCCCTGGCCTGGATCACGCTGGAGATCCGCCGCCTCTATCACGGGCCCTATCTCAACAGCAGCACCACGTTCGATGCCGAGCAGTACACCTACTCCGTCGCGTGGCTGGTGTTCGGCGTGGTGCTGCTGGGCATTGGCCTGCTGCTGCCGTCGCAGCGCGCGCGGCTTGCGTCGGCGGTGATCATCGCCCTCACCGTGCTCAAGGTGTTCCTGATCGACATGTCGAACCTGACCGGCGCCTACCGCGCGTTCTCGTTCATCGGTCTGGGCCTCGTGCTGGTGGCGATCGGATGGCTGTACCAGCGCATTCTGTTCAAGCAGACAAGGCCACCGGTACAGCCGGCGACGTGATGTGCCCAACCGTCATTGCGAGCCAACGGGTCGGCGCAAAGCGCCGCCCGATGATAAACTCCGCGAAGCAATCCACTCTTAAGAAAAACTGGATTGCTTCGTCGCCATAGTGCGTCGAAGACGCGCGTAAACGCGCTAATGGCTCCTCGCAATGACGAAGCAAAATCCTGCGTTTACTCGCTGGCGGACCGGCGCAGCTCAAGCGCCGGTTCGCTGCGAACCGAAGCCGGACGCACCTCGGCACGCGGAGTTGCATCCGCCGACTGGGTCACGCCGGGCGCACGCAGCGAGCGCGGACGCGAGATCGAGCGCGCGAGGAACACGCGCGCATTGCCGTGCTTGCGGAAATCGCAATAGGCGAAGCCCATGCCCGACACGGAGCCGCGGAAGCTGACATTGTCGGTCTTGTTCAGGTTGAAGCACGGCTCGAAGGGAATGCCCTTGATCGATGCGCAGATCTGCTGGCCGCGCACCTGAAGCGTGTTGGACGGCAGCCGCATGTGACGGGTCTCGCCGGCACCGCTGAACTGCACCGCGCCTGCCGCCGCGCCGTCGTTGGTGATCTTGCCGACGCCCTTGGTGCCGTCGAAGCAGGTGAAGGCGAACATCTTGTTCGCCACGAACTTGCGCGCTTCGTCCGCGTTCAGGGTTTCAGCGAACACCGGCGCTGCAACCGAACCGGCAAGCAGGGCTCCAAGAACGATGCGCACGAGCATGCGGACTACTCCAACTGACTGAACTGCGGATCATGAAAACCCACCGGGCCGAGCGCCCGGCGGTTTACCCCTTAACCCGCTGATTACCATACCAACCATGGCAACATTGGAGCACCATGGTTTGTAAAGTCTGAACATCCTCAGGAAATTCTCACCACCGTTCGGCCGCGAAGCTGACCGGCGAGAATTTTCGGGCCTGCGTCGAAGACGTCGGCGAGGCCGATTTCCTTAGTCATTTCAGCAAGTTTGGCGTGGTCGATATCCTTCGCCAGGCGCTCCCAGGCAGCCTTGCGCGGGCCAATCGGGCACATCACGGAATCGATGCCCAAAAGGCACACCCCGCGCAAAATGAATGGAGCGACCGACGACGGCAGATCCATACCGCCGGCAAGACCGCATGCGGCGATGGCGCCGCCGTACTTCGTCATCGAGAGCAGATTCGCCAGCGTGGTCGATCCGACGCTGTCGATTCCCCCGGCCCAGCGCTCCTTGCCAAGCGGCTTGCCGGGTGCGGACAGTTCGTTGCGGTCGATGATTTCGGACGCACCGAGGCCGCGCAGGTAATCATGCTCGGCGGCACGGCCGGTCGAGGCAATGACCTGGAAGCCGAGCTTGGAGAGCAGCGCGACAGCAACCGAACCAACGCCGCCGGCTGCGCCGGTGACGATCACCGGACCGTCCTTCGGCGTGAGGCCGTGCTTCTCCAGCGCCAGCACCGACAGCATCGCCGTGAAGCCCGCGGTGCCGATCGCCATCGCTTCGCGCGTGGTCATGCCGTCCGGCAAACGCACCAGCCAGTCGCCCTTGACGCGCGCCTTCTCGGCGTAGGCGCCGAGATGCGTTTCGCCGAGACCCCATCCGGTGGAAACAACCTTGTCGCCGGCCTTCCAGCCCGCGTGCGATGACTCCAGAACCGTGCCCGCGAAATCGACACCGGCGATCATCGGAAAGCGGCGCACCACCGGCGACTTGCCGGTGATCGCGAGTCCGTCCTTGTAGTTCACGGTGGACCATTCGACCGCGACGGTGACGTCGCCGTCCATCAGTTCCGCCTCGTCGAACTGCGTCAGCGCCGCCGTGGTGCCCTTTTCAGCCTTGTCGATTCTGACTGCCTTGAACGTTGCCAACTTTTCTCTCCGTCTTTTCTTGTGCGGTTGAAATTCGGCCCTCTGATTGGCGGCTCCGGTCAGCTTTGCCAAGCCCCCTTCGGGCATGATCCCGAAAAGTGGGAACCGGTTTTCGGAGAAGATCATGCCCATAGTGAAAATAAGTCCGCAGCCAGCGTCACATCGCTGAGCGGCCCGCGGGCGCATTCCCGCCATGCGGGAATTTTTCGGCATGCCTCTGGCGAGGCTCCGGTTGACCTGCTATATTAGTTTTGCTCGATATGAGAATAAGTAACGATCTCGCGAGCGAAGGAACGCCGGCAGACTAAGTCCGTCGTCCTTCAGGGAGCCCGAGTTTGGAACGCCGGCCCAAAAGGCCGGATTTCTCAAGGCCCTAATATGCTCAAAATGAGTATATTAGGCGATACAAGGAGGCTGCAATGCCGATCTCAGGAATTTACGGTCCCGACGATTTCGGGAATCCGGTCCACCACCAGCCGGTCGGTGTCACCCGTCCGCTCCTCACCGACGCGGACCGCGCGCGCGCATTGCCGATGCCGTCGCTGGAATGGACGCCCGAGGTCGAGCGCGCCACCGCGCATCTCTACGCCAAGGTGAAGAACGTCATTCCCGAGATCGAGTGGCCGTTCATGGCGCCTTACGTCAAGGCGATCAACGATCTGAAGAAGCAGCGCAACGCGGTGATCCTGGCGCACAACTATCAGACGCCGGAAATCTTCCACTGCGTGGCCGACATCGGCGGCGACTCGCTGCAGCTCGCGCGCGAGGCGACGAAGGTGAAGGAGAAAGTCATTGTCCAGTGCGGCGTGCACTTCATGGCCGAGACCTCCAAGATCCTGAACCCCGACAAGACCGTGCTGATCCCGGATTCGCGCGCCGGCTGCTCGCTGGCCTCAAGCATCACCGGCGCGGACGTGCGCCTGTTGCGTGAGCGCTTCCCCGGCGTGCCGGTGGTGGCCTATGTCAACACGTCCGCCGACGTGAAGGCGGAGGTCGACATCTGCTGCACGTCGTCGAACGCCGTGCAGGTGGTGGAAAGCCTGGGCGCCGACACCGTGATCTTCCTGCCGGACCAGTATCTGGCGAAGTACGTTGCCTCGAAAACCAGCGTGAAGATCATCGCGTGGAAAGGCGCGTGCGAAGTGCACGAGCGTTTCACCGGCGACGAGCTGCGCACCTATCGCGAGGCCGATCCCAGCGTGCAGATCATCGCGCACCCCGAATGCCCGCCTGACGTGATCGCGGAAGCGGACTTCACCGGCTCGACCGCGCACATGATCGACTGGGTGCGCAAGCATCAGCCGAAGCGCCTTGTCATGGTCACCGAATGCTCGATGGCGGACAATGTGCAGGCCGAACTGCCGAACGTCGAGTTCGTCAAGCCGTGCAACCTGTGCCCGCACATGAAGCGCATCACGCTGCCGAAGATTCTCGACAGCCTGATCTACATGCGTGAGGAAGTGACGGTCGATCCGGCAATCATCGGTAAGGCCCGGCGTTCGGTGGAACGCATGATCAATCTGAGAAATTGAGGGGCGTGGCTTTTGCAAGCCGTTCTGCGTTCACCTCTCCCCGTTGGGGAGAGGTCGGCGGGTAGCGCCGGGTGAGGGGTTCGATGCTCATGACTATTTATCGAGCCCCCTCCCCCCAACCCTCTCCCCCAAGGGGAGAGGGAGCATAGTGCCGGTAGGTAGGGCAAACATGACAACATCCCCTTCTCACAATCTCTCGCAGTCTTCCGACATCATCATCGTCGGCGGCGGACTCGCGGGCCTGTTCTGCGCGCTGAAACTCGCGCCCCGCCCCGTCACCGTAATTTCCGCCGCGCCGCTCGGCGAAGGCGCGTCCAGCGCATGGGCACAGGGCGGTATCGCGGCGGCCGTTGCCGAAGGCGACAGCGCCGAAGCTCATGCCGCAGATACGATTGCAGTGGGCGGCGGCATCGTCGACGAAGACGTCGCGCTCGGACTCGCCCGCGAAGCCGGTGCGCGTATCCACGATCTTCTGCAGTACGGCGTGCCATTCGACCGCGACCTCGAGGGCAGGCTCGCGGTCGGACGCGAAGCCGCGCACTCGGCACGCCGCATCGTGCATGTGCAGGGCGACCGCGCCGGCAAGGCCATCATTGCGGCGCTGATCGAAGCGGTGCGCAAGACGCCCTCGATCCGCGTGATCGAGGGTTACACCGCCGAAGCGCTACTGACCGAGGGCGATACGGTCACCGGATTGCAGATGCGCAAGGCGGGCGATACGGCAGCCGCGCCGGTGATGGTGCCCTCACGCGCCATCGTGCTGGCAACCGGCGGCATCGGACATCTGTATGCGGTGACAACGAATCCGGCCGAAGCCTGCGGATCGGGTCTGGCGATTGCCGCGCGCGCCGGCGGAATCATTGCCGATCCGGAATTCGTGCAGTTTCATCCCACGGCGCTCAATGTCGGCCGCGATCCCGCGCCGCTGGCGACCGAAGCGCTGCGCGGCGAAGGCGCAACGCTCGTCAACAGCCGAGGCGAGCGCTTCATGCTGGCGCGCGATCCGCTGGCAGAACTTGCACCGCGCGACATTGTCGCGCGCGGGGTGTTCGCGGAAATCGCGGCCGGACGCGGCGCATTTCTGGATGCAACAAAAGCGCTCGGCGCGAGCTTCGCGACAAAATTCCCGACGGTGTATGCAAGCTGCATCGCGGCAGGCATCGATCCTGCGAAGCAACCCATCCCGATTGCGCCCGCCGCGCATTACCACATGGGTGGCATTGCCGTGGACACCCATGGCCGCACATCGCTCAAGGGCCTGTGGGCCGGCGGCGAAGTCTCATCCACCGGCGCGCATGGCGCCAACCGTCTCGCCTCCAATTCGCTGCTTGAAGCGGTGGTCTATGCCGCGCGCATCGCCGAAGACATCAACGGCAGCATGTTCGCCGCACCGGTTCGGCTGCGTAACGAGGCAGCGCCACGCAACAGTGACATGCCGCCGCTCCGCGAGGCCAATCTGCGGGCCATGATGAGTTCCCATGTCGGCGTAGTGCGCGACGGCGACCGGATGATGGACGCAATCCAGACATTCGCAGTGATCGAGCAGACCACCGGCAACATCGCGCTGCGCAACATGGCGACCACCGCCCTGATCGTGGCGGCCTCCGCCTGGTCACGGCGAGAAAGCCGCGGCGCGCATTTCCGGTCCGATTGTCCGGCGGAAGATCCGGCGCAGCGGCATCGCACGATGACGACGCTCGATGAGGCGCGTAATATCGCGGCAATGGTGGCCGATACCGCGCCTCGCAAACGCACTTCGACGGGAGCCTGATCTTGAGTATCAGCGACGTTCTCAATCCTGCCGCCCTGATGCACCCGGATGCATTCCTGTCGCCGCTGGCCATCGACGATGCGGTGGCACGCGCGCTTGCCGAAGATCTCGGACGCGGCGGCGACGTGACATCGGTTGCGACCATCCCGCCCGCGGTTCATGCCCACGCGATTCTCGTTGCGCGGCAGGCCGGTGTGATTGCGGGATTGCCTCTGGCAGTGGCGGTGTTTCAGCGCCTGTCGCCCGACATCAACATTCAGGCCCATGTGCACGACGGCAATGCCATCGCCAAGGGCGTCCATGTGCTGACGATCTCCGGCCCCGCCCGCGCCGTGCTCGCAGGTGAACGCACCGCGCTGAATTTTGTCGGCCGTCTCTCCGGCATCGCGACCCTGACCTCGGACTACATCCGCCATGCCGGCGTCACCAAGATGCGCATCTGCGACACCCGCAAGACCACGCCGGGGCTGCGCGCGCTGGAAAAGTATGCGGTGCGCTGCGGTGGCGGCTTCAACCACCGCTTCGGTCTCGATGACGCCGTTCTGATCAAGGACAACCACATCGCGGTCGCTGGCGGCGTGAAGCCGGTGCTGGAGCGCGCGCGGGCCCATGTCGGCCATCTGGTCAAGATCGAGATCGAGGTCGATACGCTCGATCAACTGCGCGAGGTGCTGGCGACGGGCCTCGCCGACGTGGTGATGCTGGACAACATGGACATCCCGACCCTGCGCGAAGCCGTCGCGATCACAGATAGACGCGTGGTGCTGGAAGTGTCCGGCGGCGTGACGCTGGCGACGATCGGCGAGATCGCGAAGACCGGTGTCGATTATGTGTCAGCCGGCGCGCTGACGCATTCGGCGCCGAACTTCGATGTCGCGCTGGATATTGATGCGTGACACTTGCGTCGAGCACGACGCGCTCCCTCTCCCCGATGGGGAGAGGGTTGGGGTGAGGGGCACTAGATATCAGACGTGAGTGACCGAACCCCCTCACCCGGATCGCTATCGCGATCCGACCTCTCCCCCTCGGGGAGAGGTGAAAAAGTCAGTTGGATCAACTTTACTACTTCCCGCTCGACATCTCAGCCGAACTCTTGGCCGCTTCGGCAAGCTTCGCGGAGATCGCCGCCGTCTCCGCAGCGGTGCCCCAGGTCGGCGCATCCTTGCCGTCGCCCCAGGCGCGCGGACGATAGAAGGTATGTACGCCGTACTTGTACATCTTCTTCATCTCGTTGACCCATGACGGGCGCACCCAGTAGGCGTGATAGTGCGTGGACTTGCCGACTTCCGGCAGCCACAGCCGCCCATCGAGGCTTTCGCGAGCGATTTTCTTCGCGCGCTCCCACATGTCCGGCTCCTTCACCACATCGCGGATGCCGTCGCAGGCGAAGGTGAACTGGCAGGACAGATGGCGGTGCGAATTCTGGTACACGACGCCGCACACCGTGCTCGGATAGTAGCCGGAGAACGCACGGTTCAGCACCACCTGCGCCACCGCGATCTGCCCGCGCACCGCTTCGCCGCGCGCTTCGAAGTAGATCGCATCGGTCAGGCACTTTTCGGACTTCGCGCGCGACTTGGCGTCGAGGCCGAGGCGCTCCGCCGGAGTCCGCGGCCGCTGGTTCTCGCCGGTGACTTCGCCCTTGCTGGCGACGCTTTCGCCGCCGGTTGACGGAACTGAAGACTGGTTCGGCGACGCCGCCGGCATTTTCATGTCCGGATCGACTCCCGGAATCACGATCACCGGTTCTTCGCCGGGCTGCCAGCGTTCAAGCGATCCGCTGGTCACGCCGAGCGAGGAATTGCCGAAGAACAGGGTCGCGGTCTGGAACGAGAAGCCGTCGCGGTTGAGTTCCGGCTCGGCCGCAGCGCTCTCTTCGCTGCCCGATGAAGGAGCGCCGGCGTTCAATGGATGATCGGCCGGGATGTTTTGCAGCGAGACGGATGATTCATACTGCGGCAGGCGCGGCGCATTCAGCGCGGCTTCAAGCTCGGCATCGAGCGGCGCCGATGCATTCACCGCCGGAGTATCGGCCTCTGCGGTTTTCGCGCCGCGCACCGACGCATTCGAATTCGGCTGATCCTGCTCGGGCTGCGGCGCGGCAACAGGTCCGGCCACTTCAGGAACGTAAAGCGGAAGCCGGTCGCCCTTCGACGAGCGCACGACTTTCGGGAAATCCGACTTTTGCAGCGGACGCAGCACCGGCCCAAGCGGATCGCGGCTGACGGAGCCGGTGAAATCCACGCCCGTGCTGTCGAGGCTGGCCAGACGATAGGTTGCTGTTTCGCGGGTATTGGTGCCGATCGGGCGGGGCAGATTGAACGAGGCGACCTGCAACATGCGGCGCGACGATGCGAAGATGTATTCCTGCCAGCGCTCGGCGACGCCGGGCTGCCGCGCCAGCAGTGACGCGAGATCCTGATAGCCGATTTCGGTCGGGCTCACTGTCAGGAGACAGAGAACAAAGCCGAAGGGCGCGAACCGCGCGCCCTTCGACCCGTTACGCAACACAGACATCGATACGCTCACGCAACTAACGCTTATACACACGCAACCGAACCGCACATTCAGTGCAATTCGATCAATTTCGTTGGTATCGAATTAAAGTTGCCGGGGGGTTAATCGCCGCGTCCCGCGCGCCACACGCAAGCGCGTGCCTGAAAACGCGCGATCACATCGAAAGCCTTGGTAAACAGCGTCTCCAGCAAGGTGGTAAAGATCGCGTCAACAAAATGAGTGAACGCAAATTGACGCGGCTCCGCGGACAGCCAAGACTCGCGTCGATGGCGCCGCACCCACATGTCGTCCCCGCGAAAGCGGGGACCCATAACCACCAAAGATCGTGGTCATCAAAGAAGGAGCGATACGAACATCACACGTGGAGTCGAAGACTCAGGGAGTATGGGTCCCCGCTTTCGCGGGGACGACACTCGTTATGGAGTCACGCAATCCGTGATCGCCCGCGGAACTCACGCCTGGCTGGCGACGGCCTTGCCGAGAGCAGCCTGTGCCGCGGCGAGGCGCGCGATCGGCACGCGATACGGCGAACACGACACGTAGTCGAGGCCGGCCTCGTGACAGAACGCGACCGATGCGGGATCGCCGCCATGCTCGCCGCAGATGCCCATCTTGAGTCCGGGCCGCGTCTTGCGGCCGCGCTGCACGCCGATCTTCACCAGTTCGCCGACGCCGTCGCGATCCACCGAGATGAACGGATCGATCTCAAGGATGCCGCGCGCGACATAGGTGCCGAGGAAGCTCGCGGCGTCGTCGCGGCTGATGCCGTAGGTGGTCTGCGTGAGATCGTTGGTGCCGAACGAGAAGAATTCGGCGGTCTTCGCGATCTCGCCCGCGAGCAGGCAAGCGCGCGGCAGTTCGATCATGGTGCCGGTCTGATAGCTGAGCTTCACGCCGGTTTCTTTCGTCACCGCCTGCGCGGTGGCGTCGATGCGCGCCTTTGTGATGTCGAACTCGGCGCGGGTCGCGATCAGCGGCACCATCACCTCAAGACCGACCGGCTTGCCGGTGCGCTTGCCGGCCTCAACCGCGGCTTCGAAAATGGCGCGCGCCTGCATCTCGGCGATTTCCGGATAGGCGATCGCCAGACGGCAGCCGCGGAAACCCAGCATCGGGTTGAACTCGGCCAGTTCACGCGCGCGGTCCGCGATCTTGCGGGCGTCGGTGTTCATGGCGCGGGCGACTTCCTCGATCTCGCTCTGCGAATGCGGCAGGAACTCGTGCAGCGGCGGATCGAGCAGACGGATGGTGACCGGCAGGCCCTTCATGATCTCGAACAGATCGACGAAGTCGGCACGCTGCATCGGCAGCAGCTTCGCCAGCGCCGCGCGGCGCGAGCCTTCGTCTTCGGCGAGGATCATCTCGCGCACCGTGCGGATGCGCGTCTCCTCGAAGAACATGTGCTCGGTGCGGCAAAGCCCGATGCCTTCGGTGCCGAACTTCAGCGCGGTGCGCGCGTCGGCCGGCGTGTCGGCATTGGTGCGGACCTTGAGCTTGCGGACCTGATCCGCCCAGCCCATCAGCGTGGTGAAGTCGCCGGACAATTCCGGCTCGATCATCGGCATGCGGCCCGCCAGCACCTGGCCCATCGAACCATCGATGGTGATGACATCGCCTGCCTTGAAGGTGCGGTTGCCGACGGTCATCAGCCCGCGGCCGTAATCGACGCGCACGGTGCCGCAGCCCGACACGCAGGGCTTGCCCATGCCGCGCGCGACCACCGCCGCGTGGGAGGTCATGCCGCCGCGCGTGGTGAGGATGCCCTCGGCCGCGTGCATGCCGTGAATGTCTTCCGGCGAGGTTTCGACACGAACCAGAATGACCTTGCGGCCATCGGCCTGAAGCTTGGCTGCCTCATCGGACGAGAACACGATTTCGCCTGCGGCGGCGCCGGGTGACGCCGGCAAACCGGTGGCGATGACGTCGCGCTTGGCGACCGGATCGATGGTCGGATGCAGCAACTGATCCAGCGAGGCCGGATCGATCCGGGTAATCGCGTCCTTCTTGGTGATCAGGCCTTCAGTGGCGAGATCGACCGCGATGCGCAGCGCGGCCTTCGCGGTGCGCTTGCCGTTGCGGGTCTGGAGCATCCACAGCTTGCCCTGCTCCACCGTGAATTCCATGTCCTGCATGTCGCGGTAGTGCTTCTCGAGCAGCGTATAGATCCGGGTCAGCTCCTTGAACGCGTCCGGCATCGCGACTTCCATCGACGCCTTGTCGGAGCCGGATTCCTTGCGCGCATATTCGGTGATGTCCTGCGGCGTGCGGATGCCCGCCACCACATCTTCACCCTGCGCGTTGATGAGGAATTCGCCGTACAGCCGCTTCTCGCCGGTGGACGGATTGCGCGTGAACGCCACGCCGGTCGCCGAGGTGTCGCCCATGTTGCCGAACACCATGGACTGGATGTTGACGGCGGTGCCCCATGACTCAGGAATGTCGTGCAGGCGGCGATAGGTCACCGCGCGCGCGTTCATCCACGACGAGAACACCGCGCCGATCGCGCCCCAGAGCTGCGCGTGCGGGTCCTGCGGGAAATCCTCGCCGGTTTCACGAGCCACCGCTTCCTTGTAGCGGCCGACCAGATCGACCCAGTCGTCCGCCGTCAGTTCGGTGTCGAGCGAATAGCCCTTGCTGTCCTTGTAGGTGTCGAGAATGTCTTCGAAGTGATGATGCTCGAAGCCCAGCACGACATCCGAATACATCGTGATGAAGCGGCGATAGCTGTCGTAGGCGAAACGGCGATCGCCCGAGAGGTCAGCCAGCGCTTCGACGGTAATGTCGTTCATGCCGAGATTGAGCACGGTGTCCATCATGCCCGGCATCGAGGCGCGGCCGCCGGAGCGCACCGAGACCAGCAGCGGGTTCTTCGAGTCGCCAAAGGTCTTGCCGGCAATCTTGCCGACCGTGACCAGCGCCTTCTCGACCTGCGACTTCAGATCCTTCGGGTAGGTTTTGCCGTTGGCATAGAAATACGTGCAGACCGAAGTCGGGATCGTGAAGCCGGGAGGCACCGGCAATCCGAGATTGGCCATCTCCGCGAGATTGGCGCCCTTGCCGCCGAGCAGATCGCGCATTCCGGCCTTGCCCTCGGCGCGACCGTCACCGAACGTATAGACCCACTTGCCGGCCTGAACGGTTTGCTTCGCTGCAGGCTTTGCAATCTTCTTTGCCGCAGGCGCGGGCGTCTTCGCGGCTGCTTTCACCTTGCTCGCGGATTTCGCGGCAGCCGGCTTCGCTTTTGCGGCCGGCTTGGATTTGGACACTGATTTCGGAGAGGACTTCGCGGCAGATTTCTTCGATGAGGCTTTGGCCATGGCTTCCAGACGCTGCATGAGTGAAACGGCAGCGGCGTTACACCACGGTTGCCGGGCGGCGCGCAAGCGACTCCGGGCGGATATCCGCGTTTTCGATCACGGACGGTTACAGATTGTTACAGGAACGAGCAAATGGTTAGGTTTTGCGTCTATCCTGTAACAATCTGAAACATTCCGTTACTTAATAATACCCAATCCGATGATCCCGACCAGGATCAGATAGATCGCAACGATGAAATTCAGCAGCCGCGGCATGACGAGAATCAGCACACCCGCGATGAGAGCGACGATGGGCTGAATGTTGGCGACGCTGATGGACATATGAATCTCCCGGCATGGATGGAAAGGACAAACGGCAGGACGAACACGAATCGAACAAGGAATTTATCCTTGTCTCGCGCATCGCAACAGCCAACGGCTGCGACAAGCGGTGAGTTCCATGACGATTCAAACAGCCGCGTCACCTCCACGAAAATGCCTCGGTGAAATCACAGTCCCGCGGGAACGATGATCGGCAAAGGCGATTGTCACCGCTGGTTGATCGGCCTGTGCCGGTTTCCGAGCGTGATTGACGTGAGCAAGCCGCTCTGCGCGATCAGGCTCTGTTTCATCAAGGAGAAAGCCATGCGTAATCCCCTTCTCGCAGCAGCGCTGCTGGCCACTGCCACGGCGATGCCGCTCGCGGCCGAGGCCCAGCAGCGCATCATTGTCGAGGAAGGCGTGACAACCGGCCTCGCACCCGGCGTCGGCATCATCACCGAGGATGAACGTCCGCGTTTCCGTCAGTATATCGTTGAGGAGCGTGTGCCGTCATATGCGATCGAGTCGCCGGTGCGCGTCGGCACTATTCTGCCGGAAAGCGGCGTGACCTACTACGATGTGCCGCAGCAATACGGCGCGACCAGCTATCGCTACACGGTGGTGAACGATCGCCCGATCCTGGTCGAGCCGCGGACACGGCGCGTGATGCAGGTGATCGATTAAAACCAGCTTCAGCCTCGTTTGAGCCGGAAGGTCGTCCCCGCCGCTCCCGCTCAAACAAAACAGCCCCGCTTCGGCTTTTCGCCGGGCGGGGCTTCTTTCGTGACGCCTTTACGATCCCTGCAGGATCGACAGGATGCTGTTGGTGGATTTGTAACTCTGGAGCACGTTGTCGCGGAACGACGGGCTCCAGCCCGATGCCTGCCGCTCTTCATCGCTCATTGCGGAATAGCTCTGCAGAATGCCGAGGCTCAATTGCGTGGGATCGCCGCTCTGCTGGCTCTGCTTGAGTGAGGCGAGGATGTTCGCACGGGTGCGCGAATCCAGTTCCTTCTTCGCCGCGTAGATTTCCTGGTTCGAGAACTTCTGGTCCTGATTGAGCGTGATCGCCGACAGGGATCGATTGTCGAACGACGAGAAATCCACGAGCTGTCCGAATTTGCGCGACGGATCGTAGACCAGTTCCGTCTTGTTTTCGGCAGCCAGTTTGGCCTGCGCATCGAGCGCCGCGCGGGCATCGGTCGCAACCGTGGTGAATGTCTTGGTCGTTCCCGCCGGGGCGCCGTCAGGATATTTCGCCAGATAAGCGGCGACCGGATCGCCCGACACGCTCGGCGCGGCATCCGGCTTCTGCTTCGCGGCCCCATAACCTTTCAGCGCGGCGGCGCGCTGCGTCGCCCAGGTGGTCGTCGCCTTTTCCTCGGCGCTCGCGCCGTCGAGATAATCCAGCGCCGCCTTGTAGACGACGGTGTAATTTCTGGTCATCGACGTCGCGGCGGCGGCGGGTGCAAGCGCGGCATTGAAGCGGTTGGTCAGTTCCTGCGACGCAACGCTCTGCTCGTCGGCCGTGAACTTGCCGGCGCTGTTGGTGGCGATGGCGAACAGCGAGCGGCGATCCAGCGACGACAGATCGATCGTGGTTTTTCCGTCCGTGGTCAGCGGACCACTGACCTTCGCTGCCGCATAGAGCTTGTCGAGCGCCGTGCGGGCGTCGTTCGTGACCGTCGTAAAATCAGGCGTCGCCGCTTCGCTGGCCAGCTTGGCCTTGGCGGCGTCGGACAGCGTCAGATTGGTGGCCGCGTTGGGATCAAGCGGGGTGCTGTTGCCTGCATCCGCTGCATTGAGCGCATCGGCCAGCGACGGCTGCGTGGCGGCGGCCCGCGCATAGGCGGAGCCGTACTGGGCGTAGGGGTTGTAGCCGTTGATCGATGTCATGCGGGTCCCAACCTTCGCTAACGGCTGTTAACGGAAGTTACCGGAACCTTACAGAACATGGTTAACGAGGGGTAAACGGCGAAGGCGAGAGGGGCAGCGTTTACCCACCGGGTCGTCCCCGCGAAAGCGGGGACCCATAACCACTGACCGCTCAGTTGGGCAGGTCGGTTGGACGTACTCGTTTAATGTCGCTTCGACAGGGAATATGGGTCCCGGCCTTCGCCGGGACGACCAGATCAGCGTCATTGCGAGCGAAGCGAAGACGCGCGTAAACGCGCTAATGGCTCCTCGCAATGACGATCAGAATCCCCGCTCAGTCCTGGATCTTCGAGAAGTCCGCGACCGCGCGCGTGGCCTGACGGATTTCGCCCAGCAGCTTGAGACGGTTCTCGCGCACCTTGGCGTCGTCGTCGTTGACCTTCACCTTGTCGAAGAAGGCATCGACCGCGGGACGCAGCTTGGCCATCGCCGTCATCGCGGACGCGAAGTCTTCCTTCGCAACGGCGGCGCCCGCCTCCGTCTTCACCTGCGCGATGGCGCTGGCGAGCGCCTTCTCCTCATCGAGCTTGTAGAGCGACGCATCCGGCGCACCGTCGAACTTGCGCTTGTCCTTCTTCTCCTCGATGGCCAAGATATTGCTCGCGCGCTTGGTGCCCGCGAGCAGGTTCTTGCCGTCGTCGCTGTCGAGGAATTTGCCGAGCGCCTCGACACGGCGGACGACCATCAGGAGATCATCCTGACCTTCGAGCGCGAACACGGCGTCGACAAGATCGTGCCGCGCACCCTGATCGCGAAGCTGGACTTTGAGACGATCGGCGAAGAAAGCGAGCAGATCGACGGCGAATGAAAACGGATGAATTGCGATAATATCAGAGTTTGCACTCACGTAAAAGGTTTCGCCACTCGAACTTTCTTGTTCCATAAGGGCATCAATCATGACGCCCAAACTCAGATCTCGCAAATTGTCTTCGTTGTCCTCAGCTCTCGGTCCAGAGCTAGCACTATCCAATAAGTCACCATAAAGCACAGGGAAGCCGCCAATAGAAAACCCGTCTCGAATGAAGCTGACACTCGCCAAGCCGCCAAAACGTTGAACGACGCGATCGATCATCTGAGCTCTGAGCGTGAAGGCAGCTTGTTCGGCTATATCAAATAAACCTAGACGAACTTCGTTATTGATAATCAACCTAATTACCCCTAACGCCGCTCTCCGCAACGCATACGGGTCCTTGCTCCCCGTCGGCTTTTCATCAATCGCCCAGAAACCCACCAGCGTATCGAGCTTGTCCGCCAGCGCAACGGCGATGGCGACCGGATCGGTCGGCACGCGGTCTGCCGGTCCCTGCGGCTTGTAGTGATCCTCAATCGCGGCTGCGACAGACGCATCTTCACCCTGCGCCAGCGCGTAGTACCGGCCCATCAGGCCCTGTACTTCAGGGAATTCGCCGACCACTTCGGTCAGCAGATCGGCCTTGGCGAGTTGCGCGGCGCGTTTCGTTTTCTCAACATCCGCGCCGACCAGCGGCGCGATCTCGGCGGCGAGCCGCTCGATACGTGCAATACGCTCCGCCTGCGTGCCGAGCTTTTCGTGAAACACGATCTGCGCGAATTTCGGCAACCGGTCTTCGAGTTTGGTCTTCAGGTCCGTCTCGTAGAAGAACTTCGCATCCGACAGGCGCGCGCGGATGACGCGCTCGTTGCCCGCGACGATGGCCTTGCCGCCGTCTGTGGCTTCGATATTCGAGATGAGGATGAATTTCGGCGCAAGTCTGCTCCCCTCCCCCTTGCGGGGAGGGGTCAGGGGTGGGGGTCCGTCGCGCACCGGATCTTGTTGCTCACCCCCCTCCCCAACCCTCCCCCGCAGGGGGGGAGGGAGTGAGGGGTCGCGAACGACGAAGCATTTCTGGTTGTTGCGGATGGTGGCGCGGATCACTTCGCCGGGGATCGACAAAAATTCTTCGTCAAACGAGCCCATCAGCACCACCGGCCATTCGACCAGGCCCGCCACTTCATCGAGCAGCACCTGATCCTCGACCAGTTCAAAGCCCTGCGCGAACGCCAGTTCCTTGGCGTCCTCGAGGATGATGTTCTTGCGGCGCTCGGGATCGAGCACGACCTTCGCGGCTTCCAGCTTCGACACATAGTCGTCGAAGCGGCGCACGGTGATTTCACCGGGCGCCATGAAACGATGTCCGCGCGTGGTCTGCCCGGCCTCAATGCCGGCGACGTCGAACTTCACGATCTCCGGCTCTTCGGTTTCCGGGCCGAAGGTCGCGATGATCGAATGCAGCGGGCGCACCCAGGTCAGCGCGCCGTTCCGCGCGGAGCGTTCGCCCCAGCGCATCTGCTTCGGCCACGGGAAGGTACGGATAATCAGCGGAATGATTTCCGCGATCACATCGATGGCGGGGCGTCCGGCCTTCTCCATCAGCGCGATATAGAAATCGCCCTTCGGGTCGCGCTGGATTTTCGCTTCATCGAGCGACTTGAGACCGGCGGCTTTCAGAAAACCCTGCACGGCGGCATCCGGCGCGCCGACCTTCGGGCCCTTGCGCTCCTGCTTGAGGTCCGGCTGGCGCTGCGGAATGCCGTACACGGTGAGTGCGAGACGTCGCGGCGTCACGAATGCTTTCGCGCCTTCATAGACGAGACCTTCGGCGACCAGCTTGTCGGTGACCATCTTGCGCAGGTCATCCGCCGCCTTCGCCTGCATGCGCGCGGGAATTTCTTCGGAGAACAGTTCGAGGAGAAGATCGGGCATCGGCTTTCTGTTCTCTACGCCCCTCCCCCCGCTTGCGGCGGGGAGGGGTCGGGGTTTGCCAATAACTCCCCTCCCCCTTGCGGGGAGGGGTCGGGGGTGGGGGTCAGCGCATTCTGAATAGCAGCAAGCACGCCGTCGATGTTGCTCAACACGTCATGGTTCCAGAAACGCAAGACTCGATATCCTCTCTCTTCGATCTGCCGCGTCCGGTGCATATCAGCCGCGTTCTCCGCGTGCTGACCGCCATCCAGTTCGATGACAATCTTTGCGCGCCGGCTGGCAAAATCCGCGATGAACGGACCAATCAAAGCCTGACGCCGGAAATGCGAGCCGCTCAGCGCAATGTCATGCCGAAGCCGATGCCATAGCACCCGCTCGGCTTCGGTCGGCTGTGCGCGCATGCGATGCGCGAACTGTCGCTGACGATCATCCATAGTCCGCGATTGAAGCACATAGGCCAATGCCTGTGGACCCCCACCCCCGACCCCTCCCCGCAAGGGGGAGGGGAGCATAGGCATCGCGCCTCTCACGCCGCCCTTCCCGCTTCGGTGTGCACCCACGCTTCGCCGCAGGCCTTGGCGAGTTCGCGCACGCGCAGGATGTAGCTCTGCCGCTCGGTGACCGAGATCACGCCGCGCGCATCGAGAAGATTGAACACATGGCTGGCCTTGATGCACTGGTCGTAAGCCGGCAGTGCCATCAGATGTGCCTCGCGCTTGCCGTCCTTCCATCCTGCATCGAGATATTTCCTGCAGGCGCTTTCCGCCATCTTGAACTGCTCGAACAGCATCGCAGTGTCGGAGTGCTCGAAATTGTGCCGCGAATATTCCTGCTCGGCCTGCAGGAACACATCGCCGTACGTGACCTTCTCGTCACCCTCGCGGCCGTTGAAATTGAGGTCGTAAACGCGGTCGACGCCCTGCACATACATCGCAAGACGCTCAAGGCCGTAAGTGAGTTCGCCCGCGACCGGCGCGCATTCGACGCCCGCGACCTGCTGGAAATAGGTGAACTGCGAAACTTCCATGCCGTCGCACCAGCATTCCCAGCCGAGGCCCCACGCCCCGAGCGTCGGGCTCTCCCAGTCGTCCTCGACGAAACGCACGTCATGCAGCGCCAGATCGACGCCGATGGCTTCGAGCGACTTCAGATAGAGATTCTGAAGGTCCGGCGGCGACGGCTTCAGGATCACCTGAAACTGATAGTAGTGCTGCAAGCGGTTCGGGTTCTCGCCGTAGCGGCCATCCTTCGGGCGGCGCGACGGCTGCACGTAAGCCGCGTTCCAGCGCTTTGGGCCGAGCGCGCGCAATGTGGTCGCCGGATGGAAGGTACCCGCGCCGACTTCCATGTCGTAGGGCTGCAGGATGACGCAGCCATGGTCGGCCCAATAGCGCTGCAATGTCAGGATCAGGCCCTGAAACGAGCGCTCGGGACGCATGTGCGGAGGCAGGGAATCCATCGGAAATCTTCAAGCGTTGGAATGGGGTGATTTGCGCGCGGACCGTATCGGCGCAGGCTAACGGAATCAAGGCGATAGCCCACCCTGATGCGGATTCCTACCTGAATTGGCGCGATTTTAGCGATCCTCCGAACGCCGGTTTAACCGCCCCGGCAAGCCGTCTTCCCGCGTCCGCACTTCGTTAGCAACTGCCCCCTAGCAATGGCTCCATTGCAACCAACGGCCGGGGAAAACCGGCGGTGCTGTTCGACAGGGACGACAATGATTGCCTTTCAGGTTCTGGCCGCCGCGGCCATCATGGCCGCACTTTGCATCATGACCATCAACGACGTGCGCAGGCACGGCTGATTTCAGGACAGACTAACCCGGCCTGTAGGTACCGGTGTCGGGATCGCGGCGCAGCTTGGGCATGCTTTCCTGCTCGGCGGGCTTCGCCTTGCGCGCGGCATCGAGCTCACGGTTGATGCGCTTGCCTTCGCGCACCGCAAGGCGCACCAACGCTGCACCACCCAGAATTCCGGCAGCGATCAAAATCAGCGGCGGCATGATCAGTCTCCCGTCCTACAATCCGTAACGCGCCCAGATCGCGCGCTCTTCCAGCGCCGAGATCAGGTCCTCTGAAAATCCCGGAAAACCCGGCAGCGCCGCTCCTGCACCGGGCTTGCGGCCCGCGAGCCCGGAGAGAAGCCCCGCCGCCGGCGCAATCACCGGCGTCTGCACCTTCTCGCCATAGCGCGCGCGCAGCACCGTGCGCAGGTCGCCGAGCGCATCCGCAAGACCGAGTTTCACCGCGCGCTCGCCGGCCCAGTATTCGCCGGTGAACAGATAGTCGCCCTCGCCTTTCAAGCGCGCGCCGCGGCTGTCCTTCACCAGCGTGATGAAGGTGTCGTGAATCTCGCGCTGGATCGTCTTCAGCCGCGCGACGTCGTCGGGATTTTCAGGAAGAAACGGATCGAGCTGCGACTTGTTCTCGCCGGACGTATAGACCCTGCGTTCGATGCCGACCTTCTTGATAAGATCGACGAAGCCGAACGTGCCGCCGACCACGCCGATCGAACCGACGATGGAGGATGGATCGCAAAAAATCTCGTCGCCCGCGCAGGCGATCATGTAACCGCCCGATGCCGCGACGTCCTCGACGAACACCAGCACCCGCAGCTTCTTCTCGGCGGCGAGCTGGCGGATGCGCTGATAGATCTGCCGTGACTGCACCGGCGAGCCGCCCGGCGAATTGATCACCAGCGCGACGGCTTTCGCGCCCTTGGTCGAGAACGCCCGCTCCAGCGTCCGGGATACACCCGCCAGCGTCATGCCCGGCCGCAGCGGCGTCACCGCGCCGATCACGCCGGACAGGCGCACGACGGGCACCACCGCTTCGCCGCGCCAGCGCGCCGGCAGCAAGTTTTTCAACCTCTCGGCAAAGTGACCGCCGCCGTCATTCTCAGCCATGAAACGTCCTTCATCTTCACGGTTTATTATTCGGTAACTGGCATCAGGAGCCAACAGCACATTGAGCAAACGTTAAGCACGTCTTTTGTGCCGAAAATGCGTGCTAAGGGTCTGATCTGACGCGCTTTCCTTGAGCTTTCGCCATTGTCGGCGGAGCGCGCCCAAGAAACTGGAACGCACTTTGCTTTGCAACGGATACGCGGACTGCAACGCCGCAGCCACTAAGGTGCAGAAATGAAGATTTACCTCCTGATCCTTTTGATTGGCGCCCTTTTCGCCGCCATCCACTTCACCCAGACACCCGAAACCGAGCCAAAGCCGGTAACCCAATAAGCAGGCAGCCTGCCTGCTGAGCGTTCAGCGGGTTACCTTCGCCAGCGGCAGAGCGGCTTTCCCGCCGAGGACAGCCTGAGCCTCGCGACCCGCCTTCCCGTCGATATCGAGCAAGACCAGGCCGGGATGCAGCGCCATCGGCGCCCGCCCGCCCTTGATCGCGTTTACCAGCACGCGGATGGCCGGTGTCCCCGGACCCGGATGGACCGGCAGGATTTCGATGCTGCCGAACCCCCGCCCCAGCGCCGCCAGCACCTCGGCCAGTCCATCCGCCCGCCAGATCAGCGTCAGCACGCCGCCGGATTTGAGCATCCGCCGCGCCGCATGAGTCCAGGTCGCGAGCGTGTCGGCCGCGGCCACATGCGCGGATTGCCGCGCCGGGTCCGGCGACGCCCGATGTCGGGCAGCATCGTTGAACGGCGGATTCATCAGGACACCATCGGCCGTGTCGGGACCGAGGCCGGACGCGGCGAAGACATCCACGCTCGCGGTCACGTCGAATGTCAGCACCTGCGCGGCGATATTGTTCGCCTCGGCATTGATCCGCGCCAGCGCCGCAAGCGTTTCGTCGATCTCCGTGAGCACCAGATCGAGCCCGGCGACGCGATGGGCCACGCAAAGTCCCGCCGTCCCGACACCCGCGCCGAACTCCACCACGCGATCGCCCGGTTGCGCCGGTGTCGCCGCGGCGAGCAGGACCGCATCATGACCCGCGCGGTGTCCGCGCCTTGGCTGGCGCAGCCGCAACTGGCCATCGAGAAACATGTCCTCGGTCACATCCGGAATGTCAGTCCGGGCGGGGTCAGTCATCGTCCCGCAGTTCATGAGCCAGACCCGCGTCGGTGAGCAGGCGGCGCGCGGCAACAGCATCGTCCTCATGGACCAGGATGCGTCGCGGCAGCACGCCCAGCGATCCGTCCATGATGCTCATGTTAGTGTCGAGCACGAGGTGGTGGATATTGGCGCCATCCAGCAACGCGCCTACCGCGGACACCAGCACCGCATCGTTGGTCCGCACCAATTCCTTCAAAACAGCCGCCTCCAGCGGTTGGAACGGGTTAGGTGGTCCGTTCGTTGCTCTTGCCGCATCGCACGGCAGTTTCTATTGTGGCCTTACATTCATCCGGAGACCGGACGTGGCGGTTATTGTACCCTTTGAGAGCCACTCGACGCCATCGATAGATCGGCTGGTTGAGCTTGTTGCGCCCGATATGGAGCGCGTCAACAGCACGATTCTGTCGCGCACCGGCTCGGAAGTGACGATGATCCCCGAGGTCGCCAACCACCTGATTTCGTCGGGCGGCAAGCGGCTGCGCCCGATGCTGACGCTCGCGATGGCCAACCTCACCGGCTACACCGGCGAGGGCCATATCAAGCTCGCCGCCGCCGTGGAATTCATGCACACCGCGACGCTGCTCCATGACGACGTGGTGGACGAAAGCGAATTGCGGCGAGGCAAGCTGTCGGCGCGAATGCTATGGGGTAACGAGGCCAGCGTGCTGGTCGGCGACTTCCTGCTCGGCCAGGCCTTCCGCATGATGGTCGAGGTCGGCTCGCTGCGCGCGCTCGACATTCTCTCCTCCGCCGCCGCCACCATCGCCGAAGGCGAAGTGATGCAGCTCGCGGCGGCAAAGAACACCGCGACCACCGAAGACGAATACCTCGCCGTCATTCGCGGCAAGACCGCCGAACTGTTCGCTGCCGCCTCCGAGGTTGGCCCGGTGATCGCGAACCGCCCCAAGGCGGAACAGACGGCGTCCCGTTCCTTCGGCATGAATCTCGGCATCGCCTTCCAGCTGATCGACGACGTGCTGGACTACGGCGGCAAGGCCGCCAAGCTCGGCAAGAACGTCGGCGACGATTTCCGCGAAGGCAAGATCACGCTTCCGGTTGTGCTTGCCTTCCGGCGCGGCAACGACGCCGAGCGCGAATTCTGGATCAGAACGCTTGAAAAGGGCGAGATTGGCGACGGCGATCTCGATCACGCCATCGGCCTGATGACCAAGCATCGCACTCTGGAAGACACGATGAGCCGCGCGCAGCATTACGGCGCGATGGCGGTCGATGCGCTGGCGCTGTTCCCGCCGTCACCGATGAAGACTGCGCTCGAGCAGGTCGTCGCGTTCTGTCTGGCAAGATCGCACTGAAGCCACTCTTTCGTCATTGCACGCGAAGCAATCCAGCAGGAATGCGCCGCATCCAAGAAGCTGGATTGCTTCGTCGCTAACGCTCCTCGCAATGACAGAAAATTATGTCAGCTCAGCACGCCGGCGTGAACCCACCATGCCGGATATGCGCGCGCGATCAGTTGCGCAGCGGCTCGCGCATCGGCTTCACTTGCAAATATCGCAAAGCATGTCGCGCCCGATCCTGACATGCGGGCAAGCCGGACGCCGTCCGTTTCGCGCAGCGCCTGGAGCACATCGCCGATAATCGGCTCGACCTTCAATGCAGGCTTTTCGAGATCGTTGGTGCCATGTCCAATCGCCTCGATCCACGCATCGAATGACGCGCCGTCCTCCGGCCAGCCCCGCGACAGCATCACATCACCGATACCGGCAAGAAGTTCGCCCTTGCCGAGACCGAGCGCTGTGAACACATCCTTGGTGGCAACGCCGACGCGCGGATTGACCATCACGCACGGCATCGCGGGAATATCCAGCATCGACAGATTCTCGCCGACACCGGTCATGGTGCAGGCACGCGAGGCGAGACAAACGGGAATGTCCGCGCCGGTTTCGCGCGCGACGCTGACAATGCGGGGGTCGTCGATCGCAAGGTTGTTCGCCCGCGCCAGCAGCCGCAACGCCGCCGCCGCATCCGCGGAACCGCCGCCGATCCCGGCCGCGACCGGCAGATGCTTGTCCAGCGTGAAACGGCCCAGCGTCAGCCCCGGAATGCGTTCGCCCAGCAGCAATGCGACACGCACCACCAGATTGTCAGACATCTCACCGCAGTCCTTCGCACCGGGACCGCCGGTCGCAAGAAGAAGGTCGGGGCCCGGCGTCAGCGTCAGCGTGTCCGCGCAGTCGGCGAACACCACGAGACTCTCGATGTCATGATAGCCGTCGGCGCGGCGGCCAAGAACACGCAAGGTGAGATTGACCTTGGCGCGCGCGGTTTCAGTCAGCAGTGTCATCGGGGTCAGCCATTCCGGGCGAAAACAGATCGCGCGGGCTCGCCTGCGCCTCAGCGGTTATTGAGGACAATGGATTGCCGGGTCAAGCCCGGCAATGGCATCGCGAGGCGCAGCCGACGGCGGAAACGGCGATCAGCCGCCCCGGCCGTCTTCCTTCTTCTTCTCGGCGGCCGCCGCGTTGGACGTGTCCTCCGGCAGGCCGTCGCGCAGCTTGGCCTCGATCTTCGGAAGTTCCTCCGCCTCAGGCTTGAGATCGCGGGCATGGGCCCACTGGAATTTGGCTTCCAGCGTCCGTCCGACGCGCCAGTAGGCATCGCCCAGGTGATCGTTGATGGTGGGGTCTTCCGGCTTGAGGTCGATCGCGCGTTCGAGATGCTTCACGGCATTGTCGTAATCGGCGATGCGATAGTAGGCCCAGCCCAGCGAGTCCACGATGTAACCGTCGTCCGGGCGCTGATCGACAGCGCGGCGGATCATCTTCATGGCGTCATCGAGATTGATGCCCTGATCGATCCAGGAGTAGCCGAGATAGTTCAGCACGTGCGGCTGCTCGGGCTGCATCTCGAGCGCCTTCTTCAGATCGACCTCCGCCTTCGCCCACTGCTTCGAGCGCTCGAAGCAGATGCCGCGGAAGTAGTAGAGCACCCAGTTCTGCTTCTCGGCGCCGGCCTGCGCCTCGATGCCCTTGCCGTAGGTCTCGCCGCAATCGGCGAACTTCTTGCGGGCGCGCTGGATATTGCCCAGCGCCATGATCGCCTCAAGGTCCTTCGAATCCTCGGCGATTACGGTGTTGAGAATCTTGATGCCCTCGTCGGTGCGGTCGACCGCGTCCAGATCGGTGGCGAGCTGGATCTGCGCATTGCGCTTGAGCGGCGAATTCGCGGGCACGCGCTCATAGACCTTGATCGCCATCTGCGGTTTCTTCACCGACTCATAGAGATCGGCGAGCGACAGCAGTGCGAGAGAATGGTTCGGGTTGAGGTAAAGCGCGAGCTGGAGATAGACCAGCGCGAGATCCTCGCCGCCCCGGCGCGTCAGCGATGCGCCGATGCCGTACAGCGCCTCGGCCGCACCCTGCTGCGGATTTTCAGCCAGCGGGGCGAGCTTCTTGCCCGCCTTGGTCTCGCGAATGCCTTCCACCACCAGCGGATGACGCGCGAGCTTCTTGTCGAAGCCTTCATAGATGGCGGCGGCCGCAGCCGGGTCCTTGTTGCGCGACAGCCAGCGCGCATAGGCGTCCGACACGCGCAGCGCCGAGTCGTCGAGCTTGTAGGCACGCTCGAAGCGGACGCCGGCTTCCTTCTGCTTGTTGGCCAGTTCCAGGATCATGCCGGAATGCAGGTCCTTGAAGATCGGGTACCACTCCGGCCCCGCGAGCTTGTCGATGGCGCTGATCGCGGTCTGGGTGTTGCCCGCGCCGTAGCTCGCCCAGCCCGACAGCAGCGTCGCGACCAGATCGGTGATCGGCCCGCGGACCGACTGATTGATGTTCTGCTGCGCGGCGCCGTATTGCTTCTGCTTCAGCGAGCGCACGCCCGCCACCAGCCGCGCGACGCGATTGTTCTTGTCGATGGTGAGAATGCGGTCGGCAAGCTTCACGGCTTCGTCGATATCGCCATCGGCAAGCGAGGCGATAAACGCGCGGTCGAGCAGTTCATTGTTCTTCGGGTCCGAGCGCAGCGCGGCGCGATAGAACGCCGCGGCAGCAGTCGCATCGCGATCGACGCTGGCATGGCGCGCGGCGAGGTAGCTGCCGGAGACCGTGAGACCGATCAGATCGCGCGCACTTGGATACGGCGCCTGCTTGGCGTCTTCGCTGGCGCTGGTGCGGGTCTGGGCCGCAAGCGGACCGGCGGACGCAAGAACCGATGCGAACGCGAGAGTGGCGACGGCCACGCGGCTGAAACGACGTTGGAGGATCACGCTCGCCGGCTCCATGGATTGAAAGGGGTGCGACCGGTCAGGCCAGCAGCACCGGGACAATGGCTTGTTTAGCCCGCATCCGCAAGGATTCGAGCGGCCGGTCGAGGAGCCCAGCTACTGTGGCGCAATCGTGGCCGGTCCGCGAATCTCGCGCAATCGTGCTCACATTGACTGATAATTAGGCCCGCCGCCGCCTTCCGGAGGAACCCAGGTGATGTTGCCGTTGGGGTCCTTCACATCGCAGGTTTTGCAGTGGACGCAGTTCTGCGCATTGATCTGGAACCGCAAATCCGCGCCCTCGCCAACCCACTCATAAACGCCCGCCGGGCAATAGCGGTTCGAGGGACCCGCGAACACATCGTGCTCGGAGGTCTTTTGCAGGTTCATGTCCGCGACCTTGAGATGGATCGGCTGATCCTCCTCGTGGTTGGTGTTGGATAGGAATACCGACGACAGCCGGTCGAAGGTCAGCTTGCCGTCAGGCTTCGGTCCGGGAATCGGCTTGTGCTGTTTGGCGGGATCAAGCGTCTTGCGATCGGGCTTGGCATGCGACTGGGTGCCGAAGAATGAGAAACCGAACAGCGTGTTGGTCCACATGTCGAGACCGCCGAGCGCGATGCCGATCACGGTGCCGAACTTCGACCACAGCGGCTTGACGTTGCGGACCTTGAACAGGTCCTTGCCGACGGCGGACTCGCGCCAGCTGTTTTCGTACGCGACCAGTTCGTCATTGGCGCGGCCCGCGGCGAGCGCAGCGGCGACATGTTCTGCCGCCTGCATGCCGGTGCCCATCGCGTTGTGCACGCCCTTGATGCGCGGCACGTTGACGAAGCCCGCGGCGCAGCCGATCAGCGCTCCGCCCTTGAAGGTCAGGCGCGGCACCGACTGATAGCCGCCCTCGGTGATCGCGCGCGCGCCGTAGGCGATGCGCTTGGCGCCTTCAAAGACCGGGCTGATCTTCGGGTGGGTCTTGAAGCGCTGGAATTCCTCGAACGGCGACAGATACGGATCGTCGTAGTTCAGATGCACCACGAAACCGACGGCGACGAGATTTTCGTTGTAGTGATAGAGGAACGATCCGCCGCCGGTGGACATGTTCAGCGGCCAGCCGAAGGAATGCTGGATCAGCCCCTTCTTGTGTTTGGCCGGATCGATCTGCCAAACCTCCTTGAGGCCGATGCCGAACTTCGAGGGCTCTCGGCCCTTGTCGAGTTCGAACTTCGCAATCAGCTGCTTGGTGAGCGAGCCGCGCGCGCCTTCGGCGAACAGTGTGTACTTGCCGAGCAGTTCCATGCCGCGCGTAAAGCTGTCCTTCGGCTTGCCGTCGCGGCCGACGCCCATGTCGCCGGTGGCGATGCCGCGCACCTCGCCGTTCTCGCCGTACAGCACCTCAACGGCAGCGAAGCCCGGATAGATTTCAACGCCGAGCGCTTCGGCGCGCGGGCCAAGCCAGCGGCAGACGTCGCCGAGCGAGCCGATGTAGCAGTGATGGTTGTCCATCAGCGGCGGCATCATGAAGTTCGGCAGCTTGATGGCCGCGCTTCCCGTCATCCAGAAGAACTGATCGTCCTTCACCTGGGTCTTGAGCGGGCAGTCGGCGTCCTCGCGCCAGTCCGGGACCAGCTTGTCGAGCGACACCGGATCGATCACCGCGCCGGACAAAATGTGCGCGCCGACCTCGGAGCCCTTTTCAACCACGACCACGCTGAGATCCGGATTGATCTGCTTCAGACGGATGGCTGCGCTGAGGCCCGAGGGGCCTGCTCCGACGATCACAACGTCGAATTCCATGGAATCGCGTGGCGGCAGCTCTTCGGTGCTCATGATGTCATCTCAAAATGGGGTGGTTCAGAATGCTTCTAATCATCGTTCTTCCCGATTTTTGACGCAAGAACAACCCCGTTTCGCTGCAACGCAATCCGATCTACATTGGGTCTCGTGACCGCCCCCGAACAAATGCCCACCGCGCGCCAACTTCTCGCTTTCTATCTGGAAGCAGGGGTGGATTGCGCGTTATCGGAGACCCCGGTCAATCGTTTGTCCGAGGACGCTGCAACCGAGGAACGGCCGGCGGCCAAACCCGCGTTGTTCCGCACTGCGAACCCTGCGCCCGCGCCGGTGCGTGCGGAGCCCGTGCCCGCACCCGACGCCGCAATCACATCAGCGCGCGAGATCGCGCCGAGGGCCGCGTCATTGCAGGAACTGCGCGACCTGCTCGAACGATTCGACGGCTGCGCGCTGAAGTCGACCGCGACGCGGCTGGTGTTCGCCGACGGCAATCCACAAGCGAAGATCATGTTCGTCGGCGAAGCGCCGGGACGCGACGAGGATCTCGAAGGACTGCCGTTCGTTGGACGCTCAGGCAAGCTGCTCGATTTGATGATGGCGTCGATCGGCCTCGACCGCACCACGGCCTACATCGCCAATATCATTCCGTGGCGGCCGCCGGGCAATCGCGATCCGTCGCCGCAGGAAACGCAGATCTGCCTCCCCTTCATCCGGCGGCAGATCGAACTGGTCGATCCCGACGTGCTGGTCTGCCTCGGCAAGCCGTCGTCACAGGCAGTGCTCGACCTCAAGGACGGCATCATGAAGACGCGCGGCAGGTGGTTCGACTACGACACCGGCACACGCAAGATCAAAGCGATGGCGACCTTCCATCCGGCCTATCTGCTGCGGCAGCCGATCTACAAGCGGATGACTTGGCAGGACCTGCGCGCGATCCAGAAGGTTCTGCAGGCCGGCACGACGAACTGAGGCCGCGGCCTCTGTCCACCTGCATCGCAAGCCTTGCATGGCGGCCATATCAGGATTGGCCGTAGAATAATCTCCTATTCACATCCATAAACGCGGAAAGAAATAACCGCGAAGCATTGACGATGAATATGACGGTCAACACGGCAGAAGCCATTGACGACACGCGCGCGCGGGCGAATGTCCGCCGTCTTGCGGTCGCACAGGCCCTGACCGGCGCGAATGCCGCCGTGGTGTTTGCGACCGGCTCGATCGTCGGCGCGACGCTCGCGCCCAGCATGTCGCTCGCGACCCTGCCGCTGTCGATCTACATGCTCGGCCTCGCGGCCGGCACGCTGCCCACCGGCATGATCTCGCAGGCTTACGGCCGCCGCGCGGCCTTCATCGCAGGCACCGCGTGCGGAGCGCTGTGCGGCCTCCTCGCCGCGATCGCCATCCTGCAAAGCTCGTTCGCCCTGTTTTGCTTCGCGACGTTCCTCGGCGGCGTCTACGGCGCGGTCTCGCAATCCTATCGCTTCGCCGCGACCGACAGCGCCAGCGCTGCGTACCGGCCGAAGGCGATCTCGTGGGTGATGGCGGGCGGCGTGTTCGCAGGCGTGCTCGGCCCGCAGCTCGTGCAGTGGACCATGGATCTGTGGCCGCCTTATCTGTTCGCGGTGAGCTTTCTGGTTCAGGCCGTCGTTGCGCTGATCGCGATGGCGGTGCTTGCCGGCGTCAATGCGCCCAAGCCTGTCGCCGCGCAAATAACCGGAGGACGGCCGCTCACCGAGATCATCAAACAACCACGGTTTATCGCCGCCGTGATCTGCGGCGCGGTCTCGTACACCGGCATGAACTTCCTGATGACGTCCGCCCCGCTGGCGATGAAGTTCTGTGGACTGTCGCTGAGCGATTCCAACTTCGGCATCCAGTGGCACATCGTCGCGATGTTCGGGCCAAGCTTCTTCACCGGACATCTGATCGCGCGCTTCGGCGCAGCGAAGGTCGCCGCGGTCGGCCTGATCCTGGAAGCCATCGCCGCCGTGATCGGGCTCTCGGGCATCACCGCGATGCATTTCTGGGCGGGACTGTTCGTGGTCGGCGTCGGCTGGAATTTCTCGTTCGTCGGCGCTTCCGCGCTGATCGTGGAGACGCATGGCCCGCAGGAAGGCAAGAAGGTTCAGGCCTTCAACGATTTCATCGTGTTCGGCCTCGTGGCGATCGGTTCGTTCTCTTCGGGCCAGTTGCTCGCCAGCCATGGCTGGTCGATGGTCAACATCGTCGTGTTCCCTGCGGTGGCACTCGCGCTGACAAGCCTCGTGCTCGCTGCGCTGACGCAGCGGCGCGTGGCGGCCTGATCAGCCGATTGCAAACTTCACCACGAAGACAATTGCGAGCAGCATCACGGCGGGCTTTGCATCCGAGAAGCGGCCCGCGAGAATCTTGATCACCGCATAGGTGATGAAGCCAAGCCCGATGCCGGTCGCGATCGAATAGGTCAGCGGCATTGCAATGGCGGTGACAACCGCCGGCGCGTACTCGGTCACGTCGTCCCACGCCATGTCCGCAAGACCGCGTGTCATCACGCAGGCAACGTAGAGCAGCGCGGCAGCGGACGCATAGGCCGGCACCATCCCGGCCAGCGGCGCGAAGAACAGCGCCAGCAGAAAGAACAGCGCGACAAACACCGCAGTCAGTCCGGTGCGCCCGCCGGCGGCGACGCCGGAGGCGCTTTCGATGTAACTCGTGGTGGTCGAGGTGCCGATCAGCGCGCCGAACATCGCGGCGAAGCTGTCTGCCATCAGCGCCTGCTTCATGCGCGGCAGGTTGCCGTCCTTGTCGAGAAGACCTGCCCGGTGCGTGACGCCGATCAGCGTTCCGGCATTGTCGAACACGTCAATGAACAGAAAACTGAACACCACAATCAGGAATGTCAGTTCGGTGGCGCGCGAGAAATCGAGCTGGAACAGGGTCGGCGACAGCGACGGCGGCAGCGACACCACGCCGGTGAAGCTGGTAAGCCCCATCGGCAGCCCGAGCAGCGAGACCGCGAGAATGCCGATCAATGTGCCGCTGGCGATGCCCCGCGCATTCATGGCCACGATCAGCGCGAACCCCAGCAGACACAGCACGGGGGCCGGATTCGCGACACCGATCGGCCCCGCAGTGACCAGTGTCGCCGGGCTGGCGACAATGATCCTGGCCTGCTCGAGCGCGATGATCGCGAGAAACAGCCCGACACCCGCGGAGATCGCGAACTTCAGGTTTCGCGGAATGGCGTCGATGACATATTCCCGCAGCCGGAAAAACGTCAGCGCGAAGAAGATCACGCCTGAACAGAACACCGCGGCCAGCGCCTGCTGCCATGTGTACTTGTAGCCGAGCACCACGGTGAACGCGAAGAACGCGTTGAGCCCCATGCCGGGCGCAAGCGCGATCGGGTAATTCGCCAGAAACGCCATCGCCAGCGACGAGACCGCCGCCGCAAGGCATGTGGCGACGAACACCGCGCCCTTGTCCATGCCAGCATTGGCAAGGATCGTGGGATTAACGAACACGATGTAGACCATGGTCAGGAACGTCGTGAACCCCGCGACGAATTCGGTGCGGACGTTCGTGCCGTTTTGGGTGAGGCCGAACCGGCGATCGACGATGGATTCCAGGGACGTCTGCGACGGTTCGCTCATCTCGCCTCGCTGCTATCTCGGCCTCGGCCGCACAATGGCCCAGCCGATCCGCAACAGCGGCTGGCGGCCCCTGACCGTGCGCTCGAACGCGCGCGGCACTTCCGGCACAAGACCGGGAAAGCGTTTCTGAATATCTTCGGGAGGGGTGCCTGCGGTATCCGCAGCGCGCCACACCACCACGCCGCCACTCTCGTTGAAGCGCGCCGGCGTCATCCACGGCGTCTGCTGCGGTGTCGCATCGAACATCACATGCGGGCGCGACGCCGCGGCGAAGCCGATCAGCGTCGCGATCTGCGGATCGCCCGCGACCGCCGCGAGCGGACGGCCGGTGCGCCGCTCAAAGCTCTCGCCGAAGAAGCGCCCGATCTCGCTCGCCGGAAGCGATGTCTTCACCTCGGCGCTTCCGATCCACGGCTGGATGAAGGTGATGCCGAGAATGACGGCCACCGGCGCCGCCATGATCACAAGCCACACCGAGCGTAAAAGCTGTTGCCGCCGCAGCGCGATGAGATCGCCCGCGGCGACGATGATGGCGAGCCCGGACAGCAGCAGCGCAACGCCGTCGCCGCCGATGATCTGATCCCTGTCAAACAGCGCCGCAATGAAACTCAGAACAACGGGCGGGACCAGCGCGAACACGTAAACATAGAGGCGCGCATACGGATCGAGCGGCGGACGGAAGATCAGCGGCGGATCGTCCGCCTTGCGGTCGAGGTAACGCGAATTGACGATCAGCAGCAGCACCACGCCCGAGAGCGCGAACAGCAGCCCGGCCAGAAGTTCGCCCCATCCGAGCAGCCGGTCCTGCAACTGCGCCACCGCCGGCAATGACGGCAGCATCGCCGCATCCGCCCGCAGCAGCCACACCAAATACGGGAGCACCACCACGAACACCACGACGGCCGCATAAAGCGGATCGGTCGAGAGCAGCGCGCGCCTGCCCTTGTGGGTCGCCAGCACAAAGACCGCGAGCATGACCAGCAGCGGCAGCGCCGCCGACGTGGTCAGGAACAGGAGACCGATCTCGACCGGCAGCATGAACCATGCCCTGCGCCGCCCCTGCCCGATGATCTGCCAGGTATGAAGCAGCGTCAGCGCCCAGAGTGGCCGCGCGAGCATCAGCGGACCGAACTCGGCGCCGGGAAAGGCGAAGGCGGTGATGGTCACGGTCAGTCCCACCGCAAGAACCGCCTGCTGCGCGCCGACGATGGCGCGGCCGAGCGCGAACAGCGCCCAGAACGTCACGATGAAGCAGAGCTGCGACAGCAGGTAGACGCCGAAGATGTGATTGCCGGACAGGCGGAAAGCCACATCGGCGAGCCAGAACGCCGCGGGCGGACCGAGATGGGTGCCAACCTGATATTCCCGGCCGAACGCCAGCACCGTGGCGACTTCGCCCGGCGGGCTTCCATACAGCAGCCAGGGCAGGAACAGCCACAGCGCCGCCTGCGCCAGCACCACAAGCCAGAAGATCAGGCGGGGCCGGGCGCGGACCAGTTCAACGATCAGGGAGGTGAAACGCATGAAACGCCTGAGCCGAGAGGTTCGTCACTGATAAAGTGCACAAGGCGATCAGGCAACCGAACCGCTCAGATCGCCGCGACGGCCTCTTCGGGCGACATGACCATCTCGATCTGGGCAGCCTTCGGAGTGTCGTCTTCCCCAAAATGCTTGCGGCGTGACGCCGCGACAGGCGCGAAAAAGCGTCGGTGATGGACCGTCGGGCCGAGCCGGTCGAGCGCTTCGAGATGGGCCGGAACGGCGTACCCCATGTGCTGCTCGAAACCGTAGCCAGGATGATCCTGCGCCAGCCGGCACATCAGCCGGTCGCGCGAGACCTTGGCGACAATGGAGGCCGCCGCGATCGACATCACAATGCCGTCGCCGCCGATCACCGCGTCGCAGTCGCAGGATACAGCCAGCCGGTCGCGGCCATCGACAAAGACATGTTTCGGTGCCTCGGGTAGCGCACGCACCGCGCGCGCCAGCGCCCACAATGACGCACGCAGGATATTGTCGCGATCGATCCGCGACGGCGGCGCGATCGCCACCGAGACGAGCGCGGTCGCGCAGATTTCCTCGAACAGTTCCTCACGGCGCTCCCGCGTCAGCCGCTTGGAATCGTCGATGCCTTTCGGGATTCGCTTCGGATCGAGAATCACGGCGGCGGCCACCACCGGACCGGCCAGCGGTCCCCGTCCCGCCTCGTCGCAACCAGCGACCGGCCAGACGCCGCGCTTGATCAGCGCGCGTTCACGGCGAAAGCTCGGCGGCGTAACGGCAATGACACCGGTTGGCTTTGCTTTCTTTGCAGCAACTGGAACTGCGGAGGGCTTTGTTCGACTCATGCGGCTATGCTTGCGTTCTTAAGGTAGAACGCGCAACCGCTAATCCCCACTATTATTCCGGCAGATGAACACGCCTGTCATCCCCGACATCAATGCCGGGGGCAATGACAACTTCCCAGGGATGGTCGTCGGGATCGGTGAAATATCCCGAATACCCGCCGTAACCGGTGCGATGCGCGCCCTTTTGCAGCCGCGCGCCTTGAGCGACAGCGAACGCCAGCACGTCATCGACTTCGCTCTCGCTTCGGCAGTTCCATGCCAGGGTGATTCCCCGAAAGCCTGCGGGCTGCGGCTGCGCCGGCAGACCGGCATCCAGCGCCAGCTTGTCCCATGAATACAGCGCCAGAACCGTCGCACCGGTGTCGAAAAACGCCACTTCTTCGCCTGTCACTTGGAGCTTTCGCTCAAAGCCCAGAGACTCGTAAAACGCGATGCTCCGGCGCATGTCGCTGACACCGAGGGTCACGACGGTGAATCGCGCAACCGGTTTGGGGAGACTCATCACACAGCGCCCTTTGCAGTCAGAACAGATCCAGTTGCTCGTTTGCGGGCTTGGGCCGCGCGAAGTGCGCCGTGGTCAGCTTGGAGCGCCGCTTGTTGAGGCCGAGTTTCTCGCACGCGATCTCGAACCGCCGCCCGATCATCCAGGCCATCGGCCCGGTGCCCTTCATGCGGGCGCCCCATTGCGAGTCGTAGTCGCGGCCGTCACGCATGTCGCGGATCAGCGTGAAGACATGGCGATAGCGGTCCGGATAATTCGCCATCAGCCACTCGCGGAACAGGTCGCGCACTTCAAGCGGCAGCCGCAGCAACACATAGCTCGCTTCCTTGACCCCGGCATGCGCGGCGGCATCCAGAATGCGCTCGATCTCGGAATCGTTCAGCGCCGGGATCACGGGTGCGACCATCACCGTGGTCGGAATGCCGGCCTCCGCCAGCAGTCGCAGCGCCTCCAGCCGCTTCGGCGGGGTCGCGGCGCGCGGCTCCATGGTGCGGGCGAGTTTGGGGTCCAGCGTTGTCACCGAGATCGCGACCTTGGCGAGATTTCGTTTCGCCATCCGCGCCAGAATGTCGATGTCACGCGTCACCAGCGAGGATTTCGTGACAATGCCGACGGGATGCCCGGTGCGCTCCAACACTTCGAGAATGCCGCGCATGATTTTGTGCTCGCGCTCGATGGGCTGATACGGATCGGTATTGGTTCCGATCGCGATCATGCGCGGCTCGTAGCCCGGCGCGGACAGTTCCTTTTGGAGCAGTTCCGGCGCGTCGGGTTTGGCGAACAGTTTGGACTCGAAATCGAGCCCCGGCGACAATCCGAGATAGGCGTGGGTCGGACGCGCGAAGCAATAGACGCAGCCGTGCTCGCATCCCCGGTACGGATTGATCGAACGATCGAAGCCAATATCGGGCGAGTCGTTGCGGGTGATAACCTTGCGGGCGGTATCGACGGCGACCGTGGTCTTGAAGGGAGGCAGGTCTTCGAGACTCTGCCAGCCGTCGTCGAAAGTGACGCGCGCCTCAGCCTCATAACGTCCGCTGACATTGGACTGCGCGCCGCGGCCCCTGCGCCGCTGGCGGTCGATCGCCACTTCAATCTCGGCAAAGGGAGAAGGACCACCCGCCGGATCAGAGGGGGGCGTCACCGGCGGGTGTTTGAGGGCATGGGATGCATGGCTCATGGAAAGAACATAACATCGCATGAGAACAAAACAAGAACTTCAGCAACACCTCCCACAGATTCTTTTGAAGCCCGTTCGCCCCGGCGGGGTTGTTCCGAGGGTGACTGGCCCCGGATCACGGCCGTTAATGAATGCCGCAAAAAGCTGCACCTGACGGGCTGTCCTGAGTGTGACAAGATGATAACGATGCCGCATCTGTCGTCCGGCGATCACGTATTTCACCAAGTCATGATCAGCGTTGTCATTCCCACCGAAGGCGTTGAGCAACCCGTTGTTGCCACCCTCGCGGCCCTCGTGCCGGGCGCTGCGACCGGCATCATCCGGGACGTGGTGCTGGTCGATCGCTCGCAGACCGACACCATCGAGCGGGTGGCGGATGTCGCCGGATGCAATTTTCTGAAGTTCGACGGCTCGCGCGCTGCGGCGCTCGCGGCGGGCGCCCAGCAAAGCCGGTCTCCCTGGCTGCTGTTCCTGCTTCCGGGCGCGGTGCTGGATTCGGGCTGGATCGACGAAACCTCGCAGTTCATCCAGAACGTCTCCCTGAGCGGCCGCCAGCGGGCCGGCATCTTCCGCTATGCGCGCTCTCCTTATGAAGACGCCACGGTGCGCGACGGGGTGAAATCGCTCGCGCGCTTTATCTCCGGCCCCTCTCCCGACCAGGGCCTGCTGATTTCCCGCGATCATTATGAGCGGGTCGGCGGCTATGCCCCCGCTGCGCGACGGGCCGAGGCCAAACTGATCTCCAAGATCGGCCGCGCTGGCCGTGCGGTGCTGCGAACCCGGATTTTCGTGGCCGCCTGATAATACTTGACTGCGTCAACTTATTAGTTGACCCCGTCAACAATCATGCCAAAATGCCCGTCACACGAGGACGAGGCATGTTGGCCGATGGACACCATTCATGATGGCGGGAACGACGACCGGATCGCCGCGGTCCGGCGGTTCAACCGCTTCTACACCCGCAAGATCGGCGTGCTCGAACAGCATCTGCTGGAAAGTCCGTTTACGCTGACAGAAGCCCGCGTGTTGTTCGAACTGGCGCATCGCGATGGCGCCCTCGCCAAGGAGATCGGCGCCGAACTCGGCCTCGACGCCGGTTATCTCAGCCGCATCGTTCAGGCTTTTACAGAACAGGGACTGATCACGCGCAAGCCGGTCCCCGCAGACCGCAGGCAATTCGAGCTGGCGCTCACCGCCAAGGGCAAGCAGGCGTTCTCCCGCCTCGAACGCGCGTCCCATGATGAAGTCGGCAAGATGATCGCGGCACTGCCGGCGGGCGGCGGGCAGCGCCTTGTCGCCGCGATGACAACGATCGAGCGGTTGCTGGATAATACAGCCACGCGACCCGAGGTGACGCTTCGCACCCACCGGCCCGGCGACATGGGCTGGGTCGTGCAGCAGCACGGCGCCCTCTACGCCCGCGAATACAACTGGGACATTTCATTCGAGGGCCTGTGCGCGGAGATCGCCGCGCAGTTCCTGAAAAATTTCGATCCCGTCCGCGAGCGCTGCTGGATCGCCGAGATCGACGGCCAGCGGGTCGGCTCGGTGTTTCTGGTGAAGCACACCGATGACGTGGCGAAGATTCGTCTGCTGCTGATCGATCCGGCGGGACGCGGTTTCGGGATCGGCAAGCGGCTGGTCGACGAGTGCATCGCCTTCGCGCGGAGCTGCGGCTACCGCAAGATCACGTTGTGGACCCAGAGCATGCTGCTTGCCGCGCGCGGCATTTACCAGAAAGCAGGGTTCGTGCATGTCGCGACCGAACCGCACCACAGTTTCGGTCACGACCTGATCGGCGAGACGTGGGAGCTTGACCTGTGATGTCCTCGCGTCGCGAACCAGCGCGGCGCATCACGCCGGACCTCATCGCGTTTCACAAGATCGACGCGAAGCGCCTTCGTCTTGAAGCACGTCGCCACGCCTTGCGGAGGGTCTTTGCGTGGCTGGTAAAAACTCTCAGCCAACGATAGTTGCCGGTCCTACTTCGCCTTGCCGCGCTTCAGATGCTCGTCCAGCCGCGGCATGATCTCGACGAAGTTGCACGGCTTGGTGCGGTAATCGAGTTGAGCCGCCAGAATGCCGTCCCATCCGTCACGGCATGCCCCCGGCGAACCCGGCAGGCAGAAAATATAGGTCGCACCGGCAACGCCGGCCGTGGCGCGGCTTTGAATCGTCGAGGTGCCGATCTTGGCGTGGCTCAGCATGTGAAACGCGATCGAGAAACCGTCCATCCGCTTCTCGAACAGCGGCTCGACGGCTTCAGGCGTCACATCGCGGCCGGTGAAGCCGGTGCCGCCGGTGGTGATGACCACATCGACGCCGGGATCGGCGATCCACGCTCTCAGTTTCGCGCGAATCGCCTCGACATCGTCGGTGACGATGTCGCGGGCGGCGAGACGATGGCCTGCCGCCGTCAACCGGTCCACTAGCGTCGTGCCGGATTTATCGTCGGCGAGCGCGCGCGTATCGGACACGGTCAGCACCGCGATGTTGAGCGGGATAAAAGGACGGGCATCGCTGGCTACAGACATGACGGCTAAAGCTGCACGCCGGGCGCGAACGTGTTGCAGGCCTGCACGCTGCCCTGCTGGTAGCCGGTCATGAACCAGCGCTTGCGCTGCGCGGCCGATCCGTGCGTGAACGAGTCGGGCACGACGCGGCCCTGGGCCTGCCGTTGCAGCGTATCGTCGCCGATCGCGGACGCGGTCTGCAACGCCGCATCGATGTCGCCTGCTTCGAGGAAGCCGGGCCGCTTCTTCTCCTCGCGATTGACCCACACGCCGGAGAGGCAGTCCGCCTGCAACTCAACGCGGACCTGGATCGCATTCGCCTCGGCCTTGCTGCCGGCCCGCTCCTGCATCTGGCGCGCCTTGTCCAGGATGCCGAGCAGGTTCTGGATATGATGGCCGGCTTCATGCGCGATGATGTAGGCCGCGGTGAACTTGCACGCATTGCCGGAGCAGCCGCGGAACCGGGTCTCGACCTCTCGGAAGAATCCGGTGTCGAGGAAAATCTGTTTGTCCGGCGGACAATAGAATGGGCCCATGGCCGACTGCGCCATGCCGCAGCGTCCGCCATTGGTGGCATTGCGGAACAGCACGATGCGCGGCCCGCGATAGGTCTGACCGCTGGCCGAGAAGATTTCGCTCCAGCGGTCGTCGATTTCGCCGAGCACGCCGGCGATCATGCTGCCCATCTCGTCCGTCGGCGCTCCGGCCTTCGGCGGGGTGCTGGTGCGGCGGTCGGTTTGATAGGTGGGCGCCTGCTGACCGCCGGTGAGAATTTCCGCGCCGCCGATCAGAATGCGCGGGTCGATTCCAACCGCCCAGCCGATCAGGCCGAGCACAATGACGGTGCCGATGCCGAGACCGCCGCCTCCGCCCATCGGAAATCCGAAACCGCCGCCTCCGCCGCCGAAACCTCCGCTGTCGTCGCGGCGGTCGTCGATATTGTCGCTGCGGCGAAAGTCATCGTAACGCATCGGAAATCTCCTCAACCGGCAAGCGCGTCATGGCGACACGCAACGGAGCCGCAAAGTAACTGTTAACGATTCATACCGCGCCCGGCAAAAATTGCCTAGTGCGGCATTTCGATGTGTTTCCACTCCGTGACATGAATGCGGGCTGAATTCCGCAGTGAAACACGCGCTGCACCGGCAATTCCAGCCGTTGACTGCATGGCAGCGGCGCATGTGCGTCTTGCAATTCGCGATGCGCACGACGTTTCGGAATCAATTTCGAATTCGTCACAAATCTTTTTGCGATTAAGCCGATTTTTACCTTGGGCATTCATGGTGATGACAGTCGGATTTGTTGGTCCCGCGTCGCCGACTGCGTCGCCTGAGTCAGGTTTTGAGTCATGGTAGTGTCGCGTCGCGGGGCGTCTGCAAAGGCGCCCCGCACTCAATTTGAAATGCCCAGTTCGCATATCGTCGTCGGCGATTGCGTCGCCGAGATGTCAAAGATGCAGGCCGGCTCGGTCGACCTGGTCTTCGCAGATCCTCCGTACAATCTGCAATTGAAGGGCGATCTCAAGCGTCCCGACGAATCGCATGTCGATGCGGTCAACAACGACTGGGACAAGTTCTCCTCCTTCGCCGCCTACGACGACTTCACGCGTGCTTGGCTGCTTGCCGCCCGCCGCATCATGAAACCGTCGGCGACGATCTGGGTGATCGGCTCCTATCACAACATTTTCCGCGTCGGCGCGATCATGCAGGACCTCGGCTTCTGGGTTCTCAATGACATCGTGTGGCGCAAGACCAACCCGATGCCGAATTTCCGCGGCCGCCGCTTCACCAACGCCCATGAGACGATGATCTGGGCGGCGCGCGACGAGAACGCCAAGGGCTATACCTTCAATTACGAAGCGCTGAAGGCGGCCAACGAGGACGTGCAGGCGCGTTCCGACTGGTTGATCCCGCTTTGCACCGGCGACGAACGCCTCAAGGGCGGAGACGGCAAGAAAGTTCATCCGACGCAGAAGCCGGAAGGTTTGCTGGCGCGCGTGCTGCTCTCGTCATCGAAGCCCGGCGACCTCGTGGTCGATCCTTTCAACGGCACCGGCACCACCGGCGCTGTCGCCAAGCGCCTCGGCCGTCGCTATGTCGGCTTCGAGCGCGATCAAACCTATGCAACGGCCGCCGAAGCGCGCATCGCCGCCATCGAACCGCTGCCGGAAGCGACCCTGGCTCCGTTCATGACCGCGCGCGGCGCACCGCGCGTCGCATTCTCCGAATTGGTCGAGCGCGGCATGATCGTGCCCGGCACCAAGCTGGTCGATTCCAAGAAGAAGCACGCCGCGCTGGTGCGCGCCGACGGCGCCATCATGCTCGGCGACAAGGTCGGCTCGATCCATCGCATGGGCGCGCTGGCCCAGGGAGCCGAAGCCTGCAACGGCTGGTCGTTCTGGCACGTCGAGACCAAGAAGGGTCTCAAGCTGATCGACGAACTGCGCGCCGAAATCCGCAGCGAGATGGCGGCGGGCTGACCCGCCGTCCATCGTTACGCCCGCCAAAACGGCTTTTCGATCTCGAACGCGATCTCCGCCGAGCTCATTCCCATATCATTGTGCTGCCGCTCGCTCATCGCTCCGAGTTCGCGGCGATCGCGGATACGCCTGTGCCACGTCCTGACAATGCTCAGGACACCGCGAACGCCGTCGCGTATCGCGATCGGCAGCACGAGCCGGTTCGCACGTTGCCTCGCACCCGGACAAACGCGATCCAACGTTTCAGCTCACCGCCCGTAGTTGCGATTTCGGAAACGGACCGAGCACCCGCTCGACCAGAGCCGTGTCACAGTACTCCTTGATCTGCGTGATCCTACCGTTCTGAACACGCCAGACCATGCAGTACTCGTTGTCGTAGCGATCGCCTGATTTTGTGACATTGTCGCCCTTTGCCTCGACCACGACGGTGTCGCCCTCGGCGATGAAGTTGAACGCCAGCGTACGCGGGCGATCCGCCAGCAAGGCTCGCAAATGCGCGAACAGGCCGTTCGTGATGGCATCCTTGCCCTTGAAGCTGCCCGACCATGAGCACTGGCCGGTCTGCACCCACACCGCATCGTCCGCGAGATGATCGATGAAGGTCGTCCCGCTGCGGCTCGCGCTGTCGGTGAAAATCTGCTGGATCAGTTTCTTGTTGGCTTCGGCACTCATCGGTTCCATCCTGTGCTTGAGTTGATGGAGGGATGATGGGCCTGGCATCGGTATTCTTCCAATCGATGCTTCGTATGATATATATTCTCCGGATGAATTTAGCCTCGCTCGATCTCAACCTGCTGGTCGCTCTCGACGCGCTGCTGCTCGAGGCCAATGTCGGCCGCGCGGCGATGCGGATCGGCCTGTCGCAGCCTGCGGCCAGTCACGCGCTGCGGCGGCTGCGCGATGTGCTCGGCGATCCGCTGCTGGTGCGCACCGGTGCACGGATGGAACTGACGCCGCGTGCGCAGGCGCTGCGTGCGCCGCTGGCGCAGGCGCTGGATCAGGTGCGCAGCCTGTTCATGCCGGACGAGTTCGATGCCGCGCGCAGCGAGCGGCGCTTTCGGCTGATGATGCCGGACCTCGCCGTCGAACTGTTGATGCCGCCGCTCATGAAGAAGCTGGATGCTGTAGCGCCCGGTGTGCGGATCGACGTGGTGCCGTGGCGCGGGCCCGCGATCTTCACCGCCGAATTCGCCCGCACCATCGACATGGTGATCAGCATCGGCGATGCCTTCAAGGGATTTCACCGGCAACTGCTTTACACCGACTCCGATGCGCTGGCCGTGCGGCGCGGACATCCTGCGGGCGCGCGATTGAAGAACAAGGAGACGTTCTTCAAGGCGCGGCATGTCGCAGTCATCATTCGCGGGCAGAGCGAGGACCTGATCGACACCTGGCTGCGCAGCAAAAGCCAGGAGCGGCGGATCGCGCTTGTGGTCCCGAGCTATATCGAAGCGCTGCATGTCGCCGCGCGCACCGACCTCGTCGCCTTCGTGCCGCGGCGTCTGATCGCCGCGCTGTCGAAGCAACTGTCGCTGACGACGGTCGCACCGCCGCTCGATCCAGGGATCGACGAACAATTCATGTTCTATCCGACCCGCGCGCAGATGGACCCCGGTTCGATCTGGCTGCGAACCATGATGCTCGGAATAGGAAAAAGTTTGGGGCGGATTGATGGAAAGGCCCCGCGTTAGTCCCATACTTTTTCGCAGTTGCACCCTCATCGTTTCCCATGTCATGACGCAGGTCAGTCACAGGAGCTTATCATGACGGTTCTTATCGCGGGGGGCGGGATCGGCGGGCTGACGCTCGCACTGAGCCTTCACCAGATCGGTATTCCGTGCCGCGTGTTTGAAAGCGTGCCGGAACTGAAGCCGCTTGGCGTCGGCATCAATGTGCTGCCGCATGCAGTGCGCGAACTGATCGAACTCGGCCTGCTCGAGAAGCTCGATGCCGCCGGCGTCAGGACGAAGGAACTGTCGTACTTCTCCAAGCATGGAAAGCCGATCTGGAGCGAACCGCGCGGGATAGAGGCCGGATACAAGTGGCCGCAGTTCTCGATCCATCGCGGCACGCTGCACCAGATCCTGCTCGACACCGTTGTTGAGCGTCTCGGCGCGGACAATCTGCTCAACAGTCATCATGTCACGAGCTTCACCGACTCGCCCGAAGGCGTATCGGCGAATTTCATCGACAAGGCCACCGGCAAGGATGTCGGCACCTACGATGGTTCGCTGCTGATCGCTGCCGACGGCATTCACTCCGCCATTCGCGCCAGGCTCTATCCCGACGAAGGCCCGCCGATCTGGAACGGCCGCATTCTCTGGCGCGGCATCACCGAGAGCGACGCGTTTCTGTCCGGCCGCACCATGATCATGGCCGGCCACGAGGTTCTGAAGTTCGTCTGCTATCCGATCTCGAATGCGCCGCTGCCGAACGGCAAATTCCGCATCAACTGGATCGCCGAACGGCTGCTGCCGCCGACTTACTCGTGGCGCCGCGAGGACTACAACCGCGCAGCCAAGCTCGACGAATTCCTGCCCTGGTTCGAGGACTGGACGTTCGACTGGCTCGACGTGCCCAGCCTGATCCGCAAGTGCGCGCACGCTTACGAATATCCGCTGGTGGACCGCGACCCGATCGACCGCTGGACCTTTGGCAACATCACGCTGCTCGGCGACGCCGCGCATCCGATGTATCCGATCGGCTCCAACGGCGCGTCGCAGGCCATTCTCGATGCCCGCGTGCTGACACGGGAAATCCTCAGGCACGGGGAAACAGCAACCGCGCTTCAGGCTTATGAAGCCGAGCGCCGACCCGCGACCACCGAACTCGTCAAGCTCAACCGCCGCAACGGACCAGAGCAGGTGATGCAACTGGTCGAGGAGCGCGCGCCGAACGGTTTCAATGTGGTGACCGAGGTCATGTCGCAGCAGGAACTGGAAGACGTTGCCAACACCTACAAGCGCGTTGCGGGCTTTCAGGTCGACGCGCTCAACGCCAAGCCGCCGATCGTGCCGAAACCCGAGACATCGTTCCTGTCGAGCGCCGGATGAATCAGGAGGCGCGGCATGCTCTCAGGATCAGCCGCGCTTTCATCCACTGGCGCCGGCTGGTTGCGATCAACGCCGCGATCATCATCGGTTACGCGATCTAGACGACAAGCGCGCGCTTGCCTGCGCCATCGTTCTGACCGTGATCCCGCGCGTCGGCATTATCCGGCCTTTCTGACGCGGGACGGCTTGTTCGGCGGATCGAGGGCGAGCCCGTGCGCGATCACCTTGCGCATCACGTTCGGCAGCGCCTCATCCTTCAGCGTCGCGACCGGCACCCAGCGCATGCCTTGTGGTGCGCGGGTGCGCGCGGCAACGCTCGCGGTGTAGACCACAAGCTCAAGCGGGAAATGCGTGAACACATGTGTCACCACACCCGCCTTGCGATGCCAGCGCGGCACATTGATCGCCGGAGCCTGTTCGCGCGCATCCTTGTCGTCATGACCGGCCAGCCATTCGGAGGTCGGCACTTCCGTCATGCCGCCGAGCAATCCCTTTTCCGGCCGCGTGCGGACCAACAGTTCATCGCCGCGGGTGACGACAAAGGCCGCGCCGCGCCGCAGCGTTCCGGTTTTCTTCGGCGCCTTGCGCGGAAACGTCTCCTGATCGCCCCGCAGGCGCGCGGCGCAGTTGTCGTTGAGGGGACAGAGCGCGCAGGCGGGCTTCTTCGGCGTGCAGATCGTGGCGCCGAGATCCATCAGTGCCTGGGCGCTGTCGCCCGCGCGTGAATCCCAGAGCAGCGTCGCAGCCAGTTCCTGAATTCGCGGCTTGGATTTCGGCAGCGGCTCCTCCACCGCGAACAGCCGCGACACCACGCGCTCGATATTGCCGTCCACCGGCATGGTCTGACGGTCGAACGCGATCGCGGCAATCGCCGCCGCCGTGTAGGGCCCGACGCCCGGCAGCGTCCGCAGACCCTCTTCGGTATCGGGAAACGCGCCGCCATGCTCGCGCAGCACCGTGACGGCGCAGGCGTGGAGATTGCGCGCGCGGGAGTAGTAGCCAAGCCCCGCCCACATCCGCAGCACATCATCCTGCGAGGCCGCGCCGAGCGCCGCCACCGTCGGCCAGCGCGCGGTGAATTTCTCGAAATACGGACCGACCGCTTTCACAGTCGTCTGCTGCAGCATGATTTCCGACAGCCACACCCGATAGGGATCGCTTGTGCGACCGGGCAGCGCGCGCCACGGCAATTGCCGCCGATGGCGGTCGTACCAGGCGAGCAACAGCACCGGGCGATCGGCTTCGGCGTTGTCCTGAGATTTCTTCCGCCGCGCGGCTGCGCCTGATAAGGTCATGGGATAATATGTACCGACGATAGCCGCTCATGAACAAGCCCGGTCCCCTCACTGCGAAGCCGTTATCCGCATTGCTCGGCAGTGCGATCAACGACGTCTTCGCCAAGCAGGGCTTTGCTTCGCGTGAACTGGTGACGCGATGGGCGGAGATCGCCGGTGCCAACGTGGCGGCCCATTCGGAACCGCTGAAAATCCAGTGGCCGCGGCCGGTCGAGAACCAGCCGCCCGAACCGGCCACTCTGGTGCTGCGGGTCGAAGGCCCGATGGCGCTGGAAATCCAGCACACCTCGGACGTCATTCTGGAGCGGGTCAACCGCTTCTTCGGCTGGAACGCGGTGGGCCGGATCGCGCTGCGCCAGGCGCCGCTGTCGCGAAGGCCGAAGCCAAAGTCCAGAAAGGCGCCCGACCCGAGCGCCGTCGCCGAGGTCGAAGCCTCGCTGGGCACCGTGGAAGACGGCGATCTGCGCGCGGCACTGGCGCGGCTGGGCGCATCGATCAAGCGAAATTGAGCCCTATGTGACGGCGCCTGGCTTCGGCCCGGCATTGCCACAATCATGGTTTCAAGCTAGCGAAACGTTCCCCATCAGGCGTGACAACGCCGTTCGCACGACTTTCCCGGAGCAGACCGTTGAACATCACGCGCCGCACCTTCACCGCCGCCCTGTCCCTCGCCGGCGCCACCGCCGCACTGGGTCTTTCCCCGTGGGGGCTTTTCAGCCCGGCGAATGCCCAGACCGCCGCCGAGATCAGTCAGGCCGGCGAACTCGGCGACATGGCGCTCGGATCGAAGGACGCCCCCGTCACCATCATTGAATACGCCTCGATGACCTGCCCGCATTGCGCGGCGTTCACCAAGGACGTGTTCCCGCAGATCAAGACCAACTACATCGACACCGGCAAGGTGCGTTTCATCTTCCGCGAATTCCCGCTCGACCAGGTGGCGCTCGCCGCCTCCGCGCTGGCGCGCTGCGTCGCCAAGGACGATGCGCCGAAATATTTTGCGATCGTCGACATCCTGTTCAAGCAGCAGAACGATCTGGCGTCGGACGCACTCGGCACCATCAACCGCGTCGGCAAGCAGGCCGGTTTCAGCGAGCAGATGATCAAGGACTGCGTGCAGAGCGATCCGAAAATCCAGAAGGGCATTCTGGATGTGCGCGAGCACGCCTACACCAAGCTCAAGGTCAACTCGACACCGTTCTTCTTCGTCAACGGAACTGTGGTGAAGGGCGAGACCTCGTTCGAGGCCTTTGAAAAGATGATCAAGCCGCTGCTCAAGAGCTAAGCGCGTCGAGCGGAACCGGTCCGGTTCCACGGACACTCCGCCCGAAACACACTGAAATCCCTCGGAAATCCCTTTAAATCCCTTGGGAAAAGCCCTGCTGGCCGGTTGCCCTGCGGGGCCGGCCTCGCCATTGTGCGGACAGTTCGAGGCGCATTCCGCGACTCAGCTATACTGGCACAGGCCTGCTATGACCTTGCCCCGGCTGCACAATTTGCCCCGGCCAACAGAGCACCGATTGCATGAAACTCACCCGCCTTCGCCTTCACGGTTTCAAGTCCTTCGTTGAGCCGACCGACTTCCTGATCGAGCCGGGCCTCACCGGCGTCGTCGGCCCCAATGGTTGCGGCAAGTCGAACCTCGTCGAAGCGCTGCGCTGGGCGATGGGCGAAACCTCGCACAAGTCGCTGCGCGCTGCCGACATGGACGCCGTGATCTTCGCCGGCTCCGGCAACCGCCCCGCGCGCAATCACGCCGAAGTGGCGATGACCATCGACAATTCCGATCGCTCGGCGCCGTCCGCCGTGAACGATCAGGACATGCTGGAAATTTCCCGCCGCATCGAGCGCGAAGCCGGTTCGGTCTATCGCATCAACGGCAAGGACGTGCGCGCCCGCGACGTCCAGATCCTGTTTGCGGATGCCGCCACCGGCGCGCGCTCGCCCGCCCTCGTCCACCAGGGCAAGATCGGTGAAATCATTCAGGCGCGTCCCGACCAGCGCCGCCGCGTGCTGGAAGACGCCGCCGGCGTTGCCGGTCTGCATGCGCGCCGTCACGAAGCCGAACTGCGCCTCAAGGCGGCCGAGACCAACCTCACCCGCGTCGAGGATGTGATCGGCCAGTTGGCGAGCCAGATCGAAGGCCTCAAGAAGCAGGCGCGGCAGGCGATCCGCTATCGCGAAGTCGCCGCCAAGGTCCGCAAGGCCGAGGCCATGCTGTTTCACCTGCGCTGGATTCAATCTCACGCCGATGTGGCCGAGGCCGGCCAGACCCATGACCTGAACGTCCGCGAACAGGCCGAGCGTACCCTCCAGCAGGCGGAAGCCGCACGCATCCAGGCGATCCGCGCCGCCGAACTGCCGGGCCTGCGCGACAGCGAAGCGCGCGCCGCCGCCGGATTGCAGCGCCTGACCAATGCCCGCGAAATGCTCGACCGCGAGGAAGCACGCGCCAGGGAGCGCGTTACCGAACTCGACCGGCGGCTGACGCAGTTCGCCGCCGATATCGAGCGCGAACAGCGGCAGCTGTCCGATGCCGACGTCGCGCTGGCGCGGCTCGAATCCGAAGACGGCGTGCTCAAGGACGAGATCAGGTCGCGCGTCGACAAGCGCAGCGGCGCCGACGAGCGCGTGTCCGAGGCGGAAGCGACGCTCGCCGCCGCCGAACGCACCTTCTCCGAACTGACCACCGCGCTCGCCGACCTCACCGCCAAGCGCAACCAGATCGAAGCCAACGTCCGCACCCATCGCGATCGGCTGGCGCGGCTCGATCAGGACATCGTCAACGTCGAAAGCGAGGTCCAGAAGCTCGCCGCCGAAACCGGCGGACTTGGCGATCTCAATGAGCTTGCGGCCGCGGTGGAAGCCGCAACCGAAACCGTTCTGATGTCCGAAGCGACCACCCAGGCCAGCGAAGCCGCGCATGTCAGCGCGCGCGCCGCGCTCGAAGCATCGCGCGCACCGCTTGCCGATGCCGAGAAGCGCGTGCAGCGGCTGGAGACCGAAGCCAAGACGATCTCCAAGATCGTCAACGGCGAAACCAAGAACCTGTGGCCGCCGATCATCGACGGCGTCAATGTCGCCAAGGGCTTCGAAAAAGCTCTGGGCGCAGCGCTGGGCGACGATCTCGACGCACCGGTCGATCCGACCGCGCCGATGCGCTGGTCGAGCCTCGGCGTGATCGAAGGCGATCCGTCGCTGCCCGACGGCATCGAGGCGCTTGCAGCGCATGTCACCGCGCCGCCGGAACTGGCGCGGCGTCTGGCGCAGATCGGCATCGTCAGCCGCGAACGCGGCGCGCAGCTTGCGCCGCAATTGAAGACCGGCCAGCGGCTGGTCTCGCGCGAGGGAGACCTGTGGCGCTGGGACGGCTTTGTCGCCGCAGCCCATGCGCCGACCGGCGCCGCACGCCGGCTCGCCGAACGCGCCCGTCTTGTCGACATCGAAGCTGAAATCGAACAGGCGCGCGCTGACGCCGTCGCCAAGCGTCAGGCGCTCGAGAACGCCGAGACCGAACTCAAGGCTGCGGCAATGGCAGAGAGCGCGGCCCGCGAGGCCGCCCGCGCCGCCCAGCGCGAAGCCAACACCGCGCGCGAGAAGCATGCGGCCGCCGAGCGCGAAATCAACCGCCACGCCTCGCACCGCTCCGCGCTCGACGAGCGCCGCACCCGCCTCACTGCGGACCGCGCCGAGGCCCATGCCGCGTACGAGACCGCCACCGGCGCATTGAGCGAACTGCCATCCAGCGCCGAAAACGAGGAAAAGCTCGCTGTCGTCCGTGCCGACATGGACGGCCACCGCCGCCTCGCCGCGCAGGTTCGCGCCGAAGCACAGGCGCTCGCCCGCGAAGCCGAATTGGCCGACCGCCGCGTGCAGGCGATTCTCGCCGAGCGCAACGAATGGCAGAGCCGCAAGGAAAACGCCGCGTCGCAGATCGCGACGATTGAGACCCGCATTGTCGAGGTCAAGACCGAGCGCACCGAGCTTGAAAACGCGCCGGAAGTGTTCGCCGAGAAGCGCAGCGCGCTGATCAGCGAAATCGAGCACGCCGAATCCGACCGCCGCATGGCGGCCGACGCGCTGGCAACCGCCGAGACGGCGATGGCGGAAACCGACCGCGTCGCCCGCGCCTCGCTTGATGCACTGTCCGCATCGCGCGAAGCCTGCGCCCGCTCAGAAGAGCGCATGGAAGGTACCCGCCGCCGTCTCGAAGACATCGAGCGCGAAATCCGCGACATGCTGGAGGTCGAGCCGCATGGCGTCGCCGCCCTTGCCGAGATCACGCCCGAGACCGAACTTCCGGCGGTGACCGACGTCGAAGCCGATCTGGAAAAGCTGCGCCGCGACCGCGAGCGCCTTGGCGCCGTCAACCTGCGCGCCGAGGAAGAACTGCGCGAGGTCGAGGCCCAGCATCTCAACCTCACCACCGAGCGCGACGATCTGGTCGAAGCCATCAAGAAGCTGCGCACCGGCATCCAGAGCCTCAACAAGGAAGCGCGCGAGCGCCTCCTGACCTCTTTCGAGACGGTGAACAACCACTTCAAGCGGCTGTTCACCGAACTGTTCGGCGGCGGCCAGGCCGAGCTGACCCTGATCGAAAGCGACGATCCGCTCGAAGCGGGTCTCGAAATCATCGCCAAGCCACCCGGCAAGAAGCCGCAGACACTGTCGCTGCTCTCCGGCGGCGAGCAGGCGCTGACCGCACTTGCGCTGATCTTCGCGGTGTTCCTCACCAACCCGTCGCCGATCTGCGTACTGGACGAAGTCGACGCGCCGCTCGACGACCACAATGTCGAGCGGTTCTGCAACCTGCTGCATGAGATGACCTCGTCCACGGAGACGCGCTTCATCATCATCACCCACAACCCGATCACCATGGCGCGCATGAACCGGCTGTTCGGCGTTACCATGGCGGAGCGCGGCGTATCGCAGCTGGTGTCGGTCGATCTCGACGGCGCGATGAAGGTTCTCGACCAGAACGTGGCATAATATACCTCGGGCCGGAGCGGCCTGAGGACTTTCATGACGCCAGATCTCCCCGCCGAACTGAAAGCGGCTCTCGCCCGCAAGGCCGAGGGCCTGTCGCGCAACGACGCCGCACAGCGCGCGGATGCGATCTCGCGCACCTATCGCGATGGCGGCGGCTCGGACCGCATCAGGGCCGGCGGGGACGCACTGGCCTATGCGCTGGCGCGGATGCCGGGGACTTATGCCGCGATCGCCGCGAGCCTGAATGCGCTGATGGAAGTCACTCCTGAGTTCACACCGCGCAGCCTGCTCGATGTCGGCGCGGGACCGGGCACGGCGACATGGGCCGCGAGCGAAGCCTTCGCCTCGCTCGATACATTCACATTGCTCGATGCCAATACGGCCCTGCGCGATCTCGCGACCGAACTTGCACAGTCGCATCCGCGCCTCGCCGCGATGCGCTACCACGCCGGTCACGCCCGGAAGGTGGTTGCCGAAGCATCCGAAGCTGATCTTGTGATCGCCAGTTATGTCATCAACGAACTGGGCGAGAACGAACGCGCCGCGCTCGCCGACGCCATGTGGGCGAAGACAAGCGACACGTTGCTGGTGGTCGAACCCGGCACCCCGGCGGGCTATGCGCGCATCATCGATCTGCGCGCGCGGCTGATCGCCAGGGGCGCTCATGTGATCGCTCCCTGTCCGCATGAGGCAGCCTGTCCGCTGACCAGACCCGACTGGTGCCACTTCACGCAGCGCCTGCAACGCTCGCGCGCGCATAAACACCTCAAGGGCGCGGAGCTTCCCTATGAGGATGAGAAATTCAGCTACGTCGTTCTGTCCCGCACCGCTCCGGTACAAAGACCCGCGCGGGTATTGGCGCAGCCGCTCATCACCAAGATCGCCGTGACCGCAAAAATCTGCGCCGCAGATGGAATAAAGACCGAGAGCGTCCCGCATCGGGACAAGGCTGCCTACAAGCGCGCAAAGAAATGGAATTGGGGCGATGCGATTTTCCCCGAGAACGGCATCGGCGTGGAATAATTCTCTCCTGTCGGAGTTTGTCCTGATGACGCGTTCGCGTCCGACGCAAAATCATCAGGAGTACCAGCGATGTCCAAAACATTCGCCGCGATGGCGGCTGTCTCTCTCTTGCTCGCCTCAACCGCAGCGTTCGCGCAGGCGGCAAAGGTCGCCGATACGCCGAAGGGCAAGGCCTATGTCGATGCCAAGGGCATGACGCTCTACACCTTCGACAAGGACAGCGACGGCAAGTCCGCCTGCAATGGCCCCTGCGCCACCAACTGGCCGCCGCTGATGGCCGCTGCCGACGCCAAGGCGTCCGGCGACTGGACCATCGTCACCCGCGACGACGGCAGCAAGATGTGGGCGCTCAAGGGCAAGCCGCTCTACACCTTCGCGAAGGACACCAAGCCCGGCGACACCACCGGCGACGGCTTCCTGAACGGCGCCTGGCATATCGCCAAGCCGTAAGCCTTTCACAAACAGACATCACGGCATCGGAAGACTAACTCCCTCTCCCCGTTGGGGAGAGGGTTGGGGTGAGGGGGCGTTAATGTCCAAGCTGACATACGATCCCCCGCGCGCTATCGCGCGCCGACCTCTCCCCGACGGGGAGAGGTGAAAGAAACATCCTGACCGTTTCATTGAACCACCTCTCCCCTGATGACGACCAAAGTGCGCGGCCCCCTTGCCGCAGGCCCTGACGGCCGCCTGCCTTTCAGGTAGGCTCACGCCATTCGTCGTCCTTAAGGAGTTTTCCCTCATGTCGTCCGGCTGGATTTTACTCGGTGTCATCGTCGTCATCGCCCTGTTCGTGTTCGGCGCCTATAACCGGCTGGTCGCGCTGGCGCAGCGGGTGTCCCAGGCGTTCGCCGACATCGACGTGCAGCTCAAGCAGCGCCACGACCTGATCCCCAATCTCGTTGAAACGGTCAAAGGCTACGCCACCCATGAGCGCGGCACGCTGGAAGACGTGGTCAAGGCCCGCAACGCGGCGATGTCCGCACAGGGACCGGCGCAGGTGTCCGCAACCGAAGGCCAGCTCACAGCCGCGCTCGGCCGGCTGATCGCGCTGTCGGAGGCCTATCCGGACCTCAAGGCCAATGCCAACTTCCAGCAGTTGCAGACCGAGCTGTCCGACATCGAAAACAAGATCGCCGCCAGCCGCCGCTTCTTCAACAACGCGGTACAGGAATACAATACCGGCATCCAGCAGTTGCCGGCTGCCCTTTTCGCCGGCGCACTCGGCTTCACGAAGAAGGACTTCTTCGATCTCGGCGAGCAGCGCGGACAGCTCGAACAGGCGCCATCGGTCAAGTTCTAAGCGTCTCAATCCGGGCTAGCACGGGCAGCGCATCATGGCCGCGTACGGTCTCTACACGCATATCGCATCGAACAAGTTTCGTTCGATGCTGCTGCTCGGCGGCCTGTTCCTGCTCGTGTACGTGATGGTGTTCGCCGGGGCGCTGCTGGCGGAAGTCGCGCTCAACAGCAACCGGCCGTTCGACGACTATCTCACCCTCGCGACGCACGACCTCGTCACAGCCTTCCCGTTCGCAACCATTGGGGCCGCCCTCTGGATCGTCATCGCCTATTTCTTCCACCAGAACATCATCGATGCGGTGACCGGCGGCCATGACGTGACGCGGCAGGAGCAGCCCCGGCTCTATAACCTTCTTGAGAATCTCTGCATCTCGCGCGGCATTCCGATGCCGAAGCTCAAGATCGTGGACAGCCCCGCGCTCAACGCCTTCGCCACCGGCCTGAACCGCAAGCAATATGCGATCAGCGTCACCACCGGACTGATGAAGGCGCTCAACGACCGGGAAATGGAAGCCGTGCTCGGGCACGAACTGACCCACATCCGCAACGGCGACGTGCAGTTGCTTGTGATCGCCGTGGTCATCGCGGGCGTGATCGGCTTTTTCGCGGAACTGTTCTTCCGCATCTTCTTCAACTCGAACTGGAGCTTCGGCGGCGGCGGACGCTCATCGTCCTCCTCGTCCGACAGCGACAAGAAGGGTGGCGGCGCGTTCGCCATCGTGCTTCTGGCCATCGCCCTGATCGCCGTGGCCTGGGGCCTGTCGCTGGTGGTGCGTTTCGCCCTGTCGCGCTCGCGCGAACTGCTGGCGGATGCAGGCTCGGTGGAGCTGACAAAGGATCCCGACGCAATGATCTCGGCGCTGCGCAAGATCGAGGGCCGCGGAGAGCTGCCCGGCGCGACCTCCGCTGTCATGGAAATGTGCATCGACAATCCGCGCGAAGGCTTCGCCGACCTGTTCGCGACCCATCCCTCGGTCGATTCCCGCGTCAAGGCGCTGGTGAAATATGCCGGTGGCCGCGATCCGGGCCCGCTGCCGCTGCCCGGCGGCGACGGACAGGACGAAACCGGCGCTCCTCAAGCGGGCGACTCATCGCCGGATGCGCGGCCAGAACCTCCACGTACCGGCCCCTGGGGCAGTTCCCCGTCGCCGGCAGGCCCTATTCCCGGCCCGATTACGGGACCATGGGGCCGCCACTAGCCTCCGGCACAATAAAGCCGGTAGTTATTAAGCATAACAGCAGCGTCAAGAATTGAATTATCTGCTGTTTCTGCCATGTTCCGCTCCAAAGCAGGCTAAGCTGCGTCGTCAATTCGACGTGCTTGGTGGGTAAAGAGGTCTTATGGCTAAACCGGCAGTGATCGTAGTAGGTGCGGACAAGGGTGGGGTTGGCAAGACCACTGTTTCTCGCACCGTTCTCGACTATTTCAGCGCAAACAACATCCCGACCCGCGCCTTCGATACCGAATCGCCGCGCGGCACGCTGATGCGCTTCCATCCCGACATTACCCAGATCGTCGACGTCACCTCGACGTCCGATCAGATGAAGATCTTCGATACGCTGAATTCGTCGGGCACCAGCGTGACCGTGATCGACGTGCGCGCAGGACTGTTGTCCCCCACCCTCGCGGCGCTGCGCGACATCGGCTTTCTCGATGCGGCCCGCTCCGGCCAGATCACCTTTGCCGTGTTCCACATCCTCGGCCCGTCGATTGCCTCGCTGGATGAAATCGCCGAGACCGCCAACTTCATGGACGGCGCGAAGTACTTCCTGGTGAAGAACTTCATCAACAACACCAGCTTCTTCGAGTGGGATCAGGCGACCTACAACTCGTATTTCCATCGCATTAAGAATGCGACCGAGATCACGATTCCGAAGCTCAATGAGATGGCCTATGAGCAGGTCGAAGTCGCCTCTGTGCCGTTCCTCAAGTTCGTCGCCAACAAGGGTCCTAAGGACGAGGCCGCGAACTACTCGTTCGTGCTGCGTGGCTACGTCCGCCACTGGCTGGGCAACGTGTGGGGCGAATTCGACCGCATCAAGCTGACCGAGATCGTCGGCTCGAAGGACAAGTCAGCCACGTCACGGGCGCCGACAAGCGAGATCTGAGCGAGTGGTCCGGTTTTGACCCGATGCGACGCACGCCTGTCTATATCGTCTGCTCGCCGCGTCCCGCGGTGGGAAAAACCCTGATCGCGCGCGCGCTCACCGAATTCCTGGTGCTTCAGCGCGGCAAGGTGATCGCCTTCGACATCAATCTGCGCGAACCCTCGCTGCTCAACTATCTGCCGCGCATCACCGAGACCGCGGCGATCAGCGACACGTTCGGGCAGATGGCGCTGATGGACCGCCTGATCGTCAATGACGGCGTGCCGAAGGTCATCGATCTCGGCTTCCACGCCTTCGACGATTTCTTCAAAATGATCGCGGAAATCGGCTTCATGAAGGAAGCGGACCGCCGGGGCGTCGATCCGATCGTCCTTTTCATTCCTGACCGCGACCGCGCATCCATCCTCGCCTGGACCATGCTGCGCGACACGTTTCCCAACGCCGCGATCGTTCCGGTCGAAAACGAGCATGTGCTGTGGGGCGAGTTGCCGAGGGATTTCGGCCGCGTGCGGGCGTTCAAGATCGCCGCGCTGCCCGCATTCCTGAAATCGATCATCGGCCGGCTGAACTTCTCGTTCACGCAATACCTGCGCGACAACAAGGACCCGTCGTCGGAACTGCATCAATGGGTGCGCAACAACTATACGCGCTTCCGCGAGCTGGAGCTGAATCTGATCCTGCACAGGCTGGGATGACTTGACGGCAGGCGCCGACGGGCGCGTCGCGCGTCTCAGTGCCCGTCGAATGTCATCAGCGTCCGCACCGGGACGTTCATCGCGCGCAGCTTGGCCGCGCCGCCCAGTTCCGGCAGATCGATGATGAAGCAGGCCGCTACCACATCGGCGCCGATCTGGCGCAGCAGCTTCACCGCACCTTCCGCCGTACCACCGGTCGCAATCAGATCGTCGATCAGGATGACGCGCTCGCCCGGCTTGATGGCGTCGGCATGCATTTCCATCTCGTCGAGACCGTATTCCAGCGAGTAAGCAATACGCACCGTGGTATGCGGCAGCTTGCCCTTCTTGCGGATCGGCACGAAGCCCGCCGAGACCTGATGCGCCACCGCGCCGCCGAGAATGAAGCCGCGCGCCTCCATGCCCGCGACTTTGTCGATCTTCGAGCCGGCCCACGGCTGCACCAGTTCATCGACCGCACGGCGGAACGCCCATGCGTTGCCAAGCAATGTCGTGATGTCGCGGAAGATGATTCCGGGCTTCGGGTAATCGTGAATGGCGCGGACGGTAGCCTTCAAATCGGTTTCGAGAGTCATTGTCTGCCTAATCCAACTGAATCAAAGAACTCGTCATTGCGAGGAGCGTAGCGACGAAGCAATTCACTCTTAACAGAAGTCAAAGATGGATTGCTTCGCTCGCAATGACGTCACCTCTCAACGCACGGCCTGACCAAGCCTGAATGCGTTTTCCACGATCCGCAGTCCCACATTGCCTTCCAGCGACATCAGCGACTCAGGATGAAACTGCACGCCGCCCACCGGCAGCGTCTTGTGCTCGATCGCCATGGCGATGCCGTCCTCGGTGCTGGCGGTGACCTGCAACTCGTCGGGCATGCCGTCGCGATCGACATACAGCGAGTGATAGCGGCCGATCACGACCTCATTCGGCAGATTGCCCATCAGTGTGCCGCCGCGCACCTGAACGCGCGATGGACGGCCATGCGCAGGCGTCGACAACTGCCCGAGCTTGCCGCCGAAATACTCCCCGATGGCCTGCACGCCGAGACAGACGCCGAACACCGGCAGCTTCTTTTCCAGCGCAGCGCCGATGAATTTCGAGATACCGAAATCTTCGGGACGGCCGGGGCCTGGCGACAGCACCAGAAGATCGTATTCGTTCTTCTTCAGCACATCGAGCGCGTGGTTATGCCGCGTGACGCTGACCGTCGCACCGACCTGACGGAAGTAATCCGCCAGCATGTGCACGAACGAGTCTTCGTGATCGATCAGCAGAACCTTCTTGCCGGAACCGGTGGCATCCGGCGCAAAGGCCGACAGCGGTTTTGGCGGATCGCCGCGCAGCGCCTGAAACAGCGCTGCCGCCTTGGTCTGGCATTCCTTCTCTTCGGCAACGGGATCGCTATCGAACAGCAAGGTCGCTCCGACACGCACCTCGGCCAAGCCGTCCTTCATGCGGATGGTGCGGATGGTGAGACCCGTGTTGATACTGCCGTCGAAACCGAGGAACCCGAGCGCGCCGGCATACCAGCGGCGGGACGAGCGCTCGTGATCCTCGACGAACTGCATCGCCCACAATTTCGGCGCACCGGTGACCGTGACGGCCCATGCATGGGTGAGAAAGCCATCCAACGCATCAAAGCCCGGACGCAGCATGCCTTCGACATGGTCGACGGTGTGAAACAGCTTGGAGTAGGTCTCGATCTGCCGCCGCGCCAGCACCTTGATGGTGCCCGGCTCGCACACCCGCGCCTTGTCGTTGCGGTCGACGTCGGTGCACATGTTGAGTTCGAATTCGTCTTTCTGCGAATTGAGCAGTTCCTGAATCTGCTTGGCATCGCTGATGGCGTCGACGCCGCGCGCGATGGTGCCCGAGATCGGACAGGTCTCGATCCGCTTGCCGTCGGAGCGGACGAACATTTCCGGCGACGCCGCCACCAGAAATTCACCATCGCCGAGATTGATCAGCGCGCCATACGGAGAAGGATTGATCTTGCATAGCCGCTGGAACACCTCGGCGGGCGTGCGCTCGCACGGCTCGGCGAACAATTGTCCCGGCACCGCTTCAAAAAGATCACCGCGCGCAAATGCCTGACGCGCGACCTCGACGGTCTCCTGATAAACGCCCGGTGCGTGATCGGCAAAACCCTCGCGCTTGGTCTTGGCGTAAACGCTCTCGGAGGTCTCACGATCAAGACCCTTGGTGGACTGACCGCCGAACGCAAACTCGTAACTCAGGATCACGCCGCGCCCGGTGGCGCGGTCATAGGCCAGAATGCGGTCAGGAATGTAGAGAACGATGTCGCGCTGGTCTTTCTCGCGCGCACGCTTCTGCACGAGATCCTCGAACTGGAACACGAGGTCGTAGGCGAAGGCGCCGAACAGGCCGAGCAGCCCGTCATTCGGAGAATTGAAGGCCGCGATGATGTCGCGCACCAGCGAGACCACCGAGGCGCGCCGGGTGCGCTGGTCCTCATCCACCGGCGCGTCACCGCGCACGATGTGGCCCGCAATGCGCGTCGCGGTTTTCTCTGTAATGACGGCGGCGGGTTCTTTCAGGGTCTCGGCGAGGAACGCCACCAGCACCTTGCCGCGCGCGTTCAGCGCCTCGATGAAGAAATCCGTGCCGGTGGATTCCAGCCGCAGCGGCGGATCGGAAAAGCCGAGGTCGAAGCTCTCGTAGCGGCCCGGCACCGTGGTGCCCGACGAGAGCACCACCCCGCGGCGGGTATCCAGCCGGTCGATCAGCCGGTCCAGCGCCGTTCCGCCGGTAAAATGCTCAACGGAACGGGCCACATCGAGGCCGCGGGCCGTCCGGTATTCGCTCTGCGCGGGGAGGGAAAAAAGGGTCCTGTTCATCTGGTCCTCTTACGAGACTTGCTGGAGGAACGCCACACAGGACAAACGAAAAAGGCCGTCGCTCTGCGATGACGGCCTCGACGATTGAAATTCACATAAATCGCACCGGCCACCTTTAGAAGGTGCGCCACCAGAGACGGATCGGGCTGGACAGGGTGCTCATTGCGGGCAAAACACCATTAGGCGCGGGGGAAGTCAAGACCCGGCATTTTTCACAAAAACCGTGAGTTTTCGCTCCCCAACATCCTCCTCGATCGGTGTCCAGCCCTGCCGGGTATAGAACCTCCGCCTTTCCTTCTCGGCGCACAGATAGAGCCGCCGGATATTGAGCGCGAAAGCGTCACTGACGGCACGCCCGACCAGCGCCGAGCCGATCTCCTGCATCCGGTACTTCGGATCGACCCAGACCGCTGCCACCCAAGGGGAGTATTGCGGACGTTCCTCGAGGTCGGCGGCAATGACCGAGGCGGTCCCAATGAAGGTCTCGTCCCGGTGCGCCACCAGCGCGAACGGGATCGGCGACGGCGTCATATTCTCCCGCAGACGTCCGGCAATATAGTCCGCCGGAAATCCCCGCTCCTTCCACCATGCCCGCCAGATACGGTCAGCAACCGCGTCAAAGAACGCCGGCTGCTGCCGCAGGTCGGAGATGGTGAAGCTCATCCCAGATGCTTTTTGAAGAAATCCGTAGCGCGGCCCCAGGCAAGTTCGGCGGCCTGGCGGTCATGAACAGACATCCGCTGCTCGTTGACGAAGGCATGATCGGCATCATAGCGGAAGAACTCGCAAGTTTTCCCGGCGGCCTTCAGCCCCTTCTCGAACGCATCGACCACCTGCGGCGTGCACCAATCGTCACGATTGGCGAAATGCCCTTGCAACGGAATCTTCACGTCGGCGGGCTTGGCGGCCTGCTCCGGCGGGATGCCATAGAATGCGACGCCGGCAGCCAGCTCCGGAATAACGGTTGAGCCGATCACCGTCACCGCGCCACCAAGACAAAAGCCGGTGAGACCGACCTTGGCGCCATTGCGTGCGAGATATTGCGCAGCGCCGCGCACGGTCTGCTTCGTGGCATCCATGAAATCAAGCGAGCCCATTTCTTTGTTGGCGGCTTCCGTGTCGTGATACGGCACGACCACACCATTGTAGAGGTCGGGCGCGAGCGCATCGAATCCGGCCACTGCGAAGCGATCGCACAGCCCTTTGATTTGATCCTGAAGACCCCACCATTCCTGAATGACGACGACGCCCGGCGCGTTGCCGCGCGCGGCGTTGGCGAGATAGCCGGTTGCGTCCTTGCCGTCGGGACGCTTGAAAGTGATGGTGGTGCCCATGATGTCCTCCGAGAAATTTGAGTGTCTTATACCGCGGTCGAAGCAACGCTCAAGCTCGCGATGGCTTTCTGAAGATCACGTTTGTATTGCAGGAAGTCGACGAAAATTCCGTGTTCCCCGCGATCCTTGGCGACCGGCCGTGTGTGATAGGCGGCGATCTTGTCGCGGAAATCCGCGATCGTATCCGGGCTTTCCTTTTGCGCCTTGATATAGGCCGCGATCAGATCGGTTTGCAATGCACGGCCCGGCCAGCCGACACCGGCGCCTTCCAGCAGCCCGGCGACATAAAGACCGTTCGGACGTGACGGGAAGATATTGAGATAGAGACGCGGCGCGCCTTTCTCCGGCTGCCAGTTCAGTTCGGTAAGGTCTTCGAGAAACGGAAACGTGATCTCGTAGCCTGTCGCAAGCAGCACCAGATCGACCTGATCTTCCTGTCGGTCGGTAAAGACAACCGTGTCGCCGCGGAATTCCTTGATCGGCTTGCGCAAGGTGACGTCGCCCTGCCCCAAATGCTGGAGCACGAGCGAGTTCACGATCGGGGTCTTGTCATAAAGCCGGTGCTCGGGCTTCGGCAGCCCGAAGCGCTCCGGCGGCCCCACCAGAAACCGCAGGATCGGCTCATGCAGCATCGAGCGCAGGCGTTTGGGAATGATGAAACGCTTCGGCTTGTGGTTGCCCTCGTCCGCCGGCTTTCCGGCGAGGAACTTCGGCACGAAGTGATTGCCGCCGCGCACGCTCCACAGCACCTGCTTGGCGCGGTGAATGGCATCGACAACGATGTCGCAACCGGTATTGCCCATGCCGACGACGAGCACACGCTTGCCGTCGAAGATGTCGGCCGTCTTGTAGTCCTTCGCATGCATCAGCTTGCCGCTGAATTCGCCCGGAATCTTCGGCATCAGGGGATCGCTGAGATGGCCGTTGGCGAAGATGACGCTTTCATAATCATCGGTCGTGCCGTCGCCAAACGTCGCCCGCCAGCTTCCGTCGCGCTGCTCGATCTTGCTGACCTCGGCGTTGAAACGAATCGAGGGATAAAGATCGAAATGCTTCGCGAACGATTTGAAATATTCTGATACGCGCTCGTGGCCCGGATAGGCCGGCCAGTCTTCCGGCATCGGAAAATCCGCATAGGCCGTGGTGCGTTTCGACGAGATCAGATGCGTCGAGGCATAGACCGCGCTCGGCGCCGCGCCATAGAGCCATTGCCCGCCGACATCGGCGTTCCTCTCCACGCACTTCACCGGCAGATCGGCCTGCTTGAGACTTCGAACGGCGGCAAGACCCGCAGGCCCCGCACCGATGACGAGCGTCGTCATTTTCTCAGCTCCTCGCGGCCGTCGCGATAACGCTCGAAAACCTTGCGCGCATCATAGCGCGGCGTAAATCCGAACTCGGACTTCAGCTTGTCGTTGGACAGTACCGGCCGGTACTGGATGAACTTGGCGTGACCGGGCCCGAGCTTGGTGACGCGCAGCAGGTGCAGCAGCCACAGCGCGGACTTCAGAACCGACGGCGGGATCGAAATGTAGGGCCGGTGGTTCAATTCCGCGATCTCGCGCAGGCTGAGCGTGCCGTCGGCGGCGAGATTGTAGGTGCCCGGCTTCGGCTGCCGCACCGCCTGCACCAGCGCATCCACGACATCGCTGTCGGCGATCAGCGAGAACGGCGTGGCGGTGCCGCTGACGCCCATCACCACCGGCCGTTCGAAGATCGCGGTGATCTGGTTGTTGGTGGTGGGACCTAGCACCGTGCAGGGGCGGAACACGGTCTGGTGGAGATCGGGATAGAGGTCATGCCATTCGATCAGCATTTCCTCGACCTCGCGCTTGTTGCGCGCGTATGGGAAATCCGCGTTGCCGCGCAGCGGATCGGTTTCATGCAGCGGCACCGGATTATCCGCATGGTAGCCGTAGGCCGAGCCGCTCGATGTCACGATCAGATGCTCGACGTTGGCGTCGAGCGACGCCTGCAGCACATTCTTGGTGCCGAGCACGTCGATTTCCCAATCGCGCTGTGGATCACCGCCGACTGCGACCACGGATGCGAGATGCACGACCGTCTGCGGGCGATGGGCCTGGACAATCTCCCTGAGCGCGGGATCGCGGATATCACCCGTCAGATACGTGACGTTGGGTAACCGCTCATGGGCAGCGACCTCGCGCACATCAAGCGCGATGATCTCCGAGTTCAGGCTCACGCGTGCGAGTTCGGCGATCAGTGACTTACCGATGAATCCCGCTGCGCCGGTGACCAGCACGCCGCCGTTCATCGCGTATTGTCCTGCGTGGGCGTCGCTCATTCCGCCGTGTCCGTGCGTGCAATCGGGCTTTGGCCTTGCGGATGCGGATCGCGGCGCTTCCACCATGCCGCCAGCGCCCATCCGGAAATCAGATGCCAGACGCCCCACCCGGCGGCCACGAGCGCTGCCCCCCCGATACCGTCGAACTGATTGAGGATCAGCGCGAGACCCAGCCCCGAATTGTGCATGCTCACTTCGATGGTCATCGCGCGGGTGTCGTAATCGCCGAGCCGCAGCAGTTTCGCGGTGCCCCAGCCGAGCCCGATGGCGATGGCGTTGTGCAAAATCACAAACGGCAGGATCGATTGCACGAAGGTCGTGAGATAGCGAGCGTTTGTGAAGATCGCGCCGCCGATGAAGGCGACCAGAAACAGGAACGACAGGATCTGCAGCGGCCGACGCAGCAGATGGCCGAGGCGCGGCCAGTAATGCACGGTGGCGAGCCCGAGCGCCATCGGAATGCCGAGGATCGCCATGGTCGAGCCGAGGAACGCCAGCGGCTCGATGCTCACCTGCCGCAGCAATGCATTGGTGTCCGGGTTAAGTCCTGCCCAGAAGATGATGTTGAGCGGCGTAGTCACGATGGCGAGCAGGCTCGACATCGCGGTCATGCTGATCGAGAGCGCGGCGTTGCCGCGCGCCATGTGCGTGATCAGGTTGGAGATGTTGCCACCCGGACAGGCCGCCACCACGATCATGCCGAGCGCGATGCTCGGCTGCGGCTTCAGCAGCATGGTGATCGCCCATGTCACCGCAGGCAGCACCGCAAGCTGCGCCAGCAGACCGGAGACCGGCGCAACCGGGCGGCGGAACACTTCAATGAAATCGCCGATGCGCAGATCAAGCGCCACGCCATAGATGATCAGCGCCAGCACGCCGCCGAGGACAAGCTGTCCCGTCGGATTGATGTTGAGCAGAATGCCGTCGATCGGTGCGCCCGTCATATGTCCCTCAGCCTTGATCGATAAGGTTAGTTGAGCGGATCACCCGACGCTAGTGGAGCGCACCATGCTGCAATGAAGCATTCACGCAGCAAAAAGGCCCCGCAGCGGGGGCCTTTCGCAACTCTCAGCTCAAGAAGGTTCAGTGAGCGTCAGCCCAGACCTTCTTCTTGGTGAAGTACAGCAGGCCCGACAGCACGATCAGGAAGATCATGACCTGCAAACCGAGACGCTTGCGGGCCTCGAGATGCGGCTCGGCAGCCCACATCAGGAACGCGGAGATGTCCTTGGCGTACTGCTGCACGGTCGCAGGCGAACCGTCGTCGAACGTCACCTGACCGTCGCTGAGCGGCTTCGGCATCTTGATCGAGTGGCCGGGGAAATACTTGTTGTAGTACGACCCCTCAGGCAGCGTGAAGCCGGCCGGCGCCTTCTCTTCATAGCCCTGCAACAGCGCGTCGATGTAGTTCGGGCCCTTCTCCTGGAACGAGAAACCCGGCAGCGCGTCGATCACGAACTGCGGGAAGCCGCGCTCGTAGCCGCGCGCCTTGGCGATCAGCGACAGGTCCGGCGGATAGGCGCCGCCGTTGGCAGCGCGGGCCGCCTGCTCGTTCGGGAACGGCGACGGGAAGTAGTCAGCCGGACGACCGGGGCGCTCAAACATGTCGCCTGCGTCGTTCGGACCGTCCTTGACCTTGTACTCCGAGGCGAACGCAGCGGCCTGCGCCGTCGAGTAGCCCGGCCCGCCCGGATCGGCGAGATTGCGGAATGCGACATACGACAATCCGTGGCACGACGCACAGACTTCCTTGTAGATCTTGAGGCCGCGCTGCAGCTGGCCCTGATCGAACTTGCCCAGCGCTCCAGCGAACGACCACTTCAGCGACGGCGGGGTTGGACCGTGCCCTTCCTCGGCCTTCGCGTTGTTCATGCCGCCGAGCATCAGCATGCCGCCGACGGCAAGAGCGATCACGGCCGACACCGGCGTCCTGCCCGTCTTGCGCAGCACGTCTTCGGCGATCGAGTTCGGCAGCGGACGCGTCTTCTCGATGCGGCTGAGAATTGGCAGCACGATCAGGAAGTAGGCGAAGTAAGCGAACGTCAGGACGCGGCCGGCCACGACATAGATGCCTTCAGGCGGCTTGGCGCCGAGATAGCCGAGGCCGATGCACACGGCCACGAAGATCCAGAAGAACTGCTTGGCGAGCGGACGATACTTCGACGAGCGCGTCTTGGCGCTGTCGAGCCACGGCAGGAACGCCAGCACAATGATCGCCGAGAACATCGCGATAACGCCGGCGAGCTTGTTCGGGATCGAACGCAGGATCGCGTAGAACGGCAGGTAGTACCATTCCGGCACGATGTGCGCAGGCGTCACCGCCGGGTTGGCCGGGATGTAGTTGTCCGGATCGCCGAGATAGTTCGGGATGTAGAAAATGAACCAGGCGAAGAACAGCAGGAAGCAGGACATGCCGAACGCGTCCTTGAGGGTCGCGTAAGGCGTGAACGGCACAACGTCCTTCTCGGTCTTCGGCTCGACGCCGGCTGGATTGTTCTGACCTGCGACGTGCAGCGCCCAGATGTGCAGCACGACGACGCCGGCGATCACGAACGGCAGCAGGTAGTGCAGCGAGAAGAAGCGGTTCAGCGTCGGGTTGCCGACCGAGTAGCCGCCCCACAGCAGCGTCACGATGCTGTCGCCGACGTAAGGGATCGCGCCGAACAGGTTGGTGATGACGGTGGCGCCCCAGAAGCTCATCTGGCCCCACGGCAGCACGTAGCCCATGAAACCCGTCGCCATCATCAAGAGGTAGATGATGACGCCGAGGATCCAGAGCACCTCGCGCGGCTCCTTGTATGACCCGTAGTAGAGACCGCGGAACATATGAATGTAGACGGCGATGAAGAACATCGACGCGCCGTTGGAGTGCAGGTAGCGCAGCAGCCAGCCGTAGTTGACATCGCGAACGATCAGTTCGACCGACTTGAACGCGAAATCGACATGCGGGGTGTAGTGCATCGCCAGGATGATGCCGGTGATGATCTGCACGCCGAGCATCATCGAAAGGATCGCGCCGAACGTCCACCAGTAGTTGAGGTTACGCGGCGTCGGGTAGGCAACGAAGGACGAGTGGATCAGTCCCCCGATCGGGAGACGCCGTTCAACCCACTTCAAGACGGGGTTTTGCGGGTTGTAGTTCGATGGTCCGCTCATGATGCGATCCTGACAAAGAAGAAGCGACGCAATCGGGTCAGATTAAGAATCAGCCGATTTTGATTTTGGTGTCGGAGACGAAGGCGTACGGCGGCACCGGCAGGTTAGCGGGCGCGGGCCCCTGACGGATGCGGCCGGACGAATCGTACTGCGATCCGTGGCACGGACAGAAGAAGCCGTCGTAGCTGCCTTCATGGGCGATCGGGATACAGCCGAGATGAGTGCAGATGCCGATCACGACGAGCCACTGGTCGTGGCCTTCCTTGACGCGCGACTGGTCGCTCTGCGGATCGGGCAGGCTCGCGGTCGGAACGGCGCGCGCCTCGTCGATCTGCTTCTTGGTGCGGTTCATGATGTAGATTGGCTTGCCGCGCCAGAACACCTTGATGTCCTGTCCCGTCGCGATCGGCGTCAGATCGACTTCGATCGGAGCGCCCGCCGCGATGGTCGAGGCGTCCGGGTTCATCTGGGAGATCAGCGGCCAGGCCACTGCCGCAGCGCCGACGGCGGCTACGGATCCCGTCGCTACATAAAGAAAATCACGGCGTGTCGGCTCGGCCGAGGATGAAGACGTCACGATTGCAAACCCTTTCCGAACTGCAACCGGCTGACCCATCCCCGTTCGACGCAACGGACGCGCCGGGAGAGTAAGCCGGTGCCCGCGGGCCCCGCGGTGGCAGAATGACCACTTGTCCTACTCAACCGGGCAGAACATACGATCTAGAATCGATCTATTGGCACCCTTGCCGGGAGAGCGCAAGCCCGCTATCGGCACATTTAGTGCGACGCACTAAAACCGCCTGTGGCGGAGATTTTTCCTGAAGTTTTCCACCGGTGCCGAAGGCCGCTCCCGATGCGTGTTGTCCTTTTTCAACCTGACATCCCGCAAAACACCGGGACGATTCTGCGGCTCTGCGCCTGCCTGGACGTCGAAGCCCATATCATCGAGCCGGCCGGTTTCCCCATTTCCGACCGGCATTTCCGCCGGGCCGGAATGGATTATCTCGACCAGGTAACCATCGTCCGCCATGATTCCTGGACCGCCTTCGAGGCCTGGCGGGCGAAATCCGGCGGCCGGCTGCTTCTTTTTTCGACAAAAGCTGCAACGCCCTATCTCGATCATATCTATCGGGACGATGACCTCCTGCTGTTCGGCCGAGAATCCGCCGGAGTGCCGGATCACGTGGTAGAGGCTGCCGACGAGCGGCTGGTCATCCCCATCGCGCCCGGAATGCGGTCCCTGAACGTCGCAATGACGGTCGCCATGGCGCTCGGTGAAGCATTAAGGCAGACAAGAGGAACGGCGCGTTGAGTTACGCGGTAAAGGAAATCTTCCTGACATTGCAAGGCGAAGGCGCCCACGCCGGGCGCACCGCGGTGTTCTGCCGCTTCGCGGGCTGCAACCTGTGGACCGGCCGGGAGCAGGACCGCGCCACCGCCGTCTGCCAGTTCTGTGACACCGATTTTGTCGGCACCGACGGTACGCTCGGCGGCCGCTACGCGAACGCCGACGAGCTTGCCGCGGCGATTGCCGCGCAGTGGGAAGGACCGCAGAACCATCGCTATACCGTGCTGACCGGCGGGGAGCCCCTGCTGCAGGTCGATACTGCGCTGATCGAGGCGCTGCATGCGCAGGGCTTTACCATCGCCATCGAGACCAACGGCACCATCGAACCGCCGCCCGGCCTCGACTGGATCTGCGTCAGTCCGAAGGCCGGATCGGAACTGGTGGTCCGCAAAGGGCACGAACTGAAGCTGGTTTATCCGCAGGCAGACAATACGCCCGAGGATTTCGCGGGTCTGGAATTCGAGCGGTTCTCGTTGCAGCCGATGGACGGACCTGACATAGCGCAAAGCACGCAGGCAGCGATCGCGTATTGCTTGCGCCATCCGCAGTGGCGGCTCAGCGTCCAGACGCACAAGACGCTGGGTATCAGATAAGACCGGATACGACCGATGTGGGAATTGACGAAATCGTTCCGTTTCGAGGCCGCGCATTCGCTACCCGGCACGACGCTTGGCGAGGCCAGTGACGAAATTCACGGCCATTCTTTCCGTGCCGAAGTCTCGATCCGCGGCATACCCGATCCGGCGACCGGGATGGTGACGGATCTGGGTGTGCTCGAGCAACGGATGGCCGAGGTGCAGAAAATGCTCGACCACAAGCTGCTCAACAAGGTCGAAGCACTCGGCGCGCCGACGCTGGAAAACCTCACCCGCTTCATCTGGGACCGGGTTCAGCACGCCGGCAAAGTCACACGCGTCAGCGTCCATCGCGACAGTTGCAACGAAAGCTGCACGTATTTCGGCCCGCAGGGCTAAGCACCCAACGGAGATTGCCCCTTGGAAAAGCCCGTCACCACCATCGAAGAGCGCAAGCAAACGGCCCGCACGTGGTTTGAACGACTGCGCGACGACATCTGCCTGTCGCTTGAAAAACTCGAGGCCGACGCTCCGGCTGCGCTCTATCCGGGCGAGGCAGGCCATTTCGTCCGCACGCCGTGGGATCGCACCGACCATACGGGAAAACCCGGCGGCGGCGGCGTGATGTCGGTGCTGCGCGGGCGGCTGTTCGAGAAGGCCGGGGTGCATTGCTCGACGGTGCATGGCGAATTCGCGCCGGAATTCCGCGCGCAGATTCCGGGCGCCGCGGACGATCCGCGCTTCTGGGCCTCGGGCATCTCGCTGATCATCCATCCGCGCAATCCGAACGTGCCGGCGGTCCACATGAACACCCGCTTCGTGGTGACGACCAAGGCCTGGTTCGGGGGCGGTGCCGACCTGACCCCGGTGCTGGACCGGCGGCGGACCCAGGACGACCCCGACACAGCCGCTTTTCACGCCGCCATGAAGGCGGCCTGTGACGCCCATGCCGCCGTCGCCCCCTATGAGAAGTTCAAGACTTGGTGCGACGAGTATTTCTACCTGCCCCACCGCAAGGAAGCGCGCGGGATCGGCGGCATCTTTTACGACTGGCTCGATTCGGGGGACTGGGATGCCGACCTGGCCTTCACCAAGGATGTCGGCCGGGCCTTCGCCGCGATCTATCCCGAACTGGTGCGGCGGAATTTCAAGGACGCCTGGACCGACAAGGACCGTCAGGAGCAACTCATCCGCCGCGGCCGCTATGTGGAGTTCAACCTGCTCTACGACAGGGGGACCATTTTCGGCCTGAAAACAGGCGGAAATGTCGATTCGATCCTGTCGTCGATGCCACCAGAGGTGAAGTGGCCGTAACGGCCTCCTGCCGCAGACGAAATTCACAAAAGCTTAATAAAGAAGCACCTTTTTCGCGATTTCGACCTGTCACCGAGACAGCACACTCGCCAAAGAACGGTGCCGGATACCGCCAACCCGCCCGGAAACCATTTGAGCCCGGAGAGCCCCCAACGTATTTTGATGGCCATAGGTGTGGCGGAATCAGACCGCCATCGATGGTTTTATAGGGGCTCACATGCGCAAGATTGCCGTCCTTCTTCTCGCTGCCGCAGGCGTTGGCCTGGCAGGCGCGGCTTCCGCAGCCGATCTCGGCACCGCGCCGATCTATCGCAAGGCTCCTCCGGTACAGGTCTTCACCTGGACGGGCGGCTATATTGGCGGTTACGTGGGCGGCGCTTTCGCAGCCAACGACACCGTGACCGGCGTGCCGGTTGACGGCGCAGGCCTCCCGATCTTCGCCGGCCCGGCTGCGTCCTATAAGTACAACTCGAGCGTGATTGGCGGCTACACCAGCGGTTACAACTACCAGTTCGCTCCGAACTGGGTGATCGGCTACGAAGGTGAAACCGGCTACATCGGCCTCAAGGGTTCGTCCGCCTATGCCGGATCGGCGACCTCGATTGCGACCACCCGCGCTGAAGGCCTCTACAGCGTCTGGGCTGCCCGCTTCGGTTACGCGTTCGACCGCTCGCTGATCTACGTCAAGGGCGGCGCGGCTCTGGTCGACTTCGAAACCGGCGTGTCCAACGGTACGCCCGGCTTCCACATCGACACCATGCACACCAAGTATCGCCTCGGGTACGCAATCGGCGGCGGCTGGGAATACGCTTTCGACAACAAGTGGAGCGTGAAGGCTGAGTACCTCTATCTCGGCTTCGACAACAACATCACCACCACCGGCAACTGGACCGGTCCTCCGACCCAGGTCTGGACCACGACCTCGCTGCCCGGCATCCACACCGCCAAGGTCGGCCTGAACTACAAGTTCGACATGCTCGGCTACGTCCTCGGCATCGTTCGCTAAGCGCCGACAGTTTCTACAAGTCAAAGCCCCGGACATGGTCCGGGGCTTTTTCGTTTTGTCGGCTACTCTTTGTCGGCATGTCATAGCGCGCGGCTAGGCTGGACGCTCCTCACATCAGCAGGGAGCCGGTCATGGCACTGAAAGCAGGCGACGTCGTTGTTCTCAAATCTGGCGGTCAGGCATTGACCGTTGCCGAAGTCACCGATGAGACGGTCGAATGCGTCTGGATCGGCGAAGAAGGCGACCTGTTCCGCGAAAAGCTTCCGGCGGCCGTTCTCGAACTCGCCCACATCGACATGTCCGACGATGAGGACGAGGAGCACGACGAAGACGAAGACAGCGATGATGACGAAGAAGAAAGCGAAGACCATCACGCGACGAAGACCGAGGAAGTCGCCTGAGGCTTTTCTTCACTGAACCAGACACCACCGGGAACCGCCCGGTGGCTGACCCTACAGCCGATGATCCCGCGTGAATTTCGCGACGGTGTCATCGGCGATGGTTTCGAGCGCCGCGCTATCCAGCGGAAACTGCAACGCCAGCCACGCATCCTCGGCCAGTGTCAGCACGTGACCGAGCGCCGGTCCTTCCGCAATACCGCGCGCAATAAAGTCGGCCGCCTTGAGCGGAAACGCCGGCGGCGTCCAGCGTTCCGGCAGTGTTGCAAGCTCACGCCACAATGGAGACGCCGCATCATGGCCCGCCCGCGCCCATGCCAGCATGATCCGGTCGAGGTAGCGCGCCGCGCCCAGCCGGTAGAGCCGCCGCTGCGCCGTCGCCTCGTCCATCCCGGCCAGCCGCCACCAGCGGTGCCCCATCGAATCCAGCCGCTTGGTCTCGGCATTCGACAGCCGCCAGCGCTGTGACAGTCGCTTGGCATCTTCGGTCACCGCCACAGTCAGCGCTCCGAGGCGGCGAACCGCATCGGCCTGCAGCCCGAGCGCCTGTTCGGCAGCAAGCATCGCCGCGAACGGCCCGTGAAAGACAACGCCTGCCGTCAGCCGCAGCAACAGGCCGGCGTCATCCATCGCGATCAGCGCAGGCGCCGCTCCCTTCGCGACCATCAGCTTCAGCATTTCCATCCGGATGCGCTCGGCTGACAACTCCGCAAGCCCGTCGCGCCCGGCGATACAGGCCTCGTATCCGGCACGGTCCGGCGCGCCTTCCCCGTAAGCGGCGTGAATCCGAAAGAACCGCAGGATGCGGAGATAATCCTCGGCAATGCGCTGTGATGGATCGCCGATAAAACGCACCCTCCGTGCCGCGATGTCCGCGCGCCCGCCGACCTCGTCATGAACGGTGCCATCAGGCGTCACCGTCAGGCCATTCATGGTGAAATCGCGGCGCATGGCATCGCGCGTCCAGTCGCGCCCGAACGCCACCTTGGCCTTGCGCCCGAAGGTTTCGGTATCCTCACGCAGCGTGGTCACTTCAAACGGCTGGCCTTCGATCACCAGCGTCACCGTGCCGTGCTCGACGCCGGTCGGCACCGCCTTGATATGTGCGAGCTTGGCGCGGCGGATCACTTCCTCGGGCAGCGCCGTGGTCGCAATGTCGATGTCACCGATGGGAAGCCCGAGCAGAGCGTTGCGCACGGCGCCCCCGGCCACCCGCGCCTCCTCGCCGCCGGAATTGAGCAGCGTCAGCACCCGCGCTGTCGCGCCTGCTCTCAGCCAGGGAGCGTCACGCAGCGAATCCGGGGCGTTCATTTCTCGGATCCCCGGATCAGCTTGCCGTTTTCGATATGCGCGGGAGTGTAGGTCGACCCCGGAGGCGCTCCGGAAAAATGCGCCAGCAGTACGAGGCTGACGATCACAAGCACGAACGCAGCCACCGCCAGCTTACCGACGATGTGAAGCGGCCATGATGACTTCACCCAGACACCGGAACGGCTCGCGATCAGAAACGCCGCGTAGACCGCGAATGGAATAAGGAAGATTCCGATCTCGGTGAGGACGGGACGGATCATGCAAGATAAATCCGCTCATAGAGCGCGCGCAGCATCCCTGCGGTCGCACCCCAGATGTAGTGCTGCTCGAACGGCATCTCGTAGAACGAGCGCTGCATGCCGCGAAATTCCTTGCTGCCGAGCTTGTGATTGACCGGGTCCATCAGAAACGCCAGCGGCACCTCGAAAGCAGCATCGACTTCGTTGGTATTGATCGTCAGTTCAAATCCAGGGCGGACCCGCGCCAGCGTCGGCAGGATCCGGAATCCGAAGCCGGTCGCATAGACATCGAGATAACCGATCGGCTCGATGAAATCCCGTTTGAGACCGACTTCCTCGTCGGCTTCGCGCAGCGCCGCATCCATCGGCGATACATCGGTCGGATCGATCTTGCCGCCGGGAAACGAAATCTGTCCGGCATGTTCGTTGAGATGCTCGGCTCGTTTGGTCAGCAACACGGTTGGAACGTCGCGCTCCACGATCGGAACGAGAACCGCAGCGGGACGCACCGGGCGCTCCTTCGCAATGATCTCCAGCATCGCGTCGGTGCCGAAATCGCCGGTCGGCGCGAGCACTGCGGCGTCGGTCAGTCCGGGCGGCACATCAAAGCTCAGCCGCTCGTGCGCCCTGCGAAAGAACTCGCCGGAGCTCATGTCGAGCGGAGCCGCAGTATTGGCGGATGCAGCGTCCATCAAAACACTTTTCGTCAACCCGAATCCTCTTGTCTCAAACAGGGTCTCGCGCCTGTGCTGCATCCGCCATCGAGAAGAACTCGCCGCCGGACATGACCCCGAACATCTCATGGCCATCGACGACTCGAACCTCGCCCATCTCGACCAGATCATAATAGAGCGCGCGTGTGACTTTTGCCCACAAATCCGACCGCACATGGAGGTATGGCGTTAACCCGCCATCGGCCGCCGCCTCGAAGCGCAACCGGTGAGCGCCATCGCATGGCACCCATTCGTCGACATTGGTGCGAAAGCTCAGCGTTCGCCCTGCGCCCTCGCCGTCCTTCTCCATCTCGACGGCGAGAAACGGCACGTCATCGACGCGGATGCCGACCTTCTCCACCGGCGTGACCAGAAAATACTTGCCGTCCTCGCGCTTGAGAATTGTGGAAAACAGCTTCACCAGCGCCGCACGCCCGATCGGTGTCCCAAGATAGAACCACGTGCCGTCGCTCGCGATCCGCATATCGAGATCGCCGCAGAACGGCGGATTCCACAGATGAACCGGCGGCAGGCCTTTTGTCGCAGCACCGCGCGCCGCCTGGGTGAGCCCGTCAAGGCGCTGAACCGGATTCAGCTCCTGTTTCTGCCCTTGGTTCGCCATTGTTTGCCCTGACCGTTGACGCTTCTGTTTGGCACGATTGGTGCACGCCTTGAAACCGAAAGCTGAGAAACCCGGAACGATGACATAGCCGACAAATCATACCTGAGTGCGGCGGGATTACTCGCCACATCGTGATGAGTTTCAAGCCCCCCACCCGCTAATGTGGGGACAGCCGAAATCGGCGAATACATAAAAGAATACATGGCCTTTGCGCCGGTTTAGCATGGGCCGAAGTCACGGCGTGAGTCCGCGGAACCCCGAAGGCGGCCTCGTGCGGCCCGATAAGGAGCGATGAATATGGCTGGCGCAGAAGGTGTCGAGAAACTGGAAGACGTGATCGTGCGCTCGGCCGAGCAGATCGCGGGAAACATCCGCGCCGCGCGGGAAGCGGTCTCGACTGTCATCTTCGGTCAGGAACGCGTGGTCGAGAATGCACTGGTGACGATCCTCTCCGGCGGTCACGCATTGCTGATCGGCGTTCCCGGTCTGGCAAAGACCAAACTGGTCGAGACGCTGGGCATCACCCTCGGGCTCGACGCCAAGCGCGTGCAGTTCACGCCCGACCTGATGCCGTCCGATATTCTCGGCGCCGAAGTGCTCGATGAAAGTGTCAGCGGCAAGCGCTCGTTCCGGTTCATCTCGGGACCGGTGTTCGCTCAGCTTCTGATGGCGGACGAAATCAACCGCGCCTCGCCACGCACACAGTCCGCTTTGCTGCAGGCGATGCAGGAGCAGCACATCACGGTCGCAGGCGCACGGCACGATCTGCCGAAACCGTTCCATGTGCTCGCGACACAGAACCCGCTGGAGCAGGAGGGCACCTATCCGCTGCCGGAAGCCCAACTCGACCGCTTCCTGATGGAAATCGATGTCGAATATCCGGACCGCGACGCCGAACGCCGAATCCTGTTCGAAACCACCGGCGCCGAACAGACCGCCGCGAAGGCGGCCATGACCGCCGAGACGCTCATCACCGCGCAGCGGCTGGTGCGCCGTCTGCCGGTCGGCGATTCCGTGGTCGAGGCCATTCTGTCGCTCGTGCGGTCCGCGCGTCCCGGCGAGGACAGCGGCGAGATCGGCAAATCAATCGCATGGGGACCGGGACCCCGCGCCAGCCAGGCGCTGATGCTCGCGGTTCGCGCGCGCGCATTGCTCGACGGGCGGCTCGCGCCCTCGATCGACGACGTGCTCGATCTCGCAGAGCCCGTTCTGAAGCACCGCATGGCGCTGACCTTCTCGGCGCGCGCCGAGGGCCGCACCGTGACCGACGTCATCAAGCAGTTGAAATCACGGATCGGCTGATGGCACCACGGCCGCAACCCGCACTCCAGGAGATTGAGGCAGTCCGACGCGCAGATGGTGAAAGCCGTTCGCTCGCCGCGTCACTGCCGCGTCTTGTGCTGGAAGCGCGGCGCATTTCGGCCAACGTCATCCACGGCCTGCATGGCCGCCGCCGCGCCGGCACCGGCGAGAACTTCTGGCAGTACCGCCGCTTCGTCTCCGGCGAGGCCTCGCAGAACGTTGACTGGCGCCGCTCGGCGCGGGACGATCATCTCTATGTCCGCGAGCAGGAATGGGAAGCCGCGCACACCGTGTGGCTGTGGCCGGATCGCTCCAGGTCGATGGCTTTCGCCTCCAAGACCGCGCGCGACAGCAAGCTGGAGCGTGCGCTGGTGGTCACCTTCGCGCTCGCCGACCTCCTGGTGTCCGGCGGCGAGCGGGTCGGCATCCCCGGCCTGATGTCGCCGAGTTCAAGCAGCAACATCGTCGACAAGATGGCACAGGCGATCCTGCATGACACCGCCACGCGATCGAGCCTGCCGCCGTCGTTTGTGCCGGCGGCGCTCGCCGAAGTCGTGGTGCTGTCGGATTTCTGGTCGCCCCTCAGTGACATCCGCGCCATGCTCGGCGGCCTCTCCTCGTCCGGCGCGCATGGGACGCTGTTGCAGGTCGTCGATCCCGCCGAAGAAACGTTCCCCTATTCTGGCCGCATCGAATTCGTCGAGCCCGAGGGCGGCGAGGTCATCACCGCGGGACGCGCCGAGACCTGGGCGAAGGATTACACCGCGCGCGTTGAAGCGCATCGCGCCGCGATCCGCGAGGAAACCAGCAAGCTCGGCTGGCTGTTCTCGACCCACACCACCGATCGCTCGGCCGCCGAACTGCTGCTGTATCTGCACAGCGGCATGATGGTCACCAAAGGCAGTGCCGGCCGCGTCGCTATAACAGCGGGGCGCACCTCATGATGGGCCTGCCGCTCTCGTTCGCCGAACCGTGGCTGCTGGCGGGCCTGCTGAGCCTGCCTGCGCTATGGTGGCTGCTGCGCGTGATGCCGCCGCGTCCGCGCCGCATCGACTTCCCGCCGACCCGGCTGCTGTTCGATATCGCGCCCAAGGAAGAAACACCCTCGCGCACGCCGTGGTGGCTGACGCTGCTGCGACTGCTCGCCGCCGCGCTGGTGATCCTCGCCGCCGCTGGTCCGGTCTGGAATCCCAGCGAAGGCGTGACGCGCTCCATTGCGCCGCTGGTGCTGCTGCTCGACGACGGCTGGAGTGCCGCTTCCAACTGGGAGGCCCGCATCAGGACCGCGGACGAACTGGTTACCAACGCAGAATCCGACCGTCGCCCGGTGGCCCTTGTGCCGCTCTCAGACTCGACCCGCGACATCACGCTGATGCCGGCCGGAACGGCGCGGGTGGCGCTGCGTCAGTTCGCGCCGAAGCCGTATGCCGTCGACCGCGTCGAGGCGCTCCCCGCCCTGGCGCGCTTTCTTGCCAAGACCGGCGACAGCGAAATCGTCTGGCTTAGCGACGGCATCGATACCGGACGCGGCAGCGAGTTCACCGAAGGCTTCGCGAAAACGATTCAGGATCGCGCGCTCACGATCTTTGAAGGCGGCACTTCGCCCGCGCATGCATTGGTCGCGGCCGAGAATGCGGCCGCGAAGATGACGGTGAAAGTGCTGCGCGCTAACAGCGGCGGCGGCGATACCGGACTCGTCCGCGCGCTGGACCAGAAAGGTTCGCCGATCGGCGAGGCGAAGTTCGCATTCGGCGCACAGGATCGCGAGACCGAGGCGAGCTTCGATCTGCCGGTGGAATTGCGCAACGACATCACCCGGCTTGAAGTCTCGGGTGAACGCTCGGCCGGTGCGGTGCAACTGCTCGACAAGCGCTGGCGCCGCCGCGCCATCGGCATCGTCTCCGGCGCGACCAGCGATACCGCACAGCCGCTGCTGGCCTCCACCTTCTATCTGACACGCGCGCTGGCACCGTTCGCCGACGTGCGGCTGGGCGAGCGCGGCTCGCCCGCGGTGGCCATCGGACAGTTTCTCGACCAGAAGCTGCCGATGATCGTGCTTGCGGACGTCGGAACGCTGACGCCGGACATCCGCGACCGTCTCAGCGCATGGATCGCGCAGGGGGGCGTGCTGGTGCGCTTCGCCGGGCCGCGTCTCGCCGCCGGCGACGATGATCTGGTGCCGGTGAAACTGAGACGCGGCGGACGCAGCCTTGGCGGCAGTCTGACCTGGGAGAAGCCGCAACCGCTGGCGTCGTTCGCCGCCGACGGTCCGTTCGCGGGCCTCACCGTTCCGAAGGATATTACGGTGACGCGTCAGGTGCTGGCTGAACCCGATCCGGCGCTGGCCTCGCGAAGCTGGGCGTCGCTCGCCGACGGAACCCCGCTCGTGACCGGCGAGCATCGCGACAGGGGCATGCTCGCCCTGTTCCACATCAGCGCGGATATGCGCTGGTCGGACCTGCCGTTGTCTGGCACCTTCGTCGAGATGCTGCGGCGAATCGTCGATATGTCGGGCTATACGGCCAATGCGGGCGCAGGAGTCGCCACTGAAGCCGGAGCGGAGACTGTTGCGCCGATCCGCACCCTCGACGGCTTCGGCGCATTCGGTCCGCCGCCTTCGACTGCAAAGCCGGTGCGCGCCGACTACCGCGACCGCGCCACGCTCGATCACCCGCCGGGTCATTATGGCCCTGCCGACGGTCCACTCGCTGTGAACGCGCTTGCTGCCGCCGACCGGCTTGCGCCGCTCGACACATCCGCGCTGAAGGCACGCCGCGCGACCTACACCAACGCCGAACCGCGCGATCTGCGCGGCATCCTGCTCTCCACAGCGCTGGCGCTGTTCCTGATCGACGCCATCATCGTCGCCATTCTCGGCGGCGGACTGGCGGCGCTGCTGCGACGCCGCGCCGTGACGACAGCACTCGCCATTGCGTTTGCACTTGCGTCCGTCAGCGGCGTGCCCTCGCCGTCTTATGCGCAGGCTCCGAAAGCTCCGGCGAAAGGCGCTCCCGCGAAACCCACTGCAAGCAGCGCTGCCAGCGACGACTTCGCGATCAAGGCCGTCGCGCAGACCCGTCTCGCCTATGTCCTGACCGGCAACGCCGATGTCGATTCGATTGTGAAGGCTGGCCTGTCGGGCCTGACACTGTTTCTCGCGCAGCGAACCGCGCTGGAAGCCGGCGAGCCTGTCGGCGTCGATCCGGCGCGCGACGAACTCGCCTTCTTCCCGCTGGTGTACTGGCCGGTGATCACCGGTGCGCCAAAGCCCTCGCAGGAGGCGATCAACAAGCTCGACGCCTACATGAAGCAGGGTGGCACGGTGCTGTTCGACACCCGCGACGCCATTGAGGCGCCGCCGGGTCCCGGCGGTGAATCTCAGACGCCTGGCATGCTGACGTTGCGTGAAATTCTCTCATCGCTCGACATTCCCGAGCTTGAGCCGGTGCCGCGCGAACACGTGCTGACCAAAACATTCTACCTGCTGCGCGACTTCCCGGGCCGCTTCAACTCAGGCCAGACCTGGGTCGAAACGTTGCCGCGCGTCGATGATGAGGATGCCGCCGACCGTCCCGCACGCGGCGGCGATGGTGTCTCGCCGATCATCATCACCTCGAACGATCTTGCGGGCGCATGGGCGATGCGCGCCGACGGCCAGCCGATGCTGCCGCTGACGCCGGGTGACCCGCGCCAGCGCGAAATGGCCTTTCGCGCAGGCGTCAACATCGTGATGTACACGCTGACCGGCAACTACAAGGCTGATCAGGTACATGCGCCTGCGCTGATCGAACGGCTGGGGCAATAATCCATGCAGTATGGAGTAGCATTCGCCCCCCTCGTTCCCACACTCGTGTTGTGGATCGGTCTTGCCGCGATCGTCGTGATCGCGGCTGTCCTGATGATTGCGCGTGCACGCGGCGCGGCGATACGCGTTCCCGCACTGGCGCTGATCCTGCTTGCGCTGGCCAATCCGTCGTTCACGCGCGAAGAGCGTGAACCATTGACCTCGGTCGCGGCCGTCGTGATCGACAGGAGCCCGAGCCAGAATTTCGGCGAGCGCACCCGCGAGACCAATGAGGCGCGGGAGGCGCTGGTCGCCCGCCTCAAGGACATCAAGGGACTTGAGGTGCGCGTTGTCGAGGCCGGGCAGGCCGATGGCGAAACCGACGGCACCAAATTGTTTTCCGCTGTTCAATCCGCGCTGTCCGACGTGCCGACCGACCGGGTTGCCGGTGCGTTTCTCATCACCGATGGACGCGTGCACGACATTCCTGCCAATGCCGCAGCCATCGGATTCACCGCGCCGGTGCATGCGCTGGTGACCGGGCGCAGCAACGAGCGCGACCGCCGCGTCGCAATTGTCGCGGCGCCGCGTTTCGGCATTGTCGGCCAGACCCAGACCATCACCTATCGGCTCGACGATCAGGGCGTGACCAACCAGACCGCCCGGGTCGTGGTCCGGCGCGACGGCGACGTGCTCAGCGAACGCGCGGTACGCAGCGGCGAACAGGTCAGCGTGACCATCGAGATTCCGCACGCTGGTCCGAACATCATCGAGATCGAAGCCTCGAAGCTCGATGATGAACTGACACCGGTGAATAACCGCGCGGTGGTGTCCATCGACGGCGTCCGCGACAAGCTGCGCGTGCTGCTGGTGTCCGGCGAACCGCATTCCGGCGAACGCACCTGGCGCAACCTGCTGAAGTCCGACGCCAGCGTCGATCTGGTGCATTTCACCATTCTGCGCCCGCCCGAGAAGCAGGATGGAACGCCGATCAACGAACTGTCGCTGATTGCGTTTCCGACGCGCGAACTGTTCCAGCAGAAGATCAACGAATTCCAGCTCATCATCTTTGATCGCTACGCGCGGCAGGGCGTGCTGCCGATCTCGTATTTCGACAATATCACGCGCTATGTGCGCAACGGCGGCGCGGTTCTGGTCTCCGCCGGTCCCGATTATGCGAGCCCGACCAGCATCTGGCGTACACCGCTCGATGCAATCCTCCCCGCAGAGCCGGTCGGCGTCAGCGAACAGGCTTTCACGGCGCGCCTGAGCAATATCGGCAAGCGTCATCCGGTGACGCGCGGGCTTGAAGGCGCGAACAGCGAGCCGCCGCACTGGAGCCGCTTCTTCCGCCTGATCGACACGCGCAACCCCGCCAACCCGCCGATCATGGAAGGCGCCGACGGCAAGCCGCTGCTGCTGTTGTCGCGGCAGGGCGAAGGCCGCGTGGCGCTGCTGCTGTCCGACCACATCTGGCTGTGGGCACGCGGCTATGAAGGCGGCGGTCCGCATCTCGATCTGCTGCGGCGGATGTCGCACTGGCTGATGAAGCAGCCCGATCTCGATGAGGAAGCGCTGCGGCTGAAAGTCGAGGGCCGCGATCTTGTCGCGGTGCGTCAGACCATGGCCGACACCGTGCAACCGGTCACCATTACTTCGCCCTCCGGCGTGACGCGTCAGGTGACGCTGGGCGCGGGAGAGCCCGGCGAATGGCGCGCGTCGGTCAGCGCCGACGAACTCGGGCTATGGCAGGCGACCGATGGCTCGCTGAAGGCGCTGATCAATGTCGGCCCGGTGAACCCGAAGGAATTCGCGGAAGTCACTTCGACCACCGAAGCGCTGCGCCCGCTGTTGCAGGCGACCGGCGGCGATGCGCGCCGCGTGGCCGACAGCGGCAGCATCGATCTGCCGCGCGTGCTGCCGGTGCGCGCCTCGACCGTGTTTCGCGGCGAAGGCTGGCTCGGGGTCAAGATGCGCGATGCGAGCGTGGTGCGCGGCATCGGCGTGCTGCCGATCTTTGCCGGCCTGATTGGTCTCCTGCTGCTGCTCGGCGCGTTCGCCAGCACCTGGCTGCGCGAAGGCCGCTAGTGGGCCATTGGCCGACTGGGCCAATGAACAATCTCAATTGCAGAATTCAGCCGGTGATCCAGTGGGACGTTACGCTGCGGAACGCCGGGCCCAAGCGACCGACAGCATCGAGACGAGTTCCGACAGTGGAACGTGAATGCTGATGGGCTTCAGCTTGAGCTGGAAGGTCATGATCGCCTCGTGGCAACGAAGCCCCTTGCCGCCTTTGACCAAGCCCAGATCCCGAATGAGCTTGTAGGTTTTACCGTCCGCCATTCGCACAAGACGGACGTTCTCAAAGTACTTGAGCATTCACGCTCTCCTCGCGCGAAGGAGAACAGCCGTTCGTTACGATTCGGTCAACCACGGTAGCCATGTAACGGTCGGCGCTCTGTGTCCTTTTGGTCTCGCGCCGCGGCTTTCGCCCGGTCTCCCGGTCTCGCGTGTTGACACCTCGGTCCTGACCGGCAATGTTACATTGTAACATCCAGAGCCGGTCCTATTGGAGGCCGGCCCGATGGCCGTGGGGCTTATCTGCCGATGAACTGGCTGCGATCGAAGGCAAAAAAGCTGTCGCTGCTGGCGCTGTTCGCGCTGGCGCTGCAGCTCGGCCTGTCGTTCGGCCATTGCCACCCCGACGTCGCCGTTGCCGGTATCGCGGTGGGCCAGTCGCAGGCATCGGCACCCGAAACCGACCACGATCAGGATGTTCATCGCGACCTGTGCGCCATCTGTGCAACCATCGCGATGGCCAATACCCTCGTCGCGACGGCAGCCCCCGCGCTGCCAGCGCCGCTGACGGTCGCAGCACGCCGGACTGCCTTTCATTACGAAGCCATCGCAGGCGACATCCGCCGCGGCGCGTTCCACTCCCGCGCCCCTCCGCAATCCTGACTCGAAAACTGTCCGATCCCGACGGTCGCCGCGCAGGCGATCGCGGGCCCTTCAAGGTTAGCCGCCCACCCACGCAACGGCGTGGGAGGCGGCATCAGGATCAAAGCATCATCATGTCGTACAAGTTTCTTCGTGCCTCGCTGGCCGGCGGCTCCGCCGTCGCGATGGCGCTTCTCCTCAACGGCGCCGCGCGGTCGCAGCAGGCCGACCCTGGCGCCGGCGAAACGCTGCCCGAAATCGTCGTGCAGGCCCCGAGCCCGATCCAGCGGCCGCATCGGCACAGCGCGCAGCCAGGCCGGACCACGGCGGCCGCGCCCGCCACAGCGCCTGCGCCAAATCCGGAGACGTATGCGGGTACACTGCCGATCGTCATCGATCAGTTCGCCACGGTCACCGTGGTGCCCAATGAGGAAATCCGCCGCAGCGCCGCCCCGACCCTTGGCGATCTTCTGAACAACAAGCCCGGCATCACAGGTTCATCCTTTGCACCCGGCGCATCGTCCCGCCCGATCATTCGCGGCCTCGACGTCAATCGCGTCGGCATTGTCGAGAACGGCATCGGCAGCAACGGCGCATCCGATCTCGGCGAAGATCATTTCGTGCCGATCGATCCGCTCTCAACCAATCAGGTCGAGGTCATTCGCGGACCTGCGACACTGCGCTACGGATCGCAGTCGATCGGCGGCGTGGTCAGCGCCAGCAACAACCGCATTCCGGAAACGCTGCCGTGCAGCGCGATGCCGTCGATCCAGACCTACGGATACAATGTCAAGGCGCCGCAACTCTCCGCGTCGAATCCCTGCGCCAGTTTTGAGACGCGTTCGTCGTTATCGAGCGTCGATCTCGGACGCGAAGGCGCGGTGCTGCTTGATGCCGCAGGCAACAATGTCGCGATCCATGCCGATGCGTTCGCGCGCAAGACTGAAGATTACAGTGTTCCGAATTCACCCTACCGCTTCGATCCGACGCGGCCGTTCACCGGCAAGCAGCCGAACTCCTCATCACAATCCGACGGCGCATCGATCGGCGGATCGTATTTCTTCGCAGGTGGCTTCATCGGCGCAGCGATCCAGCAGAACAACAGCATTTATCACATCCCCGGCGAGGACGGCGAAGATCACCGCACCCGCATCAGCGCACGGCAGACCAAGCTGACGGTGAAGGGCGACTATCACCCCGACAGCAAGGCGATCGACGTGATCCGGTTCTGGGCCGGCGCCACCGACTACAAGCACAATGAAATCGGCCTGGCCGATCCGGCTGATTTTTCAAGCGACGGCGTGCGCCAGACCTTCACCAACAAGGAACAGGAAGGCCGCGTCGAGGTGCAGTTCGCGCCGCTCAATCTGCGTTTCGCGGCATTGACCACTGCGGTCGGCGTGCAGGCCTCGCATCAGGAATTGACCGCGCCGAGCCCCGACGATCCGGGCAGCCCGCTCAACGGCCTGTGGAACCCGAACAAGAACACCAAGGTCGCCGGGTACATCTTCAATGAGTTCAAGTTCAGCGAGATCACCAAGGCGCAGGTGGCAGCGCGCGTCGAGCATGTGAATTTGAGCGGCACCACACCCGCTTTCATTCCGGAGCTGTTCGATCTCAATGTCGATCCTACGGCGATCGGCCCGGCGACACCGCGCAACCTGAACTTCACGCCGAAGAGCGGCAGTGTCGGCCTGATCCAGAATCTGCCGTGGAATCTGGCGGCCAGCATCACCGGCCAGTACACCGAACGCGCGCCCAAACCCGCGGAGCTGTTCTCGCGCGGCGGTCACGATGCGACAACGACTTTCGATATCGGCAATCCGAATCTCGGCATCGAGACCGCAAAGTCGGTTGAAGTCGGTCTGCGCCGCGCGACCGGGCCGTTCCGGTTCGAACTGACCGGTTACTACACCCGCTTCGACGGCTTCATCTACCGGCGGCTGACCGGCAATACATGTCAAGATGTCACGTGTCAGGCCGGCCCGGGTCTCGAACTCAATCAGGCGATCTACTCGCAGAAGGACGCGACCTTCCGCGGCGCCGAATTCCAGTTCCAGTACGATGTGCTGCCGCTCTGGGCCGGACAGTTCGGCATTGAGGGACAGTATGACGTCGTGCGCGCCACCTTCACCGACGGCACCAACGTGCCGCGCATTCCGCCGCAGCGGTTAGGAGGCGGCATCTACTACCGCGACGCCAACTGGCTCGCGCGCGTGAACCTGCTGCATGCCTTCGCACAGAACGACATCGGCGGCATCGAGACCTCGACACCGGGCTACAACCGCCTGCGGGCCGAACTGAGCTACACCACCAAGCTCGCCAAGAGCGACTGGTGGGGCGCGCAGCAATTCACCTTCGGCGTTGTCGGCGATAACCTGCTCAACGAGGACATCCGCAACTCCGTATCCTACAGCAAGGACCAGGTCCTGCTGCCGGGCATCGGCGTGCGCATGTTCGCGAATGTGAAGTACTGAGCGATCTCACCCACATGGTCGTCCCCGCGAAAGCGGGGACCCATAACTCGGCGTCTCTGTTCTGCAAGGAAGCGCAACGGCCCGCGCACACCTCCACCTTTAGGGAGTATGGATCCCCGCTTTCGCGGGGATGACATCGGATGTGCGGCTCAGCGGGGAGAGGGAGCAAACGTCCAGTCCGGGCGGACGGCGCCGCTGACGCCTTCAAAAGCGCCCTCGACGAGTTCGTGCACCAGGAGCCGCGTGTGATCGACCGGACCCGGCATGGTCGCCCGGCCCTTCGGAATCCGCTTGAATCCAACGCGGCTGTAGTAGGGTTCATCGCCAACCAGCAGCACCAGCCGGTGTCCCTTCGCCTTCGCGTCCTTCAACGCGCGGTCGAGCAGTGCCCGGCCCACGCCGCGGTCGCGGAACGGCGGCTCGACAGTCAGCGGACCGAGCAGCAGCGCCGGCGTGTTGCCGATGCAGACCGGCAATTGCCGCACCGAGCCGACCATCAGCGTGCCGATCCGCGCGGTAAACGACAGATCGAGCAGATGATCGACATGCTCGCGCAGCCGATAGGCGCTGAGCGCGTAGCGGCCGGGGCCGAACGTACGCTCGTGCAGGCGCTCGATGGCCTGCTCGTCGCCGGGGGTTTCGGCCAGGATGGTCAGGGAAAGGTCGGACATGATGGACCGCGAATTAGCATCTGGCGGGGGGATGGTCTATGGCCGTCGTTCCGGGACGCACGCCCTCACGCGCGGGCTGGAATCCAAAACGTCTGGATTCCGGGCTCGCTCGCAACATGCTAGCGCCCCGGCATGACCTTGATGATTAAATCCAGTCCTCGGTCAGAGGCCGGTTGTCCAGCACTTCGGCGATCCGCGCCTGCGTCCCGCGGGTGGTGTCGGGCGGCAGGTCGGCAACCCCAAAAAACCCGCAGGCCACGATCTCATGATTGGGCTCCGGCATCCGGTCCTGACGGTACTGGCGCACGACATAAACCGCGACATGATCGCGCGGCGACACCCGGCGGTTGAAGAACAGGCCATGCAGGAGCGGCTGGCCGGTCATCTCGATACGCCCCTCTTCGATCAGTTCGCGTCTCAGCGAACTCAGAAAGGTCTCGCCGGTCTCGACGCCGCCACCCGGCAGATGCCAGCCGGACACGTAGCTGTGCCTGACCAGGAACACGCGGTTCTCGCCATCGAGCACAACGGCGCGAACGCCGAGTGTCATGCCCCGGGCGAACCGCCAATAGAAATGAAACAAACGGCGGATCAGGGGCTCGAACCGCGCGCGAAAGTCCTGAATGTTCATGGCGCGAGATTCCGTCCAGCGATCGTGTTATGTCAGTCTGTCCCCGAACGAACGGCATGAGGACGCGAGAGTGATAGCGAACGAAAGCGTGATAGCATTTCGATTCCAGACGGTCACGTTTCAATGACGCCGTTCGTGCTCGCGCATCTGTCCGATCCGCATCTTGGCCCGATGCCGCGGCCCCGCCTGCGCGAACTCGCGGGCAAGCGCGCGATCGGCTATCTCAACTGGAAGCGCAAGCGGCACATGGTCCACCGGCGCGAGGTGCTCGGCGAGCTCGTCGCCGACATGCATGCGCAGCAGCCCGATCACATCGCCGTCACCGGCGATCTCGTCAACATCGCGCTGCCGCTGGAATTCGCCGAAGCCCGCAGGTGGCTCGCCAGCGTCGGCGCGCCGGAGGATGTCTCGCTGGTGCCGGGCAATCACGACGCCTATGTGCGCGGCATCCGCGACCACTTTCCGCAAATCTGGGCGGACTATTTTCGCGGCGACAGCACCGCCGACAGCAACGGCGCGATGTTTCCCTATCTGCGGCGGCGGGGGCCTCTGGCGCTGATCGGCGTATCCACCGCAGTCCCCACCGCGCCGTTCATGGCGACAGGGCGGCTTGGACAGCAGCAGCGCAGCGATCTTGAAAAGCTGCTGCCGCAGCTTGCTTCCGAAAAGCTGTTTCGCGTGCTGCTGATTCATCACCCGCCGAAAACATCGCCCGGCCGATGGGCAGCGCGGCTGCGCGATTCCGATGAACTGCTGGATCTGGTCGCACGCTACGGCGTCGAACTCGTGCTTCACGGTCATGATCATCGCCATGCCACCGTGTGGCTCGATGGACCACGCGGGCGGATCCCGGCGATCGGCGTGCCGTCGGCGTCCGCCATGGCGCACGGGCACAATCACCCTGCGGCGTACAATCTGTTTTCAGTGAAACGCGACGGCGATACATGGCGCTGCGATCATCGCGTGCGCGGCTTTGCCGACGGGATGAAGCTCGGCGAACTCAACCATGAGAAACTGATCTAGATTCCGCGCAGCGCCATCACCAGCGCGAAACCGAACAGCGCGGCAAGGCCCGCTGCGAATCCAAACGCAAACGTCCAAACGCCGCTGCGGCGTTTCACCGGGGCAGACGCTGCGGCGGGTGCCGGAGCCGGCGTCACCACCATCGCATGCTCGCGCTCGATCAGGCGGCGCGCGATGTAATCCGTCACCGCATCGACCATCACGGGAATGTCGTGCGACTCGGCAATCACAATGCGGCCGAAACGGGTGTCCTGCGTGAAACGATAGATGCGCTTGTCGCGGCCCATCGCGATATGCGCGACGGCGTCGATCCAGAGCCGCGGCGTATCGCCCTGGCTGATGCCACGATCGAACAGATCGACGCCGGCGGGAATCTCGGAGAACAGCGAATCGAGCGCGTCGTTGAGAATTTCCAGACGGGCGACTTCGGCGTCGCGCAGATCGACCACGACGCTGGTGCGGTCGGCGGCCTCGATCCGCGCTTTCCGCAAGGCGTCACGCAGCCGAAACGGGTTCGGTTTACCAGCCGAATCGCTCGGGACGCTCTGTTCCGCCATGACCTGAAAACCTTAGGGTTCGATAGGTTTGTTTCGACACCCTTAATCTATCAGTAACCCTGTTCCCGCGCCAAGGCCCCGGGCCCTTTCGCGTGCGGTTTCGCGGCGTTGTTCATGTCCCAAAATGAAAAAACGGCCCCGTCCGGAAGCGGAACAGGGGCCGTAAATTGGGGTGGGCGACGAACCCCGCCCGGGAGTTGTCAGGTGTCAGGTATTCGAGCGGTTCGGTTCTTCCACGATGGAAAAACGAACACTGCCGCGATGACGGTTCTCCTCGGAGACGACACGCCAGGCGTCCTCGGCTTCCTTGCGGGTCTTGAAGGGACCCTGAACCTGTGCCGAGCCCGCCACAAGTTTGTGGAAGTTCATCGAGCCGAACTCTCCGCCGATCACCCAGAAAATGCTGCCGCCGCTCATGTGAGTCTCCGTTCGTTAGCTTGAGCGTAACCGACTGGTTTGTGAGCACGGTCTTTTCGGAAATCCATCCGCTTCCGGCCATGCCCGGCATTTCAGCCGCTTGCGCTTCTATCTCGTGTCTCGTCCTGGATACTATCTAATCACGTTGCCGCCGTTTGTAATGGAAATTTTGCATGAATCCAGTGCGGCAGTTCGCAGGTCCGCATCATTTCGCAGCGCCTGCTTTGCAGACTCGTGAACCAGGGCAATAATAGTGGAGCGGATCTCGACTCCGAAGCTCCGCCGGAAGCACATACGAAAGTGCCTGCAAAATAAGGCGAACTTCGGTTTAACGATGTGATGGCGGATTGCGATTTCTCAATCGGACGAGAACCCGAACGGAACACTGAGCCGCCGGTAATCGTCCGGCAACAGTTCACGGCCGATCGGAAGTTCGGATCGCGCGGCACATGTCGGACGATGGCAGACGCGGCACGCAACGCCGATCGGCGTTGGCGCATCGGCGCGTGGCCCTGATTCATCGCTGGTATAAATCAGTTTTTCTGCATGTTCAGCGGCGCAGCCGATCGCAATCGCCCGCTCCACGCGCGGCGCGCCGAACGAACCGCCCCCGGCAGTAACCGTGCGGGCGATGGAGAAAAATCGCTGACCGTCTGGCAATTCCAGCCATTGCGTCACGATCTGGCGCGGCGTCTTGAAGACGCCGTGCACCGACCAGAGCGGACACGCGCCGCCGTGTTTTGCAAAGGGGAAACCCGCACCATCGAGCAGTTTGGAAATATTTCCGGCCGGATCGACGCGGATCAGAAAGAACGGAACCTTCTCGAATCCTGGCCTCTGCAGGGTCGTAATGCGATGCGCCGTCTGCTCGAAGCTAGTTCCGAACTGGCGCGCCAGCGCTTCCATGTCGTAGCGGCGCGTCTCCGCGGCTTTCACGAATGCGGAATACGGCATGATGAGCGCCGCAGCGGCGTAACTCGCGAGCGACCGGTGCGCCAGGAGTTCGCCGCTCTTGGTGGTGAACTGGCCGGCTTTCAACGCTGCACCGATCTCATCTTCAAATTCGAGATAGGCGAGTTGCTGAGCCAACTGGAAGTTGAAGCTCGCGGTGTCGAGCGAGTCATCGAACAGGATTTCCTTACGGTGACGATCCAGCCGCCGCACCGAGCCTAGCATGACATTGGGCGGCAAATGGCGGACGCGGAGATTGTGCCGCGAGCGCAGCCGCTCGATCAGCCAGGCCTGGTCCGCCGGCCCCTGAAGAATGCGCTCTGCCGCGTCGTCAATATCCGCGAAGTTATTTCGGCGCGCGGCCAGAAACCGCCGGACTTCCGCGACCGGATCGTTGGCATCCAAACCGCCAGGCCCTGAGCGCGATGCAGCCCCTGTCAGGCCGGGGCTCCTGCGATCGGCCAGTGCGAGCTGTTCCTCGCGGTAGGCCGTGTAGAGCCGCAGGAATGCTTCCGCCAATCCGGGATAGCCGATGGCGATATCGCTGATTTCAAGCGGCGGAATATCGATGTCGGCAAACATCGGCTCCTTCAGAACCGCCTGCATGCGTGCGGTGTGATCGGCGCCGCCATCGCCTGCCAGATCCGCCAGATCAATCTTGTAGGTGCGGGCGAGACGGAGCAGCATATCCGCCGTCACCGGCCGCTGATTGCGCTCCAGAAGCGCCACGTAAGGTGCGGAGATATCCAGATCGGCTGCCATATCGGCCTGAGTCAGCCCCAGATCGCGCCGCAGCCGCCGCAGCCGCGGACCCATGAAAACCGAGCGAATTGTGGTTGTCGCCATGGCCGTCGGCCCTACTTAATTACCCCTATTGTAAACTAATTACAGCATTACAAGGAAAGTTTGTAAAGTCTGACAAGCTATCTTCAATCCCTCTAGCGAATGCCCGCGCAATGGGTTGAAACAGGGACAACTTCACAAGGGAACACCACCATGAATTACCAATCGCGCGGAATCTCCGACCAAGCAATTCAAGGCCCGTCTTCCTACAAGGCGGAAATCACTGCGGCTGAGGCTCTCCTCAAGGATCATCCGGCCTGGAACGGTGTGACCGCCGAGGCGGTTGCCCGCATGCGCCTGCAGAACCGTTTCAAGACCGGCCTCGATGTCGCCCGCTACACCGCGGACGTGATGCGCGCGGACATGGCTGCGTACGATGCTGATCCGACCAAGTACACCCAGTCGCTGGGTTGCTGGCACGGCTTCATCGCCCAGCAGAAGCTGATCTCGATCAAGAAGCACTTCGGCGGCAAGACCGATCGCCGTTACCTCTACCTGTCGGGCTGGATGATCGCAGCGCTGCGCTCCGAATTCGGACCGCTGCCAGATCAGTCCATGCACGAGAAGACCTCGGTGCCGGCACTGATCGAAGAACTCTACACCTTCCTGCGTCAGGCCGACTCGCGCGAGCTCAACGATATCTTCCGCGAACTCGACGCTGCCCGTAAGGCCGGCGACAAGGCCAAGGAAACCGCGCTGATCGACAAGATCGACAACTTCCAGACCCACGTCGTGCCGGTGATCGCCGACATCGACGCCGGCTTCGGCAACGCGGAAGCAACCTATCTGCTTGCCAAGAAGATGATCGAGGCAGGCGCTTGCGCGCTGCAGATCGAAAACCAGGTGTCGGACGAGAAGCAGTGCGGCCATCAGGACGGCAAGGTCACCGTGCCGCACGAGGTCTTCATCGCGAAGATCCGCGCCTGCCGCCATGCGTTCCTCGAACTCGGCGTGGACAACGGCATCATCGTGACCCGCACCGACTCGCTCGGCGCCGGCCTCACCCAGCAGATCGCCGTCAGCCACAAGCCGGGCGATCTCGGCGACCAGTACAACAGCTTCCTCGACTGCGACGAAGTTGACGCATCCAACGTCGGCAACGGCGACGTGATCATCAGCCGCAACGGCAAGCTGTTGCGTCCGAAGCGCCTGCCGAGCAACCTGTACCAGTTCCGCTCCGGCACCGGCGTCGACCGCTGCGTTCTCGACAGCATCACCTCGCTGCAGCACGGCGCTGACCTGCTGTGGATCGAAACCGAGCGTCCGAACATCGCGCAGATCGCCGAAATGGTCGATCGCATCCGCGAGGTGATCCCGAACGCGAAGCTCGCCTACAACAACTCGCCATCGTTCAACTGGACGCTGAACTTCCGCTGGCAGGTGTTCGACGAGTGGAAGGCGGCCGGCAAGGACGTCAGCAAGTACAACCGCGCCGACCTGATGAAGGTGGAGTATGACGACACGCCGCTGGCGATCGAAGCCGACAACCTGATCCGCACCTTCCAGGCGGATTCGGCCAAGCGCGCCGGCATCTTCCACCACCTGATCACGCTGCCGACCTATCACACGGCTGCGCTGTCGACCGACAACCTCTCGAAGGAATACTTCGGCGACCAGGGCATGCTGGGCTACGTGAAGAACGTTCAGCGTGCGGAAATCCGCCAGGGGATCGCCTGCGCGAAGCACCAGAACATGGCCGGCTCCGACATCGGCGACGACCACAAGGAATACTTCGCTGGCGAAGCGGCCCTCAAGGCCGGTGGCGCTCACAACACGATGAACCAGTTCGGCTAAACGAACGGCTCGACACAATCACAACAACGAAATGCCCGGCCTCAAAGCCGGGCATTTTCTTTTGCGGAAGCTGGGTGCCCCGTGTCGCTCTTGCGTTCGGCCACGCAAGGGAATTGTAAACAACATCCAATTCGTCATTGCCGGGCTTGACCCGGCAATCCATCGCAGCACAAATCGACGAAGATTTTAGATGGATGGCCGGGTCAAGCCCGGCAATGACATTCAGGGGAAACTCTCATGCTGCGCTTTCCTTCCATGTTTGGCGTTCTGCTTGTCGGCGCTGTTGTCATGTTCGCCTCCCCCGCCTTTGCCCAATCCGGCGCACGCTGCCATGGCGGCCAGAGCTTCGATCAGTTTCTGACGCAACTGAAACAGGACGCGGTCGCCGCCGGCGTGTCGCAGCGCGCGATTGCCGCCGCCTCGCCGTACATGGTCTACGATCAGGGCATCGTGAACCGCGACAGGGGCCAGCGCGTGTTCGGCCAGATCTTCACCGAGTTCTCCGGCCGCATGGCGTCCGAAGGCCGCCGCGTCAAAGGCCAGCAACTGATCCAGACTTACGCACAGGCGTTCGCGCGCGCCGAGAAGGAATACGGCGTGCCGCCTGCGGTGATCACGGCATTCTGGGCGCTGGAAAGCGACTTCGGCGCGGTGCAGGGCAAGCTGCCGACGCTGCGCTCGCTGGTCTCGCTGGCTTATGATTGCCGCCGCTCCGAAATGTTCCGGCAGGAGACCATTGCGGCGCTGAAGATCATCGACCGCGGCGATCTTTCGCCGAACGAAATGATCGGTTCATGGGCCGGCGAACTCGGCCAGACTCAATTCCTGCCGCGCCACTACTTCGATTACGCCGTGGACTATGACGGCGACGGCCATCGCAACATGCTGCGCAGTGCGCCGGACGTGATCGGTTCGACCGCGAACTACATCGCGAACGGACTGAAATGGCGGCGCGGCGAGCCGTGGCTGCAGGAAATCCGCGTGCCCGCAAACTTGCCGTGGGATCAGGCCGATCTCACCATCAAGCATCCACGCTCGAAATGGGCGGTTTGGGGCGTGACCTATGCCGACGGGCGTCCGCTGCCCAAGGACGAACTGCCCGCTTCCGTTCTGCTGCCGATGGGCCGCTCCGGGCCGGCGTTTCTCGCCTATCCGAATTTTGCCGCCTACACCGAGTGGAATAACTCGCTGATCTATTCGACCACGGCGGGCTATCTCGCCACCCGCATCGCGGGCGCAGGACCGATGCGAAAACCAGCAACGCTGGTTGCGCAACTGCCTTTCAACGAGATCAAGGAATTGCAGCAACTGCTCTCAAGGCAGGGCTATAACGTCGGCAAGATCGACGGCATCCTCGGCCAGCAAAGCCGCATCGCGATCAAGACCATGCAGGTCAAATACGGCCTGCCGGCCGATTCGTGGCCGACCGCCGAATTGCTGGCGCGCATGCGTGGCGGCTGATTGTCAACCGCCGGCACTTGCAAGCGCAAGGAGAACAGCTACATCGGGCCAGTCCGCTTCACGGCAAGATTTTCCCCGAAAGGTCCCCCATGTCATTCTATGACGGCTCCGTTCCGGTCTTTGTCCACACACTGACGGCGATGTCTGCATTTCTCGCCAAGGCCGAAGGCTTTGCGAAGGAAAAATCAATCGATCCTGATGTTTTGCTGAACGCACGGCTGCACCCGACCATGTATCCGCTCAAGCGGCAGGTGATGGCGGCGTGCGATGCCGCGGTGCGCGCATCTGCACGCTTCGCGCAGCTTGAACTTCCGTCATTCCCTGACACCGAGAATACATTCGCCGAGTTGCAGGCTCGAATCGAGAAGGTGCTTAACAACATCAAGACGATCGAGCCGTCGAAATTCGAGGGCGCAGGGACGCGCGAGATTACGTTTCCTTCGGGACCCGGCACGACGCGAACGGTGACTGGCCAGGAATATCTCAACCACATGGCGCTGCCGAACTTCTTCTTTCACTGCACGACCGCTTACGACATCCTGCGCCACAACGGCGTTGAACTCGGCAAGCGCGACTTCCTCGGCGCGTAAAGATCACGAGGAAAGCAGCGTAACGCTGCTTTCCTTTCGTCCCATCGACGGTGTGAGGACGATTTGCATCGCCTTGCCTCCAAGGCGAGGGAAATCGTTCTTCGCGACGCACGCCTGTGTTTTAAACACGGAACACATGACAGCTATTCAGCCCGCCTGAATCGGCACTTTTCAATCGGCCGTGACTTGCGTTTTCAGAGCAGGGATACTTACATGCACCTGCATCGAAATCGTCTTCAGGAAAAGCAGCCATGTCCGCTTCCAAACTCTTCGATCCCTACAAGCTCGGCGCCGTCACCCTCACCAATCGCGCCGTCATGGCTCCGCTGACGCGCAACCGCGCTGTCGCAGGCTTCGTGCCCAATCCGCTTGCCATCGAATATTACGGTCAGCGCGCGTCTGCCGGTCTGCTGATCACCGAAGCGAGTCAGGTCTCGCAGCAAGGTCAGGGTTATCAGGATACGCCCGGCATCTACACCAAGGAACAGGTCGCTGGCTGGCGCAAGGTCACGGACCGCGTTCATGAGCGCGGCGGCCACATCTACATCCAGCTCTGGCATGTCGGACGCATTTCCCACACCACGTTGCAGGAGAACGGCGGCGCGCCCGTCGCGCCTTCGGCAATCCGCGCCAAGACCAAGACCTTCGTCGGCGGCGCCTTTGCCGATGTCTCCGAGCCTCGCGCACTCGAACTGAGCGAAATCCCCGGCATCATCGAGAACTTCAAGCGCGCAGCCGCCAATGCACTAGAGGCCGGATTCGACGGCGTCGAAATCCACGGCGCAAACGGCTACCTGCTCGATCAGTTCGCCAAGGACGGTTCCAACAAACGCACCGATGCCTACGGTGGTTCGATCGAAAACCGCGCACGCCTGATGATCGAAGTATCAAAGGCTGTGGCATCCGCTGCAGGCGCTGATCGCACCGGCATCCGTATCTCGCCGGTGACACCCGCCAACGATGTTTCCGACAGCAACCCGCAGCCGCTGTTCGATCACATCGTCGATCAGCTCAACGCCCTGAAGCTGATCTACATCCATGTCATCGAAGGCGCGACCGGCGGTCCCCGCGACATCGCGCCGTTCGACTATGATAGCCTGCGGAAGCGCTTCAGCGGCACCTACATCGCCAACAATGGCTACGACTTCAAACTGGCCACCGAAGTGTTGGACAGGAACAAGGCCGACCTGATCGCATTCGGCAAGCCGTTCATTTCAAATCCCGACCTCGTCGAACGTCTGAAGCTCGGTGCGCCGCTGAATGACTTTGACAAGGCGACGTTCTATGGCGGCGGCGCAAAGGGCTACACCGACTATCCCGCGCTCGGCCAGCAGGCCGCAGCCGAGTAAGCGGCTCACGCATCTGGAATCATAAAGGCCGGGCGATGTCCCGGCCTTTTCGCTTGGGGAATTCGGATGTCTATGCGGGAAGCGGATCCAGCCGCCCGGCGAGAAACCGCGTGGCGGCGCGCTCGGCTTCGCGCGCGTTCTTGAACACGCGGCCGTCGAGCGGATTGAATTTATGCACAGCCGCGAAGAACCGGAAACCGGACTTCTCGCGAACGACAATACCTGCGGCTTCCGAGCTGACTTCGATGATGTAGGTGTCCGACATGTTTCTTATCCCGTGCCCCTTGGGGTTCCTCACGCGCAATAACTCCGAAGAGCTGAAAAGGTTTCAGCCCTGAATTGTCCAACACATCACTCGTCGTCCTCATCGCTATGCACATCCCGGGCCAACACCTGAAGCCGGTATTCGGCCCAAAATGACTCAAAAGCGAACCTCCAGTGACTCCGGTCTGTGCAGACCGCCGAACCTGTAGGCGCTTCGCGCGACAGTTTTATAACTGGAATGTAGAGGCCGGAAGATCGTCGGCCATGCCGCGACAAAATAGCAATGCCGGTTCCGTTCAACGCGTCGAAACGGGACGAACGAAGTCGTGCAACCGTCACAGTTGCGAAGAATTACCTAACACGTTGAGGAATCACCCGTCAGACGCTGACGGACTGCACTTGTTGCCGGATAAGCTGCGGACGGCCCGCGTCGTCGATCGCAACGTAGGTATAGTTCCCGTCAGTCACGAGAATCAGTTGCGATTCGTTTCGGCGTTGCACCCACGCCTCGATATGCACGGTGATCGAGGTGCGCCCGAGCCGGACCGTGGTGCAAAAAACCGACACGACGTCGCCGACATTGACCGGCTTGCGGAAGGTCATGGCTTCGATCGCGACCGTAACGGCACGGCTCTGCGAAACCTTTGATGCGAAGATGCCGCCCGCAATATCCATCTGGCTGAGCAGCCAGCCGCCGAAAATATCACCGTTCTGATTGGTGTCCGCCGGCATCGCCATGGTGCGAATGGACAGCTCGCCTTCCGGCGCGGCCGGTGCTGGCGCAGCGTGAACGGGCGTGTCTGCCATTGATGCAATCCATCAAATGATACCGAACGAGAGTCTACTCAGGCGAACGTATCCCACCCGGCATCCGGTTTAAAGCGGTCGCCGAACTTTGCCTCCAGGGCTTTCAGTGCAGCGGCGACGTTGGCACCGCCACGCGTGCGCGCATAATTGAGCGGCCCGCCGCGGAACGGTGCGTAGCCGGTGCCGAAGATCATCGCGCCGTCCACCACATCGCCGTTCTCGACAATGCCTTCGCGCAGACAGGCGACGCAGACGTTCGACATCGGCAGGATGAGGCGGTCGATCATCTCCTCGGTGGGCTGCACCGGCGACGGCAGCTTCACCGCCTTGCCGTCCTTCCACTCGTAGAATCCCTTGCCGGTCTTGCGGCCAAGCTCGCCCTTCTTGACCTTGTCGCGCAGCCAGTCCGGCGCTGGCGGGAGCGCGGCTTCGCCGAACTTCGAGCGCAGCATGTCGCCGACCGCCAGACAGATATCGAGCCCGACCTGATCGGCGAGTTCGATTGGCCCCATGGGCATGCCGAACTTCTCGGCGGCGGCGTCGATCACCGCCTTGTCCACCTTCTCGTCGAGCATCACCATCGCTTCCAGCATGTATGGCGTCAGCGCGCGGTTGACGAGGAAGCCCGGCGAACTCTTCACCGGCAGCGGCAGGCGGTCGATAGCGCCGACGAACTTCACGGCCGCCGCCAGTGCATGCGGATCGACCGAGTCGTGGCTCACCACCTCGACAAGCTGAAGGCGCGACACCGGATTGAAGAAATGCAGGCCCAGCAGCCGCTCGGGATTCTTCAGCGTGGTGCGCAGGTCCTGCAACGGAATGCTGGATGTGTTGGTCGCAAGGATTGCACCGGGTTTCATGACAGGCTCAAGCCCGGCATAGACCTTCTGTTTCAGTTCGAGCTTTTCCGGCACCGCCTCGATAATGAGATCGGCGTTGCGCACGCCCTCCCCGGTTATGTCCGGCATCAGCCGGTCGAGCGCATCGCGCAGATCGGTCTTCCTGCGGATGATCTTGCCGAACAGATCCGCCGCCCGCTTGATTGCCCCGGCAATAGGCTCGGCCTTCATGTCGGCCAGCGTCACGCGCAGGCCCTGATAGGCGCACCACGCGGCGATGTCGCCGCCCATCGCACCCGCGCCGATGACATGAACATGCTTCACGGTGTTGCGGCCATCGGCGAGCTTCTTCATCTGCTCGCGCAGGAAGAACACGCGGATCAGATTCTGCGCGGTCGGCGTCACCATCAGATTGGCGAACGAGACCTGCTCCGCCGCCAGCATCGCCTTGCGATCGCCGCCGTGCTTTTCCCACAGATCGATCAGCGCGTATGGCGCGGGATAATGATCCTTCGGCGCGGTCTTTGCCGCCTCGCCGCGCATCCTGTTGGCAAGAAGGCCGCGCACCGGGCCGAGATTCATCGCTCTCGCAAGCAGGCGCTGCCTGTGCGGCCGCAGCCGCCCGAAGATCGCGTCCTTCACCGCATTTCGGACATGCCGCTCCTGCGTCACCGCATCGGCCAGGCCGAGCGACTTCGCCTTGCGGGCATCGATGGTCTTGCCAGTCAGCATCATCGTCATCGCCTCGAGCGGACTGACGAGATGGGTGAACCGCGCGGTGCCGCCAAGCCCCGGATGCAGGCCGAGCATCACCTCGGGAAATCCGAAGCGTGCATTGTCGATGGCGACGCGCGTGTTGCACGCCAGCGCCACTTCAAGGCCGCCGCCGAGACAGAAGCCGTGGATCACCGCGACGCTCGGAACCTTGAGCGCTTCCAGCCGGTCGACCACCGCATGGGCACGCGCCATTTGGCTTTCGACCTCGCGCGGATCGGTCACACCGCGAAATTCGTTGACGTCTGCACCCGCGATAAAGCCCGACGGCTTCGCCGAGCGAATGACAATGCCTGCGGGGCGGTCCTGCTCCAGCGCGGCGATGACGGTCTCGAACTCTTCGAGCACGCTCGCAGACAGCGTGTTGGCGCTGGTGCCTTCGCGGTCGAACAGCAGCCAGGCGATACCGTCGCTGTCGCGCGTCAGTTTGAAGTTCCTGTACGGTCCAGCCTGCGGCTCAGGTCCGAGTTCGAGGACACGGTCCTTGAGAACATCCATGATGCGTGAGTCCATGTCCGTTCCCTTACACTGTCTCGATCAGCATCGCGCCGCCAAGACCACCGCCGATGCATTCGGTGGCGATGCCGCGCCGGGTGCCGAGCCGCTTCATCGCGTTGACCAGATGAAGCACGATGCGATTGCCGCTGGTGCCGACCGGATGCCCGAGGCTGATCGCGCCGCCATCGACGTTAAGCTTTGTGCGGTCGATCTCGCCCGCCGCGCCTTCGAGACCGAGCACCTGCCGGCAGAACTTGTCGTCGTTCCATGCCGCCAGACACGCCAGCACCTGTGAGGCGAACGCCTCGTTGATTTCCCAGGTCTCGATGTCCTGCAATTTGAGCTTGTTGCGTTTCATGAGTTCGGCCGACGACAGCACCGGGCCGAAACCCATGATGCTCGGATCGAGCCCCGCCCACTGGCTGTCGACGATGATCGCCTTCGGCTTGAGCCCGTATTTGTTGACGGCATCTTCGGACGCCAGGATGGTCCAGCATGCGCCGTCCGTGATCTGGGACGAATTGCCCGGCGTGACCTGCCCCCATGGACGCTCGAAGGCAGGCTTGAGCTTCGCCAGTTTGTCCATGGACGAATCCGGACGCACGCCGTCGTCATGGTCGTAGAACTTGCCGTCGCGCGCGAACGAGGTCTCGACCTCGCCTTTCAGGAATCCCTGCTCCTGCGCATTCGCCAGCCGCCGGTGACTTTCCACCGCATAGGCATCGGCCTGTTCGCGCGTCACGCCCATCAGATGCGCGACGACTTCGGCGGTCTGCCCCATGTTCAGATCGGTGATCGGATCGGTCAGCCCGCGCTCCAGCCCGATGATCGGCTTGAAATATGCCGGTCGTGCTTTCAGGAACGCGGTAATCCTCGAGAGGGTATCCTTCGCAGTTGCAAGCTTCGCGAACCAGCGTACGCCTGACTGCGGAAACACCAGCGGCGCGTAGCTCAGGGCCTCCGCGCCGCCTGCCAAGATCATGTCGGCCTTGCCAGCCTCGATATAGCGGTACGCCGTATCGATCGACTGCATGCCGGAGCCGCAGTTGATCTGCACCGTGAACGCCACCATGCGCTCACCCATGCCGAGACGCAGCGCGGCGACGCGCGCCGGATTCATCTCGTCGGCGATGACATTGACGCACCCGAGAATGACCTGATCGAACGCATTGGGTGCAAACGGCTGCCGGGCCAGCAGCGGCCGCCCGGCCTGAACTGCGAGATCAACCGGGGTGAATGGCCCCGGCCCGCCTTGTGCTTTCAGGAACGGCGTGCGTGCGCCGTCAACGATATAAACCGGACGCGCCATCAGCTTGCCGCCCGGTCCGGGGAGGTCTGCTTGAGATCTGGTTGTTTCAGGTCCTGCCGCTTCCTGTAGATCGGCGACAGCGCTTCGGGCGCGAAATCATCGACTTCGATCACCAGCGCAACCGCATCATGCGCCGCCTTGAGCTTGGCGCCCTCATCTGCGGTGATGACACCTTTCTTCACAGCTTCGCTCCAGTCGCGGATTTTTGCGGCATGCATCTTCTTCTCGATTGGCTCGTTGGCGGTGACCAGCAGGAACGCGCGCTCAAGCCGCGCCAGCGGACTATCGTCGTTGGCATGATAAAGTCCTGCCGTCAGCCGGTCACGTACCGCGCCCGGCGCGAGGATCAGTTGCGCGCAGCGGCTCACAACCTTGTCCGACGGGCCCAGCGGATTGGCGCCGAGCGGCTGAATCAGGAATTTCAGGATCACGCCGACGAAGCGGTTCGGCAGATTGGCAATCACTTCCGCAAGACGGTTCTCAATGGTGCGGATGCCGTTCGCCATCACCCATTCGAGCGCGGCGAAATCGGCGTCCTGACGGCCCTCGTCTTCCCAGCGCTTCAATGCCGCCGACAGCAGATACAGTTCGGAGAGAATGTCGCCGAGCCGTGCCGACAGCATTTCCTTGCGCTTGAGCGCACCGCCGAGCGTCAGCAGCGCCATGTCGGAGCACAGCGCAAACGCTGCCGAATAACGCGAGAGCTGGCGGTAGTAACCGGTCGCGGCGCCAGCCTCGGGCGCCGGAGCAAACGCGCCGCCGGTCCAGCTTCGGCCCCAGGCCCGGAATGTATTGGTGATGGCGTGGCCGACATGCTTCCAGAACGACGCGTCGAAATCGGCCAGACCCTTTTTCCGGTCGGGATCGCCGATCGCATTCATTTCGCTGAGCAGATAAGGGTGCGCGCGCACCGATCCCTGCCCGAACACAATGAGATTGCGGGTCAGGATGTTGGCGCCCTCCACCGTGATGGCGACCGGCACCGAGCGGTAGAGATTGCCCATGTAGTTCTGCGGCCCGTCGATCACGGCCTTGCCGCCATGAATATCCATCGCGTCATCCACCGTGATGCGCAGCCGCTCGGTGGCGTGCAGCTTCATGATGCCCGACACGACGGCCGGATGAATGCCCTGATTGAGCGCGGCGCAGGTCAGCCGGCGCGCGGCGTCGAGCTGATAGGCCGTGCCTGCGATGCGCGCCAGCGGCTCCTCGATGCCCTCGAACTTTCCAATCGGCACATGGAATTGCTCGCGGATGCGCGCATAGGCCCCGGTGGCGCGCGCGCAATACGCAGCGCCAGCGGAGGACTGCGACGGCAGCGAGATGCCGCGGCCTGCGGCTAGCGCCGTCATCAGCATCTTCCAGCCCTGACCGATGCGCTCCTGTCCGCCGATGATGAAGTCCATCGGAATGAAAACGTCCTTGCCCCAGTTCGGACCGTTCTGGAACACCTGCATCGCCGGAAGATGGCGATGACCGATGCTGACATCCGGCAAATCGGTCGGAATCAGCGCCACCGTGATGCCGAGTTCTTCCTCGCTGCCAATCAGGTGATCTGGATCGTAGGCCTTGAACGCAAGACCAAGCAGCGTCGCCACCGGCCCGAGCGTGATGTAGCGCTTGTGCCAGTTCAGCCGCAGGCCGAGCGTCTCCTTGCCGTTGAACGTGCCCTTACAGATGATGCCGGTGTCGATCATCGACGCGGCGTCGGAGCCGGCCTCCGGGCTGGTCAGCCCGAAGCAGGGAATCTCACGCCCCTCGGCAAGACCGGGCAGCCACTTGTCACGCTGCTCCTTGGTGCCGAAGTGCATCAGGAGTTCACCCGGCCCGAGCGAGTTGGGCACCATCACCGTGACCGCCGCGGTCACCGACCGCGACGAAATTTTCCGCACCACTTCCGAATGAGCATAGGGCGAGAAGCCGAGGCCGCCATAGTCCTTCGGGATAATCATGCCGAGGAATTTCTTGCGCTTGATGAACTCCCAGACTTCGGGCGGCAGATCGCGCCATTCCCAGTTCACCTTCCACTCGTCGACCATCTCGCAAAGCTGCTCGACCGGGCCGTTCAGGAAGGCCATCTCTTCGTCGGTGAGCTTTGCTGGCGCGAAGGCCAGGAACTTCGACCAGTCGGGATTGCCGGTGAACAGATCGGCGTCCCACCAGACGTCGCCGGCCTCGAGCGCCTCGCGCTCGGTGTCGGACATCGGCGGCAGCGCCTTGTGCGCCCACGCGAAGATCGGACGGGTGATGAGATCGCGGCGGAAGGAGAAGCTCATGGGACGATCCTTTTGCGGAAAGGCCAGCGTGACCACGGGGCTGAAATGCTAGGGCATGAACCCGAAATGCGGTAGGGGATTTCGTTTAGATCATGCCTCAACCTTAGTAATCCGGTTCTGACATTCGTATCGCATCTTTCGCAGGCACCTTTACGAATGTCAGAACCAAAGGATCACTAGAAATCATATTTTGCTAGTGTCCTTCGTATTCGACGTTTGCACGGGAGGCGCCGCAAGATGAAGCAAACGTCGGATACGGGGCACTAGCGGCGGCAATGCTGAAAACCAGCTTCGGCGGTGTGTCGCGTTTGAAGCGAAAGCCCCCCAAAAATACCTACGTTTCAATAACCTGCACGGCGGCGCAACGTTCCGCACCGGCCAGCTAAACAATCGGCAAGACTTAAAAAATCACCAAGACTTGAGCCAAAATGCCGCTACCGCGGCCGGATCATCTCGAACATCATGTCAGGCCGGATCTGGGCATAGTCGCCCATTCGCCCGGCGCGCAGGATCGGATAGGCCTCGGCGGTCTGGTAGACGCCGTCCCTGATCAGGCTCTTGTCGATATGGACTGCGACAACTTCACCGAAGGTGACCCAGGCGTCGGCCTTTTTACCGTCGGCGCCCTCGAGCTGGATCATCTGGGTCAATTTGCACTCGAACGAGACGAGACTCTCGCCGACTCGCGGCACGTCGACCTTGCGCGACGGGGCTTTGGTTAGTCCCGAAATCGTGAACTCGTCGGTCTCGTGCGGCACGCTCGCCGACGTCATGTTCATCTGCTCGGCGACGTGCTTGGTCACCAGATTCCAGGTGAACTCCCTGGTCTCCTGGATGTTGGCGACGCTGTCTTTCCAGCCGGTCGAGGAAAAGCCGATGATCGGCGGCACATAGCAGAAGGCATTGAAGAAGCTGTAGGGCGCGAGATTGACGTGTCCCTTGGCATCCTTCGATGAAATCCAACCGATCGGCCGGGGACCGACAATGGCATTGAAGGGATCGTGCCGGAGGCCGTGGCCCTGGGAAGGTTCGTAATAGTGAAAATCAGCCATGACCTGCTTTGCCTTGCCTGGTGGAGTGGATTTGACATTCGCGCCCCGCTGGCAGCGAGTCCCCAAAGCGAATGTCAAATCCTAAACTCCACCAGAAACTCATATTTTGCTAGTGGTTCTTTGATTCTAACATTCGCAGGAATGCCTGCTGAAACGCGATGCGAATGTTAGAATCGAACCACTAGCGCTGGCCACCCGAGAGGTCGGGGGTGCCCAGCGTAAGGCCAGCGATAATAAAGTCTATCATTTGATCGAGGCTCGGCCCCGGCTTTTTCGCGCTCTGCTCGATCATCTGCGGATGGAAGAACCGCAGCATCCCGGCGCAGACACACTTGGCGGCCAGCTCGACATCCTTGACGTTGAACGCGCCGCTTTTTGTGCCGTCCGCGATCACTGCGCCGATCGCCATGACGATGCGCTGGATATGCGCATCGCAGACGTCCCAGCTCTCCTCCATCGCGATGGCGACCATCTCGTGGATCTTAGAGTCGCCGACGAAGCGCTCGGCATTCATGATGCTGACCGTGGCGAGCAATTCCTTCATCCGCTCCCGCGGCGGCGTCGGTTTGGCGGCGATCGCATCCGCAGCGTCCTCGACCTCGGCCATCAGCCGCCGCGCCACGCCTTCATGGATCGACTTTTTGGAATCGAAGAAGCGATAGATGTTCGCCGGCGACATCTTGAGCGTCTTGGCGATATCCGCGACCGTGGTCTTGAGATAGCCGACATCGCGAAACAGGCGCTCCGCAGTCGCGAGAATGCACGCCTTCTTTTCGGAATCGGTATCGTTGTCGTGAAGCAGAGTCATGTCAGTGTCATACTCAAGGTTCGATTATTCGGCAGCGGTCGCCAGCGGCGGCGCGTGCCGGATCTGGTCCGGCTGCGCGGGCGCCGGAACCACGCCCTCACCCCGTTCGTCCAGACTCTTCCTGAACCATAGCGCATAGAGGCCGGGCAGGAACAGCAGGGTCAGGAATGTTGCAACGAACAATCCCCCCATGATGGTGATGGCCATCGGGCCCCAGAAGGCCGACCGCGACAGCGGAATCATCGCCAGAATCGCAGCCAGCGCCGTCAACACCACCGGCCGCGCGCGGCGAACCGTCGCTTCGACGATGGCTTCGCGGCGGGTCAGGCCATGCTCGACGTCGGTTTCGATCTGATCCACCAGAATCACCGAGTTGCGCATGATCATGCCGGCCAGCGCGATCAGGCCGAGCAGCGCCACGAAGCCGAACGGACTGCCCGCGACGTTGAGGCCCAGCGAGGCACCGACGATACCAAGTGGCGCGGTCAGGAACACCAGCACCAGCCGCGAGAAGCTCTGCAGCTGGATCATCAGCAGCGTCAGCATGCCGATCACCATCAGCGGGAACAGCTTGTTGATCGACGCATTGCCCTTTTCGGACTCCTCGATCGCGCCGCCGATCTCGATGCGGTAAGCCGGTTGCAGGCTCTTGCGGATGCCTTCAAGCTTCGGCCAGATCGCATTGGTGACGTCCGGTGCCTGTACGCCGTCAACGATGTCGGCGCGCACGGTGATCGCCATGTCGCGGTTACGCCGCCACAGGATCGGCTCCTCGTGGGCGTATTCGATCTTGGCGATCTGCGACAGCGGCACGGCAACGCCGCCCCGCGAATAGATCGTTAGATCGCCGACACGGCCGAGATCGAGCCGCTCCGACGGCACGGCGCGGGCGACCACACCGACCTTCTCGATGCCGTCGCGCAGCGTCGTCACCTGCACGCCGGAAATCAGCATCGCCAGCGACTGCGAAATGTCCTGCGGCGTCAGGCCGAGCGCACGGGCGCGATCCTGATCGACGGCAAGCTTGAGGTATGGGGTCTGTTCGTTCCAGTCGAGATGCGGATCGACCACCTTGTCGTTGCCGCGCATGACCTCGCGCACCTTGTAGGCGATGTCGCGCACAGTCGTTGTGTCCGGGCCAACGACACGGAACTGAACCGGGAAGCCGACCGGCGGGCCGAAATTGAAGCGGTCGACGCGCACACGCGCTTCAGACAGCGCGCCATCGGCCACGGCCTTCTCCAGCCGCGCCTTGATGCGCTCGCGCGCCGCGACGTCCTTCGAAACGATCACCGTTTCCGAGAACGCCTCGTTCGGAAGCTGCGGATTGAGGCCGAGCCAGAAACGCGGCGAACCCTGACCGACATAGGTCGTGTAGGTGGCGATGTCCTTGTCGTCCTTGAGCAGCGCTTCCGCCTTCTTCACGCTCTCCTTGGTGACGTTGAACGCGGTGCCTTCCGGCAACCGCAGTTGGAGGAACAGCTCCGGCCGCTCCGACAGCGGGAAGAACTGCTGCTGCACATGACCGAAGCCGACGATCGACAGCGCGAACACACCGACCGTCGCCAGCACCACGGTGCCGCGGCGACGCACACACCATTCGATCACGCGGCGCAGGCCGCGATACATCCGCGTCTCATAGATCGCGTGCGGATCATGGTTATGCTTGCCATGATTGAAGTTCGGCAGCAGCTTGACGCCGATATAGGGCGTGAAGATCACCGCGACGAACCATGACGCAATCAGCGCAATCGCCACCACCCAGAAGATGCCGCCGGCATATTCGCCGACCGACGAATTGGCAAAGCCGATGGGGAGGAAGCCAACGGCCGTGACCAGCGTTCCCGTGAGCATCGGAAACGCGGTAGATTCCCAGGCAAAGGATGCCGCCTTCACGCGGTCCCATCCCTGCTCCATCTTCACCACCATCATCTCGACCGCGATGATCGCGTCGTCGACCAGAAGGCCGAGCGCGATGATCAGAGCGCCGAGCGTGATGCGATGCAGGTCCATGCCCATCGCATTCATCACGATGAAGACGATCGCCAGCACCAGCGGCACCGACAATGCAACGACGATACCGGTGCGCCAGCCGAGTGCGAGGAAGCTGACGAACAGCACGATCGCCAGCGCCTCCACGAACGAATGCACGAACTCGCTGACCGCGTGCTCGACCACCTTCGGCTGATCGGCGATCTGCTCGATCTCGATGCCCTGCGGCACGGCCGCCATGAATTCCGCGGTCGCCTTCTTGATGCTCTCGCCGAGCTCGAGAATGTTGGCGCCCTTCGCCATCACCACGCCGACGCCGATCGCGGGCTTGCCTTCCTGGCGCACCTGATAGGTCGGCGGATCGACGAATCCGTGGGTGACCATGGCGATGTCGCCAAGGCGGAACACGCGGCCATTGCCCTCGACCGGAGTCTCGGCCACGGCCTTGACGCTGTCATAGGCGCCGGTGACGCGCAGCGGCACGCGCTGCGACGACGTTTCAACCGTGCCCGCCGGAACCACTGCGTTCTGCTTGGCCAGCGAATCGAACAGCGCCTGCGTCGTGATGCCGAGCGTCGCCAGCTTGGCGTGGGAGAATTCAACGAACACGCGCTCGTCCTGCGTGCCGTACAAATTGACCTTGGTGACGTTCTCCGTCTTGAGAAGGCGCTGGCGCAGGCCTTCGGCCACTTTCTTGAGCTGGGCATAGTCCGTGCCCTCGCCCGTCAGCATATAGAGAATCGAATCGACGTCGCCGTATTCGTCGTTGATGTTCGGACCGATCAGGTTCGGCGGAAGATCGTTCCTGATGTCACTAAGCTTCTTGCGGAGCTGATAGAAAAGCTGCGGCACTTCCTTCGCAGGCGTGTAATCCTTGAAGGTCAGGGTCATCGCGGTGAACGAGGGCTTGGTGTAGGTCTGCACCTTTTCGAAGTACGGCAGTTCCTGAAGCTTCTTCTCGATCGGATCGGCGACCTGCTCCTGCATTTCCTTGGCCGTCGCGCCGGGCCACATCGCGTTGACGATGACCACCTTGATGGTGAACGACGGATCTTCCGCGCGGCCGAGCCGCTCATACGAGAAGAAGCCCGCGATGCCGAGCATCACGATGAAGAACAGGATCAGCGTCGGGTGCGCCACGGCCCAGGCGGAAAGATTGAATCGCTTCATCGGACCCTCGGTATGTCTGTGCGTTAAATCAGAACGACAGCGACGAAACGACACGGACCTTCTGGGCCGGATCGAGCTTTTGCACGCCGAGCACCACGACCTTGGCGCCTTCCTCGACACCGCTGGTGATGATGACGTCGTTGGTCTCATAGGCCTTCACCGCCACCGGCTTCAGCGAGACAGCGCCGGTCTTGGCGTCGGCGACATAGAGTGAGGGTCCGTCGCCTTGACTGAAAAGCGCCGACAGCGGAAGCCGCGCCACGCGCTCGGTCGCGGGATCGGCCAGCGTCAGTGTCGCCGTCATGCCGAGCGAAACCGCATCATCCGCGCCGGGCAGCGAGAACTTCGCCAGATAGGTGCGCGTCGCAGGATCGGCGTTTGGCGCGATCTCGCGCAGCTTGGCGACATATTTCTTGTTCGGCTCGGACCACAGCGTCACGCTGGCCTCGCCGGTCTTGGCAAAGCTGACCATGGTTTCCGGAATCGCGACAACCGCTTCCTTCTCGGCGGAGCGCGCCACGCGGATCGCGGTCTGACCCGACGCCACCACCTGACCCGGCTCGATCAGCGTCGCGGTGACGACACCGCGCGTATCGGCGACCAGATGGGCATAGGACAGGCTGTTCTTGGTGAGTTCGACCGAACGCTCGGCGCGGTTGAGACGCGCCCGCGCCTCGTCGGCTGCCGCCTTCACCTGATCGAGTTGCGCTTCGGTGGACCAGCCCCTGGCGCGCAATTCCTTGGCGCGGCCCTCGGCGGCGCTTGCCTGCGCCAGCACACCGGTCGCGGCGCGGAATTCAGCCTCGGCCTGTTCGGCCTGCAATTTGAGATCGACCTCGTCGAGGGTCGCCAGCGGCTGGCCGACATCGACCATCTGCCCGACCTCGACGAGGCGCTTGGCGACCTTGCCGGGGACGCGGAAGCCCATGTCGGTTTCGATGCGGGGGCGGATGGTGCCGACGAAGCTGCGCTCCGGCGACTGCGACTGATAGTGGACCGTCGCCACCAGAACCGGGCGCCCCTTCTCGCCCTCCTGGGCCTGCTCCTTGCTGCAAGCGCCGAGCGCCAGAGCTGGAATAATCAAGGCGAGAATGGCCAAGCCATTGCGTTGGCTTGCGAATTCGGAGATGCGGCGCATCGGAAGCTCCCTTGGGATTATCCTGAGAGCTTCTAGTAACGACTGACGATTGTCAATATTCGTCAGTAGTCAGAATGTCGCACTGCAAACGTCTGGCCTCAAAGGCGTTTTCGGGACCGCCACGGAACCGCCTTTTTTGTCCATCCCCTGATACCGGTGATTTCAAGCCCTTTCCGCAGGGTCGCGGTGAATCGGATCGACCCACAGAACGGTCTCCGGCTTTTCGACCGGCTCGATGTCGAGATTGATCGCGACAGCCTCGCCGTCGCTGCGCACCAGCACGCATTCGAGCACTTCATCCGAGCTCGCATTGATCTCCTGATGCGGCACGTAAGGCGGCACGAAGATGAAATCGCCCGGCCCGGCTTCCGCAGTGAACTGCAGATGCTCGCCCCAGCGCATGCGCGCCTTGCCCTTCACGACATAAATGACGCTTTCCAGATGACCGTGATGGTGCGCGCCGGTCTTTGCATCCGGCCTGATCGTCACGGTTCCCGCCCACAGCTTCTGCGCTCCGACGCGCGCGAAATTGATCGCGGCCTTGCGGTCCATTCCGGTGGTGGATGGGACATTCGTGTCGAGCTGATTGCCCGGAATGACGCGCACGCCATCATGCTTCCAGCGCTCGTCGTCGTGCGCGTGGGAGTGATCGTGCGGATGATGATGATCGTGCGATCCGGACATGTCTTTCCTCTGGTCTTTATGCTGTGAGCACTGGCGCGCGATGTTGCCGGCACGTCACCAGATATGTCAGGTGTCGTCAACGTATCGGTGCGTCTTGCCAAGTCCCGCCCCGTGCATGGCACGAACGCTCAATATGACTTGGGCAACCCAAGCACTTTCTCGCCAATGAAGCTGAGAATGAGCTGCGGGCTGATCGGCGCGATACGCGGGATCATCACTTCGCGCAGATAACGCTCGACATGATATTCCTTGGCGTAGCCGAAGCCGCCATGGGTCATCACCGCCTGCTGGCAGGCGTCGAAACCCGCCTCGCCCGCGAGATATTTCGCGGCATTCGCGGCGGGGCCGCACGGCAATCCCTGATCGTATTGCCACGCCGCCGACATCGTCATCAGCCATGCCGCTTCGAGATCGATCCAGTTTTTCGCCAGCGGATGCTGGATCGCCTGGTTCTGCCCGATCGGCCGGTTGAACACGACGCGCTGCTTCGCGTAAGCCGCCGCACGATCCAGCGCGAGCTTGCCGAGACCGACTGCTTCGGCCGCGATCAGCACCCGCTCGGGATTCATGCCGTGCAGGATGTATTCGAACCCGCGGCCTTCCTCGCCGATGCGGTCCTCGACCGGGATCTCGAAATCGGCAAAGAAGAGCTCGTTGGAGTCGATCGCCTTGCGGCCCATCTTCTCGATCTCGTGCACCTTCACCCGCTCGCGATCGAAGTCCGCATAAAACAGACTGAGGCCGTGGGTCGGATTCTTCACTTCCTCCAGCGGCGTGGTGCGCGCAAGCAGAAGAATCTTGTTTGCGACCTGCGCGGTGGAGATCCAGACCTTCTGGCCGTTGACGACATACTTGTCGCCCTTCCGAACCGCGCGGGTTTTAAGCTGCGTGGTGTTGAGGCCGGTGTTCGGCTCGGTCACGCCGAAGCAGGCTTTCTCGCGGCCCTCGACAATGCCCGGCAGCATGCGTGCCCGCTGCTCATCGTTGCCGAACACCACCACCGGATTGAGACCGAACACATTCATATGGATCGCGGACGCGCCCGACATGCCGGCGCCGGATTCCGAGATCGCGCGCATCATGATCGCAGCTTCCATGATGCCGAGACCCGCACCGCCGAATTCCTCGGGAATGCAGATGCCGAGCCAGCCCGCCTGCGCCATCGCCTCATAGAATTCGTGCGGGAAGCCGCCCTTGCGGTCTTTCTCCAGCCAGTAGATGTCGTCGAAGCGGGCGCAGATTTTCAGGATCGCATCGCGAATGGATTCCTGTTGCTGGCTAAGGGCAAAGTCCATTGTGATTGATCCTCCCGATTGCTAGAAATCCTTACGGCCTAAGCAGCCCTCCGGACAATCCCAAAAAGAACAGGCGAGCCGTGCGTATCGACATCTCGAAATTTTCCGCAACCATGTTTGGCATGGTGCTCGGCATCGGCGGGCTCGGCGCAGGCTGGCGCGCTGCATCCCATGTCTGGGGGGTGCCCGGCATCATTGGCGAAACACTTGCCCTGACGGCCTCCGCCATCTGGCTGATCTGGTTTTCGGCATACGTCCTGAAATGGATTCAGACGCCCGAAGCCGCGATGGCCGAGATCGTTCATCCCATCCAATCCTTCTTTGTCGTGCTCATTCCCATGACGACGATGATCGCCGCTTGGTCGATCGCGCCTTATCTGCCGCGCATTGCATTCGGCTTGTTTATCTGCGGCGTGGCCGGACAGCTTGCGTTTACTGTCTGGGGTGTCGGCGGGCTGTGGATCGGAGGCCGGACCACCGAGACCACAACGCCGGTGCTTTACATGCCGACCGTTGGCGGCAGTTTCGTCAGCGCCATTGCCTGTGGTCTGTTCGGTTATCCCGATGCAGGATTGCTGTTCTTTGGCGTCGGCTTCTTTTCCATCATCGTGATGGAATCGGTCATCCTCACGCGGCTGCTCGCACACGGGATTCCGGTCGCATTGCGGGCCACGATGGGAATTCACCTCGCTCCGCCCGCGGTTGGCTCGGTCGCCTATCTCACCGTGACCAGCGGACCGCCGGACCATCTCGCGCACATGCTGTTCGGCTACGCACTGTTTCAGGCCCTGGTGATGCTGCGGCTGATTCCATGGCTACGCGAACAGCCGTTTTCGCTGGCGGCCTGGGCCTACAGCTTCGGCGTCTCGGCCTTGCCGCTCGCCGCGCTGCGCTTTGTCGAACGCGGAGAAACCGGTATCATCGCGAACCTAGCGCTGCCGATCTTCGCTCTCTCCAACCTGATCATCGGCTGGCTTGCGCTCCGCAGCCTGCTGATCGGATGGCGCTATGTCTTCACACTGGCGGGATCGAAAGCGAAGCCGGAAAAGGAGGTTTTGCCATGAATTCGGATCACGACATCCTCACCGCGCTCAACCGCGATTATATCAACTCGGTGCAGACCTGCGACGTCAAACGCTTCGATGAAATTCTGGCGCCGGACTTTTACTGCTCGAATCCCGATCGCTCGCTGGTCGATCGCGCTGGATTCCTGGAGCAGACGGCCAGGGCGATCGCGATCAGGAATCTCAAGGCCGAGGACGTGCTGATCCGGATCATCGGCGACGCGGCCATCATCCACGCGCGTACGAGCTATGTAATGCCGGACGGCAGCGCGGGCGGCGGGCGCTACACTGATGTGTGGGCAAAGATCGGCGGCCAGTGGCTCGCCGTCTCAGCGCATGTGACGCGGTAGCGCCTCGAGATAGATTCTACGCCCTCACCCCAACCCTCTCCCCACGGGAGAGGGAGTCAGATCGCATTTGCAGCGCTTCAACAGGAGGGCTCTGCTAGTGAGAGAACTTTGCTTCCATCGCGCGGCGGAAAGCGACGGCATCGTCCTTCACGTCGATTTCCACGTCGGCCCATCGGACCACCGCGCCGTGCGCGACATCGTTGGTGAGCTTGACGCGATGCGCGAGGCCGATCGGCAGTGCGCCGGTCTTGAGGCTTTCAGCCGCCGGCATCAACTTGCCCCAGACGGTGTAGCCGCCCTCGCCGTCGAGCATTTCGCCAGCGCTCAGATTTTTCTTGGCGACAGCCGCGACGTCACCACGGAAACCTTGCGGCTGGCCGGTCGGTTCATTGCGCAGCGCCGCTGACAGCACCGAGATGTTCAGCTCAAGCCCGATCAGATGATACGGCTTGTACATCGCGGCATAGCGCCCCGAGGAATCGGTCTTCAATCCATACTGCCGGAAGCAGTCGGCGGCGTAATCGTTCGGCGCTTCCAGCACCACATAGACGCCCCAGCGCAGATCGCGGAACACGGGACGGCCATCCCGCTCCAGTGATGAAACGACTTCGACCACGCCGGACTTTTCCAGCACACCGCCCTTGTCCTTCGGGCGCATCACATGCGGCAGATCGTCGACACCGCAGGGCGGAAACAAAAGGCCCGTTGAGGGCACATCAAGTCCGGTGGCGTTTGCAATCGCCGCCATTTCAATGGCCGACTTGGTGCCGTCCAGAAACGAGTTGAACATCTGCGGATTCATGCCGGCCGACTGCGCCTCGGCAGCGGTCAAACCATAGTGACCCCACACCCCGGCGGGCGTCACGTCGTGATAGATCGGCAGGTACTTGGTGCCCTTGCCCGCAGCGACAACCTTGAAACCGGTGGCGCGCGCCCAGTCCACCATCTCGGCGGTGAGCGCCGGCTGATCGCCATAGGCGAGCGAATAGACCACGCCCGCCTTGCGCGCTTCGTCCGCCAGCAGCGGACCCGCGAGCACGTCGGCTTCGACATTGACCATCACGATGTGCTTGCCCGCCGCAATCGCCGCGCGGGCATGGCGGATGCCGACGGACGGATTGCCGGTCGCCTCGACGATCACTTCCACATTGCCTGCGATCGCTGCGGCGCCATCTTTGGTGAAGGTGGTGGCGGCGATCCGCGCATCATCCCAGCCCACCGTGCGGCAGGCGTCCCGCGCGCGCTCCGGATCGAGATCGACAATCACCGGCACTTCGAGGCCCGGCGTATGCGGCACCTGAGAGAGAAACATCGAGCCGAATTTTCCGGCGCCGATCAGCGCGACACGCACGGGCTTTCCCGCCACGCGGCGCTTTTCGAGAAGGTGATGCAGATTCATGGAGACGAACTCTCGGAAGAAAGATGGCCGTCACCTTGTCATTGCGAGCGAAGCGAAGCAATCCACTCTCGAATTGACTGGATTGCTTCGTCGCAAATGCTCCTCGCAATGACGAGGAGTGCTATTCCGCCGCCTGACGATGGCTGCGCGCGTAGCGAACCAGCGCGTCGTCATCAACGGTCTGGATCGGCGTGAAATCGCGATGCGCGATGAACTCCGGCCGCGTCGGCGTGCGGATGTAGTTCGAAACCGAGTTCAGCGTCAGGTACACGATCTTGCGCGGATACGGCGTGATATTACCCGCCGAGCCGTGCACCAGATTGCCGTGGAACATCAGCATGCCGCCCGGCTTGCCGGTCGGCGCGACAATGCCGCCCTCCTTGACGAGGCGGGTCACGGTCTCCTCATCAAGAGTCCACAGCGGATAGGACGTGGTCGCAAGATCGTGCGAGGCCTTGAGATCGCCGGCGTTCTGGCTTCTCGGCACCAGCATCAAGGGGCCGTTGATCGGCATCACTTCATCGAGGAAGACCGCGATGTTCATCGCAAGCGGCTGTGGCATGCCGTCGTCGCGCTTCCAGGTGCCGTAATCCTGATGCCATTGCCAGACGTCGCCGGTGAACGCGGACTTCGCGTTGATCTTGTACTGATGCATGTAGACCTTCTCGCCGAAGATCTGCTCGACCGGCTCGATCATGCGCGGATGCGCGCCGAGCAGGCGAAACGCCTCGTTGTAAAGATGCGCGGCAAAGGCGGTGCGCGGCGCGCCGCTCTTCTCGCGCCAGACCTCGGGGCGCTGTTCGTCATAGATCGACACGGCTTCGCGCCGCAAGACATCGACTTCCTCGGCGTTGAACAGCTCAGGCAGAAACAGCCAGCCTTCGGTACGGAATTGCTCGAGCTGCTCGGGGGTCAGTTTCATGACGATCCTCCTTGTTTGTTTTCAGTTCGTTTCCCGGATCTTGTTTTTCGTCCCGGAGCGCTTGCTGCGCCCTCGGCCGTCGGCGGTGCGAACCACCCCACGGTAAGTCAGTATTGCATTCTGAATTCAGTATTCTAAACTCAGGATGCGGCTTGCATCCATCTCTGTCAAGCGGCCACCATGGTGCCGCGCAGCGATGATTCCATCGGAGGAGAAGTGCTCGAGTCCCTGGCCCCGCCGAAAAGTCTGGTCGATCAGGTCTATGAGGTGATCCTCGATGCCCTGTGCGACGGCACGTTCAAGCCGGGCGAGCGCCTCACCCAGGAGAACATCGCCGCGCGCCTGAATGTCTCACGGCAGCCGGTGACGCACGCGCTGGCGGTGTTGAAGGCGCAGGGATTTCTTGCGCAGGGGCGTCAGGGATTGACCGTCACCGCGGTCGATCCGGATTTCTTCGAGGCGATCTACCAGATCCGCTCGGCGGTCGAACCGCTTGCGGTCAAGCTGGCGACGCCGCGCCTGACCAGGGAATCCATCGCGCGCGGGCGTGCACTGGTTGAAAACGGCCGCAAGCTGGTGGCCGCCGGCGACAGCCGCGCCAGCCTTCAGGCCGATATGGACTTCCACTCATTCATCTACGATCTCTCCGGCAATCCCCTGATCGCCGAAACGATGCGGCTGCACTGGCGGCACCTGCGCCGCGCGATGGGCGAAGTGCTGCGCCATCCGGGCATGTCGATCAGCGTCTGGAAAGAACACGGCCGCATTCTCGAAGAGATGATCCGCGGCGACGGCGACGCCGCCGCCGAACTGATGCGCCGTCATCTGGTCGAAGCCTATGAACGCGTCGGAAAGACCGGCCGGTAGCGGGATCGTCCGCATCGGCGTGAACTGTCATCTCAACTGAAGCGAGTTCACGCTTCCTGATCGGCTTTCAGAAGCGAGCATCCGGTAATCTTGATGGTCCCGTCCGGCTGCTGCTCCAGTGTATAGAGCGCCTCCCACGCCACCCCGTCGCTGTCGACGATGTGCACATGCTGCGCGATCTTTCCGTCGGACCCGGCCGACTTGCCGAACTCGACGCGTTTCGGACGAACGAGCGGCGCATAGCTTTGCCGGACCATGCTCATGAAAATGTCCGGCCCGGTGAAAAGTCCCTGAATCGCCGGTGCCGCGTGGGAATAGGCCGCCACAGCGTCGCCACGGCCGATCGCCTCGAGCTGGGAACTGATGACCGCTTGCGCGGACCCGGCATCGTCCGCCGCCCGCACGCCCGGCACGCCGTTGAACAGAAGTGCGATCGCAAAAATAAACGCGCGCATGAGAACGATCCTGACCGGCGGCTATCCTCGCAGGGATCGCACACCGTGAACAGGATACGCGTCAGCGGCGTTCAGGTTTCAGGAACAATCCTCGCCTAGACGGGCTCCAGGCCGAGCGCCTTGGCGCTTTCCATCCAGATCGGCAATTCCTGCTGATACAAAGCGTTGGTTTCCTTGAAGCCCAGCGCCGGCTCCAGCACGAAAGTCGCGAGAACTTCCTTCACCTTCGGATCGCTGTTGGCCGCCACGCAGAGCTGCGCCAGCGGATCGACGATCGGTTGCGGCGTGGCCTTCGGAAGCGCCCAGCCGGTGAAGCCACTGACGGTGAAAAACTTCGAGGTTGCACCCTGTTCAGGCAACGTCTTGACGTTCGGAAGCGCGTCGACCTTCTTCGAATGCACTGCGAATACAGTGCCGCGATCGCTTTGCAGGACGGGTTGCGCGGCCGTGAAGCTGCCCATCGCGACATCAAGCGTGCCCTCCATCAGCCCGGTCCACATCGGCGCTTCGCCGCGATAGTGAATCGGCTCGATGTTGAGGCCATACTGTTGGTTGAGTTCGTTGATCGTCATGTGCGGGGCAGAGCCCGCGCTGTAGGTGCCGAAGTTCACCTTTCCGTTCTTGCGCGCGAAGGCGACGAAATCACCCAGCGTCTTGACACCGGACTTCTGGCTCGCGATCAGGAGCAGCCCGGCACCCGGAATAACACTGACAAGCGTCAGGTCCTTGTCCATGTCGTAGCCCGGGGTCTTCATCATCACCCGGTTCATCACATAGGTGGTCGAGATCGAGCAGAGGATGGTGTGGCCATCGGGCGCCGCGCGCGCCACCTCCGCTGCGCCAATAGAGCCTGAAGCGCCTGCCTTGTTCTCGACAACGACGGTCTGCCCCACCTGCTTGCCGATGAACTCGCCGAATGCACGGGCGAGCAGATCGGTCTGGCCTCCGGCCGGGTAACTGCAGATCATGCGGATCTGCCGCGACGGCCAGGCGGTCTGCGCCGAAGCCCCGCGCAAGATGAAAGGCGTCGCGGCGGTTGCCGCACCTGCTGCTATGAAATGACGACGGCTGAATTTCTTCTCTGACATGATCCCCTCCCTAAAATCTTTTAGGAGGGCATCTCATTGGTCCCTCCTGAATTTTTCCAGAAGGCTATCCCATCGCCGCGGCTTGTCCACGGCGAAAGACGGGACAGATTGGCGCATTGCCGCGCGATATCATCCCGCGCTCAATCTGCATGCTAAAGTTCAACCCGTCTCTTCTCACATCGCCCCAATCAATAACCACGCTGGCGATCGACAACGTTTTGCAGCGGTCGTCCTGCCTCAAAGCCCAGTATCTGCGCGGCAACATATGAGGCGATAGAATCTGGATCGGTATCCGCGGCATTGTGCGGAGAAATAGTAACTGCGGAGTGCGCCCAAAGAGGACTGGCGGATGGCAACGGCTCCCGTTCGAACACATCAAGCGTCACGGCTTTCAGCGTCCCGTCGTCAAGACAGGCGATGATGTCGCTCTCGTTCTGGAGTCCGCCACGGCCCGCATTGATGACGACGGGGCCTCCAAGAGGGCCGTCACTTGCAAGCTGCACGAAAAGCTCGCGCGCCAGAAAGCCTCGCGTTTCGGAGGTCAGCGGCAGAAGAACCACAAGAATATGGGTTCTCGCCAGAAAAGCGGCGAGCTGACTTGATCCCGCATAGCACTGAATGCCATCGATCGACTTTTCGCTTTTGCTCCAGCCTGCGACCTGAAAACCCAGGTCGCGAAGCGCAAACGCGGCGTGCCGGCCCAGCACTCCCATCCCGAGGATGCCGACGCGAACGGCCCGGGCCGGCCATTGAAAGCGGGGAGCCCAGACACGCCTTGCCTGGCAGTCGGCGAGATAAGCCTGCTGCCGATGATGCATCAGCGTATGCATGACGATGTACTCTGTCATGCGAGACGTCAGATCGTCATCCGCGACGCGGACGAGGGGAACGGCGGGAAGCCGGGGATCTTGCAGGACCGCATCCACGCCCGCTCCCAGATTGAAGATCGCTTTGAGATGCGGGAAAGTTTGAAGAAGACCCGGCTCCGGCTGCCATACAGCCGCATAATGCACCGAGCCGGGGTCAACTGCGTCAGCCGGAAACAGGGCAACATCCCGGTCCTTGAGCTGCTGACTGAACCGTAACTTCCAGCGATCGGGAGCCCAGTTATCAGTCCCGCCGCTGATCAACAGCGCTAACGCACCTTTCGACATCTGAAACTCCAAACAGCGCTGTGAGACATTCAGCTACACGCGAAGCGCTGCCTGAGATCGATATCTCAAGCTTCTGGAACGCCCGGCATCCGGGTTATAAGGAGCTAATTGATTTTATCATAGCTTTCGGCGAAGCCGGAAAGCACGAAAGCAAGGTTCACATTTTCCTTGTTGAGGTTCTGAAAAATCACGGAAAGCCGTTTTCCTGCTTTCATCGCGCTCAACAATTCAGCCGAGATCGTCGTCGCGGCGTAACACCCCTTCAGATCGCACGTCTGGATCACGAGCGCCTGCGGCTTGCTCTCGTCGATCTGCAGATTGACGCCGCCCGGAAGAAACAATCCTACCGGCAGCTGAATCATCATCACGGGCTGGCGGGTTTCGGGAGGCAGCTTCACATTGACGGAAGCCACCAGTTGTCCGGTTTTTGTAATGAACAGACTCTGCTCGACCTCGCAGAGCAGAGCTGTTTTCCTGCCATCGCTGGAGCAGCGCGACGTCCAGACCGGTTGAGGCGGCGCATTGCCATCGGCAGGAACTGCCTGCGCCGTCGTGCCCGATGCGGCGGGTGCCGCCGATGACTTCGACGGTGCGGCTGGCTTCGTTGGCTTTTGTTGGGGTTGCTGGGCTTCAGCCGAATTCATCAGGGCAATACTGAAGATGCTCGCAATCAGAAGAAACGCTCGCATTATCTTGCTCACCATCTCACCGCCGGACTCTCTTCTCGCAATCATCGTGCAGGCTACCACGCAACCTTCATACCGGCCATGCCGGAGTAAGCCAGACTTTGCGATGCCACCTGAGTTGCCAGCGAACTGAACAGCGACACCTTGCTGTCGACGGCAAGTTCACTTCCCACAACGATTTGAGCCGAGTCCGCCAATGCGGACGTTCCCACCGTGTTGAACAGAAAGCCCGGCGCGACAACAAACGACGCGGTGATGTGCCGGTCAGGTATAAACTCGTGGACCCAGGCAGCCCGCAGATAGGGCGTCCATGTCATGCCGTTTTCAAGCGTGAGCTTGCTGTCGAACTGGACACCAAGAGAAGACGGCAGGGACGTCGTCGACTGCGGCTGATAGGTCAGCCCCAAAAGGCCGGCAGGGCCGCCGTAGGTGGGTGTTTCGGTGTAGCCGCGTTGCCATATATTCGCGAACTGTATCGCTCCGAAGGGTGTCACAGCTACGCGCCCGACCGTCTGCCGCCATCCGAGTTCGAAGCGTCCGGAGATCTGATCGCTGGCAAACCGTCCCGAGACGAATTCGCTCGGCAACCCCGCCGCACTGATCGAGCGCGTTGCGCGATTGTCGAACCGGCCGTAGCCCAGGCTGCCGCTGAAATACAGCGGACCGTCGCGGTATGCGCCATAAACACCCAGATGCCCGCCTTCGATGCGGCCGGTCGTCGAGCGATCGGGTACGGAATAGGTCGAGCCGCTGCCGCCGACGCTGAATCCGAAAACCGCATTGTCGCCGAGCTGCCGTTCAACGCCGAAGCCGCCGCCGACGCTGGTCACCGCAGCGCCGGGCGTTCCCAGCGCCGCGTTGCTGTCTATCGTCTGCCGCGAACCAAAAGGCGCAGCCCAGGCCCGCCAGCGGTCCGAGAATGCCAGAGGCGCGGGCTTGCGGAAGGCGGAGTTTGCAATCACGTCAGCGGGCGACATAGCAGCGTAGGCCAATGTCCTGTCATCGAAGACAACGCCATTGCTGCTTGCAGACCCCGCAACCCACGCGCTCATCTGATCGAACATCAGGGATGTGAAAGCCGTGCCTGCACTGAACGAAGCCTGTTGGGTGGCTGCCGTACCGCCTCCGCCCACGGCATTGTAGAAGGCCGACAGCGCCTGCTGATCCGGCAGATCAAACAACGCGGATGCAATCGGAGCGAATCCCGGCGAGTTGCGCGCGGTCTGGATGGCGTTGATGGCGTTGCCGATCGACGCAAATTGCGATGGAAGACCGACAGGATTGAACGAGACGCTGTAACCCAGCACGATGTCGTTCGGATTGGGATAGAGCAGCCCGTACGTAACAATCGCCGACGACGCCACATTGAGGCTCAAGCCCGGATGAGAGACGCCTCCGCCCGTGGAGACAATCGTCATCTGGTGATCGCCGGGCAGAACGAGATACTTGTTGAGGAAGTTGATCGCGACCTTTCCGGAAATCGATCCGGTGCCCGTTGCATTGATCCGGTCGGCCGTATTCGGTCCAAAATCAAGATCGAGCTGATAGGTCGCGCCTGACGACTGAACGATGTTTCCGGTCACTGCGCTCGTGAACACATTGTTGATCGCACCCGGAGACATCGTACCGTCGTTAGTGAAGAAGTTTCCGGTGCCGACCATGACATTGGCGCCCATATTGAAAAGCGCGGCCGCCTTGTTGTTGAACGCATTGAGGCCGGTGCCGAGATCCACCGAGCCGGTCATGATGCCGAAGTTATCGACCGTGTCGTTGCCGGTCGTCGCCGTCATCGCGTTGCCCGCTATCTGATTGATCGATGTGATCCTGCCGTAGTTGGTCAGAGTGTTTGTCGCGCCGTCGAGGAAGCCGACACCCGCACCCGTCCCACTGCCGCCGGTGATCGTCGTCCCGGCTGTGACAGTTAGCTCGATATTGCCGTTGCCCGTGCCACCGGCACTCTGGAGCAGCAAAGCGACCGAGTTCAGGCCAATGGCAGCCACGTCGCGGTCCTGTATCAGCGAGACGCTTGCGCCGGTGCCGGTGCCTCCCGCCGTGCCCTGGAACATGGGATCGAGGCCGAGCAGATCGCCGGACTTGCCGACAACGCCGCCGCCGCCGCCGACGCTCTGCACGAAGACACCGGCGGCATTGTCGCCGGTCATGATGATGGAGCCGTGGTTTTCCACGGTGACTGTGCCGCCGTTGCCATTGCCCTGCGCCTGAAGGGCGAACGTCGCCGCTCCGTCAGCCGTCGCGATGCCGCCGCCGCCGCCGACACTCTGTGCGAAGAGGCCGACCGACCCCGCGCCCGTCATGATGATGGTTCCGGTCGACGTGTTGGTGATGGTCACGTCGCCACCGCGGCCAACCGACCCTGTCCCGCCGCCGATCGGCACGACCGCACCGATCGTTGCCGCGATCGCCGAGCCGCCCGAACCGCCGCCGCCGCCGACACTCTGCGCAAAGATCGCGACCGAGTTGATCCCTGTTGTGGTGATGGCGCCGTTATTGGTGACAGTGACGGTGCCGCCGTTACCGCCGTTGCCGCCCGTACCGCCTACGGCAACCGTGCCGCCACCCACATTGCCTGAGACCGTCAGCGCAGCACCGCCGTTGCCGCCGCCGCCACCGACGCTCTGCGCGAAGATCGCGGTCGAGCCCGCGCCTGTTGTCGTGATCGTTCCGGTCGCGCGATTGGTGATCGTGATGTCGCCGCCATCGCCGCTCGAACCGCCGCCGCCGCCAACGCCGATACCCACCGGCGCAACGGCGCCGTAGCTTCCGGACGTGCCGCCATTGCCGCCGCCACCGCCGATGCTTTGCGCGAAAATGCCGAGGGAGATCGCGCCGTTGGTGCGGATCGATCCATTGTTATCGATGGTGATGGCGCCGCCATTACCTGACGATGCACCGTTGCCGCCGACCGAAATCGAGAGTCCGATACCGCCCGACACGACATTGCCGCCACCACCGCCGCCACCGCCGACGCTCTGTGCGTAGATGCCGTAAGCCATGTCGCCCGATGTCGTGATGGTTCCTGTCGCGGAGTTGGTGATGGAGACCGCGCCGCCATCGCCGCTCGAACCACCCGATCCGCCAAATGCCATCAAACCGTTGGCCGCTGCACCGCTGCCACCGCCCCCGCCGACGCTCATGGCCATGATGCCGTTCGCGCCCGCTCCGGTTGTTGTAATGGCGCCGGTGTTGGACACGGTGACAAGACCGCCCGAACCGGAATTTCCACCGGTGCCGCCGATGGCAAGCAAACCAGATGAGGCACGTGCCGAACCGCCGCCGCCGCCGATGCTTTCCGCCATGATGGCGTGCGACTGTGCGCCGCTGGTCGTGATGGATGCGTGACTGGTCACAGTCACCGCGCCGCCATCACCGCTGCCGCCGCCATCGCCACCGACCGTGATGATGCCGAGCAGATCGCCGCCACCGCTGCCACCGCCGCCGCCAATGCTCGATGCATAGACGCCGCGCGAATTGCGTCCGGTGGTGACGATGTTGCCGGACTCAACAGTGACGGTGACCGTTCCGCCGCTGCCGCTGGAGCCGCCTGCACCGCCAATGCCAAGCAGACCGACGATGCCGGGCGATGCATTGCCGCCGCTGCCGCCGCCGCCGCCGATGCTTTGCGCCATGATGGCGTCGGAGTTGACGCCGCTCGTCGTGATCGCGCCCGAACTCGTGACGGTGACTGTGTTGCCAGCGCCGGAGTTTGCGCCGGTGCCGCCGATGGCGATCTTCGGGCTGAGCGGCGTCGCATTGCTGATCGGAATGAGGATTGTGCTCGGATCGACAGGAAGCGGCGTGAGGCCACCACCGAGGCCTACCGATCCATTGCCGCCCTCGCCGCCGCCGCCGCCGATGCTCTGTGCGAGAATGCCGACGGAGTCATCGCCGGTGGTGGTGATCGCGCTGTGATTGTTCACATTCACAGTGCCGGCATCGTTGCCCGTGCCACCGTTGCCGCCCACCGAAATCGCGATATTGACGTTGGTGCCGCCACCGGGCGACGGACACACGGGAAGTCCGCAGGCCGCGCCTAGAGCGAATGCCAGCGAATTCGCCCGCCCGCCAACACCGCCGCCACCGCCGATGCTCTGCGCAAGAATGCCGTGCGCCCCATCGCCGGTTGTCGATATCCCACCGGTCTGCTCAATCGTAACGTTGCCACCGACATTGCCAGACCCGCCATTGCCGCCGACCGCAACCGATGCGTTGACCGTGTTGCCCGGGCTGCCTGCGGCAAATCCGACAACGGCGCTGATCGTTCCGCCGCCATTGCCACCGCCACCGCCGATGCTCTGCGCCTGGATGCCGTAGGCACCATCACCCTGTGTGCTGAGCAAACCGTTGTTGGTGACATTGACCGTGCCGCCAATGCCGCCCGTGCCGCCCGATCCACCGATCGAGACGCCCATGTTGACGCTCGTCGCCGTGCCACCCACGCCGATCGCTGTGGCGACGGAAAATCCGCCGTTGCCGCCACCCCCGCCAATGCTCTGTGCGAGAATGGCCGTGGAGTCCGCTCCACGCGTCGAAATCTGGCCGGTGTTGTTGACGGTGACAGCCTGGCCGATGCCGCCGAGGCCACCCGTACCGCCGAGCGCGAAGTTCACGTTGAAAGAATTGCGCTGGGCGAAGCCGCCTGCAAATGCGAACCCGCCGCCGCCGCCGCCGCCACCGATGCTCTGTGCGAGAATTCCGAAGGATAGAGCACCTGACGTCGAGATGTTGCCATTGCGGGTGACGCTCACGATGCCGCCGTCGCCGCCCGCACCGCCCGTGCCTCCAATGCCCAATGCGAGGCTCAGATTGGTGTTGCAACCGCAGTCTGGCGCAGCGGTCAAGGAAGCCGCAGCGCCAAAGCCGCCTGTGCCGCCACCGCCGCCAACACTTTGTGCAAAGACCGCTGCCGAGGTGTCGCCAACGGTCGTGAGCGCGCCGGTGCTGTTGACCGAGACGGTGTTGCCGTCGCCGCCGCCACCACCCTTTCCGCCGACGGACGCCGTAAGCGCTCCCGACATCGCGGCGGTGTTGAACGCAAGGGCCATGCTCTGACCGCCGTCACCGCCACCGCCACCAATGCTTTGGGCCATGATCGCGTTCGAGCCCTTGCCGCTGGTGTAGATGTTGTCCACGCTGGTGATGCTGACCGTACCCGCCTGCCCCGCCGTGCCAGCCGAGCCGCCAACGCTGACGCCGACATTGACAAACGTTCCACTCGTGCCCGCCGACAGCGCTCCGCTGAAGCCGCCGCTACCGCCGCCGCCACCGACGCTTTGCGCATAGATCGCGGACGCATCATTGCCTGCGGTGCGCATGGTCAGGGTCGTGCCGAGCGTCGCTCCGACATTGCTGTTGACCACGACACTGCTCGCGTCCTGGCCGCCGCTGCCGCTGCCGCCCACACTGACACTCCCGGCACCGGGACCGGTCGTCATCGTTCCGGAAACACTGAATCCGCCATCACCGCCGCCACCGCCGATGCTCTGGGCCTGAATGGCGCGCGCACGATCTCCATCCGTCGAGACCGTTCCGGTATTGGTCACCGTCACCGAACCCGCTGTTCCGCCGAGACCGCCCGAACCGCCGACACTGACACCCACCGCGCCGGTTTGCGCACCGGCGGCGGAGATGCTGAATCCGCCATTGCCGCCACCGCCGCCAATGCTTTGCGCGAGGATCGCGGTCGATCCGGCGCCGTGTGTCACAACGTGGCCGTTGCTCGACACGCTGACATTGCCGGCGTTGCCACCGCCCGCGCCACTACCGCCGACACTGACGGCCGCCGCGCCGGTGACACCGGCTCCCGCGGAGAATGCACCGGATGCGCTAAAGCCACCGTTGCCGCCGCCACCGCCGATACTTTGCGCGATGATCGCCTGCGCGTTCTCGCCATTGGTCGTGATGTTGCCGGTGCTCGAAACCGACACCGCAGCGCTTGTCTGCCCGGCGCCGCCACTGCCGCCAAGACTGATGCCCACCGAAGCAGCGCCCGGCAGGCCCGGCGGCGCAAAGCTGAATGCGCCGGTCACGGAGAAGCCGCCGTTGCCGCCGCCGCCACCGATGCTCTGGGCCACGATGCCGCGCGACTGCGAACCAAACGTCGTAATCGCTCCGTTACTTGTCACCGACACGATGCCAGCGGTACCGCCGCCGCCGCCACTGCCGCCAAGACCCACCGCCGCCGAGATGAGACCGCCGCTGCCTGCAACCGAGAAACCGCCGTCGCCACCGCCGCCGCCAATACTCTGCGCGATGATGCCGTTAGAATCTCTGGCCGATGTTGTGATCGATCCGGTGTTGCTCACCGTTACATTGCTGGCTGCACCGCCGCTGCCGCCCTTGCCACCCAGTCCGACTGAAACGCTGACGCCTGACAAACTGGCTGCAACGGCGAACCCTCCATTGCCGCCCCCTCCGCCGATACTTTGTGCGGAAATGCCACTCGATTGCCGGCCACTTGTGGAGATGGTTGCAGCGGTCGTGACGGTCACAGCCGCACCTGCGCCGCCGCTTCCGCCGGTGCCACCAAGAGCAACTGCGGCCGAGAAATCCGTCGGTCCGGACGCACTGACGGCGAATCCGCCATTGCCGCCGCCGCCGCCAACGCTTTGCGCGAGAATGCCGGATGCGTAGTTGCCAGACGTGTTGATGTTGTAGGCCGGACTGCCGCTCGTGCCTTGCACGATCACAGTGCCGCCGGCACCGCCAGATCCGCCACTGCCGCCCATTGAAAGACTGAGCACGCTTGTCGTGAACGCGACGGAGTTGCCGCCATTGCCGCCGCCGCCGCCAACGCTCTGCGCCTGAATGCCGACCGAATTGACGCCCTGCGTGGTGATCGAGCCGCCGTTGCTGACGGTGACATTGCCGCCAATGCCGCCGCCGCCACCCGTGCCGCCGAAGGAGAACGAGCCACCGGCTGTGCCGCCATTGCCGCCGCCGCCGCCAATGCTCTGGGCAAGAATGCCTTGCGAGTCCGCGCCCTGGGTGCTGAGCGTTCCCGTATTGCTGACGGTGACTGTGCCGCCCGGCGTGGTCGAGGCGCCGTTGCCGCCAAGCGATACGAGGCCGCCGGAGTTGCCGCCGTCGCCACCGCTGCCGCCGACGCTCTGGGCAAAGATCGCGATCGAATTCGCAGCGCTGGTGGTGATGGCGCCGCTGTTGGTCACCGAGACGTTGCCGCCGTTACCGCCGCTCGATCCGCTGCCGCCGAGCGACACGAGGCCGCCGGAGCTTCCGCCACCTCCGCCACCACCGCCAATGCTCTGCGCGAAGATGCCGTAGGATCGCGCCGAATGCGTTGTGATCGAGCCTGCGTTATTGACCGTGACCGTGCCGCCATCGCCGGCGCTCGCACCGCTGCTGCCAAACGCGACGACGCCGTAGGAACTTCCGCCGCTTCCTGCGAAGCCGCCGATGCTGGCGGCGTAGATGCCGTTGGAATAGGTGCCGAAAGTTTCGATGGCGGAGCCCGCAAGGGTCGTCACGTTGACAGTGGAGCCGTAAGCTGCGCCGCCACCGCTGCTCGATCCGCAATAGATTCCGGAGCAGTCCCCCGCTGAGCCACCCGCGCCACCGCGGCTTACCGCGCTGATGCCGTTTGCATCCGAGCCGCTGGTCCGTATCGATCCATTGAGCGTCACCGACACCGCGCTGGCATGGCCGCCTTCGCCGCCGTTACCCCCGCTTCCGCCGACGCCGGCAGAGTCCCCGCCATTGCCGCCGTCTCCGCCGACACTGGCAGCAACAATGCCCGCTGCACCGTTGCCGGTGGTCGAGATCGCGCCGGTCGCCGAAACCGTAACGGTGCCACCCGCACCACCATCGCCACCGCCACGCCCATTGCCTGCGACGTAAGCATCGCCGCCGCTGCCACCATTGCCACCGCGCGATGTGACGACAATGCCCGCTGCATTGGTGGTGACAACCGCGCCGGAACTTCCCACCGACGGATTCGCGCCCGGCTGCGAATAGGTCAGGGTCAGATTATTGGCGTCATTGCCATTGTCGCCGGGATCGGTCCCAATCCCGACACCGCCATCGCGACCGTTACTGCCGTCATCAGCACGCGCGGTCAGGCTCAACCCGGATACGCCACTCGACGGCGCAACGTTCGTTGTCAGGGAATTAACGTTGAGCGTGGTAACGGAGTTGCCGTCATAGCTGACTCCGCCCGAGATGTTCCCGGTGCAGTTGACGACGCCATCACAGGCGGCTGAGGCCGGGGCGACCGGCACGCACAGAAAGGCGCAGCCGAAAAAAGCCGCCAGCAGCCCCCGTGCTGATCCGCCGCCCAAGCCCAAAATGTCCCCAACGTCGCGTGACGTCCCTGTGTTGACAGGTAGGCCCCGTCAAGCAGTGTGATTCTAGTCATTTCAACGGATTCTGTCGTCTCAACGCGCGCACGCTGCGATTATTTTGATCCCGCGTCGCACGATGATTCCCCGCGCCGGATTTGATGAGATGCCTCGAAAATCCGCGGCGCAGTCGCGGCCCTACACCACGGCATCATGCAAGAAGGCTATCGAGCGGATGACGGCAAAGAGCGAACGCCCGACCCGAACGAATCCGTGATGCATCCTCGTTCCACAACGATGGATGTCGAATTCGGGGGCTCTGCGGGAATTTGGTAGCGAGAGAGGGACTCGCTGCTCCAATCCGAATTGGAATAATGCCCTTTGAAATCAAATAAATAGCTGGAATGGAGGAGCGATACGCCCCGTGATACATCTCACTGAGGTGTATCACGGGGAGCCGTTCGCCCAGTCAGGCATGGTCCATGGCTCGTCCCGGCTATCTAAGCCCCCGCGACAGGGTTTATGCGACACTTGGTCCCCCAATCACCGAGCGTAGCGTTACCGAACGCACCTCCTACGCGCGCGGACCTCACGTTTTACGGGACACGTCACTTAATGGCTGACTGGCGTGACAATGGGACGGTCGCGCAAAGAACGCGGGATAGAATTCTTGGACATGTGAGCGATGTTCGTGGTCGTTACGGCCGAAAGGGATCGCTTAGCTCCGAACAATCGGCAGCAATCGAGGCTTTCGAACCGGAAGTGATCAAGAAAATGCGCAGGCTTCTGATGGAGGCGAAAGATAAAGCCGACCACCGAGAGCTGGTGATTCTAAAGCCTTGGATTGCGCCGCAACGTTAAACAGTTCGACAGGACACAAATCTTTGCCCCCAGATTCGTAGTCTGGGCTGAACCACTGAATCTATTGAGATCCGTTACTGTAACAACCACTCGTTCCTGCGATAACTCTGGAAATGCGCATAGCCAAGCTCGCGAGTCAGGTGATCGTCCACCATCAGATGTGTCACGATGGCTTTGAGCAACAATGACCGTGCAAACACGAAATCAGACAGTCTAAGGCGGAAGAAGGGAGTTTGGTCTGCTCGCTAAGTTGGTCTCCTAGACTTAGCAGGAGACCAACATGATCAAGGCGGAACTGACGAGCGAATTGAACAAGAGTGCGAACCTGGATATTCCCGCATCTCTTCGGGCCTTACTCGACGAAGCAACAAGGTTTGTTCAAACACAGTTTGATGCAAAGACTCATCAACCTGCAGTTTCCTTTTCAGGAAAGGGGCTCGATCGCCGCCGACTGATCCGGGTGCTGGACTACATCGAGACAAATCTTGAAAACGATCTTGATCTTGATCGTATGGCTTCGGTTGCATGCCTTAGCCGGTTCCACTTCTCCCGAAAGTTCAAGCAGGCTGTCGGGTGTTCTCCCCTTCGCTATGTCAGCAAGCGGCGTTTCGAGCGGGCCAAGGCCTTGCTCAGCCAGGGCGATCGATCCTTGATCGATATTGCGCTTTCGTTCAGATTTTCCAGTCAGGCCAATTTCACGCGCGCGTTCAAGCGCGCGACGGGACTGGCTCCCGGCCAGTATCGTCAGCAATTCGGCTGGCGGCAGGGACTTTCGATTGCCGAAGCTGTGGTGTGGTAACGGCAAACCTGTTCGCGAGATGCGGACGGAGAACATCGCAACGGCTGGTTTCTCGGAAATTTATCCGACAGACCTAACTGCGGCCTGACTTTCTAAATCATCTCGAAGATCACATCTGATTTCGAAAGTCAGCGACGAGACAGCGGTAAATGACTGGACAGATCGAACTTACTGGGACCGCTGTGGATGCCCGTCCGCCAATGCGTCTTCCAGACACCGTATGATTTCATCACCGCTCGCAGGCTTGCTGAGATAGCAATAGGCGCCTGCCTCCATAACGCGCTTCCGCACGGACTCCGTCGGAAAGGCAGTCATGAAGATGATCGGAAACCGCCGGCCGGCCGCTATGAGCAGCGCCTGCATCTCATCGCCCGTCATCACACGCATCTGAATATCGGCAATCATGCAGTCTGGATCGAGCGAATCTCGCAGGAAATGAACGCCGGATTGATACGTCCGCGCATGATAGCCAAGCGAGCGCACCAGGCTCGCCAGGGAAGTACGAACTCCTTCGTCATCGTCCACAATCGCAATTGTCGGGGCTTTGGGCATGGCAAGCATCCTGACCACCATACAATGCACGAGCGGACCATCGTGCGGCGGGTCTCTCCCTTCCTTTATGCATGGATGCCTGATGCGCCGAAACTATACTCAGGTTTGGTCTTCGGTTCCGCCCTTGCGAGACAACCCCAGCGCTTCCGCCTTTCGCACAAGATCCGCCAACGATTTGACGTTCATCTTGCGCATCACGTTGCCGCGATGGATTTTAACCGTGATCTCGCTAAGCCCCATGAGGCCGGCGACCTGCTTGTTCATCAATCCGGACGTAACATGCCCCATGACCTCGCGTTCGCGAGCTGTCAGCGCTGCATATTCTGCGAGGAGTTCCCCCCTTGCCGTGGCGATACTACGGCGTTGAACATCGCGTTCCAGTGCCGCTGTGACGGCATCCAGAATGTCCTGATCTCTAAACGGCTTTGCAAGAAAGTCTATCGCGCCGGCCTTCATGGCCCGTACCGACATCGGGATGTCACCGTGCCCGGTCATGAAGATGATCGGAAAATCGAGTCCCTGACGGGCCAGTTGGCCCTGGAGATCAAGCCCGCTCACGCCGGGAAGCCGGACGTCCAGAACAATGCAGCCCGGGCCGGCCGGCATTGCACCAGCCAGCAGTTCGGCCGGAGAGCCGAACAGGCGGGTCGAGAGGCCCACGGAGCGAAACAGGCTGTCCAGTGACGCGCGAATGGCCTCGTCATCGTCCACGATGATAACCGTGGTCGGTGAAGACCACGTCTCCGTATTCTTGCTGTCGATCGGTAGCTTCATTGCGGAGTTGGAGGTTGGATGGCTGGCAGCCTCAAACGAAAGGTCGCCCCAAGACCGGATGAACTCTCGGCAGTCATCTGTCCCCCATGAGCTTCCATCGTCGTGCGACAGATCGCAAGCCCCATTCCCATGCCTCCGTGCTTCGTCGTGAAGAAAGGCTCAAACAGCCGCGTGAGATCGTTCATCGCGATGCCAGGACCGGTGTCCGTTATTGCAATGACGATGTCATCGCCATCTGTCGTGTCCGCGGCAACAGAGATGTGGCGAGTCGTATTCTGTCCAGCCATCGCCTGGGCCGCATTGATAAACAGGTTCACAAAAACCTGCTGGAGCTGAACTCGATCGCCGCGGATTTGAGGCAATTCCTGCGATGCAGTGAATGACAGGGCAACCTCGCTCTTCGCAAGCTCACGCTCAACCAGTAAGGCCGCGTCCGCGATGACGTCGCATATCTTCAACGTATCATTCCGCGCCGGGACCTTCTCAACAAAGCCTCGGATACGGGTCACGATCGCTCCGGCGCGCCTGCCCTCATCTACAACTCTGGATATCGCAGCGGACACTTCTTCCAGATCGGGCGTATCCCGTTGAAGCCACCGTAAGCCGGCTTCGCCGCTCGTCACAATTGCTGCGAGCGGTTGATTAACCTCATGAGCGATGGATGCACTGAGTTCACCCAGGGTTGCGGCGCGTGCAGCGCGGGCAAGCTCCGATTGAGCCGCCAAAAGAGCGTCCTGCGCCCGTCTGCGCTCGGTCACATCGACGACGAAAATCAGCACGTTGCGGTCATCGTCGGGCGGGAAGGTGATCGTAAAAATCGCCGGGATGCGATGACCGTCGGCGCCGATCATCTCGGTTTCCCCTTCAAAGAAAGGTTCTTTCCTTGCAAAGGACAGCAATGCGTGAATAAAAGTCCGGTCGCAGTTCGGCAGGATCCGATCAACGCACCCCACATAATCTGAAGAGCTCTCAGCTCCTACCATCGCTTCGAGCGCCGGATTGACCTTCCTGTTTCTCGCCAGCAGTCTGGCTTGCTGAACGAAGCCGGGATGCCGCGTCAAATAATCGGCCAACCCAGCGCCATCGACCTCCAGAGAGTTCAGTGCCTGCCGAACCTCGGTCCAGTCCTCTTCCGCGACACCGACACGGCTGGCATCGAACATCCGCCGATAACGCCGCTCGCTTTGCACCAGGGCGTCATGCGCCGCGATACTCTCCGTGATATCGGTATAGCTCTCCAGCACGCCGATCGCCTCACCGTAACGGTCGCGCTGCAAGACCCATCGAGCGTCCACTGTCAGTGTCTCACCCGCTCTCGTTCTTTGCTTGACCTTGCCCTCCCAACGCCCTGCATAGAGGAGCACGGCCTCAATCGCACTCCTCTCGGCGGAATAGGCCGTCTGCAGCAGATCGTCCGCCACCCGGCCTATCGCGAGTTCGCCGGACCAGCCGTAGGTCTCTTCCGACGCCCTGTTCCAGAAAGTGATGATCCCTTCCCGGTTTCTGACAAAGATCATGTCATGTGAAAGATCGAGCAGGCGCGCTTGATCAGAAAGCCGCTTGGTTGCCGTCTGGTTCTGCAAGACGAGCGCCAGCGTAATGCCGATGGCGGCGAAGCTCATGAGCAACCGTAACGCAGCAGAATCGAGAGCAAGGTTGTGGGCCGACAGATAGGCTGAGATCGTGAGGATGACAGAGCCTAATGCCGCAACGAGAACATCTGCGCGTTGCATCGTTCTCGCCGCCAGGAGGATGACGACGACGTAACCAACAGCAACGGCGCCCTCCAGCGGAGTGAGAACATCGATAAGGAAAACCACGCCCGCAAGGACGGCCGCAGATATCCGGTACGCTGCACGGCTCATCGAGAAATCCCTCGCCTGGCGGCCTCACCGAGATGCGCAATTTGACATCGCAATTGATAACAATATAGCAGCCGCCCCAGGTCGCATGAAGGTTCGCCCCCCAAGAAAGCTCGGCCGCATACCAAGGTATGATGCGGCCAAACCTACAACCTAAACCCATCAACCACCCGTAGAATGGCGGCTGGTGGACGATGAAATATCCTTGCAAGCGCGGCTTTTGAACAGCCCTGAGGTAAGGAAATTCATCATGGTGCTGCAATCGCTTCCTGCGACGCAACAGGCAACCAGGGTTGACCCGCGGTCGATCGAGATCCTCCAGATCAGTCGCACGCCGGCGAAAGATCACACCAGTCGGCCAACGTCCGGCGACGTCATTCTTGCCCTTCAGAATCTGGATATTGCGCTCTCGATCAAGGCAGACCAGCTTATTGGAACCGAGACGGGCGAAGCATCCCGGGACAATGTGATCAAGCGCCTCACCGAAGCGCTCGTCGCAGCGGAAGCCGCGCACGACACCTATTCCGGCATATGCGCTGATGCGCTGCGTCTTGCAATCGTTACTTACCAGGCGACCCGGCAGGCAGAACAGCCGTCCAATCGGGGACGCAACGCGCGATCACTTCAGAAATGGCGGCTCAAGCGCGTGCTCGAATTCATCGACCACAATCTTGCGAAAAAGATCGGCCTGGAGGACCTGGCCGCCGTCGCCGGTCTGAGCAGGATGCACTTCGCTGCCCAGTTCCGGGTCGCGACCGGGCAGCGCCCCCATGAACTCCTGCTGAGACGGCGGATTGAGCGGGCCGAAGATTTGCTGAGGCAAGGTGACATGCCGCTGGCGGAGATCGCGCTGGAGGTCGGCTTCCAGACGCAGGCGCATTTTACGACGACGTTCAAACGTTTTACCGGCGACACGCCTCATCAATGGCGCTGTGCTCATCTCGCGATGTGCGGCCCCCTGCCTGCCAAGCGCGCAGGACTCTCGTAACCGGCTGCAATAGGCAGACATCAAGCGCACGGAGCGACCCCGCAGAGACCTCCGATGGGACGCGGGCGCTTCGCGCGCCGCACGAAACTCCGCCTGGTTGACACGGATGCCGCTGACCAAGGTCAGAGCATCCGATTGGCACCAAGAAATTCATGGACGGAACGGCAACTCAGACAAGGGAATGGCTGTTGGCGGCCCGCCCCGAGAATCTTGAAAGACAGGCGCCTTTGGAGCCGGTCATTTTGCCGGCTCCGCCTAGGTTCGGTATTTTCCGCCGGTCTCGGCAGGCGACCACTAAGCCTGCTTGAGCTTGGTCACCGTTGACTGCGGCACGCCGGCGAAGTTGTTGCCCAACAGGTAGCGCGGGCTGGATTGCACCCACTTGTTGAGTTCAATCTCCTCGAACTTGCCGTTGTCCCAGGTCTGCACGATCTCGAGATCCTCGTTGCCGATGTTCCTGATGGCGTGCCCATAGCCCTGCGGGATGTAGGCCACGTCTCCCGGGTTGAACTCGGCGATCTTGCTGCGTCCGCCCGAGCCGAACATCACCACTTGCGCCTTACCGCGCAGATAGTAGTGCCATTCGTTGGCGTTCACGTTCCAGTGCAGCTTCTTCATGCCACCGGGCTTGATGGTCATCACGCCGCCAGACATGGTCTTGGAGACCGGCCATTCATCGACCGTTGCGAGCCTGAATGTTCCGCCATCGAAATCGCGCACGGCCCGGTTGTCGTGCAGCAGACTGAATTTGTGCGTCGACTCCTTGGGCCAGGGCGCGTCGAGCGCGTCCGAGATCGGCACTACCGGCCCTGCCTGAATGTAAACCTCACCCTTTGGGAAGGCGTCGAAAACGTCTTTCGGCAGGCCGAAGTCGAGGGCCAGGAGATCCTTCGGCGTCACGTCGATCCAGTCAGTGATGGAAAACGTGCCGTGTTCGGAGAACGCGCCGTTATCAAAGGACAGGATGAAGTGGCAGGGCTTGTCGCCGATGGTCTGAATCGAGTGACCATGGCCCTTCGGGAAGTACCAGAGATCGCCCGGCCCGTAATTGTTGATCTCGCTTGCCCCCGACGGATCGAGAACCACCGTCTGGCAGCGGCCCTCGATCACGAAGGCCCATTCCGCTGCGATCGCATGCCAGTGCAGTTCGCGCGACGCACCGGGATCGAGGAACATGTGGACGCCCGCGATCCCCTTGCTGATGGGGAACTGGTGGACGGTGGCTTCCTTCGCCCAGCCGCCCGAGGTCACCTTCGGAACGTTGCCGTCGAGGGAGAAGCGGAAATCGGGAAGCGCTGCCACATCCTTCGGATCATGGTAGGTGACTTTTTCGCCCGGCGGCAGTTCGACCGCTTGCCGTGCAGTTCCCCCATCACCCGGCTTGAACTGCGACGAGGCGGCTTGTGCATTTGTCAGTGCAGACGCCGTCAAAAGACCTCCGGCGCCGGCAGCAAGGACATGGCGGCGTGACATCGGATTCATGACATTCTCCTTCAATCGTGGGACCGCAACTGCGGCATCTTTTCCATCAGGAGACCATAGGCGGTTGAGCGATCAACGCCTTTGCTCGGCATGCTGTCGCTTTGTCATTTCTTGCCGGCCTGATCGCTGACGGCGCGAGAGCGGACCTCGAGAGCGTATCAGGATCCACCGCCAGCCCAGTCACAATAATCCTCGACAGCAATTGGCGACAACGGCCCGGCAATTTGTGCAAAGCCGCGGCAGAAAAGACCTCACATATACGAACGACCGAACCATTCGATCGCCGGCCGATCATGCCAGGAGATAGTCGTGTCGTTCCGAGCCAAACACGAGCGCGCCGATCGAATTCGCATCTTCACGCGCTGCATGCAGAGCGACCTGATCTGTTCGATCAACGCAGTCTTGGTTGCCATCCAAATGAGGGATGTCGCCAGCTTGCTCGTTCTCGCAGCCCGCGTGATGAGGCTTGCAACATCCCTGGCGATGCCGCGCCGGAACCCCACTGGGCAGGATCGCTCTGCGTCCATGCAGCCTGCTCTCGCTCATTCGCCAGTTTTGCTCACAGCCAGTTCCGGACCAGGAGATATCCATGACTACGAACTCGAACAATGAAGTTATCAATCACGATCGCCGCCGGCTTTTAGGGACCGCAGCAATCGGCATCGCATCCCTCAGCGCCTCAAGCCTGCTTTCGTCCGGAAAATCTGCCGTCGCGGCCGAAGCCAGTGAAACCGTCCGCCCGTTCCGCATTGACATTCCGGAAGAACAGATTGCCGGCCTTCGGCGGCGTATCGCAGCCACACGATGGCCGGACAAGGAGACGGTCGCTGACGATTCCCAAGGTGTGCAGCTGAAGACCATTCAACAGCTCGCACAATACTGGTACGCTCACCATGACTGGAGGAAGGTCGAGGCGCGGCTCAACAGCCTGCCGCAGTTCGTCACCGAAATCGACGGGCTCGATATCCACTTCATCCACGTTCGCTCGAAGCATTCGAATGCGCTGCCGATGATCGTCACCCATGGCTGGCCGGGCTCGATCATCGAACAGATGAAGATTATCGAACCGCTGACCAACCCGACGGCCCATGGCGGGACCGCGGCGGATGCGTTCGACCTCGTCATCCCCTCACTCCCCGGACACGGCTTCTCCGGGAAGCCAACCGAACCTGGATGGACTCCCGTTCGCATTGCGCGTGCGTGGACAACTCTGATGCGGCGTCTCGGCTACAAGCAATTCGTGGCGCAGGGCGGGGACTGGGGCAATGCCGTCTCGGAAACGATGGCCTTGCAGGAGCCGGTCGGGTTGCTCGGCATTCACACTAACATGCCGGCGACGGTGCCGCCCGCGGTCTCAAGAGCCCTGTCGTTCAACCAGGCGCCGCCTGCCGACCTTACCGGCGAGGAGAAACGGGCATGGGATCAGCTCGACTTCTTCTACAAGAACGGGCTGGGTTACGCCATCGAGATGTCAAACCGCCCGCAGACCCTTTATGGCCTAGTCGATTCACCGATCGGCCTGGCAGCCTGGATGCTCGATCATGATGCCCGCAGCGAGGAAATGATCACCCGCGTTTTCGACGGACAAAAGGAAGGGCTCTCGCGCGACGACATCCTCGACAACATCACGCTCTACTGGCTCACCAACACCGCCGTCTCTTCGGCGCGCCTTTACTGGGACACGCATCGGGTATCGACTGGCGGCTTCTTCGATATCAGAGGCGTCAAGATTCCCGTCGCCGTCAGCGCATTCCCGGACGAAATCTACACCGCGCCCCATAGCTGGTCCAGGGAGGCCTATTCCACGCTCATTCACTACAACAGGATGAGCAAGGGCGGGCACTTTGCCGCGTGGGAGCAACCCGAACTCTTCGTCGCCGAAATGCGTACGTCGTTCCGTTCGCTCCGAAATGCTTCGTAGTTCAACCGGCGGCGCGAGAAAATTTCGCCGCCATTTCACACGTGTTCCGTCATGAACCGGATTTCAGCATTCTGCGCCCGACATGCAGCGCTCGCTTTCGCGCTGAGAACATTTGCGGCTGCAATGCTGGCATTCTCTCTGGCGCTTCTGCTGGAAATGCCGCGCCCCTACTGGGCGATGGCCTCCGTCTACATCACATCGAACCAGCTCGTCGGAGCGACGTGGTCCAAGGCCGTCTATCGCATGCTGGGGACACTGATCGGCGCAGCAGGGACGATCCTGCTGATTCCGAACCTCGTGAATGCCCCTGAACTGCTCAGCGCAGCCATCGCGCTCTGGGTCGGCGTCTTCCTCTACCTGTCGCTGATCGACGGGACACCGCGCAGCTACATCTTCATGCTGGCGGGCTACACGGTCGCGCTTCTTGGATTTCCCATCCTTTCCACACCACAACTGGCTTTCGACATCGTGTCCGCCCGCGTGCAGGAAATCCTGCTCGGCATCATCTGCGCCAGCGTTTTCTCGATACTAGTGCTGCCGCGAACCGTCGCCGCCACGATTACAACGCAGGCGGACGCGTGGCTCGATAGCGCACGTCGGCTTGCCATCGATACGCTAACTCGCCGCGACAACAATCAGGAACGCGATAGCCAGCGGGTGAGGCTCGCGGCATCCGCTTCAGAAATCGATCAGCTCAGTCGGCACCTAGGCTACGAGGTTTCCACATCCGCAAACATCGCGCGCGGCTTGCAACGGCTTCAGCAACATATGCTGTGGCTTCTGCCGCTGCTGGCGGCCATCGAGGATCGCCAGGCCGGGATCGCCGCTCACGCGGAAGCCTCCGCTCGCATGGCTGCGCTCAGCGCGAGAGTCGCGGACTGGCTCGTCAACGGCGGTCAGGCAGGAGATGAAGCAACGGAGTTACGCAGCTCGCTTGATAAGGAGCATTCGCAACTCGATACGGACGCCACATGGGTCAACGCCATGACAGCGGCATACGCTCTGCGGCTGCTTAATCTCATGGACATCACACTGGATTGCCAGCTTCTGCGCAATGCGATTGCCAATGGCGGCGATCCGGACTTCCTGCCGCTCGCCTTCATTCCCGACACATGGACCGCTTCCGTCCAACACCGCGACTACGGACTTGCGCTGTGGAGCGCCGCCACGGCCACATTTTCGATCCTCGCCTGTTGCACATTCTGGATCGCCACCGGCTGGAGCGACGGCGCATCCGCAGCGATATTCGCCGCCGTCCTCGGCAGCCTGTTTGCCGGCATCGACGATCCTCTTCCGGCATACCGCAACTTCTGCAAGATCATCTTTCTGGTCATCGCGGTCAACGGAATCTACATGTTCGGCATCTTGCCGCGGATCACAACTCTCGAGATGCTGATCGCCGCGCTGATGCCGACATTCGTCCTGTTCGGCTGGATGTCGGCACGCCCGGCCACTGCACGCGCCGGCTCTTTTCTTGCCATCTTCACGTCGGTGCAACTGGCGCTGAGTTCATCGTATACCAGCGATTTCGCCTCTTTTGCGAACGGCAGCGTGTCTCTGTTTCTGGGCGTCGTGCTCACCGCCATTGTCAGCGGAGTTATTCGTCTGTCCGTTGCGGAGTGGGTTGCAGAGCGTCTGCTCTCAAGCAACTGGAAGACGCTGGCCACGGTCACCGAGGGCCGGACATGGCAGCAGGGCGTGGCCATCGCCAGCCTTATGCAACATCGTCTGGCCCTGCTGGCCTCGCGGATCGCGGTGGTTCCTGCCGAGGCAAGAAGCAACGCCGCCCACCTTCGTCAGCTTCGCACTGCGTTGAACATCATGGATCTCCGGCGAGCGAATCCTGACCTGTCATATCACGCAAGGCGGATGGTCGATGCCCTCCTGGATCACCTCGGATCCGTTTTCCGGACTCAAACCGCCGGGCGGCTTTCGATTGAACTGGTTGGTCCGCTCGATGACACGATTGCGATCACTTTGCAGGAAGCCGCGAGTCCGGCGCGCGATGAAGCGCTCATCGCTCTCACCGGCATGCGTTTCGGACTATTCCCCGAAACGCCGGAGTATGAGCCGCATAAACCCCACGACAGGAGACTGGTCGCATGAAGTACGAACTTGATCTCTTCGGCGTCGTCGTTCCCAGCCTGCTTTTCTGGGGTATCGTTGCCGGCATTCTCACACGCTTCATCAGCAAGGCACTCATGCGGGCCGGTGTCTACCGAATGGTCTGGCATTCCGCGCTGTTCGATTTCGCACTCTATGTCTGCTTGGTCACCGGTCTTGTGTTCGTTTCCAAGGAGTTTCTGTCATGAACGTCCTTATGACTCTGCTGCGCCGCTTCGCACTGACGGGGGCGATGATGGCTCTCGCGCTCTGGTCCGGCTACAAGCTGTGGGATTACTATTTCGACGAGCCCTGGACCCGCGACGGTCATGTTCGCGCCGACGTGGTGCCCATTGCTCCCGATGTCTCGGGCTTCGTCACCGACGTCCTTGTCAAGGACAACCAGAGGGTCCGGCGGGGCGATGTGCTCTTCCGGATAGATCGGGCGCGGTACGCCATTGCACAGGCCCAGGCAGAAGCCGTGCTGGAAGGCCGGCGCGCAATGCTCGAACAGGCCAATGCCGATCTGAAGCGCTACAGCGCGCTCACGCCCGACGTCGCCGTCACCAAGCAGAAGCTGGATCAGGTCGTCGCCACACAGGGTTCGGCAAAAGCAGCCTACGACCAGGCCGTTGCGGACCTCAACCTTGCCAAACTCAACCTTGAGCGCAGTGAGGTACGGGCGTCCGTCAATGGCGTCGTCACCAACATGGAATTGAGGCCGGGCACTTATCTTGCTTCCGGAAAAGGTGTGATGGCATTGCTCGACTCGGACACGCTGCACGTCGAGGGCTATTTTGAAGAAACCAAGCTGGCGCGAATCCGCGCCGGCGACGCCGCCAATGTGCGGCTGATGGGCAGCGACCATACCCTGCGCGGAAGCGTGGAAAGCATCGCCGCAGGCATCGAAGACAGGGATCGCACCGAAGGCAGCACCCTCCTTGCCAACGTCAATCCCACGTTCAACTGGGTGCGGCTCGCGCAACGTGTTCCGGTCCGGATCGCGCTCGATGACGTCGCGCGCAAGGAGTTGGTGTCCGGAGCGACCGCGACAGTGGAAGTGCTCGGATCGAGCGACGGCGGCCTAAAGCCCGTCAAGGTTCGCGCCGACCGGTGCGAACCGCATTCGGGCCACAGCCGGATTGTACCCGTGCGGCTGGATCAGGTCATGAGCACCGACCAGGAGCGCTAAGCCAACGGAACGCCGAACAGTTCATTCGTCCTGCACACAGGACATGTGGACCGCCGCATCGCGTCAGAGACCCAGAGGAACCAGCCATGACACGCACAGTTGCAGATCAGTTCGCCGAAACGCTTGCCGCAGCAGGGGTCAAGCGCATCTACGGCATTGTCGGTGACAGCCTGAACGGCCTCACCGATTCGATTCGCCGCCAGGGAAAGATCGAGTGGATTCACGTCCGGCATGAAGAGGTCGCGGCCTTCGCCGCCGGCGCGGAAGCCCATCTGACCGGAGAAATCGCCGTCTGCGCCGGAAGTTGCGGACCAGGCAACCTCCATCTCATCAACGGCCTGTTCGATTGCCATCGCTCGCGCGTGCCGGTGCTGGCGATCGCCGCGCACATTCCATCCGCGGAGATCGGTGCATCCTATTTTCAGGAAACCCATCCCGAGTCCCTGTTCAAGGAATGCAGCCATTATTGCGAGCTGGTCTCCGGCGCCAATCAGATGCCGCGCACGCTCGAAGTCGCGATCCGCGAGGCGGTCGGCAAGCGCGGCGTTTCTGTTGTGGTGATTCCGGGCGACATCGCGCTGCAGCCCGCCACCGACGTGCCGCTGTCCAAGGCCGCAGCACTTCTCCCGCCGCAGCCGTTGACGGTGCCGCCGGCCGCCGATCTCGATCGTCTGGCAACCATGCTGAATGACGGCGCGCGGGTGACAATTCTCGGCGGCTCCGGTTGCGCCGGCGCGCATGACGAATTGCTGGCGGTTGCCGAAAGGCTGCAGGCTCCCGTCGTCCATGCCCTGCGCGGCAAGGAGCATATCGAATGGGATAATCCATACGATGTCGGCATGACCGGCCTGATCGGCTTTTCCTCGGGCTACTATGCCATCCGCGACTGCGACGTCCTTCTAATGCTCGGCACGGACTTTCCATATCGGCAGTTCTATCCGGAAGGAGACAACGTCCAGATCGCGCAGGTTGACATTCGCCCCGAGAATCTCGGCCGCCGCGCGGCGGTCGACCTTCCCGTGGCCGGCGACATTCGCACGACCCTGCAAGCATTGCTGCCGCGTCTCGACCAGAACTCGGACCAACACCATCTCAAACAGGCTCAAAAGCACTACGCCAAGTCGCGTCGGCAGCTTGATGAATTGGCCGACGTGAAATCGGGGCGACGACCGATCCATCCACAGCAGATCGCAAAGGCCATCAGCGACCATGCAACGGAAGATGCAATCTTCACTTGCGATGTCGGCCTGCCTACCGTCTGGGCGGCTCGCTATCTGACAATGAATGGCAAGCGCCGGCTGCTCGGCTCGTTCTGGCATGGCTCGATGGCCAACGCCATGGCGCAGGCCATCGGCGCGCAAGCTGCATTTTCCGGCCGACAGGTGATCTCGCTGTCCGGCGACGGCGGCTTTTCCATGCTGATGGGTGATTTCCTGACCCTCGCGCAGCTCGGATTGCCGGTGAAGGTTGTGGTCTTCAACAACAGCGCGCTCGGCTTTATCGAACTGGAGCAGAAGTCGACCGGCTTCCTGAATTTTGGTACCGATTTCAAGAATCCGAATTTCGCCGTCATGGCGGAAGCGATCGGCATACGCGGCATTCGCCTCGAAGATCCATCGGAGGTCGAGCAAGGTATCGCCGAAGCGCTCGCATATGATGGGCCTGTTCTGATCGATGCCGTGGTCAGCCGAACTGAACTCGCCATGCCGCCCTCCATTACGATCGAAATGGCAAAAGGCTTCTCGCTGTACATGGCCAAGGCGATCATCAGCGGCCGCGCCGACGAAGTCATCGACCTCGCCAAGACAAATCTGTGGCGCTGAGAATTTGACTATGGGTCGCGAGGCCGCGAAGCAAGCGCCGCGAATTTAAACCGCCGCCAGCTACAGTAACGTGATGGACGCCGGCAGTTGCTCTCCTGCCGGCGTTTTCAATAGCTCGCTCCAAAATAAAGAACCCGCCCAGCAGGAGCTGAGCGGGCCAAGTCTAGGGAGGGACGCCAGTTGGGGACTGGCGGGAGTTAAAATACCGACTCTATTGCTTCTGCCAAGTCCAGCGCGAGATAGTGAGCAATTCGTGCAAACGAAGCTGACGCCTGAGCAAACAAGGACAACGGCCATTATCGATATCTCAACTTTAAGGACCGGAGCAATGCCATGGAGCTGACGATTGTCACGATCTTGGTCGCCTTGGCCGGCATATTCCTGATCGCGTTCATGCGCGGCGCATTCGGCGGCGGCTTCGCCATCATCGGCATTCCACTGCTGTCGCTGGTCATGGACCCGGTCACCGCCGGCGGTCTGCTCGCGCCGCTCTTTATCGCAATGGATCTGTTCGCACTGCGCTACTGGAAGCCCTCGACCTGGTCGAAGCCGGATCTGATGATCCTCGTGCCGGCGCTCGTGATCGGCATCGGGTTTGGCTATCTGCTGTTTCGCATCCTTGACCATCGTGCCATCGCAATCATGATGGCCATCATTACGCTGGTCTTCGTCGCTCTCTGGCTACTGCGGGGGGCGGACGTGACAACGCAGCCGCGGTCGACGCCAAAGGCGATCGCGGCCGGCTTTACATCCGGAATCACAACCATGGTGGCCCATTCGGGCGGACCGCCGCTTGCGATGTATTTGCTGCCGCTGGGCCTCAGCAAGGCCATATACGCCGGCACTACAAGCATGTTCTTCACCGTCGGCAACGCGATCAAGGCGGTGCCGTGGCTGCTGATCGTGAAGCCGACGGAAAACGTCTGGATCCTGATGGGAATCTGCCTGTTTGCGATTCCACCAGGAATCTGGGTCGGATGGCGGCTACATGGTGCGCTGGATCAGCGGCAGATCTATCGGGCCTGTTATGGATTATTGACCGTTACGGCGCTGAAGCTGCTATGGGACGGCGTGTCGGGTTATCTCGTGTGATGGCCCGTGTCCTGCTCGCGTCACATGTGCGCTCGCGCCGCGAAAGGCCATCGGGCCGGACGATCGGGTCGTCATTCAGATAGCTAAGCTACCGTAAGTTCCCGTTCGTCGGCCCAGGACGTACCGATCATCACGCGCCGTGTATGAAAAGCGCTGAGTTCCGCACGATGAGCGACGCTAATGATTGTTGCCTTGCCCATCTCCGCATGAAGAAGCTGCATCATCCGTCCCTGGGTTCGAACATCCAGAGCCGATGTCGCCTCGTCCAGAACAATGATATCCGGCTGATGCAGGAGAAGTCTTGCAAAAGCCAGACGCTGCCTCTCGCCTCCCGACAGGATCTGATCCCAGGGCAAATCAGAATCAAGCTGGGACTGCAGATGCCCCAACTCGACCTTGTGCAACACATTGCCTAGCTGCGATGCCGACCATTTGTCCTGCGCCGCCGGATAGGTCACGGCCCGTCTGAGTGTGCCGTAAGGCAAATAGGATTTTTGCGGGAGCAGCAGCAAACGCCCGGGGCCGACGCCGACATGTCCGCGTCCCCAAGGCCACAGTCCCGCGATCGCGCGAACCAGGGTGCTCTTGCCGACACCCGATTCACCCTCGATCAGAACGCGCTCGCCATGGCCGACCGAAATGCTGAAATCGTCCAGGACTGTCTTGCCGTCATCCAGGGCGACCGACACATTTTCCAGACTGACCGCCGCGGGACCGGTTGTGGTTTCGTGGCGAATGCGATTGTCGGCCTCCTGGCCCGCCGCTTCGAGGCGGTCCATCGACATCATGAGCGACGCCACGCGCGACGCATTGGCCGTCCAGTCCGCAAATCTCGGATAATTGTCCACCAGCCAGCCGAATGCGCTTTGAACAAACGCGAACGCGGACGCCGCCTGCATCATCTGCCCCAGCGTCATGCTGCCCTCGAGATATTTCGGAGCGCACAGCAACAAGGGTACGATCGGGACGATGAGACTGGAGCCCTGAGAGACGACTGTTGCACGAACATGCTGACCGGCAAGCAGCGACCAATGACGGATGACAGCAGAGAGCGAACGATCCAGCGCCTGGCGCTCCTCTTCTTCCCCGCCGAGAAGCGCAATGCTTTCGCTGTTCTCCCGCACCCGCGTCAAGGCATAGCGATATTCGGCCTCGACCTGATTCTTCCGCTCGACAATGGATACGAATCTTCGGCCGATAAAGATCATGACGCTGCTGGCCACCACCGCATACAGAAGCGCGGCAACCACAAGAAAACCGTGAACTGTGATTTCCACGCCGATATTGAACGTCACTTGTCCGCCGATCGTCCACAGAACCGCAATGAATGTCGTCGCGGAAAGAAACGCGGAGATAATGCCGGCGACGAAATCAATCGGCGCGTCGGTCGCAATCCGCAGATCGTCGGCGATACGATATTCGGGGTTCTGGTGATTTCCGCGTGCAAAATTGAGCTGATAGTGACGCCGGTCAGCCAGCCATCGGGCGGTCAGCCGCGATGTCATCCACGCCCGCCATCGCCGCTGGAGACCCATGCGGATCGCCACCTGGGTCACGCCAAACAACAATGCGCCGCTGACAAGCGGAACGAATATCAAGGTCAGCTGCACGACTGACGCGTGATCCTTCCGCTCGACCGCATCGAACAGCGACCGGTTCCAGATGTTTATTCCGTAGTTGAAGCCGAGTTGAACGAGAATAAGAATGACCAGGCCCGCGCTCATCCATAGCGCGTGGCGGTCGCCCTCGCGGAGATCCCAGAATCCCCGGGCACTCCGCCAGAAGCGGAGAAGAAGCTCTTTGCGATCGGCCGTATTGTTACTTGAATCAGGCATCGGTCTCACCTCAGCCAGAGAACGCAATCTGCGGCTTTGAAGCCGCAGGTCAAATCTCACCTCAGAAACTTGCCGTTGAGCAATTCAGCATCGGCCTGGGGCACGAACATGTAGTCGCACTCATTCGCGTTCTCCCAGGTCCAGATCTTGTTGGGAATCTCCGGCATGGTGGCCAGTCCCGCAAATCGCTGATCGTCCGCGCTCTTCAGCACATTCAGGCAGGAATAGCCGACGCGGGAGAGCCACGAAGCAAGAGCATCAAGACGCTGCTGATGATCCACCGCCCCAACCTTATGGTCTCTATGCAGCACCTCACACAGAACCCACGGCTGATCTGTCTTGATGCTTGCTTCCATGCCCTGGAGCGCCGGAATCTCCGCACCTTCGACATCCATCTTGATCAGTCCGATCTTCCGGATTTCCAAGGCGGCGCGAATATCATCGAACCGGTAACACGCTGCAAACTGCTCCTTCCAGCTTCGGCCGGGGCGCAGATGCATATCGAGGCTTGCGGACGTATCCAGCTTTTCCTCTGGATCAAGCAGAAGTTTTTGAAGGACATTTCTGTCGGAGAGACCGGCCGGCACAATTCGACAGTCCTGCCTCCGTGTCGAGGCGATGATGTCACTCACCAGACTGGCGCAATAATAATTGGGCTCGAAGCCCACATAGCCCGACGTGCGAGGCACGGAAAGATAATCCAACAGGGTTTGGCCTCGATTGGCCCCCACATCAATGAAGGCCTCGTTGCGCAGCACCAGCAACCTTGAAATGAGGTCCGTTTTCCAGTCTGGCCGCCAGTCGGCCATGGCGGCGGTCGCGGAAAGCCCGGAGAATGAAAGAAATTCACCCTCGACCGGGTCGAGCACGTTCTTCCCAATACCGTTCGTATTCACCAAACGCTCCTCGCCAGAGTTGTCCGGTGCCTTGATCGTCGCATACCTGCGCCGGCATCAGGGTCGATGCATTCCAGCATGTGAACGCCGAAAAAACTACAGCAATTCTGGAGAAATCGCAGCGCAGGCATCCGGCACCATCCGTGAAAATGCCGCTCGATCCAGTCGATCGAACGGAATACGTCTCGCAATCGCCCATCCATGCGCCGCTACCTTTATTTGCTGCGGTCTCCTTACTGTCCTGCAATTGGACAAGTCGTCTTTCGGAAAGCATTGCCGCTTTTCAACTTTGCACGCCACGCCATTGACCCGCCCTTCAACGAACGACGAAATCTGGCTCCCCGGCGGGCATTGGCAGCAATTTGCGCCGGCGACCGGCGCCTTCGATTCTCAAAACTGTTGCGTGGTAACTACGGCAATCCGCTCGAAAGATGCTGATGGAAATATCGCAACCGCTGCGGCAAGGATTCCATGATGAAGGCAAGCGCAAGCGAAGCAATGAGTCAGCATAGGTCAGGGGCTGATCGTGCCGTTGGTCCAGCCGCCCTCGCCACAACCGAGGAACTGCGAGGCCCTTCGTCCTGAAGCGCATCCCAGTGCTCGGCGGGCTTGCCGTTCTCCATGCGGGCGACGTCAGCCGCAATCCATGCCGCAGGGCAGCCATGGCCGGAGAACCGTGCCGGCACGCGCCGCTCGAATTACCAGAAGCCGTTCCGCTTTGTCAGATACTCGCTCGCGAGTTCCCCATGTTTGACGCGATGTTGGACGTTATCGTCGCAATCGGAGCTCGGAATGTTAATGAAACGAAAGAAACGCCAGATTTATGAGGGTTTCTTGCGCAAAACTGTCGTGCGCCCAAGTTATCGACGGTTTCTTCCTGACCAATAACGTCCCCATTGATTCCTCATGGGTTAGGTCTGCTTCAACAACGCAGGATCGACCGGCATCTTGCGCAGCCGCTTGCCCGTCGCCGCGAAGACGGCGTTCGCGATGGCGGGCACAACTCCCGACGTCCCCGTTTCGCCCATTCCGCCGGGCGGTTCGGAGCTTTGCACGATATGGACCTCGACGGCCGGCGCCTCGTTGATTCGCAGCATCTGATAGGTGTCGAAATTGCCTTGCTCGACACGTCCATCCTTGAGCGTGATTTCGCCGAAAAGCGCCGCAGTCGCACCGAAGATGGCTCCGCTCTGCACCTGCGCCCGCACGGTGTCGGGATTGACAACCGAGCCGCAGTCCATCGCACAGACGATCCGCTGGATACGGACGGTGCCATCCTTGGCCACTTCCACTTCGGCAACCTGTGCGAGATAGCTGCCGAAAACGAACTGCAACGATACGCCGCGTCCGCGTCCTTTCGGCAACGGTCCTCCCCACCCGGCCTTCGCCGCGGCAAGATCCAGCACGGCTCTGGCGCGCGGTGACTTGGCGAGCAGCGCGCGCCGATACTCGACCGGATCCTGCTTGGCGGCCGCGGCCAGTTCATCGATGACGCTCTCCGTCACGAAGACGTTGTGAGAGGGGCCGACGCTGCGCCAGAACGCGGTGGGAATGCCGGGCGGTTCGACCTGGACATACTCAACATGGAAATTCGGGATATCGTAGACGAGTTCGATCGCGCCTTCGGTCGTATCGGGATCGAGGCCTTTGTTGAATGCCGGAGGCAGCCATCGCGCGATCACCGAAGAGCCGGCGAAGCGATTGTTCCAGGCGACCGGCTTGCCCGTCTTGTCGAGGCCCACCGAGATCCGATCGAACCAATAGGGGCGGTACATGTCGTGCTGGATGTCTTCCTCGCGCGTCCAGACCACCTTCACCGGCGACGCGACCTGCTTCGCGATTTCAACCGCGCGAATCACGCCATCGACTTCCAGTCTACGTCCGAACCCCCCACCGAGCAGATGATTGTGCACCACCACCTTCTCTAGCGGCATGCCCAACGCGTTCGCAGCCACGGCCTGCGCACGTCCCATCACCTGACTGCCGACCCAGATTTCGCAACCGTCCGGCCGGACATGAACCGTGCAGTTCATCGGCTCCATGGTTGCGTGTGCCAGGAACGGCACCTGATAGGTCGCTTCGACCTTGGTCGCCGCGCCCGCCATCGCCTTGCCAACGTCGCCAATATTCTGCGCGACAGCACCGGACTTGGTGGTAGCGCTTTCGAGCTCGCGTGCGATATCAGCCGTCGCGAGCTTCGCATGCGGCCCCTCGTCCCATTCGATCACGAGCGCCGCCAAGCCCTTCTTGGCGGCCCCCATGTGGTCTGCCACGACGGCAACGGCGTCATCGAGCCGGACAATCTGCCGAACGCCCTTGACCGCCTTGGCCGCGGTGTCATCGACACGCTTTACCCGCCCGCCGAATACAGGTGACTGCGCAAGCGTTGCAACTTTCACACCGGGCGGCCGTGCGTCGATGCCATACAGCGCCGTGCCGTTAATCTTGGAGGGCGTGTCGAGCCGTTTCGCGGGCGTTCCGATCAGCTTGAAATCGGCCGGCTTCTTCAACGCTACATTCTCGGGCACAGGCACCTTCGCCGCATCGGCGGCCAGCGTGCCGTAACCAAGGCGACGTCCTGATGCCTGATGATGTACTTCGCCGTTTTCAGCCCGGCAGGAAGCCGGATCAACATTCCAGCGCTTCGCCGCCGCCGCGATGAGCATTGTTCTCGCGGTCGCGCCGGCCTTTCGCATCGGCTCCCAGGCGCCTCGGATCGCATTCGAGTTGCCGGTCGCCTGAACACCGAGCAGCGGATTCATGTAGATCTTGTCGTTTGCCGGAGCATGTTCCAGACGCACCTGATCGAGCCCTATCTCAAGTTCTTCGGCGATCAGCATCGGAATCGAGGTGTAGGTGCCCTGTCCCATTTCGACATAGGGCATGGTCAGGATGATTTTTCCGTCGCCGCCAATCCGGATGAAAGCATTTGGCTCAAAGCTGTTGGCGTCCGACGCCTCGCTTTCGCCAATTGCGCACGGCAAGCTCACGCTGAGCAGCAAACCGCCGCTCGCGAGTGCGCTGGCACGGAGAAAATGACGCCGCGACAGGTCGGCTGCTGAACGTTCGAACATCATCGACTTGAGCATGATTAGCCTCCCGATTGCGCGGCTTGCTTGATGGCTTCGCGAATGCGGCTATAGGTGCCGCAGCGGCAGATATTGCCGGACATCGCGTCATCAATATCGGCATCGGTCGGCTTCGGCGTACTCATCAGCAAGGCTGAGGCCGACATGATTTGCCCAGACTGGCAATAGCCACATTGCGGGACTTCGTGATCGAGCCAGGCCTTCTGAATTTTCTGACCCGCCAGCGTCTTGCCGATCGCTTCGATGGTCGTGATCTTCGAGTCCCCAACACTGTCAACCGACGTGATGCAGGAACGGACGGCGGAGCCGTCGACATGAACAGTACAGGCGCCGCATAGCGCCATGCCGCAACCGAACTTCGTGCCGGTCATGCCGAGCACATCGCGCAGCACCCATAGCAGCGGCGTGTCCCCGTCGACATCGACGGATTGGCGGTTTCCGTTAATCGTGAGTTCGAAAGCCATCAGGACCTCCTCGATAACTACGTTGATTCAGTTTTGACCCGCTGCGCAAACTGCGCGTCATTCCAGTCGTTGAGCGCAATCGGCGGCATTTCGAAGCGATCGCGCGTTTTGGTATACCAGGGGCCTTCCATGCGGCCGATCAGGTCCAACTTGTTGGCATCGACATATAGGCGTTCCGCATCGATGACCGCCTCATCGCGGACGTGAACCATCACGATCTGGCCAAGCTCAGTCCGTAGCTACCGAGCGCGATCTCCTGCATGAACAAACATTCCATCGAAACCGGGGCCTGCGCAAGGCCCGGAACGGCAATACGTTCGGATGGTGCGAGGGACAGCCCCGTCTCGGCTGGCTTTTCAACGCCTCTCGGAAAAGCGATGGACGCAACACGCATCTGCTGCGCGAGGCGAGAACGGCACCAGATTGACAACAAACTGCTCGGCTTCCCGGATGTTGGTGCGGGTGTCCGGGCGGACTATGGATTGCTGACGCTGACGGCGCTGAAAAAATTGTGGGACGGCGTTTCCGGTTATCTCGGATGATGCGATCACATCGCTTGGCCCTTCACGCCGTTCGGCATCCAGGTCACCAGGCCGATAACTAAAGTTCATCACCAGGAGTGTAGCGGTCGCTTAACGTGCGCATCCCTTCAGGAAAAGCCGGGCGACGGTCCGCGCGCGCCGTTCGATCTCCTTGTGGCCGGGAACGGCCGCATGACCGAACATCGCCGCGCGCTGCGGCTGGAACGCGAACATGCCGAGCAGCATACCGGCGGTATCCGCGGCATTGCCGATCTCGATCCGGCCGCGTTCGGCTTGCGTCTTCAGCCAGCCGGCAAGCGTGTTCTCGGTACGCTTGATCGCTTTGTTGTAAAACGTCTCTGCGATCTCGGGAAATTGTTCGCTCTCGCTCAGGACCATTCTTTGCAACGCGATCACGGTGTCGTCGAGAACCAGTTCGCCGAAAATGACCAGCGCTTCGGTCAACGCGGCCTCGATGTCGCTGCCGTCGCACGCGCGCAACCGGATTCGCGCGGTGAACTGATCGAGGCCATCGGTGATGATCGCCTCGAACAGGGCGGCCTTGTTGGGAATGAGCCGGTAAAGTGTTTTGGTGGACACGCCGGCGCCACGCGCCACGCTCTCCATGCTGGTGGAGGCATATCCGCTGGTATCGAATTCTTCCCGGGCCGCGGCGATGATCACGGCGCGCGTTTCGTCGTCGGAACGCACCTGCGGCCGTCCGCGGCCGCGCCGCACTCTCCCCGTTTCTCCCGGTCTTGTGATCGCCATCGCAAGCCATGCCTTTAAATGATGACTGTCATTCCATTGACAGTCCCAACATGGCCCCTATTTAAGAAAATATCAAGTTTCCTAATTGTGAGGCTCGCCATGAGCACCCAGACAACCGCATTGAAGGCCGTTGAAAATCTTCCCCCGGAACCCACTCAAAAGGCCGTTTCAGCTCCGGAAACAGCCAACCCCGCGGACGCCTCAGCCGCAAAGTCCGGGACAAGGGGCCGGGTCCGGCGCGCCCTGATCGCCGGGGCTGCGGTCGCCCTGCTCGCCACCGCCTCCTGGTACGGCTGGGACTGCTGGACTGTCGGCCGCTTCCTGGTCTCGACCGATGACGCTTATGTGAAGGCTGACAACACCACGATCGCCCCGAAGGTGTCCGGCTATCTCGATCTGGTTCCGGTCCGTGACAATCAGCAGGTAAAGGCCGGGGATGTCTTGGCGCGGATCGACGACCGCGACTTCAGGGTCGCGCTCGATCAGGCCAAGGCCGATGTCGCTGCCGCGGATGCTGCGGTGGAAAGCAAGCGCGCGCAGCTCGACGTGCAGCAGGCGGTGATCGACGCGGCAGAAGCGACGCTCAATGTCGACATCGCGACGCGGACCTTCACCGCTCAGGAAAACAAGCGATACAGCGATCTCGCGGCAACAGGCTTTGGCAGCGTGCAGAATGCACAGAACGCGCAGGCCCGGGACGGCACAGCCATTGCGACCATCGCGCGTGACAAGGCGAACCTGACCTCGGCACAAAAGCAGGTCGAACTGCTCAAGGCCGAACTCGCGCAGGCGATTGCAGCCAATGCACGCGCCAAGGCGCAACAGCGGCAGGCCGAACTCAACCTGTCCTATACAACGATCACCGCTCCGATCAGCGGCGTCGTCGGCAATCGGACCCTTCGTGTCGGACAGTTCGTGCAGGCCGGCACGCAACTGATGTCGCTGGTACCTTCGCACGGCGCTTACATCATCGCGAACTACAAGGAAACGCAGCTCGGCAATGTGCAAGCCGGCCAGCCGGTCGACGTCGAAGTCGACATGTTCCCCGGCAAGGCTGTGCATGGCCATGTCGACAGCCTCGCTCCGGCCAGCGGCCAGGAATTCGCACTGCTGCCGCCCGACAACGCCACCGGCAACTTCACCAAGATCGTGCAGCGCATCCCTGTGAAGATCGTCCTCGACAGCGTCGATGTCGACCTGAGGCCCGGCATGTCGGTGATCCCGAGCATCCAGACCAAGGCCACGATCGAGGCCGGCCTGAAGCCCGCGACCCGTCAGTCCGCCAAGTCAGAGCTGGTTTTGAACAGGTGACGTCATGTCCAGCCTCACCCTCTCCGGCTCTGCGCCCCAAGCAACTCCCGCACCGGCTGTCCTAGCCGAACGGGCCAGCGCCACCGTTTGGGTTGCCATCCTCGCCGCCATGATCGGCGCGTTCATGGCGATTCTCAATATCCAGATCACGAATGCCTCGCTGCTGAATATCGAAGGCGGCATCGGCACCGGCGTCGATAACGGATCCTGGATCTCGACGTCCTATCTGATCGGCGAGATCGTCGTGATCCCGCTCACCGACTATCTCAGCCGCGTATTCTCCTTCCGCAACATCATGCTGGGTTTTGCCAGCCTGTTTGCGGTTTTCTCCGTGGCCTGTGCGTTCGCCACCGACCTGCCGACGATGATCGCGTTTCGCGCGTTTCAAGGCTTCTTCGGCGGCGTGCTGATTCCCATGGCCTTCACGCTCGTGTTCACCAGGCTGCCGAAGGGACAGCAGCCGATCGGCCTTGCGATGTTCTCGCTCGCGGTAACCTTTGCACCGGCGATCGGCCCCACCATCGGCGGCTATCTCACCGAGAACTACGGCTGGCAAACCATCTTCTTCGTCAATGTCATCCCCACAGCGGTGATGGTGACGACGCTGTATCTCACGCTCGAACCGCAGCCGATGAATCTCGGACTGCTGCGCGAAGGCGACTGGTTCGGCATTGTCACCATGGCCGTCGGCCTCTCGGCGCTGCAATCGGTGCTGGAAGAAGGCAACAAGGACGACTGGTTCGGCTCGCCCTTCATCGTCAAGCTGGCCGTTGTAGCCGCCGTCAGCCTGTCGCTGTTCGTCGCCAACGAATTGCTGGTGGAAAAGCCGCTCATCCGTCTGCGCCTGCTCAAGATCCGCAGCTTCGGGCTTGGCACACTTGCCGCGGTCTTCATCGGCTTCGCGCTGTTCGGTTCGATCTATCTGTTGCCGGCCTATCTCGGCCAGGTACAGCGTTACAACGCAGAGCAGATCGGCACGGTGCTGGCATGGACCGGATTGCCGCAACTGCTGCTCATTCCGCTGGTGCCGAAGCTGATGCAGCGCTACGACATCCGCTTCATCGCCTTTGCCGGCACCGCCATCTTCGCCGCGAGTTCTTTCATGAACACGGCGATGTCGCTGGACTATTCGGGCGATCAGCTCTTCGGACCGAACGTCGTTCGCGCCGTCGGTCAGGCACTGCTGCTGACGCCACTCAGCGCGATTTCGCTAGGAAGCGTGGCGCCGCAGGATGCGCCCGCGGCTTCCGGCATTGCCAACATGATGCGCAATCTCGGCGGCGCGGTCGGCACCGCAATGCTTTCGACCATCGTCACCAAGCGCGAGCAGTTTCACTCCAACATTATCGGCCAGTCCGTCGATCTCGGCCGTGAGGAGGTTCGCCAGCGGATCGCAACGATGACCGACTATTTCATGGCGCACGGCATGACCGATCCCGCCGGTGCGCGCCATCAGGCGATCATCGCGCTCGGCAAGACCGTCAAGCAGCAGGCGCTGATCATGGGCTTCAGCGACACATTCGCCGTTGTCGGCCTGGTGCTGGTGCTGGCCGGAATCGCTCTTCTCCTGACCGGCAAGCCGAAGGGCGCCGCTGCCGCCGGCGGGGCTCATTGAGGCTGACTGTAATCCTGAAAGTGATCCATCCAACCAGGTAACACGGAGCATACAATGTCCACGATCCATCTCCACCGCACCACCCGTTTGACGCCCGAGCAGTATGTCGCTGGCCTGACCGATTTCGGACCGGGCCGGTCAAAACTCTTTGGCAACAGCGCCGACGAGTATCTCAAGGTTCATCATCATGGACGCACCACAGCCGACGTTACCGAAGGTTCAGGCGGTGTCTGGGAACGCCTGCACTATGACTGGTCCGACCCCAACCGCGCGGTCCTGGTAACGACCGACTCCAATGTCTGGGGCGGCGCATCCGGTCATACCTATACCTTCACACGCCGCATCGACGGCGCGACCGACATCGACGTTGTGGTCGTCCGCCAGGGCAAGAACCTCAAAGGCCACCTGCTCGGCTTCGTGCTCGGAACCATCGGAAAGCGCGTCCTGAGCACCGCGTTTGAAAATTCCGTCAAGGCGATCGAAGAGAGAGATCATGCCGATAGGCTACTCGACAGGGCTCATTCAAACCTTGATGCATAAGGAATCGCAGTCGCATCAACACATCACGATGCTGAAGCAAATGGTTGGAAAGGCCGCGCGAACGAACTGGAAGGGGCAATGTCGAAAAAGGACGCGATCATTGCGGCACAGGCTGCTGAACTCGAAGCAGCCACGGTCGTACTGCGGGAGAACGGTCTCGCGCAAAATCTCGGAATCTGACGGGCAAGAATTTGCCATGCATCCGCGGATGTATCCGTGATACATCCCTCGTTCCGCAACAACGATTAGCTAAATGTATGATTTCAAGGAGTTATGCGGGAATTTGGTAGCGAGAGAGGGACTCGAACCCCCGACCCCAGGATTATGATTCCCGTGCTCTAACCAGCTGAGCTACCTCGCCACATGTCCAGACCGCCTTCGCGGTCGCGAACGGCGGCATATAAGAAGTCACCCAAATGCCTGTCAAGCAACGATGGCTGAAAGCGCCATCTGATTGGCCTTGCATGCGCATTCTCCGGGAAACAGCACGCGCGAAAGCGGAAAAACCTTACTTTGGCCGCACCGATGGATCGCCTCCGGGGCTCCCGGGCGGCGGAATCACCGGCATGGTCCCGCCCTGAGGGGTCGGCACGTGCATCTCGGGGTCGACACCCGGCGGAGGGCACAGCACGCCATCAGATTTCGCCAGCCTGTCGCCAAGGGATTCGGGGGCGCGCCCCGTCGTGGTCCCGCGCGGCGCGACGGTCCCTTCGTGCGGAACAGCCTCGGTCGGCGTGCAGTTCGACGCTGCGCGATCGGGGTTTGGCGGCGCAGTTTGCGCCGGCGGCGTCGCTGGCGCGGGCGGCGCCTGCGCAAAGGCCACAGCAGGCAACACCACCAGCGCGGCGCTTATGGCAATCGGAAGTTTCATCGTCATGGATCGGAAACGGCGTCGCGGCGCGGATGTTCCGGGCATGATCCCGAAAAGCGGGAACCGGTTTTCGGATCAGATCATGCCCGAAAAATAGAAAGCGACCGATATCAGGTCGGGTGCCGATCAGCCCTTGCGATAGCGGATCAGCGAAAAGTGCCCCATCGGCGCCATCGGACGGCGCTCGACCAGTGTCACGCCGCCATGTTTCGCAGCCCAGTTCACCAGCCGTGCCCACGGAAATTCTGGCCGCCAGCCAAGCCGCCGCGCCAGCGGCGCGAACGCAAGTTCGAAGATCTTGCGCGGGCCGCTTTCCGCGCCGATGTGATTGACCAGAATAAGTTCACCGCCCGGCTTCAGCACGCGCATGAAATCGTCCAGCGTCGCTTCCGGGTCCGGCACCGCCGTGATGACATATTGCGCCACGACCGCATCGAACGTGCCGTCCGGGAATGCGAGGTTCTTCGCATCCATCACCGACAGCGTTTCGACATTGGTGAGGTTTTGTGCGCGCACGCGCTCCTGCGCCTTGCGCAGCATCGGTTCGGAAATATCGACGCCATGGAGCTTTGTGGTGCGCGAATAATCCGACAGCGACAATCCTGTTCCGACGCCGACATCGAGCACGCGGCCGCCGATCGCATCGGCCACCGCGATGGTCGACTTGCGGCCCTCGTCGAACACCTTGCCGAACACCATGTCGTAAACCGGCGCCCACGCGGCGTAGGCCTTCGCCACTCCGGCACGATCGATGTCGTTGGTCATGTCCCCGCCCCGTTAGGCAACACTTGTTCTTGTCCGGCACGATCAGCCGGAAGTCCCTTATTCTTGAAGGACCAGACGTTATCCGGCAAGGGCTTCGCGCTGACGCGGCACTGACACAAGGTCGCGCGGCGCGGCGCTGATGAAACCGCCGCCGAGCACGCGCGCCTGTCCCGCAGGCGCATCGTAGAACACGCAGGCCTGCCCCGGCGACACGCCTTCCTCGCCGTCCACGAGTTCGACTTCATAAACCCCGCCGACGCGGCGCAGCCAGGCCGGCTGCGCCGGACGGGTGGAGCGCACCTTCACGAACATCTCGAGGCCGTCGCCGATCGCAGAATTCAGATCGCCGCCGCCGATCCAGTTGACATCACGCAACAGGATGCGCCGCACGTTCAGCGCCTCGCGCGGACCGACCACGACACGGCGCGTCTCCGCATCAAGCTGCACAACATACAGCGGCGCATGCGCCGCGATACCGAGGCCGCGGCGCTGGCCGATGGTGAAACCGACGATGCCCTGATGGCGGCCGAGTACACGGCCTTCGAGATCGACGATATCGCCCGGCTCCATCGCCTTCGGCTTCAGCCGCTCGATCACATCGGTGTAACGGCCGGTCGGCACAAAACAGATATCCTGGCTGTCGTGCTTGTCGGCAACCGACAATCCGAAGCGGCGCGCCAGTTCGCGGGTTTGCGCCTTCGTCATGTCGCCGAGCGGAAAGCGAACGTCGGCAAGTTGATCCTGCGTGGTCGCGAACAGGAAGTAGCTCTGGTCACGGTCGGCATCGGCCGCGCAGACCAGCGCGCGCGATCCATCCGCCAGACGGCGCGACGCGACATAGTGTCCGGTGGCGAGCGCCTTGGCGCCGAGTTCGCGGGCGGTGCTCAGCAAATCGCGAAACTTGATCGAGCGGTTGCACTCGATGCAGGGCACCGGTGTCTCGCCGTGCACATAGCTCTCGGCGAAGCTCTCGATAACCGACTCGCGGAAACGGCTCTCGTAATCCAGCACGTAATGCGGAATGCCGAGACGCGCGGCGACATCACGCGCGTCGTGAATGTCCTGGCCCGCGCAGCAGGCGCCCTTGCGGTGGGTCGCGGCGCCATGATCGTAAAGCTGCAAGGTGATGCCGACCACGTCGTAGCCTTCGGCCTTCAGCAGCGCAGCGGTCGCCGACGAATCGACACCGCCGGACATGGCGACGACGACCCGGGTGTCTTCCGGGCGACCTTCGAGGTCGAGGCTGTTGAGCATGGCAGGGCCAATCTTGCTGTTGCCGGAACCGCTTGGGCAGCCCGCAACCGGTCATTTCAGAGTTTGCACTTTACTTATAGTCCGACCCTAGCCGAGGCAATCACGGTCGGCCTTGATCCATTGCAATTAAACCCGGCTCTTTTGGGGGGAAAATCTTGCCGCCGGGCAGAAAGCCCCCGGTTCCGCACTCGCCAGCCGTCGCCCCGCAACCTCATAACCCGTTGAAATATATCATATTTACAATCTACTGCCGGTGGCCCGGTCCTTGCTCAACAAAGACCGCGTAGCAACGTGAAAGGCCACCCGTGTTCAGCGTCACTCCGGAACCTCTCGTCTCCAAGCCCGCTTACGATCCGCAGGCAAAGCAGACCCGCGCCGAACAGCCATCGTCGGACGGCTTCGCCGCTCTGGTGGACAGCAACGCCGCTGCAAGCTCCGATTCCCGCCCGGCGCCAGACAGGCCGGTCTCGCCGCGCCGCGATACCCGCGATGCGCGGCAGGCCGATGCGCCCCCGAAAGGCAGGGACCGGCCGCAGACCGATGGCTCCACCGGTTCAGCGAACAACGAATCCAGCGCCGCGCAGCAGGAAGCCGATCCATCGGCGTCCCCCGACGCAAAGGCCGCCAGTGGCAAGACCGGCGGCAAAGACAAAACCGCGTCCGACGCCACGAAGACCGACGACAAATCCGGCGGCGATGACACAGCCGCGAGTACCGCGACGCCGGTTGTCCCGGCTATCGTTACCGACCCTGTCGCTGTGGTGATCGCTGCGGCGACCGATCCCGCCACCGTGACGGGTGACACTCCAACAGCAGGAACAGCCGCGACGGCAACCGTTGCCATTGCGGGCGCTACCACCGTCACACCAGCGGATGCGTCGGCTGCGCAAACACCCGGGATCGCAGACGCCAAAACCGCGGTAGCAGCCGTCACCACGGACGCGGCGGCCCCGGTTGAAACCTCCGCGCCCGAAACATCCGCTGCGGCGGTCACAGCCGCTGCAACCGTCATCAAGTCCGATGGCGGCAAGACTGAAATCCCTGTGAAGGATGCAGAGACGGCGCCTGCGAAAGACAGCAAGGACGGCAAGCATGCCGCCGACACGTCCGCGGCAAAGGCCTCTACCGATCAGGCCATCAAGCCCGAGACCGCCGCATCGAATCCGGATGACAAGCCGGCGGAGCATGACAAGGCAGCCTCGGAGTCGGGCAAGACCGATGCCGAGTCATCGAAACACGCTGCCAAGGCGGCGCCGCAGGCTGAGCATCGCGCTGCGTCGGCTCCGCAGCCCGCGTTGCAGACCGATCCCGGCTTGCAGGTTCCCACCGGCATTCAGCCGCAACCGGTCCAGGCCCATGCCGCCAATCTGACCGCAGTCCCGGTGCCGGCAGCGAATACAACGCTCGCCGACAGCGCGCCGGTGCCGCTGAACGGCCTTGCCGCAGACATCGCGCTGCGCGCGGCGGGCGGCAACAGCCGCTTCGAGATTCGCCTCGACCCGGCGGAGCTTGGCCGCATCGACGTGCGCCTCGATGTCGACAAGCACGGCAATGTCACCTCGCACCTGACGGTGGAACGGCCGGCAACGCTCGACATGCTGCGCAACGACGCGCCGAGGCTCCAGCAGGCGCTGGAAGACGCCGGCCTGAAGACCGGCGACTCGGGATTGCAGTTCAGCCTGCGCGACCAGTCGTCCTCAGGCCGCGATGGCGATAACGGCTCCGGCCGCAATTCGCAGCGCGTTGTCATTACCGAAGAAGACACCGTCCCCGCAGAGGTCGCGGGACGAACCTACGGCCGCATGCTCGGAGCGAGCAGCGGCGTCGACATCAGGATTTGAGGAGACCATCATGGCGGTCGATGCAGCAACCATGCCGACGATACCGACGTCGGCGCCCGCGACAAACAATTCATCCGGTTCGAATTCGAGCAACTCCAACAGCAGTTCGACCGGCATTGCGGATAATTTTCAATCCTTTCTGATGCTGCTGACCACGCAGTTGCAGAACCAGAACCCGCTCGATCCGCTGGACACCAACCAGTTCACCCAGCAGCTCGTGCAGTTCGCACAGGTCGAACAGCAGTTGAAGTCGAACAGCCAGCTTGAATCGCTGGTCAAGATCGAACAGAGCGCACAGTCGACGCAGGCGCTGGTGTTCGTCGGCCAGACCGTGGCCGTCGACGGCAGCACCGCGCATTTCGACGGCAACGCGACCTGGAATTTCAGCGCGCCGCAGAATTCGAGCGCGACCATCACCATCACCAACTCAGCGGGCCAGACCGCCTACACCGGCAGCTTCGCCATCGGCTCCGGAAATTCCAGCTTCGTCTGGGATGGCAAGGGCAACGACGGCACCAAGTGGCCGGTCGGTGACTACAAGATGACGGTCACGGCCAAGGACAGCAACGGCAAGGACGTCGCGATCTCGACCGAGGTTCAAGGTACCGTTGATTCCGTCGACCTCACCGCAAGCCCGGCGCTGCTGTCGATCGGCGGCAAGAACTACACGGTCGATCAGATCAAGCGTGTCGTGAAGGGCACCGCATCGAGCTGACGATATGACGATCCGCTGACACGGCGCGATCCCGACCCAGACATTTCACGTCCCGCAGGCTGGTTCTTCACGGAACCGGCCTGTCCCGTTTTGGGCAGATCGAAGGAGAATCGTATTGGAGGCTTGGGTTTAGGTAAATTTTAAGCCGCCGGGGGTAGCGTGTTCCCACGAGTTCAGTTGTTTCGAGTTTGTGAGTACACCATGACAGAACCCCACCGCCCGAGGGTGAAGTACGTCATCGGGCCCGATGGCAGTCCGCTGACGATCGCGGATCTTCCCGCGCCCGGTACCAAACGGTGGGTTATCCGCCGTAAGGCCGAGGTTGTGGCCGCGGTTCGCGGGGGCCTCCTCTCCCTCGAGGAAGCCTGCAGCCGTTATACCCTGACGGTTGACGAATTCCTGTCCTGGCAGTTCTCGATCGATCAGCACGGTCTGGCCGGATTGCGCACCACCCGCATCCAGCAATACCGCCAGTAAGCTTCCTACACCATTTCATCGCAATTTTCTGAAAACCGGCCTCCTCGTGGGAAGCCGGTTTTTGGCATTTCCGCTTTTTCTCCTCACCCGTTAACCCTCGTTAACCATATGGAAACCATAGATAGGCAAATTCTGCCCAGTCGGTGAGTGGCACCGAATCTGTGGGGCTGGTTCGTTGCAGGGTCTGTTCTCCTTCCTGAAAGGTCTGGGCGCGGCGCGGATGGCGGCAATGGCCGCCGTAACGCTGGCTCTGGTCGGTTTCTTCGGCTTTGTCATCATGCGCGTCACCACGCCGCCGATGGCCACCCTCTTCACCGACCTCACCTATGAAGACTCCTCGGCGATCATCAAGGATCTGGAACGCCAGGGCATTCCCTACGAGATGAAGAACGACGGCGCCGTGATTCAGGTGCCGAAGGACAAGATCACCCGGCTGCGCATGAAGCTGGCCGAAGGCGGCCTGCCCAAGGGCGGCGGCATAGGTTACGAGATTTTCGACAAGTCCGACGCCCTCGGGTCCACCAGCTTCGTCCAGAACATCAACCACCTGCGCGCACTCGAGGGCGAACTGGCCCGCACCATCAAGGCGATCGACCGGATCCAGGCCGCGCGCGTGCATCTGGTGCTGCCTGAGCGGCCGCTGTTCTCCCGCGAAACCCCCGAGCCGTCGGCCTCGATCGTGCTGCGGGTCCGCGGCGCGCTCGAACCGCAACAGGTCCGCGCCATCCGCCATATCGTCGCCTCCGCGGTCAACGGCATGAAGGCGCAGCGCGTTTCCATTGTCGACGAATCCGGTCAGTTGCTGGCCAACGGCGCCGCCGGCGACGGCGCGGCCGATGGCGGCGGCGACGAGCGCCGCGCCTCGTTCGAGAAGCGCATGCGCGACCAGGTCGAGGCCATCGTTTCCTCGGTGGTCGGCTCAGGACGGGCCCGTGTCCAGCTCACCGCGGACTTCGACTACAACAAGGTCACCCAGACCTCAGACAAGTTCGACCCCGAGGGCCGGGTGCTGCGCTCCAGCCAGTCCCGCGAAGAATCCTCCGCAACCGCCAATGCCAATGACAGCCAGGTCACCGTCAACAACGAACTGCCCGGTGCACAGGGACAGGGCGGCGGCGCCACCCCGAAGGACCAAAGCAAGAAGAGCGAGGAAATCAACAACTACGAGATTTCCCGCGTCACCAAGACCGAAGTGACCGAAGCCGGCCGCGTCAACCGCATCTCGGTCGCGGTGCTGGTCGATGGCAGCTACACCAAGAACGACAAGGGCGAGATCGTCTATGCCGCCCGCGCCAAGGAAGACCTCGACCGCATCGCCGCACTGGTCCGCTCCGCGATCGGCTTCGACCAGAAGCGCGGCGACCAGGTCGAGATCGTGAACCTGCGCTTTGCCGAAGTGCCGTCGGTGATCCCGGCCGAGACGCCGAAGGGCCTGCTCGGCATGTTCCAGTTCACCAAGGACGACATCATGTACTTCGTCGAACTGGGCGTGATGTTCGTGCTCGGCATCATCGTGGTGTTCATGGTGGTGCGCCCGCTGCTCAAGCGCGTGCTCGCGGCAGATGCCGCAGCCAACCCCGCTCCGCTTCCGGCCCTGCCTGAAACCACGCCGGCCCCGACCCATCCGCAGCCGCAGATCGCCAACAATGCGACCGCGCAGATGATCGACGTCGCGCAGGTCCAGGGCCAGGTGCACGCCCAGTCCGTGCACCGCGTCGGCGAACTCGCCGACCGCAACCCGAACGAAACAGCTTCGATCATTCGTCAGTGGCTTTCAGAACCGGCCTGATCCGACATGGCAAACGCACCCGCGCTCACCAACAACAACGCCCAGAACACCAACGACATCGCTGGCGTCGTCGCCACCCTGGCCAGCCGCCAGAAAGGCCGCGCCAAGACCACGCCGATGTCCGGGCCGAAGCGCGCCGCCATCATGATGCTGGCGCTGGGCGAACAGTACGGCGGCAAGATCTGGTCGATGCTGGATGACGACGAGGTGCGCGAGCTGTCCCTGGTGATGTCCTCGCTGGGCACCGTCGAAGCCGACGTGGTCGAAGACCTGATGCTGGAATTCGTCTCGCGGATGTCGGCCTCCGGCGCGCTGATGGGCAATTTTGACGCCACCGAGCGGTTGTTGCAGCAGTACCTGCCTTCCGACCGGGTCAACGGCATCATGGATGAAATCCGCGGTCCCGCCGGCCGCAACATGTGGGAGAAGCTCTCCAACGTGCAGGAAGAGGTTCTCGCCAACTACCTCAAGAACGAATACCCGCAGACCATCGCCGTCGTGCTGTCCAAGCTGAAGCCCGAGCATGCTGCGCGCGTGCTGGCGATCCTGCCCGAGGACATGGCGCTCGACGTCGTCAACCGCATGCTGAAGATGGAAGCGGTACAGAAGGAAGTCATCGAGCGCGTCGAGCAGACCCTGCGTGTCGAGTTCATGTCGAACCTGTCGCAGACCCGCCGCCGCGACGCCCATGAGGTGATGGCGGAAATCTTCAACAATTTCGACCGCCAGACCGAGACCCGCTTCATCACCTCGCTCGAAGAGGACAATCGCGAGGCCGCCGAGCGCATCAAGGCGCTGATGTTCACATTCGACGACCTCGTCAAGCTCGATGCCGGATCGGCCCAGACCCTGATGCGCCATGTCGACAAGGACAAGCTCGGTATCGCGCTGAAGGGCGCCAACGAGACCGTGCGCGACTTCTTCATGGGCAACATGTCGAGCCGCGCCGCCAAGATGCTGCAGGACGACATGGCCGCGGCCGGTCCGGTGCGGCTGCGCGATGTCGACGAGGCGCAGGCGCTACTGGTCAATCTCGCCAAGGACCTCGCGGCCAAGGGCGAAATCATGCTGCAGAAAAACCGTGCTGACGACGAGTTGGTGTACTGATGGGCGCACCCGCAAAATTCCTGTTCGATCTCGACTTCGCGGCGCCGGACGTCGCCAAGGAGCGCGCCGCAACCGCCGTCGAGGTTGCACAGCAGATCGCGGAAGCGGAAGCACGGGCCTATCGCGCCGGTTTCGACGCCGCGCGGAATGAAGCCAAGGCGGAGAGCGACCGGCGCGCGGCGCTGGCGCTCGAGGAAATCGGAATTTCGATCAGGGCCATCGCCGGCCGCTTCTCGACCATCGAGGAGCGGATGGAGACCGAAGCTGTCGATGTCGCGCTCTCGGTCGCCCGCAAGCTGTGCGCGGAGATGATCGCTGCCGAGCCGCTCACCGAGGTCATGGCGCTGGTCAGCGACTGCTTCCGTCATCTGACCGCAACCCCTCATATCGTGGTGAGGATCAACGACTCGCTGTATGACGCCGCGCGCGCGCAGATCGAACAACTGGCGAAGCGCAACGGCTTCGAAGGAAAGCTCGTGATCCTGGCCGAGCCGGACATCGCCAGCGGCGACTGCAAGATCGAATGGGCCGACGGCGGCGTGACCCTAGATCGCGCCACCATCGATGCGAAGATCAATGAACTCGTGGGGCGCTATCTCGCGTCCCGCAATCAGGCCGGGCTTCCCGGCCATGAGGACCGACCATGAGCGACACAGACAGCACCGTCCCGCTTCCCGATCTCAACGCCGCCGATACGCCGGTCGCCAATGATCAGAACTATTACGACGACGACGATCATGTCGGGCGAATTGCCGCCGATCTCGAGGCGGTGTTCGACGTTCCGGTTCAGGTCTCGGCGGTCCTCGGCCGCTCCAAGATGGACGTCGCCGATCTGCTGCGGCTCGGCCCCGGCACCGTGCTCGAACTGGACCGCCGCGTCGGCGAATCCATCGACATCTACGTCAACAACCGGCTGGTCGCGCGCGGCGAAGTCGTTCTCGTCGAGGACAAGCTCGGCGTCACCATGACTGAAATCATCAAGGCGGAACGCGCCTGACCGTTTGAACAAGTCGAGGCCGAAAATGGCCCGAACCACTTGCAAGGTTTAATAACAGGAGACCACCATGCGGCTTCTCATCGTTGGCACACTCAAGGGCCAGCTTACCACCGCCACCAAGATCGCCATGGACAATGGCGCGACGGTGACCCACGCCGAGGACAGTGAACAGGCGATGCGTGTGGTGCGCGGCGGCAAGGGCGCCGACCTGCTGCTGGTCGATGTCGCCCTCGACATCCGCGATCTCGTGATCCGGCTGGAAGCCGAACACATCCATGTTCCGATCGTCGCCTGCGGCATCACCACCGATGCGCGGGCCGCGGTCGCCGCCATCCATGCCGGCGCGAAGGAATACATCCCGCTGCCGCCCGATCCGGAGCTGATCGCCGCCGTGCTCGCCGCCGTCGCCAACGACTCGCGCGACCTGATCTATCGCGACGACGCCATGGCCAAAGTTGTAAAGCTGGCACAGCAGATCGCAGGCTCTGATGCATCAGTGATGATCACCGGCGAATCCGGCACCGGCAAGGAAGTGCTGGCACGCTATGTTCACACCCGCTCCAACCGCGCCAAGAAGCCGTTCATCTCGATCAACTGCGCCGCGATCCCGGAGCATCTTCTCGAATCCGAACTGTTCGGCCACGAGAAGGGCTCGTTCACCGGCGCCATCGCACGGCGCATCGGCAAGTTCGAGGAAGCCACCGGCGGCACGCTGCTGCTCGACGAAGTCTCGGAAATGGACGTCCGCCTGCAGTCGAAGCTGCTGCGTGCGATTCAGGAGCGCGTCATTGACCGCGTTGGCGGCACCCGTCCGGTGCCGGTGGACATCCGCATCATCGCAACCTCGAACCGCAATCTCGCCGACGCCGTCAAGGAAGGCAAATTCCGCGAGGACCTGCTGTTCCGGCTCAACGTCGTGAACCTGAAAATTCCGGCGCTGCGTGACCGCCCCGCCGACATTCTCGAACTGGCGCAACATTTCGCCAAGAAGTATGCCGACGCCAATGGCGTGCCGCTGCGGCCGATTTCGGCGGAAGCGCGCCGCGTGCTGACCACCAATCGCTGGCAAGGCAACGTCCGTGAGCTGGAAAACACCATGCACCGCGCGGTGCTGATGGCCAGCGGCGACGAGATCGGACCGGACGCGATCATTTCGCCGGACGGCGACCGTCTCGACACGGCGAAGACGCCGCCCGCGGTGGCGCATGCAACCTTCGCCGCCGAACAGGTGACCCGCGCGCTGGTCGGCCGCACCGTGGCCGATGTCGAACGCGACCTGATCCTCGAGACGCTGAAGCACTGCCTCGGAAACCGCACCCATGCCGCGAACATTCTCGGCATCTCGATCCGCACGCTGCGCAACAAGCTCAACGAGTACGCCGACGACGGTCAGCCGATTCCACCGCCGGGCTCCGGCGAACTGCGCGGCGTGGCCGCAGCCTGATCACAACTGAAAGAATTGAGCCGGCGCGGGCCTATTTCTGCGTCGGCTTTTTTGTGTCCGCTTCCACCAGTTGCTTCATGCTGGCCAGTCCCTTTTCCATCTCACCGCCCAACACCTTGTCCATGCTGACGAACATGCAAATCGCCTTGGCGATGAAATCGTTCTGGCCGGAGATCGTCCAGGACACGGACGTAGCACCACCTTCCGGCTTCAATGAAAAGTCCGAATAGCTGGTGCCGACGAACGGTTTCACGAAATCCGTCTTGATCTTCACATGCTCGCCGGACTGACTTTCCGTCAGCGTCATGCGGCCCTCGCCCACCTCGTTGTTGCCCGACCATGCGAACATCGCGCCCTTGCCACTGGCGGGTCCGTCGAACGACACTTTCGCCTTCGGATCACGCTTGGCCCAGGGCGACCACGCCTGCCAGCGGCGCAGGTCGTCGATCTGCGCGAAAACATCCGGCGCGGGCGCGGACATGACCGTGGTGCGCGAGACCCGATATTCGGACGGCTGCAACAGGATCAACGCGAGAAATGAGCCGATGGTGGCGATCAGGCCGATCAGGACCTTCTGCATCATGATGGCTAGCCTCTGTCCCGTTCCACGTTCGCGCTGCGGCTGGGCACGCCGAACTCCTTGCGGCAGACCTCGGCCAGCGCGGCAACGCCGTCGCGGATGTCCTGCACCGACGGACTGGCGAAACACAGCCGCAGCCGGCTTCTGCTGTGACCGGCATTGACCGACCACTCGGTGCCGGGATTGATCGCGATGCCCGACGCCAGCGCGGCCTGATAAAGCTTCATGGTATCAACGTTATCGGGCAGCTTGACCCAGAGAAAGATTCCGCCCGGCGGATCGTCGAACTCGGCAGCGGTGCCGAACTGCTCGGCCAGCGCCTCCATCATCGCTTCCAGCTTGACGCGCAGGCCCCGCGCCAGTTTCGGCACATGGTCGTTGAAATGCGCGGTGCAGAATTCCGCCAGCACCATCTGCTCCAGCGCGCCGGAGCCCGCGTCGGTCTTGATCGGCAGGATACGCGACAGCACTTCCCATGGCGCCACGATGTAGCCGACGCGCAGCGCAGGCGCGACCGACTTGGAAAACGACCCGATGTAAATGACTCCTCCAGCGTTGCTCATGGCGTACAGCGCAGGCGGACGCTGGCCGCTCCAGATCAGGTCAGCGTAGCAATCGTCCTCAAAGATCGGCACGCCATACTCTTCCGACAATTTGAGCAGCTCGGCGCGGCGCTGCTGGCTCATGATGGTGCCGGTGGGATTCTGCACCGTCGGGATGGTGTAGATGTATTTCGGCCGGATGCCTTTGCTCTTGAGGTCTGCGAGCGCGGATGCGACCGCATCAATCCGCATGCCGCCGTCATCGAGCGGAATGCCCACGATGTTGACGCCGCGCCGGACCAGCCGCGTGATCGATCCCTGGTAACACTCCTGCTCGATCAGCACAGTGTCGCCCGGCGATGTGAGAAGCGCGTTGACCAGATCGAGACCTTGCAGCGAGCCCGACGTGATGAGGATTTCATCGGCGGTGCAGGTAATGCCCGCATCGCGCTTCAGCTTGCCGACAAGGAATTCACGCAGCGGACGATAGCCGAGCGGGCCGCTGTTGAGACCGTAGGTGGCGAGCGTTGCGCCTTCCCGCGTCAGCACGGCCGTCGATGCCGCCAGCAGCCGGTCTACCGGCACCTGATCGGCGTCATTGTTGCCGCCGACGAAATTGTATCGGGGGAAGCCGTTCCATTTCGCCGCCGCAGGCGGCAGTCCCTTGGCCAGCAGCGGCGTGAAATCGAACGAACCTGAACTCATGACGGCGTCTCCCCGTTTGTTGTTGTTTTGCATGAGGGGCACCCTCATGGCCGGATTTGCACCGGTCATATGACGCCAACTTACAGAAACGATCCGCGATGAGGCAACCGGCATCGCCGACGCACGGTCAGGCGCGCGACGGCCGGTTGGAGCGCTCATAGATCACCGGCGGCGCAGGATCGTCACCCGCCGTCGAGCGGAGATAGAAATTGTAGGCGAACAGGCCCAACACGATCGCGACAAAGGCGACAACGAGTCCGACAAACACGCGCTTGAGGATTTTCACCATCGCTGGGCGGCTGTCAGTGTGCATCCAGAGTGGCGCGTTTGGCGACGTGCCGTTGCAGCAGCCACAGCAGCGGCGCGTAGATGAGTGTCATGAACATGCCGAACATCGTCCCGATGCTCGGAATACCGTGAAGCACCACCGAGTAGAGTTCCGCCAGACCACCCAGGACGATCATCAGCGTCAGAATCCCGAACCGTTCGCGGTAGCGCTCGACATGAGGGATCGAGGCCAGAAGCACGAGGCCCATTCCGGCCATCATGCCCGAGAGCAGCCTGAAGTAATTGTCGACGGTGATGGTGCCTACACCGTGCATGAACTGCACGCCGAGGATCACCCCGCACAGACCCAGCCCGAGCAACACCAGTGCGCTGAAAGCGGTGGCAATCTGAAGAAAAAGCCGTTCCATGGCGCACCGGGTTGATTGGGATTGTCAGGCCGAACCATATATGGGAAGCGGCTGCGATGGCGACGGATGTTTCGTCACGAAACGCCTTATTATTTATCATCATAAATGCCGCGAGTCAGGTATGCACCTAGGCCCCGCTTGCGGCAGCTTATCCGCTTGCGGTTCATCTTATTTGAAGTATCCAGCACATCACGATGACCTCCTTCACGCCGCATCAGGATCAGGCGCTTCGCGCCGTCGCCGACTGGCTCAAGGCCAGGCCGGGCAAGAACGGCACGCCGCCGGTGTTCCGGCTGTTCGGCTTTGCCGGCACCGGCAAGACCACCCTGGCGCGGCATATCGCCGACGGCGTCAACGGCAATGTGAAATACGCAGCGTTCACCGGGAAAGCCGCGCTGGTGATGCGCAACAAGGGTTGCGACAATGCCTCCACCATTCATTCGCTGATCTACCGCACCCGCGAATCCGGCGAGGAGCAGCCGAGCTTTGAATTGTGGGATGATGCGCCCGCCTCCAAGGCCAAGCTGATCGTGATCGACGAATGCTCGATGGTCGACGCAGAACTCGGCCGCGACCTGATGTCGTTCGATTGCCCGCTGCTGGTGCTGGGCGATCCGGCGCAGTTGCCGCCGATCCAGGGCGGCGGCTTTTTCACCGATGCCGAGCCGGACGCAATGCTGACCGAAGTTCACCGTCAGGCGCAGGACGACCCGATCGTGCGGATGTCGATGGCGGTCCGCGAAGGGCGTCAGCTCGACCTCGGCACCTTCGGCGAAAGCGAAGTGGTACGGCGCGACGCACTCGATCCGGATCGCGTGATGGCGGCGGATCAGGTTCTGGTCGGGCGCAACAACACCCGCCGTGCCTACAATATGCGCGTCCGTCAGAAACAAGGCATCGAGGATCCGTTGCCGGTGGCCGGCGACAAGCTGGTCTGCCTGCGCAACAACCGCAAGAAGGCGCTGTTCAACGGCGGGCTGTGGCGGGTGAAGTCGCGCACGCCGTCAAAGTCGAAAATCCTCACCATGCGGCTGTCGCCGGACGAGGAATTCGGCGCGAAGGTCACAAAGGTGTCGGTGCGGCAGGACTGTTTCAGCGGCGGCATCGAGGACATTCCATGGGAGCAGCGCCGGCCCTACGACGAGTTCGATTACGGCTATGTGCTGACCGTGCACAAATCCCAAGGCTCGCAGTGGAACGATGTTGTGCTGTTCGACGAAAGCTTCGCCTTCCAGGACAGCCGCGCCCGCTGGCTCTACACCGGCATCACCCGCGCCGCGAAACGGTTAACGGTGGTTGTCTGATACTTTTTGCCGACGCCGGTTTCCGCATCGCAAAACGCAATTTTCTTGAGCCGTCCTATCATTAGCACCTATGGTCAACCCCAAGCTGGCCGCAGATGCCGGCTTCGCCGTGGGGGCACGGCGCGCGCAGGCTGAGGACCGCAGGGGGATGACCGATTCCGTAAGTGGCGAGCTGGAAATCTCCGGCCGCAATCTCGCGGGTTCCGCCTCCGGCAACCTGCTGACGCGGTGCGTCCGCTGGCTCAGCCAGTGCAATCCCTACGATCTCGCCTCCTGCGTCTCGCTGGCCGCGCTTGTCGTCATCGCGCTGTGGACCTTCCAGGATTACGCGATCTCCAATGACGAGGGCGTCCAGCATCGCTACGGCGAACTGATCATCGCCTATTACAAGAGCGGCTTCACCGATCTGTCGCTGTTCAAGCTCGACAACCTTTATCTCTACGGCGGGCTGTTCGACATTCTCAGCCTTGGCCTGAGCTACATCATTCCCGTCGATCAGTACGAACTGCGTCACCTGTTGTGCGCGCTGATCGGGATTGGCGGAATCGGCGCCGCCGCTGCCACCGCGCGGCTGATCGCGAACCCGCGCGCCGCCTTCTTCACCATCGTGGTGCTGGCGCTGTGCGGATCGTGGTACGGCGCGATGTACAACCACACCAAGGGCATTCCGCTCGCCGCCTTCATGGCCGGTGCGCTGTATTTCCTGATCCGCGCCAGCCGAAACCTGCCGACACCGCGCATGCGCGATGTGATCGGGTTCGGCGTGATGACCGGCGCCGCGCTCGGCATCAGGTCGCTCAGCCTGCTGCTGATCGGATATCTCGCCCTCGCGGTCCTGATCAATCTGCCGCGTCCGGTGATCGGGCACTGGCATGAGCGCGCACGGTTCGCGATGCGCTCGGCACTGTGGTTCCTGCCGGCGCTGGTGATTGCATATCTCATCATGATCGCGGCATGGCCGTGGGCGGCGCTGTCGCCGCTTAATCCGGTGCGCGGACTGCTTTCATTCAGCGAGTTTCACTATCACATCCGCACGATCCTGTTCGGCAAGGTCTACGAGATGGCCGACGTGCCGCGCGCCTACGTGCCGACCTATATCGCGATCCGGCTGCCGCTGCTGACGCTCGGCGCAACGCTGCTCTCGCTGGTGCTGATCGCCCTGCCGGCGCGCCTTGGCGGCATCAGCGGCGTACCGCGCCGCGAACTTGGCCTGATCGCATTCGCCGCGATCTTCCCGGTGGCGTGTCAGGTCGTCGTCGAAGGACCCGCATTCGACGGCTGCCGCCATTTCCTGTTCGTGTTTCCGCCGATCGCAATTCTTGCTGGCGTCGGCCTCAGCGCCTCGATCGGCGCACTTGCGCGCCTGCATCGCAATGTCCTGATCGTCTGGCTCGCGGTTGTCGCCACCTGCTACACGTGGACGGCGGGCAAGCTCTATCACCTGCATCCCTACGAGTATCTCTATTACAACCAGCTTGTGGGCGGGCTCGAAGGCGCCTCCCGGCGCTTCGTCACCGATTACTGGGTCAACAGCATGCCGGAGGCTGTCGAGGAACTGCACGATTTCCTCGACCGCACCGAGCCCGCGACCGCTCAGACCAAACCGTATCGTGTCGCCGTCTGCGGCGAGCGTGTCTCTTATGAAGAATACGCGCGGCCCAATCTGCAATGGATCAAGATGTATGACTGGCGGCTGGCGGATTTCTACATTGCACCAACGCACATGAATTGCGACCGCATTCTGGCGGGGAAAGTGATCGCGAAGGTCGAACGCATGGGCGTGACCATCGGCGTGGTGAAAGACCGCCGCCGGATTCGCGAACAGGAAGAATAATCGCGTCCGCGCAGAGCACACGGACTTTTGTCCGGCAATCGCGGTTGAGGTGCAATGATACGGAACCTTTTGCTCCGCAAGGGGTTACCTTTGACATGCCCAGCGACACTCCGCCTCGCGACGTCGCATTTCAAACCTCCACCTCACCTCCTTACGCGCATTGAAGGAAAATACATGCGAACAACAAAACTTCTCGCAGCCGCACTTCTTGCCGGTTCAGCAGCCCTCGCCGCCGCGCAGCCCGCAACCGCGGCGCCGCTGATGAACAACACGATGCTGTCCGGCGCGGCCTCAGGCCACGTTGAGAACGTTCAGTACTATCCGATTCGCCGTGGCTACGGCCCGCGTTACGGCTACGGTCCCCGTTATGGCTATCGCGGCGGCTACTATCGGCGCGGCTACGGCAGCACGGCGGCAGGCGTCGGCATCGGCCTCGCCGCGGGTGCGATCATCGGCGGCGCCATTGCCTCGTCGCAGGCGCAGGCCCAGCAGAATGCGGCCTACTGCGCGCAGCGCTACCGCTCCTACGATCCCGCATCGGGCACCTATCTGAACAACGACGGCAACCGCTATCCCTGCCCGTAAGTTTTTCGTCCGAGCGATCACGACCAACCGCGAGACATTCGTCTCGCGGTTTTTTTGTTGCATAAACTCCTGCAATAGATGTGGTTTGCGATCGGGCGCTCGGTTAGGCTTCGCCGCCAACAAGAATAACTGCCGGGGAAACGCCATGACCATCTGCACGCATGCCGCACGATATGCCGCCGCCCTGCTCGCGCTCACGGGAGCAGGCACGCTGTCTTCGACGGCACTGAACGCGCAAACCGCCCAGCCGCTTCCGACGGCGGCGCAGACCGATCCAAAAACGCTCGGCCTGATGCAGGGCTTTCCGCCCCCGCCAGACAAGACCATCCGCTTCATCGATGGCTCGTCGTCACGTTTCCCGAACACACGCTGGTCGTTCAGTCACTTCCGCGAACTGGTGCCGACCGCCGCCGTCTCGCGCGGCGAAGGACCCGTCGTGCCGCTGCCGCGCGCCGAAAAGGATCTCGGCGCCGTCGCCATCACGACGATGGACGGCAAGGCGATCACCTTTAACGACGCGATGCAACTGACCTATACCGACGGCATCGTCGTGCTGCACAAGGGCAAGATCATCTATGAAAAATATTTCGGTGAAGGCAGCCCGCAACTGCCGCATATCGCCTTCTCGGTGACGAAGTCGTTCGTCGGCACGCTGGCGGCGGTGCTCGCGGCCAACGGCAAGCTCGATCCCGCGGCCCCCGTCACGAAGTATGTGCCCGAATTGAAGGACACGGCCTATGGCGATGCCACCGTGCGCCAGGTGATGGACATGACCATTGGCGTGAAGTTCTCGGAGAACTATTCCGATCCGAACGCCGAGGTGTTCGACTACGCCCGCGCCGGCGGCATGATGCCGATTGCGCCCGGTTATCAGGGGCCGCGCAGTTTCTACGACTTCCTCGTCAAGCTGAACAAGGAAGGCGAGCACGGACAGGCCTTCGCTTACAAGACGGCGAACGCCGAAGTTCTTGCCTGGATCGTCAAGCGTGCCTCCGGGCAGTCGCTGGCCGCACTGCTGTCCTCGGAGATCTGGTCGAAGCTCGGGGCGGAGCAGGACGGTTACTTCATGGTCGACAGCATCGGCACCGAATCCGGCGGCGGCGGCTACAACACCGCGCTGCGCGATCTCGCGCGCTTTGGCGAGATGATGCGCAACAAGGGCAAGTTCAACGGCCAGCAGGTCATTCCGGAAGCCGCCGTCGCCGACATCACCCAGGGCGGCAAGAAGGACGACTTTGCCAAGGCCGGTTACACGCTGCTGAAAGGCTGGTCCTATCGCGACATGTGGTGGATCACCCACAACGAGCATAACGCCTATACCGCGCGCGGTATCTACGGCCAGAGCATCTATGTCGATCCGACCGCGGAGATGGTGATCGCCCGCTACGCCTCGCACCCGATGGCAGCCAACGCCGCCAACGATCCGGTCTCGCTGCCGATGTACATGGCGCTGGCGAAGGAGCTGATGAAGTAGGCGCGTCTCGCGCGCACATGCGCGGTACCCGTATGCCAAATCAGACCTTGATGCGCGAGGCCTGACCAATTTTCGGTGTCGTCCCCGCGAAAGCGGGGACCCATAACCATCAAATGCCGAGATGATGGCGGGATGATCGCTCAGGCATCTCTCGCAAATGGAAAGCTCAGTGATTATGGCTCCCCGCTTTCGCGGGGACGACATCATAATCTTGGATAGCTCCCTCGTTGTCTGCCGGAGCCTTACTAAGCCACATCCCTACGCGGCATCGCGGTCACGGCGTGCGCAGACACCGCATCCAGCACCTGCCGTAACTCCTCCTCCAGATATTCATTGGCGATGATCAGCGCCTTGAGCGCGCCGCGCAGATCGCCGCCGCAGGTCGCGATCGCACTGTCGACGGCGCGATCGTAGCGCTCGATGTCGGTCTGTGTGGCCGGTGTGAACATGATGGCTCTCCGATGCTGGCAGAGATTCCGCCACACCGGACACATCGCCCGGCGAGTCGCGGTCTGATTTTATGTTCTCTATTTGTTCTTTGTCTGTTGAAACTGTCAAGAGCGCGGCCGGTTTACACACTGCTTGATTGAGCAAGGCCCAGGCGCGTCACGCAACGCGCGACAGGTGCCCTCGGGGCGCGGGCACGGACTGATTGCGCCCGCGCGACTTGGCCTCATAAAGCGCCTTATCTGCAGCCTCAATCAGATCCGCCGGCTGCAGCGATGCGCTCGGCACGAGACTGGTGACCCCGATGCTGACGGTGGTGGCCCATTTGTCGGCGGACAGCATTTCCACCTTGGTGCGGATACTTTCCCCGACGGCAAACGCCGCGTCCGTGGAAAGGCCCGGCAGCAACACCGCGAATTCCTCGCCGCCGTAGCGCGCAGCGCAATCCCCCGTACGCCGGACCGCGCCGGCGATGCTGGCCGCAATCCGGACCAGCACCTGATCGCCGGCCTGATGGCCGAACATGTCGTTGTAGGTCTTGAAGTGATCGGCATCGATCATGAGAAGTGCGAGCGGCTCCTGACGCCGCTGCGCCCGGGACCACTCCCGTTCGATGACCTGATTGAACTTGCGGCGGTTCCTGAGGCCGGTCAGCGCATCGGTGATCGCAAGTTCTGCCAGCCTGTCCTCGGCGCGCCCGCGCCGCTTGATTTCACGCACGAGGATCATCGTCGCACCGGCAACAAACGCAATCAGCGCCAGCATGATCCCGCCGACCCGCAGCGCCTGGCTGCGCCAGATGGCGAAGATGTCAGTCCAGGATTTGCCGACGATAACGATCAATGGATGGCTGCTGTCGCGCCACACATAGAGACGCTTGATCGGATCGATCGCGCCGGACCCTTCAAACGATCCGCTCTGTTCCACAAGGACGCGTTTGACACCGGGACTCTGGCTCAGGTCCCTGCCGATCACATCCAGATCGAATGGCGTCCTCATGATCACCACGCCATCCCGCCGGATCACGCTGATAACATCGTCCGCTGCAAGGCTGAGGCGCTCGAACAGGTCGTGGAAGTAGCTGAACCGCAAGGAGCCCACAACCACGCCGAGAAAGGCACCGTCCTTGCCTATGATCCGGCGGCTGAGAACGATTGCGTAAGCACCGCGATGCAGACCTGGCCGGCCGATGAACAGACCGGCGTTGGGATTGTCCCGGTGCACCGTAAAATAGTCCTCGTCGGCGCGATTTTCCGGCTTCGGATCGTAGGTCGCCGAATCGTGGATAAGTTTCCCCGCGGCGTCGAACACCTGGATGGCGCCAAAGTGTTTCGCGGTGGCCGCGTGGTCGAACAGAATAAGATTGAGCAACCGCTTGCTGACACCGGCAAGCTCCGGTTCGATCATGTTGCTCGCGACATTGCGGAGCGACAGATCGTAGAGTTCGATGTTGCGGCTGATGTCAGAATCGATCGTTGTGGCGAGGTTTTCCATGGACCGCAGCGCCAGCGCCTGTTCGCCGCGGCGCATGTCCAGCATGACGCTGCCGCAAACCGCGGAAAAGCCGGCGATCGTCGCAACCGAGCACAGTATCAGCAGCTTTGCCGATATCCGCCCCGGTCGGGTCGCCTGATCTTTTGGCCGTCGAAACCACATCGCACACTTGTCCCCAAGCGTGCCTGAATGCGCCCAATTCGTTGCGGCGGTCTTTAAATGATCGGTTTCATATCGTTCGGAGTTAACGACATATTTCCGGATTGGATACGATTGGACCGGGCAGTATGCGATGGCGCGTGTCGCTATCGCTGCACGCGGATACCGAGCATCACGACGGTCGCGGCGGAGCTTGCACCGTTAGCCGAACTGTTCAGCCAGTCGTGCCGCACCTGTCCCTTGATCTGGAACGTACGCGACAGCTTGTAGACCAGATCGCCTTCCACGAAGTAGCGCCGGTCGAAGCGCGTGCCATCGTAGTCCGACGTACCGGTGCCAACCTTGGCGGTGCCGATCAGCCAGCGGCGAAACGCGTGATCGACCTGGAGCGAGTAATCGCGGGAAATTACGCCGGAGACGCCAGGCAGCGTGGTCTCATCGATCGAGGATGTCGCATCGAAACGCACCGTGGTCAGCCCGGTCGCGGTCCAGATCAGCGATGCGCTGGTCAGCAGGCCCTTCATGTCGCTGAGGCGCGGATCCTGATAGCTGCGCCGTGAATAGCCGATGGCGGCTTCGCCGGTCAGCAGCCGCGAAAACTCGAATGATGTGCCGGCCTTCACGTAACCGCCGGTGGAATCGCGCTGATAGCCGGAGCGATCGGACTTCACGTCGTGAAGACGCGTGTCGGCGGAGAACTCGCCGAACGGCTTGAGGCCCGGCATCAGATCGTAGCTGACGCGCCCGAGTCCGCCGAACTGGTTGAAGTTGCGGTCGTCGTTGGTGAAGGTCGAGCCGTCGGTGAGCTTCGACTGCTGATAGATCGTTCGGTCCGCGAGGCCGGCGACCGAAACCGTCAACCGGTTGAAATCGTGTTCGACACCTGCGGTGCCGCCGATATTCGTGGCCAGCGGATATTGCGCAAGACCGGCCTGAATGTTCGGCGAGCCGGGATTGTCTGTGAAAACCCGCATGCGCAGTTCGGTATTGATGCGCGTATCGCGCGCCGCGTCGATGCGGCCCGCGACCTTGCCATTGAACGTCGGGGCGTCGATGTTGGTCGGCACCGGCGACGGGCCGGTGGCGAGCGGCGGAAACGTCGTGCCGTAACCGGTGAACGATCCGCGCAGATCGGCGATCAGCGAATGACGCTCCCAGTCGGACGCAATCAGCAGTTCAGGAGCGACCGTGTAGAACCCCGACCCCTTCGGCGTATTCATGCGGCCGGGATTGGTGTTGTAGCCGCCCCACAGTTCGACTGCGGCCTTGGTGAGAAACGTACCGGTGTGGAAGCCGACATTGGCGAACGGATCGTCATCGACCTTGAGGCGGCGGCGCTGCGGCTGGCCGGGAAACGTGCCGGCAACCGACTGCGAAACCGGCGCCGCGACCTTTGCAGCTTTCGGGGCGGCGGCCGGCGGATTGCCGGGACCGACAATCTTCGGCTTCGGTGCGCCGGGATAAAGTTTCTGTTTCTTGCGGGTGCGGTTGAGCGAGTCGAATCCGACGTCAGACGCGCCCGACGCAGGTGGAACACCGTAGGTCGGGATTGCGCCGATCCGCGACGGCGCCCTGACACTGGGCTTTGGCGCGCCGTCGTTGGCCCCGTTGTCGGCGGTCTTGCGAAGCAGCGACTTGTCCGGCGGCGCGAAACCGCCCTGCGCCGGGTTCATCATGTCAGGGGTCAGCGCCTGCGCCAAGGCCGTTGCAGGGTTCCACAGCATCAGCACGCAGCACGTCGGCAGCACGCGCCATCCAGACGCGCGCCAGCGACGATCCCACAACCGGACAGGTTGCTGCGAGCCCTGCACTTTTCACTCTTCTCCCGGCCCCGAAAGTCACTTGGGGCCGCGCCGGAAAACGAAACAACTTCAAGCAATTGCCGGCCAAAACGCCGCCGTCCGGCGTTGCTGAACGCCGTTAACAGAGTTAAAACAATTATGGTTAACGGAGCGTTGAGGGCGGCCCTGGCGCGTCGCCTCAGCAGCTTGAATGTGCTAGGAAATGTCCCGGATTGCGCGCGCGTCGCGCTGCCGTCCCTTCAACCGGAATCACGCATGGCCACTTCAAAACCGCGGACGGCGACCCCTTCCGCGACTCGCGCGGCATCTGCCGCCATCGAGTCCGCACTGCGCACCCTGGACGCCGAGGCGAGCGGCATCACCGCACTCGTGAACGCCCTGCAGTCGGATCTCGGAGCGGCTTTCGATGCCGCCATCGCGCGCGTCCGCGAGGCCAAGGGCCGTCTGATCGTGACGGGCCTCGGCAAATCCGGCCACATCGGCAAGAAAATGGCGGCGACCTTCGCCTCCACCGGCACGCCCTCATTCTTCGTCCATGCAGCAGAGGCCAGCCACGGCGATCTCGGCATGATTACGCCCGACGACGTCATCATGGCGCTGTCATGGTCCGGCGAAACCGCCGAACTGAAGAACCTCATCAACTATTCGCGCCGCTTCCGCATCGGACTGATCGCGGTCACATCGGAAGCGGATTCGACGCTGGGCGCGGCTGCCGACATCGTCCTGACGCTGCCGAAGGCACGGGAAGCCTGCCCGCACAATCTCGCCCCGACCACATCGTCGCTGATGCAACTCGCGCTTGGCGATGCGCTCGCCGTGGCGCTGCTGGAAAGCCGTGGCTTCACGGCGCTCGATTTCAGCGCGCTGCATCCCTCCGGCAAGCTCGGTGCCATGCTGAAATTCGTGCGTGACCTGATGCACAAGGCCGAAGCGGTGCCGGTGAAGCCGCTCGGCACCAAGATGTCCGAGGCGCTGGTGGAGATGACCTCCAAGGGCTTCGGCTGTGTCGGCATCGTCGATGCGCGCGGCGAGATCACAGGCATCGTCACCGACGGCGACTTGCGCCGTCACATGCGTCCTGACCTGATGACGGCCAGCGTCGACGAGGTAATGACGAGAAATCCGAAGACCATCAGCCCGGATCTGCTGGCCAGCGAGGCGCTGGAGATTCTCAACGCATCGAAGATCACCGCGCTGATCGTGACGGAGGGCAAGACGCCGGTCGGCATCGTGCACCTGCACGACATCCTGCGTGCAGGCGTCGCGTAACATCCCTTCCCATCATTGCGAGCGAAGCGAAGCAATCCATCTTGTGGATAAAACTGGATTACTTCACCGCCATGTTCCTCGCAATGACGGCAATTGAACCTAGGCTGCATCGACTTTCAGGCTTGCCCCATCGGCGCTGACGATCTTCACACGGCTGCCGGAAGGCGCATCCGGGCCCGAAACGCGCCAGACCGTATCGTCGATCCTCACCGTGCCGATGCCGTCCACGATCGGTTTTTCGAGCGTGAAGACGCGGCCGATCAGGCCTTCCGCGCGCCTGTTGAGAAACGGCTTGTCGGTCGGCCTGGCATTTCGTCCCGAGTAGTATCGCCACAGCGGCACCATCGCGATCGACAGCGCGGCAAACGCAATGACCTGCGCCTGCCACGACCACGCGATGCCAAATGACAGCAGCCCGACAATCAGGGCTGCGAGGCCGAGCCACAGCATGAACACGCCGGGCGCGAACGTCTCGATTGCCATCAGCACCACGCCGATGATCAGCCAGTTCCAGTTCCCGAGTTTCGACAGAAGCTCGACCATATCGATCAGGCCTTCGGATTGGTGTTCGGCACTGTCGGCGGGCGGCGGGCCGCCGCGGTGGCTGACGCTGCACTTTCGCCGAAGGTCGCCTTTGCGATCTCTCCGATGCCAGCAAGCGACCCGAGCATGCCGGTCGCTTCGATCGGCAGCATGATGATCTTCTGGTTCGGCGACTCCGCGAGCTGACCGAACGCCTTGATGTATTTGTCCGCGATGAAATAGTTGAGCGAAGCGACATCGCCGCTGGCGATGGCATTGCTGACCATCTCCGTTGCTTTCGCTTCGGCTTCCGCCGCGCGTTCGCGGGCCTCGGCATCACGGAATGCAGCCTCTCGGCGGCCTTCGGCCTGAAGAATCTGCGACTGCTTGGCACCTTCCGCGCGCAGGATTTCGGACTGGCGCTGACCCTCAGCCTGAAGAATGTCAGCGCGCTTGACGCGCTCGGCCTTCATTTGCCGGCCCATCGCCTCGACCAGATCGTGCGGCGGCACAATGTCCTTGATCTCGATGCGGTTGACCTTGACGCCCCACGGCGAAACGGCGGCATCGACCACGCGCAGCAGCCGCTCGTTGATTTCATCGCGATGCGACAGCACCTGATCGAGATCCATTGAACCCATCACCGAGCGGATGTTGGTCATGGTCAGCGTCACGATGGCCTGATTGAGATTGGATACCTCGTAGCTCGCCTTGGCAGCATCAAACACCTGATAGAAGGTGACGCCGTCCACCGTGACGGTCGCGTTGTCCTTGGTGATGACCTCCTGCTGCGGAATCTCGATCACCTGCTCCATCATGTTTACCTTGCGCCCGACGCGGTCGAAGTAGGGAATGATGATGTTGAGGCCAGGACCCAGCGTGCGCGTGTATTTGCCGAACCGTTCGATGGTCCAGTCGTAGCCCTGCGACACCGTTTTCACACCGGCAAACAGCGTGAAGATCACGAGCAGAACGAACGCGATCGCAAAAATATCGAAGCCGGACATTTAAAACTCCCTGCAATTAAACCCGAAGCGCAAGACCTGAGATGCGGGCAGCCTAGCACGGGCACGCGACAGCCGCTCCGTCGCTTGGTCGATTTAAGCGGGGATACGGTTCGAAAGAGAGGACAAGTCGCGCCTTGAAACGGGCGGGCCGGGCGATTAAATCGCGGCCGCTCGGATCCAGCCTCTTAAATCCAGCCTTGCAGCTCGCGCAGCACGATCTGGCGGATCACATCCATGCCCTCGTCGCTGTCGTTGAGGCAAGGAATGGCCGAGAATTCCTCGCCGCCGGCATGGCGGAAGATTTCGGCATTTTCCATCACGATCTCTTCAAGCGTTTCAATGCAATCGGCCGCGAAGCCCGGCGTTACAACGGCAATCCGCCGCACACCATCCTTCGCAAGCTGCTCGACAGTCTGGGCGGTATAGGGCTGCAGCCATTTCTCATAACCGAACCGCGACTGGAAGGTGAGCATTAGACTCTTCTCGTCGAGACCCATACGCGTGCGCAGCGCATTCACCGTCGCAACGCACTGCGCCTGATAGGGGTCGCCCTTGTCGATGTACGACTGTGGCATGCCGTGGAACGACGCCACGATGGTCTCAGGCTTGTAAGATAACGTCGCCAGATGACGCTCGATCGAGACCGCAAGGGCATCGATGTAACCCGGGTCGTCATAATATGGCGGCGTGAACCGCACCGTCGGCTGAGCACGCATGTCCTTGAGTGCGGCGGCAACCTTGTCCACCACCGTCGCCGACGTCGACGCAGAATATTGCGGATAGAGCGGCATCACCAGAATCCGGTCACAGCCCTGCGCCATCAGCGCATCGATCCGCGACTTGATCGACGGATTGCCGTAGCGCATGCCCCAGTCGACAACGACATGCTTCTGATCGGCGATCGACGCGGCCAGCTTCTCGGCCTGGGCGCGCGTAATGGTCTTGAGCGGAGACTCGTTTTTTTCGGTGTTCCAGATCTTCAGATAATCCTTGGCCTTCTTGGCCGGACGAATCTGCAACACAATGCCGTTGAGAATGATTTGCCAGATCAATCCGTTGTTCTCGATCACGCGCGGATCGGACAGGAACTCGCGCAGATAAACGCGGACACCCTTCGCATCGGCTGTGTCAGGTGTTCCGAGATTGACCAGCAGCACGCCGACGCGTGACAGCGCCGGTTGCGCGGCGGGCCGATGTGCATCGAGGGGAATGACGGCTGTCATGACGGGTCTGGCATCGCGCGTTGCAGAAATGTTGTCAAGGCGACCGGGATCAGAAACAGGTGACCCGTTCCGCGCCAATGTATCCCAGCAGCAGGCCGGTGCCGAACAGCAGCACCAAGGCCGCGGCGCCAAACTCGATTCCGCGCAGCAGGATCGCGCCGCCGCCATCGCGGCCCGCGGCCATGCGGCTGGCGAGACCCTTGGCCGACACCGCGATGATCGCAATGGCCGAGACGGTGATCGCGGTGCCGAGCCCCATCAGCAGCGTTGCCGCTACGCCCGCCCAGAACAGGCCCTGCGCCAACGCAAACACCAACACGAGGATAGCGCCGGAGCACGGCCGGATGCCGACCGTCAGTATGGCGCTCAATCCGCGCGACCAGCCGCCGGGACCGGCGAGCGCACTCGGCTCCGGGCCATGGGAATGACCGCAGTGCTCATCGTGAACATGATCCGGATGGTTGTGATCATGGTGGTGGGCATGTGCGTGATCGTGGGGAACTCGCTCATGCGTATCGTGAGAATGCCCATGATCGTGATGGGCATGATCGTGACCGTGCGCATGCGCCATCGCAGGAACGAGCGGCGACGGCGCACCGCGCCATGACCGCAGCGCGCGGAAAAACCCGCCGCCTTTGCTCCAGACCAGCCGCGCGCCGAACGCCGCGATCAGACCGTAGCTGGCGATTTCGATGACCCGCTCGGCCCCGCACATCTGACCGGCTGTCACATTCAAGACGGCTGCGCCGATACCGACGATGGCAATCGCCATCAACGCCTGCATCAGGGCGGAGGCGAATGACAGCACGATGCCACGCCTGGCTGTCTCCTCGTTGGCGACGAGGTAGGACGAGATCACGGCCTTGCCGTGACCCGGACCGGCCGCGTGAAAGACACCGTAGGCGAAGGAAATGCCGAGCAGCGCCCATACCGCGCTGCCATCGGTCTTGGCGGCACGAATGGTCTTCGACATCTGGAGATAAAATTCGGATTGCTTGGCCAGCAGCCAGCCAATGATGCCGCTGACCTGCGGCTCGGCAACGGCTCCCTTCGGAGCGCCGAAGGGATTTTGCGCCCACGCGGCATGCAACAGCACATCGGCAAGACCCGCGACGGCGAGCGTGACCGCACCCGCAATCGCGAGCCGCTTCAGCATGGGACGAGAGATATCCATCAGGGGCAATCCACCGTGATCTTGTTGGCGAACATCGCGCCATAATTCGAATTGTCGCCGTTCAGGAACGTCTGCTCGTTCATGGTCTGCGCCTGCGCGCTGCCGTCGGTCGGACGCTGGACCGACAGCTTGCAGGTCGCCGGGGCGCCGACGAGCGTTACCGGGTCCTTTTCGTTCAACTGAAAATCAATGAAGTAGGACGGATCGAACACCTCTAGCGCCAGTGCCGGGGTCTTGACCGGCGCCTTGAATGGCAACGTGAAGTGCAGCGTCAGCGCCGAGTCCTTGTATTCGAGATAGTAGTCGATCGGATCGTTGAATTTTTCCTTCTTCTGGCTGCCCGCGCCGCCTGCCTTGGCGAAGGTAAAGAAGGCGTATTCCTTCAGCGACTCCACATTGGTCTGCGCCAGCGGTTTCAGCTCGTCGCGGGTGTAAACGCCCTTGGTCTTGCTCTCGATGCCCTGCAAGGCATAGGTCGAGAACATGTCGTCGAAGGTCCATGCGTGACGTATGCCGGTGATCGATCCGTCGGGGGCGTAGATCAACTCGCTCTTGGCTACGATCCAGACATGCGGATGCGCCTGCGCCGCACCGGCGGTGACTGCCAGCATAGCCACAGCGAAGAAACACTGAATGAGACGGCGCATCGTTATCAGGTCCTATGCGGCTTCAGGTTCGTTGAGCAGACCGCGGCGGCGCAGCAGCGCGTCGGGTTCGGGCTTACGTCCGCGGAAGGCAATGTAGGCATCTTCCGGATCGCGCGAGCCGCCCGACGAATAAATGTCGTCATGTAGCCGCTTCGCGACCGCCGGATCGAAGATGTCGTGCGCTTCCTCGAAGGCGCCGAACGCATCCGCATCCATCACCTCCGACCACATGTAGCTGTAGTAGCCCGACGCATAATGATCGCCGGAGAAGATATGCCCGAACTGCTGCGGCCGGTGCCGCAACGCGATTTCGGCAGGCATGCCGATCTTCTCCAGCTCCTGCTTCTCGAAGGCGCGCACGTCAGTGATCGAAGCCGCCGGCTGGGTATGGAATTCGAGATCGATCAGCGCCGACGAGACGAATTCCACCGTGGCGAAGCCCTGGTTGAACTTGCGCGCGGCAATGAAGCGCTTGAGCAGATCCTCCGGCAGCGGCTCGCCGGTCTGGTAGTGCCGCGCGAACTTTTGCAGCACCTCCGGCTGCTCCTGCCAGTGTTCGTAAAGCTGGGACGGCAACTCGACGAAATCGGTGAACACGCTGGTCCCGGACAGCGAGGGATACATCACATTCGACAGCATGCCGTGCAGGCCATGCCCGAATTCGTGGAACAATGTGCGGGCATCGTCCGGCGACAGCAGCGACGGCTGGCCGTCGGTCCCCTTGGAGAAGTTACAGACATTGATGACCAGCGGCGCGACATCGCCATCGAGCTTCTGCTGGTCGCGCAGCGACGTCATCCAGGCGCCGGAACGCTTGGAGGGACGCGCGAAGTAATCGCCATAGAACAGCGCCTTGTGGTTGCCCTTGGCGTCCTTGACCTCCCAGACCCGCACATCCGGATGCCAGACAGGAATATCCTTGCGCTCGCTGAAGGTCACCCCGAACAGCCGGGTCGCGACGTCGAAGGCGGCGTCGATCATGTTGTCCAGCGCGAGATAAGGCTTGATCGCGGCATCGTCGAAATTAGCGCGGCGCTGGCGCAGCTTCTCGGCGTAGTAGCGCCAGTCCCAGGCGGCGAGCCTGAAGTTGCCGCCCTCCTCTGCGATCAGCGCCTGCAGGGCGTCGCGGTCGGCCATGGCGCGGGCGCGGGCCGGCTTCCAGACCCGCTCCAAGAGGCCGCGTACGGCCTCCGGAGTCTTGGCCATGGAATCTTCCAGGCGGTAGGCGGCGAAGCTCGGATAGCCGAGGATTTTCGCCCGCTCCTCGCGCAGCTTCAAAACCTCGAGGATGGTGGCGCTGTTGTCGTTGTCGTTGCCGTTATCGCCGCGGGCAGTGAAGGCCTTGAACACCTTCTCGCGCAGGTCGCGGCGGCTGGAGTCCTTCAGGAACGGCTCGACCGACGACCGCGACAGCGTCACCACCATCTTGCCAGGCATGCCGCGCTCTTCTGCCGCGGCCTTGGCAGATGCGACGAAGCTGGCCGGCAGGCCCGCCAGATCGCCCTCGCCAAGCTCCATGGTCCAGTCCTGCTCGTCGCCGAGCAGATGATGGCTGAACGATGTCGCCAGATGCGCCAGCCGCTCGTTGATCTCCGCGGTCCGGGCCTTGGCGGCCTCGCTGAGCCCGGCGCCGGAGCGATGGAAGCTGGTCCAGGTCCGCTCCAGCAGCCGCGCCTGCTCGCCCGTCAGATTGAGCGAGGCGGCCTTGTCGCGCAGCTTGGAGACGCGGCCAAACAGCACAGCGTCCATGCTGATCGGATTCCAGTGCCGCGCCTGCTTCAGCGCCACCTCGGACTCAATCTTGAGAAGCTCGGGATTGGAGTGCGCGCCCACGAGGTCATAGAACACCGCCGAGACTTTCGAGAGCAGCTTGCCGGCCCGCTCCAGCGCCGTGACGGTGTTCTCGAAGGTCGGCTCGGCCGGGTTCGCCTTGATCGCCTCGATCTCGGCGGAGTGAGCCGCAAAGGCCTTGTCGAAGGCCGGCAGGAAATGCTCAGGACGGATGTCGGCGAAGGGCGGCGTCTCGAACGGTGTCTGCCAGGCTGTCAGTAGCGGGTTGGTGTTGGGGACGGCAGCCGTTGCGGACGCTTCTGACATGGTAAGGCCTTATTTCCAGCAATTTCCAAGGCACCCTCTATATCATCCGGTGGGGCTTTTTTGCGCCCTAACCCTTGATCGGGACCGCGATTTCGCAGAGATTGCGGCCCGAAACGGGATCACAAAGTCATGAACGCCAAGAAGCTCGAAGCCAACGCCCGCGAAATCGCGTGGCCCAGCGTCATCACCGTCATCAGCGCAGCGATCCTGATCGGCGCCGAGGTGTTCGGCGCGGCATTCGCCGGAGGCTGGGCGCTCGCGATCCTGTTCGGCCTCAGCGACACCGCCGCTCACATCGTCCAGATCGTGCTCTTCCTGATCGGCGTCGTCATCATGATCGCGTTTGTGCGCGGCGCGCAGCGCGTCGAGCCGTTTACCCGGAAGATCTGAGATTCCGGCTGCGCCGCAGGCGCTTTTCACACGCCGAAAAATTAACGCGCATTCATCTTTCTCTCAGTTCGTTAACTCACGCGCGACATTTCGATCACGCTATCGGGAAAGTTATCCCGTGGCGTAGAAAATACTTGCGAACCAGACTCAAAACTCATATTTCCACCCTTGCCCAATTTCGCACGTGCCTGTGGTCGTGTGTCAGTCGGTAGGTATCCGGACAAGAGGCCGGACAGCCGCCAAGGGACGAAGAAGCCGAGGGTCGCTTAGCTCAAACTAAGAGGCCAGCATCTCTCTCCAGGGATGCCGTTGAAGGCGACTTTGCTCCTTGCAACCGTGACTGGCAGCCGGAGGCGAACCGGCGCACCCCGCTCTCAACGGGGGACGCGACTTAAAGCAACGACGGATCGGGCTTTTTTGGTCTCTACCGGCATTCCACCGCCGGCGCGGGCTACTGAAAAGGCTTGTCCTTCATTGCCAGGTGTGCGGGCGGGAAAATCCCAACCAATCCACGGCAGCACAGTTTGGTTTGAGTTTTAGGCTCTGTCGCGTCTCCACAGTGCGGCACAGGTCTATCGCTCATCCGACATCATTTTTGGACGTCCCGTCGCTGGGCGTTTGGGAGGGTGCTATGACCGACCGTATCCAGGAATTCCTGCGCAACCGCCGCAGCGAGGGCCTCGACACCGAGCCATGCCTCGTCGTCGACCTCGAAGTCGTGCGCGACAACTACCAGACCTTCGCGAAGGCGCTGCCTGACTCGCGCGTGTTCTATGCCGTCAAGGCGAACCCGGCGCCGGAAGTGCTGTCGCTGCTGGCTTCGCTCGGCTCGTGCTTCGACACCGCAACCGTTGCGGAGATCGAAATGGCACTGGCTGCCGGTGCGACCCCGGACCGCATCTCCTTCGGCAATACGATCAAGAAGGAGCGCGACATCGCGCGCGCCTTCGCGCTCGGCATCCGCCTGTTTGCGGTGGACTGCGCCGCCGAAGTCGAGAAGATCTCCCGTGCCGCTCCCGGCGCGAAGGTCTTCTGCCGCATCCTGTACGACTGCGCCGGCGCCGAGTGGCCGCTGTCGCGGAAGTTCGGCTGCGACCCGGAGATGGCTGTCGACGTCCTCGACCTCGCCAAGAAGCTGGGCCTCGAGCCGGTGGGCATTTCGTTCCACGTCGGTTCGCAGCAGCGTAAGGTGAAGGCGTGGGATCGCGCACTGGCGATGGCTTCGACGGTGTTCCGTGACTGTGCCGAGCGTGGAATCAACCTGTCCCTGGTCAACATGGGCGGCGGATTCCCGACGAAGTACCTCAAGGACGTTCCTCCGGTCGTGCAGTACGGCCGGTCGATCTTCCGCGCGCTTCGCAAGCACTTCGGCAACCAGATCCCGGAGACCATCATCGAGCCGGGCCGCGGCATGGTCGGCAATGCGGGTATCATCGAGACCGAAGTCGTTCTGATCTCGAAGAAGAGCGACGACGATGAGAACCGCTGGGTCTACCTCGACATCGGCAAGTTCGGCGGCCTCGCCGAGACGATGGACGAGTCGATCCGCTACCAAATCCGCACGCCGCACGACGGCGCGGACATGGCTCCGTGCATTCTCGCGGGCCCGACCTGCGACTCCGCAGACGTGCTGTACGAGAAGGTGCCGTACCCGCTGCCCGTCACGCTCGAGATCGGCGACAAGCTGCTGATCGAAGGCACCGGTGCGTATACGTCGACGTATTCGGCGGTGGCTTTCAACGGCATCCCGCCGCTGAAAACCTACCACATCTGAACTGCCTCATCTGAGGCCTGAAATAACCGGGAGCCGGTCCGCCGGCTCCCATCCCGTCACATCGCTATTTGCTGACAACGCTCCGCGGTCGCCTTGCCGCTGGAGTGGGGACTGACGTGCCATGACTGCTGTTTGGAAAAAGACCACCGCCCTCACCCTCGAAGCCGCTCCGTTCGCGATCCGTGCGGAACGAGCCTCGGACGTCGCCGCGCGTGAAGCGCTGCTGGATGCGAGCTTCGGCGAAGGCCGTCATGCGCGCACCTGCCAGCGCCTGCGCGACGGACGCATGCCCGCCGAAGGCCTCGCCTTCTCGGCTGTGCATCAGGGCCGCGTGGTCGGCACCGTGCGGTTGTGGCACGTCAGCGCCGGGGGCATCCCCGCGCTGGTGCTCGGCCCGCTGGCGGTCGAAGCCTCGTGCCGTTCGCTCGGCGTCGGCGCGGCGCTGATGAATCACGCGCTGGCGGCGGCGAAGGCCCGCGGCCATGGCGCTGTGATCCTGCGCGGGGACGCTGGCTACTACGCGCGCTTCGGCTTCTCGGCGGCCAAGACCGGCGAGCTGGCGCTGCCCGGCCCGTTCGAGCGCGAGCGGCTTCTGGCAGTTGAGCTGCGCCCCGGCGCCCTGGACGAGGCCTTCGGCATGATCGTGGCGACCGGCGACAAATTGCGCCGTGCGGCGGTCCGCGCAGGCGGCAAGGCTCGAAAGCTTCTCATCCAGGCTGCTTGATTTGAACGCCAAGACCCGGCATTGCGGGGCCTGAAAATGAGCCCCGCAATTCGTTGTCACAAGGAAGAGACTGATGTCCCGCCGCCTGATTTCATCCGGATCGCCGTTCGAAAAGATTGCCGGCTACAGCCGCGCCGTTGTCGATGGTGACCTTTGCTTCGTCGCCGGCACCACCGGCTACGATCCCGTCACGAAAGTCCTGCCGGAAGACGTGGCCGAGCAGACCCGCAACTGCTTCAAGACCATCGGCATCGCATTGAAGGAAGGCGGCTTCGAGATGGCCGACCTCGTGCGCGCGACTTACTACGTCACTGATGCCAAGGACTTCGATGCAGTGTTCGCCGTGTGCGGCGAGACGCTCGGCGATATCCGCCCCGCAGCAACGATCGTCGCCGTCTCCGCCCTTTATAAGCCGGAGATGAAAGTCGAGATCGAAGTCACGGCGAAGCGCCGGAGCTGACATCCAGACCAGTGCCCGACATGTTGGCCTGCAAGCGAGCCAACATGTCGCAGCTGATGCGTTGACTTTCCTGCCGCAGGCCATAGCTTAAGATCATCATGTCGAACGTGTGTAACAACCGATTGCTGCTTCACGCAGGTCGCCTTCAAACCCGAAGGTGACCCGGGCGGACGCGCGTCAGCGCCGTCCCGGGTCGTTTATCGTTCGTATCTCCCCCTATTCGTAAAACTGAATCACGGGCATCGCTCGGCACATCCGTGCCGCGCGATTTCATTGTGAGGCACATCATGATGTCGGCACCGATTCCTCCGATCAGTATTGCGTCGGAGGACTTCCATATTCTGAGGCAGATCGCCGTGCGGGCGCTCGAAGAGCGCCATCCGGTGAGCGGCTTTCTGGTTTCGGAACTGAACCGCGCGGACGTCCACGACGCAGCGGCGCCATTGCGTTGCGTGCGTCTCGACGACTGGGTGACGTTTCGCGCCGACGAAGGAATGCCGCTGGACAGCCGCATGCTCGTTCTGCCCGCGAAATTCCGCAGCAGCCACCTCCATGTCTCGGTGCTGTCGCCCGTTGGCGCAGCGCTGATCGGTCTGCACGCCGGATCGAGCATGCCTTACGTGGGAATCGACGGAGTTCGCCACGTCGTCACAGTCGAAAATCTCGACCCACCAGCCGGCGTCGTTTCGCTGCAACACCACCGCGCCATGAAATTCGCAGCGCGCCACAGCGGCAACGATCCCGACCGGCCCGGTCCAACAGCAGCTTGAAGGAGAACATCATGGCCAGCCACTTGCAGCCCGCGCTGCCTCCCATTTCCCTGCGCATGTGCGACGCCGACCGGCTCCGCAACATCGCGGAGGCCGCCTCGGAAAAATATCCGCAGACCACCGACTTCCTGGCGCGGGAGATCGAACGCGCCGAGATTCTGCCGGACACCCGGTTGCTGCCCGGTCTTGTCACCATGGATTCGGACGTGACCTTCCGTGATGACATCAGCATGCAGGAACGCGAGGTAACGCTGGTTTATCCCGAGTCGGCGGATGTGGACGCGGGGAAAATCTCGATCCTGACCCCGATCGGCGCGGCCCTCATCGGCCTTTCGGTGGGACAGACCATCGAGTTCCAGACACCCGGCGGCCGCTGGCGCTCCCTGACCGTGCTCAAGGTTCAGCAGCCCCGATAACACGGCGTCACAAGACACCTTTATGAAAACCCGGCGGCAAAGCACCGTTGCCGTCACCCCCAAGTTGCCGTAGTTCTTCGCTGCTGCAGCATGTCCCCGCCTATCCGGAGTTCTGATTTTGAGCAAATTTCCCGTCTACGCGCGTATCACCGGCCCGATCGTCATGATCGGCTTCGGCTCGATCGGCAAAGGCACGCTGCCGATGATCGAGCGGCATCTCGACTACGACAAGTCGCGCATCACGGTGATCGATCCCAAGGACGAGGGCCGCAAGGCTCATTGCGAAAAGCACAATGTGCGCTTCATCCAGCAGGGCGTGACCAAAGACAATTACCGCGAACTGCTGACGCCGCTGCTCACCGAGGGCGGCGGGCAGGGTTTCTGCGTCAACCTCTCGGTCGATACCGGCTCTACCGACATCATGGAGCTCTGCAACGAACTCGGCGCGCTCTACATCGACACGGTCAACGAGCCGTGGCTCGGTTTCTATTTCGATGCGTCGAAGGGACCGGAAGCGCGCTCGAACTATGCCCTGCGCGAAAACACGCTGGCGGCCAAGAGGGCCCGTCCCGCGGGCTCGACGACGGCGGTCTCCTGCTGCGGCGCCAATCCCGGCATGGTCTCGTTCTTCGTCAAGCAGGCGCTGCTGAATGTCGCCTCCGACCTTAAGCTTAATGCACCACGCCCGAAGACCAAGGCCGAATGGGCGGACCTGATGCGCCAGGCCGGCATCAAGGGCATCCACATCGCCGAACGCGACACCCAGCGCTCGAAGAAGCCGAAGGAGCCGGACGTGTTCGTCAACACGTGGTCGGTGGAAGGCTTTCTGTCGGAAGGCGTTCAGCCATCCGAACTCGGCTGGGGCACCCACGAAAAGTGGATGCCCGAAAACGCACACACCCACGAAGCCGGATGCGGCGCGGCGATCTATCTGATGCAGCCCGGCGCCAATACGCGCGTGCGCACGTGGTGCCCGACGCGCGGCGCGCAATACGGTTTCCTCGTCACTCACAACGAGTCGATTTCGATCTCCGACTATTTCACGGCGCGCGACGCATCGGGCAAGGTCATCTATAGGCCGACCTGCCACTATGCCTATCACCCTGCGGACGACGCCGTGCTCTCGCTGCACGAAATGTTCGGACGTGCGGCGAAGATGCAGGAGAAGCATCACATCCTCGATGAAAACGAGATCGTCGATGGCATCGACGAGCTCGGCGTGCTGCTGTTCGGCCACGACAACAATGCCTACTGGTACGGCTCGCAGCTCTCCATCGAGGAGACGCGGAAACTCGCGCCCTATCAGAACGCCACCGGTCTGCAGGTGACGTCCGCCGTCCTCGGCGGCATGGTGTGGGCGCTGGAAAATCCGAACGAAGGCATCGTCGAAGCCGACGAGATGGATTTCGATCGCCTGCTGGAAATCCAGACGCCATATCTCGGGCCGGTGAAGGGCTACTACACCGACTGGACGCCGCTGACGGATCGTCCGGGTCTCTTTCCCGAAGACATCGACACCAGCGATCCCTGGCAGTTCAAGAATGTTCTGGTGCGCTGATCACGTCAGCATCCCATCACGCAGAAGGGCCGGGCAAATGTCCGGCCTTTTTGTTTTCGATTGGCGCTAGTTCCTGATCGGCTCGCCGGTCTTCTCCGCCGGCGCAGGCGGCAACGCAGGCTTTGCACCCGCCTTCTGCGCATCGGCATCAGGCCGTGCCGGCTCCGGCGCGGGTGTCGTAGGTCTCGTGCCGCCGGGTTTCGATTCTGCCGGTCCATCACTCTTTCCGGCCGGTACTGAAGGCTGCGTGTCCGGCGGCTGCGTGGTTTGCGCAAAATGAATCTCGCCCCGCGATGCCAGTTGCATCAGCGAAATTCCGGACAGTGTCAGGCCGCCCGCAATCAAGACCGCTGACAGAATAAGATCGGTTCGATTGGCTCGCTTTTCGTTCGGAGTCATCTCCGCACCCATTGATATTCTTTCCAAAGGAGCCAACGGATGCTCGAAGCGATGGTTCCGACAAATGCCTGAACGCGCGTTGTCGCGCTCAATGAATTGTGAAGGAAAATGCGGAACCGGCCGGGACCAAACCGCGCGGGTCAGTCCTTGGTGCTGACGTCCCATGTCGCATGGCGGACACCCGGCCTGCGCGCGAGATCAGCCGTGACGGCGTCGAGCTCTTTCGCGTCGACTGCCGTGCTCACCAGCGTAGCCACGATCTCCACGACATCTTCCGCACGTTCGATGACATTGACGTCGCTGACCGGATACTTCGCCGCTTCCAGCTTCTCGACCAGAAGATCGCGCACGGCGTCCATCGATGCGGTATCGACCGTGAGCCTGATTTCGTAGGTGGCTTCCGACGCGCGCTCGTCCAGCGGGCTTCGGTTGATGGCGTTGACCAGCGGCCGCAGCAGCGTGTTGCCAGCGAGAACAAATGCCGTCAGGGTGACCGCCTGCGCCAGCATGTCGGCGCCCGCGCAGCATCCAACCGCCGCAGACCCCCACAATGTCGCCGCCGTATTCAGGCCGCGGACATTCATGCCTTCCTTCATGATGACACCGGCGCCGAGAAAGCCGATGCCCGACACCACATAGGCGATTACGCGCACGGCGCCATCGGCATCGGCAAGCTGCATGGCCAGATCGACAAATGCCGCGGCGCTGACCGCAACCAGCACGTTGGTCCGCAGCCCCGCCGTGCGCAGGCGATACTGGCGCTCGGCCCCGATCAGGGTGCCGAGCACGAACGCAGCCGTCAGACTGACGAGCGTGTCGAGAAAATCATAAAACTGAAATGTCGTCAGGAAGCGCATGACGACTGCTTACCCATTAGAGGGTAAGCAGTCCAGCGTCGCCGTCCTCTGTCGCGAAAGCAAGCAGCGATCCCTTCGCATTCCATGCCAGCGCGGCTACCGGCTCCCCCGCGTTCCTGCGCACCAGGATTTCCGCGCCGTCCTCGATGCGCACCATCAGGATGGTGCCGTCGCTGTAGCCGACCGCGAAAATATCGTCCTTGGGATGGCAAGCGACCACCGTCGCCTTGGCGTGTAACGGCGCAAGCATTCCCGGCTCCTTGCCCATCGGTCCGTCCTTGCTCGCAAACGGCCACAGGATCACGCTGTCCGAGCCGGAGGTGGCAAGGAATTTCCCGCCCGCGCTCCATGACATCGAGCGCACCCGCGCCGGGTATCCGGTCATCCGCATGTGCCGTGAATCGGCCAGCCGCCAGCCGTGCAGCGCCGCTTCATGCATCGATGTGACGAGGAAGCGGTTGTCGGCGCTGAAGGTGACGCCGAGATGCGAGCCTTTCCACTCCAGAAACTCTGGCTTCGCGCCCATATTGGGAAACCACAGCGTCACACCATTGTAATGCGCCACCGCGAGCCGCACGCCTTTCGGCGCGAAGGCCAGACCTCCCACCGTGGACGGCACGTCGAGCGATTTCGCCTCGCCCTTTGGAGCTTTGACATAGGCCGTTTTGCCCGCCGACCACGCAACGGCGCCGTCGGAATGCAACGCGACATTGTCAATCCAGCGGCGCTTGGCGTCGGTGGCGAGCGTCACGATGTTCGACTTGGCATCGAGAGAGATCAGCTTGCCGTCATCGCAGCCCATGACGATGCGCTTGCTGTCTGACGCCGAGCACAGGATGCCGCCGCCATGCACTGCGACCGGCTTTGCCTCGCCGTCGCTGCCCGCGAAGGTGACGCTCTCTTCCGCGCCGACAAACGCCGTAACGTCGCCGAGGAAATGCACAGCGGTCGCAGGCGCGTCGAGCTTCACGCTGGCGACGCGATCAGTGACGGAAACGATAGAGGCCGTCTCCGGAGCCCGATTGAAGTCCTTCATCACGCGATGGTCTTCTCAAAACCTTCACGGATCGCCTGTTCGGGAAGTTCGCGGCCGATAAACACCAGGCGGCTCTCGCGCTTCTCGTCATTGCGCCATTTACGCTGATGGTCGCCCTCCAGCATCATGTGGACGCCCTGGAAGACGTAACGGTCGTCGTCGCCCTTGAACGAAAGGATGCCCTTCGAACGCAGGATCTTCTCCCCGTCCTTGGCGACCAGTTCCTGCAGCCACGGCATGAACTTGGTCGGGTCGATCGGCCTGTCGGTCCGCAGCGACAACGACTGCATGTCCTCGTCATGATAGTGCTTCATGCCGCCGTGGGAATGACCATGGTCGTGATGATGGTCGTGGCCATCATGATCATGGTGGTGATGATCGTGGTCATGGTCATGACCGCCATCGTCAAGGAATTCCGGCTCGATTTCGAGAATGCGGTCGAGATCGAATGCGCCGCGCTCCAGCACATCCGACAGCTTCACCTGTGCGCGCTCGGTCCGGTGCAGCGTCGCATAGGGATTGATCGCACGGATACGCGCCTCGACCTCGGCCAGTTCCGGCTTGGTGACGAGATCGGTCTTGTTCAGCACGATGACGTCGGCGAAGGCGATCTGGTTCTTGGCTTCCGGTGCATCCTTGAGGCGATCGCTCAGCCACTTGGCGTCGGCCACCGTCACCACCGCATCGAGCGCGGTCTTCTCGCGCACATCTTCGTCGACGAAGAAAGTCTGCGCCACCGGAGCGGGGTCGGCGAGACCCGTGGTCTCCAGAATGATGGCGTCGAACTTGCCCTTTCGCTTCATCAGGCCGTCGATGATGCGCACGAGGTCGCCGCGCACGGTGCAGCAGACGCAGCCGTTGTTCATTTCGAACACTTCCTCGTCCGCACCGACGATCAAGTCGTTGTCGATGCCGATCTCGCCGAACTCATTGACGATTACGGCGTACTTCTTGCCGTGGTTCTCGGACAGGATGCGATTGAGCAGCGTGGTCTTTCCGGCACCGAGGTAGCCGGTCAGAACGGTCACGGGAATTTTGTTGGCAGCGGCTTCAGACATGAAATCTCCAGGCAATCAAAACGCGCCCGGCGGCGGGGTGGCCCCTGCCCTAGCTCGACAGCGCGCTGGTCAGGGCCTTTATATTGTGCCGGACCATATCAATGTAAGTGGGGGCCGGGCCCTTTTCGTCGGTCAGACTGTCCGAATACAGCGTTCCACCGATATTCGCCCCGGTCTCGGCGGCGATCCGCCGGATCAGGCGCGGATCGCTGACATTTTCCAGAAAAACAGCCGGAATTTTCTGTCTTTTGATCTGGGAAATGATGGCTGCAATGTCGCGGGCGCTGGGCTCGGACTCGGTCGAGACGCCCTGCGGGGCGATAAATTTGATCCCATAGGCGGCGGCAAAATAGCCGAAGGCATCGTGGGTCGAGATCACACTGCGGCGCTCGGGCGGAATTTTCGCCACCGCCTCCCGGACGTCGCGATCCAGCGCGTCGAGCTTGCCGAGGTAGGCGCTCGCATTGGCCTTGTAGGCATCCGCACCCGCCGGGTCCGCCGCCATCAGCGCATCGCGGATGTTGGCGACATAGATTTTCGCATTGAGCACCGATTGCCAGGCATGTGGATCGGCATCCGTGGGACCATGGTCGTGGCCGTCCTCGATCTTGCGCGCGGCAATGCTCTTGGTGGCGACCACCGTCACCGCCTTGCTGCCGGATGACTTGACCAGACGCTGCAACCAGCCCTCAAGGCCGAGACCGTTGATGATCACAAGCCTTGCATCGGTGATCTTTTTCGCGTCCGAAGGCGTCGGCGTGTAGACATGGGTGTCGCTGTTGGGTCCGACCAGTGTTGTCACATTGACCCGGTCACCACCGACATTCTTCGCGAAATCGCCAAGAATCGAGAATGTCGCGACAACGTTGAGGCGTCCGGGATCAACTGACTGTGCGGAGGCGCGACTTGCAAGCGCAGCCACTGCAACAACGATGATGGATAAGAATCGAAGCACAGCTTCTCCTCACGCTTCGAGATGGCGGCCGGGGAAGAGCTGCCGGACGAGGCCGCTGACGCTCCCGAACAGGACAGAGATCACATACAGCGCCGCGCAGACCAGAATAATTGCAGGTCCCGAAGGGACCTTGGTGTGGAACGACAGCAGCAATCCCGCAAAGCCCGACAGCGCGGCGCTCGCCACCGCGATGCCGATCATGCCGGTGATATCGCGCGACCAGAATCGCGCAATGCCCGCGGGCAGGATCATCAACCCCACCGCCAGCAGCGTGCCGAGCGCATGAAAGCCGTTGACCAGATTGATAACGACCAACGCCAGGAAGGCGAGATGCGCGGGTGCGCCGGCGCGGCTCACCGTGCGCAAAAATACCGGATCGACGCACTCGATCACCAGCGGGCGATAGATCACCGCCAGCACAAGCAGCGTGATGGTGGCGTTGAACGCGATCACCAGCAGGGTCTGGTCGTCCATCGCCAGAATATTGCCGAACAGCACATGCAGCAGATCGATGTTGGTGCCCTTGACCGAGACGATAGTGACGCCGAGCGCCAACGACACCAGATAGAACGCCGCCAGCGAGGCATCTTCTTTCAGCTCGGTGCTGCGCGCGACCAGCCCCGACAGCAACGCCACCGTAAAACCCGCAACAAGTCCGCCGAACGTCATCGCGAACAGGTTCAGGCCGGACAGCAGAAAGCCGATCGCGGCACCCGGCAGGATGGCATGCGCCATTGCGTCGCCCACAAGGCTCATCCGGCGCAGCATGAGGAACACGCCGATCGGCGCACCGCCGAGCGACAATGCGATCACGCCGGCCAGCGCGCGGCGCATGAACTCGAATTCGATGAAAGGCGCGATCAGCGCGTCGTAGATCATGATCGTTTCACGCTGCTTGCGATGATGTGTCGACGCACGGCGCAGCACTGTCGTCGAAGGCTTCGCACATGTGGCGTGCCGCCAGCAGGTTTTCCTGTGTCAGCACTTCCGATGTTTTGCCCCACGCCACTTTTGAGCGCGCGAGCAACAAGGTTTCCGGGAAATTCGCGCGCACCAGATCCATATCGTGCAATGCGGCGAGCACCGTGCGTTGCTCGGCATGCCAGCGCCGCACCAGCGCAACCAGATCGGCGGACGTCTTTGCATCGATGGCGTTGAAGGGTTCGTCCAGCACGATCATGCGGGCATCCTGCAGCAGCACGCGGGCAAACAGCATGCGCTGCATCTGTCCGCCGGACAGCGTCCCGATCGGGCGATTTTCAAATCCGCTCAAACCGACCGCAGCCAGCGCCTCGGTGATCCGTGCCTGCTCCACCTTGCCAAGGCCGCCGAAAATCCCTCTGCGGCGCCACAGACCGGTGCCGACGAAATCGTAGACCGAAATCGGAAAGCTGCGGTCGATGTCCGCGGTCTGCGGCAGATAGGCGATATCGCGCGGATTGAGATTGCCGAGGCCGATGACGCCGGCCAGCGGCTTGAGGATACCGACGATGCCGCGAAACAACGTCGACTTGCCGGCGCCGTTCGGGCCGACCACAGCGACCAGTGCGCCAGGGACCACCTCGCCGCTCAGGTGATGCACCGCCGGATGACGGTCGTAGCCGAGTGTGACGTCGCGGAATTGAAGTTGCGCGGTCGCGGTCATGCTCACCTCATCGCCAGCAGGACGATGGCCCACAGACCCGCGCTGATCGCCACCGCGGCAGTCAGCCGCGCCGCCAGCGTCATCCGCAGGATCGACCAATGGACCGGTTGGGCCGGATGAGGCGATGCCGGGCCATGGCTGTGCGCGTGAGGGCCGTGTGAATGACCGTGGCTGTGGGAATGCCCGTGCGAATGGGCCATGCGGTACGCTTTCCAGGTCCGGTGAGGCTGAGAGGCCGCAGCCGCTCCAAATACTCAGAAATGTTATATTATAACATCACTCGCGTCCATGGTTCCGCAAGGCCGTTCCGGGCTCAAGGTTTACCGATCACCATGACGATAGCGGCAGCCAGGAACGGGAACGGGACCGAAACGGCGCAGCGGAACCAGACAAACCGGGCCGGCATGAAGGGGATTTCCCACAAAATCACCCGCTGGAACGCAAACAGGGCCCAGGCGACCACATAGGCGACCACCTGCGGGGTTCCTCCGCCGCTCTTGAGCGCGACCGCCCCGATTGAAAAGCCGACCACCGGCCCGCCAGGGGTCGCTGCACCGGCAACCACCGCGGTCGCGACGCCGAGCCACCCGGTATCCGGCCCCAGCCCGCCGACAATGACCTCGGAGGGAATGATCGCGGCAATGAACCCTGACCCGATCACGCCAAGCGCGATGCGCGGCACAATGTTGATGAAGTCCATCCCGCCATTGCGCAGCGCCGTGCCCAGCACCGCCTTGTCCTGCCGCCATGCGATCACGCTCACGCCGATCAGCGAGCCCCACAGCAGGATGTCGATGATCAGCGCGGTCACAGCTTGAACCTGTTCCGCACGCGGACATAGACGAAACGCCCGAGCGCGCCGGCGAGGATCGGCATCGGCAGCGAAATGACGATGCGCCAGAGCGTGAAATCGGCGCCCATGATCGGCATCTCCCAAGCGACCGCGCGGCCGTAACCGATCAGCGTCCAGCTCACCACCATGGCGATGGTCGCGCCGAAATCCGCGCCCACCGCGAGCAAGGCGCTCGCGACCGGATAAGCGGTAAATGGCCCGCCGGGCAGGATCGCGCCGAACGCGGTGCCGATCAGCAAGCCCTTGAGGCCGGACTCCGGCCCGAGCGATCTCGACACCTTGTCGTGCGGCAGCACGGCGGCGAGCAATCCGCCAAGCAGGCAGCCGGCGAGGACGCGCGGCATGATCTCGCCGAACAGCGAAACATCGTGGGAAAGGATGGTCCATACGCCGTCGAGGCCGTCACGCCGCCACACCAGCGCGGCGCTGATCGCCACAAGCGCGGCAATGATGAACGTCGACCAGCCGAACGGTTTGCGCTTGCTGCGCGAGACGGTTTCAGCGCCCTCTTCGTCGTTGGGAGGTTCGGTTTTCGGGAGTTTGGACAAGAAGAACTTTCGCTCAGGCGAAATGCCGGACCAGCGCGAGACCGCCGATGAGTCCCGCAATCGACAGCGCCACCGATCCGACCACGTAGAACAATGCCAGTCCCATCTCGCCGCGCTCATAAAGCGTGACCGCGTCCAGCGAGAACGCGGAGAAGGTGGTGTAGCCGCCGAGAACGCCAGTCATGACGAACAGACGCCACGGCTGCGATGCCTCACCCTTAAAGGCGAGATAGCCGGCGATGAGCCCCATCACCAGCGAGCCGGTGATGTTGATCACGAACGTGCCATAGGGAAAATTGAAGCCGCACGCACGGGCGCAGCCGACATTGATCGCATGGCGAAGCGACGCGCCCAGACCACCGCCGACAAAGACAAGAAGATAGTTCATGGAAATCTTAGATTGCGGAACGTCGTTTTGAAAAAGGGGCCGCAAATTGCGGCCCCTTGAGTTGAATGCGCTGGTTACGCCTTCTCGAACAGGGACTCGACGTATTCCCAGTTCACGAGGTGATCGACGAACGCCTTGAGATAGTCCGGACGGCGATTGCGGTAATCGATGTAGTAGGAATGCTCCCACACGTCGACGCCAAGGATCGGCGTCGCGCCATGGACCAGCGGGCTTTCGCCGTTCAGCGTCTTGGAAATTTCGAGCTTGCCGTTCTTCACCGACAGCCACGCCCAGCCCGAGCCGAACTGGCCGACACCGGCCGCGATGAAGTCGGTCTTGAACTTCTCGAGACCGCCGAGATCCTCATCGATCTTCTTGGCGAGCTTGCCGGGAAGCTTGTCGCCGCCGCCGTTGGGCTTCATCCAGTTCCAAAAATGGTTGTGGTTGTAGTCCTGCCCTGCGTTGTTGAAGATCGGCGCGTTCTTGCCGAACGAGCCCTTCACGATGTCTTCAAGGGACTTGCCCTCGAACTCGGTGCCCTTGATCAGGTTATTGAGGTTGGTCACGTAAGCCTGGTGATGCTTGTCGTGGTGATATTCGAGCGTCTCCTTCGACATGTACGGCTGGAGCGCATCATGAGCGTAAGGCAAATTCGCGAGCGTGAAGGTCATGGGTCAACTTCCGGAAATTGTGGGTGACGAGGTGTCAACGCGGCGCACTATAGAAGGTTTCCCGGAGAGGGAAACAGGGTTGCCGCACTGAATCGCGATGATGGCCGGATCGCCCCGCAGAGCGGGTTATTGCCGGACCATCGTTTTTACAAATCGCCTTATTCGGACAGCCTCTTAAGCGGCCTTCTCAAGCAGCCTCGGGCAGCGCTCCGGCCAGTTCATTCTTGGCTTTCGGCGGACGCACATTCATCAGCATCTGGAACGAACCCGCGATCAGACCGATGATAACCGCGCCCTTCCAGGCCAGATCATAGCTACCGAGACGATCGAAAATCAGGCCGCTGCCCCAGGCGCCGATAAACGATCCCACCTGATGGCTGAGGAAGGCGATACCGGTCAGGGTCGCCATGTAGCGCAGTCCGAACAATTGCGCGACGAGACCGTTCACCAGCGGCACGACGCCGAGCCAGAGCGAGCCCATCACCGCCGCGAAAATCAGCGTCGATGTCGGCGTGGCGGGCAGGAGGAAATACACCGCGATCGCCAGCGAACGCACAATGTAAATGCCGCCGAGCAGCAGTTGTTTGGGATAACGTCCTCCCAGCCAGCCGAACGCATAGGACCCGAACACATTGAACAGCCCGACCAGCGCCAGCGCCGTCGCGCCGAGCGATGGATCAAGGCCGCAGATCGCAAGATAATTCGGCAGATGTGTCGTGATGAAGACGAGCTGCAGCCCGCACACGAAGAACGCGAGCGCCATGATGACGTAGCCGGAATGTCCGAGCGCCGACTGGACCACCGCACCAAGCGACTGGTTCACATCGTCCGCCTTGTCGATCTCGATCTTGTCGGCCTTGCCCGCGCTGAACGCTGACGGAAGCATGACACAGGCCAGACCGATGAAACCAACTAGCGCGATCTGCCAGCCGGACGTCGAAATCAGGGTCTGGGCCAGGGGCGAGGCGATCACCAGACCGATCGAACCAGCGGCGGAAATCGCGCCCATGGTGACGCTGCGCTTGGCCGCGGACACGGCCCGCGCCGAGACGGTCATGCTCATGCTCGACGCTGTACACGACAGCGCGATGCCGACGCAGATGCCGCAGCCGAACGTGAAGGCCAGCGCCGTGGTCGCGAAGATCATGGTGACGAGGCCGAGAATGTAGACAAGGACACCGATAAGCATCACGTAACGGGAGCCGTAGCGGTCGGCGAACATGCCGACGAAGGGCTGGGTGATGCCCCACATGATATTCTGGATCGCGGTGGCCAGCGAGAAATCGGCGCTGGTGATCTGGGTATCATGCAGGATCGAGGGCTGGAAAAGCCCGAAGCTCTGCCGCATACCCATCGACAGGCTCAACATGACGGATGCGCCGATCAGAATCGACCACTTCTGGTAGGAGCTGAGCTGAGAGGCCTGCATTGTAGAAAATTCTCCCGATATGACGTTCATAATCGCATCGGAATCGGCATTTTACCATCTGCGCAAAGAACAAGGCTGATGTGCGCGCCCCAAGGACAGGCGATCGGATGAGCATCGAAATCGATATCGCGACCGGTAATACGGCCTGGCCCGCGGTCAAACCGCTGTTGTCGGCGGTCTGGCCGCCCGAGGTTGTGAAAGCAGCACCGTGGGGCCACATCGTCTTCGCCCATGCCGACCTGCGGGTGATGATCGAACTCGACGGCGATGTCGTCTGCCATGCCGGGATTTATCGCCGCACCGGCACCTGGAACGGGCGCAAGGTGATCATCGGCGGAATCGGCGGCGTGGCGACGCGCGAAGATTGCCGCGGGCGGGGCTACGCGACGCTCGCCATCAACGCGGCGATCCACACCCTGACCGAGGAGCGCGCCACCGATTTCGGAATGCTGTTCTGCGAACCGCACAACACTGCATTTTACGAAAAACTCGGCTGGCAGACTTTCAACGGCACCGTGTACGCAGAGCAGCCCGGCGGACGTGCGCCGTTCACTGCGATGGCGCCCTACGTGTTCAAGATCAAGCGCCTGCTGCGCGAAGGCACCATCGATCTTTGCGGCCTGCCGTGGTGAGCGCCGGCTGATAGCGCTCGTGCTGCACTGCTCGTTGCCAGCCGCGGCGCGAACGGACTAGCCTCCCTGCATAACAAGAAAAGCAAGGGAGAGAACCAACGTGAAGAAAATCAAAACTGCTCTGACGATCGCCGGATGCGCCGCCGCTGCGATGATGCTTCAGCATCCGGCAGCTAGGGCCGAGACGGACGGCGACGGCTTTATCCGAATCAAGCAAGGCGACGAGCAGTACAAGAATCCGTTCGGCGTCGGCGTCGAGGTGGCTACGCTGTTCGGCGATCCATCGAAACCCGGCATCTACGTGCTGCGCATCAAGTGGCCGCCGGGCATCATGAGCAAGCCGCACAAGCATCCCGAGGACCGGCATGTCGTGGTGCTGTCGGGCACCTGGTACACCGGCACGGGCGAGGCATTCGAGCCGGAAAAGGCGATCCCTCTCAAGACCGGCGCCTACATGATGCATCCGAACGGCAAGGTGCACTGGGACGGCACGCGCGAAGAAGGCGCGATCATTCAGATCACGGGATACGGGCCAAGCGGAAACGCCTTCAGCAAACCGGACGAGCCTCAGTTCGGGAAAACAAACTGAGAGGTCGCCCCCGGCGAAAGCCGCCTGTTTCAGGCGGCTTTTTGCTGCTGCAAAGGGCGTCGGAAAGGCCCAAAATCGGCTGGTATATGATTGTTATGTATACCAACTTACGTTAGATACGGGCGCCCTTCGACCCGAAGGGCTATTTCCCCTGCGATGTTAAGGATCCGGCCTGCGCCGTTCTTTGCCCCGGCAGGATTTCTGATGTGACAGACACTCTCAGCCCGGTTTGTGTTGAGACATGACGGCGTAATTTTGAGGACGAGCAAGCATGGCGCGCAACATTCTGATTCTTGGAGCCTCGTACGGCTCGCTGCTGGGAACAAAGCTGCTGATGGCCGGTCACAACGTGACGCTGGTTTGCCGCAAGAACACCGCAGAACTCATCAACCGTGACGGCACCGAAGTCCGCATCCAGCTTCGCGGCGAACCGGCACACCGCTCGATCTTTTCGCGCGACCTGCCCGGGAAACTGGACGCCACATCGCCCGACAAGGTCGATCTGTCGCGTTATGATCTCGTCGCTCTTGCAATGCAGGAGCCGCAGTACACCAACCACACGATCCGCGTTCTGATGATCAAGATCGCCGCGGCGAAGCTGCCGTGCCTGTCGATCATGAACATGCCGCCGCTGCCCTATCTGAAGCGGATCGAAGGCCTGTCGAACATGGATCTCGAAGAGGCCTATACCAATGCGCAGGTATGGGAACGGTTTGAGCCGGGCCTTGTGACGCTGTGCTCGCCCGATCCGCAGGCTTTCCGTCCGCCGGAGGAAAGCGCGAACGTGCTTCACGTCGGCCTGCCGACAAATTTCAAGGCTGCGACATTTGCAGATGACGCGCACAACAAGCTGCTGCGCGAGCTTGAAGCCGATATCGACGCAGTGACGCTCGACGGCAAGGACGTTCCGGTTAAGCTGAAGGTGTTCGACTCGCTGTTCGTCCCGCTGGCGAAGTGGTCGATGCTGCTGACCGGAAACTATCGCTGCATCACGCCGAACGATCCCCAGCCGATCCGCGAGGCCGTGCATGGCGATCTGAATCTCTCGAAGTCGATCTACAACCATGTCGATGCGGTCGCGCGAAAGCTTGGCGCGGACCCGGAAGACCAGGTGCCGTTCGAGAAATACGCCAAGGCCGCGGAAAGCCTGCTCAAGCCGTCGTCAGCCGCACGCGCGGTGGCCAGCGGCGCGCCGTTCATTGAGCGCGTCGATCTCTTGGTGAAGCTGATCTCGCATCAGCTTGGAATGCCCAATGCCGATATCGATCGCACGGTCGAAGTCGTCGATATGAAACTGGGCGAGAAGATCGTGCCGGGTGGATCCGCAGGATAGCGGCCGCTGCCGTAACCCGGCCAAAGAAAAACCCTTCCAGATCATTGATCTGGAAGGGTTTTTTGTTTGGTTGCGGGGATAGGATTTGAACCTATGACCTTCAGGTTATGAGCCTGACGAGCTACCGGGCTGCTCCACCCCGCGATAAATCGGTGCACACCTTCAATTGCAGACAGACGACAGTTCAACGCCAAAAGCGTCGTCCCAACCCGTCCGGAGGCGAGAGAAGGCAACCAGGGCAAAGCCCGTGGTGCGAGGGGTATGTACCAACGACACCCCGCTTTGGAAAGGCCTGCGGACGATCTTTTTCACGATTTTATGACGCCCGCCCAAGCAACTGATGCCATGGCGTTTCTGCGCCTGCGCCCCAATCGGGCTTGCCAACAGGGCCGCGACATATCAGCCTTCGGTCAATCCAAATAAGGCATGGCATCCAAAAGCCAGCCATGAGGAAACCCGGGGAGACCAATGAATCAGGCCGTCAGGACTCCCGCCGCAGGCGGCATCGAGGATGTGTTCCGCCGCGCCGTGGCGCTGTCGCGTGCGGCAGAACCTTCCCTTGCCGAGCGCCGCGACCGGCTCGCCCGGCTGCGCGCCCTCGTGGTGGAGAATGAAACCCAATTCGATGAAGTCATCTCTGCCGACTTCGGCAACCGCTCCAGGACCGAGACGCTGATCGCCGAAACGCTGTTCGTGCTCGCGGAGATCAAGCACGCGACCAAAAATCTCGGCCGCTGGATGGCCCAGAAGCATGTCGTGACCAAACTGCAATACTTCCCGGCGAAGAACAAACTGCTGCCGCAGCCGCTCGGCGTGGTCGGCATCATCGCGCCATGGAATTATCCGCTGCAGCTCACACTCGCACCCGCCGTCGCGGCCATCGCCGCCGGCAACCGGGTGATGATCAAGCCGAGCGAACTGGTGCCGCGATTTTCCGCGCTGCTGCAGAAGCTGATCGCCGAAAAATTCGACGATACCGAAGTCATGGTCACCGGCATCGACGGCGACATTTCGCAGCGGTTCGCGGCGCTGCCGTTCGATCATCTGATTTTCACCGGCTCGACCCACGTCGGCCGGCTGGTCGCCGAGGCCGCGGGCCGCAACCTGACGCCGGTGACGCTCGAGCTCGGCGGCAAGTCGCCGGCGATCATCGACCGCTCTGCCGATATTGCCGAGGCAGCCGAGCGCATCGTCTACGGCAAGCTGATGAATGCCGGACAGACCTGCATCGCGCCGGATTATGTCTTGATCGCAGGTGACCGCGCAGATGAATTCGTGACCAAGGCAAACAGCGCAGTCGTGCGGATGTTCGGCACGAGCCCGGACAACAAGGACTACACGTCCATCGTCTCGGACCGGCATTACGCCCGGCTGGAGAGCCTGGTGCAGGACGCGACCGCGCACGGCGCGAAAATCGTGCAGCCGGCACGCGCGGACGATCCGGCATGGAAATCGAAGCGAAAGTTTCCGCCGACCTTCGTCAGCGGCGCGACGACCGACATGAAGGTGATGCAGGAGGAAATCTTCGGGCCGATCCTGCCGGTGTTCGCCTGCGACAGCACCGATGCAGCCATCGCGCATATCAACGCCAACGATCGCCCGCTGGCGCTGTACTGGTTCGGCAAGGACAATGCGGCCCGCGATCAGGTTCTGGCGCGCACCGTGTCCGGCGGCGTCACGATCAACGATTGCCTGTTTCACTTCGTGCAGGCCAATCAGCCGATGGGCGGCGTCGGCGCGTCCGGCATCGGCGCCTATCACGGCGAATGGGGCTTCCGAACCTTGAGCAAGATGAAGCCGGTGTTCTATCGCTCGCCGCTCAATCGTCTCGCCGACCTTTATCCGCCTTATGGCAGCAGGATCGCGCGCCTGATCAAGCTGCTGCGTTTCATGTCGTAATCATTTTGGATCAACACGACCGGCAGCAAATGCCGGCGTTAAAAATGCTGTCTGGGGGAATACGATGGCCGATACGTTCGATTATGTGGTTGTGGGCGCGGGTTCTGGAGGCTGCGCTGTCGCGAGCCGACTGTCGGAAGATCCCAATGTCTCGGTCGCGCTGCTGGAAGCGGGCGGCAAGGATGACAACTGGGTCGTCACCACACCCGGCGCGCTGATTTTCATGGTGTCCGGCCCGGTCAACAACTGGGCGTTCGAGACCGTGCCGCAGCCCGGCCTCAACGGCCGCAAAGGCTACCAGCCGCGCGGCAAGGGCCTCGGCGGATCGTCATCGATCAACGCGATGTGCTACATCCGCGGCCACAAAGCCGATTACGATCGCTGGGCCTCGCTGGGCAACACGGGATGGTCCTATGCGGAAGTCCTGCCCTACTTCAAGCGCTCCGAGGACAACAGCGAACTCGACGGCTTCTATCACGGCAAGGGCGGACCGCTCAGCGTCACCAAGCTGCAAACCGACAATCCGGTTCAGGACATTTACCTGCAAGCCGCGCGCGAAGCACAGTTCCGGATCAACGAAGATTTCAACGGCGAGGAGCAGGAAGGCCTCGGCGTCTATCAGGTCACACAGAAGAACGGCGAGCGCTGGAGCGCGGCACGCGGCTACATCCATCCCTTCATGGGGACACGCAAAAACCTGCATGTGATCACCGGCGCACATGCCACGCGCATCCTGTTCGACGGCAAGCGTGCGACCGGTATCGAGTATCGCCGGGGCAAGGAGACGAAGCAGATCAAGGCGCGGGGCGAAATCGTCCTAGGTCTCGGCGCATTCCAGACCCCGCAACTGCTGATGCTCTCCGGCGTCGGCGATCAATCCGAACTCGCCAGACACGGGATCGCGCCGGTGCATCACCTGCCGGGCGTGGGTAAAAACCTGCACGATCATCCGGATTTCGTATTCGGCTTCCGCTCCCATAATCCGAACTTCACCGGATTGACGCTTCCCGGCATCAAGCGCATCGTCAAATCGATCTTCCAGTATCGCCGCGAGCGCCGCGGCCCGATGACATCGAACATCGCCGAATGCGGCGGGTTTCTCAAAACCCGGCCCGATCTGGATTTGCCGGACATTCAACTGCACTTCTGCATGGCGGTGGTGAACAACCACGGCCGCACGCCATTCTTCGGCAGCGGCTTTTCGTGTCACGTCTGCCTGCTGCGGCCGAAAAGCCGCGGCAGCGTCTGGCTGCAAAGCGCCGACCCGATGCAGCCGCCGGCCATCGACCCGAATTTCTTCGGCGATCCCGATGACCTCGAGGCAATGGTTGCGGGCTTCAAGACAACGAAGCGCTTGCTCGACGCGCCCGCGCTGAAAGCCCTTCAAACGTCCGATCCGTTCACCGCCGGTGTGGAATCCGACGACCAGATTCGCGAGGCTTTGCGTGCGCGGACCGACACGGTCTATCACCCGGTCGGCACCTGCAAGATGGGCGTCAACGATCCGATGGCCGTGGTCGACCCACAGCTCAAGGTCTACGGCGTCGAGGGCCTGCGCATCGCGGATGCGTCGATCATGCCCGAGGTGATCGGCGGCAACACCAACGCACCGACCATCATGATCGGCGAAAAGGCCGCCGACATGATCAAGGCAGAGATGCGCGTTCATTGATTGCGCCTGATGCCCGGATGAGGCATGACCCTATCGGAACTTTAAAGGTCTGATGTTTGACCTTAAGCGACAACAAACACCACAAAAACGGGAGTAATCAGTGGATCTCGGAATTTCAGGACGGCGCGCGATCGTGTGCGCAGCGAGCAAGGGTCTGGGCCGCGCCTGCGCGATCGCGCTGGCCAATGAGGGCGTTCATGTCACCATCACGGCGCGCGGCGCGGAAGCGCTGGCGAAGACCGCAGCGGACATTCGCAAAGCCAGCCCTAAGGTGACGGTGACGGAAGTCGTCGGCGACATCACCACGCCCGAGGGCCGCGAAGCCGCGCTCAAGGCCTGCCCCGATCCGGATATCCTGATCAACAACGCCGGTGGCCCGCCGCCCGGCGATTTCCGCGACTGGTCCCGCGACGACTGGATCAAGGCGCTCGACGCCAACATGCTGACGCCGATCGAACTGATCAAGGCGACGGTCGACGGCATGATGGCGCGCAAGTTCGGCCGCATCGTCAATATCACGTCCGCCGCGGTGAAGGCGCCGATCGACGTGCTGGGATTGTCGAACGGCGCGCGCAGCGGTCTCACAGGTTTCGTCGCCGGCATCGCGCGCAAGACCGTGATCGCCAATGTCACCATCAACGGCCTGCTGCCGGGACCGTTCGACACCGACCGCATTCGCGGGCCGATCGCGCAGAAGGCGGCGGATGCGCAAGGCATTTCCGTCGAGGATCTGCTGAAGCAGCGCGCCAAGCAGAACCCTGCCGGACGCTTCGGCGATCCGGAGGAGTTCGGCCTCGCCTGCGCGTTCCTGTGCGGCGCCAAGTCCGGCTTCATCACCGGCCAGAACATCCTGCTCGATGGCGGCGCCTATCCAGGCACGATGTAAGCGTCACGGGCTATCAACGCAAAACAAACCCTCGGGTTCAAAACCCGAGGGTGAAAACAACACGTCGAAGCGACCGGGAGCAGGCTTGATGCAATGGACCGTGGGCCGCGTCAAAATCACCAACGTCGTGGAAATCGGAGCGACGGGCGGCACGCGATTCATTCTTCCGCAGGCCACCCCCGAAGAGGCGCGGAAGTTGCCCTGGCTGGTGCCGCACTATGCCAACGCCGAAGGCCGCTTGAGGCTCAACGTGCAATCGTGGATCGTGGAGACGCCGACAAACAGGATTATCGTCGATACCTGCATCGGCAACGGCAAGGCGAACCGCTCCGTCCCGATATGGAATAATCTCGACAAGCCGTTCCTGAACGACCTGGCATCGGCGGGCTATCCTGCTGACACAATCGATACGGTTTTCTGCACCCATCTTCATGTCGATCATGTCGGCTGGAACACAAAGCTGGTTGACGGCAAGTGGGTGCCGACATTCACCAATGCCCGCTATCTGTTCGGCAAGACCGAATATGACTATTGGGCCGCGCATAGTCCTGCTGGCGAACACCAGGCGGTCTTCGAGGATTCGGTGCAGCCGATTGTCGATGCCGGACGTGCCGACCTGATCGGCAGCGATCATCGCATCGGCGACGAGGTGTCGCTGATCGCAACCCCCGGACACAGTCCGGGCCATATGAGCGTTCTCGTCTCATCCGATGGCCAGCAGGCGCTGCTCACCGGCGACGTCGCCCATCACCCCTGCCAGATGGCTCACCTCGACTGGTCATCGACGGCGGATTCCGATCCGGTCCAGTCCATCGAGGCCCGAAAGATGCTGTTTTCGCGCTTTGCGGACACCCCGACGCTGGTATTCGGCGGTCACTACGACCCCGGACACATCGTGCGCGATGGCAACGCATTCAGGCTGATTGCGGCCAAAAAGCCCCCTGAAAATGAGGGCGCTGCACAACGCGGGTGAAGGTTGAATTTCCCCCCGCTGTGTCGCATGAAACATCCGACGAATGAAATAACCGGACAAGAACGAAAAGGAACTACCTATGAAACTGGTTCGTTATGGCGCTGTGGGACAGGAAAAGCCCGGACTGCTCGACCGCTCCGGCCGCATTCGCGACCTCTCGGCTCTGGTGAAGGACATCAACGGCGACGCGCTGTCGCCCGCCGCTCTTGCCAAGATCGCCGCCGTCGATCCGGCTTCGCTGCCGCTGGTGGACGGCAACCCGCGCCTCGGATCGCCGGTCACGGGCATCACCAAGTTCGTCGCCATCGGCCTGAACTACGCGGACCATGCCGCAGAGGCCGGCATGGCGATCCCTTCGGAGCCGATCGTTTTCATCAAGGCCAACACCAGCCTGTGCGGCCCGAACGACAATGTCGAAAAGCCGCGCGAATCCACCAAGCTCGATTGGGAAGTCGAACTCGCGATCATCATCGGCACCAAGGCCAAGTACGTCACCGAGGCCGATGCGCTGAAGCATGTCGCAGGCTACGCGGTCTGCAACGACGTGTCGGAACGTTACTTCCAGATCGAGCGCGGCGGACAGTGGACCAAGGGCAAGTCGCACGACACCTTCGGACCGGTCGGCCCGTGGCTGGTGACCACTGATGAAATCGCGGACGTGCACAAGCTCGGCATGTGGCTCGACGTCAATGGCACGCGTTGCCAGACCGGCTCGACAGCGACCATGATCTTCAATGTGCCGAAGATCATCTCCTATGTCTCCGGGCTGATGACGCTGTATCCCGGCGACATCATTACCACCGGCACGCCGCCCGGCGTCGGCATGGGCATGAAGCCGCAGAAATTCCTCAATGTCGGCGACGTCGTCACCCTCGGCATCGACGGCCTCGGCGCTCAGCGTCAGGAAATCGTCGCAGCCTAGGCGGCATCCCACTTCAGGCTCCGGCGCTCGCGCCGGCGCCTTCCATTCATTCGTTCACCCAGGGACATCCCATGAAGCTTGCCTATTCCCCGGCATCTCCGTTCGCACGCAAAATCCGCATCGCGGCCATGGAGCTTGGGCTGTTCGACAAGATCGAGTTTATCGTTCCGATCAAGGCGATCCCGGTCACCGAGAACGAAGAATACGCACGCAACGTCAGTCCGCTGCGCAAGATCCCGGCCCTGATCCTCGACAGCGGCCAGATCATCGTCGATTCCTACGTCATCGCGGAATATCTCGACGAACTCGGCGGCGGGAAGCTGATCCCCGCATCTGGTCCGGCGAAATGGCAGGCCAAGACCGAGCATTCCATCCTTCAGGGCATGCTCGATGCGCTGCTGCTGTGCCGCTACGAGAAGATGCTGCGGCCGAAGGAATTTCTCTGGTCCGGATGGGCCGACGACCAGTTCAAGCGCGCATGGGATGGTCTGGCGCGCTACGAGGCGCATCCCGACGTGCTGACCCGCCCGCTGGACATCGTGCAAATCGGCATTGTCTGCGTGCTTGGCTACCTCGACTTCCGATTTCCCGATTGCGGCTGGCGCAAGGCGTTTCCGAAGCTCGACGCGTTCCATGAAAAAATGATGCAGCGAGACTCGGTGAAGAGCACCGTTCCGCCGCCTGCCTGATCGAGGACGGACGATGAGCGATCGCGCAGAGGACACCGATTTCAAAGCCTGGCACGCGGTCGCCGATCTCTATCACGCCTATTTCACCGGCCTGATCATGTCGCTGGTGACGCGGCGCTCGACCGCCGATGCCGCAGAGTTCGTGTTTCGCGTCTTCCGCCGCCAGCACCACGAGCGCTTTCTCGCCGGCATCGAAAAGTTCGGGCTGACCAACGCGCCGCATGCGGTCGCCGCCGCGCAGTATCACTATCTCAGCAACCAGATCGGCGGCGTGAACGTCGAATACATGCGCGAGTCCGACCGCAAGGCCTGGATCCGCTATCCGCCGCCGCGCTGGGTCTGGCGCGGCACCGCGATCTGCGCGATTCCCGGTGAAGTTTCGGCCGCGATGCTGCGCGGCTGGCACGCCCATAACGGCGTCTCGTTCAAAAATCCGCGGATGGGTTTCGTCTGCACCAAGCAGACCGTCGACGGCCAGAACGGCCTCGAAGGCTTCTATTACGAATACGACCGCGATCTTCTGCCAGACGAACGGCTGGTGTTCGCGCGGCATCTCGAGGCGCCGCTGTTCGATCCTGCCGCCGCGCCGAAGCTCGCGACCGACACATGGCCCCGCGCGCGGCTGGAAAAGGCCTACCGCAATTATGCGATGGAGTATGTACGCTCGTCGCTGCCGGTGATTGTCAACCAGTTCAGCCCTTCCGATGCGGGTCATTTGTTGTATCTGACCGGCAAGCTGGTCGGCATGCAGTTCTATCCCGACATTGCCGCGAGTTTTCCGGTTGCTCATGACAGTGGCCCGGAAGGCTTCGGCGCATTCCTGCTCGAATTTCTGCGCGCGGAGGGCGACGAGGCCGACCTGCGTCAAGCGAGCGGCCAGGTCACGATCTCACAGAAGCAATGGAGCCTGATCGCAGGCGTTCCGGACTATCATCCGATGTGTCTTCAGGCGCTGGCGGGGTTGATCGAAGGATTGATGACCGCGCATGACCGCCGCCTGTCGCTGAATTTCTCTGCGCAAAGCGATCGCGCGCCCGGACCGCTGACATGGACCATCACGCAGAAACCGCTCGCAGCGACCGACGACGGACGGTTTCCGCCGTAGTCCACGCTCCCGAACGAAATCGCCTCGCGGCGCAGATCAATGCGTCCGAGCTTTGCGGACTCCCTGTCACGCGCAGAGCGCGAGACCGATGGAGCGGCGGGAGGCGCCAAGGTGCTTGCGAGGCACCTTTGGCGAACTCTTGCGATCGAGTCCGCCGCGCAGCCTTGCGAGGGCCGCGCGCGCCTGATGCGACAGGCGCTGCGCCTCCCGGCGCTCCACCGTCGTCACCCGGCATGCTACCTTTTTGCCGCGCGATCTAGAATGGCCACGGTCGCCAAGACAGCACATAGGAATATATTCAAATCTAGGCCACCGTCAAGATGCAGAGAATGACGATCGCCGCCGCAGCGCGACAGACCGGCAGAGAGAAGGAATTTTATGAGCGATTTTGATCTGCCCGAGACGCGCTACGCCACCAGCGGAGACGTCAGCATCGCCTATCAGGTGATGGGCGAAGGTCCGATAGATATCATCATGGTTCCGGGCATCGTGTCTCACGTCGAGTTCATGCATGAGCTTCCCGGCTTCACGGCCTTTCTGCGGCGCCTCGCGGCATTCGCCCGCGTCATCTCCTTCGACAAGCGCGGCCAGGGCCTCTCCGACAGAACGCCGGGAGCGGCATCGCTTGAACAACGGATGGACGACGTCCGCGCTGTCATGGACGAGATCGGATCGAAACAGGCGACGCTGATAGGGTTTTCCGAAGGATGCGCGATGAGCGCGCTTTTCGCCGCGACCTTTCCCGAACGGGTGACTCATCTCGTTCTGTGCGGAGGCTTTGCGAAGGCTTACGCGACAGAGGAACTGATCCTGCAACGCGTCAAGACCTGGGGCACCGGCGCGATGATAAGAGGATTGATCCCCGATCAGGCGAGCAACCCGGACGCAGTGGCGCAGTTCGCCAAGTTCGAGCGGCTCTCCGCCAGTCCGAGCACCTACAAAGCATTCGGCCTGCTGAACATCGACATCGACGTGAGGTCGATCCTGCCGAACGTGCGTGTGCCGACCCTTGTGATGCATCGGCTGACGGACGCGTTGGTCCCCGTCGATTACGGCCGCGATCTTTCCTCCCGGATTCCGGGCGCGAAATACATCGAGTACCCGACAGGAGGCCACGCTTACTGGATTGGCGACGTGGAGACGCTGACCGGCGACATCGAGGAATTCATCACCGGGCACCGGGAGAATGCGTCGGAGACTCTCGAACGCCTGCTGGCGACGGTGCTGTTTACCGACATCGTCGACTCGACGCGCAGCGCGGCCGCGATGGGCGACCACTCATGGCGGCGTCTGCTCGACAGCCACGACCAGATCGCACGACAGACCGTGGAGAAATTTCGCGGCACGCTGATCAAGAGTACCGGTGACGGGATTCTCGCGACATTCGACGGCCCCGGCCGTGCGGTCCGCTGCGCTCTCGCCTTCGAGGCCGCGTCCCGACAGATCGGACTGCCGCTCCGGGCGGGAATCCATACCGGAGAAATCGAAATGCGGGGCAACGACATCGGCGGCATCGCCGTCCACGCGGCGGCGCGCGTGATGGCGCAATGTGCGCCCAGCGAGGTTCTCGTCTCGCGGGTGGTGACGGATCTCGTCGCCGGGGCCGGCTTGAAATTCGCGGAGCGCGGCTCCCATCAACTCAAGGGCATTCCAGGAAACTGGGATCTGTTCGCAGCCGCCGTCTAGCGCGTGGCACTATCGATACGCACAGCCCGCATCGTCGCGCGCTTAAGTTGGAGCGCGCTCGAGCGCGGCGCGATCCCATTTCGCGGCATTGGCCGCCGCTTCATACGTGCTCTGGAAAAAATCGAGCAGCATGGCATCGGGGTCGGCAGAAAGGCGCACCGCGTCGTAGTCCAGGACGAACTCCTGAAGATTTTTATCGAACGACGCCTGCGGCGGACGCAGCGGCGCATCCGCAAAACCCGGAGGCGCCGGATAAGCGTAGGAATAGAACGCCGCCTTGCCGAAGCCGCCGTTGCCCGGCCAGAAGCCGCAGCTCGAGACCTCATGCGAATAGGCCTCAACCGCCACCCAGTCCCCGAGATTGGGCATGCCGCCGGGATGCGGCGGCGCTGCGCGCCCCGAAAACCGGGTCACAGCCATGTCGAAGCTGCCCCAGAAGAAGTGCACCGGGCTCACTTTGCCGATGAACCCCGAGCGGAACTGTTTCATGACGCGATCGGTCTGCACCAGCACGCGCCAGAAACGCTGCGCGGCATCCGCATCGTAGGACTTGTGCTGACGATCCTGCTCGAACGGAATCGCATCCGCGACTTCAACCGGCATCGTCCAGATGGAAATCTCAAAGCCGAGATCGCGCAGGATCTGCATCGTCCGCTCGTAGAACTCCGCGACCGGCATCGGCGCGAGCGCGAATTCCACGCGTTGCGGATCGCTGGTGGTGACGACAAGCGCGTGCCGGCAGAAATCGAAATCGATCTGCAAGCTGCGCGACTGATAGGGCATCGGCGAGGTCGTCAGCCCGGTCGCGGTGACATAGAGCGGCACCTGCCACCAGTGGTTCAGCATCGGCTCCAGCGCGAGGCGAATCTTGCCGACCACCTGGGTCCACATATGCAGGGTCGCGCAGGTGTCCTGCCAGCCGATGAACGGCAGCGCGGGCCACGCGCGTTCGGATGTGTCGATCTGCGTCATGCCTGCGCCCCCACACCCTCCCGCTCATTCCCGCGAAAGCGGGAATCCAGTTCCTCAAAGCAAGCGTGGGTCCCCGCTTTCGCGGGGA
>NZ_JBXAHF010000003.1:407500-906810 GCF_058794875.1 Afipia sp. GW823-FHT06G09
CCCATGGTGTGACGGGCGGTGTGTACAAGGCCCGGGAACGTATTCACCGTGGCATGCTGATCCACGATTACTAGCGATTCCAACTTCATGGGCTCGAGTTGCAGAGCCCAATCCGAACTGAGACGGCTTTTTGAGATTTGCGAAGGGTTGCCCCTTAGCGTCCCATTGTCACCGCCATTGTAGCACGTGTGTAGCCCAGCCCGTAAGGGCCATGAGGACTTGACGTCATCCCCACCTTCCTCGCGGCTTATCACCGGCAGTCTCCTTAGAGTGCTCAACTAAATGGTAGCAACTAAGGACGGGGGTTGCGCTCGTTGCGGGACTTAACCCAACATCTCACGACACGAGCTGACGACAGCCATGCAGCACCTGTGCTCTATGCCCCGAAGGGAAGGTTCCATCTCTGGTACCGGTCATAGACATGTCAAGGGCTGGTAAGGTTCTGCGCGTTGCGTCGAATTAAACCACATGCTCCACCGCTTGTGCGGGCCCCCGTCAATTCCTTTGAGTTTTAATCTTGCGACCGTACTCCCCAGGCGGAATGCTTAAAGCGTTAGCTGCGCCACTGAAAAGTAAACTTTCCAACGGCTGGCATTCATCGTTTACGGCGTGGACTACCAGGGTATCTAATCCTGTTTGCTCCCCACGCTTTCGTGCCTCAGCGTCAGTATCGGGCCAGTGAGCCGCCTTCGCCACTGGTGTTCTTGCGAATATCTACGAATTTCACCTCTACACTCGCAGTTCCACTCACCTCTCCCGAACTCAAGATCTTCAGTATCAAAGGCAGTTCTGGAGTTGAGCTCCAGGATTTCACCCCTGACTTAAAGACCCGCCTACGCACCCTTTACGCCCAGTGATTCCGAGCAACGCTAGCCCCCTTCGTATTACCGCGGCTGCTGGCACGAAGTTAGCCGGGGCTTATTCTTGCGGTACCGTCATTATCTTCCCGCACAAAAGAGCTTTACAACCCTAGGGCCTTCATCACTCACGCGGCATGGCTGGATCAGGCTTGCGCCCATTGTCCAATATTCCCCACTGCTGCCTCCCGTAGGAGTTTGGGCCGTGTCTCAGTCCCAATGTGGCTGATCATCCTCTCAGACCAGCTACTGATCGTCGCCTTGGTGAGCCGTTACCTCACCAACTAGCTAATCAGACGCGGGCCGATCTTTCGGCGATAAATCTTTCCCCGTAAGGGCTTATCCGGTATTAGCACAAGTTTCCCTGTGTTGTTCCGAACCAAAAGGTACGTTCCCACGCGTTACTCACCCGTCTGCCGCTGACGTATTGCTACGCCCGCTCGACTTGCATGTGTTAAGCCTGCCGCCAGCGTTCGCTCTGAGCCAGGATCAAACTCTCAAGTTGGACTTGAAACTTTAAACCGGCTGATCACAACGTTTGACGAGGTCCCACCATTGTTAGCCGAAGCCAACATGCTGTCTGCGATTCACATCGCGAACAACGATGGTGTAACCTTTAAAACGTGTACCGCCGAAGTCTTTCGTCCGGTCCCAACCAACTGAAAAACCGAAGTCTTTCAATCCGCCGAGACCCGCAAGGACTCCGCCGTCCACGTTTCTCTTTCTTCATCTTTACTTGTCAAACAGCCCGAAACCCGAGGGTTTCACTCGCCCATGGCTGGGCGAAAATCTCTGGTGTCTCTACTTAAAGAGACCTCGCAACCTATCCGACGCCGAATGACAACCGACAACTATCGGCTGTTTGTTCACTCGTCTAGGAGAGGAGCTTGACAGGCGCGGAAGCTTGCCTGGGCTGTGGGCCCCGGCGCCGCCGCGCTCAGTGGTCGGGTTATAGGCCCTGCTCTCAGAGCTTGTCAACGCCAATGTCAAAAAATCGTCGCAACGCACCCAAGAAAATCAAATCGCCAAGAAGTCCTGATTTATCAGGGCTTCGCGCCGTACTTGAGCCACATTCCTGCGACGTCCTGCACATGAAATGTGCCTCGGCCGGGCAAATACACGTATAGTTCGGCCCGTCCGGTTCGAAGATTCGGCGATGACTTCGGCGATGACTTGGGATCGTCGTCTGACTTGGGATGAAAAAACATCAGCGAGTGGCGCGGCATTGACGTCAGGCCTGTTTCGCCAGCACCTTGGCGCGCGACAAAACGAGGGTGACGGCAACATAACCAGACGCTATTGGCTCGAAGCTTCTCTCTAGAGGGATACGAGCCTGAGAAGAGCGCACTGGCAGCTCGTTGAGTGACGGCTGAAGAAGACGAAGATTTTCGGCGAAGGCTTGCTACGAGAAGACTTGCGGGGGGAAGGCAGTTTTGAACCACGGGACGTCACGCGGGGGCAATTACGGGCGTGCCGGGATCATTGATCTCGGTCACGAGCCGCCGCTGTCAGTTGATGGTTCGGAAGCCGCCGTTATCGACCGCCGCCGCGTCTCCGTGCAGTGGTTTAGCGGCACGATTCTCACCGGTCTGTGCGGCGCGGCTTTGATCGGCGGCGCCGTTTTCGCGTCGCTCGACGGCGAAATGACCTTCGCCAAGGTTCCCGAGCGCGTCGAAGGCGCGCTGCGCGGAGCATTCGGCGCCAGTGACAAGGGCGCCGTCGCCCGCAAGAGCGATCGCCTTCCGCCACCCAGCGATTCGGCCGCCGCCCGTCAGGTGATTCGCGTCTCGACGGTTGCCCGCGCCGGCACCCGCGACGTGATGCGGGTCCGGCCCTTCGTCCGTATCGCCGGCAACCTGTCGCTGACCACCAGCGATCTGTCCGCCAAGGTTCCAGCCTTTAACGCCCAGCGCATGCTGACCGATGTCGGCTCGGCATCGCCCGCCGACGGCGACGATTCGCAAAATCCCAATGCCGCTGAGCCGGACGCCGAAGTCTCGTTCGTGACGCGCGACCTCGCCCAGGTGCTGCCCCGCGCCAAGATCGCGGCCAGCGTCGCGATCGACGAGGTGCTGCTGCGGGTGCGCGACGCCTCAAGCTGGCGCGGCAACAGCGCCGTCAAATACGCCTCAAGCATGCCGACCGACCTGAAGATGGCCTACGCCGCGGAAGGCACACCGGATCCTTATGCCGGCTTCGAGACCCGGGTGGTTCCGGAAAACGTGACGCTGCTGCCGAAGACCAAGGATCAGATCACCGGCGGCAATCCTTCCAGCGAAAAAATCCACATCGTCAAGAAAGGCGACACCGTCCAGTCGATTTTGCGCGACCTGGGCGCGAGCCCCGGCGAAGCCCTCGCCATCGCCAACAATCTCGGCGCGCGCGGCCGCGACGGCGGGCTGAGGGAAGGCCAGAAGCTGCGCATCATGATGGCGGGCACTGGTCCCGGACTTCAGCGTCAGCAGCCGGTTCGGGTGATCGTCGCCAACGAAACCGCGATCGAAGCCGTGGCCGCCCTTTCGGATCTCGGCAAATACGTCGCCGTCGATCCGCAGAGTTTCAATACCGTCACCGAAACGGCGAACGCCAACGACGATGACGACGAGGATGATGGCACCGGCGTGCGGCTCTATCAGAGCATCTACGAGACAGCGCTGCGCAACAAGGTTCCGGCGACCGTCATCGAGGACATGATCCGCATTTACTCCTACGACGTCGACTTCCAGCGCAAGGTTCAGGCCGGAGATTCGTTCGAGGTGTTCTTCGCGGGCGAGGACGAGACGCCGGTCAACAACGAAAAGACGGAAGTTCTCTACGCCTCCCTCACCGTCGGCGGCGAAACCAAGAAATACTACCGCTTCCAGGCGCCGGACGATTCCATCGTCGACTACTACGACGAGACCGGAAAGAGCGCGAAGAAGTTCCTGGTCCGCAAACCTGTCAGCAACGCGGTCATGCGCTCCGGCTTCGGCGGCCGCCGCCATCCGATCCTCGGCTATACCAAGATGCACACCGGCGTGGACTGGGCCGCGCCCTACGGCACGCCGATCTTCGCATCGGGCAACGGCGTAATCGAAAAGGCCGGATGGGAAGGCGGCTACGGCAAATATATCCGCATCAAGCATCCGAACGGATACGAAACCGCCTACGGCCACATGACCGCTTTTGCCAAGGGCATGGAGCCCGGCAAGCGCGTGCGTCAGGGCCAGGTGATCGGCTTTGTCGGCTCGACCGGCCTGTCCACAGGCGCGCACGTCCATTACGAAATTCTTGTCAACGGCCGCTTCGTCGACCCGATGCGCATCAAGCTGCCGCGCGGACGTTCGCTCGAGGGCCCAATGCTTGCCAGTTTCGAGGCGGAACGCGACCGGCTCGACGGTCTGATCAGCAACCGGCCCGGCGGCAATCGGCCGCAGCCTCAAGCTGCGAAGGGCCAGAAAACCGCGCAGGCCAGCGACCGCTGACCTTTTCCCGTCTTCCGATCCTCGAAACCGGCAGCGCGCCTGAAGTAGATGAGGCGCGAAACTTGTGTATGTTGCCGCTTTCAACAGTGGCACCGGCATCAAATTGCGACCATCAATCTCCGTCTATGTCTTCGGCCTCATTTTCCTGACGGCTTGCGTGGTTTACTCGATCGGTATCGGCGTCCCGGTCTACTGGCACCCTGACGAAATCAGCAAGGCGTCCCAGCTTCAGAGCGGCAACTACAATTTCTATCACCCGCAGCTGATGCTGCGGCTCGCGACGCTGTTCAAGTCGCTGTTCCAGGCAGGTGATTCGACACGCGAGCTCGTCCTTTCCGGCAGGGTTGCCTCGGTCTTTGCGACTGCTGTGGCGGCGACCGCCCTTGGCGTCCTGATGGCGCGGCGCTTCGGATTGATTTTCGGCATCGTGACCGCAGTCCTGGTCGGGCTGACGCCCACCGTGTTCATTCATGCGCGCCATTTCAAGGAAGATGCCACGCTGCTGATGGGCACCGCGCTGACGATGCTCGCGTTGCAGTCCGTCGATATGAACGCCAGCCGGCGAAACATCATTCTCCTCGGTCTCGCTGCGGGGCTCGCAGCATCGTCCAAGTATGTCGGAATCATCATGCTCGCTCCGGCTATCGCCATGCTGATCGCAAAACGCGCGCGCTGGATCGATGCCGGATATTGTTTTGCGGCGGCCGTTCTCGTCTTTGCCGCGATCAACAGCCCCGGCCTGTTCGGCAGATCCAGCCTCAGCACCGGTCTCATGATGGAAATCAATCATGTCATGACCGGCCACAGCGGCATTCCGGGATCCCGGATCACGATGGACAATGTCACGAATTTCTGGCGCAGCATGACGCCGGTGCTCGTCCTGCTCTGGATTGCCGGCATGGCGCTGCAACTGTGGCCGCTGAAGTCTCGCCCCGATCATGGGCGGCCGGCCGTACAGACCATCGACCGCATCATCCTTTTCACGCCATTGCTGCTGCTTGCCATGCTGCAACTCGCGACGTTCTCGGTGTTCCGCTACGTCCTGCCGGCTGTGGCGCTGGCTGTCGTGGCAGCCATCTGGACGGCCGCGTGGGTCATTCACACGACCGGAAATCGCGCCGCACGAATAACTGTTATTGCCCTGCTCGTGCTGGCGGGCGGCGCCACATTGTGGACATTCAGGACGGCGGTTCTCCTCGTCGCTCATGACCCTCGTGCAAGGCTGAGCGCCTGGATTTCCAGCAACCTGCCGCCCGACGCAAAGATCGCGACCGAGTTCTACACCGGCCTGCCCACGGCGGAACGCGTCCGGATCGACCCGACGATTCCAACGATGCCGCAGGAGGTGGCGGCGTCATACGGCCATCTCGGCACGCACGGACTGCACAAGCTTTATGAGATGGGCATCACCCATATCGCTATTTCGAGCACGAATTACGGCCGCTTCTTTGAACAATCGCTTCCGGACGCCCTGATTCCGCCAAAGCAGTTTTATGAAGACGTTTTTGCCCGGTTCAAACCGATCTACGAAAGCCGGATAACCAGCGATGTGCATCACATCGCGACGTCCGATCTCGCCGTCTACGACATCCGGACGCAATCTTCACGCTGAGGCGGAAAAAATAGCCGGGCACATGGCCCGGCTATTTGCATTAGTTCAGCTTGCTCTTCGGCACCGGCGGCATCTCGCTATCGATCTTTGCAAGCTGACCGTTGAAGGTCAGACCTGCATCCGTCGCCGAGACCGCGACGTTTTCACCGTCATGGATGCGGCCGGACAGGATCATTTCCGCCAGCGGGTCCTGCAACGCGCGCTGGATCGCACGCTTCAGGGGACGCGCTCCGTAAGCCGGATCCCATCCCTTTGCCGCGAGCCAATCGCGCGCCTTGTCATCCAGCGTCAGCGTGATCTTGCGATCCGCCAGCAACTTTAACAGCCGCCGCATCTGGATATCGACAATGCGGCCCATCTCGGTCCGCTGCAGCCGGTGGAACAGAATGATCTCATCCACACGGTTGAGGAATTCCGGACGGAAGCTCGCCCGCACCACGGCCATCACCTGATCGCGCACCGCTGACGTATCCTCGCCCTCCGCCTGGCTGACGAGGAATTCAGAGCCGAGGTTCGAGGTCATGATGATCAGCGTGTTGCGGAAATCGACGGTGCGCCCCTGACCATCGGTCAGGCGGCCGTCGTCGAGCACCTGCAGCAGCACGTTGAAGACGTCGGGATGCGCCTTCTCGATCTCGTCGAAAAGGACAACCTGATAGGGCCTGCGCCGCACCGCTTCGGTGAGCGCGCCCCCCTCGTCATAACCGACATAGCCCGGAGGCGCGCCGATCAGCCGGGCAACCGAGTGCTTTTCCATGTATTCGGACATGTCCATGCGCACCAGCGCCGTCTCGTCGTCGAACAGATATTCGGCGAGCGCCTTGGTCAGCTCGGTCTTGCCGACGCCGGTCGGGCCGAGGAACATGAACGAGCCGATCGGCCGGTTCGGGTCCTGCAATCCGGCGCGCGAACGCCGCACCGCAGTCGATACCGCGCTGACAGCTTCGGCCTGGCCGATCACGCGCTCCGCAAGCTGCAACTCCATCTTGAGCAGCTTCTCGCGTTCGCCTTCCAGCATCTTGTCGACCGGAATGCCGGTCCAGCGCGACACCACCTGCGCAACGTGGCTTGCTGTGACCGCTTCCTCGAGCACGAGATTGCCGGCCTTCTCGCTTTCTTCAAGCGCCTTCAGCCGCTTTTCGAGTTCGGGGATCCGGCCATAGGCCAGCTCGCCCGCCTTCTGGAACTCGCCGCGCCGCTGCGCGTCGGCGAGCTCCTGGCGCGCCTGCTCCAGTTCGCTCTTCACCTTCTGGGCATTGGACAGCTTGTCACGCTCCGACTGCCACTTCGCAGTCAGCGCAGCGCCCTTCTCCTCAAGGTCGGCCAACTCCTTCTCGAGCCGCTGAAGACGATCCTTCGATGCCGAGTCGGTTTCCTTCTTCAGCGCCTCCTGCTCGATCTTCAGCCGCACGATCTCGCGATCGATGTTGTCGAGCTCTTCCGGCTTGGAATCGATCTGCATCTTCAGCCGCGCCGCGGCCTCGTCGATCAGGTCGATCGCCTTGTCCGGCAGAAAACGGTCGGTGATGTAGCGGTTCGACAGCGTTGCCGCAGCCACAATCGCGGAATCCGTGATGCGGACGCCGTGATGCAGCTCATACTTCTCCTTCAGGCCGCGCAGGATCGATACCGCGTCCTCGACGGTCGGCTCGGAGACGAACACCGGCTGGAACCGGCGAGCGAGTGCTGCGTCTTTCTCGACATGCTTGCGGTATTCGTCGAGCGTGGTCGCGCCAATACAATGCAGTTCGCCGCGCGCCAGCGCGGGCTTCAACAGGTTGGACGCATCCATCGCGCCATCGGCCTTGCCGGCGCCGACCAGCGTGTGCATCTCGTCGATGAACAGGATGATCTGGCCGTCCGAGCTGGTGACTTCCGAGAGCACAGCCTTCAGCCGCTCCTCGAACTCGCCGCGGTACTTCGCACCGGCGATCAGCGCGCCCATGTCGAGCGATAGCACCTTCTTGTCCTTGAGACCTTCCGGAACGTCACCGTTGACGATGCGCAGCGCGAGGCCTTCGACGATGGCGGTCTTGCCGACGCCGGGCTCGCCGATCAGCACCGGATTGTTCTTGGTGCGGCGGGACAACACTTGAATCGTGCGGCGGATTTCCTCGTCACGGCCGATCACAGGATCGAGCTTGCCGTCATGCGCGGCCTGGGTCAGGTCGCGGGCATATTTCTTCAGCGCGTCATAGGCGTTTTCCGCCGACGCGCTGTCGGCCGTGCGGCCCTTGCGTAGGGCGTTGATCGCAGCATTGAGATTCTGCGGCGTGACGCCGCCCTTGGCGAGCAGCGCGCCCGCGTCACTGTCCTTGTCCGCCGCGAGCGCCTGAAGCAGCCGCTCCACGGTGACGAAACTGTCACCGGCCTTCTCGGCGGCCTGTTCGGCAGCGTCGAAAGCGCGTGCGGTCGCCAGGGCCAGATAGACCTGCCCCGCTCCCGCGCCGGAGACTTTCGGCATCTTGTTCAGCGCATCCTCGGTCGCTTTCAGGATCGCGCGGGAATTGCCGCCGGAACGGTCGATCAGACCACCCGCCAGACCTTCACTGTCGTCGAGAAGCACCTTGAGGATATGCAGGGGCGTGAATTGCTGATGGCCCTCACGCATGGCCAGCGTCTGTGCCGACTGGATGAATCCCTTCACACGGTCGGTATATTTTTCAATATTCATTTCGGGTTTTCCCTCAGCCTGCTGTGTCCGCCCCGAAGGCACGGATCTTAGCATCTTCAATGGGGTTCCGCCGCCGGCATTGACGTTCCTCAATCCGTGGCGGGGACCGGCGTTGCACCGGCCCAGGCGTCATGTGGGAACTGCGGCGCGCCCGCGAAAGAGGCAGGACTGAAAATTCGGCGAAAGTGGCGGGAAATGCCGAATCCGCTTAAGAACCGGGAATGACAAACACCGCCGCGACCCTCCAGACCATCTATCGCTACCCTGTCAAAGGCCTGTCACCGGAACTGCTTGCGAAAACAGCCTTGCAGCCTGGCGAAACCTTGCCCGCCGACCGCCGTTACGCGATCGAGAACGGCCCGATCGGCTTCGACCCTGCCGATCCGAAATACTATCCGAAAATCCGGTTCCTGATGCTGATGCGGAACGAGCGCCTTGCCGGCCTTCAGACCCGGTTCGACGATGCGACCAATGTTCTGACGATCAGGCACAACGATGCTGAGGCCGCGCGCGGCGATCTGGAAACACCCGAGGGCCGCGCCACCATCGAGGCGTTTTTCGTGGAGAACTTCGCGCCCGAGTTGAAGGGGCCGCCGAAGGTTCTCGCGGCACCCGGCCACAGCTTCTCCGACGTCGCCGCCAAGGTGGTGTCCATCATCAATCTGGCCAGCGTGGCCGCCATTGAGACCATCGTCGGGCAGCCAGTCAATCCGCTGCGCTTTCGCGGCAATCTCTATGTCAGCGGCTGGCCCGCATGGCACGAATTCGATTTGCTGGGGAAGGAACTGACAATCGGCGGCGCGCGGCTGAAAGTGAACAAGCGGATCGTGCGCTGTGCCGCCGTCAATGTCGATCCGGTGACTGCCGAGCGCGACCTGAATATTCCGCAGGCATTGATGCAGATGTTCGATCACGCCGATTGCGGCGTTTACGCCGAAGTGATCACCGGCGGCACGATTGCCGCCGGTGATACAATCACAGAACTCAGCTCGACGGCATGACGTAGGCGTAGACCCGCCCGCGCGAATAGGTGGCCTCGGCGACGCGGTGGCCATGGTTGCCCGAGATCACGATCGGATTGCCCTTAGGGTCGATGCCGCTGACGATCCCGACATGACCGCCGCGGCGGCCACGCGACATCACCGCGATGGCGCCGACCTGCGGGCCGGAGATGCGCTGGCCGTAGCCCGCGAACGAACGCGCCATATCGGAGCCGGTGCCTTTGTGGCCGGAACGCTCAAGAACCATGTTCATGAAGCGCGCGCACCAGAGGCTGGAGCGGCCCGTCGGATTTCCGCTGCCAATATAACGCCGCGCTTCCGCGACAATGTTCGAGCCGCCGAAACCACCGAAGCCCTGCGACGTCGATGCTTCCGCAGTGGCCGCTGCTGCGGCGTAGCGGCCACGCCGTGCGTGATGACGATAATGCTTCTTGGCGTGATGCTTGGAAAGGTGAGCGTGGTAGTGACGGCTTGCGCCGTGATGAGGCCTTGCCGAAGCCGGAGTTGCCAGTGCGACGATTGCCACCGAACACAGCGCCAGCGCGGCGCCTCGAAGTGGCAGGCGAAGTTTACGCGATAGAGTCATCCATTAGTCCTCGTGACACCCCCTGTGCCCATCGTTCGCACGCGAACGACATACCGCAGCGCAAAAACCGGCTAGGTGTGACGAGAGCAAGACAGGAAAAGGCGCTCGCGGATTCATTTCGCGGCGATAACGGGATCATTTCACGGCGAGAATGCGAACATACACGGCCACATTGGAGCCGCGAATGTTAACGCGTGCCGGTCTCCTGAATCCGAAGTTCGCTACACTTTGCGGCATTCCCCGGAGCGAACTTTGGATCTAGTCGCGGCGTTTGAGCAGAAACACGCCCTGCTCACCGAACATGTTCCAGAACCACCATGGCGCGTTGAGCCGCAGCGGACGGCCATAAAGATCGAGCGCCACCGCGCGCTCCATCTTGACGTTGATCTCGTCGCACAACTGCACGAAGTCCTTGATGGTGCAGAAATGGATGTTCGGCGTGTCGTACCAGGTCGCCGGAAGGTTGTCGGTGCGCGGCATCTGGCCCTTCACCAGCAACTGGAGCCGCATCTTCCAGTGGCCGAAATTCGGAAACGACACGATGGCGCTGCGCCCAATGCGCAGCAGATTCTCCAGCACCACGCGCGGCTGGCGCGTCGCCTGCAAGGTCTGCGACAGGATTACGTAATCGAACGAATCGTCCGGATAATTGATCAGGTCGGTGTCGGCGTCGCCCTGCACCACGGCGAGTCCCTTGGCGACGCAGCGGTTGACGCCCTCGCGCGACAGTTCGATGCCGCGTCCGTCAACACCACGCGTCTCCAGCAAGCGCAGCAGATCGCCCTCGCCGCAGCCGACGTCGAGCACTTTCGAGCCGGGTTCGACCATCTCCGCGACCAGCAAATGATCGGCGCGATAGCCGTTCTCGGTGACGGGAAGAACAGCGGTCGGACGGAATGTTTGATCCTGGATTGTCATGTTAGCGGCTCGCCGAGGTCAGACCGTGCGCCGACGCAGCCGATTCCAGGAACGCGCGGGAGATTTCGATGAACTCGGGCACGTCGAGCAGGAACGCATCGTGTCCCCTGTCGGTCTCGATCTCCGCGAACGACACCCGGGCGCTGCCGGCATTGAGAGCGTGAACGACGGCCCGCGCCTCCGAGGTCGGAAACAGCCAGTCGCTGGTGAACGAGACCACGCAGAACCGCGTGCGCGTGCCGCGCCAGGCTTCCGCCAACACACCGTCGTGATCGGCGGCGATGTCGAAATAGTCCATCGCGCGCGTCAGGTAGAGATAGCTGTTGGCGTCGAAGCGCTCCACGAACGACGAGCCCTGATGGCGCAGATAACTTTCGACCTCGAAATCCGCATCGAACGAGAACGTCGGCACTTCGCGGTCCTGCAGGCGCCGGCCGAACTTGCGATGCAGCGCCGCGTCGGACAGGTACGTGATATGCGCGGCCATGCGTGCAACGCCGAGCCCGCGGTGCGGATGGGTGCCATCCTCGAAATAGCGTCCGCCGCGCCAGTCCGGATCGGCCATCACGGCCTGACGGCCGAGTTCGTGGAATGCGATGTTCTGCGCCGAATGCCGCGTGCTGCATGCCACCGCCAGCGCGGAGAACACGCGCTCGGGATAAGCCGTGGTCCACTGCAGCACCTGCATGCCGCCCATTGATCCGCCGACAACGGCGAACAGTTTCTCGATGCCGAGATGATCGAGCAGCATCGCCTGCGCGCGCACCATGTCCGGAATAGTGATGACCGGAAAATCCAGTCCCCACAGTTTGCCGGTCGCGGGATTGGTCGATGATGGCCCGGTGGAGCCCATGCAGCCGCCGACCACATTGGCGCACACGACGTAATAGCGGTCGGTATCGATCGGCTTGCCCGGGCCCACCAGTGTCTGCCACCACCCTTGCTTGCCTGTGACCGGATGCACATTCGCGACATGCTGATCCCCGGTGAGCGCATGGCAGATCAGGATCGCATTGGAGCGATCCGCGTTGAGCTGGCCGTAAGCCTGATAGGCGATCTGGAACGGCGTGAGATCGATGCCGCAGTCCAGCCGCAGCGGCTTGTCCGCGCCGAACTGCGCGAGGAGCGACGACGGATGATCCGCCTCGTGCGCGCGCTCGGTGGACGGTGTGTCGCTCTTCAACGGTTTGACATTAACCATTTTGCTACTGGCCTCCTCAGCAGGTCGCGAGACCAACGTCGGAAATCAGGCACAAAAAACCCGGCCTGAAACGAGGTTCGGCCGGGATCACTTACATCCCCGGCCTGTTTAGCGAGTTGTTTAACGTGGCTGCAAGCCGGCCGGCTCAAATGACCACGGAATAGCTAAGTTACTAGTCACGAACAGCCTTTTCGTCAAGCTGCACCGCGAAAACGCAGCCCCTCCCTGCGATCGTGTGAGGCTGGAATTGCCAATGTTTTCTTTGCTTTCGGGCGCTCTCCTGCCTATCAATGCGCCCGACAATCCCGTTTTCGATGAATTCCAGAAGGCCGCCGCACACCGCGTCCGGCCCATGTTGAAGAGATGACCAAGCAACCGCCATCCCTCCAGGACCTGCGCCGCGAAATCGATTCCATCGATGAGCAGGTGCATGAGCTGCTGATGAAGCGAGGCGACATCATCGACCGTCTGATCTCCGTAAAAAAAACGCAGGAAGTCGGCTCGGCCTTCCGCCCCGCGCGCGAGGCCGACATGATGCGCCGCCTTGTGCAGCGTCATCGCGGCATTCTCCCGCTCGACACCGTGGAGAGCATCTGGCGCGTCATCATCTCGACCTTCACTTATGTGCAGGCGCCGTTCTCGGTGCATGCCGATCTGTCCGTCGGCGAATCCGCGATGCGGGATTCGGCGCGATTCCATTTCGGCTTCACCGTTCCGTTCATCCCGCATTTCAACGCCGAAGCTGCGGTCGAGGCGGTGGCAAAATCCAAGGGCGACCTTGCGCTGATTTCCGCCGTCAGCAGCCGCACGCCCTGGTGGCTCGCGCTGGAGCCGGCCAATGCGCCGAAGATCATCGCGCGCCTGCCGTTCGTCGAGCGCGCCGATCACCCCGCCGCGCTGCCGGTGTTCGTGGTGTCGCGCGTCGCCGCAGATGCGATGGTCACCGAGGTCGAGATGTGGAGCGTGCGCGTCTCCGGCTGGAGCGCGGATGTCGCGCGTGCGCTGTCGCCGTTCTCCGAGATTATCGCCGTCCCGGACACGGCTTCCGACGGCGCGGCCCTGCTGATCTCGGTTCCGGGACCGGACGGCCTTGCGAGAATCACCGCCGCGCTGGTCGCGGCCGGAGCATCGGTGCGTTCATCGGCTCTCGTCGGGAGCCATGCAACGCGCTATACGGTGCCGCCTGCCACTACGTCCAAATAGTCTTCTTTCGGAGTTGAGTTGATGTCCCGTCCTGTGCCGAAGCCAGGCATTCTCGATATTGCGCCTTACACGCCGGGCAAAAGCGGCGCCGGGCTGACCGGCCGCGTCTTCAAGCTGTCCGCGAACGAGACCCCGCTCGGGCCGTCGCCGAAAGCCATTGCCGCCTACAAGGCCGCCGCCGATCATCTGGAGGACTACCCGGAAGGCACCTCGCGCGCGCTGCGCGAAACCATCGGACGCACCTACGGCCTCGATCCCGACCGCATCATCTGCGGCGCGGGTTCGGACGAACTGCTGAACTATCTCGCGCACACCTATCTCGGCCCCGGCGACGAGGCGATTCACACCACGCACGGCTTTCTGGTTTACCCGATCGCGACCATGGGCAACGGCGCCATCAATGTGATCGCGGCGGAGAAGAACTACACCGCCGACGTCGACGCGATTCTCGGTGCGGTGACGCCGCGCACCAAGATGGTGTGGCTGGCCAATCCGAACAACCCGACCGGCACCTATGTGCCGTTCGACGAGGTCAAGCGGCTGCGCGCCGGACTGCCTTCGCATGTGCTCCTGGTGATCGACGCGGCCTATTCTGAATACGTCTCGAAGAACGACTATGAGGCCGGCATCGAGATGGTCGCCACCACCGACAACACGGTGATGACGCGCACCTTCTCGAAGATTCACGGCCTCGCATCGCTGCGCGTCGGCTGGATGTACGGCCCTGCCAACATCATCGATGCGGTGAACCGCATTCGCGGCCCGTTCAATGTCTCGACGCCCGCCTCCGAAGCAGCCATCGCATCGCTGGAAGACACCGAGCATCAGAACAGGTCCCGCGCGCATAACGACACCTGGCGCACCTGGCTGACCGATGAAATCGGCAAGCTCGGGCTTGAGGTAACGCCGAGCGTGGCGAACTTCGTCCTGATCCACTTCCCGCAAACGAAGGGCAAGACGGCGGAAGATGCCGACGCGTTCCTCACCAAGCGCGGGCTGATCCTGCGCGCGCTGAAGAACTACAAGTTGCCGCATGCGCTGCGCATGACCGTCGGCACCGAGGAAGCCAACCGCCTCGTGGTCGCGGCGCTTGCCGAATTCATGGGGCAGAAGTGAACACTGAGCCGCTATTCAAGCGTATCGCACTGATCGGCTTCGGCCTGATCGGCGGCTCGATCGCGCGCGCGGCGCGCGCCCAGGGACTTGCCGGAGAGATCGTGGCCACCGCGCGCTCGCCCGCAACCCGTGCGCGCGTGCAGGAACTCGGCATCGTCGATCGCGTGGTCGAGACAAACAAGGACGCCGTGAAGGACGCGGACCTTGTGATCCTGTCCATCCCGGTCGGCGCCTGCGGGCCGGTCGCGGAGGAAATTGCGCCGCATCTCAAGCCGGGCGCGATTGTTTCCGATGTCGGCTCCGTCAAGGGCATGGTGCTGCGGGATATGTCCGCGCACCTGCCAAAGACCGTCCATTTCGTTCCGGCGCACCCTGTTGCGGGCACCGAACATTCCGGCCCCGATTCAGGCTTCGCCGAACTGTTCATCAACCGCTGGTGCATCCTGACGCCGCCGCCGGACGCCGATCCGGCCGCCGTCGAGAAACTCGCGGCATTCTGGCGCGCGCTCGGCGCCAATGTCGAGACCATGGCCGCCGATCATCATGACCTCGTGCTCGCCGTCACCAGTCACCTGCCGCATCTGATCGCCTACACCATCGTCGGCACCGCCGATGAACTGGAAGACGTGACACAGGCGGAAGTGCTGAAATTCTCGGCGGGCGGCTTCCGCGACTTCACCCGCATTGCCGCATCCGACCCGACCATGTGGCGCGACGTGTTCCTCGCCAACAAGGATGCCGTGCTGGAAATGCTCGGGGCGTTTCAGGAAGATTTGTCGAAGCTCACCCGCGCGATCCGGCGCGGCGACGGCGAGGCGCTGTTCGATCACTTCACGCGCACCCGCGCGATCCGCCGCGGCATCGTCAATCTCGGTCAGGAAACCGCCGATCCCGACTTCGGCCGCAAGCACGCGAACCTGCCGAAACCGGAAGGGAAGTAGCTTTCTTCCGACGCGTCATTGCCAGCGCAGCGAAGCAATCCATTCTTGAAGCAAGCTGGATTGCTTTGTCGCTCAGCTCCCCGCAATGACGAAAAACTCAAAACAGCGGCGCTGTCTGCGCGATCCGCAGCGGACCGATGGAGATCACACCCTCGGTGAATTTCAGCGGAAACGCCCGTGCCGGCTTGCCTTCCAGCGTTGAGGCCTGGCCGAGCATGTTGATGCCCGCCACTACGCCGGCATTGGCGTTCTTGCGCGCGACATTGCCGAGTCCGGGAATCATACGGTCGAGCGCACCGATCACCTTGTTGACGTCCTGTGCGCTGATGCCGGGCGCGATGCGATCGACGGTCGATTGCGGCACGCCGTCCATCAGCAGCTTGTCGATGCCGAGCTGCGAGACCACCCGCTCAAGCCCGGCGACTGTCATCGTCAGTTCGCCGTCGAGATAACCGGCCGGCGTCAGAGCGAGCGAACCGGCGGCAACCGCGATGGTCTCGCCCTGCTGCACGCGCGACTGGGTGAAATCGAGTCGGCCGCCCGCGGCCTGAATTTCACGAAACCGTTCCGGCCAGGGTTTCGGCGCAAAATCCTTCAGGCCGCGCAGCAACGCGCGGATGTCCGCATCAAACGGCTCGGCGAGAATGGGATGCAGGCCCTGCAGGCTTCCGGCGTTCACCTGAAACGCGGTTTCCACCACCGGATTGTTCGACAACGAGCCTTCCAGCAGGCGTGTATGCAGCTCGAGATGCTTTGCGCGCAACAGGGGTGTCTGGGCGGAGCCGTTCATGCGATCGAGCGCCGGATCGTCGAACACCAGCGAGACGCGCTGCGGCGTCGGCAGGCCAGAGGCGCTGGCACGGCCCGTGGTCCAGCCCGCCACAAATGACGGTGCCTCGTTGCGGCTTGCGACGGTCGCCGGCCCGGTGAATTCGGCGATGATCTTGGTCGGATCATAAACCTGCGCGACCACCAGAATATCCTTCAGCCGCGCTGTGAGCTGGGTCTGATCTGCGGTTTGCGACGTCAGCGTCACCACCGGATCGGTGCAGCGGACTTCCATGCGGAACGGAAAGCCCGCGACCGAGCGACTGGCGCACTCATAGGCGCGGCCGGATTTCGCTTCGCGCGTGCGCCATTCGTCGAACTTCTCGTCGACATGCGATGCTGCATAGAACCAGAACCCGCTCCACGCCGCAGCTGCGACGAGAACCAGAACGGGCATTACAAAAACGGGCCAGAGACGGCGGCGAGGTGCGATGGGAGATGTCGGCATCGGGCAAGCTAGACCAGAGGAATCGGGCAATTGAAAGATGCACCTTTCGCGCAAATCGCCTTGAAGTCCATACGCTTGAGGCCCGTCAAGTTGCGCACGGGGCGGTGGACTGATAGGCGTGATCCATCAGGTGACGTCGCCATGGCCGCAAAAATCCTTTCAGAATCCGAATTTCCCGAAGGCGATCTGTGGGTGTTCGCCTACGGATCGCTGATCTGGAAACCCGGCTTCGCCTTCCTTGAGCAAAAACCTGCGCGGCTGATCGGCGAGCATCGTTCGCTTTGCATTTACTCGATGGTCCATCGGGGCACCCCGGAAAAGCCGGGCCTGGTGCTCGGCCTCGATCGCGGAGGCGCCTGTCAGGGCGTTGCGTTCCGGGTGGCGGCGGCTGAGCGAAAGGCCACGGTCGCCTACTTACGGGCGCGCGAGCAGGTGACCGGCGTCTACCGCGAAGTCATGCGCTCGGTCTGGCTTGAAGGCGATGCACGCCAGAGGGTCAGCGCGCTCGCCTATGTCGCCGACCGCAGCCACGACCAGTATGCCGGTCGGCTCACAATGGATGAGCAATTACGGTTGGTGCGTCAGGGTCACGGCGCCTATGGGCCGAATGACGAGTACGTCATCGCAACCGTGACCGCGCTGGAAGCGCAGGGCGTTCGCGACGCGCCGCTGCATCGTCTTGCCGCGATGCTCCATGGCGAAGGCGCCCTTCACCGTCATCCGTAGTCAATCAGGATCTGACGGAGGCTGCGATCGGCGCCGAAAAGCCGATCAGGCGCACCTGTTCCTCGCGCCCCGCCCTCTCCAGCCGGTCGCTCGCTTCTTCGATCGCGGCTTGCAGGCGCGCATTGAAGTCGTGACGTTTGAGACCCGGCGGAATTGGATCAAGAAACTCGATCACAATGGTCCCGGGGTAACGCAGGAACGTCCGCCGCGGCCAGAACAGCCCGGAGTTGAGTGCAACGGGAATGCAGGGCACTCCGGCCTCGCCGTAGATCAGGCTAACGCCGTTCTTGTAATCCGGCGGTGCGCCGACGGCGCGGCGTGTGCCTTCGGGAAAAATCAGAAGCTGACGGCCGCGCCTGATTTCCTCGGCGGCGCGCCTCGTGATGTCGATCAATGTGCGGCCGCCCGCGCTTCGGTTGACGCCGATCATCCCGGCCTTGAGCAGATACCAGCCGAACAGCGGCAGCCACGTCAGTTCGCGCTTCAGGATGTAAAGCGGCTGATCGAAAAACTGCAGCAGCGCGAAGGTTTCCCAGGCCGACTGATGTTTCGAGGCGACGATCAGCGGACCTTTCGGGATTTTATCGAGGCCGCGATATTCGACCCTGGTGTTGCAGATGATCCGCATCCACCAGATGCTCGTCTTGCCCCAGTTGGTTGCGATCCAGATGATGCCCGCGCGCGGCAAGGCATAGGTCGGGAGGCCGAGGATCACCCAGAAAACAAGGTTCAGATAGAAAACGAGGTTGTAGAGCAGCGAACGCAAAAATACCGAAACCATCGACGAACCTGCCTGGAATGCGAATGTCAGAACCTGACGACTAGTTGGCGGACGCGGTGGCCGGCTTCGGATGCGGGACGGTCTGTGTTCCGATTTCCGGCATGCCGCCCTGCCCCACGCCGCCGAAAGCGACCCGCGTCTGCGCAAAAAGATACTTGGCGTATTCCGATAGCAGGAGCCGCAAGGCAGCGCCACTCGTCCACCACGGCTCCTCACGCCATTTGTCGCCGACCACGGCAAACGGAACCAGTTCGATATCCGGCATGGCGTGGGACAATTCAACGATCGCGCGCGGCATGTGATAGTTCGAGGTCACCACAATCAGGGAGCGGAAACCCCGCTCGACCGCCCATCGCCGCGTCTCCGTCGCGTTGCTGCGGGTGTTGACCGCCGACCGGTCGAGATCGACGCAGCAGGTGAGCAGGCGCTGGCTCTCGGGCAGCGTGCGCTGGATGTCGCTGTAGCCGTTGGTCGGGTGCACGCCCGATATCAGCAGCCGGCGGCCGTATCCCACCGACAGCAATTCCAGCGCATCCGAGACACGCGACGAACCGCCGGTGAGGACCACAATGCCGTCGGCATTGCGCGACGGCTTTTCCTCCGCGGGCGGCACCCGCGACAGGAAATCGACGAAGCCCAGTCCGACAAAAAGAAGGATTCCGGCAATGGCAAGCATCACGACACGACGGCGCAGGCGCCCGTGCTTCGGCGTGGCATCGCGGCGGTGTATGGTCTCGGACAATCTCTACTCGCTCAGGCGCACGTGATGATGTTGCGCGGCTCCTACCTTATCTCAAAATCCGGCGTGGCTGTGGCCTCAAAACCCAACCAACACCATGTTTTGACAGGTTCTCTCTGCCAAAGCGGCACCGGCCCGCCTGAAAACACACTCAGTCGATCTCTTCAAGGGTCGCAAACAGCGTCCGCCGCGAGGCCCACGCCGTAACCGCGGCGATCATCAGGGTCTGGGCGGCCAGCGCCAGATAGCCCGAGGCCGGCAGCGCGAATGTCCCCAGCAGCGCTGCGAACTGATCGCCCACCGGCGTCCCCGAAAACCAGCTTGCGATGGATTCCGAGAAGCCGAAGGTCAGCATCGCCGCCAGTCCGCCGATCAGACCGCCCTCAAGGCCGAGCCGCAGAAAATGGCGCAAGAAACGGTTGGCGATATAGCGATCCTGCGCGCCGACGAAATGCAGCACCTCGACAATCGGCCGGTTGGCCGCCATCGCACCGCGCGTGGCAAACGACACTGAGATCACTGTCGCAACGATCACGAGAATAAGAATCCCGGTGCCCGCCAGAACGATCGCGCCGGTCATCGAACGCATCCGCTCGATCCACGCGCGATGGTCATCAATGGTGGCGGATGCCGCGGCCTGCGCGATACTTCGGCGCAGAGTCACCAGATCCGGCGTCGACCCCGGCGCGACACGCACGACGATCACGCGCGGAACGGGAAGATCGTCGAGCGACAATCCGGTGCCCAGCCACGGCTCCAGAAGCCGCGCCGACTCGGCCTTGCTGAACGGCCGCACTTCCAGAATTCCGGGCTGTGCCCGCACCGCCTCCGTGACGCTGCGAACGTCGCGCTCGATGTCGCGGCCGGGCGAAGGCCGCAACTGGATGGTGAGTTCGCTCGAAACGTCGGACTGCCATTCGGCAGCCGATGCGCGCACCAGCAGCACCGCGCCCGTCGTCATCGACGCCAGATAGGTCATGATGGCAACAACTGCGATCAGCGCGCGCCCGGAAATCGATCCGCGCGGAACGATCGGCGACAGGTTGCGCGCATGCGCGGCGACTTCCGACGTGCTGTCGCCCAGATCCATCACCGGTTTGCGATCATCAATCATAGATGTGCAGCCGCGATTCATGCAGCACCATGCGCCGCGCCTCGTACTGATCCATCAATGCGATGTCGTGAGTGGCGATGATGACGGCGGTGCCGGACTTGTTCAACTGGATGAAAAGGCTGAGCAGCCGCCGCGCCAGCGACGGATCGACGTTGCCGGTCGGCTCGTCCGCCAGCAGGAGCTGCGGCCGGGCGATCACCGCGCGGGCAATCGCGGCGCGCTGCTTTTCGCCCCCGGAGAGGATCGGCGGCAATGCGTCCATCCGCTTGCCGAGGCCGACCCAGTTCAGCAGATCGATGACTTCCTTGCGGTAGCTGGATTCGCTGCGGCCCATGACGCGGAACGGCAGCGCGACGTTCTCATACGTCGTCATGTGATCGAGCAGCCGGAAGTCCTGCAACACAATGCCGATGCGCGAACGCAATTCGGCGCGCCCGTCCTTGTCGAGCAGCGACACATCCTTGCCGAACAGGTTGACCAGACCCCGCGTCGGCCGCAGCGACAGGAACAGCATCCGCAGCAGCGACGTCTTGCCGGCGCCGGACGGCCCGGTGAGAAACTGGAACGAGCGGGCGGGAATCTGGAAGGTCAGGTCGCGCAGGACCTCCGGGCCAAGCCCGTAGCGCAAACCGACATTTTCGAACCGGACCAATCTCAGCTCCGTTCGACATGACCGATGGAGATACCGTCCCGGGTGGCCCCGTTCGGCCGGCAACCACAGGGGCGGATACCGTAAAACGCTTTTGCGGCCGTTATGGTTTCCGATTCGTTAACGGACACCAGATAGCCTCATCCCACCAAGCGCGTTCATTCCAGCGATTCGTCCATGCACATCGTTTGCCCCCATTGTACGACATCCTACGAGGTCGATCCGGCCAATTTCGGTGCAGCGGGGCGGAAAGTCCGCTGCGCCCGCTGCCAGGAAGTCTGGCTCGCCGTGCCGCAGGAACTGACCTCGGCGGATGCCATGTCCGGGTACGAGGTGGAAGAAACTCACCCGCAGGACGATTTCGGCGCACGGGAAGACGTATCGGCCGATTGGCACAACAACGGCATGCCGCATGTCGAAAGCCCGCCCATCTCGGGCGAATGGTCGGAGCCATCGGCTCGGCAGACCGGGGAGACCGGCCAGAACTGGACCGCTCTGGCCCAACAGGAGGCGATGACCGAAACCGGTCCGGCCAAATCCTCCCGGTTCAGGAAACTCAGTTCATCGGTCGCACCGTTCCTGAAATCGGCGAACTGGGCGAAGGCTCTTCCTGGCGTTCTGACTCTTCCGACGGCCTGCGTGGCGCTCGGCGCAGTCGTGTTCGCCCTGATCGCCTGGCGCACCGATGTGGTCCGCGCGATGCCGCAAACCGCCGCCTTCTACAAGATGATCGGCATGGGCGTGAACCTGCGCGGACTCGCCTTCGAGGATCTCAGGATCAGCACCGAGACGGTGAACGACAAAACCGTCCTGCTGATCGAAGGTGCCCTGGTCGATGTCGCACGCAGGTCCGTGGAAATCCCGCGGCTGCGGTTTATCGTGCGCGACGCCAACGGCGCGGATATCTATGCGTGGAATGCCGTGCTGGAGCAGCCCGTGCTCAACCCCGGCGAGAAAGCCTGGTTCAAGACACGGCTGGCGTCGCCGCCCGCCGAAGGCCGCGAAATTGCCGTGAGGTTCTTCCACAAGCGGGATATCGCGACTGGAGGAACCTGAATGTCCCGCGTTTTGATCGCCGACGACGAGGAGTCGATGCGCCTGCTGGTGGCGCGTGCGATCGCCATGGACGGCCACGAGATCGTCACCGCCGAGGACGGCGCGGAAGCGCTTGAGATCCTCAACCGCGATGAGGTCGCATTCGATCTTCTGCTCACCGACATTAAGATGCCCGTGATGGACGGTATCGCCCTGGCGCTGGCCGCCGCGCGCGACTTTCCCCGGCTGACGATTCTCCTGATGACCGGCTTTGCCGATCAGCGCGAACGCGCCTCTGGCCTCGAAGCCATCATCCACGACGTCATCACCAAGCCATTTGCGGTGGCGGATATCCGCACCGCGGTTGCAGACGCGCTGGCATCGCGCAACGACTAAATCCTAAGCAGATTTGCTATTCCGCAAGCTGCGGCGCGGTGTCTCCAGAGCGCAGCGTCAGCCGCGTCAGGATGAAAGCCGCCACCGCGCAGATCGCGATGGTGGTCACCATCGGCAGCGCCGTCCCGTTGAAGAATGCACTGGCGACCACGATCATCACCGCGCCTGTGATCATCTGCAACGTGCCGCCCAGCGCCGACGCCATGCCCGCGATCGGGCCGTGATCTTCCAGCGAAAGCACCATGGTGGAAGGAATCACCAGCCCAAGCCAGGCGTTGGCGATGAACAGCATCACAACCAGCACGGCGAGGCTGTCGACACCGGCGGCGGTCACCGCAAACAGAGCCAGCGTCGCCACCGTGAAGCAGGTCACCGCCACCGAGACCACCCGCGCGATACCAAAACGCGCAGCCAGATATCCGCTGAACTGCGAAGCGCCGATGAAGCCGATGGCATTCAGCGAAAAGGTCAGGCCGTACTGGGTCGGCGTCAACCCGAAATGGCCGATATAAATGAAGGATGAACTGGCGAGGAAGGCGAAGAAACTCGCCATGCCGAAACCGCCGATCAAAGTCAGCCCGAGGAAACGCCAGTCGCGGAACAACTCGCCAAAACCATCCAGCACGCTGCGGACGCTGACCTCCACCCGTTCCTCGGGCGGGCGCGTTTCAGGAAGCATGAAGGCGACCAGCAGAAAAGAGAGAACCGAGGCAACGGTAACCGCGACGAACACCGCGCGCCAGCCGAACGGCACGATCAGGCCGCTGCCGACAAGCGGTGCGAGGATCGGCGAGACGCTGAACACCAGCATGACAAGTGACATCAAACGTGTCGCATCGACGCCGGTGTGCAGGTCGCGGATCACCGCACGCGGAATCACCATCACCGCGGCTGCGCCAAGACCCTGCACGAAGCGGAAGAAAATCAGCCACGCGATGCTCGGCGCGAGACCGCAGCCGATGCTGCCGAGCGCAAACACCACGATCCCGAAATAAAGCGGCGGCTTGCGGCCCACCATGTCCGAAACCGGTCCATAGACGATCTGGCACACCCCGAACGCCACGAAGAACGCCATCAGCGTCATCTGGGTGGCCGCGGTGGATGCCCGAAGATCCGACGCGATCGCCGGCAGCGCGGGCAAATACATGTCGATGGCGAAAGGCCCGATCGCGGAGAGAAGCCCCAGCACGATCGCGTTTTTTGCAAAGCTTGAAGACATGGCGTGACGTATCCTGAACGTTCTTGTCGATTGTATGAGCGGGCGCGCGATCAGGCCGCGCGGCCGGCTGGCGAAGCTGTTGTGGCGGCCCGTGAAAAATGGTCAATGCCATGGAGAGCGCTGTTGGCGTCAATCAGGAAACGGGACGGGACATGACCAAGGAACAACGGAAGGTGGCGCTGGTGACCGGCGCGGCGCGCGGTATCGGACTTGCCGCAGCGAAGCGGTTTCTGGCCGAAGGCTGGCAGGTCGCGTTGCTCGATATCGAAAAGGACCTGCTTGCCCAGACTTTCAAGACCCTCGCAGCACCCGACACCACGCTGGCGATCCACTGCGACGTATCGGATGCCGACGCGGTCGCCGCCGCATTCAGGCAGGCGGTTCAGCACTTCGGACGACTCGACGCGCTGGTCAACAATGCCGGCATCGCGATCTTCAAGCCGCTGCTGGAAACAACGCAGGCCGACTGGGACCGCGTGCTGGCGGTGAACCTGACCGGGCCGTTCCTCTGCACACAGGCGGCAGCTCCCCTGATGCGCGAGACCGGCGGCGGCGCGATCGTGAACATCACCTCGATTTCCGCGCTCCGCGCCTCGACCCTGCGCACCGCTTACGGCACCAGCAAGGCCGGCCTCGCCCACCTCACCAAACAGTTCGCCGTCGAACTCGCCACGCTCGGCATTCGCGTCAATGCCGTTGCGCCCGGCCCGGTCGACACCGCGATGGCGAAAGCAGTTCACACGCCTGCGATCCGCGCGGACTATCACGATACCATTCCGCTCAACCGTTACGGCCTCGAGGAAGAACTCGCCGAGGCGATCTTCTTCCTGTGCAGCGATCGCGCCAGCTACATCACCGGGCAGATGCTGTGCGTTGACGGCGGCTTCGAGGCCACCGGCATCGGCTTGCCGACACTGCGGGGCGAAGGCCGCAACGGCTGATAGCGGGCTGCTGGAAACCTCAGCATGCGCATGTAGCGGACGCGGTTGCGCGCTCGCGCCGCACGCTGTTCGCCTCGATCCGGGATTGCCCCATGCCTTCGGTGAGGTCCGAAATCCGGGCGTGATACTCGGCAAACATCGCTGTCTCAACCCAGCTTCGGTAATGGTCCTCCGTCTCGAAGACGCTGATGAGCAGCGCGGAGCCACCATCGATATCGCGATAGATCCGGCCACCATGGAAGCCCGGCACACGATCCGCAAAGCGATCGCGCGACGCCTCCAGCACAAGCTCCAGTTCGTCGAGCTTGCCCGGCTTGGGCGTGAAACTGTTGATGAGCACGAACGGCCGCGACGGGCTGTCCTGCGCTTGGGTTCGATCCTGATAGTTCGCTTCTGGCATGATTCCATCTCTGATTTTCGGCCGGTCGCATGCACTGCGTTGCGATGCTTGCGGCGACGATGAGGGCAGCCTAGAACCTCAAGCATAGTTGAGGTCAAGCAACGATGAAGCAGAACAAACTCGCGGCAATTGCACGGGAGCTGAGCGTCGGCGAAGTCGCCGAACGCTGCGGCGTCGCCGTCTCCACGCTCCATTTCTACGAATCGAAGGGACTGATTTCGAGTTCGCGGAATCGCGGCAACCAGCGCCGCTATCCGCGAGCGGTGCTGCGCCGTGTCGCCGTCATCAAGGTGGCGCAGAGCACCGGATTGCCGCTCGCGGCAATCCGGAATGCGTTGGCCTCGCTGCCCGATGGACGAGTGCCTACGGTCAAGGACTGGGCCAGGCTGTCGGCGGCGTGGCGTGCCGATCTCGATGAGCGGATCGCCACATTGACCCGCCTGCGCGACCAGTTGAGCGGCTGTATCGGATGCGGCTGCCTGTCGCTGAAGACATGCCCTTTGCGCAATCCGGGTGACAGGGCAAGTGAGCGGGGTCCGGGTGCACGATTGTTTGATCGATAGCATGGACACCGCATTGCTCCGTTACTTTTCCGCAACCGCCTTCATGCTGGTCAGGCCCTGCTGAAACTGGCCGCCGACCATGCGATCCATCTTGAAGACCATGTGCATGATCTTCGCCATGTAGGGCGCCGGACCATGCATGGCCCAGGTGACCGTCGTCGTGCTGCCCAGCGGACGCATGGTGAATTCGGCGATGTTGTGGGCCTCGAACGGACTGAAGAAATCCAGCTTGATGACGACTTTGGACGCAGGCGTTGCCTCAAGAATCTCCATCCGGCCATGGCCGATGTTCTTGTTGCCGCTCCACTCGTACACGGAGCCCTTGCCGGTCGGTGCACCGCTGTAGGTCCGCTGCATGGCCGGATCGACATGTTCGTAAGGCGACCATGATCCCCAGTTCTTATAATCGGTGATCAGCGGAAAGATCTTGTCCGCAGGCGCGTTGATGTCGATGGACCGCTCGATACGGAACGTGTTCGGCCGCAGCGCGGCGAGGATCAGAACGATCGCGATCGCAATCGCAAGAATGATGGCAATGTACATCAGGGTGGTCATGTCACTCTCCGTTACAAATGCGATGGGTTCAGGCGTCAGCGACGCCAAGGAAAGATCAGGCGCAGCCGCTCGTCGCGGAGATAAAGCCCGCCCCAGAGCAGGATGCCGAGATAAACGCCGAACAGCGTGTGGCTGAACAGCGGGCTGCCGGCGCGAACGTGCACATAGATGGCGCCGCCGAGATATCCGGTCAGCAGGATTGCGCCGAGCACCGAGGTCCGCGGATAGGCATAGAGCAGCGTACCGAGCAGCGTCAGCACGCCAAGAGTGACCGCGAGGTTCGTCGGGATGCCGAGCTGCCGCGAGGTTTCGATGACAACATCGAGCGGAATCAGCTTGATGACGGCATCGAACAGCAGGAACAGGATCACCAGGCCGCTGAGGACGCGTCCGGTCCACAGCGCCGTTGTCGAAATCGGAACCAGTTCGTTCATGATGCTTGCTCCGGATTTCAGGCTTGCAGCGACGCGAGATACGCAGCGAGCTGGTCCCACGTTCCGCCATAGCCCTGCGTCATGCTGGCGAAGTTGCCTTCGAACGTCGCACGCTCTTCGTCGGACCCGTTGAGGGCGACCACGCGATTGACCAGCAGCGTCTTCCCACCCTGATCGATAAAGGTCGCCGTGCCCAGCATTTCGATCGGCCATGTCGGCGCCATCGGATGACGGCTCAGCCCGGCATTCTTGTCGGAGAACGAGCTGACAAAGACCAGCCGCTCGGGCTTGACGATCTCGCGGAACACCCATTTGCCCCACATCTCGCTGCTGTCCGGCGCCTGCATGCCGTAGTGAAAGATGCCGCCGGGCCTGAGGTCGAGATCTCCGACAATCATCCTGAAGCCCTTCGGACCCCACCATTTCATCAAATGATCCCGCTGGGTGAAAACCTTCCAGACCAGATCGCGCGGAGCATCGAACAGACGCTCGATGACGAATTCCTTGCTGTAGGTTTCCGCAAAGGCGGCGGGCTGAGCTGAGGCCATTTCTTTTCTCCGAGCGATATTTGCTTTTTGATGCGTGCTTGCGATCACGCCGCCTTGACCGGCAATGGATGGGCGAAACTCCAGCCGTGGCCGAACGGGTCGACCACCTGTCCATAGCGCGCGCCCCAGAACGCATCCCACGGCGCCATGATGACTTTCGCGCCGGCGTCGGCAGCACGCTTCACGGCTTCATCGCAGTTGGGGACCTCAAGATGAATGACGAAGGATGTGCCCCCCAGAACGTTCGGCGGACGGATGCTGCTTTCAGGGTTCGCTTCGCAGTATTCCGAGAAGTGGTCATTCAGGAAGACCACCGCGCCATTCACCAGAAGCTGCGCATGCATCAGACGCTTGCCGTCCTCCGCCGGAAGACGCGTCACTTCGGTTGCGCCAAGCGCCTTCTTGTAGAACTCGATCGCATCGCTGGCGCCGTTGACGACGAGATGCGGAATGAGCGGAGGCAGCGTGGGATACTGGTCGGCCATGGGATAATTCTCCGGTTGGGTCTGATGTGATGTTTGAGTCTTGCCGAGAAGTGCTCTTACTTTTTTGAAGGTGCTCGCCGCGAAGAAGATTTCCGCTTCACGGTCCTGCGCTGCTTTGGAGAAGCTTCGAGCTTCTCCTTCGCCTGCAACTCGCCGAGATATTCTTCGAGGCGATCCAGCCCCGCCTCCCAGAAGCGGCGATAGTTCTCGAGCCAGTCGTCGACTTCCTTGAGCGCCGCCGGTTCGATCTTGCATGGACGCCACTGCGCTTCGCGGCCGCGCGTCACGAGACCCGCATGCTCAAGCACTTTCAGATGCTTCGAGACCGCAGGCATGCTCATCGCAAACGGCTCCGCCAGTTCCGTCACCGACGTTTCGCCGAGCACCAGCCGCGCAAGGATGGCGCGGCGGGTGGGGTCGGCGAGGGCTGCGAATTTGATGCTGAGCGGGTCCATGTTCGCTTTCATATAACCATTAGGTTAAATAACCTGATGGTTAAGTACAAGCGTTGCCCAAAACTGTCAAGCGGCTCCGATTGAAATTGCTGGATGGTGACGCGCGACGCCGCGGCGTCGCGATAAGGCTCAGTAATCCTTAAGCAAACGCTCGATGTAATCGAGTTCGATCTGCGGCCGCTGCGGGTCCGCGAGACGGCGGCGCAGTTCTTCCAGAATCCGCCGCACGCGCTGCACGTCGATCTCGCCGGGAATTTTCACCGTGAGATCGTCACTCCACTCACGGCCGTTGAGCGGCCGCCCCAGCGGGTCGGTGGTGTTGCCGCTGTTCTGCTGGCGGCCCATGCGATTGCCCGGTCCGCCATCCTGTCCATCGCCCGGCTGCATCGACTGCGCAAGATTCTGCGCACCTTTGCGCAGCGCTTCGAGCGCCCGGCCCTGTGAATCGACCGCGCTGTCGGCGTTGCCCTGGCCAAGCTGGTTGCCCGCATCGCCCATCGCAGAATCGGCATCGCCGAGCGAGTCGCCGTCGTCCTGCTGGCCGTCCTGTCCCTGACCCGGCTGCTGACCCTGGCCCGGCTGACCTTTCTCGCCGCGCCGGCCCGGCATCATGCCGTTCTTCTTCATGTCGTCGAGCAGCTTGCCCAGCCGGTCGCGCAGCGCCTGCTGGTCCTGACGCAGTCCGTCCATCGTGTTCTGGTCGCCCTGCTCGCCGCGGCTGCGGTCCCGGCGCGAATCCTGGCCCTGCTTAAATGTCTTGTCGCGCAACTGCTGCTGTTTGCGGATCATGTCGCCGAGTTCGTTGAGCGCCTGCTCCATGTCGCCGTCGCCCTGCCCGGGCTGCGCCATCTGCAGGTTTTCCAGCATCTGCTGCAATTGCTCGAGCAGCGCCCGCGCGGCATCCTTGTCGCCGGAGCGCGACAGCCGCTCCATGCGATCGATCATGTTCTTGAGATCCTGCTGGCGCATCACCTTGGTATTGGGATCGAGCGGCCGCGCCAGTTGCTGCGGATTGTTGCGCAGCTGTTCGGCGAGCTGGCGCATGAAGTTGTCCAGCGCCGCACGCAGGTTGTCGGTCAGCTTCTTGATTTCCTCGTCGCTGGCGCCGCGCTCCAGCGCTTCCTTCAAGGCATCCTGCGCGGCGCGCAGCGCCTTCTCGACATCGGTGATGTTGCCGTCCTCGATCGCGACCGCAAGCGCCCAAAGGTTGTCGACGGTCTCGCGCATGGCCTCGCGCGAACTGGCGTGACCGAGCTGGGATGCGATGCTGCGCAGACCGAGATAATGTCCGAGCTCGGGCATGAACGCTTCGGGCGCGATCATCAGCGCATCGAGCGCGATCAGCACCAGCGGCTTCTGGTTGGCGTCGAGCGCGAGATTGCGGCGCTGCTCGATCAGCGCGCGCGCCAGCGGTTTGACAAACAGCCGCTCCGGCAGCCGCATGTCGAACGGCTCGCTGCGTCCCTCGTTGCCGGCTTCGTCCTTCGCGGTAAGGGTCAAGGTGACGTCGGCGCCGGCATACGGATTTTCGCTGAGATCCTTGACGGTCTGACCCACGCCATTGCGGGTGCGCACGTTCGGCAGTCCGAGCGTGATCGATGGCGGATCGAACAGCGGCTGCGGCCTGGCGCTGTCTTCGCCGGCGCTGCTGTCTTTCCCGGTCGCGCGCGGCGCGAACTGCGCGCGCGCTTCTGCCACGCCATAATCGTCTTCAAGCTTGTAGGACAACAGCAGCGCACCCTTGGCCTGCCGTTCAGGATCCTTGGCCAGCGAGATGCTCGGCGCGTGATCGGGCATGGCCTTGAAGGTCCATTGCGGCTGCCCCGAGGGCGAACGGACATGCGCCGTGCCATCGCCTGTAATGGTGAAGTGCCGCTCGCTGGTGCCTTGCGGTGCATTCGCGGTCACCGGAACTTCCGCCACGCCACCGGCAGCGGCGACATCGAGCCTGCCACCGCTGGAACGAACGATCAGCGTGCTCCCCGCCGGGACAGAGACAGGCCCCGTATCCGACGCAGGCGCATCCTTGTTCAGGGAGTTCGACAGAATGATCGGCGGACGGCTGGTGTAAGGCGGCGGTGTCACCCATGCATCGACGCGGACATTCGCCGCGGAAAAGGCGCCGTCCCAGTCAAACGCCGCAACAACCCGCGCAAGACGATCGTTGCCCGCAGCGACGAAGGTCGCAACCATCAGCACGACCACCAGCGCGCGCAGCGCCCACGGATCGTGAAGCGCCAAACGCGGCGACGGCAGACCGGCGCGGATACGCTTGATCGAGGCCAGCGTGCGCGCACGCTGCTCTTGCCACAGCGCCTGCGTGATCGGGTCCTGCGACTTCAGGGTGTCCGTCAGCGCCGTCGCAGGGCGGTGGGGAATTCCGGTTCCGCGATCGAGCCGGCGCAGCGCATCCTCGCGCGTCGGCCAGCGAAACCGGATCGCCGGAATCAGGGCCACGGCGGCGAGCAGGGCAAAGACCGTAAATGCAACGATGCGCACGGCAAAGGGGAAAGCGACCCAAAGACCTGCCCATGATGCCGCAAGGAACAGACCGACGACAGTCAACAGCCGCGCGAGATGCGGCCAGCCGCGCTCCCATACGACCGCAAGCCGCGCCCGCCGCAAAGCCTGCGCCAACTGAAGACGCCGGGCCTCCTCGGCAGCGAGCGGATGCTCGGATGGGTCTGGGGTCGATCCGTTCAACAGGCTCTCCAGAGTCAGTTCAATGCAACCTAGTGATCCGGTTCTGACATTCGTACCATGGAGTAAAGCGAACGTCGGATACGGGACGTTAGCACAGCGGCGGCAATGAGGCATGGCTTCAACGCCCTACCCACATGCAAAGCTGCGGCCAAAGAGGTAGGCTGCCGCCGAAAAGCGGGGCTTCCGTTTCACAAAAGCGTGACGCCAAGCCACAGTTCCCGGCCTTGGAAGCACGTTGCGGCGAGTTACCTCACGCGCACAATGCAGGCCGGAGATGCCCGATGAGCCCCAACGCCAGCAAGGCATTCGCCGGATTGCTGCGATCGCTGCTTGTCATCGCAGCGCTGTTTTTCATCCCGGCCTGGTCGCTGAGATTCTGGCAGGGCTGGGTCTATCTCGCGATCATGGGCGCCGCCTCCGCCGCCATCATCCTGTATCTCGCGAAATACGACGACGCGCTGATCGGACGGCGGCTCAAGGCTGGGCCGGTCGCCGAGAAAGAGAAGAGCCAGAAGATCATTCAGACTCTGACCGCGGTCTCCGGCGTCGTCGCGTTTCTGGTGCCCGGTTTCGATTTTCGCTGGCACTGGTCGGATGTCCCGGCAGCGCTGATCGTCCTGGGCGACATCGGCGTCGTGATCGGATACGTCATCATCTTTCTGGTTTTTCGCGAAAACTCTTACGCCTCCAGCATCGTCGAAGTTGCCGAAAGCCAGAAGGTCGTCTCGACGGGGCCATATGCCGTCGTCCGCCATCCGATGTATTGCGGCGCGATCCTGATGTTTCTCGCAACGCCGCTGGCGCTCGGTTCATGGTGGGCCTTCATTCCCGTAGCCATCCTGAGTGCGATGGTCGCCGTGCGCCTGATCGATGAAGAGCGATTTCTCGTCATCCACCTGCCGGGCTACGATGCTTACCGTTTGCGCGTGCGTTACCGGCTGATTCCGGGAGTGTGGTAGATCGCAACCAGGGCAGCTGCGATCAAAGCCACGGAGCCTGTCTGCGCCGACCGTTAGTTAATCTTGGTTCCCGCGGTATCTACGACCCTGCCCCAACGCTCATAATCGACGCGGATCAACTGCGTGAACGCCTCAGGCGTCGAGGTGGTGACGCTCAGGCCTTGCGCTTCAAGACGCTCGCGCACGTCCGGGAGTTTTCCGATGCGGATCACTTCGGCGTTCAGACGCTCCACGATCGGGGCCGGCGTCGCCGCGGGCACGACGAGGCCGAACCAGGAGTCCACCACGAAGTCAGCCACGCCGGCTTCCGCGGCGGTGGGCACATTGGGAAGCAAGGAAGAACGTTCGCGGCTTGTCACCGCCAACCCCTTGACCTTGCCATCCCTGATCTGGGGTGCGAGCACAGTCAGGGTATCGAACGCGAGATTCACCTGATTGCCGAGCAAGGCGTTGACGGCAGGCGCGCTGCCCTTGAACGGAACATGGAGCAAGTCCGTGCCGGTCAGGCTCTTGAACAGTTCACCGCTCAGATGGCAGAGCGTTCCCGGACCGCACGACGAATAGGTGAACTTGCCCGGCTCCTTCTTTGCCGCGGCGACGAGATCCTTCACGCTCGATACCGGCGCGTCAGGGCTCGCTGCAAGCACGTAAGGCACCGACGCCAACGGCGATACCGGCGCGAAACTCTTGAACGGATCGAACTTAATGGCCGTGTTCACGTGCGGCAGAATGGTGAGCTGTCCCGCGGGCGCCAGCGACAGCGTGTATCCGTCAGGATCGGCCGCGGCCACGGTTTCAGCCGCGATGGCCGTGCCGGCGCCCGCCTTGTTTTCAACCACGACAGGCTGCTTCAGCGCCTCGCTGAGCTTCTCGCTGTAGATCCGCGCGATGGTGTCCGCCGCACCACCAGCCGGGAACGGCACGATCAGCTTGATCGTGCGGCTCGGCCACGCGTCTGCGAAAGCGCCCGTGCTGATGCCGACAAGAAGAGCCGATGCAGCAGCCGCTGCGACAAGAAAACGATGAAATCCAAAAGAGCGCATGACGAATTCCCCTGCCATTTCGATCAGGACTCGTCGTGCATCACTCCTGTCGCCGCATGATCGCGGCGGAGGCGCGCTGATGACCTGATCGGCTGCGCGGCCGCTTCATCAGTGGAGCGGAGCGCATCGATGAGCTCTAAAGATCATCTCGCAACGGCCTTTCAGCAATGAAATGCTATTGCGAAATGATATGGCGCACTGGCGGATTCATCTCGCGCCGGAACAGCGATGAGAAGATAATTTTTCTGTCTGGGAAATGCCGCTCAGCGCGGCGCTTTTGGCGTTACGCCGCTACAGCCACGGCGCGACGCGGTCCATGGCAATCAGGGCTTCGGCATCGATGCGAGGACGCACCACGGCATACTGGCCGTCCTTGACCAGCACTTCAGGCACCAGCGCACGCGTGTTGTAGCTGCCGGACTGCACCGCGCCATAAGCGCCGGCCGTCATGATCGCCACCAGATCGCCCGGCTTCGGTTCGGCCATCTTGCGGTCGAGCGCGAGATAGTCACCGGTCTCGCAGACAGGGCCGACCACATCCGCGACGAAATTGCGCGTCGTATCCTCGCGAACCGGCAGGACATCGTGATGCGCCTCATACAGCGTCGGACGAATGAGGTCGTTCATCGCGGCATCGATGATGACAAAGTTCTTCGCATCGCCATGCTTCACATAGATCACGCGGGCGACGAGAATCCCGGCATTGCCGACGATCATGCGTCCCGGCTCGAACATCAATGTCGCGTCGATCCCCTTCGTCACGCGCTTGACCATGGCCGCGTAGGCCACCGGATCCGGCGGATTAGGCAGATCGTGTTCATAGGGAATGCCGAGACCGCCGCCGAAATCGACATGCGAGATGGTGTGACCATCGGCGCGCAGCGTGTCGACGAATTCCACCAGCAGCTTGAACGCGTCTTCCATCGGCCCGAGATCGGTGATCTGGCTGCCGATATGCATGTCCACACCGGTCACCTTGATGCCCGGGAGCTTCGCGGCGCGGGCGTAAACCTCGCGCGCGCGGGTCAGCGGAATCCCGAACTTGTTCTCGGACTTGCCGGTGGAGATTTTCGCATGGGTCCTGGCATCGACGTCGGGATTGATGCGCACGGAAATTCGCGCAGTTCGGCCCGTCTCGCTCGCGAGCTTCGACAGCAAGTCGAGTTCCGGCTCGGACTCCACATTGATGCAGAGAATATCTTCCGCCAGCGCCTGACGCAGTTCGGCTTCGGTCTTGCCGATTCCCGAGAACAGAATCTTTTGCGGCGGAATACCCGCGGCACGGGCGCGCTTCAATTCGCCGCCGGACACGACATCCGCGCCCGCGCCGAGCTTTGCCAGCGTACGCAGCACGGACTGATTGGAATTCGCCTTCATCGCATAACAAACGAGCGTGGGCACGCCCGCAAAGGCGTCCGCAAAAACGCGATAATGACGCTCCAGCGTCGCGGTGGAATAGCAATAGAACGGCGTCCCGACCTCACCAGCGAGGCGGGTCAAGCTCACGTCCTCGGCGTGCAGCACGCCGTTGCGATACTGGAAGTGATTCATGGGATCAGTCCAGAATCGCGTCGAGCGGGATCCGCTTTTTCTCGCCGCGCGGCGCAAGCGGCACGTTGGCGCTGCCGGGCGGCCGATACACTTCGTTCTGCAGGTTTGCCGCCGAATTCCGATCGGCCGTGGCGAAGTCCGAGTTCTGCGGGTTGGTCTGGTCCACGGAGGCACCGGGAGGCGCGTCGAGATAGGCCTTGCGGCCGCAACCGGCCAGCACGCATGGCAGCGCGATCAGCCCGATGGCCATCAGCTTCGAGAAAGAGCGGTTCGAACGAGAAGTCACGCGCGAGTGTCCCCAAATTGCGCGCCACCATACAAAGAAGGTGCCGCTCTGGCGAGGCCCGGATTGAACGAAAATATCCGTGGTCAGCCCGAATTTTGCTCTTTTTCAAGCCGCTTGAGCCATTCCTTGGCCTGCTTGCGCACGTTGTCCGGCGCGGTACCGCCGTAGCTGGTCCGGCTCTCAACAGAAGCCTGCACCGACAGCACGTCGAACACCGAAGCGGTGATCCGGGGTTCAACCGCCTGCATCTCCGCAAGCGGCACCTTGTGCAGCGCCAGCCCCTGCTCCGACGCCTTCGCCACGATGCGGCCGGTTACATGATGCGCGTCGCGGAACGGCATTTTCAGCGTGCGCACCAGCCAGTCGGCAAGATCGGTCGCCGTCGCATAGCCTTCGCCGGCCGCAACCTTCATGCGCGCTTCCTCCGGCACGAGATCGAGCGTCATGCCGGTCATGGCGCGGATCGCCAGCGAGAGCGCCGCGAACGCTTCCATCGCGCCCTGCTTGTCTTCCTGCATGTCCTTTTGATAGGCGAGCGGCAGTCCCTTCATCACGATCAGCAGCGCCGTCAGCGAGCCGATGACGCGGCCGGTCTTGGCGCGGACCAGCTCTGCCGCATCCGGATTCCTCTTCTGCGGCATGATGGACGAGCCGGTCGTGAACTTGTCCGACAGCGACACCAGCCCGACCAGCGGCGAGGTCCAGATCACGATCTCCTCGGCGAAGCGCGACAGATGGACCGCCGCAATCGCGGATGCTGACAACGTCTCCAGCACGAAATCCCGATCAGAGACCGCATCAAGCGAATTCGCCATCGGGCGATCGAAGCCCAGCGTGCTCGCGGTGGCGTGGCGGTCAATCGGAAACGATGTCCCGGCCAGCGCGGCGGCTCCGAGCGGGCTTTCGTTCAGCCGCTTGCGGGCATCGGCAAAACGGCCGCGGTCGCGCGCCGCCATCTCGGTATAGGCCAGCAGGTGATGACCGAATGTCACAGGCTGCGCGGTCTGCAAATGGGTGAAGCCCGGCATCACGGTATCGGCATGTTCGATGGCGCGATCCACCAGCGCGCGCTGAAAGGCCGCCAGCGCCCTGTCGATGTCGTCGATGACATCGCGGACATAGAGCCGGAAATCGGTCGCGACCTGGTCGTTGCGCGAGCGAGCAGTGTGCAAACGTCCCGCCGCCGGCCCGATCAGTTCGCCGAGACGGCTTTCAACATTCATGTGAATGTCTTCCAGCGCCCGCTTGAACGAGAACGATCCCTTGCCGATTTCTGACAAAATCGTGTCTAGACCGCCTGCGATGTTTTTTGCATCGTTGGCCGTAATGATGCCTTGAGCAGCGAGCATGGCTGCATGGGCCTTGGACGCAGCAATGTCCTGGGCGTAAAGGTGCTGATCGACGTCGATCGAGACGTTGATTTCCTCCATGATCGCGTCGGGACTTTCACCGAAGCGGCCGCCCCACATCTTGTTGCTCATATCCTGGTACTCACGCGTTCCTGCTCAGAAATCCAACCGCCAACCGACACTTCCGTCAGACGAGACCCATGCCCGACATCGATCCATCGACACCCAATTTGGCCCGCAGGAATGCTTCTCGCATCCGAATGACCGTCGTTTCCGTCATTATAGCGGCCGCAGCGGGAATGGGTGGGGTATACGGGATCGGTGGGTTAATGCGCAATGCGCAAGCGCAGGCTCAATGTGCGCCCGCGGTCGATCTGGCCAAGAAAATAGCGCCTTTGGCCAGGGGCGAGGTCGCCGCATTAACCATGGCCACCTCTCCGCTTCAGTTGCCCGATCTCGCTTTCGAGGATTCCGAGGGCAAGACCAGAAGGCTGTCGGAGTGGAGGGGCCGCACTGTCCTTATCAATCTGTGGGCGACCTGGTGCGTGCCATGCCGCAAGGAAATGCCGGCGCTCGACAAATTGCAGGAGATGCTCGGCAGCAAGGACTTCGAAGTGGTCGCGATCAACATCGATACCCGCGATCCCGAGAAGCCTAAGAACTTCCTCAAGGAAGGCGGCCTCACTCAGCTGGCCTATTTCCATGACCAGAAGGCAAAGGTGTTTCAGGACCTCAAGAGCGCCGGCCGTGCACTGGGCATGCCAACCTCGGTGCTGGTCGACGGCGCGGGATGTGAGATCGCCACCATTGCAGGCCCCGCCGAATGGGCCAGCGACGACGCTGTAAAGCTCATCAAGGCCGCCACCGCGAAATAACGCCGCAGTTCCCTTTGACGTCGACCTCTTGACGTCATCGCACGCACCCCTATACTTAACTACATGGTTTACTATTCAGCAGACCGCTTGAACCGCGTTTTTGCCGCCGTCGCCGATCCGACACGGCGCGCGCTGCTGGCGGAACTTGAAGGGCGCGAGAGCGTCACGATCAGCGAACTCGCGAAACCGTTCGCGATGTCGCTGCCCGCGGTCATGAAGCATCTCGATGTGCTGTCGGACGCCGGGCTAATCACCAGGAGCAAGACAGGCCGCACAGTCACGTGCCGCCTGACCGCGGCGCCGATGGAGCAGGCAATGGAATGGCTCAGCCGCTACCAGCGCTTCTGGACCGCGCAACTCGATCGTCTCGCCGCTTTTGTGGAGAAGGATTTATGCTCACCCAGCCCAGCCTCACCCTCGCCCGACGGCTCAAAGCCCCAGCCTCGAAAGTCTTCGAAGCGTGGACGGACCCCACGAAGATCGTCCAGTGGTTCGGACCCGGACACACCATAGGCGACAGCGTGAAGGCCGACATGGATGTGCGTGTCGGGGGGCACTTCAAGATCAACTTCAGCACCGACGACGGTCAGTCGCATCAAGTCGGCGGCAAGTATCTCGAAGTCACGCCCTATCAGCGGCTGGTCTTCAGCTGGGCGTGGCAATCGACACCGGAGCGCGTCTCGCAGGTCACCGTGGTGCTGCGCGAAGAAGGTGACGTGACGCTGCTCACACTGACCCACGACAAATTCTTCGACGAAGCCGCCCGCGATGGCCACAAGCGCGGCTGGACCGGAACGCTCGACAAGCTTGAGAAATTCTTCACCTGAACGCGCAGCCCCCGAAAGCGTAACAGGAGTGCGACATGAAGCTTTTCTATTCCGAGACGCTCAATCCGCGAAAGGCATGCGCGGTCGCCAAGTATCTCAATTCGCCGGTCGAGTTCGTGCATGTCGATCTGGCGAAGTCGGAAAACAGAACGCCGCGGTTTCTCGGCATCAATCCGAACGGCAAGGTCCCCGTGCTTGAGGACGGCGACACAACGCTGTGGGAGGCAAACGCGATCATGTGTCACCTCGCGCGGGCGGCGGGATCGGATCTGTGGCCCGATGATGAGCGGCAGATCGAAGTGATGCGCTGGCTGAGCTGGAGCGCGGACCACTTCACCCGTCATGCAGGCACACTGTACTTCCAGCATCTCATCAAGCCGTTCCTCGGCATGGGCGAGCCGGATCCGGCGATCGTGGCGGAATCCCAGAAATGGGTGAGGCAGTACGGCAATGTGCTGAACAGTCACCTGCGCGGACGGGACTATCTGGTGGGCGGCAAACTCACCGTGGCCGACTTCGCCGTCGCCATCACCCTGCCCTACGCAAAAGACGCGCGTATTCCGATCGATGAATTTCCCGAAATCGTCCGCTGGCATGCGCAACTGAACGAACTGCCGGCCTGGCGCGATCCATTCCCCGCCAACCGGGCCAGAGCCGCCTGATCCCGAAATCAAATTCCGTTCACCGCCGGACAATTTACCGGCTCAAGCCTGGAAACCACCAAGGAGTCTGAAATGCAGTATGTCGATGGATTCGTGTTGCCGGTCCCGAAGAAGAACCTGAAAGCCTACAAGGCGCTGGCGAAGCTGGCCTGCAAGGTCTGGCTCGATCATGGCGCGCTCGATTATCGCGAATGTGTCGCCGAAGACGTCAAGCCCGGCAAGCTGACGTCGTTTCCGCAGAGCGTGAAGCTGAAGGCCGGCGAGACTGTGGTCTTCTCATGGATCACCTACAGGTCGCGCAAGCATCGCGACGCCGTGATGGCCAAGGTGATGAAGGATCCGCGCCTCGCGAAAATGATGGATCCGAAGAAGATGCCGTTCGACGCCAAGCGCATGTTCTTCGGCGGGTTCGACACCATCGTCACGGCGTAGAGCCGCAATCACGGCTCTGGTCCGCCAGACGATCGAGAACCCGTCTCAACGACATCTTGTTCCCCTCTGTCAAACCAACAGGATATTCCGATGACTTCGATCACGCCGTTCCTCTGGTTCGATAACAACGTCCCCGAGGCTGTGGCTTTTTACAAATCGGTGTTTCCCAACGCCAAAGTCGAAACCGTCAATGATTTCATGGCGACCTTTGAACTCGAAGGCCAGAAGTTCAACGCTCTCAATGGCGGCCCGAGATTCAAGTTCAACGAGGCAATCTCCTTCTTCGTCAGCGTCGAGAGCCAGGAGGAGGTGGATTACTTCTGGAACAAATTGACCGCCGACGGCGGGGAAGAATCGAAATGCGGATGGCTCAAGGATAAATTCGGCCTGTCATGGCAGATCGTCCCCACCGCGCTTGGAGAGTTGATGAAAGGCGGCACGCCGGCGCAGTCACAGAAAGTGATGGAAGCCATGATGAAAATGGTCAAGCTCGACATCAAAACCTTGAAGCAAGCGTATGAGCAGGCTGCCTGACGCGGCCTGGAACCGCGAAACTCCGGGCCGGAATGGGGTCAAAGCCGTTCCGGCCCGTGGAGGCGCAACCAATCTCTACGCCCGCGCGTTTCACACCGCGTGGGCGCAAGCCGAAGCCATCGTGATGCAAAGGAGCACAGCCATGTTGAAAGCAAGTCATGCATTCAGCGGCTTCTCGGCCAACGATATCGGAAAGGCGAAGGAGTTCTATGGCCGCACACTGGGACTTGAGGTCTCCGAAGACCACGGAATCCTGAACCTGCATCTCGGCGGCGGCGCCCATGTGCTGATCTATCCGAAAGCCAACCACGCGCCTGCGACCTTCACCGTTCTCAACTTTCCGGTCGATGACGTCGACAAGGCGGTCGACGAACTCGGGAAACGCGGCGTGCGTTTCGAAATCTACAACGAACCGGAATTCAAGACCGACGCAAAGGGCATTTCCCGTGGCAACGGCGGCCCGACCATCGCATGGTTCAAGGACCCCGCAGGCAACATCCTGTCCGTGCTCGATGCCAATGGCATAATGTAACGAGGAAATCACCATGACGTCCCACGGCCATTTCCACTGGAACGAATTGATGACGCCGGACCCGGAACGCGCCAAGCAGTTTTATCAGAAAACCATCGGCTGGACCTTCGAGAGCATGCCGATGGAGGATGGCGCGACCTACTGGGTGGCGTATGCCGACGGCGAAATGGCCGCCGGAATTTTTCCGACCAACAGGCCCGCCTTCGAAGGCGTCCCCGAGGGCTGGATGTCCTACCTGGCAGTCGATGATGTCGATGCGCGGGTAAAGGCGGCGGTTGCTGCGGGTGCGCAACTGATGCGGCCGATTTTCGATGTCCCGAATGTGGGACGCATCGCGATCCTGACCGAGCCCGGCGGTGCCGGTATCGGATGGATCACGCCAGTGGCCGATTAGACCGAAATATCGAGATTGCCGCCGACACCCGGCGGGTTGTTCGCAGCAGGCTGGAGCAGTTGCAGCACCGACTTCTCCGAATCGATGTTCTGCTTCATGACGCTGGTTGCAATCTGCTGCTGGGTGTTTGCAGCTTGCATGGCCATCATGCTGCTGACGATGCTCATCACGTCCATGGAAAACGCACTCTCCGACTCAAGTTGAGCGACCGTAGCCGGAGACGGTTAACAATTTTATCTGAAGGACGCGCGGCGAATTACCGCGTCGGGACCGGCTTGTCGCCGCGGTAGTCGTAGAAACCGCGCTGCGACTTGCGGCCGAGCCAGCCGGCTTCGACATACTTCACCAGCAGCGGGCACGGACGATACTTCGAATCCGCCAGCCCCTCATGCAGCACCTGCATGATCGACAGACAAGTATCGAGGCCGATGAAGTCCGCAAGTTCCAGCGGGCCCATCGGATGATGCGCGCCGAGCTTCATCGCCGCGTCGATGGCCTCGACGTTCCCGACGCCCTCATAGAGCGTGTAGATCGCCTCGTTGATCATCGGCAGCAGGATGCGGTTGACAATGAACGCCGGGAAATCCTCTGAGACGGCAATCTGCTTGCCCATCGCGGTGACGAATTCGCGCGCTGTGTCGAACGTCGCATCATCGGTGGCGATGCCGCGGATCAACTCGGCCAGTTCCATCACCGGAACCGGATTCATGAAATGGATGCCGATGAATTTCTCGGGCCGGTCGGTCGAAGCCGCAAGCCGGGTGATCGAGATCGACGACGAATTCGATGCGATAATCGCCTCGGGCTTCAGCACAGCGCAGAGATCGTGAAAAATCTTGCGCTTGATCTCTTCCTTCTCGACCGCGGTCTCGATCACAAGATCGCATGCGGCCAGCCCGTCGAGACTGTCGGCCGAACTGATCCTGGTGAGAGCCTTCTTGTGCGCGTCTTCGGTGATGGTCTTCTTGGCAACCTGACGCGACAGGTTGCCGTTGATGGTGGCCATCGCGGACTTCAGGCGATCGGCGGACACATCGTAAAGCACGACATTGAAACCAGCGAGGGCGGCAACGTGCGCAATGCCGTTGCCCATCTGCCCCGATCCAATCACACCAACCGTCTTGATCGTTGCCATTCGCTTCCGGTCTCTATGGCTCGCTATCGCAGGATGCGGCAATCACCTTGCCGCACCCTCTTTAACATTACGTCAAACACCAGCCGGGGTTTCGAAAGACCCGCCGGAACGCTCAACATAGCAGGTTCCGGGCGCGTTGCGCGCCCGGAAGTTCGTCTCAAAGGGCGGCGGTCAGTTCAGGAACCGCCTGATAGAGATCGGCAACCAGACCGAAGTCCGCGACCTGGAAGATCGGGGCGTCTTCGTCCTTGTTGATCGCAACGATCACCTTGGAGTCCTTCATGCCGGCCAAATGCTGGATCGCGCCGGAAATACCGATGGCGATGTACAGTTCGGGCGCGACCACCTTGCCGGTCTGGCCGACCTGCCAGTCGTTCGGCGCGTAGCCCGCGTCCACCGCAGCGCGCGAAGCGCCGACGCCGGCGCCGAGCTTGTCCGCCAGCGGCTCGATGTACTTGGTGAAGTTCTCGCGGCTCTGCATGGCGCGGCCACCGGAAACGATGATCTTCGCCGAGGTCAGTTCGGGACGATCGCTCTTGGCGACTTCCTCACCGACGAAGCTCGACAGCGCCGGGTCGGCCGCAGCCGCCGCGTTGTCGACCGTTGCGCTGCCGCCGTCGCCGGTCGCACCGAAGGTCGAGGTGCGGACGGTGATGACCTTCTTGGCGTCCTTCGACTTCACGGTCTGGATCGCGTTGCCGGCGTAGATCGGCCGCTCGAACGTGTCGGGCGAAACCACCTTGATGATCTCGGAGATCTGCGCCACGTCGAGCAGAGCCGCAACACGCGGCAGCGTGTTCTTGTAGCGGGTGGTCGCCGGCGCAACGATGGCGTCATACGAACCTGCGAGCGAGACGATCAGCGCGGCCAGCGGCTCGGCCAGGTCGTGCGCGTAAGCAGCGCCATCGGCCAGCAGCACCTTGCGGACGCCCTTGAGCTTCGCGGCGGCTTCAGCCGCGCCCTTGGCGCCTTCGCCAGCCACAAGCACGTCGACCTCGCCGCCGAGCGCGGCAGCGGCGGTCAGCGCCTTGTTGGTAGCGTCCTTGATCGATGCGTTATCGTGTTCAGCAATCAGCAACGTGGCCATCAGAGCGCCCCCGCTTCCTTGAGTTTCGACACCAGCTCAGCGACGTCCTTGACCTTGACGCCGGCCTTGCGGCCCGGAGGTTCGGTTGTCTTGAGAACTTCGAGACGCGGCGAGAGATCGACACCGAAGCTGTCGGCAGCCTTCTCGTCGATCGGCTTCTTCTTCGCCTTCATGATGTTGGGAAGGCTCGCGTAGCGCGGCTCGTTGAGACGCAGGTCGGTGGTGACGATCGCCGGTCCCTTGACCTTGACAGTCTGGAGGCCGCCGTCGACTTCGCGCGTGACCTTGAAGTCCGATCCATCAACTTCAAGTTTCGATGCGAAGGTCGCCTGCGCCCAGCCGAGCAATGCCGCCAGCATCTGGCCGGTCTGGTTGCTGTCGTCGTCGATCGCCTGCTTGCCGAGAATGATGAGGCCCGGCTTTTCCTCTTCCGCGACGGCCTTGAGGATCTTGGCGACGCCGAGCGGCTCGACGGTCGCATCGGTCTTCACAAGGATGCCGCGGTCGGCGCCCATGGCGAGGCCGGTGCGGATCGTCTCCGAGGCCTGCGCGGGCCCGATCGACACCACCACGACCTCGGTCGCCTTGCCGGCCTCTTTCAGGCGCAGGGCTTCCTCGACAGCGATTTCGTCGAACGGATTCATCGACATCTTGACGTTGGCGAGCTCAACGCCCGTCCCGTCGCTCTTGACGCGAATTTTGACGTTGTAGTCAACGACGCGCTTAACCGGCACCAGAACCTTCATCGGTTCCCTTTCGTCCTGAAATGGTTGATCACATCCACTTTAAAGCGGTTGGCGGCGGAACCTAATGGTCCCGCCAATCCGGGTCAACGCGCGAAAACTGGAAAACGAGGAAGGTATACCTAATATCTCGGCTTACCGGTTTTGCCCCGGAACCCAGAGCACGTCGCGGGCGCCGTTATTATTGACCGCGCGGCTCGCCACAAACAGGAAATCCGACAACCGGTTCAGATACTGCACGGCTGCATCGCTCACCGGCTCGTTAGGCTGGGATGCCAGTTCCACCACCATCCGTTCCGCCCGGCGGCAGACGGTGCGGGCCAGGTGCAGATGAGCAGCGGCGGGAGTTCCGCCAGGCAAAATAAACGAATTCAGCGGCGCCAGATCGGCATTGAGCGCGTCGATGTCCTGCTCCAGACGCTCGACCTGTGTGGCCAGCACGCGCAGCCGCTCGGCCTTGCCCTCCCGCTGCGGAACAGCCAGATCCGCGCCGAGATCGAACAGATCGTTCTGCACCCGGCCGAGCATGGCATCGATTACCGGGACCTGCGCCAGATGCAGGCGGGCCACACCGATCACCGCGTTGGTTTCGTCGACGGTTCCATAGGCGCTGACACGAAGATCATACTTCGGGCGCCGCTCGCCGCTGCCGAGCGCTGTCGTCCCGTCGTCGCCGGTGCGCGTGTAAATCCGGTTGAGAATGACCATCGCGTCGATCCGTTGTCGCGGTTGAAATCGTCCGCCTCGTCAATCAGCTCTTGCCCAGCGCCCAGACGGCAAGCATCGCGATGACGATGGCGATAAACTGAAACAGCACACGCAGCCGCATCAACCGTTGCGAGGTGTCGGGCGAGCCGCCGCGCATCATGTTGAACAGGCCAAGCAGCAGCACGATCGTAACTGCAGCCAATGCGATGGGAAGAGCTATGCTCGAGAGGAAAGTTACCATGAGGGGTACATAACACCGCCGACGGCCCCACGTCATCACCTGCCGGAGAACCTTTTACCCTCTCAACCGTACATGACTTTAGGAGCCCGGCGCGCTACATCTTAAAGGCGGTGAATCAGGGTGACACGTGAGGCTGATCCGAGACGCTTTCAATGTCGCACTCGATGCGTTCTACACGTTCCTGGCCGATGACGGCTGGGCGATCGCAAGTCACATCGCTTTGTCGGCGCTGATGGCGCTGTTTCCCTTCCTGATCGTGATTACCTCCCTTGCCGGTGTTTTCGGATCGAAGGAGCTGGCCGATCGGGCCGCCGAAATGATGCTGGAGACGTGGCCCACGCAGGTCGCCGATGCGCTGTCCGGCGAAATCCATAATGTCCTGACCCAATCGCATAGCGGTGTTTTCACCATCGGCGTCGTGCTCGCGCTGTACTTCGCATCGAACGGTGTCGAAAGCCTGCGCGTCGGGCTGAACCGCGCTTATGGTGTAGTCGAACAGCGGCGCTGGTACTGGCTACGGCTGGAATCGATCGGCTACACCATGGTCGCGGCCGTGACCTCACTGGCGATGGCGTTCCTGATCGTGCTGGGTCCGCTGATCCTGGCCGCCGCGCGGCGCCACATTCCGCTTCGGATCGAACCGAACGAAGATCTCTTTACGATCCTGCGCTTTGGTCTGACCATTATCGCGCTGATCGTGACGCTTGTGATCCTGCACAAGTGGCTGCCGGCCGGAACGCGCCGCATGCGCGAGATTCTGCCGGGCATTGTCTTCACGATGATCGGATCGCTCGTCTCCGGCGTGGTGTTCGGCCAGTACCTCGCGCGTTTCGCCAGCAACTATGTCACGACCTACGCCGGCCTTGCGTCGGTGATGATCGCGCTGGTGTTTCTGTATTTCATCGCGGCGATTTTCGTGTACGGCGGCGAACTGAACGCCTCGATCGTCAAGTGGCAGAACGCCGCGTCGCCTCAAGAAGCGCCGTCGCCAGCGCGCGCGGGCTGACGGGTTTTGTCAGGAAGGCATCAGCACCCGCGGCGCGCGAAGCCTGTTCGTCATCTGCCCGTCCCGAGATACCGATGATGGCGATACGCCCGTGGCGTCCTTCAAGCGCCCGGACACGCCGGATCGCTTCAACGCCATTGATGCCCGGAAGCACCATGTCCATCAGTACCGCATCGAAATCGCCTTGCGCGATCCGTTCCGGCGCCGCCTCACCGCGCCCGATGAATTCGGTCAGATGGCCGAGCTCGGTCAGAATGGCATTGAGCACGACGCGGCCGAACGGATTGTCTTCGATGCTCAGGATGCGCAGGCCCTGCGCCGCGCGCAGCGGCGCATCCGCGCCCAATGTGGACGGCTGCATTTCCCTGGCCCGTTTCAGCGCAACGGTCAGCACGAATGTCATGCCGCCGCCGGACCGCTGGCTTGCCGTGACGTCGCCGCCCATGGCGCGGGCAAGCTGCCTGACCGACGACAATCCGAGGCCTGCGCCGCCGAAGCGGGAGGCAATGCTGACATTCGCCTGCGAGAACGGCTTGAACAGCCGCCTGATCTCCGCAAGCGAAAGCCCGATGCCGCTGTCGGACACAGAGAACGTCACCTCGAGCCTGTCGCCGCGACCGGCGCGGGCCGCGACGTCGAGGGTCACCGTGCCCTTCTGTGTGAACTTGACGGCGTTATCGATCAGGTTTTCCAGCGCCGCCCGCAGGCGCACCGGATCGCCGATGACAAAGACCGGCAGTTTCGCGGCGATCCCGACTTGCGATTGCAGTCCCTTCGCCGCGGCGCGCCCGGCCAGCGAATCCCCCATCGCCCGCGACAGCGCCTGGAGGTCGAAAAAGTCCTGGCGCACCGCCAGTCCGGCGCTGTCGTGCCGCGCCGCATCGACAAACAATGTAGCCAGTGCCGCAAGATGCTCGGCGCCCACCCTGATCGTATCGATCCAGCGCCGCTCGCGCTCGCCAACTTCTGACGTCGCCAGCAGCGAACTGATTGCGAGAATCCCCGTCAACGGCGTGCGGACCTCGTGAGCGAACGCAGCCAGCGCAGCCTCGACTACACGCGAGTCCGGCTCCGGCCGTTTCACCCGCCGTTTGGCCGCCGGCTTCGCAGCAGCCTTCATTGCAGCAGCCTTTTTCGATGCCGCTGTTTTCGCCGCGCGCATCTTCTGCGCGGGCGTCTTGGCGCCACGCTTGACGCGCGTCTTCAGGCTACGCTTGACGCGCGATTTCGCCGCCATGATTCCCCACCCATTCAGCCTCCAACATGGCATGTCGGAGGCTGCCGAGTCACGCCACCGCGGGTTTAAGCGGGGTTAATACCAACAAGACGCCGCACCTCTGCCGGCGTCATCCCGCCGGCCCGCAAATCCCTGAGTGCGGTGGACCTTGTCGATTTCGACAGTTTCTGCCCGGCGTCGTCCAGCACCAGGGCATGGTGGCGGTAGACCGGCTGCGGCAACCCGAGCAGTTCCTGCAGCAGGCGGTGGACGCCGGTCGCCCAGAACAGATCCTGCCCCCGCACCACGTCGGTTACGCCTTGCAAGGCGTCGTCGATCACAACCGACAGGTGGTAGCTCGTGGGCGTGTCCTTGCGGGCGAGGATCACATTACCCCACTGCTCGGCCCTCGCGGGCACCTGACCGGTCTCACCGCCTGGACCTGCGCCTTGCTCCACCCAGAACAACGCGCCGGTACGCGCCACGGCCGCTTCCATATCCAGCCGCAAGGCGTAAGGCGCACCCGAGGATGTTTTCCGGCCACGCTCCTCGCTCGTCAGTTGCCTGCCGATGCCGGGATAGACCGGAGCGCCATCGGGATCGCGCGGCCATGGCCCCGCCCGCTCCTTTGCATCAACCAAGCGTGCGATTTCGGCGCGGCTTTCGAATGCCGGATAAAGCAGGCCGTCGCGCATCAGGCGATCAACCGCCTCGCGATAGAGCGTAAGGTGCTCCGACTGCCGGCGCACCGGTTCTTCCCACGTCAGGCCGAGCCACGCGAGATCCTCACAGATGGCCTGTTCGTATTCAGGGCGGCAGCGGGTGGCGTCGATATCCTCGATACGCAGCAACAAACGTCCGCCGCTCTGCCGGGCGAGATCGAAATTCAGCAGCGCCGAGCGCGCGTGTCCGAGATGGAGAAATCCATTCGGACTTGGCGCAAAACGGAAAACGGGTGGCGGCATGGTTCGGCCTTTATCCCGATGCGAAGAGACATTTGCACCCGCGCCGGATTCGCTTCATGTTCTAACCAAATGACAGTCCATCTCAACACCCAAGCGGACCTCGAGGACGCTGTTCACGCGCTAGTCCGTTTCGATCCCCGGCTCAGCCCCGTGCTCGAGGTTGCCGGGATGCCGAACCTGCGGCGGCGCGAACCCGGCTTCGCCGGTCTCGCGGCCATTGTCTGCGGCCAGCAGTTGTCGACAAAAGCCGCCGCCGCCATCTGGAGCCGCGTCAGCACGACGTTCGATCCCTTTCATCATGACAAGCTCAAGAGCGCGCGTGCGGACCGGCTCGGACGTCTCGGCCTGTCTGCGGCGAAAATCAAATCGCTGAAATTCATTGCGCGCGAATTAAGCGAGGAGCGGCTCAACCTCGAAGTGCTCGCAGAAGAGGACGCGGACGCCGCCCATGCGACCCTGACGAAGCTGCACGGCATCGGGCCATGGACCGCGGACATCTATCTGCTGTTCTGTCTTGGTCACGGCGATGCATGGCCGGCCGGCGATCTTGCCATTCAGGAGGCGATGCGCATCGGCCTCGCGCTGAAGTCGCGGCCGACGGTCAAGGAGATGCATCCGCTGGCGGAGCCGTGGCGGCCGCTTCGCGGCGCAGCCGCGCATCTGTGGTGGTCGTACTATCACGCTATCAAGAAGCGCGAAGGCGTGATCGCAGGAACAGCGACAGCGTCGCCAAAAACGACCACCAAGAAAAAAACTGCAAAAGCGAAACCCGTTTCAAACACCAAGGACGTTTTAAACAAATCCCGCGTCGCAAAAACGTCAGCGAAGCCGGCGAAGAATGCGCTACGAAAGAAAGCGGCAAAGACAACGGGAGCGCGGAAATGACTTCGTCCACTCAATTCATCGTGGAGCGTAATGATCTGGCGAAATGCCGAGTGATCGAGACGCCGCTGCCTGGCGTGATGCAATTGCCCGAGGATGGATTGCTGGTAAAGGTCGAGCGTTTCGCTCTCACCGCGAACAACATCACCTACGCGATGCTCGGCGAACAGTTGAAGTACTGGCATCTGTTTCCCTCCCCCGAGGGCTTCGGCAACATTCCGGTCTGGGGATTCGGCCGCGTCATCGAATCGCGTCATCCGGACATCGCCGTCGGCGAAGTGCTGTTCGGCTATCTGCCGATGGCGACGCATCTCGTGATCGAAGCCGCCGACGTCAAGAAAACAGGCTTTCGCGACGCCGCCGCGCACCGGCAGAGCGTCTCGCCGGTTTACAATGCCTATGCCCGCGTCACCGGCGATCCGGCGTTCGAAGGCCGCGAAGGCGACTATCAGGCGCTGCTGCGGCCGCTGTTCATGCTCTCGTTCCTGGTGGACGACTTCCTCGCCGACAAGGATTTCTTCGGCGCGAAGGCCGTGATCCTGTCCAGCGCGTCCAGCAAAACGGCATTCGGGCTGGCGTGGCTGCTGCACAGTCATCGCAAACCCGTGCGCGTGATCGGACTCACGGCGGCGGGGAATATGGACTTCGTCACATCGCTCGGCTGTTACGACGAGGTCGTGACATACGACAACATCGAGACCATTCCAGCGGATCAGCCGGTCGCCTTCGTCGATATGGCGGGCAATCCCGATCTGCGCACCAGGCTGCACAGGCACTTCGGCGGCCAGTTGGTTTATAGCGGACGGGTCGGCCTGACCCATCAGGATGCAGCGCCCGACGACGACGCCCTGCCCGGCGCCAAGCCGACATGGTTCTTTGCGCCGGACCAGATCCGCAAGCGCGCCAAGGAATGGGGCCCCGGAGGAATCGACCAGCGATTCGGCGCGGTCTGGTCCGGCTTCACCGCCGCGATGGGCCCCAAGCTCGATGTGATCGAAAGCCGGGGTTCCGATGCGGTCCAGCAGGTCTATCTGGATACGCTGAAAGGCCGCGTAAAACCGGCACAAGCGCACATGCTGTCGATGGCCGATTGAGGCGAAGCGCTCACCGGCAGGTGAGCGGAAACGCTCTTCACAATCCCGTCACGCTGCCTGTAGTATGTCATCCCAAGCTGCTTCGCAGCCAATTGGGGTTGGGGCCAGGAGCGTTACTTGAACGCACATGTGTCACAAGGCGGTTGGCCGGTCCTCGTGCTGAATGCGGACTTCCGGCCGCTGAGCTACTATCCACTCTCGCTCTGGTCCTGGCAGGACGCTGTCAAGGCCGTGTTCCTCGACCGCGTCAATATCGTTGCCAATTACGACCACGCGGTTCACAGCCCCACCTTCGAAATGCGGCTGCCGAGCGTGGTTTCGCTCAAGTCGTTCGTGAAGCCGACGACACATCCCGCCTTCACCAGGTTCAACGTCTTCCTGCGCGACCGTTTCACCTGCCAGTACTGCACCTCGCAGGAGGACCTGACCTTCGACCACATCATCCCGCGCTCCCGCGGCGGCCAGACCACGTGGGAAAACGTCGTCGCGGCATGCTCGCCGTGCAATCTGCGCAAGGGCAACATGACGATGGCGCAGGCGAAAATGCATCCGCGCCAGATGCCGTTCGCGCCGACGGTGCACCAGCTTCACCGCAACGGCCGGCTGTTCCCGCCGAACTACCTGCACGAAAGCTGGCTCGACTATCTCTACTGGGACACCGAACTCGATCCGTAAACGTCCGCGCTCAGGCCTCCTGATGGAACGGATAATCCGTGTAGCCCGCTTCCGCGCCGCCATAAAACGTCGCGCGATTATAAGGCGTGAGCGGCGCCTTCTCCCTGATGCGAAGCGGCAGATCCGGATTCGAAATAAAGTGACGGCCGAATGCGATCGCATCCGCCTTACCTGATGCGATGGCATTTTCTGCGGTCTCACCGGTGAAGCCACCCGCTGTGATCAGGACGCCCGGCCAGAGCGGCCTGAACAACTCCATCGCCGACGGCACGTTCTGATGATTGACCTCGGCACGGCCCGCGCCGCTGCTGCGCGGCTCGATGAAATGCAGATAGGCAAGACCCCGTGTGCCCAGCGCTTTCACAACATGACCATACAGCGGCATCGGGTCGGCTTCGCCGGTGTCGTTGGCAACGCCGTAAGGCGACAGGCGTACGGCCACACGGTCAGCGCCCCAGACGCCGGTGGCCGCGTCGGTCACCTCCAGCAGCAGACGCGCGCGGTTCTCGATCGATCCGCCGTACTGGTCTGTTCGCTGATTGATGCGCGACTGAAGAAACTGCTCGAGCAGATAGCCGTTGGCGCCATGAATCTCGACGCCGTCGAACCCGGCTTCCTGCGCGTTCCGTGCACCCTCCCGGAAGCTGTCGACGATTCCCGCGATCTCGCCGGTTTCCAGCGCCCGCGGTGTCTCGTAAGGCACCTGCTTTCCGTCCACCGTCATGGCGGTGAAATTGCCGGAGATCGGAACCGCTGACGGCGCGACCGGCAACGCCCCGCCGGGCTGGAACGAGGAGTGCGAGACACGCCCGACGTGCCAGAGCTGCAGGAAGATGATGCCGCCCTTGGCATGAACCGCATCGGTGATTTCGCGCCATCCAGCAATCTGCTCGCGCGAATAGATGCCCGGCGTTCTGGGATTGCCTCGCCCGGTTTGAACGACCGGCGATGCTTCGGCGATAATCAAGCCGCCCTGCGTGGCGCGCTGCTGGTAGTATTCGAGGTTCAACGGATGCGGCGCGTTGTCCTGCTGCGCGGCCCGCATCCGCGTCAGCGGAGCCATGACGACGCGGTGGCTGAGCTGATACGGTCCAACCTTCAGGGGAGAAAAAAGCGAGGGCGACATCACGCAAGCTCCGGGTTCGGCATCAGGGATTTGACGCGTTATCACAGCTTGCGTTTTTTCTCTTCATTTCGAGCGCGCATGGCAGACCTACGCTCCGATGACGCGGCCGCCGTCCAGTTGCGCATTCGATCGCCGGAGGCAAATTTCCTATTATCGCGCCGATGCGTCGTCTTCCACGCCAGATTTCACGGCGGGATCGCCAGCATTCTGTTTCAAGGTCATCGCCGACCAAAAATGGACAAGGCAATACTCGTCATTACACGCGGCATGAGGAACAACATCTGTAATCTCCACATAAACTTGTGGAGCAACCTTTGAAGGGAAGCAGTTGTTCCTGAAGGCGGCACGCAAAAAATAATAAAGGTCAGGAACTTCCTTGAGCCGAACGCGCGCAGACATCATTGCGCACCTGTTGAACCGGAGCCTCACAGATCTCCGTGGGCCTAGGCAGCCGCCATCCGCGCCGCGCGCTTGATCGCCTGAGGCGGCTGGCCGAATGCCCGCAGGAACGCGCGGCGCATCCGCTCGGGATCGGAAAACCCGGTCTCGCGCGCGATGACATCAACGGGATGCTGTGCCTCCTCCATCAAAATCCGCGCCGCTTCGACCCGCAGGTTCTCGACTGCTTTTGCGGGTGACTGTCCGGTTTCCGAGCGGAACGCACGGCTGAACTGGCGCGGACTGAGCCGCGCCGCTTCCGCCAGCACTTCAACCGACAGATCGTTTTTCAGATTCTTCTTGGCGAAAGCGAGGGCATCCTGAATGCGATCGGATTTTGGCTGGAGTTCGAGCAGCGCTGAGAACTGCGACTGCCCGCCGGTCCGCCGGTGATAGACCACCATCTTGCGGGCCACGCCGCGCGCGACATCCACGCCGAGATCGCTCTCGACCATCGCCAGACAAAGATCGATGCATGATGTCATGCCCGCCGAGGTCCACACCGACCCATCGACAATGAAAATCTTGTCTTCGTGAACTTTGACCTTCGGAAACTGGGCCTGCATGTTCCGCGCAAACGCCCAGTGTGTGGTGGCGCGTCGTCCGTCGAGAATGCCCGCCTCTGCGAGCACGAAGGCGCCCGTGCAGATGCTGGCGACCCGCCGCGACTCCTTGCTGGCCGAGTTGATGAAAGCAAGAAGACCCGCAGAAGACGGGACGGGCGACATCCAGCCGGTCACCATGACGGTGTCGAACTTCGCCTTGCTGAAGGGTCTTGTCTCAATCGGAACGCCCGACGAACTCGCAACCGGCCCGCCGTGCTCAGACAAAAGCTCGATTTCGTAGGCCGGCGCCGGGCCCGCCATGTTCGCCAGCTCGAACACCGAAATCGCAACAAGATCAAGGATCTGAAAGCCCGGAAAAATGACAAGACCAACGCGCTTCATGGTGGCGACTCTTTGTCCTGAAACGAGGTATATATGGCATTTAAGACGTATGGGTAGCGCCCTAGATTGATCCCGTCAACACCGGCCAGGCCGGTCCCATCGGATCAACACAGGACACACGACAATGTCTCAGCAACAGACCAAAGGCACGGCCCTGGTGACAGGCTCTTCCTCCGGCATCGGAGCCCTTTACGCGGACCGGCTGGCCCGGCGCGGGTATGACCTCATTCTGGTCGCACGTGACAAGGCAAAGCTCGACACGCTTGCAGCCAAGCTCGCCAAGGACACCGGCCGCAAGGTCGAGGTTTTGCCTGCTGACCTCAATGCGAAGGCCGACTTGCGCCGCGTCGAGGAGCGCCTGAAAACCGACCAGAGCATTACTGCACTGATCAACAATGCCGGCATCGGGTCCGCCGGACCGCTGCTGACCTCGGATGTCGATCAGATGGACGCGATGATCCAGCTCAACGTCGTGGCGCTGACCCGGCTGGCGCTCGCCGCCGCCCCGGCTTTCGTCGCGCGTAAGAACGGGCTCATCATCAACATCGCGTCGATCGTGGCGCTCGATACCGATGTGCTCAACGGCACCTACAGCGGCACCAAGGCCTACGTCGTCAATTTCACCCAGGCGCTGCACAAGGAATTCAAGGACAGCGGCGTTCGGGTTCAGGCTGTGTTGCCGGGCGCGACCGCAACGAATTTCTGGGATATTGCGGGCGTACCGGTCGCCCACCTGCCGCAGGGCATCGTGATGCAGGCGGACGAAATGGTCGATGCTTCGCTGGTTGGCCTCGACATCGGCGAACTCATCACCATCCCGTCGCTGCCTGATGTGAAGGAATGGGAAAACTACGATGCGGCCAGAAAGGCGCTCACGCCGAAGCTGTCACGGGCGCAGGCTGCCGACCGCTACAAGAGAAAAAGCGCAGCATAAGTTCCGCTCGAACGAACAAGGCCCTCGCCCATCGGCGGGGGCCTTTCTCAGCGCAGCAACAGCGTGGCTGCGACCGGCACCAGCAGCGACGTCACCAGCGCGTTCAGTCCCATCGCAATGCCGGCGAATGTGCCCGCCACTTCGTCGACCTGAAACGCCCGCGCCGTCCCGATTCCGTGCGAGGCGAGCCCCGCCGCAAAACCCCGCGCGCGGAAATCGGTAATTCCAAGCCGGTTCATCGTCGGGGTCACCACGATCGCGCCCATAATGCCGGTGAGAACGGTTGCGACCGCCGTGATCGCTGGATTGGCGCCCAGCGTTTCGCTGATGCCCATGGCGACGCCCGCGGTCACCGATTTCGGCGCCAGTGACAGCACGATCTCCCGCGGCAAGCCGGCCGCTTCCGCGAACAGCACCACCGACACGATGGCGGTGATGCAGCCCACCACGAGCGCCATCAGCATCGGGATAATCGCCGACATCACGGTCTTGCGGTTCTCATAAAGGGGTACCGCGAGCGCGACGGTCGCGGGGCCGAGCAGGAAATGCACGAACTGCGCGCCGCTGAAATAGGTCGTGTAGCTGGTCCCGGTCAGGTGAAGGAACAAGCCGACGATCCAGATCGAGTGCAGGACAGGATTCATCAGCGGGTTGCGATGGGTCGCGAGCGAGGCCGCGTCGGCGATCGCGTAGACCACAAGCGTCACGGTCAGCCACAGCAGCGGCGTCTGCGACAGATACACCCAGAGCGAAAACGGATTGCCGCTCATGACGCATTGCGTCCCCGGCGCATCAGGCGGCTGGTGATCAGAAAGGTCCCGACGGTGACAACCAGTGTCACCAGCACCGAAGCCGCCAGGATCACGAAGATTGCAAGACCGTGGTGCGCGAGCAGATCGAGCTGCTGCACCACGCCCACGCCCGCGGGGACGAACAGCAGCGACAGATGCGCCAGCATGCCTTTCGCGGTTCCTTCCACCGCGTTGTCGCGCAGCGGCCCTCGCGCCAGGACCGGAAAACGATCGCGCGTGATGAGCACGGCGAACAGAAGCGCGAGGCCTACCACCGGCCCCGGCACCGGCACCCGCAATCCGCGGACGATGACCTCGCCGATCAACTGACAGATCAGGATGACACTCAGGCTGGCGATCATGGGCGGCTCCGGCGCGGATACGCTGCATAACACGCAAGACAGGTCGCCGCTGTCAATCGCAGCACGCGGATGGAGGCATTGTTATTGCTGCGAGCGCCGATAAAGCTCGGAGATGTTTTTCCAGATCGTATCCTTGAGTTCGTTCGCAACGGGCCCCGTCAGAACCACCGGCGGTCTGTGACGCTTGATGCAGCCTTCAACCAGCCGCAGCACCCATACCTCGCCGTCGGTGTAGTAAGGGTCGCCTTCGCCGTTGCGGCCGCGCAATGTGGGACCGACCCCGCCGACCGTGTAGCGCGCCTCGATCATCCCGGCGGCCTGCAGATCGGTTTCGATCAACCGCCGCTCCGCATCGACATCCGGCGCGATGTGATGTGTGACCGCGCCGGTGTAATGGCTGAATCCAACGCTGCGATCGAATGTCACCGCACCGAGCCAGACCGGCCGCTTCTCCGCGCCGTCCTTCAGGACCATCCACAACCGGATGTGATGCCGCTGGTCGGCGCTCTTGCCGACGGGCTTTTCGAAGGCGAGATCCTCGCGGCGGCCGTCATAAAACAGCGGGCTGACCGGTGCGTCGGGATAGGGCTTATCCAGCAACACGCTGCCCGATATTTCCAGAGAGGAGCGCAATGTAATCGGATCGGCCGGAAACCATCCCGCCTCGCGCATGGCGCAAAGAACGTCGTTCGACGATCCAACCAGTCCGACATTGATTGGATCGGCGGGAATGCCCTGCGCGGTGACTGTCACCATCGGCAGGCCATCGAGTTTCTTCTGATGTTCGTAATGCCGCCAGAACGACGGCAGCAGCAGATAGGCGATCGCGCCATACGCAACGAGAACAACCGCGAGCGCCATGAGCGCCCGCTTCATGCGGCGCGATGGCGGTCGCGGCGTTGGACCGGCGGGACTCACAGCCGACCGGTCCATAGCCGTTCAACCAGTCTCAGCCTTTCAGCCGCTTGGTGCATTCGCTGTAATAGCCGCCGCCTTTCTGAATCCACTTCAGGCCGCCGTTCGCATTGGTGGCCTTGTTGGCGTTGTATTGATCGACGCAGGTGTGCATGCGTGCCTTGCCCGCGGCCTCGCTGGAATACTTTGGTGCGATGGCTGTCGGATACACGGCGGCACCTGCGGCTGCGGGAGCCGCGGCAGGCTTCGGCGCTTCAGCAGCCTTTGGTGCTTCCTTCGGAGCAGCAGCGGCTTTCGGTGTTTCCTTGGGCGTGGCGGCCGCCTTCGGAGTTTCCTTGGGAGCCGCCGTCGTTGCCGCGGCCGGCGTCGCGTCGGCGCCGCATTGCGCCTTGCGGAAATCATTCCACTTCTGGTCACCGAGTGTGCCCGCCGCCTTTGCAGCCTGATATTTGGCGCTGCATTCCTGGGCGGTCAGGGCCTGCGCCGGCATCGCAGCGAAGGTTGCCGCACCAGCCAGCAGCGCCGCACAAAACAGATTGGCTCGGATTGTCATCGAACTCTCCTGAGTGAGGGATCTCGAAAGCAGCACATCCTAGCTCACGCCGATTTGCATTCAACGCGCTGCCGCACGCGCCGATCAAAAAATAATGAACTACAAAAGGCATTCCGCGCTGCGGCGTTCACCGGCGGTTCATCCTCGCGGGCCAAGGCTCGCGCCCATCTGCAACGCGAGACTTCCCCATGATCACTCTCCCTTCACGCATCCTTGTCACCGCTGCCGCCTCGTTGATGCTTGCCGGTGCCGCCTTCGCACAAACCGCGACGCCAGCCGCTCCGGCTGCGCCAGCGGCTAAGACTGAGCCGGCCAAAACTGCGCCTGCCAAGACGGTCACACCCAAAGAGAAAGCCGAACGCACCGCGGCCTCGCTCGAATGTTCGAAGCAGGCCGACGCCAAGGGACTGCACGGCAAGGAGCGCCGGAAATTCCGCTCCGAATGCAAGAAGACCGCCGGGAAGGCGAATTGAGCCTGTGAAACAAGGCGAGCCAGTCACCGGCTGGCTCGCCTTCGTTCTCTTTCGTCACGCTGCGCATGGAGAATGTGCGAGCCATGCTCGCGCTCCGTTTGCGGTGCATGGCAGGATTTGTGATAACGACGTTGCCGTTCCTCGAATCCCGCCGCAATGACGCCTGTCCTTCAGAAGCTGTCGCGAGCTTTTCGCAACGTCCAGCCGCGCGACATCCTCCATACGTTTGAAACGCTCCTGATCGGTCTGGCCGGAGGAGCCCTGTTTCGATGGCTGGAATTGCCCGGCGGATTGATCTCGGGCGCGATGATCGCGGTCGGGGCAGGCGCTATCGCGGGGCGCCCGATGGGCCTGCCGCCGCTGATGGCGCATATCATCCTGATGACGCTCGGTCTGTCGCTGGGGTCGATGGTGTCGCCGCAGATGCTGACCAACATGGCGAGCTATCCGGTCAGCATCGCGATCCTCGCCGCGTCTACTTTCTGCGCTACGCTCGGCAGCAGCTTCTATCTCCAGCACATCCACAAGTGGGACCGCACATCCGCCCTGCTCGCCGGCAGCCCCGGCGCGCTGTCGCAGATCATCATGCTCGCCAACGAACGGCGCGCCGATGTCGCCGGCATCGCGGTGGTGCAGACCATGCGCGTGATCATTCTGACGGCGGCATTGCCGTTGATCCTCGCGGCGTCCGGACTGGCCCAGCACGGCGGCTCCCCGATGCACGCGGCGCCAGCGACACCGCTTGCGCTCACGGTTCTCGCCGCCGTGTGCGTGGCGACATCGCTGCTGCTGCGTGTCATGAAGTTTCCGGCGAGCTGGATGTTCGGCGCCATGCTCGGCTCCAGCATCCTGCACGGCACCGGATCGATCGAAGGGGGCCTGCCGGACTGGGCCTACGCTGCCGCCCTGATCGGGATCGGGGCGCTGATCGGCACACGCTTTGCGAAAATCTCAGCGCGCACGCTGTTGAGCTTCATGGCCGCAGCCATCGGATCGTTCACCGTAGCCATCGTCATTTCAGCGATTTTCATCGCGCTCGCGGCGCTGGCCACGCCGGCGCGGTTCGGCGACATCGTGGTCTCCTTCGCACCGGGGGCGATGGACGCCATGCTGGCGCTCGCGCTGACGCTGCACATCGATCCGATTTTCGTCGGCGCGCATCATCTGTCGCGGTTTGTATTTGTCTCGGTAGCGACGCCGGGCATCGTTCATCTGTTCGGCCGTCAGCAGATCGACGCGGATGATTAGGTATAAACCCGCAGCTTATCGCGCAGTGCGTAGGCCCCAAGCAGCCAGCAGGGCCATGCCAAGCGAGATCAACGCGTTGTAACCAGCCAGCGACAGCCCGAGGAAACGCCACTGCACCTCATCGCAGCGGATCACCTTCACCTTGTTGAGATTGTCCAGCAGGTTTCCGGTGCTGCCGAAATCGACGATCGGCCCGCTGCAATCGGTCGGTCCCTGCCAAAACCCCCATTCGACTCCGGCGTGATAGGCGCCGAGACCGGCATTGGCGAGCAATGCGAGCCCGAGAATGACAAGACCCGCACCGAGAAGGCGCCGCGAAGCGCCCTGCGAGGCGCCGATTGCAATCAGCGCCGCCAGCGGAATGGCGAGGTAGTAGGCATAACGCTGCTCCAGGCAGAGCGGACAGGGCCGGATATCGAGCACCAGTTCGAAGAACCACGCTCCGGCGATGGTCGCGCCGGCGATGACCGCAATTCCCGCACTGGCAATGAATATTGCATCGCGCGTGTGGTTAATGCGTCCCGATGCCGTCGTGGTGCCGTTTGACACGCCAAATCTCCTGTCCGGCATGGGTCCTAGCTTGCCCGCTGCCCGCTGTCGACGTTTGGCGCGATCACAGGCGGTTGACCGCAACGGCGCGCGAGCTATATTCCGCCCGCTTTACGACCCTGCCTTCGGGCAGCGGGCCCCTGTGGCGGAATTGGTAGACGCGCTCGACTCAAAATCGAGTTCCGCAAGGAGTGCTGGTTCGATTCCGGCCAGGGGCACCATCACACAGTTTCCACAGATCCACCGACATCCACGAACGTCGCATTAATCCATTAAATACAATGGATTATGGGAAAGTATCGTTCTTGGAGGATTGCGACTGTGCACCCACATCCAGAAAATTCGATGGTATTTTTGTTGGTAGTTTCGGAGAGTGTTGGTAGTTCCTGAAAGATGGAAGATGCATGCCAGCACGAAAAGAGCTCGAATTCCGAAACTTAAAACCGCGTTCAAAACCGTTTAAATTGTCAGACGGCGGCGGCTTATTCCTTCTTGTTCAGCCGAGTGGATCCAAGTTGTGGCGGTTAGCGTACAGATTTGCCGGCCGCCAGAAATTGCTGGCTCTCGGAAACTATCCGCTCGTTTCATTAGCGGACGCGCGGACCGCCCGGGACACTGCAAAGAAACTAATCGCCGTAGGCACTGATCCATCAGAACTGCGAAAATCCGAGAAGCAGGCTCGAAAGATTTCGCATGCGAATACCTTCATGACGGTGGCGAGCGAGTGCCTAGAAAAATGGAAGGCTGAGGGTTCATCACCTCGCACCCTGAAGAAGAAGTCATGGTTGTTGGAATTTGCAGTCAGAGATTTTGGAGGACGACCGATTGCTGAGATTAGGCCTGCCGAGCTCCTCGAAAGCCTTCGCAAGGTTGAAAGCCGGGGTCGCTACGAAACAGCGCTCAGAATCAGAAGTGTTGTCGGCGAAGTCCTTCGTTATGCCGTAGCGACAGGCCGAGCTGAGCGCGACATAACAGTCGACTTAAGGAAAGCCCTGGTAACCCCGCGAGTCAAACACCATGCTGCTGTAACCGAACCAAGCCAGATCGGCGCATTGCTCAGAGCGATCGACGGATTTGATGGTCACTACAGTACATGCGCAGCGCTGCGCATGGCTCCGCTTGTCTTCGTTCGACCCGGAGAGCTTCGACTAGCCGAGTGGTCAGAAATTGATTTCAAGTCCAAGATATGGAGGATCCCCGGCAAGCGAATGAAGATGGGACTAGATCACATAGTGCCACTTTCTAAGCAGGCCATTGCGATTCTCACTGACCTCAAAGCAATCACCGGATCCTCAAGACTAATTTTTCCCTCGACCCGATCCTGGCAACGACCGATCTCGGAAAACACACTGAACGCGGCCCTCCGTCGTTTAGGCTATTCAAAAAATGAGATGACCACTCACGGATTTCGCTCAATGGCATCAACACGCCTGAACGAAAGCGGAAAGTTCAGTGCTGACGCGATTGAGAGGCAACTCGCGCACCAAGAACGTAGTGAGGTTCGGCGCGCATACAACGCTGCACAATATCTTCCCGAGCGAACCGAGATGATGCAAGAATGGGCCAATTACCTCGACGAATTTCGAATGTTGTCACCACCGAAGAAAGCCTGAATTACATTTAACGCATGGGGCTGTCATGAGCGAATCTACCGATGACTCGCGGCACGTCAAACTAGCAGTCGAACAAGCCGGTCCATTTCTGGTCGACCTAATCGCGAGCCTGGCGATGATTTCAAGACTTCTCCCTCCCGACGACGAGCGAGATATTAATGCGTTTCGGCGCAATGTTGCGGCTGCGTCGCTAGAATCTGTGTCTGTATTCTTTGAACGATCAGGATTGGCGCCTTCCTATATTCCCGGCTCTTTGATGAGCCTTGCAATTGCACTCCTTGACCTCAACAGAGGGATTGAAAACAAAGTCTTCAAGAAGCCTAGCAACACTCGGAAAGCCCCCGACCCGACCCAATTTTGGCTGCTAAGAGCTGAGGCTGCGGCCCTCCTGAAAGTACTCATCGAGCAAGGGCACGAGCCACAAGAACAAGCTGCGGAGCACATTTATAGATCGCTTGAAACCTATTTGAATAAGATCACTGCGCGCGCCCGAGATTCACGTCAGCGCAAAGACAAGGTGGCAAAGAAAGCCCGCCCAGGAGCACTGATCATCGGGTGGCTCGCCAAATTCGAGCCAGCCGTTAATCCTGAATCGGCCAAGGAATCGAAGAAGGATGATGCGAAGGAATTTGCTGACCTGAACTTCATGTCCGTAAACCGCTTTCAGAGTCATTATCGGGGCTTAACCGCAGAATGGCAGCAGCTACCCGAACGTGAGCGCGGCGCATGGGTTAAGACGCGGCTAGATAAGCTGAAAATGAAGCTCAAGACCTTCTCAGTTTAAGTTCATTCCGGTCCTAGCATCTGGAATAGCAGGATCGGACAGAAAACTGTTCATACGCCAGCAATTCAGTTGGCGGTGAACGGAGCTTCATCGTGCTTAGTATTAAAGATTTTTGCGCTCGCAACGGCATCTGCCGTTCCAAGGTCTACCAGGAGATCAAGGCAGGTCGGCTTAAGGCGGTCAAGGTTGGTCGTCGGACGCTGATCCTACCCGAGGCAGAGAAGGAATGGCGCGATAGCCTTCCACTCTCGATTCCATCCCCGCCTCTCCAACCGGCATTCGCCGGGCTGATGGCAGCCTAAACCTCAAACCCACAACAGCAAGGTTCGCCGAGCAATCGGTGCGCGGCGAAGCCTTGCCTCTACTTTGCAGAAAGGACTTTTAAAATGCCAAACGCAACCAAAGTCGCAGCAGCATCCATTGGATTCGATTTAGTCACCACAGCACAAGCGGCACCCCCGCACGCCGACTGGACCGACAAGTATCAGCCTCGCGTAGTAAACGGGTTGATTTTGCCAGCTTCGCTAAAGCAACTGTTCGCAAGCATCGCGCAATCCGCTAATTCCAGCTCAATCCCGAACATTCTACTCTGCGGCTCAACCGGTTCAGGAAAAACCGCAACGATCGACGCGATCATCGCCGAGTCTCGCCTTGATCGGCATTACATTAATGGCGCCCTGGATAACGGCATTGACATGGTGCGAAAGTTGATCCGCACCGTCTCCTTGCAATCGCTCTACGGTCATCGAGCGGTATTCATCGACGAACTCGATGGTCTTAGCGCACAAGCTTTTTCGGCGCTACGCGGCGACACCTTAACAACGGCACGCGTAACAAGCGTATTCTTTGCCACCGCCAATGACATGAGCAAGATTCCGGATACGATACGTAGTCGCTTCAATACCATCGACCTTGGCTCAGCAATCAAGGCAACTCGCAAACAACTGTTACCACTTCACATCGATCGCGCTGTCGAAATACTCGACAATGAGGGCATCAGCTATGATCGCAAGGTGATCGCCAACATCGTGGAAAGTCGCTTCCCCGACATGCGCTCGTGGATATCAGACCTTCAGTTTCGCTCGGCGACAGGCCAGATCGACACTATGTGAGACTCCGCAAGCAACCGGTATCGCGAGATCGGGATGACCTGGTCTCGCGACCTCACCGCCATTGCTCACCGGTGAGCGTCGGGATACGTGCGTTGAACGCCGATCAATGCGATCCATCGCGAATGTCAGTCAAAATTATTTTCGCGTCCACCAACATCCACTCATGTCTTCACTTATCTGTCCGTGTTCGCGTCATCAAAGGGCGATGGAATCGCAGCCTTGAAGTTCACCTCGCCCCTCTCATGTCTTCGCCATGCACGTAACTTTCGTGCCTAACCAGCGACCGGCAGCGCCGTCGCACAAGCTCGCATAGCGAGAGAAGGAGACAGTTATGAAGAAGGCTAAAACGCTCACCGGTGAGCAAAACGCAAAGCCGAATCAGGACGACAAGCCAGATCGGGAAGGCTTGCCGACAATCTCGCTCGACCAAGCAGTTGCCAAAGTAAATGCCGGATGGCGTAAACAGGCAACAGAGATGATGAAGCTTGCGCAACTCTGCAAAGCCACACGCGATGCGCTGTCGAAAGATCAGCGGAAGTTCCTTATGGAACGCGTCGATATGGGCCGCGCGGTATTTAACAAGATCTGCGCAATCGCTGATACGCCATTTCTTCAACTTCCTGAGGTACAGAACAAGATTCCCTCGGGCTATTCGTTGGTGTGGGAATGCACCAAGATGAAGGAAGAGAATTTCCAAGCCGCCATCGAATCGGGAGCGATCCATCCCAAGATCACACGCAAGGAAATTCAAGCGTTGCTACCACCAAAGTCCAGCAACATCACCAAGGGCGCTAAGATCCCTCTACTCAAGATCAATGTCGACTGGTCGATGCCGGAGTATCGCAAGCGCTCCTTTGAGGATTGGCTTCGCGAAGGTCATGATAAGTTCCCGGGTATCAAGATCAACTGGGACGACCTCGACAAGCTGAAGAATGCTGAACGAACATCCGCAGAGCAGGAGATACCCAATGAGAAAATCTCAGTGGTGCCTGAGTTCGACCCAGAGACTGTCCTGGACCATGCGGACCCAAAGGAGGAACAAGTTTAACACTCTCGGAGGCACGTTACTTTCTTAAGGAGGCGGTCATCGTTGGCCGCCTTTTTTCTTTCGACCGTTGTGCGGCTGATGGGCTTCAATTGAGCGCCTGGAGGGGTGAAAAATTCTTTTGCCTCATCGGCCGATGCCGGGCTCACGACCACATAAATACGAGCGTGACACAGAAACCACGCCCTTACAGAGACAGCCTCTTCGCGCAGTTGAATCGACAGGAGATCGATGAACCTGACCGGAGTTCATCAGGTGCATTCGGCCAACGGAAAACAATATTTCTTTCCCGTTTGGCTCAGAGGATCAAGCAAGCGACAACCGAGGCGGAGCTAACTAACACCTTACGTGGCCGCGCTCCTTGTCCGGCGGAGCAAGATCTCGCCGTTCGACAACTGCAGATCATTCGCGCGAGCAATGTCCGCGCCAACTGCTCGATTGTCCTGAAATTCGATTGGACACCGAATAGGCCTGAGTCAGCAGTCGCCGCATCACTGTGCATCCTTGAATGGCGGACGCGTCTCCTCAAAGACTTCGCAAAGACGTTCCGATTGTCAGAGGATGATCTGGCAGATGACTTCGTTGCTGTTCCCGAAATCTGGAGCAAGGACGGAGACCCTGTTCCATTGCACTATCACATCATAATGCAGATTCCTGAGGCCGCTCTAACTTGGTTTCAAGAAACCGCACACAAGCGCTGGATGCAAGTCCTCGACCACTTCGAGCTCGGCGGTCGCGTCCATATCGAACCGATTACATCACAGCGAAAGTTGTCAAATTACATTATGAAACAAGCCGACATCGATTGGGTGGCACAACATATCCTGTTGCCAATCGATGTGGAGAAGTACCGGAACGGCTAGCTGGCCTGCCGTCTCCTTGATGATGACCATCTCGATTCTCGTTCGCCTGCGAGAATCACTACATCCAAAGGAATGACAAAAATTCAGAAGTGTCCAACGAAGGTCACAATCAAAGAACTAATCAACAACAACGATATCAGGATCAACCCGATACATGTCTAAGTACAATCACTTCAAGAAGCCATCGAAACGAAACAAGCCAAAGCGAATTGATGATTATCCTTCAACGCTAAGAGGTCCATCTCAGAACAAGTACGGCGGTCAAAAGATGATCCGCATGCGTGGATACCCCGGCAACACATACGGACCCGCATCCGAGGTAAGACGCTTCACGAAAGAACAATGTGCAGAATATGAAATCAAAATGCGCGAAGAAGATCGCTTGAAATAAACCCAATCAGAGCGGCGATGATTGGTTTGATGTTCGGATTGGTGGATAGGGTCCGATTATGAAATTGACGTCACGATCGCCGCTTGCTCGCCATTCAAACGGTTGCCGCATGCTGGAAATAATTCCTAGATAATAATTCGAGCTGCTAGTCCTTTGGCGTCCTCCGCTTTTGTCACATGCAAGAGGATACCTCAGCCCCCTCACTCTGCATCTTGCTCTCTACCTCAGGTTGCGCTTGGATAGTGATCTTGGGGAGCGAGATATGGTCAGGATCTTTTCGATCGTTGCTTTTCTTCTGGTCGTTTGGGCTGGTGCCGCTAATGCGCGTGGTCCGTACGGATCTATCAAAGTCGGCGCTTGGAGTGGCGGAGCATTCACCGACAACCAAACAGGCGCCTTCTCAAACTGCATTGCCAGCGCAACATATAACAGCGGCATCAACTTTGGGGTGGTCGTTTCGAAGGACTACAAGTGGTTCTTGGCTTTCACTCACAATAGTTGGACCCTTTCACAAGGACAGAAATTTCCGATCGTCCTCAATTTCGATAATCAAGCAACGTTCAATGTTGTTGGCATTGGAGTGGCCGCCACTACGGTCTTCGTTCCAATGCCAGACGACTCATCGTTGATTAGAAAATTTCGGGCTTCTCGAACAATGTCCGCCTTCGCCCAAGGCAATCTGTTTCAATTCAATCTCAACGGGACTTCTGTTCTTATTCCTGCGCTGGTAAACTGTGCGAAGACAATCAATGATCGCGGTCTTTCGGCTGCAGGAGACTTTGCAGCTCCTTTCGCCAATGCCGCGAACAGTACTCCCAAGCTTACCGCTCCTGCTGGAAAGCCATTAACAAACACATCAAGCTTGCAACCTGGAACTCCTCAAGAAGGCTCTCCGGAACTGCAAATTGAAGCGATGCAAATTGCTTCAAACTTCATTCTTAAGGCCAACCTGAGTCGCCCTTCTCTTTTGACTAGGTCTGAAACGCCAACGGCCGTTGCCTCGACTGGAGCCGCCTGGAAGGCGGACGGATCGACCGGTTTCGTTCGCATTATTCCGCCTCAACAAGGCACGTCGGGTCTGGATGTTGCGGCTGCGATCGTTGGAAATGATGCAAAGGAATGTAAGGGCAAATTTGCGTCCGCTCGGAATAGCGAGCTCATCGACAGCGAAGTTGTATTCAGAGGAATGTCATCCTGCGAGGATTCTGAACGGTCGGCAATTGCCGAGTATTTCATTTTTCCCCGAAAGGCCGGTGGGTTCATCATGTTTTCGGTGCTGACCCCGAGCGGATCGCTCAACGCAACACCTCAAGCACAACAACGCGAAGAAGTGAACGCGGGTTATCGCAATGCGGCGTTTAAAGCGATCGGTCCATAAGCGGCGCATCGCCGAGATAACCTTTTACATTTAATTCGCATGCGGCTGCCTCCATTGGTCGGGCAAATGAAGAACGTTCTTATCGTCATACTTCTAACATCGGTTATTGCTCTCGCTTCAGTGCTTGGACTGGTACTTCAGGATACCGAACAGCCAAATTCGGATCTCGATCGCGATATGACCAGGGTGCGCGCGGAAATCGTAGAAGCTCGTCGCGAGAGCGAGAAATATTCGAGCGGCCTCGTCAAATCTTTCATCGACCTTAGACTTTCGGTTCTCCAAGCAACCGACGCTATGCTCGACCAAAAGCGCCGATCACTATTCTGGCGCATCTCGCTAAGATATCCGAATATGGCCTCCGCTGCTCGCGTGGCGCCTGACCAAGAGCTTACTGAAATACTGGATGAATTACGGCAAGCAGAGGATCGAGCTAATCAAGCTCGCACTGAAGCAGCACGCTATTCCGGCGGGCTTGTACAATCGATGTCGTTAGCGCGCGTTGCAATCGACGACGTCGCAATCTCCCAGCTTCGCCTTAAGTTCTATTCGGCCAAACACGGATTTCCAATTCTAACTATCAGCGCTCCCAAAGCGAATGATTCAGCAACTAAAGGAAAAATCGTACAAGATCGGGACGGCTTATGAAATTAATTTTGACGCTTATCATTGTGGCGCTCTCTTCTTCAGCACTCGCGCAGTCAGATCAAGCTCCGTTGGGGCTAAAATGGGGGGTGTCTCAAACCGAAATCACAGCCCTCGGGGCTGAATTCCGTGAGGAAAAAGAAGACAGTTACGGTAAGGGAGTCGTCTTTACTAAGCTTCCGCAGGTAATAGCCGACGCTGAGATCGTTCTTGGCTCGTTCGGATACAATGATCGCTTGTACCGCATCGTGATAATCAGCAAGTCTTTCGCAAACGATCCGTTCGGATCGTCGGTGTTGTCGCGATACAATTCGTTGTCTTCGCTGCTTAGCGAGAAGTACGGAAAGCCAAGCGTAAACCATCGGCTCGGCGATTCAATCTATGCCGAGCCAAGATACTTTCTTTCCGGCGTAAACAACGGGCGAACCTCTTGGTACACTAACTTCAAAACACCAGAAATTTTTGTTCAGCTTGGTCTCTTAGCAGAAGATAGCTCCAGCGGCAGATGGAAGATCATCTATGAGAACGCGGCGATCAAAAAGGATTTTGATAAAGTAAAGCAATCCCGGGAGAAGAATGCGCTCTAAATTGAGATGCTTGGTTTGATTTTGTGTCTGGTGGTTAGAGTCCGATTACAGAATCGCCGCCATGATCACCGCTCGCTCCCCTTTTAGCGGTAACCCGTCAAGGACACCGATTGTACGTCACCAGATAACGTCCGAGCCGAACGAGTTTACCGTCTCGGAGTTCGAGATTTTCCTTCACAATTTCCGTCTCGCCCTCCGAACTGCATTTCATCGTGAGTGCGAAGCGATTTCCTTGGGGCACAACCTTCTTTATCTCGCACGTCGATTCGTATCCTTCGAATTTTCTCTGCGAGTAAGCTACGAGCCCGTTATCCTGCTCGCCCGGCTTTGACCGGCAAGCATCTGGTTTTTCGGCATACCATTTTCCGACAAACGATCTATTAGCGCTCGCCTCCGTCGCAAGCCGCTCGTCCTTTGACCGTATTACAGACATCGACGAACCGTCCGATTCAAATCGAAGTAAATACTCGATGCCTTGGTCGTTCTTAGCTGTGCATGAAACCGTTCGAACTTGACGCTCAGTGAAGTCTCCAGTCTGAATGCATTTACCTGTTGCTTGCTGTATTAAAGGAACCGGCAGGTCATTCCGTCTTGGCCGATCCTTGGAATTAACAAGCATACGATCGATCGGCAGCTCGTAGGATTTATCAAGCGCAATAGTGCCATCCGATCTAGAGCCCGAGAATGATATAGCGCGGCCATCATCCTCAGGATCATCAAGCACCATTGTGAATAGAGCGCGACTACCGGTTATGATGTAGGATACCGGGCTGCAGATATAACTCTTATTAGCCACGGCTGCCTGACATCGGCCCTTCATTAACGCGCTAATTTCTATGTCAGCAGATTGAGCACCAAGATCGGCACCAGTGCAAAATAGAATGGGAATTGCCAGGATCGCTCGACTCGCAACCATCACGATTTCCCCTTGGTTTCAGCCGACGCGATCAAGATCGAGTTCGCGTACTCCTCTGCTGCGACGAGCCTGCTCTACCAGGTTTCGTAGATTCTCGCGTATCGCTCGCGCATCTGCGACGTACCGAAGCTGAAGAGAGCCGCCTTTGCTGGTAAAATCGCTGGAGTGAATGGTGATAGTGCCAATATTGAAGAGCTGATTTAAGAGAGAGTAATTCACGCGAACGTCTTTGATGCGGTACAGCTCAATTTCGTCGACTGTGCGAAAGATGATTCCCTTTGCGATTTTGACCCGCTGGTTCGTAATCGTGAACTTCGTGCAGAGGTGGGCAATCCAGATGAGTGCCAGAATCGGCAATCCGACCAGTACAAAGCAAAATAGTAAGACAGACCACCCCTCCAGCGAACCAAATATCCACCGAATGGTCGATGGCCTGATCGTCGCAATTTCGTTCTCACCACCAGTAATTGATTGCTGATCCATTTCATGCTCCCAAACCAAATCGGGAACTTATAGGACATTATGTGGTTTTAAAGCCACATTGTTTTTTCGGCTTTAAAGCCGTGGGGAAGAATCTTACGTTGCGGTTGTCTAACCTATGGACATCCGCCAACTATTTGCCGCCAACCTTCGCCGAATTCGGGACGAGAAAAAACTCTCCCAAGAGAAGTTGGCATACGAGGCTGAGGTGGATCGTGCTCATGTTAGCAAGATCGAGCGCCGCGTGACGTATGTGGGGCTTGAGATCGTTGAAAAGTTTTCAAAGGTTTTGCGCGTTGAACCGGCTGAATTCTTTCAGCCAATCCAACGCAAGCGTCCAAAAAAGTAGCTTTTTGACCCTTGGGACTATGCTCAACGTTAGCGAGAGCCACGATTACCAATCATTTTGGCTCAGCGAAGTCGCCATGAGCATTCGGTTAAACAACAAAGTCGGAACACCGATCACCTTCAATCCCCTTTAACTGCGTGTAGATCGTCCGCAATCCAGATGAGAATAGATCGCAACAGCTGTTGACGCAGAAAGCGTTTATCGTCATTATTTGCTAATGATTGTCATTTGCAATAATTCCATAACCCTCCCATTCGGTAGAACCCCAAAATGTAGGGACTGGATCCTATCGACGCCACTACTTCTAGTTGGCGTTCATGCGACCTTCGGTGAGGAAGGTAGTGGCAAACGTTCCTACTCTCTCTCCAATCCAACCCCGGATTCTTTCCTGCGAGAGATGACCACAGATCGACCCGACATCACCGAAGTGCCCTTTACGGTTGATGCGGGTCGCGTCCAAATCGAGACGACCGGTGTCGGCTTCTCGCGTTCGCGTCCGGCTGCGAACGGAGCGGTGACTCAAGGTTATGAGTTTATAGGGAGCAACATTCGCGTTGGATTAACTAAAGACCTTGAAGCAACCATCATGGTCTTACCGTACGCTCGACAGAGAACTCGGAGTTCAGAATCCGAAACGACAGAATCGGGGACAGGAGCTGTCGTCCTTCGCGCTAAGTATAATCTATGGGGAAACGACACTTTCGGGAAAAGTGACTCAACTGCCCTTGCAGTTCTGCCCTACATTTCACTTCCCACTGATCGTCAGAACGGAATAAGCCCCCAATTCGTGGATGGCGGCCTCCAAACGTTTTTTGCAGCCGATCTGGGACATCAATTCTCTCTCGGAATCAATGTGGGATTGCACGCGGTAAAAAATGCTGATCCGAACGCACGTCACATTGAAGCGACCGGTTCAATGACACTTGGCTACCAATGGTCTGAAAAATTCACAACCTACGTCGAAGCAGCCGTGAGAGGCGGCACCCAAGACCCTCTTGGAGATATTGTGCTTTTCGGCGGAGGTCTCGCCTATAAGGTCAATTCAAATCTTCAACTTGATGCCGGTGTAAATTTTGGTGCCACGCCAGCATCGCCGAGTATAAATCCATTTGTTGGGCTTTCAGCTCGGTTTTAATATCGCAGGTCATTAGCTCTATTTGACCCGCATTCCTCGCCTGTATTTCCCCATGGCAGCAACCCGCCTTTTCAGCGTCAATGCAGGATTTTCAACGAGCTTCCAGGAAGCAAATCCAAAGAGCGGAACAATAACTATCGACACAACGGCCAACGTTGTGATGTCGATACCTGGAAATGCTTGCACGATAGACTGTTGAACTGGCCATCCATAAATGTAGGTTCCGTACGAGATGTCGTTCGCTCGGCAAAGGCGAGTGGGCCACCCGAAATCGATCGCTCCGGCCACAAGAACCCAATGAGCGACTAGAAGAATATAGATTTGATCTCGAACTAAGGAAGAAGAAAGTAGAATCGTTGCTGCCGTGCTCACGGACAAAAGTGCCGGAGACAAATCGATACTGTGTCGAAATCGATATGATATTACGCCGATTAAAAAACAAACACTGTAACGGCCGACTTGATATAGCCACGTCGAGCCAGGCTGTGCGGACATAGCATTAGCGTGAAACATAAGCGCGATCGCAGCACATAGCGCAAAAAATAGAAATGGAGCCCAATTGAACACTCCAATACGCATTAATATCGCGAGCCCGAAGTAATTCAGTATCTCGTACTTCAAAGTCCAGAGTGGGTTATTGATCGCCCCCGAGAAAACAACGTTTGTGAATATCTCTTGTGGAGGTATCGCCCGTGAAAATTGAAACGTAACAGAGAATGGATAAATCCAGGTACGAGAATCTCGAAAATACTCGGTGAGCGGCAGCCCTGTAAGAAGCGGGCCGGCTATAAAAGCGAAGACAACGCCAAAAGCGAAAAGTCCAGGCAGCAGTCTCAACGCCCTCGCCAAAATATAATTACTCAAACTTGGGTTACGTTCGAGACTGTGGGAAAGCGTAAGCCCCGATACAACAAAGAAGGCATTTACCGCGTGCCCGCCCAACGTAAAGGGAGTTGTTCCCTGAAGTGGCTCTGGTGCATCTATGGCGCTGTTAATCGCGAAAGCATGTGATACCAGAACGGCTAGAGCGGCGACTAATCGAATAAGATTGAAAGAATTCCGCTCAACTTCGAGTATATCGACCAGTCTCGGACCCTTCCAAAGCATAGTCCGCCACGTCACTGTTTCTTTCTCAGCGAACGACATGGCTAATTTCTTTTCTGCTTAACGCTTGAAGTGATCGAGCGCGGAGACTCAGAAAAGTCGAGATCGGGATAATCACATGTCTTCTCCCGCTAATCTTTTGAGTTCGTTTTTATCGTTTTCCTTGAGAATCACTTGCGCAACTAAGTCATAGGCTCGATTCGCTGCCATTAATTTGGTCATTTCTCCCACAGCGTTGACATTCGACATCTCTAGGACGCCCGTCGCCAACCTAACGGCACTCGGTGGCACATCGATGGGGGAGCTTTCCGTCGAAAATAGTCCACCGTCCTCAGCTCGTAGCTTACGAGTGTCTTCAAATCTCACGATGCGAAGTTGTCCGAGGCTACCCTGCTTTGTGGACACTGAACCATTTGGGCCAATCATAAGCTGACTACTTCCGTTCGGGACCGAGACTCGCCCGCCAACTCCAAGCACAGCCTTTCCTTCGAGCGTAGTTAGGTCACCCTTGGCATCGAGCGTAAAAGACCCCACGCGAGTATATCTTGGCCCGTTCGCCGTCTGGACGACGAAGAAAGACGATTGGTCTACGATTGCGACGTCCAAAGGATTTCCTGTCGGTTTGAGTTCGCCCTTTGAAAAGTCGATAAACTGCGTCGCCGCAACGAGTGATCGCCTGGGTGAGGGCACCTCTTCTTTCGCCTGTGTTAGATACTCTTGAAAGCCAAGGTGGCTCGCTTTGAACCCGGGTGTGGTTTGATTTGCCACATTGCGGGCCACGTTATCGAGCTGCTGCCGCAGCACAATTAAGCGAGAGAGGCCTATAATCTCTTTGTCGCTCACATCAGTCTCCGTGATTTCGCACACGCGCGTCCGTCGCAATCGCCGCACAAATGGCGACGCCGCAACAGCGCCCTACCGCGAGCGGGGCCTTAACGACTGAAATTCAAGTAAGGTGAAAAGTGACTGGACTCGAGGTCGTCCGCCTCGTCCTAAGCCACGCTTAGCAAGCTATTCCTCGGTGGCGGCGGTTCGACGCCCACCAAATATCCAGCATGCGCATCAACCAACAACGGCCAAACAGGCATGATTCCGGTTGATCTATGCGTCGTGATTTGCGGTGGCACGGGTATCGACGTGGAAAAGCAGCTGTGGCAATGCCAACCTATTAACTCTGGTCGCTGCGAATGTTGATCGGTGTCATGTCTCAATGACAGCCAATCTGACTGCGTCGACTTGGGAGTGAATGATTCAACATGATCATGGGTTACAATCGAGCAAACCGAGGTTATGACGGCAAGCGTTCCGATAAGAAGCCTAATAAGATTTCGCGTACGAGAACCGCGATACTTTAGGCTCTCAGACATGGAGCACTACCTCCGCTGCCCTGACTGCTTCATCATCCAGCTGAATTGTAACATGATCGATGCCGAAGTCGTCCTTCATCAGACGCCGCGCCTGCACTAAGAGTTCTCGGCTGTTCGCAAAATCTGCAACAACTAGATGGCAGCTCATAGCGTCGAAGCCAGACGTAACGGTCCATACATGTAAATCATGAACCGCAATTACGTCGGGAAGCTCCAGCAGCTTCCTTTCAAGAAGCCCTACGTCGACGTTAGGAGGAGTTCCCTCCATTAAGATATGTGTGACTTGCTTAATCAGTATCCACGTCCGTGGCACGATGAACAGGCCAATACCGGCACCCATGATCGGATCAGCCAAGCGCCATCCGGTCCACATGATGATAAGCGCCGCTACAATTACGCCCACTGACCCGAGCATGTCGCCTAGGACTTCTAGATAAGCGCCCTTGACATTTAGGCTTTCGGACGAACCGCCCGCCAATAGCCGCATGCTGATCAGGTTTACAATGAGACCAATTGCGGCAACGATCAACATTGGGCCGCTTAGAATCTCCGGAGGAGCAAGGAACCGCTGATAGGCCTCATACAGAATGTACACGGTTAGCAAAAGAAGAACGACAGCATTAGTGAGCGCCGATAGTACCTCGGTCCGCAGGTATCCGTAAGTCAGTTGTGGGGTCGCCTCTCGCGCAGCAAATCGAATGGCGAGCAAAGCCAGCGCGAGACCTCCAAAATCCGTCAGCATATGAGCTGCGTCTGCGAGCAACGCCAGGCTACCCGTTACCAAGCCACCAACAACCTCCGCGATCATGAAGGTGCCGGTGAGCACCAGCGCCCAACGGAGTCGGTTTGCATGCTTTGCTGCTGCTGTTCCTGTAGTGCCTCCACCGTGCATCCTTCAGGCCTCCATCTTCTGCTTACCACCGACGGTGGCGTCGTCGCCTATAAGACCACGCAGTTTCTCTTCAAGTTCGTCAAACAAGAAAAAGCTGACATCGTCTAGAGAGCCGTGTCCCTTAGCAAAGGGCTGCTCCAACAAGCGTATAAGATACAGCGCATATATGAACATGTAAGATATGAAGCCAAACATCATCGCTGATGCGGGATCACCCTCGGTTTTGAGGAACAGCATCATAATGACGATCGAAAACACCAACGTCTGAACTAAGACGTGGACAGACGGAACAAATTCTACGCGCTGAATTTGATAGACGCGCAGCATAGATCGACGAAGGATGTCTTGCGTTGCACGAAGCCGAACCACGAAATTTGCGGCCATTCCCATTCCTTCGAGACGTCCAAAAATCGGTGTTAACTTTGCCAACTCGTTCAGAGCTGGAGGAATATCCTTGTGATCTCGAGTATGACCTAAACCGACTCTCAGCTTATCAAGCGTTCCTAGAAGAATGTACCGACATTCGTTCAGATCAAACTCCTTATTGATTTCGGCAAATGCCTCGAGATCGCCATCAATCGCTTCAATTGAAGTCCTGATATCTGCTGGAATTCGCTCTGCCTCTTTATAGTCAGTCAGAATGCTGGACAGGAGAAACCCTATAATAAAGATTGCGCCACCGATTCCGCTTGTTAAGAGCGCATTGAGCTCTAGAAATTCGAAACCAAAGTAATGGACACCGATTTTCGCGCATCCCAACACCAAAACGACCGCAACTACGGTAAAAAATAGTCGAAACTTTTTGCGATAGCTAAGACTTGCGCCTCCGAGATGGAGATGCTGAATAATCGATGATGGCATCTATTGTCCACTAGGTTGGGTTGTGCGCAGCGAGAAGCCGCGACCATTCCAGCGATATGTTGCTGTCGAATTTTTCGAAATAACTTTTAGTCCAGCTACTCCGTCTGCATTAGTCATCTTCAGATCAATAGCTTTCCCCGAAAAAACCATGCGGTAGCCACCTCTCGTTTTCAAATAAACTTCATGAAGGCACCCGCTGCTATCGCAAATCACTGCGCGATTATCGCAAGCGTACTCTTCAAAATGCAGCGATACGAAACGCGCGCCATTCGCTTCAATCGAAGGCGCGAAGTAATGGGCAGCAGCGGCCGCGTTACCGCACAAGCGCTCAAGAGTGTAAAGTCTCTTCCGCAACTCAGAAGGTAAGCTGTCGATGTGCTCAGAAGCCCACGGCCTCTCGATAATCATGCCGCTGCGTGCGAAGGATTGACCGCATAGCAGCAATGGGAGCAGAAGTAATGCTAAAGGAAAGGCTCTATCCGATCTCATGAGACAGCTCCCTTCGCTTTCAACGCTGGCCCGCCACCTACTTGATCGAAAACAATCCCGACTCGGTGTTCGGCTGTCCAAACACGGCGGCACGAACGCGAGAAATGATCTGTAGGAATTAGCAAAACAAAGCGGTAGGGAATCCCAAGAGGGCTTTCCACCTCGAGCAATGCTCCTGTGGTACTTATGTTGCGAACGATGCAACTGATCGCGCCTCCCTCGAATGAGATTGTGCCGGATTTGAGCACCCGAGTACGACGCTCCACTCGTTTCTCGTCCATGACTTCTCTCCAATACGAGATCAAGTGTCATACGGCTGGTTTCAGCAACCGAAGCGCATTTAAAGTCACGAGGATTGTCGCGCCGGTATCAGCAAGAATCGCTGGCCACAATCCTGTAACCCCAACGATTGTGGTGACGAGGAAGACGGCCTTTAAACCCAGCGCGACGACAATATTCTGCTTGATATTGGACATGGTTCGGCGGGATAGCTCGACCATCGCTGCCACGTCAGTGACGCGTGCGTGGAGTATCGCAGCATCTGCAGTTTCAAGTGCGACGTCGGTACCACCACCCATGGCAATACCAACGTCCGCTGCAGCAAGTGCAGGGGCATCGTTGATGCCGTCACCTATTTTGGCGACCCAAAAGCCCTCTGACTTTAGTTCTCTTACGATCTTTTGCTTATCTTCTGGCAATAGCTGCGCTCTTACTTCAATACCCAGCTGATTCCCGATTGCCGTTGCTGTGCGCTGGTTATCGCCAGTTAGCATCAACGCGCGGACATTAAGGCTAGCTAGGGCGCTAAGGCCTATTTTGGCATCGGCGCGTGGCTCGTCTCGCATTGCAATCGCCCCGGCTAGCACTTTGTCGATTTGGACCACCGAAACGGTCTTGCCTTCACTGTTTAAGGCCGAGATGCGGGCTTCCTGCTCACTGCTCAATTTCGAAATGTCATTAGCTGCCTGCGGAGACCCGATAAAAATTTCCTTACCGTCAACTGTTGCGCGAATTCCCCTTCCGCTAAGGGCACTGGCATTTAAAGCGCGGGGTAAAGAGAGATTTTCATCTGACGCCTTTGCCAGAATCGCCAGCGCTAGCGGGTGACTAGATCCGGCTTCAAGGGCAGCTGCATATCTCAACACATCTGTATCACTGGACCCGAATGACACGATATCCGTAATACGTGGCTTTCCTGCCGTCAGCGTGCCCGTTTTATCGAAGCAAGCTATTGTAATTTTTCCAACCTGCTCGAGAACTCCGCCGCCTTTCATCAGAAGACCACGTCGCGCTCCTGCGGCAAGGCTAGCGGCAATTGCTGCTGGCGTAGAAATGACGAGTGCACAGGGGCAGCCAATTAGCAGGATTGCGAGACCTTTGTAGATCCACTCCTTCCACAATCCACCTAGCGCAAGCGGTGGAAATACTGCGATCAACAGCGCGACCAGGACTACGGCCGGGGTATAATAGTGGGAGAAACGATCGATGAATCGCTCGGTTGGAGCCTTCGACTCTTGAGCTTCTTCAACCAGGCGCACAACCCTAGCAATCGTGTTATCGATCGCGGCAGCAGTAACTTTGACAATGAGGAGCCCTTCGCCATTGATTGTACCGGCGAAGATGGCTTCTCCAGGTCCTTTTTGAATAGGAACACTCTCGCCCGATACCGGAGCCTCATCTATCGAGCTGACTCCCGAGATAATTGTTCCGTCGGCGGGCACTCGGTCCCCCGGACGAACCTGAATGGTCGATCCCACCTCGAGTGTGCTCGCCTTGACTTCGCGGACCTGCCCATTTTCCTCAAGTCTCGCCGTAGCAGGTATCAATTCTGTGAGGCTCTGGATGCTCGCTCGCGCCCGGCTTGCCGCTACGCCTTCTAAAAGTTCTCCTATCAGGAATAGAAAGACTACTGCCGCTGCCTCCTCGGCCGCACCAATAAAGACAGCGCCAACCGCAGCCACTGTCATTAACATTTCAATCGAGAACGGCGTTCCTGCGCCTGCCGCTGCGACGGCCCGCCTAGTGATCGGTATTAACCCAACCAGCATCGCTGGCAAAAACACCCATCGTTCGGCTTCTGGAAATGTCTTTCCCAGCAAGAAGGCTAAAGCAAGTGCGCCGCCCGTAGCGATAGTAAGTAGCCCTTTGTTCGATCGCCACCAAAACCTGTCTATAGGTCCATCGCCGTGAGTGTGTTTGGTATGATCGCTATCGACCACTTTTGGAGGGGGGACGCCATCACCGGTCGTATGATCAACCTGCAGAACTTTATAGCCAAGACCGGTAACCCGCTTTGGTAGCGTCTCTGCATCAGCACAGTCATGTTTCACAGTAACGGTTCCCGTGGGCACGGAGACGTTGACCTCCGCAACCTGGGCAACACGCTTCAAGGCATTCTCGATCTTGATTGCACAAGACGCGCAATCCATACCCTCGATTCGCATACGGGTAGTGGTTAAAATCTCGTCGGTCACTGTCGACTCCATTCGCAAAACCAACGCCGCAGCATAGACTCGGAAGAACATTTAGAGATGAGAGACCTGCACTGCCTCACTTCTTCGTACTTCCACTCTCTTCTTCTCGTAACCGCTGATAGAGCGCGGCAACCGCGTTTGAATACAGTTGCTTGGCATTCCGTTCGCAATAGTCTTCAAGAAAATGCAATTGATTAACGAGATCGTATGTAACGGGACTGAGATTTAGCTGGTCATCGATACCCGCCGCTTGGCTTACGCGTATTCCGCTCAAGAAGCCCTGAGCCCAGGCCATGTAATCCCTGCGCAGGATGGCATTCGATTTTTTGTCATCAAGAAATCGCTGACATGTTACCGATCCCAAGCCGGTAATCTTGGCATCGCTCTCTGCTAGAGCCATTGAACCTGTCACTAACAGAAGAGTCGATGCTGCGAGGATTAGGTGAATCAGAACCCGAATCGAGCTGTAAGTTGCCCGCCATGCGTTGGCTGAGGTGGCGAGACCCGCAACCGCCGTCAACCTGATCGCGCGCAACAGCACTCTCACTGAATCACCTCACGAATTTTGCTTGACCCGACTTTCCATCCTTAGTCTTCAGAATCAGCGTTACTGGGGCATGAGCTGGCACAGATTTCTTCGCTTCGCCTTTCAAGGTGTTATCTGCCGCTGGCGAAAGCGTCACCGTCTCTTTGTCAGCGCCGCTTGCTACGAGAGCGGAGCCAGTGAAACCACTCGTCGAAACAGGTTTGGTGGCATCATCGAAAATATTGAAGGTTATCGTGTTTCCCGAAGTTACTAATTCAGCATGCACGCCCGCGACGTCCTCAATTAGTCCTCCATTCGGACCTTTCGCTCCGTGAGCATGCTGAGCCGCGACGGGCGAAGCAGTTAACAGAGCGGCAGCTATCAGCAGAACGATCTTCATTTTATTTTCCTTTCAGTGGTGGATTATCGCGCGCGCAGATTCCTGCGGTTCGCGCCTGAACAGAACGTAGAGAGCTGGAAGTACAAGTAGCGTCAAAAGAGTGGAGGAGATGATGCCGCCAATGACCACCGTAGCGAGCGGTCGTTGCACCTCTGCGCCAGCTCCCGTTGCGATTGCCATGGGCACGAAGCCCAACGAAGCAACGAGCGCCGTCATTAGGACCGGCCGCAATCGGGTTAGAGCGCCTTCCTCAACTGCCTCCAATATTGTTTTACCCTCGTGCCGCAAGCGCTCGATGAATGTAATAATCACCAAGCCATTAAGGACCGCGACGCCAGAGAGCGCGATAAAGCCGATGCCTGCGCTGATGGAAAGCGGAATGTCCCTTAGGATGAGCGCAAATATTCCTCCAGTCAGCGCAAGAGGAACGCCGCTGAAGACGAGTAACGCATCGGCCGCCGATCCGAGACTCACAAACAGGAGTATAAAGATGAGAAGAAGCGCGATCGGGACCACAATGGTTAAGCGCTGCGTAGCCGATACGAGTTGTTCGAATTGACCGCCCCATCCGATCCAGTAACCTTCTGGAAGTTTGACTTTCTCCCCTACTTGCCGCTGCGCGTCCGCAACAAACGAACCAAGATCGCGTCCGCGGACGTTTGCCGATACAACAATACGGCGCTTCCCGTCTTCTCTGCTAATTTGATTGGGACCCGGAGCAAGGTCGATCGAAGCAAGCTCCGACAGTGGTGCGTAGCGAATCTGAGCAAGTGGTGAGTTGCCCCAAAGCGCTGGAGTCGCCTTCGACTGGTTCTCAAGTGGAGGCAATGGAATCGGCAATGCTCTAATAGCCTCGACGTTAGACCGGAGATGTTCGGGTAACCGCACAACAAGATCGAAACGCCGGTCTCCCTCAAAAACTAGGCCAGCCGTTTTGCCACCGACTGCAATCTCAACAAGGTTCTGCACATCAGCAACGCTGATGCCGTAGCGAGCAAGAGCCTGACGATCGAGGCTGACGGTCAGCACCGGAAGACCCGAGACTTGTTCTGTCTTTACGTCTGCCGCGCCCTGGACTGTTTGAAGTACGTTCTGCACCTGTCCGGCGACTTGGGCTAATACCTCCAAATCATCGCCGAAAATTTTCACGCCTACGTCACTTCGAACTCCCGAGATCAGCTCATTGAAGCGGAGCTGGATCGGCTGAGATATTTCGTAACTACTTCCGGCTATCTCCTCTGCGGCTTCCTCAACTTCCTTGACGACTTCCGATTTTGGCTTCTTCGGATTTGGCCATTGATCGCGCGGCTTCAGCATGACGTAGCCGTCAGAAATAGATGGCGGCATTGGATCTGTAGCGACCTCAGCAGTGCCAGTGCGGGCAAACGTCTCCTTAACCTCGGGTATTTTTAGAAGCCGCTGCTCTAGAAGTTTCTGCATCTCCAGAGATTGCGTCAGGCTTGTACCCGGAACACGTAACGCCTGAATAGCAATGTCACCTTCATCTAGACTTGGGATGAATTCACCACCCATACGCGATGCTGCAAACCCGCTGACCACGATAAGAACGCCAGCGAGTGCAGCGACCGACTTACGATACTTTATTGATTTCTCAAGAAGTGGAACGTAGACGTGCCGCGCCCCACGCATGAACCAGTTTTCCTTCTCAGAGACACGCCCGGTCACAAGAAGCGCAACCGCTGCCGGCACGAAGGTCATAGACAAAATGCTAGCACCCAAGAGCGCTATCAAGACTGTTAGCGCCATCGGCGTAAACATCTTACCCTCAACCCCCGTCAGAGTGAGGACTGGAAGATATACGACGGCGATGATTAGAGTTCCGAAGAGACTCGGCTTAATGACCTCGCGTGACCCGGCGAGAATCGCGTCAAACCGTTCCTCTCGGCTGAGAATGCGCCCGCGCTTTTCTTGTTCGTGTGCAAGCAAGCGTAGACAGTTCTCGACAATAATGACCGCACCATCAATGATAATGCCGAAATCGATTGCGCCGAGACTCATCAAGTTGGCGCTGACTTTGTTCTGAAACATGCCGGTAATCGTGAACAGCATCGACAATGGAATTACCAAAGCCGTTGCGATCGCTGCTTTGAAGTTTCCTAGGATCAGAAAAAGAATTACGATAACCAGCAGCGCGCCTTCTACCAGATTTTTTTCCACAGTTGCGATCGTTGCATCTACGAGATGTGTCCGGTCGTAGATTGCACGCGCGATAACACCATCCGGAAGAGAGCGCCCGATTTGATCGAGCTTGGCACCTACGCGCTGAGCAACTGATCGGCTGTTCTCTCCGATGAGCAACATCGCAGTCCCAAGCACCATCTCGTTTCCATTGAGAGTGGCCGCTCCGGTACGGAGATCCTTTCCTTCCTTTACTTCTGCAACATCGGAAATCCGAACAGGCACCCCGTTGCGAGTTCCGATGACAATCTGTTTGATCTGATCGGTATTGGCGACCTGTCCCGGCGTTCGCACAAGATACTGTTCGCCGTTGCGCTCGATATAGCCAGCGCCAACGTTCGCGTTGTTGGCCGCCAGAGCCGCCATTACTTCGCGGAAACTGAGCTTGTAAGCCATCAATTGCGCTGGATTGGGAAGCACGTGAAATTGCTTTTCGAAGCCACCGATCGTGTTGACTTCTATGACACCTGGCACGTTCCGCAACTGAGGCTTAATAATCCAATCTTGAATGGTTCGGAGATCGGTTGGACTGAAAGCCTCACCGTTAGCCTTCTTTGCTCCCGACTTCGCCTCGACCGTGAATAGATAAATCTCTCCGAGGCCGGTCGAGACGGGCCCCATCGCGGTCTCGATTCCGTTTGGAAGAATATCTTTTACCCGTTGAATCCGCTCGTTAACGAGCTGCCGAGCGAAATAGATATCCGTGCCGTCTTTGAAGACGACTGTTACTTGACTGAGACCATAGCGCGATAGCGACCGCGTATTTACGAGATTGGGAAGTCCACCCATAGCCGTCTCAATCGGAAACGTGATCCGTTGTTCGACTTCCAGTGGAGAGTACCCGGGTGCATTAGTGTTGATTTGAACTTGGACATTGGTGATGTCCGGCACAGCGTCTATCGGCAGACGCGTGAAATTCCACACGCCGAGTCCCGCCATGAGCAGAACGCCGATCATTACCAGCCAGCGCTGGCGAATGGAAAAGGAGAGAATGGCGTCGATCATTAGTGGGCTCCGACAAGCGAGCCAAAGGACCCGGCATAGAATGGTGAAGGCAAAGTCTGCCGCATGAGAGCATCAACGGAGATCGCAAGATCGACTAATGCGTTATTGGCACTGCAATTAGTGGTCATGGGATGCCGACCCCTTCGCCAACTCGGCCTTAACAACAAAACTATTTTTGGTGGCGTACTTGTCGCCCTCCATGAGACCAAACACGATCTCTACCTGCTCTGGATCTCGCGCTCCGATCTCCACATCGCGTACTTCAAACTTGGTTCCGTTACGCACAAATACCACGGTACGATTCTCTACCGTCTGAAGCGCCTCGGACTTCACGGCCACAGGAACCTCCTTTGCCGTAAGGATAAGTCGAGCAGACACGAACAAGCCCGTTTTCAGCCTAAGATCGTCGTTCGGAATAACCGTCCTAGCGAGCGCACTTTGGGTGTCGCTGCTTCCTATGGGCGAGATGTAGGAAAGTTTCGCTTCAATGGGTTTTCCGCCATCACCGACATCAATGAGGACAGTCTCGCCTAGCTTAACTCGCGGCAAATCGCGTCGATTGACGGAAAAGTCGACCCAGACAGTTGATATGTCTGCAACAGTGAAGGCTGGCTTCTGTTCCGATGCATATTCACCCAATGAGATCTGACGGTCGATAACAGTGCCAGAGATAGGTGCCAGCATTTCGTAAACACTCAGACTTTGGTTACTTTCGACTTTGGCGAGAAGATCACCTTTTTCTACGCGGTCGCCGATTCGCTTTCGTATCTCGCGCACAACACCGGGAAAGCGGGGTGTGACCTGAACCAACGTTTCTTGATTCGGCTGCAAAATGCCGTTCAATTGAATTGAATCGCGCAACGTACCCTTCGATGCAGCTGCGATCTCTATACCCGCAGCAGCCACCTTCACATCGCTCATCTCGACGCCTTCTGAGCCGTGACCTTTTTCGGCTACTGACCCCTTCGCGGTAGGCGGCACAGCCTTAGAGGAAGAAAACGCATAGACTCCGACGGCTGCTGCGATGATCACGCCAGCGGCCATCGCTACTTTAGAAACTCTGCTCATCTTGCGCTCTCCCGAGCCAATGCAAACGGGTTACCGACCAGCCCTTCGATAGTGGCGACGGCAATATGAAAATTCTGCTGGGCTTCTTGCTCGCGCAACCGCGCCTGAGCTACCGACGACTGCGCATCGAGAACTTCGAGAAGCGAAAAGCGACCCTGCCCATAGCCTTCAAGTATAGCGTCAGCGGCCTGCTTCGACTTTGGAATGGCGATCTCGCGAAGGGCTGCCAATTCCCGCAACGCCCCCTGTAGAGAGTCATAGGCACGCCCAGCAATTATTATCAGTGCGTTTCGGTTGGCCTCACGCTCCGCACGAGTTTTCGCAAGGGCCTCTTGAGCTGATACGATATTACCTTGGTTCTGATCGAATACCGGTATCGCTGCGGATATACTCAGTCTAACAGCATTGTCTGCTGTTTCATTGTAATGCCGCCATCCCGCACCGACGCGCAAATCGGGATACGGTCGAAGGCGTGCTTGCAAGAGTTCGGCATTCCGCTGCGCATATACGGCGGTCCATCGTATTAACTGAGGATTGGCATCGATAGCCGAGACCACGGAATTGAAAGATGGTGGACGACCGTGGACATCGAGTCGGCCAGCAACCGACGAGAATTTTGGAGTAATATCTCCCATAAGCACAGCAAGTTCACGCCTTGCGCTCGCAAGAAGCGATCGCACCCGCTCCCGGTCGGCCTTCACAAACGAAGATGCGACTTCTGCCCTGCCCGTTTCCGCGAGCGATGATGCACCAGCCTCGACCCGACGCTGCAACAGCGGAGTAATCTTGTCTATTTGCGCGACTTGCTCGTCGAGAATTTGGATTCTGCGTTGCGCGCCCAGGACGGAGAGGAAAGCAACAGCCGTTTCTGAAAGGACTTCAAGACGAACGGCCTTGCGTTGAATTTCGGCAGTCTCGACTCCCGCCTGGCCCACAGCAATCCGCGCTGCCCGTTTACCGAACAACTCGAACAACTGACTGATCTGCAGGGTGCTTTCCGCTGACCGAGTGCCACGATAAGCGCCTGAGCCCAACGAATTGTCTAACTCAAAGGACACCTCGGGATTAATCAAAGCGCCTGCTTGTATGCGTTGCCCTGAGGCAATGCCGACGTCGCGCTCAGCAGCCGTCAATCGTGGATTTGCAGCCAAGGCACGCTGCAACGCGGTCTGGAGTGACAACGTTTGGGAGTGCGACACGCCAGCGAGCCAAGGGCTCACCAACAATGCCGATGCGCACGCAACTCGCGTGGCAACGCTTCTTACGGACATAATATTTGAAACCTGAAGAACAGCCAAATTCAGGCGCAGAAGCGCCTGGTGAATATGTTCAGGTCAGGAATTTTGGTGGAGGTGTATCCAGCTCCGGCACGCTATCCGGAAACCCCAGCTGCGGAGGGGCAATAGTAGCCGCCCCCTGCTTAATCGCCGCAGCTACCAGCGGAGGTGCTGCGATAGTTACGGAAAAGCAGCCATGACAGTGATTCTCGGCTAAACCACCCTTATCGGAGTGGCCATCGCTCGTGTCAGAAGCCGATAGCATGACGGTCTGAGCAGGTGAAACGAAAAAACCTACGTCTGTAAGGCTGTGAACCAGCCCGCCAAATGCGTACACGAGCATCAAGAACACAACCGCTAACCCGCGAACGGTGCGCAGGTTTTGAGCTGAATTGATGGTCAGTTTACGTGACAAATGACGAATCCGGTTGCTTAAGTCGTTTACATAGCATGCGTGACGACCAGATGTCGATCCGCAACATTATTACATTCTTACCGCCCGCCCTAAACATGGCTCATTGAGACTGGTTCCCCAAAGTTCCACCAGCGGCGCCAACTTTATTTGGGCCGCAAGGACCGGACCCTACTCTCCAACTGCAATCTTCAACATTTCGCAGCGTACTCGATCTCGCAAGCCTGATAGCGCACTTGATAGTTCCGAGAAGGCTTCGTGATCGAAGTCGGCGCAAATGCATTCACGCATACGAGCCCGAGTACGAGACAGCCGCAGAAGATGGGTACTCGCGCTCTCCGTAAGAAAAAGCCGCGTAACACGTCGATCGTCCAGAAGCCTCCGCCGTCGGATTAAATTTCGGCTTTCAAGCATTTTCGACTGAGCCGAGACAAATGACGCATCGACATGAAGTAGTGCAGCAACGGCCTTAACCGACAGCCCTCGACTGTCGCTCAGCTCTTCGATCGTTGTTAAGATCATCCACTGAGGCCCGCTGATACCAATGCGTTGGCCTAAATGCTCAGCTACCCGCATCATGTAAATGCTGATGGCCGAGATATCTCGGCATATCTGATTAAGCAGTTTATCGTCGGCCTTTCGTAGCTCAGGTATCCGCGCCGACGAACTGACGGAGTGACGCGCGGGTTTGAAGGAATGCGGTCCTTGATCCCGCCTCGTGGATTTCTTTGCACTTGGTCGCCTATCAATCGCCATACGAATCTCCAGTTTAATGAGGCAGCGCGCCACAACCTGTGATCTCGCCGCCATTCAATTCCCTCGCGCGCTCCTCTCACGCAAAGCCGCAAGCCTCTGCATCCAACCCACGGTCAATTGCCTTCGCGCCGTGAGCCGACGCTAAGATTCGAGGCTGCGGATGAGAAGTGATACCGGCTGCGACTTTGCGGAGAGGATCAATCCGAAGAACGCACCTTAAATTTGTGCGACCTCAGATCTGACCAATTTTCACGCGAACGCTAAACCGAATTCTTTCGGAGGGGGTGTATTCAAGATTGGCGAGAAATCTCGAAACGAGATTGCGATCCATACGTGGATGGTCACGGGTATTTTCTTTGCAGACGCAATATTTAGAGGGCTAAGAGCTATCGGAAAGCAATCGTGGCAATGGTCACGATTCAGTTCGAGATCGCCCTCATTGGGCGAATCCATCTGAACAGTAACAGCCGATGCCGCACCCCGAAATTCATACGCCCGGTGCTGCTGCAATCCACTGACGAAATACGCGATAAGAAGAACGACCACGCCGATGGCGCGGGCAAGTGTAGCTCTTGTGCCAATTGTAAACCGGAAGTTCTGCACTGCTACGATTCTCCTGACCGCGAGTATTAGCCGAATCAGCTTTTCACCGTCCCGCGACAAATCGCCTTTCTCAACTTAGCGTTACGCAATATGCTGCCTAGTACTCGGCAGAGGTAAACAAACCCGTGGGGAATTGGATTTGAGCGTTGCGTTCACCAAGGAAGAAAGCGCTGAGACCGCGTCAGAAACTCAGCTGCCTGATCGAGCCATTTCCGAACATCCTAATCTTGTTACCAGTAATGGATTGAACAGGTTGGAACACGATCTACGCGAAGCGAAAGCTGCGTATGAATCCGCACAGCAGGTTGAGGATGTGAACGAGCGCAGACGCCTTGGAGCAGTTCCTTTGCGAGATGTTCGATACTTCACTGAGCGAATTCGCACCGCACAGGTCATGCCGAACCAAACGACAACGGATGTTGTTGCGTTCGGAAGCACTGTTAGATTTAGCCGAAGTGACGGGCGCGTAGAAGAATATCGAATAGTTGGCGAAGATGAAGCCGATCCAAAGGCGGGATCCATTTCATTTGCGTCACCTATTGCAAGGTCCCTAATGGGAAAATCTATGAGGGATGTTGTCGGCGCGGGAGACAGAGAGATCGAGATTCTTCAAATCTCCTAATCCACCACGATCGTACCGTGCTTTATTTCGCTGACTTGTTGATGATCAGGAATCAGGCAAGCAAACTCAAATTTTCCCACCTTTGAAAATACCCAGACAAATGACGCGGTTGATCTTGGTGCGATAACCCGGCCACTTTGATAATGATGGTCTAAATCTTTGATCAACTTCATAGTTTGAGCGTGTGCGAGATTTTCAAGATGACTACCGAGAACGAACTCATGCGTTTCGTCTGTATCGTTGTCGATAATGAATTTCACGCTTTCTCGACGCACAAAGCGAAGTTCTCTAGGTAAGAAACTAAATTCGCTTCCATGTCCTGAAAGCTTAACGGTAACTGCCACCGTTTTAGCCGTTAGCCTCCCAGGCTCTCCAGCATCGATACTAAGAAATATATCTTGGACCTTCTTACGGGGCCCGCCAATAGCAACGTCTGTCGCCAACAACGTTGCAATGCAGACCAGCCACTTAACCATTTTGACCATATTCTAACCTGCTCACGCTATCTTTGACTAGCAACGGACTTACCGATCATACATCTGTCAGATTGCCCTACCCGGCCATTCGGAATGATAGTCATCGATCACAAATTCATGGACATGACGAAATCCGCCATCAACCGACATTGCGCCGGCCAGATGCTGATGACCTTCCGGTAGCTCCTGGTGGATATGTTCCAGTTCGGCAATATCCTGCGATGGCCACAAACTTAATGCCGCCGCGATCGCGATCGCGGCAATCGCCGCGAGCAGCACAAATGTCATCGATAACCCAAGCTTTGCTCCGACCCATCCGGCAACGGGATAGGCGAGAAGCCAGCATACGTGGGATAGCGCAAACTGAGCGGCAAACAGCGCGGGACGGTCCTCGGCCTGGGAAGATCGCCTCAGCAGCCGCCCAGAGGGCGTTATCACGAGTGAATAGCCGAGTCCGATAAAGAACCACAACGCGAGCAGCGCGAAATAATTCGTAATTATTGCGCTGCAGAGCAAGCCGAAGACGAGCGCTGTCGCACCACCCAACATCGCACCTCGATCAGGAAGGCGATCCAGCAATTTGGGCAAAGCAAAGGCGGCCAGCATTGATCCGCATCCAAATGCCGCCAGAGCCATAGCCGTGGAACGCTGCCCCAAAGCAAATCCCGATTGTACCAAGACCACTGTGTTGACGATAACCATCGCACCAGCCGCAGCAGCAGCTATGTTCAGACAGAGAAGGCCTCGCAGGCGAGGCGTCGCAAGAAAAATACGAATCCCTCGTGTCGTGCGATCATAGATTCCGCGCGGCTTGGACGGTTTTGGGCTTGGAATGATGACTGAGACAACAAGCAAGGCGGACGCCAGAAATCCCAACATTGTTCCGGTGAACAACTCGTGAAAATTCAGAACCGCCAGAAGCATCGCAGCGAGCATAGGGCTGGCCACACTTTCAAGGTCGTAAGCCAATCGCGACAATGAAAGTGCCTGAGTGTAATCCCGCTCATCGGGCAGCACATCCGGTATCGTTGCCTGAAATAGCGGGGTGAACGCTGCGGAAGAGGACTGGAGAACAAAGATCAGTACGTAAATTTGCCAGATTTGAGTCGCGAACGGGAGGAAGATCGCTACTGCGGCCCGTACCAGATCGAGCGTGACCAGCATTTTCCGTCGATTGAAGCGATCAGCAAAAGCAGCGGCTATCGGGGCAACCAGAACGTATGCGACCATTTTGATTGCGAACGCTGTACCCAAGACGGCACCGGCATTCACTCCAGCCAAGTCGTAGGCCAGCAATCCCAGTGCGACTGTCGCCAACCCTGTTCCGAGCAGAGCAACAAACTGCGCGACGAATAGATGACGGTACGTGCGATTAGCGAGAACGCTCAGCATGGCGCTTCCTTATACGCTTTTGGCTCAGGGATTGGGCTGATCATCCACGAAGATCTTCGGCTTTACGCTCGCCTCGATGAATTGACGAACAGGGTGTGCGCAGCCACATCTATATTCGTAACACTGTTCGAATTTCCTACTCGTCCCGATGTCGTCGCTCTACAATCAAGATTTTAGCAGCGCTTGCTACGCGCTTCGCCATCCTATTGATGGAACCTCAACAGAATCAGCTCGCGCCATTTCCACTTCCCTGACAATTAGAAGCCTTGAGTCCGGTTGTCTGGAGCCTCAGCTTATGATTTTGCCCCACAAATGACCCACAGCCTGAATCGATAGAGCAGCACACTGCAGGAGGGCTGCTCCGGCGGCCCACGCAGCTGCAATTGCGTTCTGCGAAGCCTGCCTCTTTAATGCTTCTGAAAATGGTCCATTTCCATCCCAAGAGTCATGTGTATGAGGCGGAATTTTGCTACGCGAAGCCTCAAACCACTTCAATGCGGCAAGCATCGCGCAAATCACCGAGCAAAGATTAATGATAAGCTGAATTAGTTCGATGGCCTTCATGACGGCTTGCACTCCAATTCAGAGGTAGAGCGAGGATTGGGTATATATTTGTATAGAGTTGCATCCGAGACACCCATTCGATCTGCAACTTGTTTTATCGTGAGATTGCCATCGCGAATGAGCGCCTTGGCAGCGACAATGTCTTGCTCCGACATCGCCTTAGGCCGCCCACCTACCCGCCCCCTTATCTTCGCCGCATCAAGTCCCGCAACCGTCCTTTCCCGGATAATGTTTCGCTCGAACTCAGTCAGCGCGCTGAAGATGTGAAATACCAAGCGGCCTGTTGGGGTGGTTGTGTCAATTGCTTCGGTCAGCGACCGAAATCCGCACCCGCTTCTATCGAGCAACTCGACAGTTGCAATCAACTGGGTGATTGACCTTGCAAGCCGATCAAGTTTCCAGACAACAAGTGCGTCCCCTGGACGAACGTAATCCAACGCAGCTTTAAGCTCCGGGCGATCGGCCTTTGCCCCCGATGCAGTTTCGACAAAAATTCTCGTAGCCCCTGCCGAGCGCAGCGCATCGAGTTGCAGATCAGGAGCCTGGTCAATCGTCGACACCCGCGCATATCCGATGAGGCCCATGACCAACTCCGAAAAACGTTCCTATCATAACATTTGATAGGACTATTTTCCAGATAGTGTTTTAAGAGCAATTTCACCGGTGAAATTCCGGCAGCTAGTGCAGCGTCCGGTGTCTCCGAAAAACGAACGAATTATAGACAACCAATTAAAGTCGAGCAGCGCCACGAAGAATGGTCGAGGCTCCGTTAGGCGCGATAGCAGCAACACTTTCGTTGACTATATCAATGCGTCGATACAGCTCGAGATATTCTGAGCCAAAGGTTCTCCCGGATTGGCTGCTCGTCGGGACGATCAAAATGTTCTTATTGTCCTTTTTCCGTCCGCGTAACCTAATTCCCAAGGGCACCATCGGCTAGTCATTGAATTTTCAGTGGCTAGAAAAAGAAAATAGTTCATCTCGACAATCTTGCCTCGAATTCGTGCGGCGGTCTCCCGGTTAGGAGGATCCGGCATCGCCGTATCGCGCCAATCGATATAAATGTCCCAACCCTTCGAATGCAGATGGTTCGAAAGACCTAACGCAAGTTTCGCGTCCTTATGACTATGCGACAGGAAGGCGGTCGGAATTCCGTGCCCTTTGGCCTCCGTCAGTGATGCGCGCGTTTCTCTGTTCGCAGATGCGAAAAGAAGCGTTGTTTGAGAAATCGTCATGCGCTGCCCTCCAGGCCCCTGAATAAAATGCTTGGCGCTGTTGCCAGCAAACCAGAATCGGTAAACTCTTGAGATTTGGCGCTGCCAGATTGCAGTGCATTTTTTTGTAGCAACAAAATATAGGGATCCTCGATGGCAAGGAATGTTTTTTTCAGCTTTCATTTCGACAACGATTTTTGGCGAACTCAGCAAGTGCGGAATATCGGCGCGCTCGAAGGACAGGCTGTATGCGCTGCCAATAAGTGGGAAGAAATAAAGGCCAAGGGTGACGCAGCTGTTGAAAAATGGATCGAAGAGAATATGCACGGAAAGAGCTGCGTCGTTGTACTGGTGGGCTCTGAGACTGCGCAGCGTCCCTGGGTTCGCCATGAAATCGTCAAGGGATGGAATGACGGCAAGGGCGTTGTAGCGATTCGCATAGACAAACTGCTTGATCGAAACAGCAAGCCAGGTACGGCGGGGGTAAACCCGTTCACCAAACTTACCTACAAGCAAGGCACACTTGCTGATATCGCTCAGCTAAAAACGCCCAGCGGGGCTGACAGCAAGGCTGCGTACGCTTCGATCGCCAATAACATCGAGCAATGGATAGAAGAGGCGATTAAGATTCGTAACAACGCTTGAAAGCCGAATTTCACATGAGCCTCTACGAAATCGTTATCCTCGGAGATGATCGCCACAGCGAGCGAGCTCGCTTGAAAACGACTCTCGTCGAAATGCTACAGGACCTCGACCTTCAGCTTGGCAGAGAAGTGACTTTCAGAGAGCATGCTGACGTTCAAAATCGCGACAACAAGGCGGCGACGGGTTGCGTTTATTTTGGCGGCGCTCCCGGAAACGATATCGCTATCGTCGAACGGTTAATCTACGACGGACATCCGGTCATTCCAGTTATCTGTGACGGGCAGACGTTCGATGCGGATATTCCCGAAAGTCTTCGGCCCCTGAATGGCGTGAAAGTTCACTCCAAGGACCCACAGCTGGTGGAGCTTTCAACCGCTCTTCTCGAGTGTGTAGGCCTCCTAAGACGACAGCGCCGTGTGTTCATAAGCTATCGCCGAACTGAGGCGCGAAGAGCAGCACAACAGCTGCATGACGAACTCGCGGCTAAAGGTTTCGATGTCTTTCTTGATACTCATGACATTAGGCCGGCGGAGCCGTTCCAAGATGTTCTGTTTCATAGGCTATGTGACTCAGACGTCATGGTTATGCTCGATACTCCCTCTTATGCCGCCAGCAGGTGGACCCAGCTGGAACTGGGACGAGCGTTAGCTAAGGAAATCCACATACTTCGCGTCGTTTGGCCAGACCACACTCCAAGCCCGTTAACCAGTATGTCTCAAACACTGTTCCTTGCAGGCGGCGACATTAGTAGCGCCACGGGTGAAATTAACTCGGGCGCCCTCGACCAAATTCTGCTTGCGGTCGAGCGCATCCGTAGTCGCAGCATCGCGGTCCGCTACAGATCGATTGCAGGGAAACTTCGAGCAGATATGGCTCGCATCAATGCGAAAGTTGAAGGTCGAGGTGCTCACGGGGCAATAGCGATCGAGATGATGAATCAAAAGAAGGTTTGGGCATATCCAGTCGTTGGCATTCCGACCGCTGAAACTCTGCATGATGTCGCAGAAAAAGCCTCCATGTCCGAACAGTCTGGGCTTCCTATACTTGTCTATGATCACGTCGGAATCCACGACGCTTGGGCGACCCATCTCAAGTGGCTTGATGCCCAGATTCAGTGCGTCCGGGCCGTTAAAGTGTCTGATGCAGCCTATGATTTTGTGAATCTTGGATGCTGATATGACAGAAACAATCTTCCTGTCCGCCAGCGTTCCTGATCCATCAAGAAGCCCAAAATACGCGGAGACAGCCGACCCAGTAGCAATTCAGGCGGCTGTCTCCGCACTCGTGTATGTGACACTTGGCAGACGAAAACTCGTGTGGGGAGGACATCCGGCTATTACACCGATGGTTTGGGTTGTCGCGTCTGATGTGGGCGTTCAGTACGGGGACTGGGTTAAGCTTTACCAATCCGAGCACTTTAGAGACTTCTTCCCGGTCGAGAACGCGAAGTTCCGTAACGTCATTTTCACAGAGCGGGCACCCGATCAGGGTGCGAGCCTTCGCATTATGCGGGAGCGAATGTTTCGAGAGAACAAGTTTTCGGCTGCAGTTTTCATTGGTGGGATGGACGGCATTATCGAAGAGAGGGATTTACTTGCTAAACTTCAGCCCGGGGTTCCTATTTTGCCAATTATTTCTACGGGCGGCGCGACTTCGGAGCTGCAATTTGACGAAGAGAAAATTGGTAAAGGCGTCTTGAGCGATCTTGATTACGTCAGACTTTTTCACCGAGTACTGAGAATTTCACCGCTTGAGAATCGATTTGCTGCATTCGCTGACCAGCCGGAGAAGTATGAAGAACGGCTTTGGAAACCACCCATCGCACCGACTAGAGGATAATACCCGAAGATGGCGAAGCGCATTATTCTTTTGCTAGACGGCACCTGGAATGATGCCGATTTTGGTCAAACGGATACGAACATCGTTAGACTTCGCGAAGTGATCGCTCGCACATTATGGGCGGCCGACGAAACCACTCCTACTCAATCTCAGGACGGTTCCGTTGTATCAAAGTCGTATGCGAATGTCCGAAACATCGTCTTTTATGAGCGAGGTGTGGGAACGGGTGCATTTCTCAATAGATTCTTTGGTGGAGCTCTCGGACAAGGGCTGAGTCAGAATATTCGACGCGCCTATAAATTTCTCTCGTTCCACTATGAGCCTGGCGACCAAGTTTTTGTATTTGGGTTTTCGCGCGGCGCCTTCACAGCGAGATCCCTCGTTGGTTACGTGCATGCGGCAGGGCTACTTAAGCGCGACAATTGCACCCAAGAACTCGAGCAAAGAGCGTGGGAATTCTACCGTACGTCTCCGAATGATCGCTCGCCTGGCGCGTGGGCAGCTTTGACACCATTTGTACATGAGCGCGAGAAGCTTAGAATATCGTGCCTAGGTGTTTTTGACACTGTCGGCGCTCTCGGTGTGCCCTTCAAACAGTTCAAAGTCTTCAACAGGGACAACAACGAGTTTCATGATGTTGAGCTATGTGCGGCTGTCGATGTAAATCTGCACGCTCTTGCTATCGATGAGCAGCGAAAGCCCTTCGAGGCAGCACCTTGGCGCAAAAGCAAGTTTAAGACATTCAACACGGTAGTTGAGCAGGTATGGTTTCCCGGAGCTCACGCAGATATTGGCGGTGGATACATTCCCGAAGAACTTAGAGTCAGGAAGGAAATTGCAGGACTTGATGACCTTACGCTCGACTGGATGTTGAAACGTGTAAAGAAGTATTTTCCCGATTTCCCAGTCTCCGATGCGGGCTGGCCACCTCTTTCCCTGAATATGCTGAAAGATCGCAGCCTCGCGAAGCAACATCAGTCCCGAACAGGTCCTTACTTTATTTGGCCGAGGGCGCTTCGTTCGATCAACAACGTTTACATAAAATGCAAACGGCTACCGTTCTTACGTCCGTTTTCCGAGGTCAATGTGGGACGCGACCGTCATGCCGAACCGACCAACGAAATGCTCCATATCTCGGCGGTGGAGCGAATAAACCGCGAGATAGAGATCACAGGAAAGAAATCGACTTACTTACCGAAGAACCTCCAGAGCCTTTCTTGTCCAACACAAGATCCTCCGACGTATCAGTTGCCGATTGTCGGGTGGGACGGCGAAATACTCAGTCATGCGCGGCGTCAGACCCGCGATACCTCAGCGGCAATCTGAGACTTCGCAACGTTTCAGCAAGCTAGAGCGCCACCAGGTCGGCGAGTTTTGCGGCGACGTCAGACAGTGACTCTTCAGCCGTACTCAAGCCAGTCCGTGAAGCGAGCAGAGGGCTGACTTCGCGAAGAGCTTCAAATGTCGTCTGGTGTACGACGGGAACGAGTCGCTCGCCAGCCAGCAACGCTGAAAGTTCTTTGTCAGCGATTCCCTCTTTTGGGAGTCCGCTAATAAGTGCGGGGGTGACCAACACGATACCAATCCGCGAATTCGCCAAGCCTTTGTCAATCGCACGTAGGAGAGGCACGCCAAGGCCGACGTCTTTCTCACTGAACCAAACCTTTACGCCACGAGATTCGAGATAATCGTGAAGCTCTTTGGCGGCGCCATGCCGATCATCCCACGCATGGCAGAGAAAAACATCACGAAGGTCTAGTGCCGCTCGCTTTTCGACATTCTCACGAACTGGCGTGAGTGCCCGCACCTCGGCTGGAGTGTACAACATCAACGAACCAGGTCGTGACCAGCGCGGCTTGATGCTCCTGCCAGAGCCGCCACCGCCGCGACCACCGCCGCTACTTCCCGATGAGTAAGATGAGGACGAATAAGACGGGTACGAGCTATAGCTGCTCCCGTAGCTGCTATAGCGACCACTCCAGCGGCCACGCCCGCGGCACGCAGGACAGTTTGCTTCGGCGTTTGCCGAGCGATGACCTTCGACTGGGGCTGTGCATCTAGTCATAGTTCGTTCAAATGTTCCGAAACGGACGCGACTAAGATAGATACCGATTCGCAGGATTCGCGAGTCATCAATTTTTATAGCCCCTATTGCTTCGACACGAAGTCGCCCGAATCGTGAGTCTGCCCGATTAGCCATTCTACGTGTGCTGTTCATTGCGGTAACGAGCAACATTTATCGGTATGTGATCACACCAATCGGCATTATACTTGGTCGTCCTCAACATCTCTTTGATGGAGGACATGATGACTTCTCTGAAATCGCTGAGTTTTACTGCGCTGCCGAAGACCGAGACCGATCCCAAACTGGAGCGTCGGACGCGAACGATCACGCGCTTGGAAGAGCAGAAAGTGCTGCTCAGCAATCCGAGCTACGTCCGCAAAGTACGATCCTTTGCAACTGTCGATGGCGTCCGAAAATCTGTCGAAGGCGATCAGCGTGTCTCGCCTTGGTGGCGTAAGAACATCGACGGTTCGTACCTGTTTGCAATCCGGTCGGGTTCAAAGGCAATCGAATTCGAGAAGGGCAAGGCAGCCATTGCTGTGCCTTCGCTCGATAAGCTGCCCGCCGTCATCGATACGCTGATTGCGGCAACGCGATCTGGTGAACTCGATACGCAGTTGGCCCAGGCTTCCCGAACGCCGCCGGCCCGCAAGAAGGCAAGCTAACTGATCAAACTTCGGGGGCGAGGAAACTTGTCCCCGAAATTACCGTCACGGTCGGCAAGATGCTCTTTCGCAATTTCTATGAATGTCCGTGCGGCACGAGGTGGACCGATGAATGGTCCGCGACCTGTGACGATCGATGTCCGAACTGCGATACCAGTTGCTCACCGGTGAGCAGCGAGGATGAATCGGCCGATCAGACCGTGGATGATTATCCTCGACGGATCAGCCCCGCGCTCGACGATTGAAGCTGTCAACCGCATTATTGTATTCGTCCAGCTCTGACTTAGATTTCTGTCGTAGGTCATCGATCTTTCGTTGCGAGCACGAGAGAAAACTTTCGACTTCACTCTGATATGACTGCATCTGACGCTTGCATCTGTCGAAGTCATCTTGATCGTCGAACGCTCCGTACCGCGTTGCACAGTAAGGAGCCGATGGTGCCGAACAATAAGCCCACGAGCTAGACGAAAATGCTAGAGCCGAAATTCCGGCTAGCAGCGAGAACGCAATTTGGCTCCGCATTTGCTCAGGCTCCGGCAGGTGCTTGAGCAACCTCAATGACGTGGCGATCGCCACCAACATTGATAATGATCGAGTAATTTTTGCTGCTCCCAGACGGAGGATTGGTTGGAGGTGACAGATGCAATTGCCCACCAACCCACTCTCCCGGCATAAGAGTGTTGTCCTTCAGAACGGTCTGCTCAAGCGCCGCCATGTTTGCTTGCCCGCGCTCGATCGTTCCAACAATCATGGCCTCGTTCTGGGCGGCGGCGGTGTTATGCGCGATTGCTGCGGCTGTCGGGCTGTAGAAAGTGCCGCTTCGCCCGCTCGGCGTTGTGTAACTGCCATAACCAGCGCGCGATGCGCTATAAGCATTTGCCCCAGCTGCGAGGCCCGTCAAAATGGCGGCGGCGACCTGGCGATTCTTTTCTTCCTGCGCCAGCATCTCATAGGTCACGACCGTCATCTGGAATTCCTGACCGGCGACAACCTGGTTTGCCTCGACTTGTGCGACGCGGAATTCAAGTGGTGCCCTGCCGAGATTGTTGATGCCGACCACAAATACAGGGCGACCACCGGCTTGAAGTTGGCGTGCTGCTGGTCGAACCAAGACAACTGACGATTTTTGACGTGAGACGATGGCAGGTTGCCCGTCGCGCACCATCGCTTGTTGTTGTGGATTTGAAGCTTTGAATTGAACCGTTTCGGTAGTGACGCAACCGCCCACCATCGTGCAAAGCACGACTAAACTCACAATACGCATTTTGGAGCCTCCCCAGACCCGGCACTATCCAAGCGCAACCGGGAGGCGAGAGCAAGTAGACTTTAGCGGAGGGGGTGCATGGAAGAAATAAAGTTTAGCAGCGCGCGGCAGATGGCTAGACAATTCTCTTCCGCTTCTCACCCCGATTTTGCTCACCGATGAGCAAGGTGTTGGCTCAATTTCACCTATATGGTCAAAGCGCGTGCCTTTCTGGCTGCTTGACTGATCGCAAATAGCAGTTTTGGCAACTCCGAATAGTCTTTAATCCCGTGCGTAAAAACCCCTAACGGCTCTAACGTAGCACCTATATCGTCTCTCTGTCCGGAACGCGAGAAACGAACGGTGTGATAGCAAATTCGTTCGTTTGTTATTGCATGCACTTGACTTATGCCGTGCACCAAACTTTGTAGATGAACGTCTGAGCCGGATAGGCCTATGTACAAGAACGTGTGCGTTCTTAAAAAGCTTTCAAGTAAAGGTCGCCACTTTGACGTCATCACGTCGTGGTATTGTTGAGTACCTAAGACAATATCTTCGCTATCGCTGCGGTCTGGCGCAAGCGGCAAAAATCCGTGCGGATGATAGACCGTCACATCAGACGTATTAGCCCAGTGCGCCAGTTTCCAAACTGGGGTCGTAACAAAACCGTGGAACTCTAAGTAATTCTCCAAAAGATCATCATAGTTCAGAGATATAACTTTCGCCGCGCTACCACGTTTCGAAGACATCACGAGTGAGCCAATTGCGGCGAGCGTGTCATTTTTCCTAATCTGCTCGAAATCCAAACTCAAATTATCATAAAGCTGCCTTTTCACCGCGCTCAGAAAACCGGGCACATCGTTCCTGAAGTGGGTTGCTCGGAGTGCGCCAACGCGAACTATCGGGTCATCACTCGGATCCAGCTTTGAATCGCCGCAAGCTATTGAAATACGATCCACCAGTTCTCGCCACTCAGGCAAACCATAGAAAGAAGAAACACCCGCCCCTAGAAATATCCCAAGTCGCCCTTGAACAAGCTGGTCCGCAAGATGCTGAATAAGGTTATCTCGACTTTTCCAATTTTCTGGAAGATTCATGGTCATCTAATCAATCCGACATTTCTGCAATTGGAACCCATGAATCCACGCATCGGTTGCGCAACACAAAATTTATGGCGACCATGAATTCTGTAGCTCGTCGCCTATCAGTCAAATTCATTGTTAGAAATCCGTCGTTTGCCAATCGCGAGATTTCACCTTCTTCATTGGGTCGAAGCCGAGGAAGGCCTTCGAACAATCGCCGCCCTAGGCCGCACGCGAAAAAATTGAACAATTTTCCATGCTGTTTGAACACAGGAGAATCCGTCACATCATCCCCGTACAGCGACATTATTCTGAGCGAGGGACCCGCAGCAGAAAAACGCCCGTGAAGTGAGGTGATTAGAAATTCAGCATCAGGCGTCTCGCAACGTTGGATCAATTTCTGAATATTGATTGGGGCGCGGCGAAAATTTGGAAATATTTTCCGATCAAGAATCTGTTGAATGACGTAGTCGGCGACTTTCCTTCGCTGAGCTAAAATTACGAACTTACCCAGGCCTCTAACAATAAAGATCTGATATTCGAACGGAGCTACTGTTGCTTCAGATTCATCGGCAAGTCGTATGGGACTGCTTAGAACAAACTCATCCCAACGAGAGGTAGCGTACGCAGTGCTCACGAACTTTAGTGTTGGACCTCCGCGTGCAAGTGGAGCGGATAACTCAAGCAGATCGCGCGGGACGTCCGTCGCCTCCGCTCGAGCCATGAGATACCCGCTAAACTGTGTCATCCATCGGCCATTAAGTCGAATGCCAAACTATGCAACACCCAGAGCGATTCACCCTCCCCTGGATCATCCTTCAAGTGTGCCCGGAAGAAGGTAAGTGGATTTCCAACCGGTATCAAATCGTATGAAAGTGTTGGCTTTCTCTCATATCCGCTACCTCCGCCTTCATATGCATCGGCATACAACTGAGCCGATAGTTGCTCAGACGTCATAAAAATCACGACCATACGAACTAACAGTAGCCGCGCGCTGTATTGCTGTTCAAACACTCGACGATATTCAGCATCGCATTCGAGCTGCTGGATGTAATCAAGAGCTACCGCTATGTAATCACGCGTGGCCCCCCCTTCCGCCCGAAGAGCCCCCAGAATCCGCTTGATGTCTCGAAGAGCGGCCGGGAAGCGATTTTCTGGAGTTTCTCGGAGTAATGTTACGGATACAGCACAGAGTGTCCGCATCAGATACTCAGGAACTCTATCTTGAATTTCTGGGATCGTGCACCACGAATGCCAGATACTTTTCACATAAAAGTCAGGATCGCTTCGATAAAAGTACCAAAAATCAAGCGTATGAACAATTATCTCTTGGGCTTCGCGACGGCAGTCTCTCAGGATTTCTGGCAGACGTTCCTTGAGCTCGCTCTGCCTAACTTCAACACCCGTTTCGGCTTGGCTCATTCCAATTACGCCCTCAAGCAGCAGCTGCTTAGCGGCTTCTAGCCAATTGCGGGATTTGAAACGACTGCGCGCTATTTCAGCGGCCATCTCTAGTTGCTGTGAGTCGTTGAAGTCGGGATAAAGATCCGTCATCAATACAGCGACAAGAATATGTGCGATTTCGTGTGTAACCGTAAGAAGATTCGATCTATACGAATTGCATTCAGCGATCGCAGTAAGTGGAGCACTTAATGTTTGAAGATGGCTACTGAAACCATCTCTACCGCTGAAATATGTTATCAGCGGTACAGGCGGGCTGTCGGATTTAGTGATTTTCTCGGAAAGGGGATCCCGCTCTAGATAATTTGGATTCTCGGTCAGTTCCGCTAGAGTGGGAACGTTCTCAGTTTGCCTCTCCAAGTTTGAGATTCTTTCAGGAAGATCCGCTTCTCCGAGAATTTTCTGAACCCAACCAACCAGTCGAGCTAAAGCAATATTCGCGCTTCCCGTCCCAAGTAGCGAATGAATCCAGAAATGGCACTCCGTACTAAGTATTGGCGGGATCCCGGAAAAGGCTTGTGAAGAGAAGCGCGAGATTGCCGCGTTAGCGCTAACAAGACGAGATTGAAGACTGAGCGTGTGAAGCTCGCTGCGTTCCGCAGCCTGAACCAACGCCTTTGTAACAGTCAACGTGCTTCTAAAATCACTATACGCCAAAGGATATATTGCAGCAGACCGCGCAAGCACTGTGGCCGTTACAGCCAAGTGCTCTTGAAGGGTTACCCGAAGAGCTGCGTCGACCGTAAGTTTTCCAATCGTTGCTAGCTCACTCATAGTAGCTTGCAGATCGGAATTACTGAAGACTGTGTGAGCGACAGCAGCTATCTTTGTCCCTTTAAGATGCCAAATCTCGAAGGGTACCTTTTCCGTCTCAGCCCATGTCTTTATTTCAGCGGTAATTTTACTGTTTGGACTTCTTACAACCACATTGAAGCAACCCATCGTGACCCAGATGCTAATTTTATCTGGATCAGCGAGCGCTCGAACCTCCGAAGACAGCCTAGCGACCCGGACAGGCCCCAAGAAAATTAAATCCGAAGCCCCTGTAAACTTTGAAACGGGCGGCGCGGATTTATTATCTCCACGAAGTCTCCAAATTGGAGACAAACGAGTCCCGACCCCCCATCCGAGCAAAGCGGTGGAGAGATCCGGCAAAATCTCGACAGATCTTTTTGCCTCGGAAAGGTTGTGCAGAACGAGGTATTGAGCTCGCGCTTCGGCCTGCATGCGAATTAGTCAGGATAGACAAACATCTTACGTTTATCGTCCCACTTCCGGGCCGGAGACTGATCTTCGGAGGGCTGACGAAGTTTCTGCCTTTTTGCTGACTGCCGATGTCCCGCAACTCTTGAAGGAAGGTGGTCAAGCGCACCTGTCCCCGTTTCACCGTACGAAGCCATTTGCTTTGAAGCTCTCAAAAAATACTTGAGTGACAGCATCAACTCTCTCGCAGGCGCAATCTAATTCGAATAATCCTTAGCGAAGCCCATCCGTCTATAGGATTATATTCAGGTAATCGGCATCTATTGGCGAAATGAAGCGGAACTTAGTCAAGGAATGCCATGCTGGGCCCACAACCACAAGCTTAAAAGCCAATTAACCTGAACTATAAGGCGTTTTTAAGCGAGGCGCCCTCCTGCTGCGCTGCCGATCGCCTTACCTTGATACTAAAGGCTTGCAACCTGCGACCGTTATTTATCGCAGCTACCTGTCTTGAGTGCTTGAGCGTACTGCGGAAGCTAAAATCACCTCGTAGGGTGCTCGCTAGAATATTGAGAGGAACGCGCCCTCAAATTCAGGGAGATCAAGAAACCTATCCTTAATGTCGATTAGCATTACGTCTTCGAGTAAGAATAGGCTTCGAATTATGGCTATGCTGAGCACTATATCGATAGATTAAAGAATGCTCACCGGTAAGCATTGGCGATGGCGCCTTCTACCTCTTCAAGCAGAACATCAAGCGGCAGCCAGTCGCGAGACGTAGGCAGTTCTGCCGACCGATAAATCTGTCGTCGCAACCGCAGTCGATCTCGCATCTCCTGAATTCGCAGTCGGTAATTTTCAAAAGCAACTTCTCTTCCTACGCTGGCGGTTTCCTGATTGATCAGTTCGCGCAAGTCGCCAAGCGATGGCCTAACCAACCATTGGCCTTCGTCGATCTGAATCCAAAGTCTCACCTCGGGCCATCCTACAATCGGCCCGGACACGACACCGAACTCATCCCGATACTTCGGTCCAGGTCGACACCAAGTCGGCAGCTTCGCATAGGCCGCAGCCCAATCCCGATCTAATTTCGCAATTGCGGATTGAAGATGTTTGCGACGTTCCATCAATCGAAGTCTTTCGTGATCGACCTCCGCAAACGCATCAATTGTCGACACTGATGCTTAGGCAACTAGCGAAGCTGCGATAAAACTTCGTCTCGTGGGATTTGATGGCACGTGCGTCTCCTGATCGGACGCAAATCTCTATCCGTATTTTCTCGGCGGAATGTCAACGTAAGATTCCGGGGCTTCTATCGAGCCAGTTTACCGACAAGATCGAGCCGCCCTTCCAGAGCCTACCGGCTAAATAATGGGCTTTTTAACGGGCCAGTTTCACCGGGTGAAATCGCCGCCCAAAATTCCAGTATGTGATCACCAAAAATCATCATACGTAACGTGCGAGCGCGTGCGTCACATAAGTAATTTTGTGTGATGCGACCCGAATGAAAGCGGCGCTCTTATATATAGAAGTGGACCACCGTCACATCGACGCTTCTAACTCATCATGTTTCGCACTCTGGACGATGATTGTGCTCGCCAGATGCGCTGAGAAGCGTCACCAACCTACACAACGCCAGCGATGCTGACGTTTGATGGCTGATGACTGCTTACACGATGTAACGGTTCAAAGCGTTCGCACGAAACTATCGTGATGCGCTTCTTATCATGACCCATAACAACCAATAATAAGAGGTCATAACCTTGAGCAACTTCATCAATCCAGATGCTATCGCCTACGTAATCAAGTCGATCTATCGAGATCATGTCGGTTCAAACGAAGCAGAGTTGAACCAAGCTATCGTCGACAACGTGTTCGCCGTCACGATGAAATTTGAGTCAGCTTACTTCGACCGGAACGAATCAAAGAAAGATCCTGCGAACTACCTGACGAAGTATCGTGATTGGTTCACTCGGCTGGTCATTGAAGCATGCGGCAACAACATGGGCCGAAAGCGTTATCAGCAGCCATTGAGTGTTTCGTATGTCGACTTTCCAGGCTCAAAGGGAACAATGTCGGCTCGTGAAGCTGGCGAATTCTTGAAGTTCGGTTTGCTTCACGTTCACGCGGTCGTCGCATTACGTCCAGAGGGCCAGGCTTTCCGCAGACCCCTGCTCGTCGCTGGTTCAGCACATCAGCTTCGTCATTTCGGTGAAGTCAAAGTGGAGTCTTATGATCCAGGCAAAGGCTCGCTGGAGACCATGATTCAGTACTGCAGCAAGGGTGCGGAGCTCATCGGCTCACGGCACCGCAACGACTGTTATGAACTGTTGCCCCGGTAAACTTTTGTTCGATTGGAAGATCGGCACAGACCCGCTAAAAGGCCGTCCATTGGTGTCTCCCCACATCCAGAAAGAATGTGGGTATGACCGTTGGTATCATAGTTTTTTCATGTTAAAAATCCTCATGAAATCAACACGATACGAGGCGGATGCGATGACGGCCAGGGGCACCAAGACTTCTGTACTAGGCTTTTGTCTAAAGTCCGAACCATCGGCGAGACATCTCCGGTGATGCTATATTCTTTTCTGACTGCGCGAACACAGACTACCGACGATACAGGCGTCACGCTTGAAGACCAGCTTCAGCGGCAATACCGGAATGACAGCGCATGCAACACCAGACCAGCCCGCAACAGACGGCAACCTCTGATAAATCCCCGATCCCCGAAACGGCCATGCTCCGCGGCCTGTACAAGGTCGAGTTTGAAACCCCGCGCGGAAAGGCGTTGGGCGTCATTCACGCCGAGAATGGAAAACTTCGGGGCGGAAGCTCGGCGTTCGCGTATATGGGGTCCTATACCCAGGAGGGCCAATCGTTCACAGGCAATGTGTCCAGCCTTCGTCACACGCCGGATTCCAGCCATCCCTCGGTGTTCGGTTTCGACGAGGTCAGGATCAATTTCAACGGAACGGTCAAGGGCAACTTTGCGATCTGCGAAGGAACTGCGACCGAATTTCCGAGCCTCGCGTTCAAAGCCGTGCTGACGCGGGTGGCCGATTAACCGCACCTCGAAGCACCAGCGCCTGCCGGCCGATCAGGCTCGAGCAGGCGAGCCCGCGCCTCAGCCGCATTTCATCTTGCCCTTGAAGTGCTTCTCGCTGCCGGACTGAGGCAGCGACAGGACATATTGCCCGGAATAGCTGTCATCGTCGGCCTTGTACGTGCCGATCAGGATCAGGCTGGCGACAGGTTCATCCTTGGCGTCGGGAATTCCGAAGCGGACCCGCAGTTCCTTGCCATAGATCCACTGCTGCTCGATATTCTTCAACTCAAGGGTGCGCCTGGACCAGAGAGCCTTGTCGTCACGACCTTGATCTCGATGGACGCCTGGTTGATCTGGACGATGCCGCCTGCACCGCCGGTGAGGGCGAACAATTCAAAACTCAACTGCTTGTCATTGATCGCACAGTCGAGGTTGCCGGTGGCGAAGGCGCTTTGCGCCGCAAGCGGCAGACAGACCAAGGCAATCTTCAATCCTGAAACGATGCACGATCTCATCTGCCGGCTCCGCCGCCTAGCGTGGCTCGACCACAAGGCACTGAATCGCCGCGCCGAAGTAACCCCGGGCATCGCCGAGGCGGGAGACCGCAAGCCCCGCGCCATCCGCGCCCAACATCATTTCCGAGTTCAGCAAAATCCAGTCGCCCACCGGCTGACGCGCGAGAGTCACCGTGAGGTCGGCGTTGATGAATATCCATTTCTTGAAATCGAGCACCGATCCCACGCCGTTGCTGCAGTCGGCGGCAAGGGCCGTGCGCATCGCCTGCGATATCGGCGATCCTTCGACGATCGGACGATTAGGACGAAACCAGATCGCACCAGGCCCTAGTCTGAGAAACCCGCCCTTCACCGCGCGCATGGAAACACCGGCCAGGAACTTGTTCAGAGCCTGCGGCTCATCCCGGCCCGCTTCCGGGCCGGGCACGTCGAGCGGCGAGTGCGCCACCGTGTCAGGCAGGTCGACCGGCTGCACCCTGACCTTGAGGACCGTGGCCCGCACGACCTCGACGCCCTCGGCGAAAAGACGAACCTCGCAGAGCTGAATCTTGCGGCCCTCGCGAACCACCTTCGTCTCGATCGTCAGCGGCGCCACCGGCACCGGACGCATCAAGTCTATGGTCAGCCGTGCGACCTGCATCGGCTGCGGCGACGGAATGCGCTCCGCTGCCCAAACAACGAGAGAGGACGGTGCGCCGCCATGCTGCATGCTGGGGTCCCAAGGTCCCCCGGCATGCTCGCTCGTGAACACGCGATCGCCGTCGACACGAAAGACCGCTTCCATCGGTGGGGCTGATCCGGACAACGCGGCGCCTGCCGTCTAGAGCGGCGCGTCGACGGCCGCCTCGTATTCCTTCTTGAGACGGGCCACCAGTTCGGCCACCGGCTGCACCTTGTCGACGCTTCCGATGCCTTGTCCGCTGCCCCAGATTTCCTTCCAGGCCTTCGGCTTGTTGCGTTCGCCGCTGGCATCGGTTCCGAAGTTCATCTTCGACGGATCGGACACCGGCAGATTATCCGGGTCCATGCCGGCCGCCACGATCGACGGCTTGAGGTAATTGCCGTGCACGCCCGTGAACAGGTTGGAATAGACGATGTCGTCGGCGGACGATGACGCGATCATCTCCTTGTAGTTTTCCGGAGCATTGGCTTCCTGCGTCGCGATGAATGCCGAGCCGATATAGGCAAAGTCGGCACCGAGCACGCGGGCCGCGCGGATGGCGCGGCCGGTGCCCATCGCGCCCGAAAGCGCGATCGGGCCGTCGAACCACTGCCGCGTCTCGGCCACGAAGGCGAACGGCGAAATCGCACCGGCATGACCGCCGGCACCCGCGGCAACAAGAACGAGGCCGTCGGCACCCTTCTCGATCGCCTTGCGCGCGAACTTCTGGTTGATGACATCGTGAAAGGTGATGCCGCCCCAGGCATGCACCGCCTGATTGAGTTCTTCACGCGCGCCGAGCGACGTGATGACCATCGGTACCTTGTGCTTCTCGCAGACCGCCATGTCCTGATCGAGACGGTTGTTGGATTTGTGCACGATCTGGTTGACCGCGAACGGCGCGGACGGACGGTCCGGATGCGCCTTGTCGTGCGCGGCAAGTTCTTCCTTGATCCGGTGGAGCCATTCGTCCAGCAGCGCGGCGGGTCGCGCATTCAACGCGGGGAACGATCCGACGATTCCCGCCTTGCACTGGGCGATGACGAGATCGGGGCCCGACACGATGAACAGCGGCGATCCGATCACCGGAATTGAAAGGCGACCCTTGAACAAGGCAGGCATCGACATCAAAAAAATCCTCTTCCGCAGAATGAAACGCGCGCGAACATCGGTGCCGCGGCAATTGTCACGGTCTTAGGGGCTATAGCCATTTCTTGAAAGAGGCTTGCGTTTACTGGCAGACGGCCCGGGTGACGAAATTTTCTGTCCGGCACGCACCCTGGCCCGAAAAGTATGATTTTGCCGAGCATTTCTGGGTGGATTCGATATCCACACTCCGACCCTCGGCGTAGCCTTTCTCCTTGCAGAGCAGGTCTGCCCCGCGCTTGCAGTCCGGCGCGCCGTTGGCCGCGGGCGGGCAAAGGGTCCGCCCACTGGCCATGGTTTGGCCGGATGGAGGCGCGAGCCGCTTGAGGCTGTCGGTCGCATCCTTGGCGCTGGAATTCAGCCCCTCGAGCGCGCGACCAGGACTGGGCAACGTGGATGTCAGACCCGACGCCGAATCCTTCAGCAATTTGCCGATCTCCTCGACCAGTCCCGGATTGCTCGGCGGAGTTGCGGGAGGCGTTGGCGGCGCGGCCTGCTGCGACGGCGCGACCTGAAGCTGCGGCTGCGCCTGCTGCGACCAGGCCGCCGTCGTTCCAAACACGGTCGTCAGCACAGCGATCAGGACAATGCGTCCCCGCATGTCCACAAAAAAATCGCTGGAGTGATTGAACATGACTTGAGCGTAGCCCGCCGTTGCCGCGGGGAAAAGGCTTTATGTTCGGTATGTTTTCGTCACGCGAACGAGTGTCCGCAAACAAATTTCTAGAACAGCCGGAACGCGACAATGAAACCGAGCACCAGACCGCCGGCCAATATCGCAACCCAAAGCCCGAGGCGCTTCTCGATGACTTCGCGAATCCAGGCGCCATAACGATTCAGCACGATTGCGACGATGAAGAACCGGCCGCCACGTGCGATGATCGAAAAAACAATAAACAGCAGCAAATTGTAGTTGGCGAAACCGGATGTGATGGTGACCAGCTTGTAGGGGATCGGCGTCAGGCCCTTCAGCAGGATGATCCAGGCGCCGTATTCGGCGTAGGACGCGCGGAACGCCTCCACCTTGTCGCCGTAGCCATAGAGATTGATCAGCCACTGTCCGACGGAATCATAGAGCAATGCGCCGATGGCGTAGCCGACAACGCCGCCTGCGACCGACGTCACCGTACAGACCAGCGCGTAGAGCCACGCCTTCTGCGGCCGCGCCAGCGACATCGGGATCAGCATGACATCCGGTGGAATCGGAAAGAACGAGCTTTCCGCGAAGGACACTGCCCCCATCAGCCAGAGGGCATAAGGTTTGTCTGCGGCGGCTATGCACCAGTCATACATTCGTTTCAGCATGGCGCGATGAACCACCGTCCAGCCGATTTGTCCATGTACGGAAATGTGGAATGTCAGCGGCTAATTAGCGCCGTTTCTTGAGCCGGCCGCCCTGGAGCGCGACAATTGGTCGCCGAGCCACCTTTTCCGGGGCTGCCGGGGCAATTTTTGGCGCTGCCTTGGCCGCAGGGCGAGGCTTGTCGGCAACAACCTTTTGCACCGGCTTGTCCGCATAGATCTTGGGCAGCTTCTCGGCGATGCCCTGGACCCGCTCACGGCGATCCATTTCGGCCCACACGTCTTCCGGGCGAACACCTGCCGCCACCCAGAGAACTGACAGGTTGTAGAGCAAATCGGCGCTTTCCCGGACCACGGCGTCGGAGTCGCCATTCACCGCATCGATCACGACTTCGATGGCTTCTTCGGCAAGTTTCTTGGCCATTTTAGCCGGGCCGCGCTGAAACAGCCGCGCGGTGCGCGACGTTGCCGGATCGAGATCCTTGGCCGCAATAATTGCGTGATAAAGCCGTTCTAGCGAATCACTCATCCCTCAAACCTAGATCAAAACCCTCGCCAGCGTGTTAACGCCTGCCCCAACCGGCTGAAAATGCTCCAAAAAAGCAAATCGCCGGGATGATCCCGGCGATCGGCAGATGTCAGCGACGTGACCGGTCAGCCGCTCAGTAGCGCGGGACGGCATAATAGCCGCCGCCGATATACGGATTGCCGCCGTAATAGGCCGGCCCGCCGTAGTAGTGGCCGCCGTAATACGGGCCACCGCCGTAATAGTAGTTGTCGCGATAGTAGTCGCGGCGGCGCTGCTCAGCGACGATCGCGCCCACGGTGCCCAGCGCCAGACCCATGAAAGCGAGGCCTGCGGCGTTGTTGTTGTAGCCGCGGCGCGCGTAGCGACGACGAGCCCGGGAGCTGAAATCGGTGGCCTCACTGGCGTTCGCCGGCTCGGCAGACGAGGTTTTGGCCGCCGATGAGGCCAGCGGATATGCCTGCGCGGCAGGTGCAACAGCCAATGTCGAGACCAGCGCGGCAGCCGTCGCCAGAACCACAGCTCGGCTGAAGGGTGAAGGCAAAGTCTTCCGAACAAGCATTTCAACGTCCTCACAGGCCATCCCTGGCCTGAATGACCAGTCGAGGATAACCCTTTCTAATACATTGGGTTCCCTGACCTGAATGCAAGCTGAAGGGCAAAAGGCGAAACTGCGGCAAACCGAAGCGGAAAAGGCAAAAAGGTGACGGACGCCGCACAGTGTGGTTGTCATCATACCAACACAGCCGATACCCAAAAGCCGCCTCAGGCCTCCTACGTCCAAGTACCGCGCATGCCCAAAAGTCCCGACCGCATTCTCCGCAAAACACTCCTGCCGCTGATCGCGCTGCTGTGTGCCGCCTGCCTGGGTTCGGCGCCCGGCGCGGCGGCATCGGCCCTGCACTTCTCATACGATCGGCCGATCGACGGCGTGGCGGCGCCGTTCGTGCTGGCGTCCGGCAGGGGTCTGTTTCGTGCCGAGGGCCTCACCGTCACCACCGATTCCGCGACCAGCTCGCTGGATGCCATCGCCCGCGTCGCATCGGGCAGCAGCGACATGGCGCTGGCGGACATCAATGCGTTGATCCGCTACCGCGACAAGGAAGGCAGCCTTCCGATCAAGGCGGTGTTCGTCCTCTACAACAAGGCGCCTTATGCGATCATCGCGCGCAAGAGCCGCGGTATCGCAACCCTGCCGGACATCGAAGGCAAGACCATCGGCGTTGTCGAGGGCGACCTCGCAGCGTTGCTGTGGCCGACCATCGCACGCAAGAACCATATCAAGCTTGGCAAAATCAAAACGGAGAGGATCAGCGCTGCGGTGCGCGAACCGATGCTCTCGGCTGGTCAGGTCGATGCGGTCACCGGCTTTTCCTTTCTGTCCGCGATCAATCTGCGTGACCGCGGCGTGCCGGCGAACGATCTCGCAGTGCTGCGCTTCTCCGAATTCGGCAGCGAGGTTTACGGACACGCGCTGATCGTCAACCCGAAATTCGCGGCTGCCAGTCCCGATGCGGTGAAGGCATTCGTGCGCGCCACGATTGCGGGCATCCGTCTTGCGCTCAAGGACCCCGCGCGCGCAGCCGACGAGGTCGTGACGCAAATGAGCAGCGGTTCGCGCGAACTCGAACTCGAGCGCCTGCGCGCTGTCCTTCAGGACAACATCGTCACCGACGAGGTGAAGCGGAACGGTCTCGGCGGCATTGAGGACAGCCGTTTCGACGCCGGTGTCGGCCAGATCGCCGACACTTTTGAATTCCGTAAGCGCCCCTCAGCGGGCGACATTTTCGACAGTTCGTTTCTGCCGCCGGTGAGCGCGCGGAAGCTCAATTGAGCCAGCACGGTTCGCGGATCTATTGTTTCTGAAGCCTGGTGATTGTCTTCATTCCACCTTTTTCGGTGATGGAGTAATTCACCTTGTCGCCGGCGTGCACGGCATCCAGCCATGATCGGTCCTGCGCCCTGAATTCTTCCGCAGCACCGCCGGTGCTCGATCCAACGGTGCCGCTTTCGTCCCGTTGAATCGCAACCGTGCCCCTGGTCCGGTCAATCTTTGTGATCATTCCTGTGTAGGTTTGTTGGGCCAAGGCTGCCGGGCTGATGACGGTGAGGAGCACCGTACCAGCGAAAACGATGTTTGCGATTTTCATGGCAGTCTCCGGTTTTCAGGATATGCCGGACAAGCCATGGTGGCCCGATTGGTTCCTCAAGGCATGCGAGACAAATGGTCCCGCTGCGAGCCATTTGTGCACCTGCGACCGTGGAGATTTTCCACGACGCGTGACTGCCGTCCTTGAACGCACGCAAAATCAATCAAGCCGCAGAACCGGAGTGACTGCGGAGCCCTGCCGGCGTTGACCGGGCTGCTCGGCCCTGCCATCATAAATGGCTTGAGCGAGCGCCACCTCCTGCAAAGGACGACCGATTGGCGAGGACGCTATGGGCGACAAACCGTTTCTGGGAATGGTTCTGCCGTTCATCCCGGCGGTCGGCTGGATTCGCGCCTACAAGGCAAAGGGATTTCCAAGAGACCTCATCGCCGGCCTGTCGCTTGCAGCGTTTGTCATTCCGGAATCGCTCGCATACGCATCGCTTGCGCAACTGCCGCCTGTCACCGGCCTTTACTGCTATCTCGTTGCAGGGATCGCCTACGCGGTGTTCGGGACCAGCCGCCAGCTTGCAGTCGGCCCTACATCGGCGCTGGCGATAACCGTCGCGACGAGTGTCGTCGTGATGGCCGGAGGCGATCCGTCACGGGCCCTCGCGCTCGCATCAGCCCTGGCTGTGATTGTCGGCGCGATCTGCATCGCCGGCCGGTTTATCGGTCTCGCCAACATCGCGTACTTCATCTCGGATGCGATCCTGATCGGGTTCAAAACGGGGGCCGCGCTCTACATCGCCTCGACGCAACTCCCCAAGCTGTTCGGTATCGAGGGCATCACCGGCAACGTGTTCGAGCGCTTCGGCCATGTCGCGATGTCGCTGCACGAGACACACAGCATTTCGCTTGCTGTCGGCCTTGCCGCAATCGCCCTGTTCGTGACGCTGGAGCGGATTTTTCCCGGCCGACCGACGACATTGTTTGTCGTCGTCCTGGCCATTGCCATGATGAGCATGTTCGGGCTGGCCGATACCGGCATCAAGATCGTCGGCGACATCCCTGCCGGTCTGCCCGCAATCAGCGTGCCGACTATCCATCTATCCGATATTTCGGCGCTCGTGCCGATCGCACTGGCCTGCGTGCTGCTTGCCTATGGGGAGACGATTTCGGTCGCGCGCAGTTTTGCGCAAAAGCATGGCTACGACATCAGCCCCGAGCAGGAGCTTACGGCTCTCGGCGCTGCAAACCTCGCAACGGGATTCGCTCACGGGTTTCCTGTCGCAGGCGGGATGTCGCAGACCGCCGTCAACGATATGGGAGGAGCCTCGTCTCCGTTTTCCCTGCTGGTGACCTCGGGCGCCATCGCTCTCACGCTGATGTTTTTTGCGAAATTCTTTCACAACCTGCCCGAGCCCGTGCTGGCCGCCGTCGTACTGATGGCGGCATCGCACATGGTGCGATTTGACGACCTCCGCCAGTTGCGTTTTTCATCTCGCAGGGAGTTTCGCATTTCGCTGGTCGCACTGTTCGGCGTACTGCTCTTCGGATTGCTCGACGGCCTGCTGCTGGCCGCGGCCGGGTCGCTGATCATGGTCATCGCGTACGCATCGCGCCCACCCGTCGTGGTCCTCGGGCGCGATCCGGTCGCGGGGCATTTCGTGAGCCGGGCCAGATATCCGGAAGCCGCCGAAACACCGGGGGCGCTCGTGATACGCAGCGCGGGCGCGTGGTTCTACTTCAATGCGGACCATATCCGCCGCCAGACCCTCGAGCTGCTGAATCACGCAACCTCAGGGATCAAGAAAGTTGTCATTGATTTTTCACTCGTGCCTGCCGTCGACGTCACCGCGGGGGGAGTATTGCGCGGACTGGCGCGGTCACTCAGGGAGCGCGGCATCGCGATCGAGCTTGCCGGACTGCGCGACGACGTTCGGGAAAACCTGACGGCAGTTGGGGCCGAACAGGATCTGGGCCCAATTTTCGCGCACCGCACGATTGAAGATTGCCTAACCCATCGGACTGAGTCGCCAACACTGATGAAGGGCCTAGGATAGAGAAACGTACTGCATGCAGGACACCGTCCTGCTCCTCAAACCAAAGGGAGCCAGTCATGTCACAGCCAAATATCCAGCAGCGCAGCTCGGATTCCGCACAAAAGCTCGGAGACGAGACCTTCATGTCGGCGAGTGAGCTGCGCAACTACATGGTGGAAACCGTGATGGCCAAGGCCTCGAAAGACTCCGGCTCGAATGCCGAGAAGGCGCGACAGGACCTGATCCGATCGTTGTCGCAGCCCGTTGCGGTCACGCCCGAAAAGATTGCCGAGGTAAAGCGTCGGGTGCTCGGCCAACTGCGAACCGCTGCGGCAAAGGGCGACAAGGAAGCTCTGGTCATGCGCTTCCCGAACGCGTTGTGCACGGACAAAGGGCGCGCGCTCAACAACATGGAAAAGGATTGGCCGGAAACACTGATTGGGAGACCCCTTCAGGCCTTCGAGTTCTGGCGCGACCACCTGCAGCCCCAGGGCTACGGCCTGAAGGCGATGATCCTGGATTGGCCGGAGGGCTTTCCGGGAGACGTCGGGCTTTTCGTGACCTGGGGCGACACCACGCACTGACAGCCAGCGGGGACTGGAAGATGAAGCAGGCCGCCAGGAAGAAACGCAACACCGACGTCCCGGCACTCAAGCGCAAGGACTACGAACAGAAGCTCCGCAAACTGCACATCGAACTCGTCAAGCTTCAGGAATGGGTGAAGCGCGAGGGCAAAAAGATATGTGTGGTGTTCGAGGGGCGAGACGGCGCTGGCAAGGGGGGTGTCATCAAGGCCATCACCGAAAGAGTCAGCCCGCGCGTTTTCCGCGTCGTTGCCCTCGCCGCCCCGACGGAACGCGAGAAGTCGCAGATGTATGTTCAGCGATACATGCAGCACTTTCCCGCAGGGGGAGAGATCGTGATCTTCGACCGCAGCTGGTACAATCGCGCCGGGGTCGAACGAGTCATGGGCTTTTGTACGCCGGATCAGGTCAAGCGTTTCCTGAAAGTGGTCCCTCTGGTCGAAAAGGCCATGGTCGAATCCGGAATTGTACTTCTCAAGTACTGGCTCGAGGTCAGCCCGGAGGAACAGACCAACCGGCTCACCGCGCGGATCGACGACAGGCGAAAGATCTGGAAGCTGACCCAGATGGACCTGGATTCCTACAAGCGATGGGACGACTACACGCGGGCGCGTGATGAGATGTTCAAGGCGAGCAGTTCCGCGTGGGCGCCATGGTTCATCGCCCGATCCGACAACAAAAGGCAGGCGCGGCTCAATATCATAGCGCACCTGCTCTCGCGTATTCCCTACAAGAAAGTGCCGCGAGGGAACGTCAGATTGCCGAAACGCAAGATCGCGCGCGGCAGGCCGCTGAGCGCCTCGCTGAAATTCGTTCCGGAAGCACGATGAAGGCAGGCGCTCCGTCGCGTCGGCGATACAGGTTTTCGCCGAGGCCGTTTCCAGCCTCGGCGATTGTGCCGCCATTTGGTGCGCCGCTTACTCCGCTGCATCAAGCCGGTAAGACAACCACCCCACATCCCGGCAGGCAGCGCGCCCGCCGGGACATGCGAACGTTCACGATGCTGCGCTCGGGAAACGATAATCCTTGAACCGGTCGCGCAGCGTCATCTTGTGGATCTTGCCGGTTGCCGTATGCGGAATGTCATCCACGAAGGCGACGTCCTCCGGCATCCACCACTTGGCGATCCTGCCGTCCATGAAACCAAGGATGTCGTCGCGGGTCGCCGCGTTGTCCTGCTTGAGACGCACGATCAGGAGCGGACGCTCGTTCCACTTCGGATGATAAACGCCGATGACGGCAGCCTCCGCGACGGCGGGATGCCCTGCGGCGAGATTCTCCAGATCGATCGATGAGATCCATTCGCCGCCGGACTTGATCACATCCTTCGAGCGGTCGGTGATCCGCATGTAGCCGTGCCGGTCGATGGTGGCGACGTCGCCGGTGTCGAAATATCCCTCCTCGTCGAGGATATCCGTATCGACGCGGTAATAGGCCTTCGACACCGCCGGCCCGCTGACCTTGAGCCGTCCGAATGTCTTGCCGTCCCACGGCAACGCTTGTCCGTCATCGTCGGTGATTTTCATCTGGACGCCGAACGGCGGAAAGCCCTGGGTCTGCAGGATATCGAGCCGCTCTTCGCCCGTGAGGCCTGTGAACGGCGGCTTCAGCGCAGCCACCGTGCCGAGCGGCGACATTTCCGTCATGCCCCATCCATGGCGCACCCGGATGCCCATATCGACAAACGACTTGATCATGGAGCGCGGCATCGCGGAGCCGCCGCACGCCACCGTTTTCAGATCGGGAAGCTTCAATCCCTCGGCAGCGATATAATTGAGAAGCATCTGCCACACCGTCGGAACGCCCACGGTGAATGTGACTTTCTCGCTCGAGAGCAGTTCGTAGACCGAGGCGCCGTCGAGCTTGGCGCCAGGCATCACCAGTTTGGCGCCCATCGATGGCGCAGAGAAAGCGGCGCCCCAGCTGTTGGCGTGAAACATCGGCACCACCGGCATCACGGTGTCGGCGGCGCCGGTGCCGAGCGAGTCGCCCGCATTGGCGATCAGCGCGTGCAAGACGTTGGAGCGGTGCGAATAGAGCACACCCTTCGGATTGCCTGTGGTACCGGAGGTGTAGCACATCGCCGCCGCGGTGTTCTCGTCGAATGTCTTCCATGCAAAGTCGCCGTCGACCGTGCCGATCCATTCTTCATAACAAATCGCATTCTTCAGTTTGGTCTCCGGCATGTGCGCCCGGTCGGTATAGATGATGTAGCGCTCGATATTCGGCAGCATCGGAGCGATGGCTTCGAGCAACGGCACGAAGGTGAGATCGATCATCACCACCCGGTCGCCGGCGTGATTCATGATCCATGCAATCTGCTCCGGAAACAGGCGAGGATTCACCGTGTGGCAGATGGCGCCGATGCCCATGATGCCGTACCAGGATTCCAGATGCCGCCAGGTGTTCCAGCCGAGTGTGGCGACGCGGTCACCGATCCTGATCCCGTCCCTGTCCAATCGCTGCGCGACCTTCAGCGCGCGGGCGCGTATCTGGCGATAGTTGGTGCGGTGGATCGGTCCCTCGACTGAACGCGTCACGACTTCACTGTCGCCGTGGATGGCGGCGGCGTGATCGATGATCCGATTGCACAGCAGCGGCCAGTCCTGCATCAAACCAAGCATAAGAAACTCCCCGATGTTCTTTCGCGCACGAGCTCACGCCATGCGCCTCGGGGACGAGACCGTCCCAAGGCGCATTCGCCGCGTGATCCGCGTTCTGCGATGATGGTGTTCTAAATGAGCGCCAACGAACCCGCGCTGGCGAAGCTGATGACGGTCAGCCCAGCAGTCTTAATTTCGGCTGGCACTCAGGCCTGCACGATTGAGGGCATCGACCCGTTGCGTGCCGTTCACGTAGACGTCCTTGCGGGTGACTTCGCCGGCGGGATTCACAGTGACCACATCGAGCATTTCGACCTTGGCCGTGAAGGGCTTACCGGCCTTGTCGATCAGGTCCATGACCATGGACCATTCCATGACCCAATAATCGGCACCGAAGAACATTCGCCCTTCTTCGAAACCGAACGGAGCCCTGGCGAATAATTCAGCAGAATACTGCCGGAGCGGTTCGCGTCCATTGATCGGCCCCGCCCCGTCATGCACCCAGAAGATGGTGTCCTCGGAATGAAGCGACGCGATCAGATCCGGATTCCGGGTCTTCCATCCCACATGGTAACGCTCGAACAACGCCTCTGTATCAAGGCTCTTTTCAGCAAGCTGCGCTCTCGACATTCAGTCCTCCCATTGTGCTCTTGTTATGGGGGATCATTTACCGACTTTAAGTCGGTAAGTCAAGAGAGCTGCAGAAATGCGGCATCGTGACGCCGTTTGCTTTCGCCTATGTGGTTTTCTGAAGACCGTACAGCATGCTCCTCAGAGTCGCGCAGTAAACGCGCGCGACCTTGACCGGATTGTCGGACGCACCCGTCGCCAGCGCGGCTTCGATAATCGCGCCTGTGACAAGCCGCGCCGCGGAATCGATCTGCTTGCGGGATGCTTTCGGCCCCATGATCTCCACGATCCCGCTGTGAATCGATTCAAAGAAGTGCCGATCGTCCATCTCGCGCCATCGCTGCAAACCCATGACGACCGGCCCGTCGATCAGGATCAGCCGGCGCAGTCCCGGTTCGCTCGCAGCCTTCAGATAAGCGTAGGTGTTCATCGCGACGGTTTCGGGCGTGCGCGGACCCTTGTTGGCTGCAAGCCGCGAATTGAGCTGAGCGGCCAGTTCGGCCTGCGCGCGATCGAGCACCACCTCGAAGATCGACTGCTTGGACGAGAAGTGATGATAAACGCCGCCCTTCGCGATGCCGGCGGCGGCGGCGATGTCATCGATGCTCACGGCCTCGAACCCGCGGCTCATGAAGAGCTTTCGGGCCGCGCTCAGGATTCCATCGATTGTCGCTGCTGATCGTTCTGACTGCCGGGCCATCGTTGTCACGTCCAAACATCTTGAGCCGACAGGGAACTTTCGGCATCGCGAAGTCTTACTTCGTCCGGCGCGAAAACTCACCCTCGTCCTGAAACCATCAACGGCCCGAGAGGTCTGCCACCGCCAAATGCCCGCAATATCAATTGAGTGCATAACGGGTCTGCCCCTGTCTCTCCCGCCCTGTATTCGGCGGCGATCCCCGGCTAGGATGACCGCCCTTTCCGTTGACGTCAGACTTGCAGGACTGTCCCTTTGATCCGTCTTTATGTTCGCGTTCTTGAACTGCTCGGCAAGGAAGCCCGGCTCGGCTGGTTTCTCGCCGTCGCCAATCTGCTGCTTGCCGTGGCGCAGTTCGCCGAGCCGGTGCTGTTCGGCCGCATCATCGACGTGCTGTCCGGCAAGCCAAGTCCCGACACGCTGTTCGGCGTCATCACATCGCCCTGGCCGCTGCTCGGCGCATGGGTGGCGTTCGGACTGTTCACGATCATCTGCAGCGCGTTCGTCGCCCTGCAGGCGGACCGCCTCGCGCATCGCCAGCGTCAGGCGGTTCTCACCGGTTATTTCGAACATATCATGCAGCTGCCGCTGACCTTTCACACCGGCACCCATTCCGGCCGCCTGATGAAGGTGATGCTGCAGGGCACCGATGCCTTGTGGCGGCTGTGGCTGAGTTTCTTCCGCGAGCATTTCGCGGCGATCGTCTCGCTGGTCGTGCTGCTGCCGCTGTCGCTCTACATCAACTGGCGGCTCGCGATCCTGCTGTTCGTCCTGTGCGTCGTTTTCACCATCCTGACCACGCTCGTGGTGCGCAAGACCTACGGCCTGCAGATGGAGGTCGAGGAGCATTACGGCGATCTCGCCGCCCGCGCGTCGGACGCGCTCGGCAACGTGGCGCTGGTGCAAAGCTTCGTGCGTGTCGAGGCCGAGGTGCAGGGCCTGCGCGGCGTCGCCGACAAACTGCTGTCGGCGCAATTGCCGGTGCTGTCATGGTGGGCGCTGGTGGCGGTCATGACCCGCGCCTCCACCACCATCACGATTCTGGCGATCTTCGTGGTCGGCATCATTCTGAACAGTCAGGGTCAGGCCAGCGTCGGCGAGATCGTCATGTTCGTCTCCTTCGCCACCATGCTGATCCAGAAACTCGAACAGGTGGTCAGCTTCATCAACAACGTCTTCATGGAAGCGCCGCGCTTACGCGAATTCTTCGACGTGCTCGACGCGGTGCCTGCCGTGCGCGACCGGCCCGACGCCATCGATCCCGGCCGCCTCACCGGCCTCGTGGAATTCAACGATGTCTCGTTTTCCTATGACGGCAAGCGGCCCGCGATCGAGGACCTGTCGTTCACCGCGCTGCCGGGGCAGACCTTCGCGCTGGTCGGCGAAACCGGCGCCGGAAAATCCACTGCGATTGCGCTCCTGCACCGCGCGTTCGATCCGCAATCGGGCTTCATCAAGATCGACGGCATGGACATCCGCGGCATGACGCTCGCGGCGCTGCGCCGGAACATCGGCGTCGTGTTCCAGGAAGCGCTGCTGTTCAATCGAACCATCGCCGAAAACCTGCGCGTCGGCAAACCCGACGCCACCGACGAGGAATTGCGTGCGGCCGCCGCGGGCGCGCAGGCGCTCGACTTCATCGAGCGCAGCGATCTGAAATTCGAGACCAATGCGGGCGAGCGCGGCCGCATGCTGTCCGGCGGTGAACGCCAGCGCCTGTCGATTGCGCGTGCGTTGCTGAAGAATCCGCCAATCCTGATCCTGGATGAAGCCACCAGCGCGCTCGATGCGGTCACCGAGGCCAAGGTCAACGAAGCTCTCGATACCGTGATGAAAGGCCGCACCACATTCGTGATCGCCCACCGGCTCTCGACCATCCGCAATGCGACGCGGATTCTGGTGTTCGACAAGGGCAAGGTGATCGAAAGCGGAACGTTCGATGAACTGGTGGCCAATGGCGGCTATTTCGCCAGGCTCGCAAGGGCACAGTTCATGGTCCAGGAAGATACCCGTGCCCATTCGCCCGCACTCACCGCAGCCACGACGTCACGGACATAACCCGGGAAGGAACCGGAGCCCTCAAGAAGTGTGGGCATCGCCGAATTTTGGCCCATTTCATGCTTGATTGAGCCTCAAAACCCCTGTTCCGACGGGCGCGCTCCGGTATAAGTAGTGGGCGCATCTGATTTGGCGATTTCGATTGCTCTGAACCCGCATGCAACACGCCGAGGAGACCATGGTTTCATTCGCCGCAGGCGTGCTCTCGAACATCGGAATCCGGTAGTGGCGTTGTTCTCTGCCCTGTTCCGGCTGCCGCCATTGCGATCGTCTGCGCTCATCGCAACGATGCTGCTCGCGGTGATCGCGCCGCGCGTCGCGCAGGCGGAAGCGTTGCTGCTCATCGAGGCCGACACCGGCAAGGTGCTTCAGGCAGAGAACGCGACCTATCCGTGGTATCCCGCATCCGTCACCAAGATCATGACGGCCTATGTCGCGCTCAAGGCGGTCAAGGACGGCCGCATGACGCTCGACACGCTGCTGACCGTGTCACCGACGGCGGCTGCGCAAGCGCCCTCGAAAATGGGCTTCCGGCCCGGCACGCAGGTGACGCTCGATAATGCGCTCAAGATGATGATGGTGAAGTCGGCCAACGACATTGCCGTTGTCATCGCCGAAGGCGTCGGCGGATCGATCGACGGCTTCTCCGCCGAAATGAACAAGACCGCGCAGCGGCTCGGCATGACGCAGACCAGCTACGTCAATCCGAACGGCCTTCCGGCGGAAGGACAGATCACTTCGGCCCGCGACCTCGGCATTCTGGCCCGCGCGATCATCCGCGATCTGCCCGAGTACGAATATTTCATGCACATTCCGGCCATCAAGTTCGGTCGCCGCGTGACCGCGAACTTCAACAAGCTGATCGGCCGTTATCCCGGCGCCGACGGCATGAAGACCGGTTTCATCTGCGCCTCGGGCTTCAACCTTGTCGCGACCGCGACACGCAACAACAAGCGGCTGATCGCCGTGGTGCTGGGCGCGCAGTCGTCCGCGCAGCGTGCGGCGAAAGCGGCGCAACTGCTCGAACGCGGCTTCGGCGGCAACAAGCTGTCCTGGCTGAAGCCGTCGCTCGGCACCGTCGACGCGCTGGCCCCGATCGACGCTTCGCCGCCGAACCTGCGCGACGAGATGTGCGGACCGAAGCGCAAGCGTCCGGCCGCCGAGAACGAGGAAGACGATCCGGATATTGTGGCGGACAACAACGGCGGCAATGACTCCGGCGTATCGATGTTCACCGCCGGCCTTCAGGGGCCCACCATGAAGGTGTCCGACCTGCTCGCGATGCCCGCGGCCGCGGCAACGCCCGTGATCGTCTATACCGGCCCGGCCCGCACCGGCGCCGCCATTCTGGAGGCCGACGCCGCCGAAGCCGCCAATCAGGCGGCCTCCGTGGCAAAGCGGAAGAAGGGCGCCAAGGCGGCCAAGCTGGCTGCCAAGCCGGAGGCCGAGGCCGCCAAGCCGGACAAAAAGGACGCCAAACCCGCCGCGAAGCCGGCGGCTGCGGCCGCAAAGCCGAAGGCCGCTGCGGTGGCTCCTGCCGCCAAACCGGCCGGCGCGCCGAAAGCCGACAAGAAGCCGGACACGGCAGCCAAACCGGCGGCAGCAAAACCTGCAGCGGCCAAGCCCGCGGCAGCAAAGCCGGCTGCGGCCAGTTCAGCAGCCAAACCTGCGGCCGCTCCCGCTGCCAAACCGGCGGCCAAGCCTGCCGCCCAGCAAAAGCCAGACGCCGCGCCGCGCGGTTAACGCACTCACCCGGCTGTGATTTGTGCCTTGCGAAATCGCATACGTGAGCGGGCGCACGCCCGCGTTTAGAGCCCCTAAAGTGCGTCGTTACCACGCACAGGCTTGCTATGGCCTGCGGCTTCGCTCAATACTTATTTCAATACTTGAAACATAGTCCGCGCACCCCGCCACAAGACGGGGGCCGTCAGGAAACAAGCCGAGGGGAGAAATCATGGAACGTATCTGGCTCAAGCAATATCCGGCCGGCGTGCCCGCCGATATCGACGTTAACCAGTATCCGTCGCTGGTGGAATTGCTCGAAGAGAGTTTCAAGAAGTTCGCCGATCGCAAGTCCTTCATCTGCATGGACAAGTCGATCACCTACCGCGACCTCGACGAGATGTCGGCGGCGCTCGGCGCCTACCTGCAGAGCAAGGGCCTGAAGAAGGGCGCACGCGTCGCCATCATGATGCCGAACGTGCTGCAGAATCCCGTCAGCACGGCGGCGGTCCTGCGCGCCGGCTACACCGTGGTGAACGTCAACCCGCTCTACACGCCGCGCGAACTCGAGCACCAGCTCAAGGACTCCGGCGCCGAAGCCATCCTGCTGCTGGAAAACTTCGCGACCACACTGGAGAAGGTGTTGCCGAACACCAGCGTCAAAACCGTCATCATCGGCTCGATGGGCGACCTGCTCGGCTTCAAGGGCGTCATCGTCAACTTCGTCGTGCGCAACGTGAAGAAGATGGTTCCGGCCTACTCGATCCCGAGCGCGGTGTCGTTCAACGATGCGCTGGCGCAAGGCCGCAAGCTGAAGCTGAACAAGCCGACACTGACCGGCGATGACGTTGCGTTCCTGCAATACACCGGCGGCACCACCGGCGTGTCCAAGGGCGCGACACTGCTCCACCGCAACATTCTCGCCAACGTGTTGCAGAACGATGCGTGGCTGCAACCCGCGCTCAAGAAGCCGCCGATTGTCGATCAGCTCTTCATCGTCTGCGCGCTGCCGCTCTATCACATCTTCGCGCTGACCGCGTGTTACCTGCTGGCGGTGCGTGCCGGCGGCGTGAACCTTTTGATCCCGAACCCGCGCGACATGGCGGGCTTCGTCAAGGAGCTGTCGAAGTATCAGGTCAACAGCTTCCCGGCGGTGAACACGCTCTACAACGGCCTGCTCAACACGCCCGGCTTCGACAAGCTCGACTTCTCCAAGCTGAAGAGCTGCTTCGGCGGCGGCATGGCGGTGCAGAAGCCGGTGGCCGACAAGTGGACGCAGGTGACCGGCGTCGCGCTGTCGGAAGGTTACGGCCTGTCCGAGACCTCGCCGACGCTGACCTGCAACCCGGCTGACACCGACAAGTTCTCGGGCTCGATCGGCATTCCGGTGCCCTCGACCTGGCTGTCGATCCGCGACGACGACGGCAACGAAGTGCCGCTCGGCGAGCCCGGCGAGATCTGCGCCAAGGGTCCGCAGGTGATGGCGGGCTACTGGAACCGGCCGGAAGAAACCGCGAAGGTGATGACCGCCGACGGCTATTTCCGCACCGGCGATATCGGCATCATGTCGCCGGACGGCTACACCAAGATCGTGGACCGCAAGAAGGACATGATCCTGGTCTCGGGCTTCAACGTCTATCCGAACGAGGTCGAGGAAGTGATCGCGAGCCATCCGGGCGTGCTCGAATGCGCGGTGATCGGCGTTCCGGATGCGAAGTCGACCGAGGCCGTGAAGGCCTTCGTGGTCAAGAAGGATCCAAACCTCACCGCCCAGGACATCATCAAGTTCGCGTCAACCGAGCTCACCGGCTACAAGGTGCCCAAGCACGTGGAGTTCCGGACGGAATTGCCGAAGACCAATGTCGGCAAGATCCTGCGCCGCGAGCTGCGCGACGAGAAGCCGAAGGCGGCGGCGGCCGCGGCAAGCTGAGATCGACTGCCGTCATTGCGAGGAGCGATAGCGACGAAGCAATCCATGTTTGTTAAAGCGTGGATTGCTTCGCTTCGCTCGCAATGACGAAAGATACTTCATGATCTCCTCCCCCTCTGACATCGTCTCCTTCTGGCGCGATGCCGGATACGAGCGCTGGTACGGCAAGGACGATGCGTTCGATCAGGAACTGCGCGACCGCTTCATGGGCACATGGGAAGCGGCGCGCGACGGCAAGCTCAGCGCGTGGCAGGATAGCGATGACGGCACGCTGGCGCTGCTGATCGTGCTCGACCAGTTTCCGCGCAACATGTTCCGCAACGATCCGCGCGCCTTCTCGACAGATGCTCTCGCCCGCACCATTGCGTCGCGCGCCATCGCGGAGGGGCGCGACCAGCGCATCGAGACGGGCTTGCGGGCCTTCATCTATCTGCCGTTCGAGCATTCCGAGGACATGGCCGATCAGGAGCGCAGCATCGAACTGTTCGCGCCGCTCGGCGCAGACAGCCTGAAGTGGGCGGTGCTGCACGCCGACATCATCCGCAAGTTCGGCCGCTTCCCTCATCGCAATACGGTGCTGGGACGGACCACGACGCCGGAAGAAGCGGCGTTTCTGAAGGACGGCGGCTTTTCAGGCTGACCATCCGGTTACCCGATCCAACCAAATCTTAACGAATCCTTGCTAAGGCGCATCCTGCCGCCCAGTTGGCGGCTCAGGATCGAATGCCGTGGCCATCATGGAAGCTGAGCGCGCGTCTGGAGCGAAACCCGCGGGTGTCATCGCAAGGCTGCGCGACGTGCTCACCGGTACCTCGGAAGCTTCGCTGACCAAGCGCCTCGCCGGCACTGTCTTCCTCATTCGCGTGCTGAGCGCCGGCCTCGCCTATTTCTCGCAGGTGCTGCTCGCCCGCTGGATGGGCGGCTCGGACTACGGCATCTATGTCTATGTCTGGACCTGGGTTCTGCTGCTCGGCAGCGTGCTGGACTTTGGCATCGCGGTGTCCGCGCAGAAGATCATTCCCGAATATCGCGCCAGCGGACAGCTCGCATTGCTGCGCGGATTCCTGTCAGGCAGCCGCTGGATGACGCTGGCGGCCTCCACCACCGTCGCGCTGTTGCTTGGGGGACTGGTGAAAATCCTGTCGCCCTGGATCGATGCGCATACCCAGATCCCGCTCTACATCGGCTGTCTTATCCTGCCCGCCTTCGTCGTCGCCAACACACAGGACGGTCTCGCGCGCTCCTACGACTGGATGCGCCTCGGCCTGATGCCGCAGTTCATCATACGGCAGACGCTGATTATCGGATTCACCGCAGGCGCGGTCGCGCTCGGCATGAAACTCAACGCGACCGATGCGATGATCGCCAGCGCCGCAGCGGTGTGGATCGCGATGATCGGCCAGTTGATCGTTCTCAACCGACGCCTGACTGCCAGCGTCGAGGCCGGACCGAAGGCCTATGAGGTCCGGAGCTGGCTGAAGGTGTCGCTGCCGATCATGATGGTCGAAGGCTTCTACCTGCTGCTGTCCTATACCGACGTGCTGGTGCTGCAGCAGTTCCGCTCATCGGAGGAAGTCGGCGTCTACTTCGCAGTGGTGAAGACTCTCGCGCTGGTGTCGTTCATTCACTACGCAATGTCCGCGACCACGGCCCACCGTTTCAGCGAGTATCACGCATCCGGCGACAAGGAACGCCTGTCGGCCTATATCGCCCATGCGATCAAGTGGACCTTCTGGCCGTCGCTCGCGGCGACCGCAGTTCTGCTGGCGCTCGGCAAGCCGCTGCTCTGGCTGTTCGGGCCGCAGTTCACCGCCGGCTACGGCATCATGTTCGTCGCCGCCATCGGCCTGATCGTACGTTCCGCCATCGGTCCGGTGGAACGGCTGCTCAACATGCTGGGGCACCAGAACATGTGCGCGCTGGCCTACGCGCTGGCGTTCCTGGTCAATCTCGTGCTGTGCGTCTTGCTGGTGCCGCGCTTCGGCGGTTACGGCGCTGCCGCCGCAACCTCCATCGCACTGGTGTTCGAGACGATCCTGCTGTTCTGGATCACCAGAAACCGCCTTGGCTTTCACGTTCTCGCGTTCGGGAAGAAGGCGCTCTCAACATAACCGTCATTCCGCGACGCACTCTTCGCGCGGGCCCGGAATCTCGATCAGTCTGACATCAGAACTTATAGCATCTGGATTCCGGGCTCGCTCGCTATGCTCGCGCCCCGGAACGACGGCGATAATTACTCCGCCGTCCAGCCGCCATCGATCGACAGGTTCGCGCCGGTGATCTGCGCCGCAGCGTCGCTGGTGAGAAACAGCGCCAGCGCCGCAACCTGATCGACGGTGACGAACTCCTTGGTCGGCTGGGCGTCGAGCAGAACGTCATTGATGACCTGCTCCTTGGTCAATCCGCGCGCCTTCATGGTGTCGGGAATCTGCTTTTCCACCAGCGGCGTCCAGACATAGCCCGGCGAAATACAGTTGGCCGTGATCTTGTGGGTCGCCACTTCGAGTGCCACGGTCTTGGTCAGGCCGACGATGCCGTGCTTGGCGGAGACATAGGCCGACTTGAACGGCGAAGCGACCAGCGAGTGCGCCGACGCGGTGTTGATGATGCGGCCCCAGCCGCGCTTCTTCATGCCGGGCACTGCGGCGCGAATGGCGTGGAACGCCGACGACAGGTTGATCGCGATGATCATGTCCCATTTCTCGATGGGAAAATCCTCGATCGGCGAGACGAACTGGACGCCCGCGTTATTGACCAGAATGTCCACCGAGCCGAACGTCTTTTCGCCAAGCGCAATCATTTCGGCGATTTCCGCGGGCTTGGTCATGTCGGCGGGCGAATGAACCGCCTTGACGCCGAACTCCTTCTCGATGGCCGAGCGCTCTTTCTCGATGTCGGCCGGCACACCGAAGCCGTTGATCACGATATTCGCGCCCGCGCTGGCAAAGGCGCGCGCATATGCGAGGCCGATGCCGCTGGTCGAACCCGTCACCACTGCCGTCTTGCCGGAAAGAGTACCCATTTATTCGCTCCTGTTTACCGCTTGATGTATTGCAAACCGTTTTCGCAAAGATCGTAAGTCACCATGGTCTCGCCGGATTGCGGCCGGTTCAGCCATTCCGGATGAGACATGGAGGTATAGACGTCGCGCTCGCCCGCCGCCCAGTGCTCGACCATTCCGATCCGCGAGAAATCGTAATCCTTCGACGAGGCTTCATGCGTCTTGCTGCGATAGATCAGGTGAACCACCGTCACGGTGTTCTCCTTCGCCGCCTCGTTGAGCGTGGCAACCAGCGGGTCGTCCTTGAAACTCTCCGGCAGCTTGGCGATCAGTTCGCGCACGGCCTTCTTGGCATCGTGAATCTGCTTGGCTTTGTCGGTATTCATGCGCGTTCGGCTGGAATACCGGATATCCTTTTCACGCTCGGCCGCCTCGACCAGCGACTGCGGCAACGGCCCGCGCGCGCTGAACAGATCGACCTGAAAAATCAGGAGATCGGTCTTGGTCTCGGCATCCAGCACATAGTCCAGCGGCGTGTTGGAAGCGATGCCGCCATCCCAGTAATGCTCGCCCTCGATTTCGATGGGCGGGAAACCCGGCGGCAACGCGCCGGAGGCCATGATGTGCTCCGGCCCGATTTTCTTGCCGCGTTTCTTGAACTCGTGATTGTCGAAGTATTCGAAATTCCCCGTCCTGATATTGACCGCACCGACACTCAGGCGCACGCCGTCATTGTTGATGCGATCGAAATCCACCAGCCGCTCCAGCGTTCCGCGCAGCGGCGTGGTGTCGTAATAGCTCTGCGACTGCGGGCTGCCCGGCGGCCAGACCGGCGCCGGCGGAAAACGCGGCGTGAAAAAGCCCGGCACGCCGAAGGTCGCGATCAGCGCGGCGCTGGTCTCGTTGAACACCGAGCGCACATGATCGCTCTGCACGAGCGGAGCCCAGGGCATCGGCGAACCCGACGACACCAGTTCCCAGAACTCCTTGAGCTTTCCGACCCGTTTTTCTCTCGGATTGCCGGCAATGATCGCAGCGTTGATCGCACCGATCGAAATACCCGCAATCCATTTCGGCTCGAAATCGTGATGACAGAGCGCCTGATAGGCCCCGGCCTGATAGGAGCCGAGCGCGCCCCCGCCTTGCAGGACCAGCACGCGCTGCGCCTCTGCGGGGATCGATACGGCTGTCTCTCTGTGGGGGGAAAGCTGATCCATAGGCCATCACTCGACGACACCGGCAGGGAACCGATGTTGCAGCACGGTGGCCTCAGTTCGCAGCCGCGTCAATTGGCGAAAATGCGAGGAACGTCACAGAAGTTTTATCTGGCTGCCTATCTGGAATCCGGCGCGGCCAGGATCAATGTCCAGAACACCTTGTATTTGGTGTTCGGGACATAAGTCGCCGCAATGCCCATTTTTGTGACACCGCTGGCTAGCATGTTGGCCTTGTGCGGCGGCGAGTCGCGCCATCCCGAGAAGGCTTCCGCGAGGGTGTGATAACCGGCCGAGACGTTTTCGACCGCCTTGGTGGCATCGAAACCCGAGGCCTTGATGCGCTTGTCGAGCGGTCCCGCCACGTTGTGATCGAGTTTGTTGCGGGCGCCCATGGCGTTCGACTGCGCCTCGGCGGCCTTCATCAGCAGGGGATCGACCTGAACCGCGCCGAGGCCGTTGTTCTGCCGGTAGCCGGAGATCATCGAGGCCGCGACGTTGGGATCGAGCTTCGCACCGGCATTGGCCATGCTGAGATAGAACGCCGGCTGCTCGGTGGACGGCCCGTTATCGGACGAACATCCCCCCAGAATCGCCAGCGCCAGAATGGCCCCCGCCACGCGTATCATCTGAAGCCCCCAACCCATTGGTCGGCGTTTGTTGCACACCAACCGTGGCTGAAAGGTGAACGCGGGGTGAGTTTCCAGGCTCAGGAGGCGGCCGGGAACAGCCGGTAGCGGCGCGGCTGCAGGCTGACCACATCGCCGGGCTTGAGGTCGCGGTCGCGCGGCGCATCGATCTCGATCAGGGTCTCGTTGGCGCCGTTATGCAGCACCACATCCGCGCGCTGGGTCGGGCCGAACGCACGCACATACTTGACGTCACCCTCAAGGATGCCGCTGCCGTTCGGCACGATCGACACGTCATGACGGCGGATAAAGAGGTTCGACGGGCCGGACGCGGCGTCTCGCGGCTCGAGGTTCAGCACCTTATCGCCGAGGCGGACCTTGCCGTCCGCCACCTGCACCGGCAGCACGATGGATTCACCGATGAAGCCGTGCACGAAGGCGGTGGCCGGATTGTCGTAAACGTCACCGGGCGTGCCGATCTGCTCGATCTTGCCCTTGTCCATCACCACCACGCGGTTGGCGACTTCCAGCGCCTCTTCCTGATCGTGGGTGACGAAAATCGACGTGACGTGAATCTCGTCATGGAGCTGGCGCAGCCAGCGGCGCAGTTCCTTGCGCACCTTGGCATCGAGCGCGCCGAATGGTTCGTCGAGCAGCAGGATGCGCGGCTCGATGGCGAGCGCACGCGCCAGCGCGATGCGCTGTCGCTGACCGCCGGACAACTGGCTCGGATAGCGGTCCGCCAGCCAGTCGAGCTGCACCAGATCGAGCAACTCCTTTACGCGCTTCTTGATGTGCGCCTCGTCCTTGCGGACCGATCGCGGCTGCACGCGAAGACCGAACGCGACGTTCTCGAACACGCTCATGTGGCGGAACAGCGCGTAATGCTGGAACACGAACCCGACGTGGCGCTCGCCCGCGCCGCGCGACAGCGCATCCTCGCCGTCGAAGATCACCGAGCCCTCATCCGGCCAGTCGAGACCCGCGATGATACGCAGCAACGAGGTCTTGCCCGATCCCGACGGCCCGAGCAGCGCCACCAGCTCGCCGGTGGCAACCTTGAGATCGACATGATCGAGTGCGGCAAAGGTGCCGAACTTCTTCACGATGTTGCGGACTTCAATCGTCACTTGCGGTCTGTCCTTCTTCGAGATGGCTTTCGAGGACCGTTTTCACGATCAGCGTGACGAGCGCCAGGAATGCGAGCAGCGAGGCGATCGCGAACGAAGCCACAAACTGGTACTCATTGTACAGGATTTCGACGAGCAGCGGCATGGTGTTGGTCTCGCCGCGGATATGGCCCGAGACCACCGAAACCGCGCCGAATTCGCCCATGGCGCGGGCATTGCAGAGCAAAACGCCGTAAAGGATGCCCCATTTGATGTTGGGGATGGTGACCCGCAGGAAGGTGCGCAGGCCGGACGCGCCGAGCGAAATCGCCGCCTCCTCCTCCTGGGTGCCCTGCTCCTGCATCAGCGGGATCAGTTCGCGCGCCACGAACGGAAACGTCACGAAGGTCGTCGCCAGCGCGATGCCAGGCACCGCGAACAGGATCTGGACGCCATGCGCCATCAGCCAGGTGCCGAAGTAGCCCTGCGCGCCGAACAGCAATACGAACACCAGACCCGAGATCACCGGACTGACCGAGAACGGCAGATCGATCAGGGTGATCAGGAAGACCTTGCCGCGGAATTCGAACTTCGCGATGGCCCAGGCCGCGATCACGCCGAACACGAGATTGAGCCCCACCGAGATGGCGGCGACGGTCAGCGTCAGCCGGATTGCCGACAATGCTTCAGGATCGGACAGCGCTGCGAGATAGGCGCCGATGCCTTTCGAGAACGCTTCGGTGAACACCACGACCAGCGGCAGCACCACAAAGATCGTCAGGAAGCCGACGGCAATGGTGATGAGAAACCAGCGCACCCAAGCGGGCTCGGTTCCAACCTGACGCGCGGGCGCAGACGTGCGGTGTTTGCTGACCATGACGCCGCTCAGACCGAAACCGCAACGCCGCGGGTTTGCGCCCAGCGTTGAATGCGGTTGATGGTGAAGATGATCAGGAACGAGACGATCAGCATGATCACGGCGATCGCCGTCGCATCCGCATAACGAAATTCCGACAGCCGGATCACGATCAAGAGCGGCGCGATCTCCGAGACGTTCGGCAGATTGCCGGCGATGAAGATCACGGAGCCGTATTCTCCAACGGCGCGAGCGAACGCGAGCGCGAAGCCGGTCAGGATCGCCGGCGTCAGGCTTGGCAGGATGACGCGGCGGATGATGTCCCAGCGCGACGCGCCGAGACTTGCGGCGGCTTCCTCGACCTCAACCTCGAGATCGAGCAGCACCGGCTGCACCGTGCGGACCACGAACGGAAACCCGATGAAGATCATCGCGACGAAAATGCCGATCGGCGTGAAGGCGACCTTGATGCCCCACTCCGCCAGTGGCGCACCGAGCCAGCCCTTCTGCGCGAACAGCGCCGTCAGCGCGACACCGGCCACCGCGGTCGGCAGCGCGAAGGGAATATCGACGATGGCATCGAAGATGCGGCGGCCGGGAAACCTGTAACGCACCAGCACCCAGACGATGACCATGCCCATCACGAGATTGACGAGCGCGGCAAGGAACGCGAGGCCGAACGAAATCTTCAGCGCGTTGAGCGTGCGGCGGGCCGTGAGAATGTCCCAGAACTGGAACAGGCTCAGTTCGGAGGTCTTGAGGAAAAGGCCCGCGAGCGGAATCAGCACAATGATCGACAGCCACGTCAGCGTCAGCCCCATGGTAAGGCCAAAACCCGGCAATGTCCGTCGTCGTCCTGCTCCTCCGCTCACGATGCCCCCATCACTCCGCGATCAGATCAGTTCTTGTAGATCTGATCGAAAACACCGCCTTCACCGAAGTGCTCCTTTTGCGCCTTGGTCCAGCCGCCGAACACGTCGTCGATGGTAAAAAGGTCAACCTTTGCAAAGGCGTCCGCATATTTCTCGCCGACCGCTGCGTCGCGCGGGCGATAGAAATTCCGCGCCGCAATTTCCTGGCCTTCCTTGGTGTACCAGTATTTCAGGTAGGCTTCAGCAGCGGCGCGGGTGCCCTTCTTGTCAGCAACAGTGTCCACCACCGCGATCGGCGGCTCGGCCAGGATCGACAGCGGCGGCGCCACGATCTCGAACTTGTCCTTGCCGAATTCCTTCACCGCGAGGAACGCTTCGTTTTCCCAGGCCAGCAGCACGTCACCGACGCCGCGCTCGACGAACGTCACGGTCGAGCCGCGAGCACCGGTATCGAGCACCGGCACGTTCTTGAAGATATCGCCGACGAATTTCTTTGCCTTGTCCTCGGAGCCGTACTTCTTCAGTGCGTAGCCCCACGCCGCGAGATAATTCCAGCGCGCGCCACCGGAGGTCTTCGGGTTCGGCGTGATGACCTGCACGCCGCTCTTGATCAGATCGTCCCAGTCCTTGATGCCCTTCGGATTACCCTTGCGCACCAGGAACACGATGGTCGAGGTGTACGGCGACGAATTCTGCGGCAGGCTCTTCTGCCAGTCCTTCTTCAGCAGCCCCTTGCCCGCGATCGCATCGATGTCATAGGCGAGCGCCAGCGTCACCACATCGGCCTGCAAACCGTCGATCACCGAACGGGCCTGCGAGCCCGAGCCGCCATGCGACTGCTTGATCTCGATGCTCTTGCCGGTGTCCTTCTGATACGCGGCAGCGAACGCCTTGTTGAAATCACCATAGAGCTCGCGCGTCGGATCGTACGACACATTGAGCAGCGACACATCCGCGGCAAGCGCCGAGCCTGCCCAGACCAGACTTCCGATCACCAGAAGACGGCTAATCACTGAATTGGGGCGAACCATTTCAAACTCCATTCGAACTGACGACATCATCGCCATCAGGGAAGGCGTGAAACTCTGGAACTCGCGTGGTTATGTCAACGAAACCGGATTTCATTCTTAGCAAGGATGCTGGACAAACGTTCCAAGAAATCGCGATTTTCAAGAAGGCAAAATTTTACGAAGTTTTGGTGACGTGAATCCCGCACTCCGTCTTGCCTCGGTCGCGCCAGCGGCCCGCGCGCGGATCCTCGCCGGGAAGCGTTCGGCTGGTGCAAGGCATACACCCGATCGAGGTGAAGCCGGATGCGACCAAAGGATGCGGCGGCAGATTCATTGTTGCATACAGCGCTTTCAGTTCATCCAGCGTCGCATTCGCAAGCGGATTGAACTTCAACCGCGCGCCGTCGGCCTCGACCACCGGAATTGTGGCGCGGTCGCCGCCCTGGAACCGCTTGCGGCCGTTGATCCATCCGTCGAACGACGACAGCGCACGCGCCAGCGGTTCAACCTTGCGGATGAAGCAGCACTGATCGGGGTTTGAGAACCACAGGTCGCGATCCTTGTCCTCCCGATCGAGCGTCTCCGTCAGCGGATGAATCGTGCGCACATCGGTCAGCCCAAGCAGCTTCGTGAGCGTCTCGCGATAGGCCAGCGTTTCCTCGAACAGCCAGCCGGTGTCGAGAAATACTACCGGGATCGCCGGATCGACATCCGCTGCGATCTTCAGCAGCGCCGCCGACTCGGTGCCGAATGACGACACCACCGCCAGCTTATCGCGGCCGACAGCCTTGATGGCAGCCGCGATGATCTCTCCCGGCGATGCCTTGGCGAGCGCGCGGTCGAGTTCGGCCGCCTCCGCAACAATCAGCGATGACGACGGCGTCGCGGATGACGGCGACAGGAAGGACGGTGCGGCAACGGTCATGAGCGTACTCCTTCCGGCAGATGCATCAGCCGGCGATGAAACGCCGTGACGCGGCCGTCGCCAGTCGGCTGATAGAACACCGAGTAACGCTTCGCGACGATGGCGAAAGCTTCGGCGTCGCTCTGCTTCTTCACTTCGAACGCATCGAACCCGGCGCGCAGCATGAACACGAACTGATCGCGCAGCACCTGACCGGTGGCGCGCAGCTCGCCGCGAAACTTGTAACGCTCCCGCAGCAGGCGCGCCTGCGTGTAGGCGCGGCCGTCCCGGAACACCGGAAACACCAGCGCCACCGCCGCCAGTCTGCCGAGATATGGCAAGAGATCGTCGACGTCGCGGTTGTTCGGCCAGATCACGCCAGTCTTGCCGCTGCGCGACAGCGCGGCTTCCGGATCTTTCAGGAAGCGCTCGGCGGGAACCAGCACCGCGCCGTCCGCGGGAATCTCCGCGTCGTCGGCAAGATGCACGAATTCGTCGGTGACGATGGCGTTGCCCTTAACGAGTGGCATAGACCCGCTCCTTGAAAGGCTCGACGCCCAGACGCTTCACCGCATCGACGAACAGCTCTTGAGGACGCTGGCGCAGCGCCAGATAGGCTTCGACAATGTCCTCGATCACATCGGCCACCTGATCGAACGGCACCGCAGGCCCCACGAGGTTGCCGAGCACGGCATTCTCGTCGGCGCGGCCGCCGATGGTGATCTGGTAGAATTCCTCGCCGTTCTTTTCGACGCCGAGAATGCCGATATGGCCGACGTGGTGATGACCGCAGGCATTGATGCAGCCGGAGATATTGATGTGCAGCCGGCCGATCAGGTTCGCCGTGTCGTGGTTGGCGAACCGACGGGTGATCTCCTGTGCGATCGGAATCGAACGCGCGTTGGCGAGCGAGCAGTAATCGAGACCGGGGCAGGCAATGATATCGGTGACGAGATTCACGTTCGGCGTCGCGACGCCGATCCTGTCGAGCGCACGCCACAGCGCCGGCAGATCGCGCTTGGCGACATGCGGCAGCGCCAGATTCTGCTCGTGACCGACGCGGATTTCGCCGAACGAATATTTGTCGGCGAGATCGGCGATCTCATCGAGCTGCTCGGCGGTCGCATCGCCCGGAGGACCGCCGACCGGCTTCAATGACAGCGTGACAATGCCGTAACCGGGCTGCTTGTGCTCAGCGACGGAGTTCTTGTACCAGGCCTCGAAATTCGGATTTTGCAGCGCCTTCTTCAACTCGTCCGGCGTGTCTGAGAGCTTTTCGTACTTCGGATAGAAGAAGCGCGAGCGGATATCCTCGATTTCGGCCTCGTCGAGCGCCAGCGCGCCGTCGCGCATCTGCACCCACTCCTCCTCGACCTCCCGCTTGAATTTCTCGATTCCAAGCTCGTGGACCAGGATTTTGATGCGCGCCTTGTAGATATTGTCGCGGCGGCCATACTGGTTGTAGACGCGCAGGATCGCCTCGACATAGCTCAGGATGTCGCGGTGGCTGACGAATTCGTTGATGGTCTTGCCGATGAACGGCGTGCGGCCAAGACCGCCGCCGACCAGCACCTCGAAGCCGGTTTCGCCCGCGGCATTCCTGTGAATGCGCAGGCCGATGTCGTGAACCTTGATCGCGGCGCGATCGTGTTCGCTTGCGGTGATGGCGAACTTGAACTTGCGCGGCAGGAACGAGAACTCCGGATGCAGCGTCGAATACTGCCGCAGGATTTCCGCCCAGATGCGCGGGTCCTCGACTTCGCCCGGCGCCACGCCCGCCCACTGGTCGGAGGTCACGTTGCGGATGCAGTTGCCCGAGGTCTGCATGCCGTGAATGCCGACCTCGGCGAGATCCGCCAGCGCGTCGGGGAGTTCAGCGAGCTTGATCCAGTTGTACTGGATATTCTGCCGGGTGGTGAAATGGCCGTAGCCGCGGTCATACTTGCGCGCGACATGCGCCAGCGCGCGCATCTGCTTCGACGACAGGGTCCCGTACGGGATCGCGATCCGCAGCATGTAGGCGTGCAGTTGCAGATAGACGCCGTTCATCAGGCGCAACGACTTGAATTCGTCTTCCGTCAGTTCGCCGGACAGACGGCGCGCCACCTGGTCACGGAATTCCAGGACGCGTTCGTTGACGATGGTCCGGTCGAGTTCGTCGTAAGCGTACATAACGATTGCCTTGAAGGGTCGCGGCTCAGGCCGAAACGAGAAGATCGATGGTGACGCCTTGCTGGCGGATTTTCTCGCGCAGATTGCCCGGCTGGATGCCATCCTCGCCGATTTCCACCGGCGCAATGTAGGCGCCTACGGCGCCGACATCGTCGGCGACCGATTCAGCGAGCAGGGCGCGCGCATCATCTGCGTTCCGGACGATGGCGGCGTCGGACAGCCTGACCGACCAGCCATGAGAAACGGTGCGATAGATCACGGCTCCATCGCCGGTGCGGTTGGCGGTGACGATGGACGGGCCGGTGATTTTGATTTTCTGTTGCAGAGGTGAGGTCATTCGGCAGCCATTAATAGGTCAGAGATGAGGTCATCCGGGTTCGCATTGCGCCACGGGGCGGATCGAGCGACGACGTCGCCGATAATCAGGATTGCAGGACCGCGCTCGACCTGTTCGGCGAGCGCAGGCAGATCGCGAAGCTTGCCAACCACGGCCTTGGCGTCCGGCCGCGTCGCGCGCGCGAACACACCCACCGGCGTTTCGGGCGAGCGTCCAGCAGCCAGCAGGCCTTCGCGAATGGTCGGTGCGGCCGTCATGCCCATGTAGACCACGACGGTCATCTTGGTGTCGGTCAGCGCGGACCAGTCGACGTTGCCGGCGTCCTCCGCCTTGTGGGCGGTAAGGAACGTGATGCGCAGCGCTTCCTGGCGATAGGTGAGCGGCACTTCGGACTGGGCTGCGGCGCCCAGACCGGCTGTGATGCCGGGAATAACAGAGTAAGCCACACCTGCCGCACGCAGCGCCGCGATCTCTTCGCCGCCGCGCCCGAAGATGAAGGGATCGCCGCCCTTGAGACGCACAGCGCGCTTGCCGGACTGCGCCGCTTCGATGAGCAGGCGATGGATCTTGTCCTGTCCGATGCCGGGCTTGCCGACACGGCGGCCCACCGGCACCCGCGCGGCGTCGCGGCGCACACGATCGAGAATCTCGGGAGTCACCAGATCGTCGTAGAACACCACGTCGGCATCCTGCAGCGCGCGCAGCGCCTTGACCGTCAGCAAATCCGGATCGCCCGGTCCTGCGCCGACCAGCGTGACAAAACCTTCGCCGCCGCTCGCCGCGAATGCCACCGGATCATGAATCGAGATCAGCTTGCGCTCGGCGTCCTGCGTGCGTCCTGCAAGAACGTCCGCCCCGATCGGTCCGTCGATCACGCGCTCCCAGAACAGCCGGCGCATGGCGAGATCGGGGAGCCGCGACTTGATCGAGTCACGCCAGCGTCCGGCAAACGACGCGAGATCGCCGATGCGCGCAGGCAGCAGCGCCTCGATGCGCTCGCGCACGCGGCGCGCGACCACAGGCGATGCGCCGCCGGTGCCGACAGCGACGACGACATCGCCGCGATCGACGATGGCAGGGACAATAAAGGTGGAATGCGCGGCTTCATCCATCACATTGACGGGAATGCCGAGCGAGCGCGCACGCACCGCCATGGCATGGCCAGTGTCGCCCGCGCCTGCGCAGAGAATTGCAATGACATTGGAGAGATCGGCGGCGAGCGGATCGCCGGCGGCGCGCTCAATGCGCTCAGCCGACGCGGCATCGAGCCGCGAGACATCATGATGGCCGTCGGTCGCGTACCAGCGCACGCGTGCATCCGCCGCCAGCAACAGGCGTAATTTTGCCTGTGCAGGCTCGCCTTCCCCCACCAGAACGATGGGACCGGCTTGCAGATCAAGGAATACCGGCAGAAACCGCATGCGAAACTCCGCTTCCCCATTTACAGGGTTGACTGAAATTATTTTCTATTTATGTATCTTGCAAGCGGCATAAAGAGAAAATTATTTCTTCTACGCTGCGCCGCAAAATTAGAATTTGGTACCACAAACAGCGCGCAAAAGAGATGCATCTTCTCATGACACATCTGGATGGCGATCCGTCGCGTCTGAGGGCCGCTGTATCCCGCGAAACCGATGGCCTATGGACGCCGTTCGCGTCCGGGATGGAGTAACGTCATGGCGACTTCTTCCACACCTTCGAAATTGTCCGTGCCTTCCATGGACCATCTCGATGAGCTCGAAGCACAGAGCATCTACATTTTCCGGGAAGCCTTCGCGCGGCTGAAGAAGCTCGCGCTGCTCTGGTCGCTCGGCAAAGACTCCAATGTGATGATCTGGCTGGCGCGCAAGGCGTTCTTCGGCAAGGTGCCGTTCCCGGCGCTGCACGTCGACACGCAAAAGAAATTTCCCGAGATGTACGCCTTTCGCGATCAGTACGCGAAGGAATGGGGCCTCGATCTCAAGGTGGATTACTGCCCGCCGATCGAAGAGATCGATCCGACACTGCCGCCAGCCGCCCGCTCCGCCGCGCGCAAGACCGAAGGCCTGAAGCTGGCCCTCGCCAAATATGGCTTCGACGGACTGATCGCCGGCATCCGCCGCGACGAAGAAGCGACGCGCGCCAAGGAGCGCGTGTTCTCGCCGCGCGGGCTTGAGGGCGGCTGGGACGTGCGCGATCAGCCCCCGGAATTCTGGGACCATTTCAATGCCTCGCCGCCGCAGGGCGCGCATCTGCGCATCCATCCGATCCTGCACTGGACCGAGGAAGACATCTGGGCCTACACCCAGCGCGAAAACATTCCGATCATCCCGCTCTATCTGTCGAATAACGGCAAGCGCTACCGCTCGCTCGGCGATCAGGACATCACCAATCCAGTTGTATCGAACGCCTCGAACATCGACGAAATCCTGGCCGAACTGAAAGCCACGAAAGTGCCGGAGCGCGCCGGACGCGCGCTCGACCACGAAACCGAAGATGCCTTCGAGCGGCTTCGTGTCGCCGGTTATCTCTGACGTTAGATGAGCGCCCCGATGAACATCGCTGTATCCAAGGCTTCAATTGCCCCCGCGCCGCATAGTGCGACCCGTCCTCAGGTCCGCATCGTCATCGTCGGACATGTCGATCACGGCAAGTCAACGCTGGTCGGACGCCTGCTGCATGAAACAGGCAGCCTGCCCGACGGCAAGCTCGAGATGCTGAAAGCCGTCAGCGCGCGGCGCGGCATGCCGTTCGAATGGTCGTTCCTGCTTGACGCATTGCAGACCGAGCGCGACCAGGGCATCACCATCGACACCACACAGATCCGTTTCCGCACGCCCTCGCGCGATGTCGTGCTGATCGACGCGCCGGGCCACGCCGAATTCCTGCGCAACATGATCACCGGTGCCTCGCAGGCCGATGCAGCAGTGCTCATCATCGACGCGCTCGAAGGCGTGCGCGACCAGACCCGCCGTCACGGCTATCTGCTGCATCTGCTCGGCGTCAAACAGGTTGCCATCGTCGTCAACAAGATGGACCGGGTCGATTACAGCGCGGCGCGCTTCAAGGAGATCAGCGACGAGATTTCCGCGCATCTCACCGGCCTCGGCGTCACACCGACCGCCATTGTGCCGATTTCGGCACGCGACGGTGACGGCGTTGCCGAACGAACGCCCAACATCAAGTGGTACAGCGGACCCACGGTGGTCGAAGCGCTCGATGCGCTGACCCCGGCGCGCCCGCTCGACGAACTGACGCTGCGGTTTCCGGTGCAGGCGATCTACAAGTTCGACGACCGCCGCATCGTCGCCGGCCGCGTCGAATCCGGCAACATCGGCACCGGTGATGAAATCGTCATCATGCCCGCAGGCAAGGTGGCCAAGGTCAAGTCGGTCGAGAGCTGGCCGCAGACCCCGCTGCTCGCACGGCAAGGTGCAGGCCGCTCGGTCGGCATCACGCTGGACCGCGAACTGTTTCTCGAGCGCGGCGATATCATCGCGCATTCGCATGCCACGCCCCGCGACACCCGTCGGCTTCACGCACGCATTTTCTGGCTGCACGACACGCCGCTGAAAGCGGGCATGTCGGTGCTGGTCCGCCTCGGCACCATGGAGACCCGCGCCACCATCGTCGAGATCAACAAGGCTGTCGATCCCGGCGAACTCGCCAGCGTCGAGACCTCTGCGATTGCGCGCAATCATGTCGGCGAGATCGACATCGCGCTGGCGAAGCCCGTTGCGGCCGACCCCTACACGGACAATCCGCGCACCGGACGCCTTGTGATTGAGGTGAACGGCCGGATCGCCGGTGGCGGCCTGGTGCTCAGCGTCGATTCCGGACAGCGCGCCGAGCCGGTCGATATCGTGCCGGTCGAATCCGCGCTGCGGCCGGATGAGCGCTCCGCACGCTTCGGCCATGGCGGCGCCGTGGTCTGGCTGACCGGATTGCCGGGTTCGGGAAAATCAACGCTGGCGCGCGCGCTCGAACGCAAGCTGTTCACGCGCGGCGGCTCGCCGGTCCTGCTCGACGGCGACACCGTGCGCGCAGGCCTCAACCGCGACCTCGGATTCTCGCACGCCGACCGCACGGAAAACATCCGCCGCCTTGCCGAGGTGGCGACGCATCTGGCGCGCAACGGCCATATCGCCATTGTCGCCGCCGTTTCTCCCTCCAGCGACGACCGGGCACAGGCGCGGCACATCGCCGACGACCTGTTCCGGGAGGTCTATGTCGCGACACCGGCCGAGGTTTGCGAAAGCCGCGATCCGAAGGGCCACTACGCAAAGGCACGCGCCGGCAACCTGCCGAGCTTCACCGGCATCGCCAACGATTATCAGCCGCCTGCCAACGCCGAACTGACCATCGACACGTCGGCACGTTCGGTGGCGGACGCGGCCGACGAAATCGAACGGCTGCTGGCGAATACCGGCGTCCTGTTCGGCGAACTCGTCGATCTCGCCGCCAATATCTGACGTCCGAGGCACAACCGCCAAGGCCGCGGCCGTCACCACGGCCGCTTTGCCTCGCCTGTCTCGCAGAGCGAAATTACCGCCAACCCAGGCTGTATCCCGCAGCAAGACCCGTCGCGGCTGCCTAAACCGGCGGTCACGGCGTGCGCCGTTCGGGCCGGGGAAGGGACTTCTCTTTTGCTTGGATTTGGCGTTAAAAGTGGCCAGTCTTTCCGCCTTAAGCGGTATCCCATCACCTCATCCTGAAGCCCAGGACGGCACCGTTTTCGCCGTGTTCCGCGAGATTTATCATGAAACGTATCGACGCCAGCGGTCTGAAGATCGCTCCTGTTCTGTTCGACTTCATTGCCAAGGAAGCAACCACCGGTACCGGCGTATCGGCCGACGCCTTCTGGGCGGGCCTTGCCGGAATCGTCAAGGATCTGGCCCCCCGGACCCGCGAGCTGCTCGCCACCCGCGATGCGCTGCAGGCCAAGATCGACGGCTGGCACAAGGCGAACAAGGGCAAGGCGTTCGACATGAATGCCTACACCGCCTTCCTCAAGGAGATCGGCTACCTGCTGCCGGAGCCCGCCGCCAAGGAAGTGCAGACCGCGAATGTCGATGAAGAACTCGCCTCGATGTTCGGGCCGCAGCTTGTGGTGCCGCTCACCAATGCGCGCTATTCGCTGAATGCGGCGAACGCCCGCTGGGGCAGCCTCTATGATGCGCTCTACGGCACCGATGCGATCCCGCACGATCCAAGCGAAGGCGGCAAGGGCTACAACAAGGCACGCGGCGACAAGGTCATCGCCAAAGCCAAGGCGTTTCTCGATTCCGCCGTGCCGCTCGCAACCGGCAACCACAGCGACGTCACCGGCTATCACATCGAGCACGGCCAGCTCGCCGCCAAGCTCAAGAGCGGCAACGCCACCGCGCTCAAGAACAAGGCCCAGCTCGTCGGCTATCAGGGCGATGCCGCCTCGCCGACCTCGATCCTGCTGGTCAACAACGGCATGCACATCGATGTGCAGATCAACCGCAACAACACCATCGGCAAGGACGATCCGGCCGGCGTCGCCGACATGATTCTGGAATCGGCCGTCTCGACCATTCTCGACATGGAAGACTCGGTTGCCGCCGTCGATGCCGAGGACAAGGTTCTGGTCTATCGCAACGTGCTCGGCCTGATGGACGGCACGCTGTCAGCCGATTTCGAGAAGGGCGGCAAGACCCTGACCCGCGCGCTCAATGCCGACCGTGTCTACACCGCGGCAGACGGCAAGGGCGAAGTGAAGCTGCACGGCCGCAGCATGATGCTGATCCGCAACGTCGGCCATCACATGTTCACCGATGCCGTGCTCGATAGTTCGGGTGAGGAAATTCCGGAAGGCATTCTCGATGCCGCCGTCACCGGTCTGCTCGCGCTTCACGACCTGAAGGGCAAGACCAAGCTGAAGAACAGCCGCAAGGGCTCGGTCTATATCGTCAAGCCGAAGATGCATGGTCCGGACGAAGTCGCGCTGACCGTCGATCTGTTCGGCCGCGTCGAGAAGATGCTCGGCCTTCCGGCCAACACCATGAAGGTCGGCATCATGGACGAGGAGCGCCGCACCACGGTGAACCTCCAGGCGTGTATCCAGAATGCCGCGCAGCGCATCTGCTTCATCAACACAGGATTCCTCGATCGCACCGGCGACGAAATCCATACGTCGATGGAAGCGGGCCCGATGATCCGCAAGAACGACATGAAGGCGCAGCCCTGGATCAAGGCCTACGAGGACTGGAACGTGGACACCGGTCTGGCCAACGGCCTGCCGGGTCACGCCCAGGTCGGCAAGGGCATGTGGGCGGCACCGGACAAGATGGCCGACATGCTGGCGCAGAAGATCGCGCATCCGCAGGCCGGTGCTTCCACCGCGTGGGTGCCCTCGCCGACCGCCGCGACGCTGCACGCCCTGCACTATCATCAGGTCGACGTCGGCGCGCGCCAGAAGGAACTGAAGAGCCGTCCGAAGGCGAAGCTGTCGGACATCCTGACCATTCCGGTCTCGCAGTCGAACTGGGCGCCGGACGACGTCAAGCAGGAGATCGACAACAACTGCCAGGGCATCCTCGGTTATGTGGTGCGCTGGATCGATCAGGGCGTCGGCTGCTCCAAGGTGCCGGACATTCACGATGTCGGCCTGATGGAAGACCGCGCCACGCTGCGCATCTCCGCACAGCATCTCGCCAACTGGCTGCATCAGGGCGTCGTTACCAAGGATCAGGTGATGGAATCCCTGAAGCGGATGGCCGCGATCGTGGACAAGCAGAACGCAGGCGATGCGCTCTACAAGCCGATGGCGCCGAAGTTCGACGGCGTGGCATTCCAGGCCGCCTGCGACCTGATCTTCAAGGGCCGCGAGCAGCCGAACGGCTACACCGAGTTCATCCTGCATGCGCGCCGCAAGGAAGCGAAAGCGGCAGGCTGACCCACGGACCATTGATATGAAGACGAGAACCCCGGCGCTCGCGCCGGGGTTTTTGATTCAGGCCGACTCAAATGCGTATCGTTCTTCTCGCGGCGGAATGACGCCACTTCGCCGCAGTTCCCGCAGGAACGTTCGCGCCATCGCATCGTTATCCGTCTTTCCAACACTGGAGGATAACGATGGATTGGAACCGCGTTGAAGGTAACTGGAAGCAGTTCAAGGGCGCCGCCAAGGAAAAATGGGGCAAGCTCACCGACGACGATCTCGACGTCATCGAGGGCCGCCGCGAGCAGCTCGAAGGCAAGCTCCAGCAGCGTTACGGCTTCGCCAAGGACCAGATTCACAAGGACGTGGACGACTGGTTCAAGACGCTGAAGTAAGCAAGGTTAGCCTCCTAAAGGAAAAGCCCCGGCGCGATGCCGGGGTTTTTGTTTGCCTCGAGATTTGCGTCATTGCGAGCAGAGCGAAGCAATCCAGAGCAACAAGTCGCTGCGCTCGTTGCAAGGACGAACCGCGCTCTAGAACACCGCGAGATATTTCAGGATCGAGATAATGCCGATGATAATGACAATGGCACGCACGATCTGCTTGGCGCGGCCGTCGATCGGCAGGAGATTGACGAGATAAAGAACGAGAATAACGACAAGAAACGTGATCAGGATACTGATAAGCAGAGACATGGTAACCCCTCATGATCGGTTCGGCTGGGTGCGAGAGCCATGTCCCGTATCCCGGCACGTCAACAATTCCGCTGAGGTTTGGTTCCCTTTAGGGAACAACGATCATGGTCATGCTTACTGCGCAGCGACGACAGGCAGCCGTTCGAATTTCGCGCGAACGGATTTCGGTGCCGGCGTAAAATTCAGCGCAGCGCTGCGGCGGCTATAGCCCGCAACCATCAGGCCATCCGCGCCGGCGACGATGTCGCCACTGCGCAGGGTCGGATCGTCTTCGATCTTCACCGGTGCCAGTCCGACGGAATCCTTGCCGTTACAGGTACAGCCGGCGACAAGCTCCTTGCGATAGCGGAACGCGTTCGGCAGATCCGAATAGGATCGGCCGGTATCGCTCGACGCGTTGTCGATCGAGCCGCCGTGATAGATTTTCGTCTCGGTCGCAGGACAGAAGCTCTTGCAGGCCTCCGCTTTGCTCTGCCCGTCGGATGCGGTGACGGGGAAGTAACGGCCATCGCAAGTCCGCACGCAGTACGTCGTCGATCCGCCGCTGTAGCTGCCGCCATAGATGTTGACGCGCCGGTTTGGCTGCTGGCCGTCACCGAACGGAGAAGCGAACGGCATCGACTCCGGCGGCGGGCTTGGATGCGCGTTATCATTGAAGGCGCCGCCGAAGAAGGACGAGAAAAAATCGCGGGCATGCGCTGAGGGTGCACCGGCTAACGCGACAAGCCCAATCGCGACGGCAGCCGCCATCGATCGGTAATACAACTTTCCCTGACGCATCATGCCCCCTTCAGCCTCGGTCCATCCGCTACACTGCATGCTCAAATTTTCGCTCAATACAATCCGGACAATTTGACGTTATGTGACGTGTGCGGCACCGTGTCGCTGACGCGAAGCGGCTTCGGCGCGCCTGCCCTCGGCACCACTCGTTCCTTGCTCACACCCGCTTCGAGACGGCTGCTCTTCGGCAGCACGATCACCTTGGTGCCGACGGTGACGCGGCTGGCCAGATCCTGCACGTCCTCATTGGTCAGGCGGATGCAGCCGCTGGAGACAAACTTTCCGATGGTCGAGGGATCGTTGGTGCCATGAATGCGATAGGAGCTGGTGCCGAGATACATCGCAGCAGCGCCCAGCGGATTTCCCGGACCGCCCGCAACGAACCGCGGCAGATACGGCTGGCGTGCGATCATCTCCGCCGGCGGATGCCAGTCGGGCCACGCCGCCTTGCGCGAGACGGTCTGCACGCCCGACCACGTGAAGCCCTCTCGGCCGACGCCCACGCCATAGCGAATGGCGCGGCCCTGGCCCAGCACGTAGTAGAGCGTGGTGTTGCCGGTATCGATCACGATCGTGCCCGGCGCTTCGCGGCTTTCGAACGAGACGATCTTGCGCTGAAGCCGTTCGGGAAGAACCGTAGCGCCATCGTCTTCGGTCACGCCCGGCGAGGGCAGCGACTGCTGGTCCGACCAGAAGGTCCTTTCCGGCGCTCCCTGGTAAACACCTGCATATCCAAGCGTTTGCGACATCGCCGGGGTCGCCGCAAAGATCGGGAAAGCCAGCGCCGCGACGGTGAGGCCGCGGGCGGATCGAAGGGACGTGGTGAAGATCCGGGAAATGGAATTTCGAGACACTGAATTCGCCTGTGCCGAATGTGTCATGACCTGCCCTCGGGTTCTGCGATGGCATCGTGTGATGCGGATACAGAGCGAACGCGGGCCTGCTGCTTTTGGTTCCGAACGCGCCTCGCCCGAAATGATTTGTGAGAATCCGCAGCCGGCAGGTTCAAGCCGCGGCGGCGGAACATTGGGACTGCCTGCCGGTTAGCGGTCCCTGAAGCCGGTGCATGACAGTGGGCCCCGGCGCAAATCGAGGACTTTAGTCATGTCTCTTGGCACCATTCTCGTCATTATTTTGATCCTGATCCTGCTCGGCGTCATTCCAAGCTGGGGCCATAGCGCGAACTGGGGTTACGGCCCGTCAGGTATCGTCGGCACCATCCTGGTGATCGTGGTCATCCTTCTGCTGCTAGGCAGAATCTGACGATGCCCAGCGTGCGCCGGGAGGTGCGCGAGTCAAAAAGTCCGGCGGTAACAGAACCGCCGGACGAGCGGAAAGAACAGCGGCCTCTGACCATGAGCCGTGCGGACATCATTTCGTTTTCGCTGGTCGCATTGCTGATCATCAGCGTCATCGCCGTTCTCTATGTCGCGCGGGCATTCTTCCTGCCCACGGTCACCGCACTGGTGATCGGAACGATGCTCTCGCCGGCTGCAAAATTTCTCGAGAAATACGGAATTCCCCGATCGGCGTCGGCGGTGCTCATTGTTTCCGCCACCTTCGCCGCGCTCGTTTTCATGATCGCGCTCATCTCCGCGCCGGTAATGGAATGGTCGACGCGGCTTCCGGAGCTCGGTCCGTCGCTGAAGGACAAGTTTCATGTCTTCGATCGGCCTCTCGCATTCTGGCATCAGTTGCAGGCGCTGTTTGGGGCAACCCCTGCACCCGGCGAGCCGGCCTTTTCACTGCCGAAGATCGAATGGGTCCAGCCCACGCTGGAATTCCTGTCTCCCACGTTTACCGAGATCCTGCTGTTCTTCGCGGTCCTCGTGCTTTTCATTGCAAGCTGGCCGGACCTGCGCCGGGCGCTGGTCCTGAACTTTACCGATCGTGACGAGCGGCTGCGCGTCCTACGCATTCTGAACGAGATCGAAAGCAGCCTGGGCGGCTATCTTCTCACCGTGACACTGATCAACATGGGCCTCGGCATCGCGACCGGACTGATCTGCGCCGTCACCGGGATGCCGAATCCCGCAGGCCTCGGCGCGCTCGCCGCGACACTGAATTACATTCCGATCATCGGTCCGATTGTGACATTCGTCGTGCTCGCCGCCGTGGGCGTCATTACGTCAAGCACGCTCGCCGGCGGGGTGGCCGCCGCGGGCGGCTTTGCCATTGTCGCCTTCGTCGAGGGGCATTTCGTGACCCCATCGATTATCGGCCGGCGGCTGGCACTGAATGCGCTCGCGGTCTTTATCGCACTCGCTTTCTGGACATGGCTGTGGGGACCGATGGGTGCGTTTCTGTCGTCGCCCATCCTGATCGTCGGACTGGTCCTCAAGGAGCACTTGATGCCGGTCAAAGACACCCAGTTACCAGACCCGTAAAGCGATGGAACCTTCACGAGAACCGCGCGTTTTCGCACCGCGCCCCGTGGCTATCAGGAGTTTTAGATGTCGAGCACCGATGGTGAAGACGCGATGAAGACCATGACGGACAAAGCAACATCCGAACGCCTTCAGAAGGATTTAGACGCCGTGAAAAACGATATTTCCGCACTCGCAGAGCAGCTCTCGGACGTGATCGAAGCATTCAAGGGCGACGCCCGCAAGCAGGCCAGGCGGGCCTACAAACAGGCCCGTTCCGACGTGGATTCCGTGATGTCGGACATGAGCAAGCGCGGCAGCGAAGCGCTCGACGCGGCGCAGGATTATGCCGGCACGCTCGAGGAGTCCCTTGAAGACGCCATCACGCAGCGCCCGCTGGCTGCGGTCGGCCTCGCCATCGGGCTTGGCTTTCTGATCGGTGTGACATGGCGCCGTTAATAGCCGGATTTTTTCCCGGCCACCGCCGGCATCCGCGCCAGCGGTAACGCCCTGCCATTTTTCGACGAATACTGATCGGGTTTTCAATGTTTCAGAAGTTCATCGATGACTTCCGGGAGAGCACCGGCAGCGCATTGCGGCTCACCTCGCTGGCGATTGCGGTTGCGGTCTGCCTCTTTATCACGACCTCGTTTCTGTGCGCAGCCGCCTTCGTGTTCGTCCTCCAGAAATACGGATTGCTGCAGGCCTGCTTCGCGGGAGCAGGCGTATTCTTCGTGGCAACCGTGCTGGCGGCGATCTGTTACGCCGTCCGCAAACGGCAGGTCAAAAAGAAGCCCGTTGAAGCGGCGAAATCCACCATGCAGGCCGCGCTGAGCGATCCCATGGTGCTCGCGGCCGGACTGCAGATCGTCCGTACGATCGGGCTCAAGCGCATCATTCCACTGGTCGCGGTCGGCGGCATTGCACTGGGCCTGTTGGCCAGCCGCCGTCCGGCGGCCGGCGACCAACCCGACGAAGAAGAATAAGTTTTCGCAACAGCAACAAAACGAAAAAGAGCGCCGCCTGGCGCTCTTTTTTGTTGTTCGCTGGAAGCCGCAGATCAGGTGATGCAACGGCCGGGGGCAAGCTGCCTGGCGACGTCCGTGAGAACACTCACAACCGGTTCGCACGCCACGGGGCGTGTTCCTGCCGATGATCCCTTGCCGGAGCCCACGGTCGATGCCGGGGCCTTGCGCAGGGCATCTGCGCCCTCACCCGCAGGCATCCGGACCATCACCGACGCATCGGCCACGCCCGGCACCTTGAAGGAAATCGTCACGCCGCCAGCGGCAGCCACCACCGGGGCACGATCACCCTTGGCCGAACGATCGACGTTGATTGTGATGGCTTCGCGAGCCGAAGCAGCCGGCATCGCTGTGCTGGCATCGCCACGCTGGACCGGACCGAGCAGATCATTTCCTGCCGACACTTCGAGATGCACGGCACCCAGTGCCAGCACCGCGGCCACCACTCCAAGACTTCCAGAAGCCATGTACGACATCTGACGCCCCTACGCTGCCATGCCGCATGATTGCGGCTTTCGGATTCAACGTGGGCCGCCCGGCTTTCGTTCCGGGCTCACGGGCAAGCGGCTGGAGAAAAAAAGCGCCGCTGGCTGGGAACACTTTCGTGAGACCGGCGTCTTTTCCAGAGCCGGTCAATCCCCCTGCCCCTAATCGACCGGCGTACGGGGGTGTGGTCGTGGTGATGCCGACCGCACCCCTTTTCTTTGTTTGCTTTGGACTGCGAATAGAAAAAGCCGGAACACGGCAAACCCGCGTTCCGGCTTTTTGTGCAATGCCTGATGCCTCAGGAAGCCGCCGCCTTGGGACGGCTACGGGAGTTGCGCTGAAAGAAAAGGGCCTGGCTCGCCACGGCGGACACCATGGCCGGCTGGAACGGCTTCGAGATCAGGAAGGCCGGTTCAGGCCGTTCGCCGGTCAAAAACCGCTCGGGATATGCGGTGATGAAGACCACCGGCACCTCGAACGTCTTCAGCAGTTCATTCACTGCATCGAGCCCCGAACTGCCATCGGCCAGCTGAATATCCGCCAGGATCAGACCGGGCTTCTTAGACTTCGCCAGCGTAATGGCGTCGGTATGGGTCCGGGCGACGCCAATGACATTGTGTCCGAGATTCTTGACCAGACTCTCGAGATCCATCGCGATGAATGTTTCGTCTTCGATGATCAGCACATCAGTCGCGATTTCGGCGGCCAGTTCGCGGCCGGCGGAATCCGCCAGTTCACGAACATGTGTGATTTCGGTGTTGAGGATGTGGGCGACTTCCTCTTCCGAGAAACCTTCGAGCGACAACAGCAGGAAGGCCTGACGCGGAAGCGCCGTCAGATTCGACAGCCGCTGCTCGGACGCCTGCGCAGGACCCTTGTCGGTGTTCTCATTCAGGGACACCGAATTCCAGATCTGCGTGAATAATCTGAACAGCCCGACGCGCGGCCCGAATTTTTCTTCCAGCAGCGAGGGGTCTTGCAGCAGGGCTTCAAGCATGGCTGCGACATAGGCATCTCCCGATGCCTGGCTTCCGGTCAAAGCGCGGGCATACCGCCGCAACAGTGGCAAATGTTCAGCTACGAGCTGAGAACGAGACATACCCCCTCCAATCGGTCATCAATTCAGGTTCGGCCCGACAGCGCGATTGACCGCCGGTTCCCCCGCTTCGGACTATCTACGCATAAATCGGAGAAAAGTTCCTCCCGGTCGGAACTTTCCGCTCACCCTCCCGTTTATGACTGGATCAGGCGGGCTAACCCTTCGCCGGGGGGACAAAAACTCCCGTGTTTTTAGCGAGTTAGCTCATGGGGAAAAACGGATAAAGCCAATGAAAGATCAAAAGCCGCCGTCAAGCAGGCCACCGGGCAAGCCGGGAGGGCTGAATTCCGAAATTCAATCCAGGATCGGACATCAGTTGCGCGCCATGTACGACGATGTCGTGCGTCAAGGAGTACCGGATCGGTTTGCCGATCTGATTCGTCAGCTTGATTCACAAGAGGCGGCTTCACAGATATCCGGAGAACCGACAAAAGATGGGAGGGACTAATGCCTCTCACTGATTCACTTCGCGATGATATCCTCGCCACTGTTCCTAGTCTGCGTGCGTTCGCTATTTCGCTGAGCGGCAATGCTGACCGCGCCGACGACCTCGTGCAGGAAACGCTGCTGCGTGCGCTTGCGCATATCGACTCGTTCCAGCCGGGATCAAATCTTCCAGCGTGGCTGTTCACAATCCTGCGCAATCTGTTTCGCTCGGACTATCGCAAGCGGCGGCGTGAGGTCGAGGATGCCGATGGCAGCTATGCCAAGACGCTCAAGTCACAGCCAGCCCAGGGCTCGCACCTCGAGTTCGAGGAATTCCGGACCGCACTCGACAAGCTTCCGCAGGATCAACGCGAGGCGCTCATTCTCGTGGGCGCATCCGGATTCTCCTATGAGGATGCCGCGGCGATCTGCGGATGCGCAGTCGGCACCATCAAGAGCCGCGTCAATCGCGCGCGGTCGAAGCTGAGCGCCTTGCTCTATGTCGAGGGTGCGGAAGACTTCGGACCGGATAACACCATTCGCGCCGTGATCGGCGGAGGCGGCGGCTAGCCTGCCACCTCACTGCAAATGAAAAAGCGGCCACCCGCAGGTGGCCGCTTTTGCGATCAGTTGAGGCCGCCAAAGGCCCAGATCAGGATCAGAACGGGAATAGGAATTCCGAGAAACCACAACAGCAGGTATCGTCCCATGGAACTTTCCTTCGCGTGACACCTGCTGCCTAATTCTTCGCGCGAAAGTTTGTTCCTGCGCCGGCCTGGATCAACGCTTCTTCACCGGCTTGCCGATGCGCTCGGTGCGATCCATTTCAGCCTCGTCCACCACGGTCTCCATCGGAGCGGTGAGTTCATAAACGTAGCTGACATCCGTGAAGTAACGCTTCGACGCACCGCCCAGCGCCTCGGGCGCAACGCGGTCCAGAAGCACGAGACCGAATTCGCTGTCCGCACGGCGGGTGGCTGCGCTGGTGTTGAATTCCTCCCAGCGGAAATGGAAAACCGCATCAGGTCCATCGGACACCGTCCAGCCGGCGACGATATGCGGATGCTTGCCGACCAGCGATAAACCTTCATCCGCATGCGATGCCAGTTCGAAGAACAGCAGCGACAGGCTTTGCGCCGCGCGCGCACTGACAGTGATGTCCGGCCCGGTGAGCGCAATGCGATCCGCGTGCGGAATCGCACGCGACTCGAACAGTCCTTTGAGCTTGACGCCCTGCCACTGGCTTTCGCTGAGCAACGACACGACATGCGACATCGCGTGAATCCGGCCGATCAGGAGATCGCGCGCAATATCGACGTCGGCGCCATGACGCATCGTGCGGGTCACGATCGACTGGATCACCGCAAGAATGTTCTTTACGCGATGATTGAGTTCATCGATCACGGCGGTCAGCCGCCGCTCGAAGTCGATGCGGGTCTGGATCTCCCGGCTGAGCCGGACGTTGTTGTAGGACACGTATCCGAACAGGCCGCAGAAAATGAGGGTCAGCGCCGCGCCGATCAGCGACACGATCGCTGCCAGTTCCTGCGCCCGCGTCGCCACATTGGTTTTTGCGTAGTAGATCAGGGTCCAGTCCCGCGCGCCGAAGGACACGACACGCAGCAGCGGCGGATTGTCGGCATCCAGTTGCAGCGGAACGGATGTGACGTTGCCGTCGGCGTCGGAGGTCAGATTGTCCGAAGCATTGCGCGGATCGCGCAGCGCCACCGAGAACAACGACAACTCGTCATTGGTGAGCATCAGCGGCGCCAGCCGATAGGATATGGTCAGAAAGCCTGCAACGGTGGGGCCCGTATCCGCCCGTACCGGCGAGGCCAGCACGATGCCCATGGGACCACCGGTACGCAGCAGCACGAAGGGATCGGAAGATACCGGCCTGTCCTCCTCCACCGCACGATTGAACATCTCCGCGATCACCGGATGATTATTCAGCATGCGACCGACAAAGGTCTTGGTTTCATCGTTCTGCGGCTCGACATCCATCACGACGGTCGCCGGATCGGGTACCGCCACCGGATTCAACGGCGTGTCGTTGAAGTTCCGGATTGTCGGGTTCGGAAAACCGGCAGCCTTCAGGTCGTTCTGCGCCCGGCCGAAATCGGCACGCGGAATACGGGCCACCCAGCTTGCGACAAGAAAATCGGTCTTGAAGGCATAAATCGACGACCGCAACGGCTGCAGTGCATTGGCCATGTTGACCGCCGGCGAGCGGAACAATCCGACCGCGACACGGGCGAGCAGTTCCCGCTCACTCAGCCGCTCCTGAACCAGACTTGCGTGGGTATCGACCGCGCGCGCCAGCGTGGTCTGTCCGATGGACAGTTCCTGGTCGTAAACCTTCATGGCAGCGAGACCGGAAAGGACCAGTCCGATGATCGCCATCAGTCCGATGATGAAACCGAGACGGAGCACGCAATTACTCGAAAAGGAGAAGGGATGAAAAATGACACCGGCCGGCGAGGCCGGCCTGGCAAAAATCGACGTTGTATGCAGATACCGAACTGCAGGTCATGAGTGCTCTGAACTGACGGATCGTTCGGGCAAACGAACCGGCACGGCTTGAATGGGTCGCGAATGGATTAATGTAAGCGCTGACAGATGGTTCCAGCGACGGGAAAATATACCTCTCAGCGCTCATGGTAAATCCGGCGCAGCGCCCCCGGAGCCGCACGAACGGCAGGCTAGGCGACAACCAGGGCCAGCCCGACGACGACGGCGACAATTCCAAGCAGAACCGCGCCAAGAAAGACGCCGCTATAGTCTCTGCCGGATGCTGCTGCGAAAACAGAATGCTTCATGCATGACTAACACTCCGGCCACCCAGGCGTTCCAGAAAATACCGATGCGGAAGGACGCACCCCCTGGGCAGAAAGGCAGGCGTTGCCTCAGTTAACCTTCTCCGGAACCGAAACCTGAAGGCCGCCCTTTGCCTCGATGAAGCGGATGATGCGATCCAGCCCTTCGCTCTTTTTCAGGTTGGTCATGACGAAGGGGCGCTCGCCCCGCATCCGCTTCGCATCGGTGTCCATCTTCTCGAGCGAGGCGCCGACATGGGGGGCGAGATCGATCTTGTTGATCACCAGCAGATCGGAGCGGGTGATGCCGGGGCCGCCCTTGGACGGAATCTTGTCGCCCGCCGCGACGTCGATCACATAGATGGTCAGGTCGGCCAGTTCCGGCGAAAAGGTCGCCGCCAGATTGTCGCCGCCGGATTCGATCAGCACAAGATCGAGATCGGGAAACTTGACCCGCATGTCGGCCACTGCCGCGAGATTCATCGAGGCATCTTCGCGGATCGCCGTATGCGGACAGCCACCGGTCTCCACGCCCGCAATGCGATCCGGCGTCAGCGAACCTGAGCGAACCAGAAACTCCGCGTCCCACTTTGTATAGATATCGTTGGTGATGGCCGCGATCTCGTAACGCTCGCGCATCGACTTGCAGAGCAGGTCCATCAGGGCGGTCTTCCCCGATCCGACAGGTCCGCCGATGCCGACGCGCAACGGTCCATTCATGCTGGTGCTCATAGGGACATCTTTCTCAAGATCGAAACAGCCTCGTGTACTGCGTTTCATGGCGCATGCTGGCGAGATCGGCGCGGAACGTCGCGCTGCCGAGATCGTCCAGCGAACCCTGCAAGGATTTCTCCGCCGTCGCGGCGATCGCGCTCTCAAGTGCGGCGAGCACATGCTGGCTGTCGGTTTGCCCGAGCGGGATGAGACGCACGCCAGCCGATATCCAGTTCGACGTCGTGGCGTGGAGAAACGCATGCAGCGTCGAGCTGAGCGAAATGCGGTGTCCCGCCGCGAGGACGCCCACGGCAACCGGATAGGTGATGGGGCCGGTCACATGCGCGGATAGCAAATCCAGCGCCTCGCAATTCCAGGCCGAGCGGGCAATCTCGACAAAGGCGCGCCCCTGCGCCGTGGTTTCCAGATGCCGTTCGCGCGACGGTGTGAAAGCCGCGGCAAGTTCGGCAATCGCGCCCAGCGTCCCACCGTCACCCGCCTCGGCGGCGCGCCATGCGTGGCACAGAAACAGGCCGTCGCAGAAACCGGCGCCCTCCAGCAGCATCGCGGCAAGCCAGCCCTGCAATGTCGCCCTGTCCTTGATGTCGCCAGCTTCGACCGCCCACTCGATGCCGCTGGAATAGGAGAACGATCCCACCGGAAACGACGGCGACAGCCATGTCATCAGGCGAAAGAGCGCAGCCGACTCCTCCGCCCCGGATTCGACGCCATCCTGATCGCGCTCATTTATGGTCATGAGCATGGGAATGACCGTGGTGATGATCATGGTCATGCCCGCCGTGACCATGATCGTGCGCGTGATTATGGTCATGGCGCGCATGATCGTGGTGGCCGTGATCATGATGGCCGTGACCGTGATGATCATGACCATGCGATCCATGACCGCCACCGGAATACGCTCCACCCTCGGGATCGAACGGCGCTTCAATGATGATCACACGCGCGCCGAGGCCGCGCACCATGTCCTCGATCACATGATCGCGGCGGATGCGAAGGCCCTTGCCGATGATCTGTGTCGGCAAGTGACGATTCCCAAGATGCCAGGCGACCCGCACCAGATGATGCGGATCGGTGCCGCGGATCTCCACCAGCGGTTCGGGCGCGGCGACCACCTCGATAAGTCGCCCGTCTTCCAGCACCAGGGCATCGCCGCCGCGCAGGGCGACGGCTTCCTTCAGGTCCAGCAGGAATTCCAGCCCTCGCGTACCGGTCATGGCCATGCGTCGCCGGTGCCGGTCGTCGAAACCGAGGACCACCGTGTCGGCGGCCCCGGTCCAACTGCCGGGCGGGCGAACCTGCGTCGCGCGGATCATGACGGCGTGCTCATAGTTTCTGGACTTCGCCTCCGCTGATGATCTCGATCTCGGTCGGCGAGGCTTTCAACGGCGCGGACAGTTCGCGCCACGCCTTCAGATGCGGCGCGCGGCTGTGCGCGGTGAGATCATCGCGCGTTTCCCAGCGCTCGACGAAGACCAGGGTGTTCGGATCATTCACGCTGGAGTGGAGCTCATAGGAGATGCAGCCCTTCTCCTTGTGGGTTTCGGCGATGCAGGTTTTCGCACCGGCGATGAAGGCCTCGCGGCCTTCCGGTTTTACCTTGGTGGTGGCGACGACGTAGATCATCGAACCTCCACGTTCGCCGGCGTAATGACTTCGATCTTCGGCGGCGCTGCGAGGCAATTCACGACCACGCGTCCGAACGTCTTCATGTGCTCGGCCTTGCGATGCGGCACCAGCGCCTCGGCATTTTCCCACTGCTCGACGAAGACCAGCTTGGTGGGATCGGTCACGCTCTCATGCAGATCGTAGGCGATGTTCCCGGCTTCCTTGCGGGTCTCGGCGATGCAGGCTTTCGCGGCGGCAATCATGTCCGCACGTGTCTCAGGCTTGATGGTCAAAGTCGCAACAACGTAGATCACGGTAATCCTCCCGGCTTTTACTGTTAAGGCCGGGACCCTAGTACATGAAATAGCGCTGCGCCATGGGAAGGACCTCCGCGGGCGCGCAGGTCAGCAATTCGCCGTCGGCGCGCACCTCGTAGGTCTCGGGATCGACCTCGATATTCGGGGTCGCACCGTTGTGAATCATGCTTTTCTTCGATATCCGGCCACGCGTGTTTGAAACACCGTAGAGCTTCTTGTCGATGCCGAGTTTCTTGGCGAGCCCGCCTGCAATCGCCGCTTTCGACGTGAAAACCACCGACGACGCGGTGAGGGACTTGCCGTAGGCGGCGAACATCGGCTGATAATGCACCGGCTGCGGCGTCGGGATCGACGCATTCGGATCGCCCATCGGAGCTGCGACAATGGAGCCGCCCTTGACGATCAGATCGGGCTTGACGCCAAAGAACGCCGGCGACCACAGCACAAGATCGGCCATCTTGCCCTTCTCGACGGAGCCGATCAGCTTGGACACACCGTGGGCTATTGCCGGATTGATGGTGTATTTGGCGATGTAGCGCTTCACGCGGAAATTGTCGTTGTCGTTGCCCTTGTCCTCCGGCAGCGAGCCGCGCTGCTTCTTCATCTTGTCGGCGGTCTGCCAGGTGCGGATGATGACTTCGCCGAGACGGCCCATCGCCTGACTGTCCGACGACAGCATCGACAGCGCGCCGAGATCGTGAAGGATGTCCTCTGCCGCGATGGTCTCCTTGCGGATGCGGCTTTCGGCAAAGGCCAGATCTTCCGCAATCGACGGATCGAGATGGTGACAGACCATCAGCATGTCGAGATGCTCGTCGATGGTGTTGCGCGTGAACGGCCGGGTCGGGTTGGTCGACGACGGCAAGACGTTCTTCAGACCTGCGACCTTGATGATATCCGGCGCGTGGCCGCCGCCCGCGCCTTCGGTGTGGAAGGCATGGATGGTGCGGCCCTTGAAAGCCTTGACGGTGTCTTCGACAAAGCCGGATTCGTTCAACGTGTCCGAATGCAGCATGACCTGAATGTCGTAGTCGTCGGCGATTGAAAGGCAGTTGTCGATGGCGGCTGGTGTGGTGCCCCAGTCCTCGTGCAGTTTCAGCGCGCAGGCGCCCGCCTTGATCATCTCGACCAGCGCGGCGGGTCGTGAAGCGTTACCCTTTCCTGAAATGCCGAGATTGACCGGAAACGCGTCGAACGACTGGATCATCCGCGCCATGTGCCACGGTCCCGGCGTGCAGGTGGTCGCGAAGGTGCCGTGCGATGGACCTGTGCCTCCGCCAAGCATCGACGTGACGCCACTCATCAGCGCATGTTCGATCTGCTGCGGACAGATGAAATGGATGTGCGAATCGAAGCCGCCGGCGGTGAGGATCTTGCCTTCACCCGCGATGATGTCGGTGCCGGGACCGATGATGATGGTGACGCCGGGCTGAATGTCAGGGTTACCCGCCTTGCCGATGGCCGAGATGTAGCCGTCCTTGATGGCGACATCGGCCTTGACGATGCCCCAGTGGTCCACGATCAGTGCGTTGGTGATGACGGTATCGGCCGCGCCCTGCTTGTTGGTGATCTGCGACTGGCCCATGCCATCGCGAATCACCTTGCCGCCGCCGAACTTCACTTCTTCGCCGTAGACGGTGAAATCCTTCTCGACCTCGATGATCAAATCCGTATCGGCCAGCCGGACCTTGTCCCCTGTCGTGGGACCGAACATGTCCGCATAGACGGAGCGAGAAATTCTGGTGGCCATTAGTATGCCCCTGTCCTGAAATTGATGCCGCTCACAACTTGCCGCTCACATCGCCGCGGAAACCGTAGATCGTACGTTTACCAGCCACCGCGACGAGATTGACCTCGCGCGTCTGGCCCGGCTCGAAGCGAACGGCTGTCCCCGCCGCGATGTCGAGCCGCATGCCGCGCGCTTTCTTGCGGTCGAACTTCAGCGCCGGATTGGTCTCGAAGAAATGATAGTGCGAACCAACCTGAATGGGCCGGTCGCCGGTGTTGGCCACCGTCAGCGTCACCGTCTTGCGGCCGGCATTGAGTTCGATATCGCCGTCCTTGATGAAGAGTTCACCGGGGATCATCCTGAAGTCCTCAACGAATGGGTTCGTGAACGGTGACCAGCTTCGTCCCGTCGGGGAACGTCGCTTCGACCTGAATGTCGTGAATCATCTCGGCGATGCCATCCATGCACTGCTCGCGGGTGATGACCTCCGCGCCAGCCTTCATCAGGTCGGCGACGGTGCGGCCGTCACGCGCGCCTTCAATGATGAAATCCGAGATGATCGCAATCGCTTCAGGATGATTGAGCTTCACGCCCCGTTCGAGGCGCCGCCGCGCGACGATGGCGGCCATGGAAACCAGGAGCTTGTCTTTTTCGCGAGGAGACAAATTCATGCGGGCAGTATCCGGTTTATCTGAATTCTAGTTAAGCCAAAGTCGCGGCAAGCCCGAAGGGCTCACACGTTCCAGCACTTTCATCATATCGGCGCGAAGCCGCGCCGCATCCTGGGCGCAGAAACGCGCCATTGCAAATCCGTTCCACGCCGAGACCCCGGCCTCGGCGCCGAATGCATCGGAGACTTCACGGATGCGCTCGACGATGGATTCATCGCCCGGCACGATCAACGCCGTACCGACGGCGACGCCGCCGTTCGCGACAGCGCGGCGGGCCAGCTTGGCCGCAATGTCGCCTTCGAGCCGGATGGTTTCGGCAAAGGCAAGCTTGCCGCCGATCCGCATCCGCCAGCGATCGGTGAAACTGCCGTGCGCCATGATCTCGCCCATGGCGGCGCGCCCGAACACAACGATTTCGCACAGCAGAAGCGACGCGCTCTGCGCCAGGTCGATGTCGATCCGGCGCAGGACCCGGGCCTGATCGAACACAATGGTTTCCTGAGGCAGCCAGCACAGCCGCGCATCGGCCGCGGCGCGCAGCGCAATGTTCACCTGGGCTTCGGGCCCGTGAGAACGGTAGACCTTTTCCGCAGCGGCCGTGGTCACGGTGAGATGGGCGCCATCCCCGGCGGCGATGTCGATATCGAAGCGGTCGCCGCCTGCGACCCCGCCGGCCGTGTTCACAAACACTGCGGAAAGCCCCTGCTGTTCGGGCGAGGGAAACCGCACCCGCAGCGAGCCTTCTTCATGCAACTGGCGGCGGCGCGTCGCGCCGTCTTTCAGATGCACATCGAACTTCACCGCGCCGACCGCACGGTTAGCCGCGAATGTCTCGGACACCGTTGGTGTGATATCGCCCCGCATCCGCCCGCCAGTCCCTGCAAAATCCCGCGCGTTACAGCGCCATCTGGCGGCTGATCTCGGCGGGATCCAGATTGCTGCGGTCGCAGGTGAACTTCACCGCACCGCGATCCATGACCGCGAAATTGTCGCCGAGCTCGCAGGCAAAGTCGAGATACTGTTCGACCAGAACAATGGCCATGGTGCCAAGGCTGCGCAGATAGGAAATGGCACGGCCGATGTCCTTGATGATCGACGGTTGGATGCCTTCGGTCGGCTCATCCAGCAGCAGGAGCTTGGGCCGCATCACCAGCGCACGGCCGATGGCGAGCTGCTGCTGCTGCCCACCCGAGAGATCGCCGCCGCGCCGCCCCAGCATGGTTTGCAGAACTGGAAACAGCGAAAACACGTCGTCGGGAATGGTGCGGTCGTTGCGCTTCAGCGGCGCAAATCCGGTCTTGAGGTTTTCTTCCACTGTCAGCAACGGAAAGATTTCCCGGCCCTGTGGAACGAACGACATCCCCTTGCGCGCACGCTCATACGGCCTGAGGCCGGCAATATCGGCTCCATCGAAGGTGATCGAGCCGTCCTTGATCGGATACTGCCCGACCATGGCGCGCAGCAAACTGGTCTTGCCGACCCCGTTGCGACCGAGCACACAGGTCACCTTGCCGGGCTCTGCCGTCAGCGACACGCCGCGCAAGGCCTGCGCTGCGCCGTAGTAGAGGGTGATGTTCTTTACATCGAGCATGGCTTTACTTTCTGCGCATGATCTTGCCCGAAAACCGGTACCCACTTTTCGGGATCATGCGCTAACGCCCCAGATACACTTCAATGACGCGTTCGTTGTTCGAAACCTGATCGAGCGTGCCTTCCGCGAGAACCGAACCTTCGTGCAGACAGGTGACGCGGACGCCGAGTTCGCGCACGAATGTCATGTCGTGCTCGACGACAACGACGGTCTTTTCCTTGTTGATCTCTTTCAGCAGTTCGGCGGTCTGATGCGTCTCCACATCCGTCATGCCCGCCACCGGCTCGTCGACCAGCAACAGTTTCGGGTCCTGCGCCAGCAGCATGCCGATCTCGAGCCATTGCTTTTGCCCGTGCGACAGCGCACCCGCGAGGCGATCGCGTGAATCCTTCAGGCGGATGGTCTCAAGCACGCGCTCGATCCGCTCGCTTTCATCCGGCGTTTCGCGCCAGAAAAGCGTGCCACGCACCTTGTGATCGACATTCAACGCCAGCAGCAGATTGTCCTCGATAGTCTGGCTCTCGAACACTGTCGGCTTCTGGAATTTACGGCCGATGCCAAGCTCGGCGATCTGCGTCTCGTCGAGTCGCGTCAGATCGGTCTTACCGTCGAACAGCACGTCGCCTTCGTCCGGCTTGGTCTTGCCGGTGATGATGTCCATCATCGTGGTCTTGCCGGCGCCGTTGGGGCCGATGATGGCCCGCATCTCACCCGGCGCAATGACCAGCGACAGGTTGTTGATGGCGTGAAAGCCATCGAACGAGACGTGCACGCCGTCGAGGTAGAGCATGGCCGACGTCGCGCGGGTGTCCATGACGTTCATGCGCCTTACTCCGCCAGACTTGGTTTGGTGAGACCCGGTTTGGTGACGCCGTCTTCCGCTGCTGCGCTGATTTCGTCCGCGGCGAGTTGCTCCCGCCGGCCCGCCCACCAGTCCTTGACGGTGCCGACGATACCTTTCGGCAGCAGCAGCGTCACCAGAATGAACAGTGCGCCCAGCATGAACAGCCAGTACGGCGCGAGCACGCCGGACGTGAACACCGTCTTCGCATAGTTCACGACGATAGCGCCGAGCGCAGCGCCAGTCAGCGTGCCACGGCCGCCGACCGCCACCCAGATGACGGCCTCGATCGAGTTGCCGGGGGCGAATTCGCCGGGATTGATGATGCCGACCTGCGGCACATACAGCGCCCCCGCGACGCCCGCCATGCAGGCGGAAAGGGTGAACACGAACAGTTTGTAATTCTCGACGCGGTAACCGAGAAAGCGGGTGCGGGATTCCGCATCGCGGATCGCGATCAGCACCTTGCCCAGCTTGGATGTGACGACGGCGCGGCAGATCAGGAACGCAAGCGCCAGCGCGATACACGACAGGATGAACAGCACGGCGCGGGTCCCCTGCGCCTGGACGTTGAAGCCGAGAATGTCCTTGAAATCGGTCAGGCCGTTATTGCCGCCAAAGCCGAAGTCGTTGCGGAAGAACGCCAGCAGCAGCGCATAGGTCATCGCCTGGGTAATGATCGACAGATACACACCGGTGACGCGGGAACGGAACGCCAGCCAGCCGAAGCAGAAGGCGAGCAGTCCCGGCACCAGCAGCACCATCAGCGCCGCGAACCAGAACATGTCGAAGCCGTACCAGTACCACGGCAGCGCCTTGTAATTCAGGAACACCATGAAGTCCGGCAGCACCGGGTTGCCATAGACGCCGCGCGAACCGATTTGCCGCATCAGGTACATGCCCATCGCATAGCCGCCGAGCGCGAAGAACGCGCCGTGGCCGAGCGAGAGAATGCCGCAATAGCCCCAGATCAGGTCGATCGAGAGCGCGAGGATGGCGTAGCAAAGATACTTTCCGAACAGCGCCATCAGATAGGTCGGCACCTGAAGCGGCGAGGACACCGGCAACAGCAGGTTCGACAGCGGCACGAGAATGCCGACAGCGGCGACGATCAGCAGAAAGACCGTCGCGCTCTTGTTGAGCGAGCGTGTGAGCAGGTACGGCATCATGCTTCCACCGATCGGCCCTTGAGCGCGAACAGGCCGCGCGGCCGCTTCTGGATGAACAGAATGATGAGCACCAGAATGGCAATCTTGCCGAGCACCGCCCCCGCCACCGGCTCGAGGAACTTGTTGGCCATGCCGAGCGTCAGGGCGCCGACCAGGGTGCCCCAGAGATTTCCGACGCCGCCGAACACCACCACCATGAACGAGTCGATGATGTAGCTCTGGCCGAGATTGGGGCTGACGTTGTCGATCTGCGACAGCGCCACGCCCGCGATACCTGCGATGCCGGAACCGAGACCGAAGGTGAGCGCATCGACGCGCGAGGTGGCGATGCCCATCGACGCCGCCATCCGGCGGTTCTGCGTGACCGCGCGCATTTCAAGCCCGAGGCTGGTGAAGCGCAGCATGCCGAGCAGCAGGAAGAACACGACCATGGTGAACACAACAATCCAGAGCCGGTTGTAAGTAATCGTCATCTGGCCGATCTCGAACGCGCCGCTCATCCACGACGGGTTGCCGACTTCGCGGTTGGTCGGACCGAACATGGTGCGGACCGCCTGCTGCAGCACCAGCGACAATCCCCAGGTCGCGAGCAGGGTCTCCAGCGGGCGTCCATAGAGAAAGCGGATGATGGTCCGCTCGATGATCACGCCAATGAGTCCCGCTACAAGGAAGGCGAGCGGCACGGCGATCAGCAGCGAGTAATCGAACAGGGCGGGATTGGTGGTGCGGATCAGTTCCTGGACCACGAAGGTGACGTAAGCGCCGATCATCACCATCTCGCCGTGCGCCATGTTGATGACACCCATCACGCCGAAGGTGATGGCGAGACCGATGGCGGCGAGCAGCAGCACCGAGCCGAGCGACAGGCCATACCATGCGTTCTGCGCGGTGGCCCAGATCGCGAGGTTGCTCTGGATCGAACTGATCGCGGACGCCGAGACGCGTCCAAGCGCGGACGCCGGATCGAACGACAGGCCCGTCAACAGCGCCAGCGCTTCCTGATCACCGCGATCCCGGATCACCGAGATCGCATCGAGCTTGTCGGCTTCGGAGGCCTTCGCATCGAACAGCACGATCGCGGCCTTGGCCTCGGCAAAGGCCCGCTTCGCGCCGCTGTTGGTTTCCTTCTGCAGCGCGCCTTCGATGACCGGCAGGAATGCGGCGTCATGTGTCTTGAAAACGGATTGCGCCGCCTGAATACGCCTGGCGGGATCGGGAGACAGCAGCGTCAATCCGCCGAGCGCAGCCTCAACGGTGCGGCGCAGGCGATTGTTGAGTCGTACCGCTACAGCGCCCGATGGCGCGGTCGCAGCCTCTCCGGTCGCGGCGTCGGTAACCTTGCCGCTCTTGTCCTTGACGAAAACCTTCCTGCTCTGCGGATCGGCCAGCAGGCGACCGTCCTGAAGTGCGTCGATGATCGGAAATGCGCGCGGATTGCCGCTGGTCGCGAGCGCGCCGACGGCGGCTTCGGTATCGGAAAAGGAATCGTTGGCGAATTGCGCGACGGCATCTTCAAAGGGACCAGCCAGCACCGGTACGCCCGAGACGATCATCAATATCAGCGCAATGGCTGCCGCACGGCAGCGATGAAGACATGAGAAAAACACGTGACAACCCCGGCAGAGGTGAGAGGAAGGCGGCGACTGCCGCCGCCTTCCGGTCGTTTCAGGTCAGAGCGCGATGCGCCTTGGATGCATCACGCTGCGTGACGTTGCTCAGGAACCCTGACCACCGCACTTGTTGGTCTTGGTGTTGAAGTTGCCGCACTTCTTGCCGACCCAGTCGCCGATCAGGTCCTTGGAGCCGTCGAGCTCCTTCGACCAGGCGTCGCCGGCGACGAGGCCAGGGGTCTTCCACACCACGTCGAACTGGCCATCGGCTTTGATTTCGCCGATGAACACAGGCTTGGTGATGTGATGGTTCGGCAGCATTTCCGACACGCCACCGGTGAGATTCTTGGCCTTGGTGCCAGGAAGAGCGTCGATCACCTTGTCGGCGTCAACCGAACCGGCCTTCTCGACTGCCTTCACCCACATGTCGAAACCGATCACATGCGCTTCCATCGGATCGTTGGTCACACGCTTCGGATTCTTGGTGTAGGCCTGCCACGACTTGATGAAAGCCTCGTTCTCCGGCGTCTTGATCGACTGGAAGTAGTTCCAGGCGGCGAGATGGCCGAGCAGCGGCTTGGTGTCGATGCCGGCGAGTTCTTCCTCACCGACCGAGAACGCAACGACCGGAATGTCGGTCGCCTTGATGCCCTGGTTGCCGAGCTCCTTGTAGAACGGAACGTTGGCGTCGCCGTTGATGGTCGAAACCACCGCCGTCTTCTTGCCGGTCGAGCCGAACTTCTTGATGTCGGCCACAATGGTCTGCCAGTCACTATGACCAAACGGCGTGTAGTTGATCATGATGTCTTCGGCCTTGACGCCCTTCGACTTCAGATAGGCCTCGAGGATCTTGTTGGTGGTGCGCGGATAGACGTAATCGGTACCGGCCAGAACCCAGCGCTGCACCTTCTCTTCCTTGGCGAGATAGTCGACCGCAGGGATCGCCTGCTGGTTCGGCGCCGCACCGGTGTAGAACACGTTGCGCTCGCTCTCTTCACCCTCGTACTGCACCGGGTAGAACAGGATCGAGTTCAGTTCCTTGAACACCGGCAGCACAGACTTGCGCGACACCGAGGTCCAGCAGCCGAACACCACGGACACCTTGTCCTTGGTGATCAGTTCGCGGGCCTTTTCCGCGAACAGCGGCCAGTTCGACGCCGGATCGACCACGACGGCCTCGAGCTTCTTGCCGAGAACGCCGCCCTTCTTGTTCTGCTCATCGATAAGGAAAAGCACCGTATCCTTCAGCGTGGTTTCGCTGATGGCCATTGTTCCGGAAAGCGAATGAAGGACGCCGACCTTGATGGTCTCCTGCGCCTTGGCCCCGCCGATCGTGGCAAGACCCAAAAAAAGACCCGCAGTTGCGGCCAGCCATTTACGGCGGCTGAACGGTGCAACTGCAGCGCTGCTGAAATGCGTAGTCATGCGATGTCATCTCCCTGACGCAGACGTGAAACGCTGTGCGACGGCCCTCGGCCGGCGGCGTTAAGGGAATCGCAAGAACTATGCCATGGGACAGATTTGCCTAATTATTTGATTTCTAATGGATAAATCGAATTTCAGTTTGACGTGTATTTTGCCTGCTCATTTTTCACCCAGCTGAACTGACCTTGCTTTTGGCAATTGCATAAAAATTCATCATATAATCCTCATTGTCTACAATTCGAGCACGAAACGTTGCCGCATGTTCAGCTTTGTTGAGCTTCCCGGCTCCGGTTACCGCCATGCGGTCGATTTCACCTTGAAAGCGCCGTGTTCCTGTTCCATATGAGCGCCACGACCTTGAGAATCATCGGGTCCTTGCGAGCCGCGTGTACTGATCCCGTTCAACGGTTTCTGGCTTGCCCCTTCAGCTAACCGAAACCGACGCCCCAGACACGCGGGTGTCTCCGACACCCGCCCGCACCTGGCACTCCGCCGGGCGCGCGTTGCGACTCATAGAAAGATACCCTTTTGACCTCCTTCCAGGATTTCGGCCTCGCCGATCCCATCTCGCGTGCTCTTAAAGAAGAAAATTACGTCACGCCCACCCCCATTCAGGCCCAGACCATTCCAATCGCGATCACCGGACGCGACGTTATCGGCATCGCGCAGACCGGCACCGGCAAGACCGCGTCCTTCGCGCTTCCGATCCTGCACCGCCTGCTGGAAAACCGTATCAAGCCGCAGCCCAAGACCTGCCGCGTGCTGGTGCTCAGCCCCACCCGCGAACTCTCCGGTCAGATCCTCGACAGCTTCAACGCTTACGGGCGACATATGCGCCTGACCTCGGCGCTGGCGATCGGCGGCGTTCCGATGGGCCGCCAGGTCCGCTCCGTGATGCCCGGCATTGAGGTCATGGTGGCAACACCGGGCCGGCTGCTCGACATGGTCCAGGGCAATGCCCTCAAGCTCAATCAGGTCGAATTCCTTGTGCTCGACGAAGCCGACCGCATGCTCGACATGGGCTTCATCAACGACATCCGCAAAATCGTCGCCAAGCTGCCGACCCGGCGCCAGACGCTGTTCTTCTCGGCGACCATGCCGAAGGACATCGCCGATCTCGCCGACCAGATGCTGAACAATCCAGCGCGCGTCGCTGTGACCCCGGTGTCTTCCACCGTCGAGCGCATCACGCAGAAGGTCCTCCAGGTCGATCATTCCGCGAAGCCCGCCGTTCTGGCGCAGATCCTCAAGACCGAGCAGGTCAACCGCGCCCTGGTGTTCACCCGCACAAAGCACGGCGCCGACAAGGTCGTGAAAGGCCTTGTAAAAGCGGGGATTCCTGCTGAAGCCATCCACGGCAACAAGTCGCAGAACCATCGCGAGCGCGTGCTGGCGGCATTCCGCACCGGCGACATCCGCACGCTGGTCGCAACCGATATCGCGGCCCGCGGCATCGACGTCGACGGTATCAGCCATGTCATCAACTTCGACCTGACCAACGTGCCGGAAACCTACGTTCACCGCATCGGCCGCACCGCGCGCGCCGGCGCTGACGGCACCGCGATTTCGCTGGTGGCCGGCGGCGAGGAGCTTGGCTATCTGCGCGACATCGAAAGGCTGATCAAGGTCACCCTGCCGAAGGAAGACCGCCGGACGCCGGGACATCAACAGCGTCCCGCCGCAGCCGCGCCCGCGCAGCATCACCGTCCGGCACGGTCAGGTGGTCACGGCCACAACGGACACAGCCCACGTGCGAATGACGGCGCCCCCGGATCGAAGGGTCCGCGCCGCCGCCGTCGTCCGGGTGGAGGCGCTCCCGCGCAAGCGAACCGCTTCGAGGGCAATCGCCATGAGCAATCCCGGCCGTCACAGGGTGGCAAGAGCGAGGGTATTCAGGGCGTCGCCTTCTTGCATCGTGAAAGCCGTCCGGCGCAAAATCAGCCCAATCGGAATCAGCGCCCGCAGCGGTCCTGAACCGGACCCGCGGACAGAATTAGCGAACTTGATTAGAAGGACTTGGAGACCCCTATGGCCAAAGAAGAGTTGATCCAGTTCGAAGGACTGGTGACCGAAATTCTTCCCGACGCACGCTATCGCGTCCAGCTCGACGCCGGACATGAGATCGTGGCCTACACCGCCGGGAAGATGAAGAAGAACCGCATCAAGACGCTGGCAGGCGACCGGGTGACCATCGAAATGTCACCCTACGATCTCGAGAAAGGCCGCCTGATTTTCCGGCACAAGGACGAGCGCCCCGGTGGGGCCGGCGGACCTCCCCGCGGCACCCCGCCGCGCGGCCAGTTTCGCCGCAGATAAGCGGGTTTCTCCGCATCATACGGATCGCGCATGGCACGCGTCATGCGCGATCTCCTGCTTCCGGAGCACGCTGGACGGGCATCAAAAATCCGCACCCGTCAGGATTGTTTCGGGGGCCATTTTCACGTAATATTGAGATATCGATCTTCGGCCGGACGACATAGCTATCCACCGGTACAGCCGGTTTAGACGCTGACGACCTCATCCAAATTTCGATCTCACCAGCCCATTTAGACGTGGGCTTTGACGATATCTATCTTGAGAAGGACTACCTGCGTGAGCATGGGAACAGTGAAGTGGTTCAACGCGACTAAGGGTTACGGTTTCATTCAGCCTGACGATGGCGGAAACGACGTGTTCGTTCATATCAGCGCCGTCGAGCGCGCTGGTCTGGGCACGCTGCGTGAAGGCCAGAAGATCAGCTACGAAATCGTTGCCGATCGCCGTTCGGGCAAGTCGTCGGCCGATAATCTTCGCGCCGCCGGCTAACTGAAATTCTTGCGGCTCACGCCGCAGGACATTCGGAACCGAGAACCAGATATTGAAAAGGCCGTGCGGATCGCACGGCCTTTTTGTTTTGGCGCCTGAAAAGCTGCCTTGCGATCAGCTTGTATAAGTCACCGTGTCGGACTGGCGAGGCCGGGTGTAGCAGTCCTCAGACAGCGGCACGTTGGTCTTGATGATGTATCCGGTGATCGGCGTGAAGGTGTAAGTCACCTCGCTCCAGATCAACTGCGTGTTCGCGACAAGAAGATCGGCCGGGATCGTTGTGATGACTGTATCCTTGGCATAGCCGGTCGTGACCGTGACAGAGCTGGCGCCGTTGACCGCGCCGGAATAGCTCCAGACCACCTTCGCCTTCTTCGATGCATCGATGCTGACCGCGGATATCTTCTGCGTCATCGTCGCCGGCGTGACGGAGTACGGTGTCATGATGGCGCTGCCCATCTTGAAGAAGTTCGAGATGTCCGTGGACGATACCTTCGTGCCCTGCGATACAAGATCGGACAGCGTGCGCGCGGTCAGCGTCACCTTGCGGTCGATGGCGACCCCGCTCGAAACGTCGATCATTCCGAGCATGAGCGTCAGCATCAACGGCAAGATGAACGCGAACTCAACGGCGGCCACGCCGCGCCTGTCGTTACCGAACCGGACTGCGAGCCGGAGGCCGCGGAGAACATGCCTGAAAAGCGAAACCAGTTTCATGATTGTTCGTCCTCAAGGCTCGACGCGGAACGCAGCGGTCGCCGCGAGGAGGCGCTTGCTGTTCGACGTGTTGCGTCCGATGTTTGCGATGTTGTAGCCAAGGCCGGTGACGAACATCGGCCACTGATAAAAAGCGCGGACGACCACGGTGGCGGCGCTACCGGCGGGCGTCGTCTGGTAGCTGAAGTTGTTGACGAAGTTTCCAGATCCATCGATCGGGTCGGTGATGTTGACCGTCGCTCCCTCGGCGAATGACTTCACATCGACATAGATGCCGTCGCAGCTGAACATCACGCTGATGCGGTCGCAGAGATCCTGCTTGAACTGGGCCTGCGTCATGCCGGCATCCTGCGCCTGGTGCGTCAGCATCAGGCGCGCTGAATTCTGTGTACCGGTCTCAAGGATCTGCGCGGCGAAAAATACCATCGCCGTTTCCATGACGGCGAAAAGCAGCACGAAGAAGATCGGAGCGACAAACGCGAATTCGGTGGCGGCCGAAGCGCGCCTATCGCGGCGAAACCGGCGCAGCGCCTTGTTGATCGCGGTCATGGATGTCGCGGGGTGACGCATCGGGCTATCCTCAGCATGCAGCGGAAATAACTACCGCCGAGAATAGCCGACAGAGATTGTTGAATGCTTGCGCCGGATACGAACAACATCCGGCGCGGAATTAACCGGTTGTTAAGGAATCAAGCCGGTCTCAGGGCCGCGCGCCAGCGGCACTGGCCTGGCTGTTCAGCACGTTGGTCTGGCCGAGGGCGGTTTCGAAGTAGGTCCGCCCGTCACCGAGAGTCACACGCCGCTGGCAATCGGGTGTGCAGCTATAGGATTCGCGCTCCAGGCCGCGATACACGGTGACCATCTTGTCCGCCGGACCTTCAACCTGAATGGAGCGGCTGGCCAGAACCTCGCCGGCGCGATCCATGGCGATCATGTTGGTCGAGCCGTAGCCCTTGCCGGTGACAACCACCATCCCGCCGGGCTGAAGGTTAACGTCTGCGATTAGGGGGTTTCCGACCACGATGGTCGCGACTTTCTCGGGCAGTTTGACCACCTTTGCCTGATCCACAAAAACCGCAACGGATTCATCGCCGGTACCGGCGAATGTCGCGATCGGGACCATCAGGAAGCCAGCAACAAGAAAGCGCAGCGCTACGGCTTTATGCACGTAACGGCGCGAGACATTGATCGACATACTCTACTCCGGGGCGTGTACAAGCCGGCAAAAGCGATACGCAGCGGTGCCGGCGCCCGACATGGCAAATCTGCCGTTAATTGATGAACGAACTGCAAACGGCTTGCAGACATCGGCCGGAACGGATCGCTGAGTACTTGCAATTACAGGTTGTCTGTTAAGCGGGAACTCACCCCTCTTTCACCTTTTTGCAATCATGTTAAGGAACTGGAACTTTTACCGGCTCTAGGTTCCTCGCCGGGAACTCAATCGGTTCTCTTTTCAGAATGCTCGTTTCGACATTCAACGCATAGATGGAGAATTGGATATGACGCTCGTTGTCCGCTTCCTCAAGAATGAGTCCGGCGCGACTGCAATCGAGTATGGCCTGATCGCAGCCGGCATTGCGCTCGCGATCATTGCCGCAGTGAACGGTCTCGGCACCACCCTCAACACCAAGTTCACCAATATCAACGCTTCGATCAACTAACGGGGAGCACGTGGGTTCATAAAGGCCTCGGGAAACCGGGGCCTTTGTTTCATCCGGCTGTTCGAGCCGGCTCCTGGACTGTGCCAGCGAAACCCGTCCTATTCGTACAATGCCGTTAAACCAGCATTTACCGTCCGCAAGAAGAAGCGGATACCTCAGTCTTTCGGCAATCGAATTAACTGCGCTGCAATTCCTGCTGCGTAGGTTGACCCTATGGTCACGGTGGTTTCCGCCCCCGCAACGGCCAGAGTTCTACAGCCACGTGTACAAATGGAGTTATAGATGACCAAGCTCGTTGCTCGCTTCGTCAAGGACGAATCCGGCGCCACCGCGATTGAGTACGGCCTGATTGCCGCGGGCATTGCGCTCGCGATCATCGCTGCCGTGAACGGCCTCGGCACCACGCTGAACAGCAAGTTCACCAACATCAACGCTTCGATCAAGTAATCGGTCGGGTTTCGATGAAGAAAAGGGCTTCGGGAAACCGGAGCCCTTTTCTGTGTCCGCGCCACTCCGACGGAACTGTGTAAAGCGTATGAAGCCGTCTTCTGCCGAGAAACGTCCGAATTTCGGGCACTTGTTTGTATCGCTTTCCCGCGAAGAGCCGATCCGGCTGGTCTGCGCGGGTCTTGTCCTCGCCTGCCTCGCGGCCTTGTTCCGGATCGTCAGCATCTGGCCCGGCGCGTTTTAGTATTGTTCATTTCTGCCGGGTAGCCTGCCGTTCGCTCAACCGGACCGAGTTCCTGCGGCTCAATCTGTCAGACCCGGCAACCCCATGATCCTCGATCTCGCGCGCGTCTTCCTGTTTCCCGCCTTGATGGCCTTCGCCGCCGCGAGCGATCTCTTCACGATGACGATTCCCAACCGGATCTCGCTGCTGCTGGTGGCGGGTTTCTTCGTGCTGGCCGGGTTCAGCGGCATGCCCCTGTCCGAGATCGGGATGCATGTGGCGGCCGGTCTGACGGTGCTGGTCATCGCGTTTGCCTGCTTCGCCTTCGGATGGATGGGCGGCGGCGATGCCAAGGTGGCGGCCGCTGCCGGGCTCTGGTTCGGGTTTCCGCCTCTCGCCAGCTACCTTGTCTATGCGTCCCTGTTCGGCGGTGCGCTGACACTTTTGATGCTTCAGTTCCGGCAGTGGCCGCTGCCGTACTCACTAATTTCGCAGGAATGGCTGCAACGGCTGCACCGCAAGGACAGCGGCATTCCGTACGGTATCGCCCTCGCTCTCGGTGCGCTGATGATCTATCCCGAGACCGAATGGATGAAGGCCGTCGATCTCACCCGCTTCATCGGCCACTGAACCCGTCGCCGCTCTGAACTAGAAACCTGCTTCAGTCACAGTGCTCACTGGCAACATGCTGGAGAAGCTCGCGGACTTGCGGGCCGCCGCACGATGGCAACATCTCATTAACGCGATTTAGATACGCCTCATTAACCATGCTTTGACGTTTAGCTGGTCAAATCCGACCACAGCGACAGGTCCGTCGCGGCGTGATGTGGAAAGTGAAAGCGTATGAATACCGCGCGGATTGTCGTCCTGGCCATTGCCGTCTGCGCCGGCGGCGCGGCTGCCTATCTTGCAAGCGGCTCCGATCCGAAGCCGGTTGCGGCGCCAACGACAATGGACACCACCGACGTACTAGTTGCCCGCACCGACATCCCGCTCGGCCAGACCGTTACGCCCGATGATATTGCGTGGCAGAACTGGCCGTCGTCGACCGCAAGCTCCAACTTCATCCGCCGCAACGATCAGCCCGAAGCCATGACCCAGATCGTTGGGTCGATCGCGCGTTCGCCGTTTCTCGCGGGCGAACCGATCCGCGAGACAAAGCTCGTCAAGGGCAACGGTTCCGGCTTTATGGCCGCTATCCTGCCGACCGGCATGCGCGCGATCTCGACGGAAATCTCGCCGGAAACCGGCGCCGGTGGTTTCATCCTGCCCAACGACAAGGTCGACGTCATTCTCACCAAGCGCGAGAGAGTCGCCAGCCGCACCGGCACGAATGACGTCATCAACTCCGAAATCATCCTGACCAACATCCGCGTTCTCGCCATCGACCAGACAGTCGGAGAAAAGGACGGGCAGAAGGTCGTGGTCGGCAAGACTGCGACACTCGAATTGAAGCCTGAGCAGGCGGAATCGCTCGCGCGTGCGCGGCAGTCAGGCACCTTGTCGCTCGCATTGCGCAGTCTGGTCGACGCCAACCGCAACGACATCAATATCGACGACGGCAGCAAGAGCGACAGCGTCAATGTCGTTCGCTACGGCGTTTCCACGCAAATGACGACACGGAAGTGATCGAGAGGACCGGCATGACGAGGCGAGAGGGACATCAGGCACCTGTGCGGACCTTCATGGTGCGTGCCCTGTCGTTTGCCGCGGTTTCCGCGCTGACGCTGAACCCGGTCATGTCGCCGGTGATCGCGAGCGATTACCGCGCCCCCGCGGCTGCGGCCGTCGCATCGAATGCTGGCCAGTTGAATGCACGCTTCCTGCCGCTCGGCATCGGCAAGTCCGTTGTCATCGACCTGCCGCGCGACATCAAGGACGTTCTGGTTGCGGACCCCAAGATCGCCAATGCCGTGGTGCGCTCCGCGCAGCGCGCCTACATTATCGGCGCCGCAGTCGGCCAGACCAACATCGTTTTCTTCGACACATCGGGCCAGCAGATCGCCGCTTACGATATCGCAGTGACGCGCGACCTTAACGGCGTGCGCGCCGCGCTGAAGCAGTCGTTCCCGCTGTCCGACATCCGGATTGAAGGTGTCGGCGACGGCGTCGTGCTGTCGGGCTTTGCCGCCAGCCCTATCGAGGCGCAGCAGGCCCAGGAAATGGCCGCGCGTCTGGCCGGCGGCCCCGAAAAGGTCGTGAACAGCATCGCGGTCCGTGGCCGCGATCAGGTGATGCTGAAAGTCACCGTGGCGGAAGTTCAGCGCGACATCATCAAGCAATTGGGCGTCGATCTCAGCGCCACGATGAACTACGGCACCGCAGTGGTGAACTTCAACAACACGAATCCGTTCACTGCATATGGCCGCCCGCTTGTCGCCGGCAATAGCCTGGTCGGTGCGGCGGGTCAGGCAACAAACCTGCTCGGTCAGCGCGTCCCCGCGGTCACTGCAACGCTACGCGCAATGGAAACCGCCGGGGTCGTCCGCACGCTCGCCGAACCGAACCTCACGGCGATTTCAGGCGAATCCGCAACCTTTGTCGCAGGCGGCGAATTCCCGCTGCCCAAGGGATACACCTGCGACCCCGTCTCGCGTGCGTGTACCACCCAGATCGATTTCAAGAAGTTCGGCATCACCCTGAACTTCACGCCCATCGTCCTGACCGAAGGACGGATCAGCCTGCGCGTGCTGACCGAAGTCTCCGAACTTTCGCCCGACAACTCGATCACACTCGATCAGTCGGGAAACACCCTTACGATTCCTTCGATCAAGACCCGTCGCGCCGAAACCACCCTCGAAATTCCCTCGGGCGGTTCTATGGCGATGGCCGGACTGATTCAGGAGCAAACCAAGCAGGCCATCAACGGTCTGCCCGGACTCTCGCAGGTGCCGGTGCTCGGAACGCTGTTCCGCAGCCGCGACTACGTCAATCGCAACACCGAGCTCATGGTGCTGGTGACCCCATTCGTGGTCCGCGCGGTCGCGCAGAAGGACCTGTCGCGTCCTGACGACGGCTTCGCCGACGCTGCCGATCCGCAATCGGATCTGCTCGGCAACATCAACCGCATCTATGGCGTTCCCGGACGCGTTGAGCCCGGCCGCAAGTACCGCGGCACCTACGGCTTCATCACCGACTGAGATGGGACAAGGACAGTAGCAATGACGACGAGAGTACCCAATCTCAAGCGCAGCCTGCGGATCGCAGTCGCCCTTCTCGGGGCGTCTGCCGCGTTAGGGGCCTGCACGCATACCGATCAGGACACGCCCACCAGTAGCATCCCGCTCGACTACCGCCAGCGTCATCCCATCGTGGTTCAGGAAGCGAACCGCACCACCGAGGTCTTTGTCGGCACCGGCCGGGGCGGTCTCACTGCCGCGCAGCGTTCGGATATCACCGGTCTCGCCGAGACCTGGCTGCGCGAAGGCACCGGCGGCATCATCATCGACATGCCGACCAATACGCCGAACGCGCGCGTGGCAAACGACTCGCTGCGTGAGATTCAAGCTATCCTGGCTGCCGCCGGCGTGCCGTCGCGCGGCATCACCGTCAGGAATTATCGCCCCACGGATCCCCGGCTGTTTGCAACCATCCGCGTCAACTATCCGCGCATCGTGGCGGATGCCGGTCCATGCGGTGTTTGGCCGGAAGACCTCGGCCCTTCAATCAAGAACAAGGGCTATTACGATAACCGGCCGTATTACAACCTCGGCTGTGCGAGCCAGCGCAATCTGGCCGCGATGGTCGACAATCCGTCCGATCTCGTCCAGCCGCGCGCCGAAACCCCGGCCTACACGCCTCGCCGCAGCGTAGCCTTCGACAAGTATCGCAAGGGCACGACCACGACGACTGCATATCCGGAAGCCGACAAGGCCAAACTGAGCGAAGTGGGCAAATGATCAGTTACGCGCGTCAGGATCAGGAGGACGGGACGGCCTCGACCGCCGCCGAGGAGCATATTGCACCGGCGCCGCGCGTTTCCGTCCAGGCGTTCTGCGAAACCGTCGAAACCGCAGCAGCCGTGCAGGCCGCCGGCGAGGACCGCCGGCTGGACAAGGCGCATCTCAAGATTCAGATGGGCGGCATGACGGCCGCCATCGAGGCATACCGGACAGCGCCGACCCCGAACGTCATCCTGCTCGAAACCGAGGGCCGCAACGACATCCTTTCGGGTCTTGATCAACTGGCAACGGTTTGCGACGCGGGCACGCGCGTGATCGTGATCGGCCGTGTCAACGATGTCGTGCTGTACCGCGAACTCGTACGCCGCGGCATCAGCGACTACGTGATCGCTCCGGTTGCGCCGCTCGACGTTGTCCGCTCCATCTGTGGCCTGTTTTCGGTTCCCGAAGCCAAGGCCGTCGGCCGGATCATTGCCGTCGTTGGCGCAAAAGGCGGTGTCGGCGCGTCCACCGTCGCGCATAACGTCGCCTGGGCGATCGCGCGCGATCTCGCGCTGGATTCGGTGGTCGCCGATCTCGATCTCGCGTTCGGAACCGCCGGTCTCGATTACAACCAGGACCCGCCGCAGGGCATTGCGGACGCGGTGTTCTCTCCCGATCGTATCGACACGGCTTTCGTGGACCGCTTGCTCTCCAAGTGCACCGATCATCTCAGCCTGCTCGCCGCGCCCGCAACGCTCGACCGCGTCTACGATTTCGGTGCGGAGGCGTTCGATTCGATCTTCGATACGCTACGAACGACGATGCCCTGCATCGTCCTTGACGTTCCGCATCAATGGTCCGGATGGACCAAGCGCGCGCTGGTCGGCGCCGACGATATCCTGATCGTCGCAACGCCTGACCTCGCCAATCTGCGTAACACCAAGAACATGTTCGACACACTGAAGGCTGCCCGGCCCAACGACAGGGCGCCACTTTACTGCATCAACCAGGCTGGCGTGCCGAAGCGGCCCGAGATCAGCACCAGCGAGTTTGCCAAGGCCATCGAAAGCCCGCCGATCGTGACAATCCCGTTCGAGCCGCAGATCTTCGGGGCGGCGGCGAACAACGGGCAGATGATCGCGGAAATCGCAGCCAATCACCGCACCTCCGAGATGTTCCTGCAGATCGCGCAGCGCCTGACTGGCCGTGGCGAGGCCAAGAAGCCGCGCAATTCGTTTCTGGCGCCTTTGCTCGGAAAGCTCCGGGCCAAATAGACTTTCGCGTGGAGTACCGTCGTGTTTGGTAAGCGTAGCGGATCAGAGGCCGACGTCCGGGGCATTCAGCCCGCGGATCGCGGCCACGTGACAGCGCCCGCCGCTGCAAGGCCGGCCGTGAGCGTCGCATCGCCGCCGCTCGCGCCCGCACGCCCTCCTGCGCCCGCACCCGTTGTCGAAGCCCGGCGCTCCGATACCTACTATCAGGTCAAGGCGACGATCTTCGGCGCGCTGATCGAGGCGATCGACCTCGCCCAGCTTGCGAAGCTTGACGTCGAGTCCGCGCGCGAGGAAATTCGCGACATCGTCAACGAGATCATCGCGATCAAGAACATCGTGATGTCGATCGCCGAGCAGGAAGAGCTGCTCGACGACATTTGCAACGACGTGCTCGGTTACGGACCGCTTGAACCGCTGCTTGCCCGCGACGACATCGCCGACATCATGGTGAATGGCGCCGGCACGGTGTTCATCGAAGTCGGCGGCAAGATCCAGAAGACCGGCATTCGCTTCCGCGACAACCAGCAGCTTCTCAATATCTGCCAGCGCATTGTCAGCCAGGTCGGCCGGCGTGTCGATGAATCCTCGCCGATCTGCGACGCCCGCCTCGCCGACGGTTCGCGCGTCAACGCGATCGTTCCTCCGCTGGCCATTGACGGCCCGGCGCTCACCATCCGCAAGTTCAAGAAGGACAAGCTGACGCTGGATCAGCTTGTCAAATTCGGCGCGATCACGCCCGAGGGCGCCCAGATCCTGCAAATCATCGGCCGTTGCCGCGCCAACGTCCTGATTTCCGGCGGCACGGGCTCCGGCAAGACCACCCTGCTGAACTGCCTGACCAACTACATCGACGAAGACGAACGCATCATCACCTGCGAAGACGCCGCGGAATTGCAATTGCAGCAGCCGCATGTCGTGCGCCTCGAAACACGCCCGCCGAACATCGAGGGCGAGGGCCAGGTGACCATGCGCGATCTGGTCAAGAACTGCCTGCGTATGCGGCCGGAACGGATCATCGTCGGCGAAGTCCGCGGACCCGAGGCATTCGATCTGTTGCAGGCGATGAACACCGGCCACGACGGATCGATGGGAACGCTGCATGCCAACAATCCCCGCGAAGCGCTGTCGCGTTGCGAATCCATGATCACCATGGGCGGCTATTCGCTGCCGTCGCGCACCATTCGCGAAATGATCTGCGCTTCGATCGATGTCATCGTGCAGGCCGCCCGCCTGCGCGACGGCTCGCGCCGCATCACCCACATCACCGAAGTGATGGGGATGGAAGGCGACACCATCATCACCCAGGACATCTTCCTCTACGACCTGATGGGCGAAGATCTGAACGGCAACATTATCGGTCGGCATCGCTCGACCGGCATCGGACGTCCGAAGTTCTGGGAACGCGCACGGTACTACGGCGAGGAGAAGCGGCTCGCCGCGGCGCTCGACGCTGCCGAAGTGGCCGAGGTATAGGGAGCGCCCCATGAACATGCAGGCGCTGGCACTGGCTTTCCTCTCCGCCGTCACGGTGGGCGGACTCGCCTGGGTTTTCATCTATCCGCTACTCTCCGGCGAGAAGCAGACCGAGAAGCGCGTTCAGTCCTTTGCGCGTACCGAACCTGCATTGCGTATCGACGACCGCTCGCGGACGCGCCGCGTCCAAGTCGAAGACACGCTGAAAGAGCTTGAACAGAAGCTGGCCGAGTCCAAGAAGGTTTCGATCGAGACCCGCATCGCCCAGGCGGGCATGAACTGGACCAAGCAGCAATTCATGATCGGCTCCGGAATTCTCGGCGCGATCGCGCTGATCGGCTCCTATATGGCCGGCGCGCCTCTCCTGGCCACGCTTGGCTTTGCCATCGGCGCAGGCTTCGGATTGCCGCGCTGGGTGCTGGGCTTTCTCAAGACGCGCCGCGAAACCAAGTTTCTCGACGCCTTGCCGGATGCCGTCGACGTCATCGTCCGTGGCATCAAGGCGGGCCTTCCTTTGTTCGACTCGCTCAAGGTCGTTGCCGCCGATGCGCCGGAGCCGCTGCGCAGCGAGTTCAACGCGATCATCGAAACCCAGACCATCGGCATGCCGCTCGGCGACGCCTGTCAGCGTCTTTACGACAGGATGCCGCTGCCGGAAGCCAACTTCTTCGGCATCGTGATTGCGATCCAGACCAAATCCGGCGGTAACCTGTCGGAGGCTCTCGGCAATCTCTCGAAGGTGCTTCGCGACCGCAAGAAGATGAAGGCCAAGATTCAGGCGATGTCGATGGAAGCCAAGGCCTCGGCCGGCATCATCGGCGCGCTGCCGCCGCTCGTGATGCTCATGGTCTATATCATGACACCCGAATACATCTCCCTGCTCTGGACCCACCCGACCGGGCGGCTGATGCTGGCGGGCTGCGTGCTCTGGATGTCGACCGGCATCCTTGTCATGAAGAAAATGATCAACTTCGATTTCTGACGAGGAACCATGGTCGATCTTCTCATCGAAAAGTTCCACGACGTCAGGTTCATGACGATGCTGATGGCGGCAATCGCCGCCGCGGCAGCCGCCTACGCGGTGGTGTCTCCGATGTTCGCCGGCGACGGGCTGGCCAAACGCATGAGAGCTGTTGCCAGCGAGCGCGAGCGGCTGCGCCAGCGCGAACGCGACCGCCTGAACCGTTCCGAGAAGGTTTCGTTGCGCCAGACACCCAAACAACTGGTGCAGAAAGTCGTCGACGATTTCAACCTCGGCAAGTGGGTGGCGCAGGAAGAAGCCCGCGAAAAGCTGGTCATGGCCGGCTATCGCGGCCAGGCGCCCTACGTGACCTTCCTATTCTTCCGCCTGGTCATGCCGATTGTGTTCCTGATCGCTGCCATTCTCTACGTGTTCGTGATCTCGAACATGCAGCAGCCGACTGCGATGAAAATCGGCATGTGCCTCGGAGCTACATGGCTCGGCATGCAGGCGCCGATGCTGTTCCTGAAGAACGCAATTACCAAGCGTCAATTGCAGATTCGGCGCGCGTTTCCGGACGCACTCGACCTGCTGTTGATCTGCATCGAGTCCGGCATGTCGATCGAGGCGGCGTTTCGCAAGGTAAGCCAGGAGATCGGCAGCCAGTCGATCGCGCTTGCGGAAGAATTCTCGCTGACGACCGCGGAACTTTCCTATCTGCAGGACCGCAAGATGGCTTACGAAAATCTGGCCAAGCGCACCGGAACCGAGGGCGTGAAGTCCGTCTGTCTGGCCCTGCAACAGTCGGAGCGCTATGGCACGCCGCTGGGGCAGACCCTGCGCGTGATGGCTCAGGAAAACCGCGACATGCGCATGAACGAGGCCGAGAAGAAAGCCGCCGCTCTGCCCCCGAAACTCACCGTGCCGATGATTGTTTTCTTCCTGCCGGTGCTGTTCGTGGTCATTCTCGGCCCCACCGGCATCAAAGTCGCTGAGTATATGAAGTAATGCAGGCGGCGCCGGTCAGGCGCCGCTGCGTTATTCAACCTCAAGACATGGAAAATGAAGCGCGGCCTATGAGCGGCTGGGCTCTGCCACGGCCGTCGTGCGCGGACCACGGCCACCATCGCGGCTGAGCATCTGCTTCAGATAGGCGACGTTGGCTTCCGCCTCTTCGGCCGGCAGGTCCGCCTTCACGATGGTTTCGGCCTCCGCGAAGCGCCCCTGAAGCCCGACCACGAGGCCGAGATTCTGGCGAACGCGAGCGTCTGCCGAACCACGATTATAGGCCCTGCGCAGCACCGACTCGGCCTTGGGCAGATCCTTGGACAGAACATAGGACATGCCGAGGTTCGACAGCACGGACGGCTCTTCCGGCGCAATCTTCAGGGCGCTCGCATAATAGCGGCGTGCCTCGTCGTGATTGCCGAGCTGGTCGAGTGTCGTGCCCTGCACCGACAGAATGCGCCAGTCGGGATTTGCCGGCGTATGGGCGCGGGCCAGGATATCGAAGGCCTGCTGAAAGTTTCCGTTGTCCGCCAGCGCGCGGCCATAGGCCGCCAGCAGCGCCTTGTTGCCGGGATTGGCGATCGTCGCCTGCTCCAGCACGGCGACGGCCTGCTGGCGCTGCCCGTTCAAACGCAGGGACTGGCCGTATTGAAGCGCGGCCGCGGCGTCGCGTGGATTGGCACGGTAGCGTTCGCCATAGGCTTCGATCTCATCGCGCGACGCAACGGGCGGTCCTGCTTCGGCACGGCTATTGAGCGATCCGGTGATGTCGGGCGAACGCGCGGTCTGGCAGCCGCCAAGGCTGGTTGCGATGAGCGCCGCGACCGCGACGGACCCAAAGAACCTGGCGAAACGGGATGGATTACGCATGACGCTTGGACTCGCTATCGAGGTTGGCGAAGCCGGATGACGCCAGCAATAGAGTGTTAACCCTAATGTCTGGTTAATTCGTTGAGGGGCGGCGGCGCCCGACCGCGTGCCTTCCGGTTGGAAAGACCCGTAAAAACACGATCTTGAGCCTGCTGCGCGGCGCGCCCGCACTGCTATAGTGAGGGCCTGTCACACACCCTGTCCGGGAACTCCATGCATCCAGCCTTCCAGAACGCCTCATCCGCCGTCCCCATTACCTTTGCCACCAAATCGACCTGGGACGCCGTCAGCGCTACCCTTCCCGCCGCGGCCCGGCGGTTCGCATCGGCCAATGCCTTCACCGCAAAGCCCGGCCAGTATCTCGCGCTGCCGGCGGAGGATGGATCACTCGCCCATGTCCTGTTCGGCATCGAGGATGCCTCCAGCGAGTGGCGCGATCTTTTCCGGCCGGGACAATTGCCCGGCCTGCTGCCGGCGGGCACCTACAGTTTTACGAATCAGCCGCACGACACCCGGCTTGCAGCGCTTGCCTTTGCGCTCGGCAGTTACCGGTTTAATCGCTACCGTAAGAACGACGCGCCCAGCGCACGGCTCGTCCCGCCCGACGGCCTCGACATGGTTGAGCTGACGCGCATGGCGGACGCCGCGGCACTGGCGCGCGATCTCATCAACACACCCGCCAACGACATGGGGCCGGACGAACTCGCGCAGGCCGCACAGGCGCTCGCCGAAAAGTTCGGCGCGGCCTATAGCTGCATTATCGGCGACGACCTGCTGAAACAAAATTTCCCGCTGATCCATGCGGTCGGCATGGCATCGACCCGCACGCCGCGGCTGATCGACATCACGTGGGGCGACGCATCGCATCCGAAAGTGACGCTGGTCGGCAAAGGCGTCTGCTTCGACACCGGCGGGCTGGATCTCAAGCCGTCGAGCGGCATGCTGATCATGAAGAAGGACATGGGCGGCGCGGCCAACGTGCTTGCGCTCGCGCAGATGATCATGGATGCAAAGCTCAGAGTTCGCCTGCGCGTTCTGATTCCCGCCGTCGAAAATTCAGTGGCAGGAAATGCGTTCCGGCCACTCGATATTTTTCCGTCACGCAAGGGCGTCAATGTGGAGATCGGCAACACCGATGCGGAAGGACGTCTCGTGCTGGCGGACGCGCTGGCGCTCGCCGATGAGGAAAAACCAGATCTCCTGATCGACCTCGGTACCCTGACGGGTGCGGCGCGCGTCGCGCTGGGGCCTGATCTGCCGCCGTTCTACACCAATGACGAAACACTGGCAGCAGACGTCGCGCGCCATGCCCGCACAGAGAACGATCCGCTGTGGCGCATGCCGCTGTGGATGCCCTACGATTCCTGGCTGGATTCCAAGACCGCAAATCTCAACAACGCTCCGGGCGGTCCGTTCGCAGGGTCGATCACCTGCGCGCTGTTCCTGAAGCGCTTTGTCGAAAGCGCGAAAAGCTGGCTTCATGTGGACATCTACGGCTGGACGCCATCGGCAAAGCCTGCGCGTCCCGAAGGCGGGGAATGCCAGGCCGCGCGCGCGATCTACAAGCTGCTGAGCGAGCGGTATGGCTGATTCAAAATCCGCCTTCGATCCGAGGATCACGCCCGCGCGGCCAGATCTCGCGGCGAAACACCTTGAAGGCAGGGTGAACGCCGCGCGATTTATCGAAGGAACAGAATTCGAGGTGTTTGATCCCATTGCGCCGGTCCGGCGCGAACCCTCGCACGATGCCGCGCTGGATACCGAGGCGCTGAAGGGCGAACGCGTGACGATATACGACCGTGACGCGGAAGGATGGGCATGGGGTCAGCTCAAGGCTGACGGATATGTCGGATGGTTCCCCGATGTCGCGCTGGTCCAGCCACGCTCCACGCCGACGCATAAAGTGACGGCATTGCGAACCTTCGCGTTTCCGGGACCATCCATCAAACTGCCGCCGGTGGAAGTCCTGCCGCTCGGCGCGCGTGTCGAAATCGTAAAGTTCGAGGGCGACTTCGCCATCACCGGCCAGCGGCATTATCTGCCCGCGCAGCATGTGGCTTTGCTCGAGACGAATGAGACCGATTTTGTCGGCGTTGCAGAACGCTTTGTCGGTACGCCATACCTCTGGGGCGGCCGGACAAGCCTCGGCATCGACTGCTCCGGGCTGGTTCAAACCTCGCTTGCAGCCGCGGGCATCATCGCTCCACGCGACAGCGACATGCAGGAAACCACGCTGGGGACGGCGCTGCCGTCCTCGCAGTGGCATGATCTCAAACGCGGAGATCTGATCTTCTGGAAGGGCCATGTCGCGATCGTGCGCGACGGCAGCACCATTGTTCACGCCAATGCGCACCACATGGCAACCGCCATCGAGCCGACGCAGGCGGCGATCGCGCGCATCAAGGCCGCAGGAAACGACGTCACCAGCATCAAGCGGCTAGGCTGAAAGGTTACATCTCCGGAACAATATTCGGAGCGGCCTCGATGTTGAAGGCGGCGGCGAACAGCGCGCGGGTGTAGTCGGTCTTCGGATTCTTGAAGATATCCGCCGCTGCGCCCTCCTCCACCACCTTGCCGTGACGCATCACAATCAGATTGCTTGCGAGGGAGGCCACAACGCGCAAGTCGTGCGAGATGAACATGTAAGTCAGGTCCCGCTTGCGCTGCAGATCGCGGAGCAAATCGACCATCTGGGCCTGGAACAACATGTCGAGCGCGCTGGTGGGCTCGTCCAGCACGACGAAATTCGGCTCCAGCACCACGGCCCGCGCAATGCTGATGCGCTGACGCTGGCCGCCGGAGAACTCGTGCGGATAACGGAAGCGTGTCGCCGGATCGAGCCCGACATCCTTCAGCGCCTTGATCACCCGCGCTTCGCGTTCGGTCTCCCTCAGCGACGGCTGATGCACGCCGAGGCCTTCCGCAACAATGTCGCCGACCGACATGCGCGGGCTGAGCGCCCCGAACGGGTCCTGAAACACGATCTGCATGTCACGCCGGACCGGGCGCATCTCCTTGAACTTCAGGCCCTGGATATTCTTGCCGAGGAACACGATCGGTCCGTTCGACGAAATCAGGCGCAGCAGCGCCAGCCCGAGCGTGGTCTTTCCTGAACCGGATTCGCCGACAACGCCGAGCGTTTCCCCCTTGCGCACGGACACGCTCACGCCATCGACCGCCTTGATGTGCCCGACCGTCTTGCGCAGCAGCCCGCGCTTGATGGGAAACCAGACCTTCAGGTCGTCGGACGACATCACAACCGGCGATTCCGGCCGCGGCGGCGCGGGATCCGGCTTCGGCTCCGCCGCCAGCAGCGCCTTGGTGTAAGGATGCTGGGCCGCAGTGAACACCTGCTCCACCGGTCCTTGCTCGACGATCTTGCCGTTGTTCATCACGCAGACCACGTCGGCGATGCGCCGCACGATGCCGAGGTCGTGGGTGATGAACAGCATGCTCATGCCGAGACGTTCGCGAATGTCGGCCAGCAGCTTGAGGATTTGCGCCTGCACCGTAACGTCGAGCGCCGTGGTCGGCTCGTCCGCAATCAAAAGGTCAGGCTCGTTTGCAAGCGCCATGGCGATCATCACGCGCTGGCGCTGTCCGCCGGACAACTGATGCGGATAGCTGGCGAGGCGCGTTTCCGGTTCAGGGATGCCGACCTGCGTTAGAAGCTCAAGTGTCCGCGCCCGTGCCGCCGCGCCGCGCACGCCGCTGTGGAGATAGATCACCTCGCCGATCTGCGCCTCGATGGTGTGCAGCGGATTGAGCGAGGTCATCGGCTCCTGAAAAATGATCGAGATGTCGTTGCCGCGAATGCCGCGAATCTCGTTCTCGCTCATGTCGAGCAGATCCTGCCCCTTGAAGCGGATGCTGCCGGTCGGATGATGCGCCGTTGGATATGGCAGAAGCTTCAGGACGGACAGCGCACTGACCGACTTGCCCGAACCGGATTCGCCGACCAGCGCCACGCATTGTCCGCGCTCGATCGAGAACGAGATCTTGTCGACCGCGACACTCTCGGTTCCGCCCTGACGGAACGCCACCGACAGATCGCGGACATCGAGCAAAGGCTGGTTGATGGAATCCAGCATGATCTCACCTGAACGTCTTGCGCGGATCGAAGGCGTCGCGCACGCCCTCGCCGATGAAAATCAGAAGCGACAGCATGATGGCAACCGAGAAAAAGCCGGTGAATCCAAGCCACGGCGCCTGCACGTTGGCCTTGCCCTGCGACAGCAACTCGCCGAGGGATGGCGAGCCCGGCGGCAGGCCGAAGCCGAGGAAGTCAAGCGCTGTCAGCGTCATCACTGATGACGACACAATAAACGGCAGGAACGTCATGGTCGCGACCATGGCGTTGGGCAGCAGGTGGCGGAACATAATGGTGCCGTTCGATACGCCCAGCGCCCGCGCCGCCTGAATGTACTCGAAGTTACGACCGCGCAGGAATTCCGCGCGAACCAGGCCAACCAGCGACACCCATGAGAACAACAAAAGGATTCCAAGCAGCACAAAGAATCCGGGCACCAGCACCGAAGACAGGATCAGCAGAAGATAGAGCGACGGAATCGCGGTCCACACTTCGATGAACCGCTGGAAGCCAAGATCGACCCATCCGCCGAAATAACCCTGCACACCGCCGGCCGCGATGCCGATCACCGACGAGATGATCGTCAGCGTGAGACCGAACAGCACCGATATCCGGAAGCCGTAGATCAGGCGTGCAACCACATCGCGGCCCTGATCGTCGGTGCCGAGCCAGTTGTATTCGAGATCGCGGCAGCCGCGCACGCCCTTCTTCTCGACCACCGCCTTGCATTGCGCCTCGGTGAGCATCCATGTCGGCTTCGACGGCGCCGGCGTCGGCAGATCGAGATTATGCGTGCTGTAGGAATAGCGGATCAACGGCCAGATCACCGTGCCGTTCTTTTCCTTGATCAGTTTCTGCAGATACGGATCGCGGTAGTCGGCAGCCGTCTCAAAGTCCCCGCCAAAGGCAGTTTCGGGATAGGTCACGAAGGCCGGGAAATACAGTTTGCCGTCGAACTTGATCAGGAACGGGCGATCGTTGGCGATCAATTCCGCGAACAGCGAGACAAAAAACAGCAGCGCGAAAATCCAGAACGACCAGTAGCCGCGCCGGTTGGACTTGAAGTTCCGCCAGCGCCGCTGATTGAGCGGCGATATGCCGAGCGGGTGACGCGAAGGCGGCACGGCTTCGCCCATCGGGGACGGGGCGGCGGTTTCGACCGGCGGTGCAGGAGCGATGGTCATACCTCGCGCGCCTCGAAATCGATCCGCGGATCGATCCACATATAGGCAAGATCCGAGATCAGATTCACCACAAGACCGACCAGAGAGAAAATGAACAGCGTGCCGAACACCACTGGATAATCGCGGTTCAGCACGCTCTCGAAACCAAGCAACCCGAGGCCATCGAGCGAGAAGATCGTCTCGATCAGCAGCGAGCCGGAGAAGAACGCGTGAATGAATGCGCTCGGGAAGCCGGCAATCACGATCAGCATGGCGTTACGAAAAATATGTCCGTAGAGCACCTGCCGCTCGCTGCATCCCTTGGCGCGCGCGGTCATCACATACTGCTTGCGGATTTCATCGAGAAACGAGTTTTTGGTCAGCAGCGTCATGGTCGCGAAGGCGCCGAGCGCCATCGAAACCAGCGGCAACGTGATGTGCCAGAAATAATCGGTGATCTTCTGGTACCACGGGAATTGCGCCCAGCCGTCCGAGGTCAGCCCGCGTAGCGGGAAGATGTCGAAGAATGATCCTCCCGCGAACAGAATGATCAGCAGAATTGCGAACAGGAAGCCCGGGATCGCGAAACCGATGATAATGATGCCCGACGTCCAGGTGTCGAATTTCGAGCCGTCCCGGATGGCCTTGCGGATCCCGAGCGGGATCGAGATCAGATAGGTCAGCAGCGTCATCCAGATGCCGAGCGACATCGACACCGGCAGCTTCTCCTTGATGAGCTGGATCACGCTGACGTCTCGAAAGTAGCTCTTGCCGAAATCGAAGCGCGCGAAATTCCACAGCATCAGCGCGAAACGCTCGGGCGCGGGCTTGTCGAATCCGAACTGCTTTTCAAGGCTCTTGACGAAATCCGGATCGAGCCCCTGCGCGCCGCGATACTTCGAGCTGACAGCGTCAGCCGATGCGCCCGCCTGCGGCCGTGAGGCGAAATCGCCGCCGGACGATCCGGAAATGCGCGAACTTGCGCCGGTGTCGGAGCCGGACAATTGCGCAATCACCCGTTCGACCGGGCCGCCGGGCGCGAACTGCACCACAACAAAGGACACGAACAGGATGCCCAGCAGCGTGGGAACCATCAGCAGGATGCGGCGGGCGATATACGCGGTCATGGACTACTTCGCCTGCACGGGCTTGGTCTGCTCGGGCTTTCTGGCCTTTGCTTCATCGTACCACCACAGGTCGGGCGTGCCGACGCCATTGGAATAACGCGGAATGTTCGGAGGATGAGCGAACACATCCCAATACGCAATGCGATGGCTGGCCGAATACCATTGCGGCACCCAGTAACGTCCCGCGCGGAACACACGGTCGAACGCCCGGCAGGCGGTCCGCAGTTCATCGCGGTTGTCGGCCGCGATAATGCGTTCGATCAGCGCATCGATGGCGGGGTTCTTGATTCCAGACAGATTCTGCGATCCCTTGATGTCGGCAACCTGCGACGAAAAGAACGTGCGCATCGCGTCGCCCGGGGTCGAGGACATGCTGAAGCGCTGAATCGCGACATCGAAATCGAAATCGTCGACCCGCGCGCGGAATTGCACCGGATCGACCAGCCGCACGCTGGCGTCGATACCAAGCACACCGAGATTCTTGATGTAGGGCGCATGGTGCGCCTGAAATGCGGGCTCTTCGAGCAGGAACTCGACCCGGAATGCATCCCCATTCGGCAGCCGGCGCTTGCCGTCCTTGATGACGCATCCGGCATCCTGCAACAATTGCGACGCCTTGCGGAGCAAGGTGCGATCCTGTCCCGATCCATCGGTGACCGGCGGCAGGAACGGCGCACCAAAGACCTCGTCGGGCACCTGGCCGCGGAACGGCTCCAGTAGTTTGAGTTCTTCCGGCGGCGGCGGGCCTTCGGCCATCAGATCGGAGTTCTGGAACGGCGAGACCGTGCGCGCATAGGCGCCGTACATGATGGTCTTGTTGGTCCACTCGAAATCGAACGCCTGGATCATCGCCTCGCGGACGCGCGGGTCCTTGAACTGCGCGCGGCGTGTATTCAGGAACCAGCCTTGCGCCCCCGACGGCGTATCGTCCGGCAGCAATTCCTGTTTGACGCGCCCATCCTTGATGGCGGGGAAATCGTAGCGCGTGTTCCAGATGCGCGCGGTGAATTCCTCGCGATAGAGATAATTGCGGCCGGTGAAGCCTTCGAACGCAACATCGCGGTCGCGATAAAACTCATAGCGCACGGTGTCGAAGTTGAAGGCGCCGCGCGACACCGGCAGATCCTTTGCCCACCAGTCCTTGACGCGATCGAACTCGATATACCGTCCGGCCTCGAAACGGCCGACCTTGTAGGGGCCAGAGCCGAGCGGAATGTCGAGCGTGGATTCGTCGAACGGTTTCTTGTCGTAATAAGCCTTCGAGAAGATCGGCAGCCCGGCCACATATAGCGGCACATCGCGGCCGCGCTTGGCCGCGAACGTCACCGTCAGCGTGGCGTCGTCATTGGCTTCCGCCTTGATCATGTCGCGCAGCTGCTGCTGGATGATCGGATGCCCCTTCTCCTTGAGAACGGTCAGCGAGAACGCTGCATCCTTAGCCGTGATCCTGCTGCCGTCGTGGAAACGCGCTTCGGGCCGCAGCGTGAACCGGTATGTCAGCTTGTCAGGCGAAATCCGCACCGAGCGGGCAATCAGACCGTACATCGCATCCGGCTCATCGTCCGCGCGAGCCATCAAGGATGAAAAGGTCAGCTCCATTCCCTTCGCGCCGTCACCTTTCAGAATAAAGCTGTTCAGCGAATTGAACGTAAAGAACGACTGGTTGTAGGCGCGCGTCGACGGAACGGTCGAGAACACGCCGCCTTTCGGTGCGCCGACATTGACGTAATCGAAATTCTTGAAGTCCGCCGGATATTTCAGATCGCCGAAGGCCGACATGCCATGGCTATCGGGAGCGGCCTCGATGCCGGATTGAGCCATGGCCGACAGCGGCGACCATGCCGCAGCCATCGCGCTGCCGCCAAGGACAAGAACCCGCCGCCGCGAAAGGCCGGTCAAGAACGCTTGCCGATCTTGTCGGCCTTCTCTTTGTCGAACCACCAAAGCGCCGGCAGACCGGAGCGGCCGTATTTCGGAAGCGGCGCGTGGCTGAAGCGATCCCAGCGCGCGTAGCGCGAGAATCCGTAGGTGAATTGCGGCACGACGTAATAGTGCCAGAGCAGCACACGATCGAGCGCCTTGGTTGCGGCCACCAGCGTCTCGCGATCCTTTGCGAAAATGATCTTGTCGATCAGCTTGTCGACGACGGGATTCTTGATACCGATGGTGTTGCGCGAGCCGGGAATGTCGGCCGCCTGCGAGCCCCAGAAATCGCGCTGCTCGTTGCCCGGCGAGAGCGATTGCCCCCAGATGTCCGAGATGATGTCGTAATCGAAATTCCGCACGCGGTTCTGATACTGCGCGTCATCGACTGTACGCACATTCACGGTGATGCCGAGCCGTTCCAGCGACGGCTTGTAGAACAGCACGATGCGCTCGAACGATGGATTATCCAGCAGAAATTCGACCGCAACCGGCGTACCGTCTTTTTTGACCAGCTTGCCCTCGCGGACTTCATAGCCGGCTTCGCGCAGAAGCCTTGTAGCGTTGCGAAGATTATCGCGCACCTTCTCCGGATCGCCGCCAACCGGATTTTCGTAAGGCTTGGCGATCACTTCCGGCGGAATGTCGCCGTAAACCTCCTTGAGAATTTCGAATTCTCTCTGAACCGGAACGCCCGAGCTGGCGAGTTCAGTGCCTTCGAAGTAGCTGTTGATGCGTTTGTACTGGCCGTAGAACAATTGCTTGTTCATTTCCTCGAAGTCGAACGCATAATTGAAGGCGCGGCGCACGCGCTTGTCCGCAAACAGTTCACGGCGGATGTTGAACGCAAAGCCCTGCATCCGTCCGGAGTCATTGATCGGAAATTCTTCAAGGACGACGCGCTTCTCGGTCACGGCGGGAAAATTATAGGCCGTTGCCCAGCTCTTGGCGGAGGACTCGATGATCCAGTCCGCCTGGTCGGCCTTGAACGCTTCCAGCGATACCGTCGTGTCGCGGAAGAACTCAAACCGCATCTCGTCGAAATTGTTCTGGCCAACGCGCGTCGGCGCCTTCTCGCCCCAGTAATTCTTCACCCGCTCCAAGGTGACGGCGCGGCCCGCGACAAAATCCTTGATGGCATAGGGCCCGGAGCCGAGCGGCTTCTCTAGCGTCGTCGCGCCGATGTCACGTTTGCGGCCCTCGCTGTCCTTGCCTTCCCACCAGTGCTTCGGAAGCACTGTCAGTTCACCGACGATGGTCGGAAGCTCGCGATTGCCGGGCGCATCGAACGTGAACTTGATGTCGTGCGAGCCGACCTTCTCCGCCTTCACCACATGCTTGTAGTAGGACGAATACATCGGACTGTATTTCTTCAGCGACTCCAGCGAGAACAGCACGTCTTCCGGAGTCACCGGCTTGCCGTCATGCCACTTCGCGTCCTTGCGAAGACGATAGATCACCCACGAATGATCGTCGGGATGCGATACCGACTCCGCCAGCAGACCATATTGCGTGGTCGCCTCATCCAGGGACCGCGCCATCAGCGTCTCGTAGATCAGGCCGACTGCGGGCGCGATCGTTCCTTTCACGCCTGCGACAGCGAGATTGAAGTTGTCGAACGTGCCGATCGAAATCTGCCGGGCGAGGCCGCCCTTCGGCGCATCCGGATTGACGTAGTCGAAACGCTTGAAGTCGGCGGGATATTTGATGTCGCCGAACAGCGACAAAGCATGTTTCCATTCCGGAGCGGTCTGGGCTTGCGCGGAAGCGATCACGTCCAGCCCCGCCGCTTTCAGCATCGGAACCGTGGCAACAAACGCACCGCTCTGAAGAAGATCGCGTCGGGAAATGCTCAAATTGAATGTTCCTGTTGCTGATCGAAAAACAGATGCCGAGGCAACGTCTTGGCCGATTATGTCGGTTTTTGGATATGACGCCAGCCCGTTGCGGCGCGTTCTTTGCGGCGAAATGTCCGGCGCGAAAACAGCAGCAATTGCAACGCAAAACGGCCAGGCGAACCTGGCCGTTTTAGGATTAAATTTCTGTCACGCGCCGAGCTTATTTGCTGGCGGTCGGCAGCGGCACCGGGGTGTCGGCCAGCGTGCGCAGGTAGGCGATCAGATCCGCGCGCTCGCTGTCCTTGCTGATGCCGGCGAAGCCCATCGCGGTGCCGGGGATAAAGCCCTTCGGGCTGGCGATGAACTTGTTGATGGCATCGTAGGTCCACTTGCCGCCCTTGCCCTTCATGGCAGCGGAGAAGTTGAAGCCGTTACGGCCATGGCCGATCTCGTCGTCGATCACGCCATAGAGATTCGGACCGACCTTGTTCGGGCCGTTCTTCTCGAAGGTGTGGCAGGCCGCGCACTTCTTGGCCGCGGCAGAACCCTTCTCGACAGAGGCGGTCTGGAGCAGCTTCTCGATCGGCTCGCTCGGCGCTGCCGCGGCAGCGGGACCCGCGCCTTCAGCTTCCTTGATCGCGATTTCAAAGCCGGGCTTTTCGGGCTTCTTCGGCGAAAAAATCGCGTTGGCAGCCATATTCATGGAGAGCAGAACGAGGCAGGTGGCGAGCACCGCACCCATGATCTTGTTGAGTTCGAAGGAGTCCATTTTCGATCAGGCCCCGAGCCGGAAAGTCGATACATTTAGCCGCGCAGAGCGACCTTGGATTGCTACCGGGAACAGGCGTGCAGCGCAATACAGGCAGCGGGATCGAGATAACGGTTTGCCTGCCTTCTGGCAACCCGTATAAACGCGCCGACCCCTTGAAAACACCGTCATTTTCCTCGCCAACCCGGCGGTCCCGAGCCCAGCGTCCCCCATGAAAGAAACCCGCGCCCTGGTGCTGATTCCCGCCCGCATGGCTGCGACCAGGCTGCCGGGAAAGCCCTTGCTGGACATTTCCGGTCTGCCCATGATCGTCCATGTCGTGCGCCGTGCGGACGCCGCGCGAATCGGCCGCGTGGTTGTGGCGACCGACGCACCGGACATCGCCGAAATTGTCACGGCGCATGGCGGCGAGGCCGTCATGACCCGCGCAGATCATCCGTCCGGGTCCGACCGGATTTTCGAGGCGCTTCAGACCCTCGATGGCGCAGGGCAGATCGACACCATCATCAATGTGCAGGGCGATCTGCCCACCATAGCGCCGGAGGACATTCGCGCCGTGCTGGCGCCGCTTGCCGATCCCGAAGTCGATATCGCCACGCTGGCCGCCGTGATCGCCAAGGATGAGGAACACACCAATCCGAACGTGGTGAAGGTCATCGGATCGCCGCTGAGCGCGACCCGGCTGCGCGCGCTTTATTTCACGCGGGCGACGGCTCCCTATGGAGACGGCCCGCGCTATCACCACATTGGGCTTTACGCCTATCGCCGGGGCGCGCTGGCGCGGTTCGTCGCCCTGCCGCCCTCGCCGCTGGAGACCCGGGAAAAGCTCGAACAGCTTCGCGCCCTCGAGGCCGGCATGCGGATCGACGTGACGGTGGTTGACACCGTGCCGCTAGGCGTCGATACGCCTCACGATCTCGAGACCGCGCGGCAGATGCTGGCAGGCAAAGCACAATGACCAAATCGATGAAAATCGCCTTCCAGGGCGAGCCCGGAGCCAACTCGCACATCGCGATCCAGGAAGCCTTTCCGGACGCGACGCCGCTGCCATGCGCGACCTTCGAGGATGCGCTGGCTGCGATCTCGTCAGGCGAAGCCAGCCTCGGCATGATTCCGATCGAGAATACGCTGGCCGGCCGTGTCGCCGACATTCACCACCTGTTGCCGCAGTCCGGGCTTTTCATCGTCGGCGAATGGTTTCTGCCGATCCGCCATCAACTGATGGGGCCGCGCGGGGCGAAGCTGAGCGACATCAAGACGGTCGAAAGCCATGTCCACGCCATCGGGCAGTGCCGCAACATCATCCGCAAGCTCGGCATCAAGCCGATCGTCGCAAGCGACACGGCGGGCGCAGCGCGCCTGATCGCGGAGCGCGGCGATAAAAGCTGCGCGGCAATTGCGTCCCGTCTCGCTGCGGATATCTATGGTCTCGACATTCTGGCCGAGGACATCGAGGACGAAGCCCACAACACCACGCGCTTCGTGATCCTCGCGCGCGAGCAGCTTTGGGCCGCGCAGGGCTCCGGCCCGCTGGTGACGACTTTTGTTTTCCGGGTGCGCAACCTTCCGGCGGCGCTCTACAAGGCGATGGGCGGCTTTGCCACCAACGGCGTCAACATGACCAAGCTCGAGAGCTACATGGTGGAAGGCAACTTTTTCGCCACGCAGTTTTACGCCGATGTCGATGGCCATCCTGACGACCGCAACCTCGCCTATGCGCTGGAAGAACTGAAGTTCTTCTCAAAGGAATTGCGGATCGTCGGCGTCTATCCGGCGCATCCGTTCCGCGTCGCGTTCACGGAAAAGGCGGCCGAATAAGGCTAACTAGGCCGCCGCCTGCTTGCCGATGCCGAACGCGTCAGCCAGCAGGCTGTACGAACGTTTGCGTGCCTCGTGATCGTAGGTCGCAGTGATAACCATCACCTCGTCGGCCTTGCAGGTCTCGATCAGCGGCGTGATTTTCTCCATCACTGTCTGCGGTGAGCCGACGAACAGCCGCGAGCGGTTGCGCGCAATGCTTGCGCGCTCGGCGTCTGAGTAGGGATAGGCCTGCGCCTCCTCGATGCTCGGCAGCGGGCGATACTGCCCGCGATCGCGCAGCAGACGATTGAGATCGGCCGACGATGCCAGCCGGTCCGCCTCTTCATCGGTCTCGGCCATGATCACCGCAATCGCCAGAATGGCATACGGCGTTTCGCGCCAGTGCGACGGCTTGAAATGGGCGCGATAATGAATCATCGCATCAGCCGCATCGTGCGAGGCGAAGTGATGCGCGAACGCGAAGCCCATGCCGACCTGTGCTGCGAGCTGCGCGCTGTAATCGCTCGACCCCAGCAGCCAGATCGGCGGCAGCGGCGCATCCTCGGGCATCGCAATCACGTTGTGATAGGGATGGCCTTCGGGGAAGTTGCGCGTCTCCCATAACGTCAATTCGATCAGGCGTTCGATGAAGTCGTCGCCGCCGCGTGGATCGAACCGCTGGCGTAGCGCATGCATCGTGGTTTGATCGGTGCCGGGCGCACGGCCAAGGCCGAGATCGATGCGGCCTGGAAACAGCGCTTCCAGCATCTTGAACCGTTCGGCGACCATCAGCGGCGCGTGGTTCGGCAGCATCACGCCGCCGGAGCCGACACGGATGCGCTGCGTCGCTGCTGCGATCTGTCCGATCATGATTTCGGGTGCGGGAGATGCCACAGAGGCGAGGCTGTGATGCTCGGCCAGCCAGTAGCGCGTGTAGCCGAGGCGGTCGGCATGCTTCGCCAGATCGATGCTGTTGCGCAGCGACTGGGAAGGCTTGGTGCCGGTGGTGACGACCGAAAGGTCGAGAACGGAAAGCGGGGTCATGGGGCCAAATTAGTCACTCGCCGGCGCCTGACAAAGCATTCCACCCAGCCGGGTTGCTAAATGTTTGTGGGCAGCTATATGACAGCTAGATTTTATGGGTCAGGAACTGCCCACTTCTCAATGATCGAATTCGTCGGATATATTCTGAAATATCCGATTTTATTGGCAAAAACGCACCAATTCGGCCTCAGCAATTCCTATCCGGCACGCCTTCCATTTCGAAAAACGGGGCACATTGGGCAATTTCCCACAGCGAAAGCCTGGCGAATGGGCTGTCGGAAACACCCGGTTTCGCTTATTTTGGTCGGTAAAGGCGAAACGGTGACGAAGTCCGGCCCAAAGGGCGGAATCAAGGCGCACCGAGACCGCGGAGGCCGCTGCCCAATCCGGCCCGCGCACCGCCATCGAGATGTGGAGTTGAGAAGCGTGACGAGCGAAGCAACCGCCCCGGCTGGATCGCAGGGGCAAAAACGTCCGGCGATTTCCTTCGAGTTCTTCCCGCCCAAGACGGAAGAGATGGAGCGCAATCTCTGGGAAGTCATCAACCGGCTTGCACCGCTGACGCCGAACTTCGTGTCGGTGACCTACGGCGCCGGCGGCTCGACCCGCGAACGCACCCATTCAACCATCGCGCGCATCCTCTCCGAGACCAAACTCACGCCGGCCGCGCATCTGACCTGTGTCGACGCCACCAAGGCGGACATCGATGATGTTGTCGCGCGCTATCATGACGTCGGCGTGCGTCACATCGTGGCGCTGCGCGGCGATCCGGTGAGCGGTATCGGCAATGCCTACACCGCGCATCCCGAGGGCTATCAAAGCTCCGCCGACCTCGTCGCCAGCATCAAGCGCAATCATCCCGATATGGAAGTCAGCGTCTCGGCGTATCCCGAGAAGCATCCCGAAAGCCCCACGCTCGATGCCGACATCGACGCGCTGAAAGCCAAGGTCGACGCCGGCGCGACCCGCGCCATCACCCAGTTCTTTTTCGATAACGATCTCTACTTCCGTTATCTCGACCGCGTCCGCGCCGCCGGCATCACGATTCCGATCGTTCCCGGAATCCTGCCGGTGCAGAACTTCAAGATGGCGTCCAATTTCGCCAAGCGCGCCGGCGCAACAATGCCGGAATGGCTGTCGGCAAAATTCGAAGGACTCGACGACGATGCCGACACGCGCCGTCTGGTCGCGGCGACTGTCGCCGCCGGTCAAGTGCAGAAGCTCGCCAAGCATGGCGTCGAGAATTTTCACTTTTATACGATGAACCGTGCGGATCTTGTGTTCGCCATCAGCCACCTTCTGGGAATTCGTCCCAACGGTGCGCAGAAAGCCGCGTGATCCCATGACGGAAAAAACATCTCCGGTCGCCGAACAATTCCGCGCGCTTGCCCGCGAGAAAATCCTCGTGCTCGACGGCGCGATGGGCACCATGATCCAGGGGCTTCAGTTCGACGAAGCGGCCTTCCGCGGCGAGCGCTTCAAGGACTTCCATCGCGACGTCAAAGGCAACAACGATCTTCTCATCCTCACCCAGCCGCGGGCGATCGAAGATATCCATTTCGCCTACCTCGACGCCGGCGCGGACATCGTCGCGACCAACACCTTCTCGTCGACCTCCATCGCGCAGGCCGACTACGACATGGTCGACCTCGCCTATGAACTGAATCGCGACGGAGCCAGGCTGGCGCGCAACGCCGCCAATCGCGCCACCGCGAAGGACGGCAAGCCGCGCTTCGTCGCGGGCGCCCTTGGCCCGACCAACCGCACCGCGTCGATTTCGCCCGACGTCGCCAATCCCGGCTACCGCGCCGTGACCTTCGACGACCTGCGCATCGCCTACAGCGAACAGATCAATGGATTGCTCGACGGCGGCGCAGATATTCTGCTGGTCGAAACCATTTTCGACACGCTGAATGCCAAGGCCGCGCTGTACGCCATCGCAGAGATCACCGAAGCGCGCGGCATCCATGTGCCGGTGATGGTCTCCGGCACCATCACCGATAAATCAGGCCGCCTGCTCTCAGGCCAGTTGCCGGAAGCATTCTGGTATTCGGTCCAGCACGCCAATCCGATCACCATCGGTTTCAACTGCGCGCTCGGCGCCGAAGACCTGCGCGCGCATATCGCCGATATCGGCCGCGTCGCGGACACGCTTGTTTGTGCTTATCCCAACGCGGGCCTGCCGAACGAATTCGGCCAGTATGACGAAAGCCCGGACTACATGGCGCGGCTGGTCGGCGAATTCGCCCAGGCCGGTCTGGTCAACGTCGTCGGCGGCTGCTGCGGCACCACGCCCGCACACATCAAGGCGATTGCGGAGGCCTGCGCGCCGCACAAGCCGCGCATCGTTCCCGAAATTCCGCCGCTGCTGCGATTGTCGGGACTGGAGCCATTCAACCTCACCTCCGACATTCCGTTCGTCAACGTCGGCGAACGCACCAACGTCACCGGCTCGGCCCGCTTCCGCAAGCTGATCAAGAACGGCGACTACACCGCCGCGCTTCAGGTGGCGCGCGATCAGGTCGAGAACGGCGCTCAGGTTATCGACATCAACATGGATGAAGGCCTGCTGGACTCCAAGCAGGCGATGATCGAGTTCCTCAATCTGGTCGCTTCGGAGCCGGATATCGCCCGCGTGCCGGTGATGATCGACTCGTCGAAGTTCGACGTGATCGAGGCGGGCCTGAAATGCGTTCAGGGCAAGCCCATCGTCAACTCGATCTCCATGAAGGAAGGCGAGGAAAAGTTCCTGCATGAAGCGGGGATCGCACGCCGCCACGGCGCGGCGGTGGTCGTGATGGCGTTCGACGAAGTCGGACAGGCGGATACGTTCGAGCGCAAGACCGAGATTTGCGCACGCGCCTACAAGCTGCTGGTGGAGAAACTCGACTTCCCGCCGCAGGACATCATCTTCGATCCGAATATCTTCGCCATCGCCACCGGCCTCGAAGAACACAACAACTACGGCGTCGATTTCATCGAAGCCACCCGCTGGATCAGGCAGAATCTGCCGCATGCGCATATTTCCGGCGGCGTCTCGAACCTGTCGTTCTCGTTCCGCGGCAACGAGCCGGTGCGCGAGGCGATGCATTCGGTGTTCCTGTATCACGCCATCAAGGCGGGCATGGACATGGGCATCGTCAATGCCGGGCAGATGGTGATCTATGACGACATCGATCCCGAACTGCGTCAGGTCTGCGAAGACACCATTCTCAACCGCGATCCCGGCGCATCGGAGCGGCTGCTTGAACTCGCCGAGAAATTCCGCGGCCAGGAAAAGCAGGTCAAGGAACAGGATCTCGCCTGGCGCGAATGGCCGGTGGAGAAGCGCCTGAGCCACGCGCTGGTCAACGGCATCACCGAATATATCGACGCCGACACCGAAGCCGCGCGCCTCACGGTCGAGCGGCCGCTGAATGTGATCGAAGGGCCGCTGATGGACGGCATGAACATCGTCGGCGACCTGTTCGGCGCCGGCAAGATGTTCCTGCCGCAGGTGGTGAAGTCCGCACGCGTGATGAAGCAGGCGGTCGCCTATCTGATGCCGTTCATGGAAGAAGAGAAGGCGCGCAATCAGGCCGCCGGCATCGAAGGCAGCGGACGCAGCTCCGCCGGCAAGATCGTGCTCGCCACCGTGAAGGGCGACGTCCACGACATCGGCAAGAACATCGTCGGCATCGTGCTTCAGTGCAACAACTTCGAGGTGGTCGATCTCGGCGTCATGGTGCCCGCTGCCAAGATCATCGAAACGGCGAAGGCCGAGAACGCCGACATCATCGGCCTCTCCGGCCTGATCACCCCGTCGCTGGACGAGATGGTATTCCTCGCGTCCGAACTGGAACGTCAGGGCCTCGACCTTCCGTTGCTGATCGGCGGCGCGACCACCAGCCGCGTGCATACCGCCGTGAAGATCGATCCCGCCTACAGGCGCGGGCCGGTGGTGCATGTCAACGACGCCAGCCGCGCGGTCGGCGTCGCCTCCTCGCTGCTGTCGCCGGAGAAGAAGGCGGACTACGCCCGCGAGGTCCGCGCCGACTACGCGAAGATTTCCAATGCGCACTTCAAGGCGCAGCAGGACAAGAAGCGTCTCTCGCTGGAAGCGGCGCGTGCCAACGCCCACAAGATCGACTGGAGCAAGACCCAGCCGAAGAAGCCGGCCTTCATCGGCCTCAAGAGCTTCAGCGATTATTCACTCAAGGAGCTGGCGGAGTACATCGACTGGACGCCGTTCTTCCAGACCTGGGAACTGACCGGGCGCTTCCCAGCCATTCTCGACGATCCGAAGGTCGGCGAGGCCGCGCGCGCGCTCTATGACGACGCCCGCAAGATGCTCGACCGCATCGTCTCGGAAAACTGGTTCAAGGCCAGCGCCACCATCGGTTTCTGGCCGGCGAATGCGGAAGGCGACGACATCGTTCTCTACAGCGATGAAGCCCGCACCAAACCGCTGACCACGCTGCACACCCTGCGGCAGCAACTCGAAAAACGCGAGGGCCGGTACAACGCCGCCCTGTCGGACTTCATTGCGCCGATCTCAACCGGCGTGCCGGACTACATCGGCATGTTCGTGGTCACCGCGGGCATCGGCGAGGATGTGATCGCGGACCGCTTCAAGAACGCCAACGACGACTACTCGTCGATTCTGGTGAAGGCACTGGCGGATCGCCTCGCGGAAGCCTTTGCCGAGCGGATGCATCAGCGCGTGCGCAAGGAGTTCTGGGGCTATGCGCCGGATGAAAATCTGTCGTCGGATCAGATGATCCTCGAAGAGTATCAGGGCATTCGCCCGGCGCCGGGTTATCCAGCACAGCCCGATCACACCGAGAAGGCGACGCTGTTCCGCCTGCTCGATGCGGAGCGCACCGCGGGCGTGACGCTGACCGAAAGCTTTGCGATGTGGCCCGGCTCGTCGGTGTCCGGCCTCTATTTCAGCCATCCGGAGAGCTATTACTTTGGCGTCGGCAAGATCGAGCGCGATCAGGTTGAGGACTATGCCGAACGCAAGGGAATGAAGCCCGAGGAGATCGAACGCTGGCTTGCGCCGATCCTCAACTACATTCCCTCGCGCGACGCGCGGCCCGACACCGATGAGCCGGATGTCGCGACGCTGCCGCTGGCGAAGCATCCGCCGGGGTGCGGCTGCGCGATGCATCTGCGCATGAACGGCAAGCCAGTGGCGGATGCCGACGCGCGCTGAAGTTGATTCAATTTCACTGAATCTACAGATTGATGCCGCGCGATCTTTGATCGCGTTATATTGATGTGTTCCCGGCACGCGCGTGAACTCACGCGCGTGTGACATCAACTGTTGTGGAACCTGGAACCCCCTCCCGCATAAGGCGTTGGTGCGTCGCAAGCTTCAACCTCACAAAAGGAGAGATCATGAGCAAGGTGAGCTTTTTCGCCGCCGCTGCGGCTGTAACCGCTTTGGTCGCCACTCCGGCACTCGCGCAGGACACGGCAAAGCCGCGCGCCGCGATGCAGGGCAAGAGTGACAAAGCCAAACAGATCAAGCCTATGAAGCACAGTGCAAAGCACACCAAGCATATGAAGCACAGCGCCCGTATGCACAGCCGTCACGAGGCCTACATGCGCTCCGCCGCCGTGGACAATCGGAGTGATTGGGATCGCGGCTGGGATAACCGCGGCTTCTGGCCGGGGAATGTTGTGGCCGGCGCAGTGGGAACCGCGGGCGCTGTCGCAGCCGGTGCCGTAAATACTGCAGGCGCCATCGCAACCGCGCCGTTCGGCGGGCCTTATCGCGAGGGCTACGCCTATCGTGACACTTACGCCTATGGTCCGGGCTATGTGGACACCACCTACACTTACAACGGCGTAGCGATTCCGCAGTCGGCGAATTATGCGGCGCGAAATGGCTTCATGTGTCAGCCGGGCACCTTTATCAAGGGCACGCGGAACATCTGCCAGTAACGTTTTGATTGCGATTTAAATTGAACAAACAAGCGGTGGGCGGAATCAATCCGGCCACCGCATTGGCGATGTCAGCTCGGCGGCACCAGAGGCTGCACGATATCCTGAAATGGCTGCAACGCTTCGCAGGTCTCCGCATGGCGGTCGAGTGCGGGATAGCGCGCCGCGTCGAACAATCCGGCATGAGCTTCCCGCGTGAAACGGATCACGCAGGCCACCGCAATGTCGGCATGGGTGATGTTGTCGCCGAACCAGTATCGCGTCTTGTGCCGCGCACGATCTTCTTCAAGAACAGCCAACACGCCCGCGATCTGCGAGCGGCAACGCTCGACCCAGCGCTTCGATTCTTCTCCGCGCAGCACGCGCTCATACAGCAGGCTCACCGCCTTGTCGGCGAGGCCGGTGGCCAGCGCGCAGATATGCAGCACCTCGCGCCGGACGTGACCGCAATCGGGGATCAATGCCCGCGACGGCCCGGAAATCTCGTCGAGATAATCCAGGATGGCCGTGCTCTCGATCAGCACCTCGCCGTCGTCCAGCACCAGGGTCGGCACCCGCATCAGCGGATTGTACAGCGCGATCTTCTCCGCGTCGCCGAAGGTCGACCACGGTGTGTGCTCGAACGGCAGTCCATAGAACCGCAGCGCGAGTGCGACCCGCCGCACAAAGGGAGAATCGTATTGGCCGATCAGGTTCATCAGGTGATCTCCGCCGCGAGATTGCGGCCGCGATTACACCCGGCAACGCACCCGGCTGGCAAGCATGTTCGCAACCTTACTCGCATGTCGCCACAAAGCCGATATGCTCCCTCTCCCCAGCGGGGAGAGGGTTGGGGTGAGGGGGTTTCAATCTATCGAGATTCTACGCCCTCACCCGCCGCGCTCCGCGCGTCGACCTCTCCCCACGGGAGAGGTGAAGAGCCAAGTTCTGCTTTTAAAAACAAGCTCAGCTTTCAAAAATCTGAACTCAGTCTTCACCCGTATCGGATGCCAGCACGCCCTTCACCGCCTGTGACCAGCCCTTGAGTTTGCGCGTGCGAGTCGCTTCCGACATGTTCGGCTTGAATCGCCGCTCCAGCCGCCAGGAATCCGCAAACCGCGCGGGCTCCGGATAAACGCCGGCGCCAAGGCCGGCGAGATACGCCGCGCCGAGCGCCGTGGTTTCCTGAATCATCGGCCGGTCCACCGGCGCGTTGAGCAGGTCGGCGAGGCGCTGCATGGTCCAGTCCGATGCGGTCATGCCACCATCGACGCGCAGCACGGTGTTGGTCTCCTTCGCCTCCGGCCAGTCGGCACGCATCGCCGCCCACAGGTCGTAGGTCTGGTAGCAGACGCTTTCCAGCACGGCATGCGCCAGTTCGGCGGGGCCGGTGTTGCGGGTCAGGCCGAACAGCGCGCCGCGCACCCGCGGATTCCAGTACGGCGCGCCGAGGCCGACGAACGCCGGTACCAGATAAACCGACTGCATGGTATCGTTTTCATCCGCCAGCGATCCGGTTTCGCTCGCCTGCTTGATCAGGCCGAGCCCGTCGCGCAGCCACTGCACCGCGGAGCCTGCGACAAAGATCGATCCTTCCAGCGCATAGGTGCGCTGGCCGTTGAGCTGATAGGCGATGGTCGTGAGCAGCTTGTTCTTCGAGGCCACCGCCGTGGTGCCGGTGTTGAGCAGCGCGAAGCAGCCGGTGCCGTAAGTGGATTTCATCATGCCCGGTGTGAAGCACGCCTGCCCGATGGTCGCGGCCTGCTGATCACCGGCGATGCCGCGCACCGCGATGGAGCCGCCGAGCAGCTCGGGCACGGTGGTGCCATAGCTCGCGGAGGAATCGCGCACATCCGGCAGCATCGAGCGCGGCACGCGCAACAGCTTCAGGAGATCGTCGTCCCACTCGCCCTTGTGAATGTTGAACAGCAGCGTGCGCGAGGCATTGGTGGCGTCGGTGGCGTGGACCTTGCCTCCGGTCAGCCGCCACAGCAGATACGAATCCACCGTGCCGAACATCAGTTCGCCGCGCTCGGCGCGTTCACGCGCACCCGGAACGTGATCCAGAATCCACGCCACCTTGGTACCGGAGAAATACGGATCGATGATGAGACCGGTCCGCGCGGTGACGAGCGGTTCATGGCCGTCGGCTTTCAGCCTGGCGCAGATCTCCGCGGTGCGCCTATCCTGCCAGACGATGGCGCGATGCACGGCCTGCCCGGTGGCGCGGTCCCAGACCACCGTGGTCTCGCGCTGGTTGGTGATGCCGATGGCGGCAATGTCGGACGCCTGCACGTTCGCCTTGCTCATGGCCTCGCGGCAGGTCGCAAGCGTCGAGGTCCAGATATCCTCCGGCTCGTGCTCGACCCAGCCGGAGGCCGGGAAATGCTGCTGGAATTCCTGCTGGGCCTGGGCGGCGATGGAAATGTCCGAGCGGAAGACGATGGCGCGCGATGATGTCGTGCCTTGATCGATCGCGAGAATATGGGACGCCATGCCGTTTCCTCGAATGCTTTTCGTTTTGGTTTCGAAACGCAAACAAAGCGATTACGGGTGCGCGCGTCAAGGCGAGCGCCGTCGTGAAGATCAACAGGGATGTTTGCGATTTCCCTCCCCCTTGTGGGGAGGGTCGGCCGAGCGAAGCGGAGGCCGGGGTGGGGGAAACGCAACGCAGTAATATCCCCCACCCCGGCGCGTCATTCGCTCCGCTCACACGCGCCACCCTCCCCACAAGGGGGAGGGATAAAGCAAATTACACCGCCGCCGTGGTGACACCGCCGTCGATGACGATGGTCTGGCCGGTCATGAAGGTCGAGGCATCGGACGCGAGATAGACCACTGCGCCGGCGATCTCGTGCGGTTCGCCGATCCGGCGCAGCGGCGTGGTCGCGGTGCGGCGCTTCAGGTTCTCCTGATCCTCCCACAGCGCACGGGCGAAATCGGTTTTAACCAGACCCGGCGCGATACAGTTGACCCGCACGTTCTTCGGGCCCCACTCGCCGGCCAGGCTGCGCGCCAGCGAGAAATCCGCCGCTTTCGAGATGCCGTAGGCGCCGATCACGGTCGAGCCGCGCAGGCCGCCGATGCTTGAGATGATGACCACCGAGCCGCCGCCGCGCTCGGCCATGTGCGGCATCGCCTGCTTGCAGAGCCAGATATTGCTCTTGATGTTGGCGCCCATGATCTTGTCAAAGGCCTCGTCGGTGATGTCGAGCAGCGGGCCGTAATAGGGATTCACAGCGGCGTTGCAGACGAGGATATCGATCTTTCCATAATGCCTGATGGTGCCGGCGATCAGCGCGTCGACGTCTTCACGCCGCGAGATGTTGCAGGGAATGACATGGGCATCCCCGCCCGCCTTGCGGATGCCGTCCGCAACAGTTTCGCAGGCGTCGGCCTTGCGGCTGGAAACGACAACCTTCGCCCCCATCTGCGCCAGCATTTCCGCCGAGGCGCGGCCGATGCCGCGGCTCGACCCGGTGACGACAGCGACTTTTCCGGTGAGATCGAAGGGTGAAGTTGGCATGACGTCCACTTTTTTCGTTGGACAGTTGTTTCGTCATTGCGAGCGAAGCGAAGCAATCCACCCTTTTAACAGATGGATCGCTTCGTCGCTACGCTCCTCGCGATGACGGTGAAATAATCACACCAGCGGGCCTGCCGCCGCAACGCGGCGCAGGTGATAGTCGGTGTCGCCGTACGAGGTCTCGATCATCGACAGCCGCTTGAAGTAGTGGCCGATCGCCGCTTCCATGGTCATGCCGATGCCGCCATGGAGCTGGATCGCCTGCTGGCCGACGAACTTCGCCGACTTGCCGACCTGCACCTTGGCAGCAGCAACCGCCGATGAGCGTTCGTCTTCCGGAAGATCGGTCGCCACCACCGCAAACAGCGCCATGCTACGCGCCTGCTCGAGGTTCACGAACATATCCGACGCGCGGTGCTGCAGCGCCTGGAAGGTGCCGATAGCGACGCCGAACTGCTTGCGGGTCTTGAGATACTCGACCGTCATCTTGAGCGACACTTCCATCGCGCCGATGGCCTCGGAGCACATGGCGATGCGCGCTTCGTCCACCACGCGTTCGACCAGCGCGAGACCCTTGGCCGGATCGCCAAGCACGGCGTCCTTGCCGACCTCGACGCCCTCGAACCGGATGTCGGCCGCGCGCATGTTGTCCTGCGTTGCGTAGCCCTTGATGTGGACGCCCTTGGCGTTGGCCGGCACGAGGAACACGCCGATGCCGTTACGGTCGCGCTGGCCTCCGGAGGTGCGGGCCGTCACGATCAGCGTATTGGCGCTGTCCCCGTGCAGCACAACGAACTTCTCGCCTTCAATCACCCAGCCATCGCCCTTCTTCTTGGCGGTGGTGGAGACATCAGCGAGGTCGTAACGCGAATTCTTCTCAAGCTGGGCAAACGCCAGCGTCTTGCTGCCGTCGATGACCGACGGAATATGCGCCGCCTTCTGCTCGGCGGAGGCACCGTGACGGAGGAAACCGCCGCCGATCACCACCGTGGTCAGATATGGCTCGAGCACCAGCGACCGGCCAAGCGATTCCATCACGATCGCGGTTTCCACCGCGCCGCCGCCGAAGCCGCCGTCTTCTTCCGAAAACGGCAGGCCCAGCAGGCCCTGCTCGGCAAGCTTGCCCCAGACCTGACGGCTCCAGCCATCCTTTTCGGCAGCGTATTTCTTGCGCTGCTCGAAGTCATACGAGTCAGCCAGCAGCCCGTCGACGCTGTCTTTCAGGAGACGCTGCTCCTCGGAGAGATCGAAATCCATAATGTGTTCCTCGGCTAAACCAAATTACATCGTCATTGCGAGGAGCGAAGCGACGAAGCAATCCAGTTGAAAGATCCAAAGCTGGATTGCTTCGCTACGCTCGCAATGACGGAACGTGAGAACGTGCAAACAAGTCCCCTCCCCGCAAGCGCAGGGAGATGGAGGCGTCATTAAAGTCCCAGCACCGCCTTCGCGATGATGCCGCGCTGGATCTCGTTGGACCCGCCGTAGATCGAGACCTTGCGGTAGTTGAAGTAGTGCGGAGCGGCGTGCGACTCCCAGCCTGCTTCCTCGTTGCCGATGCCCTCTTCCGGAATGTACGGCGTGGCGAAGGGACCGGCGACCTCGACCAGCAGTTCGGAAATGGTCTGCTGGATGTCGGAGCCCTTGATCTTCAGGATCGAGGATGCCGGGTCCGGCTTGCCCTTGCCGTTCTTGGTCTCGTTGGCGATGACGCGCATCACCGACAGTTCCAGCGCCTTGAGCTCGATCTCGGTGGCTGCAAGCTTCTCGCGGAAACGATCGTCCTCGATCAGCGGCTTGCCGTTGGCCTCGACCTTCGACGCCAGTTCACGGACGCGGCGGATGCGTTCCTTGGACATGCCGACACGGGCGATGTTGGTGCGCTCGTTGCCGAGCAGGAACTTGGCGTAATCCCAGCCCTTGTTTTCCTGGCCGACGAGATTGGCGACCGGCACTTCGACGTCGTCGAAGAACACTTCGTTGACTTCGTGACCGCCGTCGATGGTCTGGATCGGCCGCACGGTGATGCCGCGCGACTTCATGTCGATCAGGATGAACGAGATGCCTTCCTGCTTCTTCGCTTCCGGATTGGTGCGGCAGAGGCAGAAGATCCAGTCGGCGTGCTGGCCGAGCGTGGTCCAGGTCTTCTGGCCGTTGACGACGTAGACGTCGCCCTTGCGCTTCGCCGTGGTCTTGAGCGAGGCGAGGTCGGACCCGGAGCCGGGCTCCGAGAAACCCTGACACCACCAGTCGTCCAGATTGGCGATGCGCGGCAGGTAATACTTCTTCTGCTCGTCGTTGCCGAAGGTGTAGATCACCGGCCCAACCATGTTGACACCGAACGGCAGCGGCGACGGCGCCGGAGTTGCCTGCAGCTCTTCAAGGAAGATGTGCTGTTTGGCCGGCGACCAGCCGGTGCCGCCGAATTCCTTCGGCCAATGCGGAACGCCCCAACCCTTCTTGTTCAGGATCCGCGTCCACGTGATGATGTCTTCCTTGCTCGGATGACCGCCGTCGATCAGCTTCTTGTGCATCGCGGGCGGAATATTTTCGCGGAAGAACTTCCTCACTTCGTCGCGAAATGCGTTTTCTTCCTGGGTGAAATTGAGATCCACGGGGGTCCTCCTTGAAGTCTGACTGGAAATAACAGTCCGGGATTTTCGGCCTCTTGTTCTGTCCGGCGATTGTAGACCGGCGCAGGCGGGAGGCAATTCGGCAATCAAAAGATTTGAGTGCTCTTACGTCCGGACGCTCTCCGGCCCGCTCCTCCCCATGCGGAGAGAGAACGGGCCGGTCGCGCGATACTTACTGCAGGATTTCGAACAGGCCGGCAGCGCCCTGACCGCCACCGATGCACATGGTGACCACACCGTACTTGGCCTTGCGGCGACGGCCTTCGATCAGGACATGGCCAGCGAGACGCGCGCCGGTCATGCCATAAGGATGACCGACGGCAACCGAACCGCCGCTGACATTGAGCTTCTCCGGATCGATGCCGAGCTTGTCGCGGCAATAGATCACCTGCACGGCAAAGGCTTCGTTCAGTTCCCACATGTCGATGTCATCAATCTTGAGGCCATGACGCTGGAGCAGACGCGGAATCGCGAACACCGGACCGATGCCCATTTCGTCGGGCTCGCAACCGGCGGCGACGAAGCCACGGAAAATGCCGAGCGGCTTGAGACCACGCTTGGCGGCTTCCTTGTCGCTCATGATGACGGTGGCGCTGGCGCCGTCCGACAACTGGCTGGCATTGCCGGCGGTGATGGAGCCGCCTTCGCGCACCGGCTTCAGGCTTGCCAGACCTTCCGCGGTGGTCTCGGGACGCGGACCTTCATCCTGCGACAGGGTGATGTCCTTGTAGGAGACTTCCTTGGTGTTCTTGTCGACAACAGCCATCTTGGTGGTGATCGGCGCGATTTCGTCCTTGAAACGGCCGCCCTGCTGCGCGGCAGCGGTGCGGCGCTGGCTCTCCAGCGAGTATTCGTCCTGCTTCTCGCGCGAAATGCCGTAGCGCTTGGAGACGACTTCGGCGGTGTCGAGCATCGCCATGTAGACGTCGCCCTTGATCGCCTTCAGCGCGGGATCGACCGCATGGAACATGTTCATATGCTCGTTCTGCACGAGGCTGATCGACTCGCCGCCGCCGCCGACCGCGACCTGAACGCCGTCAAAGATCACCGAGCGCGCAGCGAGCGCGATGGCCTGAAGGCCCGAGGCGCACTGGCGGTCGATGGTGGTGCCGCCGACCGTCACCGGGAGACCAGCGCGCAGCGCGGCCTTGCGGGCAATGTTGCCAGCGGTGGCGCCCTGCTGCATGGCGGCGCCCATCACCACATCCTCGATCTCCGCAGGATCGACACCGGCGCGCTTGACCGCCTGTTCGATGGCATGGCCGAGCAGCGTCGCGCCTTCGGTGTTGTTGAGCGCGCCGCGATAGGCCTTGCCGATCGGGGTGCGGGCGGTGGAAACGATAACGGCTTCGGTCATGAACGACCTCCTGTTGCAAGTTTTGGTTGTTGAGATTGGTTGCGTTGCTGGTTGCGTAATTCGTGGCGAGAGAGTTTTCCGACGCTGGTGCGCGGCAGTTCCTTCATGAACTCGACCGCGACCGGCAATTCGTGCTTGCCGAGCTTGCCGGCGAGGAACGCGCGCAGTTCCTCGATGGTGAACGGCTCGGCGCCCGCGCGCAGCGTCACGAACGCCTTGGACGCTTCGCCGCGATAATCGTCGGGAATGCCGATCACAATGACTTCCTGAACCGACGGGTGGGTGTAGATCGCCTGCTCGATCATCTGCGGATAGACGTTGAAGCCGCCGGAGATGATCATGTCCTTCTTGCGGTCGACCAGATAGAAATATCCGTCGCTATCCATATAGCCAATATCGCCGGTCAGGAAGCGGTCGCCGACAAAGGCCTCGGCGGTTTCCGCCTCGCGATTCCAATAGCCCCTGGTGACATTCGGGCCGCGAATGCGGATTTCGCCGGTCTCGCCGACCGGCATCACCTGCTTCGGATCGTCCAGCGAGACCACATCCATCTCGATGCCCGGCAGCATCAGGCCGATCGAGCCGGGCTTCTCCGGGCCGTCGGGCGGATGGCCGGTGCCGGGTGAGCAGGTCTCTGTCATGCCCCATCCGCTCTTCAATGCGAGCTTGGTCTTGCGCTCGAACACCTTCGCCACTTCCACCGGAAGCGGCGCGCCGCCGGAGCCGGCAAACGCCAGCGACGACAGGTCGCGCTTGTCGAGATCGGGCAGGCTGGCGATGGCGATCCACATGGTCGGCACGCCGGGGAAAGCCGTTGCGCGTTTCACTTCGATGTCGCGCATCACCGCCTCGAGATCGAACCGCTGGTGCAGCGAGATCAGGTCGCCGTTCTTCAGGGTGCGCAGCAGGACGACGGTGAGCGCATAGATATGAAACAGCGGCAGCACGAGGATGACGCGCTCGGTGGTGTTGCGCTCGGCCTTCTGGTTCGAGCCCCACACGTCATAGATAGAGACCGCCGACGTCAGGTTGCCGTGGGTCAGCATCGCGCCCTTGGGCAAGCCGGTGGTGCCGCCGGTATATTGCAGCAGCGCGATGTCGTCGGCGCTGACCTGCGGCCAGCTTGCCGGCGGCCGCGCGTCCCTGACGAAGTCCTTGAATGTCACGACCGCCGGGCTGGACGGGATCGCGGCCTGCGGGTTGCCGACGTCGCCCCAGGTCTGGTCCTCGCAAACGATGAGCTTGTCGAGCAGGCCCTTCTCGAGGAATTTCAGCGCCGTCGGCAGCAGGGTCGCCAGACTGCTGGTGACCAGAATGCGCGCGCCGGAGTCTTTCAGCTTGTGAGTCAGCGCGATTTCGCCGTCGAGCGGTGACAGATGAACCACACGTGCGCCGGCCTTGAGCGCACCGAAGAAATTCACCGGATGATCCGGCGAATTTCCCAGGAACAGCGCAATCGACGATCCCTTGCCATAGCCGGCGCGAAGAAACGCCGACGCGGCGACATCCACCATTCCTTGCAGCTCAGTGAAGGAAATGGGCCGGTCGCGGAATTCGATCGCCGTCCGCGAACCGAAATCCGCGGCCGCCTTTGACAATAAATCCGGCAGCGTGCCGCGCGGGATCGGAGAATCCCAGCGGACACCCTGCGGATAGAACTGTTCGCCCGGATGGGTCATGGATTGAGCCGCCACGTAGCCACGAGACAGAAGCGCTCCCTCTCCCGTGGGGAGAGGGTTGGGGTGAGGGCGTAGAATCCATCGTGAGAGCGTACCCCCTCACCCGGCGCTACGCGCCGACCTCTCCCCATGGGAGAGGTGGGATTCTGCAACGGAGCATGCACCGTTGTCATCACAAGACTTATCCGCCCTTGGCGAGGGACGCGAATGTCTTGCCTTCGTCTGCCAGGCGCTTGAGCAGCGGGGTCGGCTCGAGCGACGGATCGTTGGTCTGCTTGGCGTAGAACGACAAGCGCTCCGCGATCTTCTTGAGGCCGACGCTGTCGGCGTAGAACATCGGGCCGCCGCGGTAGATCGGCCAGCCGTAACCGTACAGCCAGACCACATCGATGTCGCTCGGACGCGCCGCGATCTTCTCTTCAAGGATGCGCGCACCCTCGTTGATCATCGGATACATCAGGCGCTCGAGGATTTCCTGATCGTCGATCTGGCGGCGCTTGATGCCGAGCTTGGCGGTGGTTTCCTCGATCAGCTTTTCGATTTCCGGATCCGGCAGCGGCGCGCGCGAACCGGCTTCGTACTTGTAATAGCCTTTGCCGGTTTTCTGGCCGAAGCGGCCCGCCTCGCAGATCGCGTCGGCGATTTCCGACTTGATGCCGCGGTCCTGACGCGAACGCCAGCCGATATCGAGACCAGCGAGATCGCCCATCGCGAACGGCCCCATCGGCATGCCGAACTTGGTCAGCACGGCGTCGACCTGCTGCGGCAGCGCGCCTTCGAACAGGAACTTCTCGGCCTGCTTGCCGCGGGCGGCGAGCATGCGGTTGCCGACGAAGCCGTCGCAGACGCCGACAACGACCGGCACCTTGGCGATGCGCTTGGCGACAGCCACTGCGGTCATCAGCGCGTCAGGCGCGGTCTTTTCGCCGCGGACGATTTCGCACAGCTTCATGACGTTGGCCGGCGAGAAGAAGTGCATGCCCAGCACGTCCTGCGGACGCTTGGTCATGGCGGCGATCTGGTTGATATCGAGATACGAGGTGTTGGTGGCCAGAACCGCGCCAGGCTTGGCAAACTGGTCGAGCTTGCCGAACACGTCCTTCTTGATGGCCATGGTCTCGAACACGGCCTCAATGATGAGGTCAGCATCCTTGACGTTTTCGATGCCGACCACACCCTTGATCAGGCCCATGCGCTTGGCCGGGGCGTCGGCGGGAATGCCGCCGCGAGCAGCGGTGGCTTCATAGTTCTTCTGCATGATGCCGAGGCCGCGCTTGAGCTGCTCGTCACCGGTCTCGATCAGCGTAACCGGAATGCCGGCATTGGCGAACGACATCGCGATGCCGCCGCCCATGGTGCCGGCGCCGATGATCGCAACCTGCTTCACGTCACGCGCCTTGGTGCCGTCCGGCACGCCGGCAACCTTGGCCGCCTCGCGCTCCGCGAAGAACGCATAGCGCTGCGCCTTCGACTGTTCGCCATTCATCAGCTTCAGGAACAGGTCGCGCTCGGACTTCAGCGCCTGATCGAACGGCTGGTCGAGCGAGTGACTGACAGCCTCGGCGGCGGCGAGCGGAGCTTCCAGACCCCGGTTGCGCTTATTTGCCGCAGCAGCCGCGTTTGTGAAGATCGACTTGTCCGCCTTGGCGGCAGCGAGCTTGGAATCGTCGTCGCGCAGCTTGCGCAGCGGACGCTTCTCGGCGAGCACCTTGCGCGCGAAAGCTTCACCGCCGACGGCGGGTTCGCCATCGACGACCTCGTCGATCAGGCCGTTCTTGAGCGCGTCGGCGGCACCGATCGGATCGCCGCCGACAATCATCTTCACGGCAAGCTCAGGACCGACTGCACGCGGCAGGCGCTGCGTGCCGCCTGCGCCCGGCAGCAGGCCGAGCTTCACTTCGGGAAGACCGAGCTTTGCATCCTTGGTGGCGACGCGGAAATGCGCTCCGAGCGCGAGTTCAAGGCCGCCGCCGAGCGCGGTGCCGTGAATTGCGGCGACCACCGGCTTGGAGGAATTCTCGATGACCTCGATCACTTCATGAAGGCTGGGCGACTGTGGCGGCTTGCCGAATTCGGTGATGTCGGCGCCTGCGATAAATGTGCGGCCGGCGCATGCAATGACAATCGCTTTGACCGATGCATCAGCTTCGGCGCTCTTCACGCCGTCGGCGATACCCTTGCGCACCGCAGCACTGAGCGCATTCACGGGAGGGCTGTTGACAATGACGATTGCAACCGCGTCGCGACGTTCCACCTTGACCACTTCGCTCACACAACTCTCCTTGTAGCGCTGTTTTTTGAATATTTCGCAGTGCGGAATTAAATTCCACATCTTGACACGGAGGGATATTTTGAAGCACGTCCTTTGTCAACGAAGACCACATATGCGGTTTGATGAATGAAACGCCCGCCGAAGAAATCTGCGACGGATCGCAGCTTTGTCATCGCGTTATCGCGCGGGCTCGATGTGTTGCGCGCATTTCGTCCGAGCGATGGCCTTCTCGGAAATCAGGAAATCGCCGCGCGCACGAATTTGCCGAAGCCGACAATTTCGCGCCTTACCTACACGCTGACAAAGCTCGGTTATCTCACGCCCGTTCCGCGTTTCGAGAAATACCAGCTCGCGCCCGCTGCGATGGCGCTCGGATATTCCGCACTCGCCAACATGGGCGTGCGTCATGTGTCAGATCCCTATCGCGATCAGCTGATGCGCGAGACCGGAGGCGCCGTCGCCATCGGCGCGCGCGACCGTCTCAGCATGATCTACTTCGGCCAGAGCCGCAGCGAACTGACTGTCGGCGTGCTGCTCGATGTCGGCTCCAAGGTTCCGATCGCCACCACCGCCATGGGCCGCGCCTATCTGTGGGCACTGCCGGAGGATGAGCGCGCCAACCTGATGCGCGAGATCAAGGAACACACCGGCGCCAACTGGCCGAAGGTCCGCGACGGCATCGAGCGCGCCGGCGAATGCGTGGCGAAGCACGGCTTCGCCATGTCCGCCGGTGAATGGCACAGCGATATCCATGCGGTCGGCGTTGCGCTGAAGCTGAACGATGGAACCGGCCCCTATGCCTTCAACTGCGGCGCGCCGGCCTTCAAATTCAGCGAAGTTCTATTAAAGAACGATATTGGTCCGCGCCTGGTCGCGATGGTAAGAAATATCGAGATCGCGATGACCGGCAGTGTCGGACGCGGTCCGCAAACCAAAGAAAATACAAGCATCAAAAAAATGAAAACCGCAGGGGGAAAAGTAACACGTGTTGCCGAGGGAATCCGCTAGCCGCCACCGTCGCGGTGGCATGCCAGATGACCCGGGCCTGGCGACACCGTCCCGGCCCTGAAACTGGAATCCTTTCAAGTTCAAAAAAAGAACTTTGTTGGATTCTGTCCGGCGACAGTGCTAAGGGAAAACTCGAGATCGCGCCCGCCCACGGCGTTGCGCGCGGATCGCAAAACAAAGAAACTGCCGACACCAAGAAAATGAAACCGCCAGGAGGAAAAGTTGCACGTATTGAGGGGATCGGATAGCCGCGCGCGTTGCGGTTACATGCAGGCGGGAACTTCCCGGCCTCGCGTGGACATCAACACATGATGCAGGCACAGGTTGCGCAGGGGCATGCCCCCTTGCTCGCGGTCCGCGACGTTTCCGTCGTGTTCGGCGGCATCATTGCGTTGAACGGTGTTTCGTTCGACATGAAGAAGGGCCAGATTCTCGGCCTGATCGGTCCGAACGGCGCCGGTAAAACGACGCTCTTCAATTGTCTCAGCAGGCTTTATCAGCCGAGCAAGGGCGAGATCCTGATGGAAGGCCAGAGCATTCTGGTCCATCAGCCGCAAAAGATCGCCGAGGTCGGCATCGGCCGCACGTTCCAGAACGTCGCGCTGTTCCCGCGCCTGACGGTGCGCGACAACATCCGCATCGGCGGACATTGCCGCACCAAGAGCGATTTCGTCAGCGACTCGATCAAGCTGCCATGGGTTCGCGAGGAAGAGCGCAAGCTCAACGCGAAGGTCCATGAAATCCTCGATTATCTCGACCTGCACGACGTCGCCGACCGCGAAGTCTCGGGTCTTCCGTTCGGCACGCAGAAGCGGGTCGAACTTGGCCGCGCGCTCGCCGCCGAACCGAAGATCCTGCTGCTGGATGAGCCCGCAGGCGGCCTCAATCACGAGGAGGTCTACGTTCTCGGCGACCTGATCTGCCGCATCCGCGACCAGCGCAACATCACGGTTCTGCTCGTCGAACATCACATGGGATTGGTGATGAAGATCGCCGATCACGTCGTCGCACTGAATTTCGGCAAGAAGCTCGCTGAAGGCACCCCGTCTCAGGTGCAGTCCGACCCCGACGTCATCAAGGCCTATCTGGGGAGCAAGGACCAATGAGCACAATGCTGACGATCAGGGACCTGCGCGCCTATTACGGCCAGGTGCAGGCGCTGCACGGACTGGAATTCTCCCTCAACGAGGGCAGCGTCACCACCCTGCTCGGCGCCAACGGCGCCGGCAAGACCACGACGCTGCGGGCGATCTGCAACATGATCCGCTCCACCGGCAACATCGAGTTCGACGGCAAGTCGCTCGCCGGCGTATCGACCGAGAACGTGGTGCGGCTGGGCATTGCCCATGTGCCGCAGGGCCGCGGCACCTTCACCAACATGACGGTCGAGGAAAACCTTCAGCTCGGCGCCATCTCGCGCGGCGACAAGAAGGCGATCGAAAGCGACATCGAGCAGATGTACGGGTTCTTCCCCGTGCTCAAGCAGCGTCATACCCAGCAGGCGGGAACGCTTTCGGGCGGTGAACAGCAGATGCTCGCGGTCGCCCGCGCGCTGATGCTGCGTCCCCGGCTGATGCTGCTGGACGAGCCCTCGTTCGGTCTCGCGCCGCTCGTCGTCCGCGACCTGTTCGGAATCCTCGGCCGCATCAACCGCGAGCACAAAGTGACGATCCTGGTGGTCGAGCAGAACGCCCAGCTCGCGCTCGAGCTGGCGGAGCAGGCCTACGTGATCGAAACCGGGCGTATCGTGATGTCGGGAAGCGCGAAGGAAATCGCGAACAACGAAGACATCCGCAAATCCTATCTCGGATACTGAGGACGCAGCCATGGAACTGTTCACCAACCAAGTCCTGGCTGGCATTGCCACAGGCGCGATCTACGCCTGCATGGCGCTGGCCGTGGTCATGATCTATCAGGCCATCGACCACCTGAACTTCGCCCAGGGCGAAATGGCGATGTTCTCGACCTTCATCGCCTGGCAGCTGATGCAGTGGGGCCTGTCGTTCTGGCCGGCCTTCCTGCTGACGCTGGTCATCTCGTTCATCGGCGGCATCGTCATCGAACGCGCGCTGTTCAAGCCGCTGACCAATGCGCCGGTGCTGGTGCATGTCGCCGGCTTCATCGCACTGTTCGCGATCCTCAACAGCGTCGCGGGCCTGACCTGGGACTTCACGATCAAGCAGTTCCCCTCGCCGTTCGGTTCGTCCGGCTTCCTGGGCAGCCAGCTGATCTCGACCCACCAGGCCGGCATGATCGGCGTTACGCTGGTCCTGCTTCTGCTGCTCTACATCTTCTTCCGCTTCACGCGGGTTGGCCTCGCGATGCGGGCAGCGGCGTCGCTGCCTGAATCGGCACGTCTGGTCGGCATCAACACGAGCTGGATGATCGCGCTCGGCTGGGGCATGGCCTCCGCCATCGGCGCCATCGCCGGTCTCCTGATCGCTCCGGTCGTGTTCCTCGAGCCCAACATGATGGGCGGCATCCTGCTGTACGGCTTCGCGGCGGCGGTGCTCGGCGGCCTCACTTCGCCGTTCGGCGCGGTGGTCGGCGGCTTCCTGGTCGGTGTCTTCGAGAACCTCGTCGGCACCTACATTCCGGGCGTCGGCAACGAACTGAAACTTCCGATCGCGCTGGCACTGATTATCGTCGTGCTTGTCATCAAACCGTCCGGTCTGTTCGGCCGCGCCATCGTACAGCGAGTTTAATCATGAGCACCGTTCAGGACTCCGTTTCGCAAGCCCCAGCGGTCACCGCCCCGTCGAAAAAATCGATGACGGTCGGCACCACCGCGACCCTCGTGATGCTCGCACTGCTGGTCATCACGCCGCTGTTCGTGAAGAACTTCATCATCTTCCAGATGACGATGGTGCTGATTTACGCCATCGCCATCCTGGCCCTCAACCTGCTCACCGGCGGCAGCGGGCAGTTCTCGCTCGGCCAAAGCGCCTTCTATGCGGTCGGCGCCTATACCGCCGGCATTCTGATGGAGCATCTGGGCGTTAATTACGCCCTGACGATTCCCGCCGCGGGCCTCATCTGCTTCATCTTCGGGTTCTTGTTCGGGTTCCCGGCGCTGCGGCTCTCGGGCGTGTATCTGGCGCTCGCGACCTTCGCACTGGCGGTCGCGATGCCACAGATTCTCAAGCTGAACCTGTTCGAGCACTGGACCGGCGGCGTGCAGGGCCTCGTCATCACCAAGCCGGACGCGCCGTTCGGCCTGAAGATGTCACAGGACATGTGGCTGTACTACTTCACGCTGTTTGTCTCGGGCGTCATCTACGTCCTCTCCGTCAACCTGCTGCGAAGCCGGTCCGGACGGGCGCTGATGGCGATCCGTGACAATCCGATTGCCGCCTCGGCGATGGGCGTCGACCTGCCGCTGTACAAGACCCTGGCATTCGGCGTCTCGGCCGCCTTCACCGGCATCGCCGGAGCGCTCGGCGCCATCGTGGTGCAGTTCGTGGCTCCCGACAGCTTCACCATTCAGCTTGCGATCGCGATCTTCGTAGGCATGGTGGTCGGCGGCGTCGGCTGGCTGCCCGGGTCGCTGGTCGGTTCGGCGTTCATCGTGTTCGTGCCCAACGTGGCGGAACACATCTCGAAGGGACTGTCCGGCGCGGTGTTCGGCGTGTTCCTGTTCGCCGTCATCTTCCTGCTGCCGCACGGCGCCCGGCAGGTCGCCTACGCCATCGAGGCCTTGTTCCGAAAAAAGAGCAAATCCTAAGGGTAAGTCGTAAGTCTGATTCCGGGACGTCAAATGAGACTTGTCGGCATCTGATTGTTTGCGCATGGTGTTTCCGGAAAATCGGTTTCCGGACCAAGTGACAGGGGGCCTGATTCAGTTTTGCTGAATCGGGCCCCTCATTTTAGCCCTCGGGGTATAATCTCTTTCCGGATCCGTTTCCGCCAATGTCCTGAATCCGAATTCCGCTTCTTTTTGCAGCGCGCTCAGGAGCGAACTTCGGATTCAAAAGGACACTGGAAACCATAATTCTGGTGTGGTTTTGGTTCTCCACACCAGGCGGAAAACCGCATCTCAGGGAGAGACTACAATGCTATCCAAACTCAAGCTCAACGTAGCAGCAGTGTCGGCCGTCGCCGCGCTCGCGATGACGAGCGGCCATGCGCTCGCGCAAAAAAAATACGACACCGGCGCGACCGATACCGAAATCAAGATCGGCAACATCATGCCCTACAGCGGACCCGCCTCCGCGTACGGCGTCATCGGGAAGATGGAAGAAGCCTACTTCAAGATGATCAACGATCAGGGCGGCATCAACGGCCGCAAGATCAACTTCATCACCTATGACGACGGCTACTCCCCGCCGAAGGCCGTTGAACAGGCCCGCAAGCTGGTCGAGAGCGACGAAGTGCTGCTGGTGTTCGGGCCGCTCGGCACGCCGTCGAATTCCGCGATCCAGAAGTATCTGAACGCGAAGAAGGTGCCGCAGCTGTTCGTGGCGACCGGCGCCACCAAGTTCGGCGAGCCGAAGGAATTCCCCTGGACCATGGGCTGGCAACCGGCCTACCAGAGCGAAAGCCGCGTTTACGCCAAGCATCTGCTTGCAACCAAGCCGGACGCCAAGATCGCGATCCTCTACCAGAACGACGACTTCGGTAAGGACATGCTGAAGGGCCTGAAGGACGGCCTCGGCGCGAAGGCGTCGCAGATCGTCGCGGAGGACAGCTATGAAGTGTCCGAGCCGACCATCGACTCGCACATCATCAAGCTGAAGGCCTCCGGCGCCGACGTGTTCGTCAGCTTCACCACGCCGAAGTTCGCCGCCCAGGCCATCAAGAAGGTGGCGGAACTTGGCTGGAAGCCGACCTACATCCAGAGCAATGTCGGCGCGTCCGTCGGCAGCGTGCTGAAACCGGCGGGCTTCGAGAACGCGCAAGGCATTCTCTCGGCGGCCTACGCCAAGGACGGCGCTGATCCGCAGTGGGACAACGACGAAGGCATGAAGAAATTCTACGCCTTCCTCGCCAAGTACGCCCCGGACATGAACAAGACCGACGGCTCTGTCGTTTACGGCTACGGCCAGGCGCAGACGCTGGTCCAGGTCCTGAAGCAGGCCGGCGACAACCTGACCCGCGAGAACATCATGAAGCAGGCGGCGAACCTGAAGGACTTCACCCCCGACACCCTGCTACCGGGCGTGAAGATCAACACCAGCCCCACCGACTTCTACCCGATCGACCAGCTGCAGATCATGCAGTTCAAGGGTGACAAGTACGAGCTGCAGGGACCGATCATCACCGGCGGCATGGGCGGAAGTTAACCTTTCGCCCTGCGAAACGGGCTGCCGCAAAAACGAGCCCTCCGCGACCCCGTCGCGGAGGGCTTTTCATTGAACCCGGCCTGCAAAGGGTATTGAATATCGTCGAGCCGCAAAGAGCTCGAAATCAAGAACAGTACGAGGACACAAACACGACCCAGGGAGAGACATATGGTTATTGCAGCATCTCGACTCGCGACAGTCTCGGCTGCGTTCACGATACTCGCCGCAACAAGCACCGGCGCACTGGCCCAGAAGAAGTACGATACCGGCGCATCCGATACCGAGATCAAAATCGGAAACATCATGCCCTACAGCGGACCGGCCTCCGCCTACGGCGTCATCGGAAAATCCGAACAGGCCTACTTCAACAAAATCAATGCGGAAGGCGGCATCAACGGCCGCAAGATCACCTTCGTCACCTACGATGACGGCTACTCGCCGCCGAAGGCCGTCGAGCAGGCGCGCAAGCTGGTCGAAAGCGACGAGGTTCTGATCGTCTATGGTGCGCTCGGCACGCCATCCAACTCGGCAATCCAGAAATACCTGAACGCCAAGAAAGTGCCGCAACTGTTCGTCGCCACCGGCGCGACCAAGTGGAACGATCCGAAGGAATTCCCCTGGACGATGGGCTGGCAGCCCAACTACCAGAGCGAGGGCCGCATCTACGCGAGCTACCTCATGAAGGAGAAGCCGAACGGCAAGATCGGCATCCTTTATCAGAACGACGACTACGGCAAAGACTACCTCAAGGGCATCAAGGACGGCCTCGGCAAGAAGGCCGCGACCATGATCGTCGCGGAAGAGCCGTATGAAACCAGTGTGCCCACCATCGACTCGCAGGTCGTCGCCCTGAAGTCGAAGGGCGTGGACGTTTTCATCAGCATCACCACGCCGAAGTTCGCGGCCCAGTCGATCAAGAAGGTCGCGGAGCTGCAGTGGAAGCCGCTGTTCATCCTGAACAACGTCTCGGCCTCGGTCGGCTCCGTGATCAAGCCCGCCGGATTCGAGAATTCGCAGGACATCATCTCGGCAGCCTATGCCAAGGACCCGACCGATCCGCAGTGGAAGGACGACAAGGGAATGAAGGACTTCGACGCCTTCCTCCTCAAGTATTTCCCCGATGCGAACCGGAGCGACGGTTCGGTGATCTATGGCTACAACTCGGCCCAGACCCTGGTCCATGTGCTCAAAGCCTGCGGCGACAATCTCACCCGCGAGAACGTCATGAAGCAGGCAGCAAGCATCAAGAATCTTGAACTCGGCGGCCTGCTGCCGGGCGTCAAGATCAACACCAGCGCCACCGACTTCGCCCCGATCAGCCAGATGCAGCTGATGCGTTTCAAGGGCGAAACGTGGGTCCGGTTCGGAGAAATCCTGAATGGTGATGTCGGCGGTTAGTTCGCCCTCGCACAACAATTGCCCCCTGCGACATTTCGCAGGGGACTTTCGATTTCAATACGGTTTGTTGAAACAAAAGAGCGAACGGTATTGAATACACGAGAAGCCAAAAAGGCTTCCAAGGCAGAACGCCTAAACAAACAGCAAAAAACTAGGTTAGGGAAACAACAGAAATGGCTTTCAAAAAACTGAATCGCATGCTGCTGCTCGCGACCGCCGCGGCTTTCGCCGCGTCGACGGGCAGTGCGCTCGCGCAAAAGAAATACGATTCCGGCGCAACCGACACCGAGATCAAGATCGGCAACATCATGCCCTACAGCGGACCGGCTTCCGCCTACGGCATCATCGGCAAGACCCAGGCCGCCTACTTCAACAAGATCAACGCCGAAGGCGGCATCAATGGCCGCAAGATCAATTTCATCTCCTATGACGACGGCTATAGCCCGCCCAAGGCGGTGGAGCAGGCCCGCAAGCTGGTCGAGAGCGATGAAGTCCTGCTGATCTTCAACTCGCTCGGCACGCCATCGAATTCGGCGATCCAGAAGTATATGAACACCAAGAAGGTGCCGCAGCTGTTCGTCGCCACCGGCGCGACCAAATGGAACGACCCGAAGAACTTCCCCTGGACCATGGGCTGGCAGCCCAACTACCAGAGCGAAGGCGTGATCTATGCGAAGTACCTGATGAAGGAAAAGCCGGACGGCAAGATCGGCATCCTCTACCAGAACGACGACTTCGGCAAAGACGTGTTGAAAGGCCTGAAGGATGGCCTCGGCTCCAAGGGCGCTTCGATGATCGTGGCCGAAGAGCCTTACGAGACATCGGTGCCCACGGTGGACTCGCAGATCGTCGCGCTGAAATCGAAGGGTGCCGATGTGTTCGTCAGCATCACCACGCCGAAATTCGGCGCGCAGTCGATCAAGAAGGTTGCCGAACTCGGATGGAAGCCGCTGTTCATCCTGAACAACGTCGCCTCCTCCACCGGATCGGTGATCAAGCCTGCCGGTTTTGAAAATGCGCAGGGCGTGATCTCGGCCACCTACGGCAAGGATCCGACCGACCCGCAGTGGAAGGACGATCCGGGCGTGAAGAACTTCGATGCGTTCCTTGCGAAGTACTTCCCCGAAGCCAACCGCGCCGACTCGTCGGTCGCGTTCGGTTACAGCTCCGCGCAGACCATGGTGCATGTATTGAAGATGTGCGGCGACAATCTCACGCGCGAGAACGTGATGAAACAGGCCGCCAGCATCAAGGACCTTCAGCTTGAAATGGGCCTGCCCGGAATCAAGCTGAACACCAGTCCCACCGACTTCGCGCCGATCAGCCAGTTGCAGCTGATGAAGTTCACCGGCGAACGCTGGCAGCTGTTCGGCCCGATCATCAGCGGCGAGATCGGCGGCTGACAATCAGCCGGAAGGATCCGGATTTCCAGCCCGGAAATCCGACTTTCCCGCTCCAGACAGGCACTTCTGAAAACATTTCCGCCCTCCGCAATAACCTTGCGGAGGGCCTTTTATCGCACGACCGATCATGTCATGTCTTTGAATCCGTATAGCGCCAAGCGATGACCTGATGACCGACAAACGCCCTTTGCTGCGTGCCATCTTCGATGCCGCTGTCGCCGCAGCCCATCCAGACCGCATTCTGGCCGAGCATCTGCCGCCGCCGCCGCGCGGCCGCATTCTTTGCCTGGCCGCGGGCAAGGCTGCCGGTGCAATGGCGCATGCGGCGGAACGGCACTACCTCGACGGTGGACGCATCGATCCGGCGCAGTTGTCGGGGCTGGCCACCACACGGCATGGATACGGCAAGCCGACACGGCGCATCGAGATCGTGGAAGCCGGACATCCCGTGCCGGACGAAGCAGGCATGAAGGCTGCGGCGCGGACGCTTGAACTGGCTGAAGCCGCCGGAGCCGACGATCTCGTTCTGGTGCTGCTGTCTGGCGGCGGTTCGGCGAACTGGGTCGCGCCGGCGGATGGAATTTCATTCGCGCAGAAGCAGGCGATGAACAAGAGCCTGCTGCGATCGGGTGCGCCGATCGGCGAAATGAACACCGTCCGCAAGCATCTGTCGCGCATCAAGGGCGGGCGGCTTGCGCGCGCCGCTGCACCTGCACAGGTTCTGACACTGGCGATTTCGGATGTGCCGTTCGACGATCCGGCCACCATCGCATCGGGGCCGACGGTGCCGGACACCACGACGCTGGCCGACGCACGCGAGATCGTTGCGCGCTACGCAATCAAGACGGATGACGCCGTGACCGCGGCGCTGAACGATCCGCGCAACGAGAGCTGCAAACCCGGCGACGCCGCTTTCGCGCGCTCCACATTCAAGATCATCGCACGGCCGCAGGAATCGCTCGACGCTGCCGTGACTGTTGCGCGCAACGCGGGCTACGAAGTCGTTGCGCTTGGAGCGGATCTCGAAGGCGAAGCCCGCGACGTCGCGGCGGCCCATGCGCAGCTCGCACTGAAGGCGCACGCCGAGGGAAAGAAGCTTGCGGTCCTGTCCGGCGGCGAACTCACCGTCACGGTGCGCGGCAATGGACGCGGGGGGCCCAACCAGGAATACGTGCTCGCACTCGCAAGCCTGTTCGCTGAGACGGCGGGCATTTCCGTGCTCGCGGGTGACACCGACGGCGCGGACGGCGGCGCCGGTCATCCGACCGACCCGGCCGGCGCGATCCTCGATCAGCGCACGTTCGCGAAGATGCGCGAACTCAAGCTCGATCCGACAGCCTATCTCGCCAACAACGATGCCACCGCGTTCTTTGAGGCCACCGGCGATCTTCTCATGACCGGGCCGACGCTGACCAACGTCAACGACATCCGCATCATTCTGGTGGACCCGTAAGCTCGCATCGGCATCACGCCATCGCTTCACGTCCGATGTCGTCCCCGCGAAAGCGGGGACGACGCGGGGAAAGATCGCGCTGGACGCAATGCCCGCTAAAACTCCTGCGCGATTTTGCCGAGCATCGCCAGCAGCAGGATGCGGTTATCCTCTCCCAGCAGTTCCTTAAGCCGCGCTTCGTGCCGGGTTTCGATCAGCTTCCTGGCGCGGGCCAGGGCCGCACGGCCCTTGTCCGTCAGCTTCAGGATATGGGAGCGGCGGTCGCTGCTGGAGCGAACCCGGACACAGAGATCCCGGCTTTCCAGTTCATCCAGCATGGCGACGAAATTCGGCCGCAGAATGCCGAGCGTCGAGGCGATCTCGGTCTGGTTCCGTCCGGGATTGGCGTCCACCAGCATCAGGACCGAGAACTGCGCCGGTGTCAGTTGCAGCGCCGCGACGCAACCGATGAAGTCGTCGAAAATCCGCAGTTGCGCGCGCTTGAGCGAATAGCCGAGGAAGTCCGCAAGATCCCCTATCCGGATCGGGGCGGCAGGAGATACCATCCGCGCGCGCGCCGCAGGTGTCCGCTTCTTGGCTTTGGCGGCAGCGGTGCTCGCGGTCCTGGAAACAGCCATCGTGCGCTTCCTGTCGTCGGTCTGCTCTTGCTATAAGGGCGCCTCGACTTCCCAAGGCGGCCAAGACTTGTGATTATACTCCATAATCGTTATAAATCATATCAAATAGCGATGGCGGAATTCAACCGCCGCGCTGGGTGCAGCGGACCCTTCACTCCGTATGCGCGCGACGCTTGAGGGGACGCCTTGGATAGCACGATCCTTCTGTTCCTGTTGCAGGACGGAATAACCAGCGGCGCGATCTATGCGCTGCTCGGGCTCGCGCTCGTTCTGGTGTTCGCGGTGACCCGCGTCATCCTGATCCCGCAGGGCGAATTCGTCACCTTCGGCGCGCTGACCTATGCCATGCTGGCCACCGGCAAGGTGCCGGGCACTACCCTGCTCGCCTTGGGCATGGGCGTGGTTGCTTTCGCCTTCGACATGATCGCCGGACGCAACACGATGAGCGCCGGCAAGTTCGTTCGCTCGCTGGCGCTCAACATTGTGCTGCCGCTGGCAATCTGGGCCCTCGCGACCGCGCTGGCGGGACGGCAGAACAATGTCGCCGTCAACTTCCTGCTGTCGATCGTCATCGTCGCTCCGATCGGCCTCTATCTCTACCGCATCGCCTACCAGCCCATCGCCCATGCGTCGGTGCTGGTGCTGCTGATCGCATCGGTCGGCATGCATCTGGCGCTGCAGGGACTGGGCCTCGCCTTCTTCGGCGCGGAAGGCCTGCGCGCGCCGGCGATCTCCACCGCCGCCTTCACCATCGGGCCGTTGCGCTTCACCGGCCAGAGCATCGCGATCTACGCCATCACCATTCTGCTGATCGTCGGGCTGTGGCTGCTGTTCGGCTACACGCTGTACGGCAAGGCGCTGCGCGCCACCGCGGTCAACCGCCTTGGCGCGCGCATTGTCGGCATCCGCACCACGCTGTCGGGACAGGTCGCGTTTCTGCTCGCCGCCGTGATCGGAACCATCTCGGGAATCCTGATCGTCCCGATCACCACGATCTACTACGACACCGGATTCCTGATCGGCCTGAAAGGCTTCGTCGCCGCGATCATCGGCGGCCTCGTCAGCTATCCCCTCACCGCCACCGCCGCGCTCGTGGTCGGCATCGTCGAAGCGTTCTCGTCGTTCTACGCCAGCAACTTCAAGGAGGTCATCGTCTTCACGCTGCTGCTGCCGGTCCTGATCCTGCGCTCGCTGGCTTCGCCAGAAGTCGAAGAGGAAGAGGATTAAGCGATGGCACAACGCTGGGGCATGATGATTTTCGCGCTGGTGATGGCGGTGATTCCGTTCGTTCCCGGCATGCCGCCGTTCTGGATCGTGCTGCTCGACAATATCGGGCTGGCCGCGCTGGTGGCGATGGGCCTTGTGCTGCTGACCGGTGTCGGCGGCCTCACATCATTCGGTCAGGCTGCGTTCTGCGGTTTCGGCGCTTACACCACAGCGGTCCTGACAACGTCCTATGGCCTGTCACCGTGGCTGACATTGCCGCTGTCGCTGATTGTCAGCGGCGTGGCGGCGGTGATCCTCGGTCTGATCACGGTGCGCCTGTCCGGTCATTATCTTCCGCTCGGCACCATCGCCTGGGGAATCAGTCTCTTTTATCTGTTCAGCAAGCTGGAGCTGGTCGGGCGCAACGACGGCATCTCGGGCATTCCGCCGCTGGCGATCGGCGGCCTGCAACTGACCGACCCCGGCAGGATTTATTTCGCGATCTGGTTCGCGGTGATCGTCTGCGCGCTGCTGACGGTGAACCTGCTCGACTCGCGGACCGGCCGCGCGATCCGCGCACTGCGCCGCGGCCATATCGCGGCGGAAGCTTTCGGCGTACAGACCGCGCGGGCGAAGCTGCTGGTCTTCATCTACGCCGCGGTGCTCGCCGGGCTGTCCGGCTGGCTGTACGCACATTTCCAGCGCGCGGTGAATCCGACGCCGTTCGGCCTCAATGCCGGCATCGAATATCTGTTCATCGCGGTGGTCGGCGGCGCGGGCTACGTCTGGGGCGCCGTGCTCGGCGCCGGCATTGTGGTCGTGCTCAAGGAAATCCTGCAGAGTTATCTGCCTTTGGTTTTTCACGGCTCGGCACAGCTCGAAACCGTGATCTTCGGCATCCTGCTGGTAGCACTGCTGCAGGTCGCGCCTGGCGGCATGTGGCCACGCCTCGCCGCCCTGCTCAAACTGGACACCGGAAAACTGCCTCTGCCGAAGAATGCACAGGCACTGCCGCCGCGGAGCAAGGCGGTTCCGGCGTCCGAAACGCTGCTGGACGTTCAGGCCGCGCGCAAACAGTTCGGCGGCGTGATCGCGGTCAATGATGTGTCCTTTAACGTGAAGGCCGGCGAGATCGTCGCGCTGATCGGCCCCAATGGCGCGGGCAAGAGCACCACATTCAACCTCATCACCGGCGTGCTGCGCTCGTCGGGCGGCACGATTTCCGTTCTCGGCCGCAACGTCGACAACGCGCCACCGCAGGAGATTGCAAAGCTCGGCGTCGCCCGCACCTTCCAGCATGTCAAACTCGTTCCCGACATGAGCGTACTGGAGAACGTCGCGATCGGCACGCATCTGCGCGGCCATGCCGGCGCCATCGCCAGCATGCTGCGCCTCGACCGCAAGGACGAGGCCGCGCTGCTCGCCGAAGCCGCACGACGGATCGAGCGCGTTGGCCTCGCCAGCCAAATCCACCAGCTTGCGGGCAGCCTGTCGCTCGGCCAGCAGCGTATCGTTGAAATCGCCCGCGCGCTCTGCGTCGATCCGATCCTGCTGCTGCTCGACGAGCCCGCCGCAGGCCTGCGCCATATGGAGAAGCAGAAGCTGGCGTCGCTGCTGCGCCAGTTGCGCGCCGAAGGCATGTCGGTGCTTCTGGTCGAACATGACATGGGCTTTGTGATGGACATCGCGGACCGCATCGTCGTGCTGGAATTCGGCACCAAGATCGCCGAGGGCACGCCAATGGCCATTCGCGCCAATCCCGATGTGATCAAGGCCTATCTGGGGACGGCATCATGACCAGGCTGCTGTCCGTCGAGAATGCGCACATCGCCTACGGCAAGGTCGAAGCCGTGCGCGGCGTCTCGCTCGATGTCAACGCCGACGAGATCGTGACCATTGTCGGCGCCAACGGCGCGGGCAAGACCACCCTGCTCAACGCCATCATGGGAATTCTGCCGCTCTCCGGTAGCGTGGTTTTCTCCGGCCAGCAGATCTCGCGTCTCGATATCGAGGACCGGGTCGCGGCTGGCCTCTGCATCGTGCCTGAGCATCGCGAGCTGTTCGGCACCATGACCGTGGAGGAAAACCTGCAACTCGGCGGCTTCCGTGTGCCGCGCGCAAAGGCCGCCAGCGAACAGGAGCGTGTCTTTGCGCTATTCCCGCGCCTGAAGGAGCGCCGCACCCAGCTTGCGGGCACGCTCTCCGGCGGCGAGCAGCAGATGCTGGCCATGGGCCGCGCGCTGATGAGCCAGCCGCGACTGCTGATGCTGGACGAGCCGTCGCTCGGCCTCGCGCCGCTGATTGTGGCGGACATTTTCCGCACCATCGGCGAACTGCGGCAGGCCGGCGTGTCCGTGCTGCTGGTGGAACAGAACGCCCGCGCCGCACTTGAGATCGCCGACCGCGCCTATGTCATGGAGCTTGGAGAGTTCATCATGAGCGGCTCAGCGAAGGAAATCAGCGGCGACCAGCGCGTGGTGGCAAGCTATCTCGGATTCCAACACGACGAACAGAGCAGGCTGTAAGAACACCAAGGCCGCTTTATCAACGTGGGTCGTCCCCGCGAAAGCGGGGACCCATAACCTCTAAGTGAGCTTTTAGAGCCGCTGTGTTGGCCCCTTGCACAAATAACACCGACAGGGAGTATGGGTCCCCGCCTACGCGGGGACGACATCGTGTTTGTTTCAGCTCCAACGATCCTCAGGGTCACCCAGCGTTGTCTGCCAAAACCATCTAACAATCTGCTCCGTTCTGCCCGATACTGGCCCCGGCAACATCCTGGTGCGGGGGCACTTCGGTCATGGACGCGCGGTCACAGCGAAAGCTGCGTTTCTTAACGGCAATTCTCGGAACCGGGGCGCTTGGCGGAATCATCTTTGTTGTCGCCCGCGTCGGCTTTTCGCCGTCGCAACTTGCCATCGGCATCATTTACGGTGTTCTGATCAGCGGCGCGATCGGCACATTCGAGCTTCTCGCCTCGTCGGGGCCGCTGCGAGACTGGCTGGGAAGCCTTCCGCTCACTGCAAGCCTGGCCGTCCGCAGCGCGTTCTATGCGGCTGTGATCATTCCCGTGCAGTATTTCGATCTCGGCGTTCTGATCGCCGGCCTGACGCCGGATCCCAATCAGAATGTCTGGACGCCCATTATCTTCTCGGCCGTGTTTGCAATCGCGCTGAACCTGCTGTTCGCCATCACCAACATCATCGGACCGCGCGCCTTCCTCCATCTGGTCACCGGACGATACCACACACCGGTCGAGGAAAGCCGGTTTGTCCTGTTCGTCGACATTGCAGGTTCGACGGCTCTCGCCGAACGCCTCGGCGGCCTTGGAATCCATAGTTTTCTGGACAAGACATTCCGGAGCCTGACCGGACCGATCATCGATTGCCGGGGCGAGGTGCTGAACTATGTCGGCGACGAGATCATCGTGACCTGGTCAGAAGCCTCGGGCGCGATCGATTGCCGGCCGCTGCGCTGCTTTCTGGCCATGCGCGACACCTTGCAAAAACTTCAAAGCCGTTTTGAGAAAGAATTCGGCGTTGCGCCGCGCATTCGCGGCAGCCTGCATTTCGGACCGGTCATTGTCGGCGAAATCGGCGATATCAAGCGCGCCATCGTCTTCAACGGCGACGTGATGAACACCGCAGCGCGGCTTGAGGAACTCAGCCGCAATGTCGAAGGCGGGTTTGTCGCCTCGCGCGCAGCGATCAATCAGTTCAAATCCGCTCTGCCGGCCCCACTGCGAGATCTCGGGGTCCGCGACATTCGCGGCAAGTCCGACGGACTCGCCGTCATGGGCCTCGCATAACACGGTGCCCGCACCGCTCAACAAAATGCCCGGCGCGAGGCCGGGCATTTCATCGAGCAATCGCTCTTAGAGACGTTACTTCACGAGTTCATACTTGCCGTTCTTGACGGTCAGGATGATGCGCGAGCGGTCGTCGGTGCCGAAACGGTTCGTCTCGGTGAAATTGTAGACGCCATGGCTGGCGGCAATTTCCTTCTCGCTCAGCAACGCCTTGCGGATCGCCTCGCGGAATTCCGGGGTGCCCGGCTTGGCGGTCTTCAACGCCACCGGCACGACGCGTTTCAGCACTTCAAAGGCGTCGTACATATGGCCCGCGAACTGGCTGCGGGTATTGGGGCCGTACTTCTTTTCATACACTTCGTTCAGGGCGAGACCCGGCTTCTTGGTCAGCGCGCTGTCGGCCTGGCCTTCCGGAGCCATCACCGGACCTGCGGCCATGATGACGCCTTCCGCCGACGGACCCGCGATGCGGATGAAGTCCATCGAAGCCGCGCCGTGGGTCTGATAGATCAGGCCCTTATAGCCGCGCTCGCGAAGCGCCGACTGCGGCAGCGCCGCGCCGGTGCCCGATGCGCCGATCAGGATCGCGTCGGGATTTGCCGCGACGAGTTTCAGCACCTGACCCGCCACCGAGGTATCGGGGCGCGCGTAACGCTCTTCGGCAACAACAGTGATGCCGCCCATGGCGCCGGTCTGGGTCTTGAGATCGTTGAGCCACAGATCGCCGTAGGAATCCGAGAAGCCGATGTAGCCGACGGTCTTGATGTTGTTCTTCTTCATGTGCTCGTAGAGCACCTTGCCCATGGTCGGCACCGGCTGCGGCAGCACGGCGGTCCACTTTTCGCGGGCCGGGGTGATCGGAAGCGGCGCAAGGCTGAGCTGCGGCACGCCGACTTCATTGGCGACCGTCGAGATCGCGATCGACGGCGGCGTGGTCGACGATCCGATCATGATATCGGCGTTGGATTCGGTGACGAACCGGCGCGCATTGGTGGTCGCCGCGGTCGGATCGCCGGCGTCGTCCAGCAGGATGGTCTTGATCTTGGCGCCGCCGATTTCAGTCGGCACGAATTCGAGCGCGTTCTTCTCGGGAATACCGAGCGCAGCCGCCGGGCCGGTGGTGCTGATGCTGATGCCGATAGTGATGTCCTGCGCGAGCGCAGCGCCCGGCAAAGCCATCGCGGCGGCAAGGACCACTGCGGTCCAGGTGAAAGTCTTCATGTCATCCTCCCTTGAAGGTCTCTTTTGACGTTTCTGACAGTCGTTAACGATTGGCGAGACAAGGCTATTTGCGGTGCACCATCCGGTCTCGATTGCCGCCATTCAGATACAAGTTAGCGGCCATTTGCAATGCTTTCCGCATGTACATTGGTATGATGCGCGAGGTCTCGAACGGCCTTTCCGGATATTGTTATCTGGTATAATCAATTTAAACGGCGCGCAAAACCCTATTCGCAGGACGCCGGGAGTGACAGACGTTGCGGACACAGGTTGCCATCATCGGCGGAGGCCCGGCAGGTTTGCTGCTCGGGCAGTTGCTGCACCGCTACGGCATCGACAATGTCATCTTCGAGCGCAAGGATCGCGACTACATCCTGGCGCGAATCCGGGCGGGCGTGCTCGAACAGGGCACCGTCGGCCTGCTGGAAGAGGTCGGTGTCGCAGAGCGGCTGCACCATGACGGCCTGATCCATCATGGCATCGAACTGGCCTTCGGCGGCTCACGCCACCGCATCGATATGACGCAGGCGACCGGCAAGACGGTAACCGTCTACGGGCAGACCGAAGTCACCCGCGACCTGATGGATGCGCGCCTCAAGGCCGGGCTCGCCACCATTTACGACGCCGCCGATGTCAGCCTGCATGACTTCGAGAGCGGCCAGCCGCGGGTGCGTTACGTCAAGGACGGCACCACCCACGAGATGGCGTGCGATTTCATCGCGGGCTGCGACGGCTTCCACGGTGTCAGCCGGCAGAGCATCAAGCCGGACGCGCTCAAGACGTTCGAGCGCGTCTATCCGTTCGGCTGGCTCGGCCTGCTGTCGGAGACGACGCCAGTCTCGCCGGAGCTGATCTACAACAACCACGAGCGCGGCTTCGCGCTCTGCTCGATGCGCTCGGCGCATCGCAGTCGCTACTATCTGCAATGCAAGCTCGACGACCATGTCGACAACTGGCCCGACGATAAGTTCTGGGATGAGCTGAAGCGCCGGCTGGACCGCGAGGCCGTCGACCATCTGGTCACCGGGCCGTCGATTGAAAAGAGCATCGCACCCCTGAGAAGCTTCGTCGCCGAGCCGATGCGGTTCGGCCGGCTGTTCCTGGCCGGCGACGCCGCGCATATCGTGCCGCCGACCGGCGCCAAGGGGCTCAACCTCGCCGCCAGCGACGTGCACTATCTCGCCATCGCCTTGCGCGAGTTCTATGCCGAGAAATCTGCCGCCGGCATCGACGACTACTCGCGGCGCGCTTTGAGCCGGGTGTGGAAGGCCGAGCGCTTCTCCTGGTGGATGACATCGATGCTGCATCGTTTTCCCGACACCGATGCATTCAGCTCGCGCATCCAGATCGCGGAGCTGAATTACCTGATCGAATCCGACGCCGCGAAAATGTCGTTATCGGAAAACTATGTCGGATTGCCGTACTAGCGCACCTGAGGGCGTGTTGGAATTTCGTCATTGCGAGCGAAGCGAAGCAATCCATTCTTGATCTGGAGAGCTGGATTGCTTCGTCGCTCCGCTCCTCGCAATGACAGGTGGACGGCGAGCCGTTTCAAACAGCCGATGTCATGATGTTTCAAACTTGATTTCGCATGATCGCGCGCGACGCCGGCTTTATGATGCGAGAGAGCCACACAGCGCTCATTCGAAAGAGCTGAGATGACAACGCCAGAAACATCAGATGCCGCCGTCCCCGAAGGCTTCGCACGTCACCCGCGGCGCAGTCCGCTCACCGAGCCCTGGGAGCCGATCTATTTCAAGGCGACGCCGGAAGCCTACATTCTCGGGCTTCGCCTCTCCGAGGCACACACCAATTCACGCGGGCTGATCCATGGCGGGTTGATCGCGGCGCTTGCCGATAATGCAATGGGACTGAGCTGCAGCCTCAAGGCTGGCAATCTTCTCGGGTTGGTCACCATCAACCTCTCGGTCGATTATCTCGGCTCGGCTAATATCGGGCAGTGGCTTGAGATCGACACCAACTTTATGAAGATCGGCGGTTCGATCTGCTTCGCGCAATGCCTGGTCACCGCCGACGGTGAACCTTGCGCGCGCGCCAACGCAACCTTCAAGATTGCCCGGAAAAAATAACGACCGTCATTGCGAGCCGACGGGTCCGGCTTCGCCGGCCCCGATGATAAACTCCGCGAAGCAATCCATAGAAAAACTGGATTGCTTCGCCGCGGCGTTCCTCGGAATGACAACTCATGCAATCTGGCACGGCTCTTCGCCGCTACTTCGTACCAAACCGCCAGTCCGTCTGCGCGACCACGAGATCGATGAACGCACGGACCTTCGCGGAGAGCAGCCGCGAGGTCGGATACACCAGATGGATCGGCATCGGGGGCAGCTCGTATTTCGCCAGCACGATCTTGAGCCGTCCTGCCTTGAGCGATTCCGCCACCTGATAGGCCAGGACACTGATGAGGCCTCCGCCCTGCTCGGCATGGAGCACGGCGGCATCGGTGCTGTTGGTTGCAAAGCGCGACGTATTCGGCACGCGGATTTCGCGCCCGTCTTCGAGAAAGCGCCACTCCACCAGCGCACTGCTGCCCGAGAACTGGATCACCTCATGATCGGCGAGGTCAGACAGTTTCTGCGGCGTACCGTGCGCCTTGAGATAGCGCGGCGATGCCACCACAACCCGCCGCATGTCACCCACCGCACGCGCGATCACACTGGAATCCGCCAGATGGCCGATGCGCACGGCAAGGTCGATCCCTTCGTCCACGAGACTTACCGTCCGGTCCGACAGCCGCAGTTCGGCGCTGACATCAGGATACTGTTTCAGATAGGCCGACATCACCGGGCCGACATGCAACCGTCCGAACATCAGCGGCGCTGAGACAATCAGCCGGCCCGATGGCTTGCTGCGTTCGGCCTGGACTGAACTTTCGGCCTCCTCAAGATCGCCGAGAATCCGCCGTACCCGCTCCAGATAACGCGCACCGACATCGGTGAGCGTCACCGAGCGCGTGGTGCGCTGGAGCAGCCGGGCCCCGAGATGATTTTCCAGACTCGCGATCAGGCGCGTCACCGCAGACGCCGACAGGCCAAGCTTGCGCGCAGCGGGAGCAAACCCCTCAAGGTCTGCCACCGAAACAAAGGCGCGCATGGCGTCGATCCGGTCCATGGTATTATTTCATATCGTGCAATTATGTACTGTCAATTGCATTAATTGTCTCGGAACAGGAAACGACACACCTTTCACAGGACGAACGGCAACGGGCCGGCTCGCACGAAAAGGATGATGTTGATGTCCCTGATCCCAACCCCCACCTCGATCGAAGCTGCCCCGGCAGAATCGCGCCCCCTGCTGGAGGCGGTGAACAAGCAGATCGGCAGAGTGCCTAACCTGTTTCGCCTTGTCGGCGTCAGTCCCGCCAGCCTTGAAGCTTACCTTGGCATGAACGGCGCGCTCGGCAAGGGCACACTGGATGTCAGAACGCGCGAGCGGATCGCCCTCGCTGTCGCAGAGATCAATGACTGCGGCTACTGCCTGTCCGCGCATTCCTATTTCGGCAAGAATCTGGCCAAGCTGAGTGACGATGAGATTCTCGCCAACCGGAACGGCGGCTCGGCCGACGTCAAGGCCGACGCCGCAGTGCGCTTTGCAGCGCAGTTGGCGAACGCGCGTGGTCAGGTCGGCGACGATGCCGTGCAGGCAGTCCGGCAAGCGGGTTACACCGATGCGCAGATCATCGAGATCATTGCACATGTCGCGATCAACACATTCACGAATTACGTCAACGAGTCGCTGAAGACCGAGATCGACTTTCCGGTCGTGTCGCGCCGCGCCGCGGCTTAGTGTGCACAGAGACCGCCGGGTGGGACTACGTCTCATCCGGCGGGCAATCGAACGCCGGCCCAATCAACGAGGTGTGAGATGACAACCACCCAATCCTATTCGAGCGACGTTGCCTTTACGCCTGCCGTGAAAGCCATTCAGGCCCGCAAGGGATCGCGCGGCGGCTACGCGCATATGGAAGACGGCGGCGGCTTTCGCACCGAGATCGATGAAGCGCTGGCCGCCTTCATCAGCGAGCAGACCAGTTTCTTTCTGGGGACCGCGAATGCCGAGGGACAGCCCTATATCCAGCATCGCGGCGGCCCGGCGGGCTTCATCAAGATTCTCGACAAGACCACGCTGGCCTTCGCGGATTTTCGCGGCAACCGGCAGTACATCACGCAGGGCAATCTCAGCGAGAATCCGAAGGCCCATATTTTCCTGATCGATTACGTCAATCGCCGCCGGATCAAGATCTGGGGCGAGGCGCGGGTGGTCGAGGACGATCCGGCGCTGATCGCCGCACTGATGCCGAAGGATTACAAGGCGAAGCCCGAGCAGGCTATCCTGTTCAAGATCACCGCATGGGACAGCAACTGTCCGCAGCACATTCCGATGAAGTTCGACGCCGCCGATGTTGCGGCGGCGATTGCCGAGCGCGACGCGCGAATTGCCGAGCTTGAGGCGGAAGTAGCGCAGTTGAAGCAGAAATCGGCGAGTTAAAGCTCGTCATTGCGAGCGAAGCGAAGCCATCCACTCTTGAAAAAAGTATGGATTGCTTCGTCGCTTCGCTCCTCGCAATGACGATTGGAGTTATGCCGCCATCAGCAACCGCTGCCATTGATGCTCCGGATAATAACGCGCCATCATCCGGTCCACGTAAGCGACGAGATTGGAGAATTCCAAGGCACGCTCGCGCAGCGGTGAATCGAAGAACGGCGTCATCAGGCCGGCCAGTGATGCAAAGGCCGTGGCGTCCGTACCGCATGGCTGGTCGCCCATCAGATAAGGCTTCCATCCGAGCAGCATCGACAGCGCGGAGAGCGTGCGGGCGCCGAGCTCGGTAATCTCGTCAGGCGTATGGCGCGCGAGACCCGCTATCCGCATGTTCTCCGCAACCCGGCCGAGCACGTCCTCGCGGATCGCGTCGCGGAGGTGCTCAGGCGCGCCGTCGAGGAAATGCGCAGGTCCCTTGGCGAAATTGTCGGGGATCATCCAGCGCGTATAGCCCGAAGCCCAGTTAAAATGATTCTCGATCATCCGCTCGATCGCCCAGGCTTCGGCGCGCTGGCGCTCGTCGAGCACCGCGTCGAAATTAAAGCCGTGTTTCTTTTCCAGATGGAAGCGGATGAAGGTGGAGTCCGCGATCCGCTCATCGCCGTCGTCGATATAGGGCAACTGCCCCTTGGGCGATGTGTCCGGCATCGCCTTCTGCTTGACGTATGTCAGGCCCGCCATCCTGAGCTGGACCTCGGTCTTGGTGACATAGGGGCTGATTTCCGGGAGGCCGAAGCCCGGGCCGATGCCATAGAGGGTGATCATGGGGCGCATCCTTCTGCGTTGAAAAGATGCCCGTTTGTAGGTACCCCCTGCTGCCACCATACTGTCAGCAGCAAGCGACCAGCGAGACCCGAATGAGGCGCGCCGACCGGCTGTTTCAGATCATCCAGGTGCTCCGGCGCACCCGCAAACCGCTGACCGCCGAGGCGATTGCGGCGGAGCTGGAAACCTCGAAACGCACCATCTACCGCGACATCGCCACGCTCATTGGCCAGCGCGTGCCGATCCGGGGCGAGGCCGGCACCGGCTATGTGCTGGAAAAGGGCTTCGACATGCCGCCCTTGATGCTGACGCCGGACGAGATCGAAGCTGCGGTTCTCGGCGCGCAATGGGTGGCCGGACGGGCCGATCCGGTGCTCGCGAAGGCGGCGCAGGACCTGATCGCCAAGATCGTCGAGACGATTCCCGAGCGGCTGCAACCGCTGGCGCTGGAGCCCGCCAGCCGGACACCGCCGAAATGGGACGCGCCGCCCGACAGCATCGACATGACGCAATTACGGGCGCATATCTACGCCAGCAAGAAGGTTCTGCTGCACTACCGCGACGAACAGGGCCGCAATACGCGGCGCACGGTGTGGCCGATCGCGGTGGGCTATCTGGAAACCGTGCGGATGCTGGCCGCCTGGTGCGAACTGCGAAAAGACTTTCGCAGCTTCCGGATCGACCGCATGACCGACGCCGTATTTCTGGATGAGAAGTATCCCGAGCGCCGCGCAACCCTGCGGACGACATGGATGAAGACTTTCTCGCTCAACCACAGAATGCGCGAGCGCTGACGCCATGACCGCAACCGACAGCCCCTGCCAGAGCTGCGGCGCCTGTTGCTCCTATTCGAGCAACTGGCCGCGCTTCACGGTGGAAGACGACGCCGCGCTCGATCTCATTCCCGAGAAGCTCGTCAACGATCGGCTGTCAGGTATGCGCTGTGACGGCGACCGGTGCTCGGCGCTGACCGGCAAGATCGGAACCGCAACCGCTTGTGGCATATACGAGGTGCGGCCCGAAGTGTGCCGCACCTGCATGCCGGGCGACCCGGAATGCGGTATGGCGCGGCGGCGCTTCGGGTTACCGGAACTTGCCGGTTCCATATCCGGCGATCAGTAAGCCGGGAACCAAGCCGCACCGTCAGGCGTCAATACGTCAGCACCTCGAAGAACGGGAGCACGACGCCATGCGGGAAATGGAAATTCATGACTATGCGCGGCAATTGATGGAGGCGCATGGTCCCCGGGCAATTGCAGAGGCGGCCCAACGCGCGACCGAGTGCGAAGCGGAAGGCAAGTCCGAGCAGGCCAGGGACTGGCGGCATGTCGAGGACGCGCTGAAAATGATGCGCGGACCACATCAAAGCTGAAATGATTCATCCGCGCGGCCGGTCTGCGGACCGGCCAATCGCCATCGTGGCTGCGCCGGAACGCAGCCGGCGAAAGCTTGCTATGCCGGCATCGCCGCAAGATCCGGTTCATCTTCGATCTCGTCGGCGATCGGAGCGAAGGTGCTCAGCGGCTTGGTCGAGAGGGTGATGTTGCGGCGGCTGCCATAGGCTGACGCTGCCGGTCCTGCCGATGGCGCTTCCCGCGACATCGCGAACAAGGTCGACCCGACGATACCGCCCTGCTCGACAAGATCGCGTTCGGTACAGGTCGCCGCGATGGCGAGGCTCATTCCGTGCAGGTGGGCGCGGCGGTAGCAGAACAGAGCGAGCATCGCCCTGACGTCTGCCGATACCGATTCCACAAGTTGAGGAAGACCGTGTTCGCTGGCTCGGTACAGGCTTCCGAGCATCTCGTCGCCCACCGGGCAGACGTCGTTCTCAAAGGCTTCGCGGCTGGACCACATTGAAATTCTCCCCAGCTACATGACCCGCCAGTATGGGCGGCTTGGCGGAAAAATCATGCGCCACTTCATATTCGGAAGATGCAATGCAATTTCCTAACGCAAGGTTAACCACGCGCTCGGGTTCGTGCGGACGTTCATTGAATGTTAGAGAGATGGAACCGGACCGCGCGCGGCGCGAATCAACCGGTGATTCGGCGGGGCACAGGAGGAGACGGAGGTGACGGACACCAAGAACGAGCGCAGGCTTGCCGGACAATGCTTCTGCGGCGCGGTTCACTACACCGTCGCCGACGAATTCCGCTATGCCATGAACTGCCACTGCGCGAACTGCCGCCGGACCACGGGATCGGCGTTCAAGCCGATGGCCGGGATCGAACGCGGCAAGCTCAGCGTCACCAAAGGCGCCGACAGTCTTCTGATCTTCGGCGAGGACAACGGCCACAACGCGCACTGCAAGACGTGCGGCTCGCTGCTCTACTCAGTCGTCCGTGAGGGCACCTTCGTCCATGTCGCCCTGGGGACTCTCACCGACGATCCTGCTATCCGTCCCACCGCACACATCTTCGTCGGCTCGAAGGCGCCGTGGTTCACCATCACCGACGACCTCCCGCAATACGACCAGCATATGTGACGGCGAAGGCTAGACGCGGTTGTCCTTGATCCAGCTAGCGATGGCGCGGCCGATCGCCGGCCCGGAATCTTCCTGAATGAAATGGCTGCCGGGAACGGTGACCTCGGTCTGGTTCTTCCAGCCGCGGCAGAACTCCCGCACCTTGCCGATCAGGATCGCACCGGGCTCGGCATTGACGAACAGTTTCGGCAGATCGTTCTGCGCCATCCACTTGGCGTAGGCATCGACGATGGCGACCACATCGGCAGGCTCGCCGCCGATCGGAATCTGGCGCGGCCAGGTCAGTGTCGGCCAGCGGTCCTCTGACTTAAGAAACGGCTTGCGATAGACCGTCATCTCGGCGTCGGTCAGCTTGCGCAGCACCGAGCCGGGCAACACACGCTCGATGAACAGATTGCGCTCCAGAATCATCTGCTCGCCCTTGTCGGAACGGAAACCCTGGAACACCGGCGTTGCCGCCTCGCTCCACTCGTCCCAGCCCGCCACAGGCCGCACGATGCCTTCCATGTAGGCGATGCCGCGCACGCGATCGCGATGCTGGTTGGCCCAGTCGAAGCCGAGCGCCGAGCCCCAGTCGTGAATCACCAGCAGGACTTTTTCGCTTCCGCCGATCACCGCGTCGATGAAAGCCCAAAGATGATCGCGGTGCGTGGTAAAGCGATAGGTATCCGGCTTCACATCGGGCAGCTTGTCGGAATCGCCCATGCCGATCAGATCCGGCGCGATCAGGCGGCCCTGTCCTTCAAGCTCGGGAATCACATCGCGCCAGAGATAGGACGACGTCGGGTTGCCATGCAGGAACAGGATTGGCGCGCCCTCGCCGCGCTCGTGATAGGCCATGCGGCGGCCGAGGACATCGACAAACTTTTTCGACAGCGGCTGTTCGGTCATGGCTTTGGTGTTCTCCGGCCCTAGGGACTCACTATTCAACGTCACTGCGAGTCAACGGGTCGGCGCAAGCGCCGCCTGATGACAGGCTCCGCGAGGCAATCCACCTTTGGAAACAGGATTTCTTCGTCCCTCACGAATTTAGCCGCCGATGAAGGTGACTGCCTCGGGGATCGTCGCGCGGTTGGTGCGGTAGCTGTTGGCAGGATGCGTTGTGTCGGCATAGCCGAACGAAATACCGCACACCACGCGGCGATCTTCCCCGACACCGAGATGCTTGCGCACCACATCGGCATGCCCGGCCAGCGCCGCCTGCGGAATCGTTGCAAGGCCCGCAGCCTGCGCGGCGAGCATGAAATTTCCGACATAGCCGCCGCAGTCGATTGCGCCGTAAGTGCCGAGCGCTTCGTCGCTGGTGATGATCGCCACATGCGGCGCGCCGAAGAAGCGGAAGTTCTCCAGCATCTGCTTGTTGTAGGCGGCCTTATCGCCGCGCTGGATGCCCAGCGCATTGTAAAGCTGGAAACCGCTTTCGCGGCGGCGATCCATATAAACGCCCCTGTATTCGCGCGGGAAGTCGAAATCGGTGACAGGCGGCGCGCGCTCGCTCGCCGCCTTGTACATCGCCTCGCCGAATGTCTTTACGGCATTGCCCGAGAAGATCGCTACCTGCCACGGCTGGCTGTTGCACCACGAGGCAGTTTTCTGTGCCGCTGCCAGCACTCGCTCGATAATCTCGCGTGGCACCGGGTCCGGCTTGAACGCGCGGCAGGAGTACCGCGCGGCCAGCAGCTTCTCCACGACCTCGATGTCGCGGCTGTCGGGTTGTGCAAGCATGGTGCTCAGCGTCCCTTGGTCGGAATGGCATTGAAGGGAACATCCTTGTCGACGCGGATGTCGCCCGGCAAGCCTAGCACGCGCTCCGCGATGATGTTGCGCAGGATTTCATCGGTACCACCTGCTATGCGATCCGATGGCGAGCGCAGCAGGATCGACTGGAACTGACCGCCGACCGACGGGCTGTCGGCATCGGTCAGTGCGCCGGACGCGCCCTGAAGGTCCATCGCAAACATCGCGATGTCCTGCAGCATGGTGCCGGCCACCAACTTGCCGATGGAGTTTTCCGGGCCCGGACGCTCGCCGCGCGACAGCGCCGAGATCGAACGGTAGCTGGTGTACTTGAGGCCGCTGGCCTTGACCGCCCAGTTCGCGAGCCTGGAGCGGACATTCTTGTCCTCGATCGCAGGACCATCCTCCAGCATCAGGTCGTTGCAGAACGCGAACAGTTCCGGGAAGCCGGTCGACTGCCGCGCGCCGATCGACATGCGCTCGTTCATCAGCGTGGTCAGCGACACGTTCCAGCCATCGCCGACCTTGCCGAGCCGCTGCGAGTCCGGGATCTTCACATCGGTGAAATACACCTCGTTGAATTCCGACTGGCCATTGGCCTGCTTGATCGGCTTGACCACGACGCCGGGCGACTTCATGTCGAGCCAGAACATGGTCAGGCCCTTGTGCTTGGGCTGGGTCGGATCGGTGCGGGTGATGACGATGCCGTAATCGGAAAAATGCGCGCCGGTGGTCCAGACCTTCTGGCCGTTGATGATCCAGTCGTCGCCCTTCTTTTCCGCGCGAGTGCGCAGACCGGCGACGTCGGAGCCCGCCGACGGTTCGGAGAACAACTGGCACCAGACGTGCTCGCCCGAGGCAAGCGGCGGCAGATACTTTTTCTTGTCGGCGTCACTGCCGAATGCCATCAGCGTCGGACCACACATGCCCTGCCCGATCAGGAACACGCCCTCCAGCTTGCCGTAGAAACCTTCTTCCTGCTGCCAGATCACACGCTCGATCGGCGATGCGCCGCGACCGCCGAATTCCTTCGGCCAGTGCAGGCAGGCCCAGCCAGCCGCGGCCTTCTTCTTCTGCCACTTCTTGGATTCCTCCAGGATGTCGCGGTTCTTCAGCTTGATGCGGCCGACGGTCGGCTGCGAGAGTTCGGCTTCCAGTTCCTTCGGTGCGTTGGCCTGAATCCAGGCGCGGGCTTCGGCGCGGAACGCAGCTTCCTGCGGGGTGTCATCGAAATTCATGGGAATGATCCTTCTTAAGAAGCGTTGCGGAAGCGCAGGCGGTCGATCAACTGGTTTTCCCAGTAGGTCGCGCTTCCGAGCGACAGCGCGAGCACGTTGGCGCGCCGGTAATACAGATGGCAGTCGAACTCCCAGGTGAAGCCCATGCCGCCGTGCACCTGGATGTTGTTCTTCGAACAATGCTGGAATGCCTGCGTCGCGCTGATGCGGGCCGTTGCCGCCGCCTCCGGCAGCTCCGCTGCGTCGGTCGAGAGTGCCCATGCGCCGTAGTAGCAATTGGAGCGCGCCAGCGTCGCCGAGACATACATGTCGGCAAGGATGTGCTTCACCGCCTGGAACGATCCGATCTGGCGGCCGAAGGCGATGCGGTCGAGCGCATAGTCGCGGCCCATTTCCAGCGCGCGGTCGGCGCCGCCAACCTGCTCGAACGCCATCAGCACGGCTGCGCGATCCAGCACGCGGGTCAGGATGCTCCAGCCTTCGTTCGCCGCACCGAGCGGCTCCGCCTTGGCGCGGTCGAACGTGATCGCGGCCTGGCCATGCGCCTGATCGAGATTGGCGAGCGCCTTGCGCGTCACGCCCTCGCCGTTCAGATCGACAATGAACAGTCCGATGTCGGTCTCGCGGCCGGTCGATCCGGTGCGCGCGGCGACGATCGCAAAATCCGCAATCGCGCCGTCCGCCACCGGCGTCTTGGTGCCGGAGAGCGCACCCTGCGATGCCGAGACCTTGATCGCCTTGTGCGACGGATTGCCGACGCCCTCGAACAGCGCCAGCGTGCCGATCGCTTCGCCCGAGGCGATCTTCGGCAGCCACTTCGCCTTCTGTTCGGCGTTGCCCGCGAGCATGATGGCTTCGGCGGCAAGATAGATCGTGGACGAGAACGGCACCGGCGCCAGCGCGCGGCCCATTTCCTCGGCGATCACGCACAGCTCGAGATGGCCCGCGCCCGCTCCGCCGAATTCTTCCGGAATGGCGACACCGAGAAAGCCCATCTCGGCGAGGCCTTTCCACAGCGCCTTGTCGTAGGGCGCCTTGCCTTCCAGCACGGCGCGCACCGCTTTCGGCGGCGAATGTTCCGCGAGATAGCGCCGCGCCTGATCGCGCAATTGCTTCTGGTCGTCCGAGAATTCAAAGTTCATGAGTTTCGCCTTTTCTCATTCATGTTCAGTCAACACATTCGTCATTGCGAGGAGCGAAGCGACGAAGCAATCCATCTTGTTATCTCCAAAAAAATGGATTGCTTCGCTTCGCTCGCAATGACGATTATCGATCCAGCACGATCACGTCCGGCCCCGGCTGGTCTGCGTAAAGCTGTTCGACCAGCGCGGCGCGGCGCTCAAGTCCCGCGCGCTGATTGATGTAGCCCTTGTCGGTCAGTTCGTTGCCGTCGATGGACGGCGGCTCCGCCATCAGCATCGCGCGGACAATGCGGCGGCTGCTGGTGTTGTTGCAGGCCTTGTTGTGCGCCAGCAATCCGTCACGCAGATGCGCGCGGACCTCGGGATGGTTCACCACCGTATCCATCGACGCATTCATGTCGCCGATCAGCCGGCGGCAGGAATCGAGATTGGGCCATGCCAAAAGTCCGATGAAGGGGCGGTCCTGTCCCGCCACCAGCGCATCCTGAACAACCGGCGACGCAGCGGCGATCGCATCGGTGCGCAGCGCGCCGACAAGAACGAACGTCCCCGTGGTGAGTTTGAAGTCCTCGACCACGCGGCCCGAAAAAATCAGGCCCTGCGCCGGGTCCTGCGGATCGACGAACACGCCGGCATCGCCGATGCAGTAGAAGCCTTCCTCGTCGAAGGCCTTCTGCGTCAGTTCAGGCTGGCCGTAATATCCCGGCGTCACATTGACGCCGCGCAGCCGCAATTCGTACTGCGCACCAATCGGCACCATCTTCAATTCGACACCTGGAAACGGCAGACCGATCAGGCCGACGCGCTCGGTGTCCCAATAGGTGCCGGTGGAGGTTGGCGCGGTCTCGGTCGAGCCCCAGCCGGTGTAGAACACAAAACGCTCGCCAGTGGTACGCACCGCGAGTCTCTGGAAGCGATCGTAGAGATCATCCGGGAGCCGCGCGCCGCCGTAGGCGAGCAATCCGAGATTCCTGAAGAACGAGCGGCACAGCGCGTCGTCCTTTTCCATCACCGCCGCCAGCGCCGCGTAGCCCGCCGGAACATTGGCGTAATATGTCGGCGAAATCTCACGCAGGTTGCGCAGGGTTTCCTCGAACTGGCCCGGCACCGGACGACCATCGTCGATGTAGAGCGTGCCACCTTCGGTCAGCGCCACATTGAAAAGCGCATTGCCGCCCATGGTGTGATTCCACGGCATCCAGTCGAGATAGACACCGTCCGGCGCATCGTCCGGGCGCGGCCGCACCTGCATCATCATGCGGGCATTCGCGCACATCATCTTCTGCGTGTTGATGACGGCCTTGGGCATGCCGGTAGAGCCCGACGTGAACAGCAGCTTGCCGACAGTGTCTGGCGTGATCTGCGCGATGGATTCTTCAACTGCCGATGTGACCGGTGTTGCAGCAAGATCCGCGTAGGCGACGCTTTTGATGTTCGCGGGCGCGCGATCGACATGGATCACCGTGATGCCATCCAGATCGAGCGCGGCCAGCGCCTTCTCGAACATCGCGCCATCCTGCACCATCACCACGGCAGGCTTCACAAGACCGAACAGGTATTTCAGCTTGGCGTGATCCAGACTCATCAGCGAATAGGCCGGTGACACCGGCGCCGCGGGAATCCGCGCCTGCATCGCGGCCTGCGTCATCAGTGCGTGCTCGATGGAATTGCCGCTCAGAATCGCGACCGGGCGTTCGGCGGGCAGCTTCATGTCGAGCAGCGCCTGGGTCAGCGCATCGATGGTCCGCTTGGCGTCACCATAGGAAACCTTGTGCCATTGCCGCTCCGGTCCCCTGCGCTGCGCCAGCCAGATGTGATCGGGACGTGCCGCAGCCCATTTCGCCACCGAGGCGGGAATATGCGGCTCATACGGATCGAGCGGAAACCGGGACTTCAGGACGATCACGCCATCGTCCCGACGCTCCACCGCGATGTCGCGCGGCAACCAGTCGATCTTCCGGAATGCGGGCTTCGACGGCACGGTGTCCGCGCTTGTCCCGGCCAGACTTGAAGTCACACTCGCGCTCATCGCAGCCTCTCCCTCAGAGAAACGGCGGGGGCATTCTTGTGATGCGCCCCTCGCCGGCCGATTTCGCTTTGAACCATCAACCGTCATTGCGAGCGAAGCGAAGCAATCCAGAGAATGCTTCAACCAAAAAAGGAATGGATTGCTTCGTCGCTTACGCTCCTCGCAATGACGATGTGGTCTCTACCGCGGCGCCATGCGGATCGCGCCGTCAAGGCGGATGGTTTCGCCGTTCAGCATCGGGTTCTCCACGATGGCGACGGCAAGCTGCGCGTATTCGCTCGGATCGCCGAGACGTGCCGGATGCGGCACCTGCGCGCCGAGGCTCTTCTGCGCTTCTTCCGACAGGCCCATCAGCAGCGGCGTCAGGAACAGGCCCGGCGCGATCGTCATGACACGGATATTGAGCGAAGCGAGATCGCGCGCCACCGGCAGCGTCAGGCCGACAATGCCGCCCTTCGATGCCGAGTAAGCCGCCTGACCGATCTGGCCGTCGAACGCCGCGACGCTGGCGGTGTTGATGCAGACGCCGCGCTCTTCGCCGATCGGCGGTGCGGTCTGCATGCGCTCGGCGACAAGACGGATGCAGTTGAACGAACCGATCAGGTTGACCTTGATGATGCGCGAGAAGTGATCCAGCGGATAGGCGCCGTTCTTGCCGACGGTCTTCACCGCGCCGCCGATGCCGGCGCAGTTCACCAGCACGCGGATAACGCCGTGGGCGGCTTCGGCCTTCGCGATGGCTTCCTTGACCGGCGCTTCTTCGGAAACGTCGCCGACCAGCGCGAGACCCTTGATCTCGGCGGCGACTTTCTCGGCGCCTTCCTTGTTCATGTCGATGACGGCGACCTTGGCGCCCTTCGCGGCCATCGCGCGCGCCGTTGCCGCGCCCAAACCCGAACCGCCGCCGGTGATGAGTACTGAAACATCCTTGAGCTGCATAAGTCGTTTTCCTCGTGTGACGGATTGTTAAGTCTTGATGACTTCAGGATGCTTTCGCGGCAGCCGTTTGCGACCACTGCGAAAGGATTTCGGCGGCATCGACCGGCGACACCGCCGGCGATCCCTGAATGTTTGACGGTGTGCGCGAAAAACGCGGTGCGGGGGCCGGCTGCACATGGCCATCGACAGTGACGAAGGTCTTGCGCGCAGCGAGATGCGGATGCTTTGGCGCATCGAACAGCCCGCGCACGGCGGCGGCGCAGGCGTCGGACCCTTCGAGGATCGCGGCCCATTCGTCGCGCGTTTTGGTCTTGAACAAAGCCGTCATCTTCTCATGCAGATTTGGCCAGCCCTTGCGGTCCATTTGCGCGTCGTAACACTCCTCGCTGAGCCCCGCGAGCTTGCGCAGTTCCGCATAGAACTGCGGCTCCAGCGCGCCGATGGCCATGAAGCCGCCGTCCTTGCACTCGTAGGTGCGGTAGAACGGCGCACCGCCATCGAGCAGATTGGTGCGCGGCTGATCGGTCCAGCGCCCGGTCGCCTTCATGCTGTGGAACATGGTCAGCATGCTGGAGACGCCGTCGCACATCGCGGCATCCACCACCTGTCCCTTGCCCGACGCTCGCGCTTCGATCACGCCCGCCAAAACGCCGACGACGAGATACAGCGCACCGCCGCCGTAATCGCCGACAAGATTGAGCGGTGAAACCGTTTCACCATTGGCGGCGCGGAACGAATCCAGCGCGCCGGTGATGGCGATGTAATTGATGTCATGACCCGCAGCCTGCGCCAGCGGACCTTCCTGGCCCCAGCCGGTCATGCGGCCATAGACCAGTTTCGGATTGCGCTTGAGCACGACGTCCGGGCCGAGGCCGAGCCGCTCCATCACCTGTGGCCGGAAACCTTCGATCAGCACATCCGCCGCGGCAATCAGATCAAGTGCCTTGGCAATGTCAGCCGGATTCTTCAGATCGAGTTCGATGACACGGCGGCCGCGATTGACAAAATCACGCACATCGCGCTTGCCCTGACCGGGCCGTGCGATCGACACCACGTCCGCACCCATGTCGGACAACAGCATCGATGCGAATGGACCCGGCCCGATGCCTGCGAACTCGATAACGCGCACGCCTCGCAGCGGACCAGTTGCCGCCGAACGATCCTTCATCTGTTTCTCTCCCGAACTCACGTCTTCTTGTTTGCGCGCCGGATTATCGACACTGCTTATTTTGGTGGAAATCTATCACGCCTTGCCGGTCGGCGATCCTTCCGTGTCGAAAGACATGCCTGCCTTGTCCGTTAGTAGCCCGCCGAGAAACAGCGTTGTCATGTGCCTGATGTACTGACGCCTGATGTCGTCGGTGATGCCAGTCGGCCCGAGGAATCGGGCATTCATCTGGCGCCCGTAGAACAGGTTGTCGCAGGCGCCGTTGAGACTGATGTAGAACAGCGCCGGATCGACCTTGCGGAATTCGCCCGCGGCGACGCCCTGTTCGAGCAGCCCGCGCACGAAGCCGAACAGCGGATCGATGAAAAAGCGATGGACCTCTTTTGACGTCGCCTCGCTGCCCTGATGCAGGAGCAGATGAATCAGCCGGCTCAGATACGGTACCCGGTAATAGGCATTGATGATGCCGGCGATATGCCGCCGCATTTTCTCGGTCGGAGAAATCGGCTGATCGAGCACGAAGGCGAGATTCTTCATTTCCGCGGCGGCATCGCGCGCGAGCAGCGCCAGCAGCAGACCATCCTTGTTGCCGAAGTGATACTTCACCAGCGCCGCGTTCACGCCCGACTTCTGCGCGATCTCGCTCAGCGACACCTCGGTCGAGTTCCGCTCGATCATCAGATCGCCGGCGGCCACCAGCAATTTCGCAGCCGTCGCATTCATCGGCGCGGCTTCCTTTTCGGGAACCTGCTTCGATGGCGGCCGGCGCGGCTTTTTGGCGGTCAGGGTCGGTGACATGCGCGGTCTCGGGACATAACGGGCCACCAGCTAACCCGATGATCGGGCCGCGCTCAAGAGTTAATTGACCGATTGACTAAATCTCGCACCGCGCCTTTAATCGCGCCCAACCGAAAACAATCCATCAGGGAGCACCACCATGGCTGAAGCCTATATCGTCGCCACCGCCCGCACCGCAGGAGGACGCAAGGGAGGCCGCCTCGCAGGCTGGCATCCGGTCGATCTCGCAGCTTCAGTGCTGGATTCGCTGGTGGATCGCACCGGCGTCGATCCCGCCCAGATCGAAGACGTTATTATGGGCTGCGTGATGCAGGCCGGCGAACAGTCGAACAACGTCGCCCGCAATGCGGTGATGGCGTCCAAGCTCCCGGAAAGCGTGCCGGGCACCTCGGTCGACCGCCAGTGCGGCTCGTCGCAGCAGGCCCTGCACTTCGCCGCGCAGGCGGTGATGGCCGGCTCGATGGACATCGTGATTGCCGCGGGTGTCGAGGGCATGACCCGCGTGCCAATGGGACTTCCGGCGACACTCGCTGCGAAGAACGGCTTCGGCAACTATTACAGCCCGAACATTCAGCAGAAATATCCGAACATCCAGTTCAGCCAGTTCACCGGCGCGGAAATGATGGCGGAGAAGTACGGCCTCGCAAAGGAAGAGCTCGACCAGTACTCCTACCAGAGCCACCAGAAGGCGATTGCCGCCACGCAGGCCGGCGCGTTCAAGGACGAGATCGTTCCGCTGAAGTTCACGCGCGAGGACGGCTCCAGCGACATTCACAGCATCGATGAAGGCATCCGCTTCGATGCGACCATCGAAGGCATCCGCGGCGTCAAGACCATCGCGGAAGGCGGCAAGCTCACCGCTGCCAGCGCCAGCCAGATCTGCGACGGCGCATCCGGCGTCATGGTGGTGAACGAAAGAGGCCTGAAGGCGCTCGGCATCGCCCCGCTGGCGCGCATCCATCACATGACCATGATCGGCGGCGACCCCGTCATCATGCTGGAAGCGCCGCTCCCCGCGACCCACCGTGCGCTGAAGAAGGCCGGCATGAAAATCGACGACATCGATCTGTTCGAGGTCAACGAAGCCTTCGCTTCGGTGCCGACTGCCTGGCTCAAGGACACCGGCGCGGACCCATCGAAACTCAACGTCAACGGCGGCGCGATCGCGCTCGGCCATCCGCTCGGCGGCTCCGGCACCAAGCTGATGACGACGCTGGTCAACGCGCTCAAGCAGCGCAACAAGCGCTACGGCCTTCAGACCATGTGCGAAGGCGGCGGCATGGCCAACGTGACCATCGTCGAGCGTCTGTAAGCAGCGACTTTGAAAAGGGCGGGTTCAGGACCCGCCCTTTTTGCTGATGGCGATCGGCCGCAGCACCGGATCATTCAAAACCCAACGAACGAGCGGCAAAAGCCGCCGATGCATCGGGAGCACCGAGGAAACGTCATGTCTCATCCTTCGATTCACGCACAAAAAACCCCGGACAAGATCGCCTACCAGATGGCGAGGAGCGGCGAAGCCATCACCTATCGCGATCTCGACCGCCGCTCCAACCAGGGCGCACAGCTGTTTCGTTCGCTCGGGCTGAAACAGGGCGACCACATCGCGCTTCTGATGGAAAACACCATTGCCTTCATGGAAATCTGCTGGGCCGCACAGCGCAGCGGGCTCTATTACACCGCGATCAGCCGCTATCTCACCGCCGACGAGATCGCCTATATCGTGAAGGATTGCGGCGCCAGGGTCGTCATCACCACGCCGAAATGCATCGACTCGGTCGCGCCGCTGGTGACCAATGCGGCTGACGCGCCCGTGTTCTTTATTGCGGGCGGCTCGCATCCCGGATTTCGCTCGTGGGACGATGCGCTGGCAGCACAACCCACGACGCCGATCGCCGACGAATCCGCCGGTTACGACATGCTGTATTCGTCCGGCACCACGGGACGGCCCAAAGGCATCAAGCGCCCGCTGACCGAGCCATCGATCCTGGTGCCTAATCCGCTGCTGAAATTGCTGTGCGGCAACATGTGCGGCATGACGGACGAAAGTATCTACCTGTCGCCGGCGCCGCTCTATCACGCAGCCCCGCTGCGCTTCAACATGATGTGCGTGGCCCTTGGCGGCACCTCGATCATCATGGAGTCGTTCGACGCCGAGGAATTTCTGCGGCTGGTCGAGAAGCACAAGGTCACGCAGTCACAACTCGTGCCGACCATGTTCGTGCGCATGCTCAAGCTGCCGGACGACGTGCGCGCGAAGTACGACACGTCCTCGCTGAAAGGCGCGGTCCATGCCGCGGCGCCCTGCCCCGCCGACGTCAAGGCGAAGATGATCGACTGGTGGGGCCCGATCCTGATCGAGTATTACGCCGGCTCCGAAGGCAACGGCGTCACGGTGTCCACGTCGAAAGACTGGCTGGCGCATCGCGGCACTGTCGGCCGCGCCGTGGTCGGCGAGGTGAAAATTCTCGACGATGATGGCGTTGAGCTGCCTGTCGGTGAAACCGGCACGGTGTATTTCGCCGGCGGACCCCAGTTCGCCTATCACAACGACACCGACAAGACGCAGCGCGCTTACAACGATCGCGGCTGGTCGACGCTCGGCGATGTCGGTTATCTCGACAATGACGGCTTTCTCTACCTCACCGATCGCAAGGCCTACATGATCATTTCCGGCGGCGTGAATATCTACCCGCAGGAAACCGAGGACGCGCTGATTTCACACCCGGCGGTTGCGGACGTCGCGGTGTTCGGCGTCCCAAACGAGGAAATGGGCGAAGAGGTCAAGGCCGTGGTGCAGCCGCACGACATGTCGCGCGCGGGCAAGGAGCTGGAAGCGGAACTGATTTTGTTCTGCCGCAAGCGTCTGTCGCCGATCAAGTGCCCGAGGAGCGTCGACTTCGAAGCCGAATTGCCGCGCACGCCGACCGGCAAGCTGGTGAAGCGGCATCTGCGCGACAAGTACTGGGCGAAGGTCAAGACGCCGGCACAGGCGTGAAACATTCGTCATTGTGAGCGAAGCGAAGCAATCCAGACATCAGAAATGGATTGCTTCGTCGACATGTTCCTCGCAATGCGTGAGCAAGTCCGGATCGATCAGACTCACTCTTCCTTCAGCCATTGCTCCACGAGCATGACGTCCGGCGGCTGGAGATAACGCGTGGTCCACATATCGACGGACCACTCGATCCGGCTTTCCTTTTCCACGATCACCGCCGTGTTGTGCGGCAGCTGCATCGCGAGGATGTTTCCCCGATAACGCGGATTGCCGACGGTGTGATGCTTCAGAAGTCCCCAATCCTGCAACACCAGCAGGAAGCTCGACACGTTGCGGGTCGAATCCCAGCAGTCGAAATTCTTCGCGTCCGCTCCGCTGCGGATATCAGCGCGAGACACCCGCCCGGCGGTGCCGACGATCGGCGCAACCCGGCGGTCGAACCAGATCACGGCTTTCTGGATGGCTGCGCGCTCGGCGACCGCTGTCGCCTTGCCCGCCGTCAGAATCTGCGTCAGCGCCTTGCGGTCGGCGGCCGTGAAATCAAGCGTCGCGCGGCGGCGGCAGACGAAGCCGTAGCAGATCGTCATTTCCGACGATGACGGCGGATTGATCGAGACCGATGTGTAGAGTTCGTTCTGCTGCGGGCTGAGCTGCATGGCAGATGCCGACGGCACGGCCGACATGAAGCCGAGCGACGCCGCGATCACGATGATCGGAAAAACCGGTTTGAACAACGCAGGAACCCTGAAAGTTTGGCTTCGCAGGACTATGGCGGATTTCCCGTTCAATCAACAGCCGGATCGCGGGCGCACCCGCAATCGCAGCAACGTGAGGCGGTTCCGTCACACCGGCAGCGGCGCGTCGCGCTTCACTTCTTCCATCACCGCGTAAGTTCGTGTTTCGCGCACGCCCGGCAACGCGAGCAGCGTCTCGCCGAGAAACCGCCGATACGCTGCCATGTCAGGAAGACGCGCCTTCACGAGATAGTCGAAGCCGCCCGCCACCATGTGACACTCCAGCACTTCCGGTGCGAGTTTCACGGCTTGCGCGAAGCGCTCGAATACATCGGGCGTGGTCTTGTCGAGCAACACCTCGACGAACACCAGCAATCCGAGCCCGAGCCGATGCGGATTGAGCCGCGCGCCATAACCCTCGATGAAACCGTCACGCTGTAGCCGCTTCAGTCGCTCCCCGATGGACGTCGGCGACAGGCCAATGCGCTCCGCCAGCTCGACATTGGCGATCCGCCCGTCCGCCTGCAGGATATCGAGGATTTTCCGGTCTATTTTGTCAATATCGCTCATTTTTCCAGAATTATCTGCCTTTTTCCGTAGTTCATAAGTCAAAATTGCGAATTTGTCTATCGAACCACGGCAGGCCGCGGAGGTAGGATCGCGCAACTCCAGAGGACGCCATGCCCGACCAGAATCGCCAGACCAACCCCTTCTCGGCACCCTACGCGCCTGACGACAGCGAGATCGCCGCACGCCTGCTCGCGATGCCGCCGCTGTCGGCCGAACAGAATGCCCGCATCGACCGCACCGCCACGCGCCTGATCGAGGCCGTGCGCGCGGAGGACGGCGGCTTCGGCGGCGTGGAAGACATGCTGCGCGAGTTCGCACTTTCAACCAAGGAAGGCCTCGCCCTGATGGTGATGGCCGAGGCGCTGCTGCGCGTCCCGGACGCCGCCACCGCCGACCGCTTCATCGAGGACAAACTCGGTCAGGGTGATTTCGCACATCACCGGACCAAATCCAGCGCGCTGCTGGTCAACGCATCGGTATGGGCCCTCGGCCTGTCCGCGCGCGTGATCCAGCCCGGCGAGACGCCGCTCGGCACCGTCGGGCTGATTGCCAAGCGGATCGGCCTTCCCGCCGTGCGCACTGCGACGCGGCAGGCGATGCGGCTGATGGGCAATCACTTCGTACTGGGCGAGACCATCGATGCCGCATTGGCGCGCGCGGCTGACGACGATGGCCCGGATCACCACCATCGCTACTCCTTCGACATGCTTGGTGAAGGCGCGCGCACCGCAGCCGACGCTGCGCGCTACTTCGAATCCTATGCCTCGGCCATCGAAGCCATCGGGCGCACAGGTGGCAACAGGACCCCTCTGGATCGGCCGGGAATCTCGGTGAAACTGTCGGCCCTGCATCCGCGCTATGAAGCGCTCAGCCGCTCACGGGTGATGGCGGAACTCGTGCCGCTCACCCTCGATCTCGCGCGCCGCGCTAGGGCGCACGACATGAACTTCACCATCGACGCCGAGGAGGCCGACCGGCTCGAGCTGTCGCTGGATGTGATCAGTGCGGTGTTTGCGGATTCTTCGCTCGCGGGCTGGGAAGGATTCGGCCTCGCCGTACAGGCATATCAGAAGCGCGCCGAGGCCGTGATCGATTACATCCATGATCTTGCCAAGCGGCATGACCGCCGGATGGTGCTGCGTCTTGTGAAGGGCGCCTATTGGGACACGGAAGTGAAGCGCGCGCAGGAGCGCGGACTCAGCGGCTATCCCGTGTTCACCCGCAAGGCGATGACCGACATCAACTACATCGCCTGCGCGAGGAAGCTGCTCGGCCTGCGCCCGACGATCTTCCCGCAATTCGCCACCCACAACGCGCTCTCGGTGGCAACCATTTCCGAACTCGCAGGCAACGGCGACGACTTCGAGTTCCAGCGGCTGCATGGCATGGGCGACGCGCTCTATGCAAAGCTCCACACCGACAACCCGGAGCTTGCGTGCCGCATCTATGCACCGGTCGGCAGCCATCGCGATCTGCTGGCCTATCTGGTGCGGCGGCTTCTGGAGAACGGCGCCAACTCGTCCTTCGTAGCGCTGGCTGCGGATGACACTGTTCCGGTCACAAAGCTGCTGGAGAGGCCTGAGCAGGTTGTCGCAACGCCGGATCAGGCCCGCAACACACGACTGCCGCTGCCGCACGATCTCTATCTGCCACGCATCAATTCAAACGGCATCGAATTCGGAGAACGCGCCGCGCTCAGTGCGTTGCTGATATCGGTTGACGGTGCAGCAATCCCTGCCGGCACCAACAAGGATGCGACCGAAAACGACGCCGCCGTGGCCGTCGCGCTGGCACGCACCGGCTTTGCCTTCTGGAGCCGGACCACGGCAGACACACGCGCCACGGCACTGGAACGCACCGCCGACCTCCTCGAACAGCGGATGCCGCACTTCATCGCGCTGCTGCAGACCGAAGGCGGCAAGACCATCGACGACGCGGTCTCCGAGGTACGCGAGGCGATCGATTTCTGCCGCTACTACGCCATCGAAGGCCGCAAGCTGTTCGGTGACGGCTTGCCGCTCCCCGGCCCCACCGGAGAGAGCAACACGCTGCGCCTGCGCGGGCGCGGCGTCATGGTCGCGATCTCGCCATGGAATTTTCCGCTGGCAATTTTCTTGGGGCAGGTGGCCGCGTGCCTGATGGCAGGCAATGCCGTCGTGGCCAAGCCCGCCGAACAGACGCCGCGCATTGCCGCGGAAACCGTGGCGCTGCTGCATGAAGCCGGCATTCCGGATTCAGCGCTCCATCTTGTACAGGGCGACGGCAAGATCGGCGCGGCGCTGGTTGCACATGACAATATCGCCGGCGTAGCCTTCACCGGCTCCACCGAAGTCGCACGCTCCATCAACCGCACGCTCGCCGCGAAGGACGGCCCGATCGTCCCGCTGATCGCTGAGACCGGCGGCATCAATGCCATGATTGTCGACGCGACCGCGCTGCCCGAACAGGTCTCCGACGACGTTGTGACGTCCGCGTTCAGGTCTGCCGGTCAGCGCTGCTCGGCGTTGCGGCTATTGTTCGTGCAGGACGATGTCGCGGACCGCATGATTGAGATCATCGCTGGCGCCGCAGCTGAACTGAAGGTTGGCGATCCGCGCGATCCGGCGATCCAGGTCGGGCCGGTGATCGACGTCGAGGCGAAACAGCGTCTCGATGCGCATATCGCGCGGATGAAGACCGCCGCACGCGTTCACTTCGCGGGCGAAGCGCCTGTCTCAGGCCACTTCGTCGCGCCGCATATCTTCGAGTTGGAAAACGCGGAGCAGCTCACAGAAGAGGTGTTCGGCCCGATCCTGCATGTGGTGCGCTACAAGGCGGCGGATTTCGAGCATGTGCTGCAATCGATCGCCACCAGCGGCTACGGGCTGACGCTCGGAATTCACTCGCGCATCGACGATACCGTCGAGACAACCGTGGAGCGGCTGGCGGTGGGCAATGTCTACGTCAACCGCAACATGATCGGCGCGGTGGTCGGCGTGCAGCCGTTCGGCGGTCATGGACTGTCGGGAACGGGACCGAAGGCAGGCGGACCGCACTATCTCCCGCGTCTCGCCACCGAGCAGACAATCACGATCAACACCGCGGCCGCGGGCGGCAATGCCGGGCTGATGACGGAGGAGTGAGGCCGCAGACGCCGCTATTCGCCATTGCGAGCGAAGCGAAGCAATCCATCCCTGAATCATGGATTGCTTCGTCGCTTCGCTCCTCGCAATGACGCCATGCGATACTACAACACCACCGGCCTGTCGGGCAGTTCATTGCCATGTCGGCCGCTGGCCGGGAAATGCTTTGCAAGGAGCTTGGTCACGGCTGAAATGCCTTTCAGCACCCCGCCCTCGAAATTCTTGGCGCGGAACTCCGCTTCCATCACGCGGCAGATTTTCTCCCATTCCGCCTGCTGGACCTTCTGGCTGATACCGCGGTCGGCGACGATCTCGACATCGCGGTCGGCGAGCAGCAGATAGATCAGAATGCCGTTGTTGTTCACGGTATCCCAGAGCCGAAGCTGGGCGAACACATCGATGGCGCGCTCGCGCGCGGGCTGATCTTTGAACAGCGGTGCACCATCGAGCGCGCCTTCCACCACGAAGCGGATCTGGCCGGCATGGGTCGCTTCGCTGGCCTTGATGGCCTTCTCGATGTTGGCCAGCGCCTGGCGCGGAAATGCGCGCCGGACCCGCCAGCGATTGAGAAGAAGATGTTTGCCGATGCGCTTGATGCCCATTGCTCTGCTCTCGGCTACCAGCTGCCCGACGCGCCGCCGCCGCCGAAGCTGCCGCCGCCTCCGCTGAATCCCCCGCTGGAACTGCTCGAACCGCCGGAACTGAATCCGCCGCCGTAGCCGCCACGGCCTCCTCCGCCTCCGGACGATACCAGCGTGTCGCCGATCAGCGTCACGACAAAGGCGATCATTCCTCCGATGGCTGCAATCGGCAAGACGCCGAGGAAGAACCAGATGAAGAGCGCGACGCCGCCGCCCGCGACCAGCGAGCCCAGCAGCCGTCCGAAGATCGCCCTGAAAATCCCGCCGCCGACCAGCACGACAATGAAGAGAAACGGAAAGTACTCGCCGATTGCGCTCAGGTCCGGCATCTCGCCTTCGGGCTTCGGCGGCGGCAGCGGTTCACCGTCGATCACTTTCAGGATCCGGTCCGCGCCGTCGGAAATACCGCCGGCAAAGTCGCCGCTCCTGAACTTCGGTGTGATGATTTCGTCGATGATCCGCTTCGAGGTCGCGTCGTTCAGCGCGCCTTCAAGACCGTAACCCACTTCGATGCGCAGCTTGCGGTCGTTCTTGGCGATGATCAGCAGCGCGCCGTCGTCGACCTTCTTGCGGCCGAGCTTCCATTGCTCGGCCACACGCAGCGAATACTGCTCGATGGTTTCCGGCTGGGTGGTCGGCACGATCAGCACCGCGAGCTGACTGCCCTTGCGATCCTCGAACGCCTTCAGTTTCTGTTCGAGGGTGGCGGTCTGATCGGCCGACAGCGTTCCCGTCAGATCGACAACGCGCCCGGTCAGCGGCGGCACTGCGACGTCTGCCCACGCGACAAACGACGCGCCGGCAAACGCCCAGCACAGCATGAACGCGAGAATGACCGCTTTGACCGCTTTCATCGCGCGCGCCCGTCGCGCAGCTTATTTCGCGGGCGCAGGTGTTGCCGGTGCAGGCGCGGGAGCGGTCGTCGCGGGCGCGTTGAAATCGACCTTCGGCGCGGTCGAAATCGACTTTTCGTTCTCCACGGTGAAGTTGGCCTTTTCCTTGTAACCGAACGCCATCGCAGTCAGGTTGTTTGGGAAGGTGCGGATGCCGACGTTATAGTCCTGCACCGCCTTGATGTAGCGGTTGCGCGCCACCGCGATGCGGTTCTCGGTGCCCTCAAGCTGCGCGACGAGATCGCGGAAAAGTTGATCGGACTTCAGCTGCGGATAGTTTTCCGTCACCACCAGCAGCCGCGACAGCGCACCGGTCAGCTCGCTCTGCGCCGCCTGGAATTTTTGCAGCGCCGCCGGATCGTTGAGAACTTCCGGAGTCACCTGCACGCCGCCGACCTTGGCGCGCGCATTGGTCACGCCGAGCAGCACATCCTTTTCCTGCTGCGCAAAGCCCTTAACGGAATTGACGAGGTTCGGCACCAGATCGGCGCGGCGCTGATACTGGTTGACAACTTCGGACCATGCCGACTTCACCGACTCGTCATTCTGCTGGATCGCATTGTATCCGCAATTGGTGAGGCTCAGCGACGCGAGCGCTGCGAGGACGGTCAAAATCTTGCGCATGAATATCTCCAGTAAAACGCCGAACGGCGGCAGAATGAGAGCAGGCGAACGACCCTAACGTGGCCGTGTGACGGCGAGCATACACGCCCTGTCTGCCCCGGTCATCTTGCCTTGCTCGTTCGCTTTTTAGCGACTTTGCTCTTGAACCATCGATGAACGAAACCGCTGTGCACGGATGAGGGATATTCGTCTGATGGCCACAAAAATCTCATGCAACATGACTGCGTTGCGCGAGGTTTCACTGGAAATTGCCTGCGGCAAGGTACACAGTTCCAATTCGAAACCAACTCGACACCGGGACAGCGACCATGACCGCCACCGCGATGACCTCTTCTGAAACCGTGATCGACACCGGCACGGACGAACTTCTCTGCGAGATTCGCGACCGCGTCGCCGTCATCACGCTCAATCGCCCGCAGGCGCGCAATTCGCTTTCCGACAATCTGACGCCCGCACTGCGCCGCATGATCAAGCTCTGCGGCGAAGACCCGAATGTCGGCGCTCTTCTCATTACCGGCGCAGGCGATGCGTTTTGCGCCGGCGGCGACGTCAAGGGCATGGGCGGCAAGCCCGGCAGCAGCAACGCGCCGGAACTGACATTCGACCAGAAGGTCGCGCGGCTGCAGGAACGCCAGCGCACGCTGACCGGCGCGCTGGTCAATGTCCGCAAGCCGACCATCGCGGCGCTGCCCGGCCCCGCGGCAGGCGCAGGATTGTCGCTGGCCCTCGCCTGCGACCTGCGCATCGCAGCGGAGTCGGCCTTCGTCACCACAGCCTATGTGAAGATCGGGCTGAGCGGCGACTACGGCATGTCATGGCTGCTGACGCGCCTTGTCGGCACCTCACGCGCACGCGAATTGATGTTTTTCGGCGAGAAGATCGACGCGAAACGATGCGAGACACTCGGCATCGTCAACCGCGTGGTGCCGGACGACAAGCTGCGCGAAGAGGCGTTTGCCTGGGCGAAGAAACTGGCCGAGGGACCAACCACCGCACTGCGTTTCCTGAAGGACAATCTCGACGAAGCGCTGATGAACGATTTCCTGACCTCGCTCGATCACGAAGCCGAGCGCATGGTGCGATCCGCAGGGACTGCGGATCACAAGGAAGCCGTGAAGGCTTTCGTGGAAAAGCGCAAGCCGGTGTTCAAGCGCGGCTAACTTGCGGGGAAATTAAACGCCCTCGAACTGCAAGCGTGCGAGGCGCGCATAGAGGCCGTTAGCGGCGACCAGAGAAGCATGCGTGCCCTGCTCCACGATGCGGCCATTCTCCATGACCAGAATGCGGTCGCAGGACAGCACGGTCGCGAGCCGATGCGCGATCACCAGCGTCGTGCGATGGCTCATCAGTTCTTCCAGTGCGGTCTGCACCAGCGTCTCGCTCTCGGCGTCGAGCGACGACGTCGCCTCGTCCAGCAGCAGCAGCGGCGCATCGCGCAGGATCGCGCGCGCAATCGCAATCCGCTGGCGCTGTCCGCCGGACAGCGTGACGCCGCGCTCGCCGAGCTGCGTATCGAAACCCTGCGGCAGACGGGTGATGAACTCGGTGGCATGAGCCAGATCGGCCGCGCGTGCGACTTCCGCGTCGCTGGCATCGGGCCGGCCGAAGCGGATGTTCTCGCGGGCGCTGGTGGCGAACACCGCTGAATCTTGCGGCACCAGCGCGATGCGCGAGCGCACAGCGGATGGATCAGCCTCGCGGATCGGCACGCCGTCGACCGAGATCACGCCGCTGGCCGGATCGTAGAACCGCAGCAACAGGTGGAACAGCGTGCTCTTGCCCGCGCCCGAGGGCCCGACCACCGCGACCTTCTCGCCGGCCTTCACCGCGAACGAGACGCCATCGACCGCAAGATGATCCGGCCGTGTCGGATAGGAGAACCGCACATTGTCGAAAGCGACATCCCCGCGCGGCGGCACCGGCAGCGCGCGGGGACTAGCTGGCGCAGCAATGTCCGGCCTGATACGGAGAATCTCGAACAGCCGCTCCGATGCGCCGGAAGCCTGCGAGATTTCGCCCCAGACCTGGCTGAGTTCGCCGAGCGCGCCCGCCGCAAACGCCGCATAGAGAATGAACTGGCCGAGACGCCCTGCGCTGATCTGGTTGGTCAGCACATCGTGCGAGCCGATCCAGAGGATCGCCACGACACTGGCGAAAATCAGGAAGATCACAGTCGCGGTGAGATACGCCCGCGCGCGCGTCGAATTACGTGCCGCAACATAGGCGCGCTCGACCTCGCCGCCGAAGCGCGCTTCCGCGAGGCGTTCGTTGGTGAAGGCTTGCAGCGTGCGGATCGCGCCGATCAATTCAGACGCATAAGACGAGGCGTCCGCCAGCGTGTCCTGCGCGCCGCGCGACAGTTTCTGTACCCGGCGGCCGAACGCCACCAGCGGCAGCACGATCAGCGGGATCACCGCAAGCACGATGCCGGACAGCTTTGGACTGGTCACAACCATCATCGCGGACGCACCGACGAACAGCACGAGGTTGCGCAGCGCGATCGAAACCGAGGCGCCGACGGCCGACTTGATCTGGGTGGTGTCGGCGGTCAGGCGCGAGACCAGTTCGCCGCTGTGCGCAGTATCGAAGAACGACGGCGACAGCGAGGTGAGATGCTTGAACACGTCGCGGCGCAGATCAGCGACGATGCGCTCGCCGAGGGTGATGACGAGGTAATAACGCGATGCGCTAGCTGCGGCGAGCACCGCCACCACCGCGATCATCACCGCGAAGTAGCTGTTGATCAGCGCGATGCCTTCGGGACTGAAACCGAAATCGATCATGCGCCGCACGGCAAGCGGCACCACCAGTGTCGCGGCGGATGCAATGATCAGCGCCACCAGCGCCGCGAAGGCCTGCCCGCGATAACGCGCCACGTAAGGCGCCAGCGCGAGCAGCGGACGCAGCTTTACGCCGCGCGACTTCTTTGGCGTCTCCGGCGGCGATCCGGCAGCAGGCGCGGAAGCTCCCGTGACGGCATCGGTCTCGCGTGCCGGCGCGGATGTCAGCCCCCTGTCTTCAACGCGTTCCACTGCACTCATCTATGCGGCCGCCTCTTGCTTTCCGGCCCTCCAATAGGCCCCCATTCAGGGGCTGGCAAATGACGTCGCTGCTTGTTTCCGGGCCGTTCCTGCGATATAGAGCCCCCAAATTCGTCCCGAACATCATTGATCTGTGGGCGCGCGGCGCCAGAGGATTTGCCATGAAAGCCGAAATTCACCCGGATTATCATACAATTAAGGTCGTCATGACCGACGGGACCGAGTACCTGACCCGCTCGACCTACGGCAAGGAAGGCGACACGCTGAACCTCGATATTGACTCGAAGTCGCACCCGGCCTGGACCGGCGGCACCCAGCAGATCCTCGATCGCGGCGGCCGCGTTTCGCGCTTCCAGAAGAAGTTTTCGGGGTTCCTCAAGAAGGATTGATCCTTCCCGGAATGTCCCGTTCGATACCAAAACGCCCCCGCTTTCGCAGGGGCGTTTTTTGTTTCTGGCTTGACCGGCCTAGCGGCGCTCGAAGGCCGCCTTCAGCATGTTCATCTGCGGCACCAGCGGATTGCCGATCGCCAGATGCTCGGACGCCGGCGTGTGAATCGTGGCATCGAGCCGGCGCACCTTCGATTGCAGCGCCATCGAGCGCGCGACAAGGTCCTGCAGGCGCGTCGGCAGCTTGGAGATGATATCTTCCGGACCCGGATCGGCCGCGGTCAGCTTGACCTTGGTCTTTTCGCGATTGGCCTGGTGCAGCGTCATCTCGCCTTCCTTGACCGCGCGATGCAGCAACAGCCACGATGCGAGTTGCATCAGGCGCGTCGTCAGCCGCATGCTTTCGGTGGCGTAGCTCAGGCTCACCGAGCGCTCCAGCGCCTTGGCCTCGGTGCGGCCCGGTCCGTCCAGATAGGCCGCGGTCTCTTCGACAAGATCCATGCCCTCCCTGAACAGGGTCCCGAAGGCCGGTGAATTGGTGATCCGTTCGCTCAAGAGAACGAGATCGGCTTCGCCCTGGTCGGACATGGTTAACGCCTCACGCAGTTGGTTCGCTGATTTTTTTATGATGAACAAATCATTGCGCGCCCGCGACCGGGAGTCCAGCCATGCCACGTAACAATGAGGAGATATGGTTTCCAGCCGGATGCCGGGTGCGGGGAAACGGCCCCGGCGAAAGTATCAACCTGAACAAAAAAGAGCCGCCGTTTCCGGCGGCTTTTGAAAGTTGATAACAGGGAGGCGTCAAACAGAGTGACAGGAGCCACTCGGTGTCCAAACAAGGACAATTGCAGTCATACTCCCGAAAGCTTAATACGCCGTAAATGAAGGATTTCCTTTACGGTTCCTTTGCAATTGCGGAACCTGCGTTTAACGACCGGACCAGAGTTCACGATTTGAAGAAGGCGTTGGCGGCGTCGCGGCTGGCGCGCTTCTTGGCGGCATCGGCTTTCAGCCGCTCGATCTCGGACGTGAGTGCTGCGATGCGATCCTCGATGTCCTCGAACGACAGCAGCGACAGATCCTGTCCCAGTTCGTGGGTGACTTTCTTTCGCGGCTTGTCGTCGTCATCACTGGCCATGCTTCCCTCCTCCCGTTCGCCCGATTATAGCTGCGTCATCGCCTGACATCTTTCATTCCCCGCCATCCGCCGCAAGGACACATCATGGACAAGCTGCCCGCACAAATGACCGCCATCGCGATTTCCAAGCCCGGTGGACCCGAAGTGCTCGTGCCGGAACAGCGGCCGGTGCCGAAGCCGGGACCGAATGAAATCCTCATCAAGGTGGAAGCCGCGGGCGTCAATCGTCCCGACGTGTTGCAGCGCATGGGACTGTATCCCGTGCCTCCCGGCGCGAGCGATCTTCCAGGTCTTGAAGTCGCCGGCGAAGTGGTCGCGCTCGGCGAAGGCGTCACCAAACGCAAGATCGGCGACAAGGTGATGTCGCTGGTCGCAGGCGGCGGCTACGCCGAATACTGTCTCACCCATGAAAGCCACGCGATGTCGGTGCCGAAAGGGTTTTCGATGACGGAAGCCGGCGCTGTCGCCGAAACGCTGATGACGGTCTGGCACAATGTGTTCGAGCGCGGCGGATTGAAGCCCGGCGAGACACTGCTGATCCACGGCGGCTCATCCGGCATCGGCACCATGGCGATCCAGATGGCGAAGGCGCACGGCGCGAAAGTGTTCGTCACCGTCGGCGGACAGGACAAGGTCGATGCGTGCCTCAAGCTCGGCGCGGATGCCGCGATCAACTACAAGACCGACGATTTCGTCGCCAGGACGAAGGCGCTGACCGACGGCGTCGGCGTCGACGTCATCCTCGACATGGTCGGCGGCGACTACATCGACCGTAACTATGAAGCCGCGGCCGTCGAAGGCCGGATTGTCCAGATCGCATTCCTCGGCGGCTCGAAGGCGACGCCGAACTTCGCCAAGCTGATGATGAAGCGGCTGCACCATACCGGCTCGACGCTGCGCCCGCGCACTGTCGCGGACAAGGCGGCGATGGTCAGCGCAATTGAGGCCAAGGCAATGCCTTGGCTTGCGGACGGACGCGTCAAACCCCTGATGGACAGCACGTTCCCGCTGAAAGACGCCTCAAAAGCCCATGCACGAATGGAATCCAGTCAACATATAGGCAAAATTGTGCTCACGGTTTAAGGCCGGGGAACCCATCGAAACCCTTTGATTTGCTTCATATTCGTGGCATTTATCGCGTTCCTACCGGCGGGTCCTGTTAACCCCGCCGGTCCCCACGCGGAGAGCTGACTTTGCGCTCGATCAGAGGCTTCGCGCTGCAAGTGTTTCACATTCGAAGTTCGCTTCGGGCCGCAGCGCTCTCATTACTGCTGAGCTTGACCCTGTTCGCCGCCGCGCAGCCGGCGCATGCGCTCGACGCGATCAGCGTCCGCAGCGACGCGCCCGCGATCGACCTGACCGGCGTGCTTGAATTCCAGCGCAGCGACACCGACCGCATCCAGGTCTCCACCGCGCCCGGCACCGACGGCATCGTCCGGCGCATCGAAGTGCGCGCGCGCGAAGGCGGCCAAAACTGGGTCGTGTTCGCGCTCACCAACAACACCGACGATCAGCTCGACCGCCTGATCGTCGTGCCGCATTACCGCATCGTCTCGTCGGGACTGCTGTGGCCGGATCTCGGCCTGTCGCGCGTCGCTTCGATCACGCCCTCGACCGGCGACCGTCCCGAGCGCCAGGAGAACCCGACAGCGGACGTGTTCCGCATCACCCTCGATCCCGGCGCCGTGATCACCTTCGTCGCGGAACTGCGCACCGACAAGATTCCGCAGCTCTATCTGTGGGAGCCGGAAGCCTTCAAGGACAAGGTCAACTCATTCACGCTCTATCAGGGCATCGTCATCGGCATCTCCGGATTGCTCGCGCTGGTGCTGACCATCCTGTTTGTGGTCAAGGGCAGCATCATGTTCCCGGCTGCGGCGGCGCTCGCATGGGCGGTTCTCGTTTACATCGGCGTCGACTTCGGATTCTGGGGCAAGGTGTTCGACATGTCCGCCGGTGCGGAGCGCGTATGGCGCGCGTCCGGCGAGGCGATGCTGGCAGCGACGCTGCTGGTGTTTCTGTTTGCCTATCTCAACCTGTCGCGCTGGCATGTGCGCTACTCTCACATCACCATAGGCTGGCTGGTGTTCCTCGGCGCGCTGGTCGCGCTCGCCCTGTTCGATCCCGCCGTCGCATCCGGCATCGCGCGCATCTCGCTGGCGCTGATTGCGGTGTTCGGCTTCGCACTGATTGTCTACCTCTCGACCCACGGATTCGACCGCGCGGTGCTGCTGATCCCGACCTGGTTCCTGCTGATGGTCTGGGTCGCCGCCGCAGGCATGACCATTGCCGGCGCGGTCACCAACGATATCGTCGGACCTGCATTGCTCGGCGGCCTTGTGCTGATCGTGATGCTGATCGGCTTCACGGTGATGCAGCATGCCTTCGCAGGCGGCGGCGCCACCAACGGCGTCGTCTCCGACGTGGAGCGCCGCGCGCTGGCGCTGACCGGCTCCGGCGATCTGATCTGGGACTGGGATGTATCGGCGGACAAGGTGTTCACCAGTCCCGAAACCGAAGTGCTGCTCGGCCTCAAACGCGGCACGCTGGAAGGCCCCGCCGCCAAATGGCTCGAGGTGCTTCACCCGTTGGATCAGGACCGCTTCCGCGCCGCGCTCGACAGCGTGCTCGATCAGCGCCGCGGCCGTCTCGTACAGGACTTCCGGCTGCGCACGCCCGACGGGCACTTCATGTGGTTCGCGCTCAAGGCGCGCCCGGTGGTCGGCTCGGACGGCGAAGTCTCGCGCGTGGTCGGCACGCTGACCGACGTCACCGAAATCAAGAATTCCGAAGAACGGCTGCTCCACGATTCGGTGCATGACAATCTCACCGGCCTTCCGAACCGGCAGCTCTTCATCGATCGCCTCGGCGCGGTGTCGATGTTCGCCAAGACCACGCCGAACCTGCGCCCCACCGTGATGGTGATCGATCTCGACCGCTTCAAGCAGGTCAACGACTCCGTCGGCATCGCTGTCGGCGACTCGATCCTGCTGACGCTGGCGCGCCGTCTCGCCCGCATCCTTAAACCCCAGGACACGCTGGCGCGTCTGGCCGGCGACCAGTTCGGACTGATCCTGACCTCGGAGCACGAACCGGCGCGGATCACGGCGTTTGCAGAAACCCTCCGCAAGACGATCCGGGCGCCGATCGCTTTCGACGGCCGCGAGATTTTCCTCACCGCATCGATCGGCCTCGCATTGAGCGATCCGCAGGTCCCGCTGACCGAGGAGATCATCAAGGACGCCGAGCTTGCGATGTATCATTCCAAGCGCATCGGCGGCGACCGCATCGACGTCTACAAACCGGCCATGCGCGCACGCAAGACCGACCGCCTCGCGCTGGAATCCGAGCTGCGCCGCGCCATCGAGCGGCAGGAAATCACCATTCTCTACCAGCCCATCGTCCGGCTGGAAGACCGCAGCATCGCGGGCTTCGAGGCGCTGGCGCGCTGGGATCACCCCAAGCTCGGCCGCATGTCGCCGTCGGAGTTCATCTCCATCGCGGAGGAGATCGGCCTGATTGTCGAGCTCGGGCTGTTCGTGATGGACACCACGGCGAAGCAGCTTGCGATCTGGCAGCGCACCGTGCGCTCGCGCCAGCCGATCTTCGCCAGCGTGAATGTCTCGTCGCGGCAGTTGCTGCGTCATGACCTCATCCACGACGTACGCGGCGTGATGTCACGCTCCGCCGTGGCGCGCGGCTCGCTCAAGCTGGAGCTGACCGAATCCCTCGTGATGGAAAATCCCGAGCACGCCGCGCAGATGCTGCACCGGATCAAGGAGCTCGGCGTCGGCCTGTCGCTGGACGACTTCGGCACCGGCCATTCATCGCTGGCCTATCTGCAACGCTTCCCGTTCGACACCATCAAGATCGACCAGTCGTTCGTGCGCACCTCGAGCCGCGGCGCGCGTCCGGTGTTGCTCAAGTCGATCATCGCGCTGGCGCACGATCTCGACATGGAAGTTGTGGCCGAGGGCGCGGAAACCGATTCCGACGCCGTCGAGCTGTTCCAGCTCGGCTGCGAATACGCGCAGGGCTTTGCCTTCGGCGAGCCGATGGACGCCGACGCCAGCCTCCGCCTGCTGACCGGCGAAAAGGTTCAGCAGCCGCGCAACCGCCGGCAAAGCATCCGCAACATCACAACGCCGACACCGCCGCCCGCGACAACGACAGCGCCTGCTGCCATGCCCGGACCCGAGACGGCATAAAGGTTTTCTCGCTTAAGCGTGCCCAGCTTCGTTCGACAGCATCGCCAGATCGATGCCGATCTTTTCGAGTGCGCGTTGATACTTGTCCTCGGCGTCCGGCCCGAAAATCAGATCGGGATCGGCGGGACAATGCAGCCAGCCGTTGTGCTGGATCTCGTTCTCTAACTGGCCGGGCGCCCAGCCGGCATAACCCAGCGCCAGAATGGCATGTTTGGGTCCGGCGCCGGCCGCGATGGCCTTCAAGATGTCGAGCGTGGCGGTAAGGCAGATTCCGTCATCGATCGGCAGCGTCGCATCCTTGATGAAGAAGTCGCTCGAATGAAGCACGAAGCCACGGCCGGTATCGACCGGCCCGCCTTTCAGGACCTTCATCTCCTCGGCGCTGCCGGGCAGCTTGATCTGATCGGCCTTGTTGATGATGTCGAGCTGCACCAGCAGCTGCGGAAAATCGATGCTTCCGGCCGGACGATTGACGATGATGCCCATGGCGCCTTCGGACGAATGGGCACACAGGTAGATCACCGAGCGGGCAAAGCGCTCATCATCCATCACAGGCATGGCGATCAGCAACTGACCGTCGAGATAACCGGCGCCCGACATCTCGCCTTCGGCCAGGATCTGGCCACCGGCAGTCTTTTCGGTCTTCTTGCGCGTGGCCTTCATCGCAACGACTCTCGTACTGTTCATCCATCCTGATATTGGGTGCCAGTTCTGTCAATCAAGCCGCGCCGGGCGGCTGCAACATGCAGCATTTGGTCGCGAAAAAGACCGGATCACAGGCAATTCAATGGTTCACAGGGATACCACCCTGTAAGGACGTCTGATGACACTCTTGGTTCCCGTTCGAACAGCCTCCGGCATTGCTCTCACTGCGATGGCCTGCCTCGCGCCATTATCCGCGCGCGCGGATGACGCCTCGCCATGGATCAAAGACACGTATTCGTCCGTCCGGCTGATCGCCGGTTCGCGCAGCGGCAACGTGCTGCTCGGCGGCATCAGCTTCCAGCTCCAGCCGGGCTGGAAAACCTACTGGCGCACGCCGGGAGATTCCGGCGTGCCGCCGCGGATCGATTTTTCGAAGTCCGACAACATCGACTCCGTCAAAATTCTCTGGCCCGTTCCGATGAAATTCCCCGACGGCGCCGGAGGAATTTCATTCGGCTACAACAACCAGGTGCTGCTGCCGCTGCGGATCATTGCAAAGAGTCCTGACAAGCCGGTGACGCTGCGCGCGAGGATCAGCTACGCGGTGTGCGAAAAACTTTGCATCCCGGTCGAAGCCAACGCCGAACTTGGATTTGTCAGCGTCGCCAGCACCGAAGACAGCGCCATCGCCGCGGCGCTCGAAACCGTGCCGAAGCCCGCCAAGGTCGGTGACACGACACCGGTCTCCATCCGCGAGATCCGGCGCGACGGCAAGCTGGTGCTGGTCGATGTGGCTCTGGACGAGAAGAGCGCAACCCACAAGGACAGGGAGGTTCAGCTCTTTGCCGAAGGTCCGACGCCGGACTGGGCGTTGCCGGTGCCGAAGCTGATCAGGCGCGAGGCGGACGGCCTCCTGCGTTTCGCCTTCGAACTTGAGGGGCTTCCTCCGGGTGCGACGCCCGAAGGCGCGATCCTGAAGCTGACGGTCGCGGGACCCAGCGGCGCTTACGAGGTCAATGCCCCCTTGCCACCGAAGGCCGACTGAGAGCGCACCGCAGCAGGCGCAGTTTACCGACAAATTGCGCGTCTCCCATTCGCAAAACCGGTTCCCACCCTTGCGGAAACCGCGCTATGACACTGCACCGATCTCACGGAGAACACCGATGACCATCAAAGTTGGCGACAAGCTGCCAGAGGCCAAGTTTCGTGTCATGACCGCGGAGGGCCCGCAGGTCAAAACCACCGACGATATTTTCAAGGGCAAGAAGGTCGCGCTGTTCGCCGTCCCCGGCGCCTACACCGGCACCTGCCACAAGATGCACATGCCGAGCATTTTCCTCAACGCCTATGCCTTGAAGGACAAGGGCGTCGACACCATCGCCGTCGTATCGGTCAACGATGCCTTCGTCATGAGCGCCTGGAAGCGCGACACCGACCAGCGCGATGAGGCGATTTTCCTCGCCGACGGCAACGCCGACTTCACCAAGGCGATCGGAATGGAGCTCGACGCTTCCGGCAACGGACTCGGCATCCGCTCCAAGCGCTATTCGATGCTGGTGGAAGACGGCACGGTGAAGATTTTCAATCTCGAGACGAACCCCGGCAAGGTGGAAGTATCCGGCGGCGACACCCTGCTGTCGCAGCTTTGAGGCAAGCGTCTTTCCGCGAGAGCCGAAACACACGAGATGTCGTCCCCGCGAAAGCGGGGACGACGCCGGGAAAAACTACACTTCCCTTGACCCTCAACGATTTTCCGCCAGCCCCTCCCGCGCCAACTGGTCCGCGCGCTCGTTCTCGGCGTGGCCGGCATGGCCCTTGATCCAGTGCCAGCGGACCTTGTGGGCCTTCAGCGCGGCATCGAGCCGCTGCCAGAGATCGGCATTCTTCACCGGCTTCTTGTCGGCGGTCTTCCAGCCGTTGCGCTTCCAGTTGTGAATCCAGCTTGTGATGCCCTGACGGACATACTGGCTGTCGGTGGTCAGATCCACTGACGCCGGCTTCTTCAATGCCTCAAGCGCCGAGATCGCCGCCATCAATTCCATGCGGTTGTTGGTGGATGGATTCTCGCCGCCCTTCAATTCCTTCTCGACATCGCCGAAACGCAGGATCGCGCCCCAGCCGCCCGGCCCCGGATTTCCGGAGCACGCGCCATCGGTGAAGATCGTGACATGCGGAAGACCGGACTCGCTCACGCGACAATCCCGGATTGCTCGACGCCGTAATCGCGCATGCTCTTCACACTCTGGTGGAAACGCAGCTTGCGGACATATTCCAGCGGGTCCTTCGGCTTGACCAGCGCGCCGGGCGGCACGTTGAGCCAGTCGACAAGGCGCGTCAGCAGGAAACGCATCGCCGCACCCCGCGCCAGCAGCGGCAGCGCGTCCTGCTCTTCGGTGGAGAGCTTGCGCTCGCGGGCATAGGCATTGAGGAAAGCCCGCGCCTTGGTGACGTTGAAGGAGTGATCGGACTCGAAACACCACGCATTCACGCAAATCGCGACGTCGTATGCGAGCATGTCGTTGCAGGCGAAATAGAAGTCGATCAGGCCCGACAGCTTGTCACCAAGAAAGAACACGTTGTCCGGAAACAGGTCGGCATGGATCACACCCTTCGGAAGATCGCTTGGCCAACGTTTCTCGAGGTGATCGAGTTCATTGCCGAGCAAGGCGCGCAAGCCGTGATGCACATCGTTCGCACGATCAGCAGCCTGATCGAACAGCGGCCGCCAGTCCTTCACCGACAGCGCATTGGGGCGCGTCATGGGAAAATCCGCACCGGCCAGATGCATCTTCGCCAGCGCCTGGCCGACGCCGGCGCAATGGGTCGCACTCGGGCGGCGCGGCCACATCCCTTCAAGGAAGGTGATAATCGCCGCCGGGCGCCCGGCAAGGGTGCCCAGCGCCTCGCCGCTCCTGTTCAGCACCGGCTGCGGACAGGTGATGTTATGGGCCGCCAGATGGCCCATCAGTCCGAGGAAAAACGGCAGGTCGTTTTTCGCGACGCGCTTCTCGTACAGGGTCAGGATGTAGGAGCCGCCGCTGGTATGAACCAGATAGTTGGAATTCTCCACGCCTTCGGCGATGCCCTTGTAGGACAGCAGGTCGCCTATTCCGTAAGGGATGAGAAAATCCGCAAGCTCTTCGGCGGTGACGTCGGTGTAAACCGCCATGTCACGCCTATTCCGCCGCGTCGTTCCGCAGCGGGCGCGGCAGCGGGAAGAATTCGTTTTCCATCGCCGCCGACACAGTCTCCACCTTCAGATGATAGTGGGCCGCGAACGCATCCATGATTTCCTCGACGATGACCTCCGGCGCCGATGCGCCGGCGGTGATGCCGAGGGTCTTGATGCCTTCGAACTTCGACCAGTCGAGTTCCGACGCGCGCTGCACCAGCACGGAGACCTTGCAGCCTTCGCGCTCGGCAACCTCACGCAGGCGCTGCGAGTTCGACGAGTTCGGCGAGCCAACCACGATCATGGCTTCGACCTGCGGCGCAACCTTCTTCACCGCGAGCTGGCGGTTGGTGGTGGCGTAGCAGATGTCTTCCTTGTGCGGGCCGTCGATGTCCGGGAAGCGCTCCTTCAGCACGGCGACGATTTCCGCGGTGTCGTCGATCGACAGCGTGGTCTGCGTCACGAAGGCGAGCTTGGAGGCATCCTTCGGCTGGAAGGTGCGCGCCGCATCCATGGTTTCGATCAGAACGACCGCGCCCTTCGGCAACTGGCCCAGCGTGCCGACCACTTCGGGATGCCCGGCATGGCCGATCAGGATGATTTCACGGCCGCGCTTGAAATGGATCGCCGCCTCGCGGTGAACCTTGGTCACCAGCGGGCAGGTCGCGTCCAGGGTGAAGAAATTGCGCTTGTCGGCCTCGTTTGGAATGGCCTTCGGCACGCCATGGGCGGAAAACACCACCGGCGCGCTGGTCTGAGGAATTTCGTCCAGTTCCGCGACGAAAATCGCGCCCTTTTCGCGCAGGCTTTCCACCACATAGCGGTTATGCACGATTTCGTGACGCACATAGACCGGTGCGCCATAGAGCTTCAGCGCACGTTCCACCGTATCGATGGCCCGGACCACCCCGGCGCAGAAGCCTCGGGGGGAACAAAGCACGACTGAAAGCTGCGGTTTTTGAGCGTCAGGGGTCATTTTGAGCCGGAATCAAGGGTTTTCGGAACCGTTAAAGGGGACTTGGGGCTGCCTTCCCCGTTCTGTCAAGGGCGATCAAAACCATTGAACGGCCTGCCCTCGGCAGACTATATAGGGACGAATTCCCGTCATCACCGATGACCAGACGGCTTTACCCCCCAAAAAATCTGGCGGGCGAAGCGTAAAGGAGATTTGCCATGAGCAATGCACCGCTGATGCCGAAGGCGACTGCCGTGTGGCTGGTTGATAACACCGCGCTGACGTTTGACCAGGTGGCCGAGTTCACCAAGATGCATCCGCTCGAAATTCGCGCCATCGCCGACGGCGACGCCGCGCAGGGCATCAAGGGCATGGACCCGATTTCGACCGGCCAGCTCTCCCGCGAGGAGATCGAGCGCGGCGAGGCCGACCCGGACTATCGCCTCAAGCTCGGCGAATCCAAGGTCATTCTGCCGGAAGCCAAGAAGAAGAAGGGCCCGCGCTATACGCCAGTCTCGCGCCGCCATGAGCGGCCGAGCGCAATCCTTTGGCTGGTGCGCAATCATCCCGAGCTCAAGGACAGCCAGATCATGCGCCTTGTCGGCACCACCAAGACGACGATCGCCAGCGTGCGCGACCGCACCCACTGGAACGCCTCGACCCTGACGCCGATGGACCCGGTGACCCTCGGCCTGTGCTCGCAGATCGAGCTCGATTTCGAGGTTCAGCGCGCGGCCAAGGAAAAGCCCGCCGCCCAGCAATACGGCGGCGCGACCCTGCTGCCGGCTTCGGAGACAACCCGCAAGGACGCCGAGCACGAAGCCTCGCCGATCTCGGACAAGCAGCGTGACGACATCAATGTCGACGCCGTGTTCGCCAAGCTGAAGACCATCGGCGGCAAGAAGGCCGAAGACGAGTAGGCTTAACCATGCCCCAAACGGGGCATGTTGCAGCCGCCGGATGAGTGGTACAGGAGTGTGATGCGCAGCCGCGTCACGCTCCTTTTTCTTGTCGCAACCCTGACCGCACTTGGCGGCGCATCGGCGCGCGCCGACAAGATCGTCGATCCCAAAACGGTTGCGCCGGAGTTTCGCGAAGCCGCCGAGAAGCGCCGCGCCGAACAGGTCAAGCTGATCGAGTGCAACAACGCCGCGAAGGTCGCGAAGATTCAGCGGCGCGATCTGGCGCAGTTCGTCGCCGAGTGTTTCGACAAGCCCGCTGAGAAGCCGTAGCAATTGCTCCCAACAAGCTGCGTTTACATCGTCGTCCCCGCGAAAGCGGGGACCCAGACTCTTCTTTGCATCGGTGCCGACAAGAGCGTCGTTGCTGCATCGCGTAGAATCTGAAAATTCAGGGCTATGGATCCCCGCCTTCGCGGGGATGACATCGAATGTTTGGGGCAATCATTCTTCACAAGCCGCCGCGATCTCGCGGCGCGATTGAACGCGTCCGAGGTGTGATGTGCCCCGCGCCAATGCGCGAAGGCGATGGAGCCTCGGGAGGCGCCGGGGTGCTTGCGAGACACCCGTGAGGCGAACCTTGCGATCGGTCGCCTGCGCAGCCTTGCGAGGGCCGCGCGCGCCAAATGACTTTGGCGCTGCGCCTCCCGGCGCTCCACCGTCGTCATATTGCGCTCTTCCGCCGCTCATGAGACGGCGGAAGATAATAGGAATATATACCCAATCATGACTAGACTAAGGCGTTATTCAAGTTCGTTGATTCAGCAAAGGCTGTGGGAAGATTCGGAGAAACAGAAGTTTATGAATGCTTTTACCCCATCAAACAGGGATGCTTTTGACCTTTCTTGAAACCTATTCCATTTTAGGAGCAGAGATGGCCATCCCGCAATTACAGGCCGGTATTGATAGCGCGTCAAAAATCCTAGCCGAATGGAATTCGTTTGTAGAAACGCTTTCATCTTATGAGGGACCACAAAGAGAAGCGTTTGATCTGGAGAAAACGATTCCAAGTCTTTCGCCACCAGCAACAATCAAAGAAATCGAAACAAAGCTAACGGGCGCTGTTAGCTTAACTCACAATCTCTCAAGCATCGCATCGATCGAGCTGATTCCTGACTCAACTGTCAACGAAATCACGGCGCGCGTTAGCGCTGTCTTTGGAATTTTAGAGAAGCTCACCAATCAAATCAAAGCGTTTGAGATCGATAATCCAATAGCGTCGTTAGATGCCGCCGCCATGACCGCAAGTAACGAAAAAGGTCAGCAGATAAACTTGGCTCCCATTTTCATCGAGCTTTATCCTGCAATCCAATCTCTTCTTTTGGCTCTCTACCAAATTCGCACCATGGCTGGAATCAATGAAAAGAGGGGCTTCAGCATCGAATTTTCCTACATCGATGCGGCTAGGTCAGCGCAACGACGAGCCTATGGAGAACTAAATCGACTTCGCCACGCCGTAGCTGAGAGCAGAAAGCAATTGGACAAAATTGTTTCTGAAGCAGCATCCAAGAATCGGGAAATTGAATCCATGAAGGTGGAAGCAACTACCGCGCTTCAACGGGCAGAAGAACAAAAGCAGCAAGCTGAAGCTCTAATTAGCCGTGTAACCGAAATCAACACGAATGCTGAAACATTAAAGACAGCTGTTGGGGAATACCAAGCGACCTTCGATGATTTCAGCACTCAGTTGGATAGCCGCAACAAACAGCTCACTATGGGGCAAAACGAACAAGGGCGCTTATTCGCTGAAATGACTTCGTTGTTGGACGATGCCGCTAGGTTACGCGATAGATCAAGAGAAGTGCTGGGCGAAGCCACAATGTCGGGGCTATCGGAGAGTTTTGCTCGCGAAATGAAAGCGGCTGGACGTCAATTACTCTGGATGCAATTTCTATTCTTTTTATCAATCGCCTTGCTATTTGTCGCCGCGGGCATTGTTCTCAATGCTTTTCCTTGGTTGGAGCAGCATTCATGGATTAAGCCCACCCGAATAGACCCCCCAGCGGGGGCAGATGCGATGACGCTCGGTGTATTCCATCTCGTTAATTTTCTGGGCAAAGCGATTATTTTGGTTCCGCCACTTTTATTGCTCGCTTTCGCGGCTCGCCGGTACGCAGAAGTCTTTAGACTTAAAACACTTTATACTTATAAATATACGATAGCCGCATCGCTCCCAGGATTTAAAATTGAAGCTCCTAATTTTTCAGACGCAATAACGGCGTCCGCCTTTCAAAATTTGCTGGCTAATCCGGTGGAAAATCACGATCAAACGAAACCCGTTACGCCGGTCGATGAGGGCAGTAGCTTTCTTCAAAAACTTGTCGAACCAGTGGTAAAAAAAGCACTGGATAAATTGAGCGATCCACCTAAAAAGGCTTAAAAGGCGGCCTTCCGCATTCTTTCATTCCTACTTCCCCGCTCCGTCCTTCGCAGCCTTCCTCGCATCGGCGATCGCGAGCTTGAACTGCTCCGCGGTCAGGCCGCCGGGGATGCGGAACGTCCCGACGATGAAGACGGGCGTGCCGCGGAAGCCGAACGCCTGCGCCTGCTCGCTGTTGCGCTTGAGCAGCGCATCGATCGACGCCTTGTTGGCCGCCAGATCGGCCTTGGCCTTGGCGACATCGACGCCGGCCTGTGTCAGCGTGTCGTCGATGGCGGCCTCGGTCAGGCGGCCGACCTTGACGATCAGCGCGCGGTGCGCGGCCTCATACTTGTTCTGATACTTCGCAGCCAGCACCAGGCGCGCGGCATATCCCGACGGATCGCCGAGAATCGGCCAGTCCTTCAGCACCAGCCGCACATTCTTGTCGTCGTTGATCACCTGATCGAGGACCGGCGAGATCTTTTTGCAGTAGGGGCACTGGTAATCGAAATACTCGACGATGGTGATGTCGCCCTTCGGATTTCCGAGCACCGGATTGTCGGCGTCGCGCAGCACCGCATCCTTGCTCAGCACATCCGACGCAGCGCCCTGCTCCTGCGCCGGCGCGGTTTGCGCGGACTCGAAGGCCAGGAACGTCAGCACGAGCATTGCAGCGACGAGGCCGGGAAAATAGCGCTTCGCGAGAATCATCATGTTCAGCTTTCGAGGCGCGCAGGATCACGCCTTCTTGAGGAATTCCGTGCGCAGCACGAGACCCTTGATCTTGTCGGTGCGGCCTTCGATCTCGTCTTCGTTGTCGGTGAGATGAATGTTCTTCACCACGGTGCCGCGCTTGATGCCGCTGGACGAGCCCTTGACCTTCAGATCCTTGATGACGACGACGGTATCGCCTTCTTTCAGTTCGTTGCCGTTGCTGTCCCTGACTGCCATGACGTATCCTTGGTAAAGCGCGGCATCCTGCGCGCCGGTGATCACCAGCATGCCTTAGCGCGGATTGTTGAGCATGTCTTCCGCGAGGTTGCGGTGCGAGCGCTCGATCCGCGAGTTGCTGCCCGCAGCCCGGCTGCTCTGGACGTCGCGGTTCTTGCGGCAGGCCACATAACCCGGCGAACCGGGTTCACCCTCGGCCCGGCAGAGAGCGTCGTCATCCACCGTTGTCTGCGGCGAGGTATTGCGTTCGAACTGGGCGCAGCCTCCCAGCAGCAGGGCCGCAGTCACCAAAAAAAGAGTTGGTCCGGTCAGTTTCATGTGGACGCCAGTTTGCCATTATTCCGTCATGGCCGGACTCGACCCGGCCATCACGTCTTTGACTGCCACAGTCGGCAAAAGCAAGGCATGGATCGCCGGGATAGGCGAGCGAAGCGATGCCGTTCTTCGCCTATCCCAGCTCGATGTCGCCATCGACCGTAAAGGAGAGCGCGACCCCGCCCACCGTGAGCACCATTTTGGCGGGCAGCTTTTCATCGCCCTTCAGGCGGCCGGCAGCGACCGCCTCGCGGACCGCCTTTTCGATCTCACGCTGTGACGTGACGCCGACCTGCTTGAGAAATTTCCGCACGCTGGTGTTGAAGACGTCTTCGTTCATTGTCGTCTCCTGTTAGGTTCGGCCCTGCAGCGCCGTCTTGATTTCGTCCAGCACCGCCGGGTCTTCGATGGTCGCGGGCATGGTCCACGGTTCGTGGTCGGCGATCTTCTTGATGGTGCCGCGCAGGATTTTTCCCGAGCGGGTTTTCGGCAGCCGCGCCACAGTGATCGCGAGTTTGAATGCCGCGACGGGGCCGATCTTCTCGCGCACCAGTGCGACGATCTCCTTCTCGATCTCGGCGACGGGGCGCGTTACACCGGCTTTCAGCACGAGGAAGCCGCACGGCACCTCGCCCTTCACCGAATCCTTAATTCCAAGCACGGCGCATTCGGCGACATCGGGATGCGAGGCCAGCACCTCTTCCATGCCGCCGGTGGAGAGACGATGTCCCGCGACATTGATGATGTCGTCGGTGCGGCCCATCACGAAGATATAGCCGTCCTCGTCCTTGTAACCGGCGTCGGAGGTTTTGTAGTAACCGGGAAACTCAGTGAAGTAAGCTTCCTTGCAGCGCTCGTCCTGCTGCCACAGCGTCGGCAGATTGCCGGGCGGCAGCGGCAGCTTGATCACGATCGAGCCCATGGTATTCGGCGGCAGCGGCTTCGCGGCCTCATCCACGACATCGACCTGATAGCCCGGCATCGGCACCGTGGGCGAGCCGTGCTTCACCGGCAGCGTGCCGAGACCGACAGGATTGCCCGCGATGCACCAGCCGGTTTCCGTCTGCCACCAGTGATCGATCACCGGCACCTTCAACTGCTGCTCGGCCCATTCCACCGTCGGCGGATCGGCGCGCTCGCCGGCAAGAAACAACGTGCGGAATTTCGACAGGTCGTACTTGCGGATGAACTCGCCGTTCGGATCTTCCTTCTTGATGGCGCGGAATGCGGTCGGCGCGGTGAAGAACGCCACGGCGCCATGCTGCGAGATCACGCGCCAGAATGCGCCCGCGTCCGGCGTGCCGACCGGCTTGCCCTCGTACATGATCGAGGTCGCGCCGTGGATCAGCGGACCGTAAATGATGTAGCTGTGGCCGACCACCCAGCCGATGTCGGAGCCGCACCACCACACCTCTCCCGGCTTCACGCCATAGAGATTGAACATCGACCATTTCAGCGCGACGAGATGCCCGCCATTGTCGCGCACCACGCCCTTCGGCTTTCCGGTCGTGCCTGACGTATAAAGAATGTACAGCGGATCGGTCGCCAGCACCGGCACACAGCCCGCCGACTTCTTCGCCTTGATGGCGGCGCCGCGCAATTCGTCCCAGTCGTGATCGCGGCCTTTGACGAGATCGCAGGTTTCCTGCGGGCGCTGCAGGATGATGCAGGCCTGCGGCTTCACGCTTGAGAGACTGATCGCCTCGTCCAGCAGCGGCTTGTACTTGACGATGCGGCCGGGCTCGAGGCCGCAGCTCGCGGAGAGAATGAGCTTCGGCTCGGCATCCTCGATGCGCGTCGCAAGTTCCTTCGCCGCGAAGCCGCCGAACACCACGGAGTGGATCGCGCCGATCCGCGCGCAGGCCAGCATCGCGACCATCGCCTCCGGCACCATCGGCATGTAGAGAATGACGCGGTCGCCCTTCACGACGCCAAAGTCCTGCATCACGGCGGCGAGGGTCTGCACCTCGTGCAGGAGTTCAGCGTAGGTGAACCTGGTAACGGTATTGGTCAGCGGCGAGTCGTGAATCAGCGCGAGCTGATTGGCGCGCCCGCCCGCGACATGACGATCCAGTGCGTTGTAGCAGGTGTTGACCACGCCGCCCGCGAACCAGCGGCCATAAAGCCCCATCGAGGGATCGAAGACCTTCTTCGCCGGCTCGATCCAGTCGATCTCGCGCGCCGCCTCGGCCCAGAATCCTTCAGGATCGCGCAGCGAACGCGCATGGACTTCGGCATAGCGGCTGTTGGATATGGCACTCATTTACGATCACTCCTGGACGCCAAATTGTAGCGGACTTTTCTTGTTGTCGGCACCAGCATTGTCAGCCTGATGCCACAAGTTCAAGCAGCCAAGGCTGCGACATTATGATGATATGCTCCGTCATCCCGAGGTGCGAGCACTTGCGCGCCTCGAAGGATGGCGGCACCAACCCTATTGCTTCTTGTCCTTTCCGGTCAGCGGCATCTGCGCACCGAGGCGCTCGATCTCGCTGAACAGGCTTTTGCGGTTGGCCCGCGCGGCTTCATAGTCCGGCTTCAGCTTGAGCGCAGCATCGAAATCCGACAGCGCGCGGCGGCGATCGCCCTTGGCGCGCCAGGCCATGCCGCGGCTGTTGAGCGCCTCGGCCAGCGCCGGCTCAACTTTCAGCGCCGCATCGTAGTCGGCGATGGCGCGGTCGAGTTCACCCTTGATATTGAAGTCGTCGCCGCGCGCCAGCAGCGTCTTCGCATCCAGCGCCTTTGTGATCTGATCCGTCTTGCACACGCTCATGGTGGTGACGGCAGGGCCCACCGGACGGCCGAGAATGGCGGACAGATCCTGGCAGGCGCCGTCGCGGCACAATCGCCACTCGCCGGCCAGTCCCGAATTTCCCAGCGCGACCTCGGGCAGTACCGGAAGCTGCGGCTTCCAGCGAAACCAGCCGTTTCTGAGAAGTGCTTCGGGCGGCGGCTCCATGCCCGCGCCCGAGCCTTTAACGCGAGCTTCGATGATCTCGAGTCCCTGCGGCGTGACGCGCCAGTCCTCCTGCCATTCGACCTTCTCGACCGAATGGGTCCATGACAGCGTGAAGGCTGCAACCACCAGCGACTTCACGACGCCGGCGGTGGCAAGACACAGACTCACACCGACACCTCAGAGATTTACGCTCAAGCTGCCACCGTAACCGGCGCCGGCTTCTTGCGCCATTGCCAGATCACCGCACCAACCGCGACGATAAAGCCGATCCAGTCGCTGTACTGGAATTCGCCGAGCAGACACAGGGCCGCAATGAACGACACCACGCGCTCGGTCACCGTCATGCGTGCGAACAGGAAGCCGATGGCCACCATCCCGAACAGGCCGATGGCGACAACCGCCTTGACGAAGGCATAGGCCACCGCGCCGTAGAAGCCGAACTGCGCCTGCATCGGATCGCCGTTCTGCAGCATCAGCGCGGGCGAATAGACCGCGATGAACGGGATCACATAACCGGCGAGTGCAATGCGCATCGCTTCCCAGCCGATCTTGTCGGGATTCTCTTTCGCAATCGGCGCGGCGGCCAGCGCGGCGAGAGCCACCGGCGGCGAAAGGTCGGCCATGATGCCGTAGTAGAATGCGAACATGTGGCTGATGATCAGCGGCACCCCGAGCTTGGCGAGCGCAGGCGCCGCCAGCGCCGCAACGATGATGTAGGTCGGGATCGTCGGAATGCCGGTGCCGAGCAGGATCGACAGCAGCATGGTCATAATCAGCGCGAGGAAGAGGCTCTTCTCACCGAGGCCGATCACCCAGCTTCCGAAGATGGTGCCGACGCCTGTCTGCGTCATCATGCCGATGATGGTGCCGACGATGGCGCAGGCCATGCCGACGGTGAGCGCCGACTTGGCGCTGTCCGCCAGCGAGTCGCGGCAGGCGGTCAGCGTGACGCGTCCGCCCCGCGTCAGCGCCGCGATGAGAACGAGCACGCCGACGATGGCCGCGACATAGCGAATGTCCACCGAACTGCCGTTGCGGAACAGCGATCCCGCGACCAATGCAAGGCCGATCCAGAATACATAGCGCAGGGCGACATTCGAGAAGCCGAGCACGATGCTGGCGCCGAGGATCAGCGCGACGGTCAGCGCGAGGCCCATCGAACCGGCATAGAGCGGCGTGAATCCCTCGAACAGCATGAACACCAGCGCGGCCAGCGGCAACACCAGATACCAGCCGTTGGTCAGCGCCTTGATCGCGCTCGGAATCTCGTCCTTCTTCATCCCGGTGAGGCCGTATTTGCCGGCTTCGAGGTGCACCATCCAGAACGCCGAGGCGAAATACAGGATCGCCGGAATGACGGCGGCCTTCACGATCACCGAGTAATCGACACCCAGCGTCTCCGCCATGATGAAGGCGACCGCGCCCATCACCGGCGGCATGATCTGGCCGCCCATCGAGGCTGTGGCCTCGACGCCCGCAGCGAACGCGCGGCGGTAGCCGAACTTGATCATCAGCGGAATCGTGAACTGGCCGACGGTGACGACGTTGGCGACGCCCGAGCCTGAGATCGTGCCCATCATTCCGGAGGCGACGACGGCGACCTTGGCCGGACCGCCGCGCGTGCCGCCGAACAGGCCGAGCGAGACATCGGTGAACAGCTTGATCATGCCGGCGCGTTCGAGGAACGAGCCGAACAGGATGAAGAGGAAGATGTAGGTGGCCGACACGTAGATCGGCACGCCGTAGAATCCTTCGGTGCCGTAGGACAGATGGGTGATAACCTGGTCGAAATCGTAACCGCGATGGTTGAGCGGCGCCGGCAGATACTGCCCGAAGAACCAGTAGAGCAAGCACGCGCCGCACATCAGCGGCAGCGCGAGGCCCATCATTCGCCGCACGCCCTCGAAGATCAGGACGGCGAGCACAGTGCCGACCACGAGATCGAGCCGGGTCGGATCGCCGTCGCGCTGGATCAGTTCGGCGTAGAACAGATACTGGTAGAGGCCGCAGAAAAATCCGACACCGCCGATGATCCAGCCCACGGCACGCTGGAGATTGGTCCTGGCGGTGAAGTTGGCGATCAGGCCGAACGTCAGCAGCAGCAGAAAGCCGACATGGATTCCGCGCACCGCCTGGCTCGGCAGGAAATTCCACGCCGCGATAATGAGCTGAAACACCGCGAAGGCAATTCCGATGACGTAGGCCAGATGGCCCCACATTCCCGGCCCGAAGCCTTCGGGAAAACCGTGCTCGAAATTGTCGAGTTCGACTTTGACTTTTTCTTCGGTGCCGTGCTCGTGCAACATCTCAAATCCCCGCGCCTTACAGCGTCTCAGCCCACCTATCTCAACTCGTCATGGCCAGCTTGTCCCGGCCATCTACGCCTTGCTGATCGACTTCTTAAGACGTGGATGCCCGGGACAAGCCCGGGCATGACGTCTCTATCAAATCACCAATAACCGTTCCTGATCGCTTACTTGATCAGGCCCTTTTCCTTGTAATAGCGGATCGCGCCCGGATGCAGCGGCGCCGGGCTTCCGGTCGCAGCCGTCTCCAGCTTGATGTCCTTGCCGGCAACATGCGCGTTGGCGATTTCCGGCAGCGACTCGAAGATCAGCTTGGTCATCTGATAGGCGAGATCGTCGGACACCGCCGAGCTGGTGACGAGATAGTTCACCACCGCCGCGGTCGGCACGTCTTCCTTCTGGCCGGTATAGGTTCCCGCCGGGATCACAACGGAAACGAACGGAGGTCCGATCTTCTCCACCGTGGCCTTCGGCACCGAGACGACATTGATCTCTGCCGAGCTGGAGAGGTCCTTCAGCGACGCGACGCCGAGGCCCGCCGACTGCAACGTCGCGTTGAGCTGGCGGTTCTTCATCAGGTCGACGGATTCGGCGAACGGCAGATACTCGACCTTGCCGAGATCCTTGTACTCCATGCCCGCCGCCTTCAGGATCGCACGCGCATTGAGTTCGGTTCCGGATTTCGGCGCGCCGACGGAGAGCGTCTTGCCCTTGAGATCGGCGAGCGTCTTGATGCCGCTGTCGGCAATGGCGACGATCTGGATGTAGTTCGGATAGATCGCGCCGAGGGTGCGCAGCTTGCCGAGCGGCTTCTTGAAGCCGGCTTCCTCGTCGCCATCGACCGCGGCCTTGAGCGAGTCGCCCAGGGTGAAGGCGAGTTCGCCGCGGCCCTGCTCGATCAGGTTGAGATTTTCGACCGATGCCTTGGTGGCCTGCACCTGTGTCTTCACACCGGAAATTTTGTCGCCGTAGATCTTCCCGATCGCGACACCGAGCGGATAGTAAACGCCGGAGGTCCCGCCGGTCAGAATGTTGATGAATTGTTGGGCATGGGCAGCCGGCGCAGATAGCGAGACCGCAGCAGCGGCGGCAACAGCGAAGAGTTTCTTTTTCATTGGATTCCTCTTTTGAATTAGCGGGAAAGTGGACGGATGAGCGGTCGCGGTCAACCCGCGAGACATCAAAGAACCAGCCGCGAAGGCGTCGCCCGGCATAGACGTTCGTCTAGGGAAAACGCCCTTTGCTGCACTGCGATGAGGAACCGTCACACGGCCGCAATACGATCTGCCAACAAAGCAACATCGCATCAGGGTTGCAGCCATATCCGCCGCGGGCCGCTCACATGGTCAAGCGGCCCGGCTTGCTCTAGAACGCTGATAGCGCCGAAGCATACGGCGACACAAACAAGGCCCGCACAGGCGGGCGGGATGGAGACTTTGAAGATATGACCAAGCGACCGACGTCACCACAGCCTCATTCAGCATCGCGGATCACCCGCCGCAGCGTTCTCGCAGGCGGCGCTGCACTGGCAGCGACCCCATTCCTGAGCGGCGCCTCGAAGGCCGCCGCGTGGCCGGATCGCCCGGTCAAGTTCGTCGTCCCGTTCGCCGCCGGCGGCACCACCGACATTCTCGGACGTCTCGTTGCGCAGAAGCTGTCGGAAGAGTACGGCCAGCAGTTCATTGTCGAGAACAAGCCGGGCGCAGGCGGCAACATCGCCGCCGATTTCGTCGCAAAGGCCGATCCCGACGGATACACCTTCATCGTCGGCACACCCGGCACCCACGCGATCAACAAGTATGTTCAGAAGAACATGCCTTACGATCCGATCAAGGACATCCAGCCGGTGACCATCATCGCGCGGGTCCCGAATCTGATGTCGGTCAATCCTGAAGTGCCCGCGAAGTCGGTTGCCGAATTCATTGCGCTGGCGAAATCGAAGCCGGGACAATTGTTCTACGGCACGCCGGGTCTCGGCAGCACCGCGCATCTGTCCACCGAACTGTTCAAGTCGATGACCGGCGTCGATATCGTGCACGTTCCCTATAAAGGCAGCGCACCGGCGCTCACGGATCTCGTCGCAGGCCGCGTCCATGTCATGATCGACAACCTCCCGGCGGTGCTGCCCTTCGCCGAGAACAACAATGTGCGCGCGCTGGCAGTAAGCACCGCGGAGAAATGGCCGCTGCTGCCGAACATCCCAACCATCGGTGAAACCGTGAAGGGCTACGACGCCGCATCATGGTTCACGGTGGCGGCCCCGGCCAAGGTGTCGAAGGATATCGTGATGAAGCTCAATGCCAGCATCATCAAGCACATCAAGTCGCCTGAAGGGATCGAGCGTATCCGCAAGCTCGGCGGCGAGCCGATCGGCAACACGCCCGAGGAAATGCAGGCGTTCGTCATCGCGGAGACCGAAAAGTGGGGCAAGGTCGCCGAGTTCGCGAAGATCAAGCCTGAATAATCGTTCTATCCGGACGCTGCCGCGGATTTGATCCGCCGCGGCGTCCGGGAACATCCCGCCGGCGATGCGAGTGATCCGGTCTGACATTCGTATCACACTTAGCGCGGGCACTTTTACGAATGTCAGAATCAAAGGATCACGGGACACTGGTATCGAATTCATGCCGCAACCGGACCGAACAGAGGCTGTCAGGCGTCCCCGGCTGATCTGGCTGGTTCTAAGCGGCATCGTCCTTGTCGCACTGCTCGCAGCCGCCGCGATCCTGATGTCCTATAAAATCGAGCCGCCTCCAGACAACGCCAAGGTCATCGTGGACGAGCAGCGGATGACCTACGCCAGCACGCCATGTGTGGTGTTCAACACCCTGGACCGGGAACTGATCGCCAACCGCGCCGAAATCAGCGACTCGTCCAAGCCGCTCCAGCTCTATTCCTACGCGAGCGAGAAGACCTTCGCGGACGTCAGAGACGACGCGAAATGGAAGCGCGACAAGGCCTGCGACTATGTGACCGGGTTCGATCAGATCGTCACCCGCTGGATGCGCCTCGCCGGCCACCGCTCGCGCTGGACCGCCGACGGGCAGTGGCGCTGGTAGCAAATGCCTGTTCAAGCCCCCTTATTGGACCACATTCCAGCTTCATATCGCGCGCCTGCCGGTCCATTAATGATCCAGCTGTTTCGGGGATTCCTGTCTTGAATACGACGACCGACAAGCCCGCCAAACGATCGCTGCTGTCGGCCGACGGTATCGCAGCGCCGTTGAAGCATGCGGTGTTCCGGCGGATCTGGCTGGCGAGCCTGCTCACCAACCTTGGCCTGATGATCAACGGCGTCGGCGCCGCCTGGGCCATGACCCAGATGACCTCGTCGGCCAGCATGGTGGCGCTGGTCCAGACCGCTCTGATGCTGCCGATCATGCTGCTGTCACTGGCGGCGGGCGCCATCGCCGACATGTACGACCGCCGCATCGTCGGCCTTGTCGCGCTGTCGGTTGGGTTCCTCGGCGGCGTGACCCTGGCCGTCCTCGCCTATCTCAATGCGATCACGCCCAACAGCCTGCTGCTGTTCTGCTTCATGATCGGCAGCGGCATGGCGCTGTTCGGCCCGGCGTGGCAGGCCTCCGTCAGCGAACAGGTGCCCGCAGAGACGCTGCCCTCGGCGGTCGCGCTGAACGGCATCAGCTACAACATCGCCCGTAGTTTCGGTCCGGCGCTGGGCGGCATCATCGTCGCAGCGGCGGGCGCAGTGGCCGCGTTCATCTGCAACGTGCTGCTTTATATCCCGCTGATCGTCGTGCTCTATCTCTGGCAGCGCACGCTGGAGCCATCTCGGCTGCCGCCGGAGCGGCTGCGCCGCGCCGTGGTTTCGGGCGTGCGCTATATCATCCACTCGCCGCCAATCCGCATCGTGCTCTACCGCACACTGGTGACGGGCATTGCGGGCGGTTCGGTGCTGGCGCTGCTGCCGCTGGTCGCGCGCGACATCCTGCATGGCGGCGCCCAGACCTACGGCATCATGCTTGGCTGTTTCGGCATGGGCGGCGTGCTCGGCGCGCTCAACATCTCGAGTGTGCGCGCGCATCTGAGCGGTGAATACGCGGTTCGCCTGTGCGCGCTAACCATGGGCCTTGCGATCGGCGTCCTTGCGCTCAGCCGCTGGCCCGCACTGACCGGAGCCGCACTTGTGGTGGCCGGCGCGTCATGGATGATCGCTGTCACACTGTTCAACATCGGAGTGCAGCTCTCAACGCCGCGCTGGGTCGCGGGCCGCGCGCTGGCGGCGTATCAGGCGGCAATCGCCGGCGGCGTTGCGATCGGAAGCTGGCTGTGGGGCTATGTCGCCAACGGCGTCGGCGTGGACAAAGGGCTGCTGATTGCAGGCGCGGTGATGTTCGTTTCGCCGGTGCTCGCGATCTGGCTGCGCATGCCGTCGACCGAAGGCGCCAACAACGACGCCGTCGATGCGCTGGAAGAGCCGGAGGTGAATCTTTCGATCTCGCAGCGGAGCGGACCGATCGTGGTCGAAATCGAGTATCGCGTCAGCCAGCAGAAGGCCCGCGCGTTCTACACCACGATGCTGCAGCTCCAGGCCATCCGCCAGCGCAACGGCGCCTATGACTGGTCGATCGCGCGCGACATAGCCGATCCCGAACTGTGGATCGAACGTTATCACTGTCCCACCTGGCTGGACTATCTGCGTCAGCGCAACCGCTCGACCCAGTCCGAGCGCGAGATCCAGCTCAAGGCCATCGCGTTTCACCTGGGGCCGGAGCCGATCAAGGTTCATCGCATGCTGGAGCGGCCGCTGGGGTCGGTGCGGTGGAAGGACGAAACGCCGGATCGCACAAAGACAACAGACGTGCCGATCGAAACGCCCGCCAGCAGCGGCGTGTAGGCGCGGCAACGCTTTCAGATCGGCATGATCCTGAAGATATCAGTCGTCGGACGACGATGGCTTGCCTTCATGCCATCGGTTGGCGCGGTCGAACATGCGCCAGTGAATGATTTCGGTTTCTGCGAATTTTTCCGGGCTAAGCCACGGCTTGAGCGCCTTGAGTGTCTTTTCCCACTCAGCGCGATCCGGCTTGGGTACATCGCCGAACAGCTTGGACAACTCGTTCGAAATAAAACCCTTCGGCGAAACAATTTTGTTCATGATCGTCGCCCCGCACGCGAACGCCACAGTCACGCAAGCGTCATAGTTGAAACCAACTCGTATCGCGAAGCGAGAATGATTCGAAAGAGTCGCTCAAACGCCTGTTGATAACTTGATTCGGTCAGCTTTACTGACTGATTGAGTCTGCGGTGAGTCCGCGCCAAGTTCCACGGGGCCGCGCGATCGGCGATCATCCACAATCATGGCTGCCATGATTGTGGTTATTGTGCATCGCACAGGTATATCTGCGGAAACGGATTTCAGGAGCAGGTGCATCACCATGATCGATTTCACCGCATTGATGGACACCATAACGGTCAACGGCGAGACCTGTTCAGTCACGGCGACAGAGGACTGGCTTCAGGGCCGCACCATCTATGGCGGCCTGTCCGCGGCCTTCTGCCTCGAAAGCGTGGCGCGCCAGTTCGGCGAACTGCCGCCGCTGCGCTCTGCACAATTCGGGTTCGTCGGCCCGGCAACCGGCACGGTCACGATCAAGCCGACCGTTCTGCGCAAGGGCAAGTCGACGATCTTCGTCGGCGTCGACCTTTTCGGCGAAGCCGGCCTCGCGACCCGGGCCACGCTTTGCTACGCCACGGCCCGTCCATCGGCCGCCGCATACAGCAGCCTGGCAGCGCCTGTGGTGCCGGAACCGGATACGTGTCCGCCGTTCTTCCGCAAGATTCCCGGATTGAACTTCATCCAGCACTTCGAGGGACGTTTCGCCGGAGGCAACCCTCCGTTCAGCCAGAGCCAGCAGCCGAACTTTTCGATCTGGCTGCGGCATCAGGATGAAGCGAAACCGGCGTCGATCGCGGCTCTGGTCGCGCTCACCGACGCGCCGCCGCCCGCGGCGCTGGTGCTGTTCGAGCGGCCAGGACCGATGAGCACCATGACCTGGACCATCGATCTGCTGACCGACAGGCCGGAGACCAGAGACGGCTGGTGGTTGCTCCAGACCAAGGCCGAAAACGTGGTCGGCGGATATTCCAGTCAATCCACGACCCTGTGGAATGCGGATCGACAGCCGGTGCTGGTCAGCCGGCAGAACGTTGCGGTGTTTATGTGAGACCTCTCCGGCGGACGATGTCATGGATTTCCGTCGCCCTGCTCGCGGCGACGCTGTCGTCCGGTTCCGTCGCACAGACGCCGCAGGCGATGGCGGAGTATCGCCGCAAGCTTGCCGAATACAACGCCGCGCGCCAGCCGTTCGATGAACAGGCCGCGGCCTACTGGACATCGATCAGCGACAAGCGGCGGGCGCGGAACGCCAAGCGGCGCAGCGGCGAGACCATCGTCGCCGAGGACTATGTGCTCACCCAGCCGCCGGTCTATAGCGGGCCGCCAAAGCCAATCGATCCCTCGGCGCCGGCCAAGCCGCCGTCGGAACGCAAGCCGATCCCCGTGGTGGCGGATTTTCTGAGCAATGCGCAGGAGCACTTCCAGTTCACACCGCGCAAACCCGCCTCCGAGATCGAATACAAACGCGCCTACGCGCAGGTGGCGTCGAGCTTCGGCCTGACCAAGGATCAGGCGGTGCGGATCTACAGCTTCGAGTCCGGCGGCAACGGCAAGTACGACGTGCAGGCCGGACTGGAGAGCCCTCGCCCGGGCGCCCGCGCGATCTCCACGGCACTCGGTTACAACCAGTTGCTCACCACCAACACCATCGACCTGCTCGCAGAGCATGGCGGCCTGATCCTCAAATCGCTTGGCGAAAAGATCCGTCAGGCAACAGGACCGCAGAAGGCCGCGCTGGAGCGCAAGACCGCCATCGTCCAGCAGATGATCGCCTTCTGCAAAACCGTGCCCAATGAATGGAGCGCCCACGAAAAACTCGGCGTCACGCCGCGCGGCATGGCCGTACATGCGCTCAACCTCGACATCGATGTCGGGCCGCTGTTGCAGACGCTGAAGCTGATGGATTCAGTCAACTTCGCCAGGCGCAAGGGCTACACCGCGCCGCTCACCGCCGCCGAGCTCGAAATGATGAACCTGACCGGCGATGGCAACGGGTTCGACATGGTGTCGATGCCGCAGGCGATGCGCGCTGTCGTCCCGACGTCGAACTTCTTCCAGCGCAACGGCTATGAGCGCAACCCAGTGGCGATCCGCAACAACACCGTCGCAAAACTGCTGGCGGCGACGGATGCGCGGATGGACAACCAGGTCAATCTTCAGGGCGCCAAGGATCTCGCCGCGGCATTTTGAATGCGGCCGCCTAAACGCCATCCAGAATGATCACCGTCGGCTTCTTCGGCAGCGTGTCGCGCGAGACCGACAGCGACCGCTCCGGGCGGATGTCCATCTCGAACTGCCCGTTCATCCGCGCGATGAAATCGCTCAGCGGCGTTGCGAAGCGGTGCATCGGCAGCACGATCGACGAACGCAGCCGCCGCGTGATCTCCGACATGCCGTCGAGCGACAGCGTGTACGTTCCGTCGATCGGCACCATGACAATGTCGAGACGGCCGATCGCGGCATAATGCGTCTCGTCGAGCGGATGATGCAGATGGCCGAGATGGCCGATGCAGAGGCCCGCCACCTCGAAGATGAAAATCGAATTGCCGTCCTTCTGCATCACGGTGTCGGGACCGGAACGCCAGCCGCCGCGAATATCTGTCGGCACGTTGCGGATCAGGGTATCGCCGACGGTCAGCGCATGACGCGCCGGGCCTTCGCCGTCGTTCCAGCCGCGCAGCACATGGGCGATGCGCGGATCGGGATTGAGCGTGTAGTGGGTCGAATGCGCCCGGTTCATGGTGACGACATTGGGCGATTTACCCGCGGTATAGGCGCCGCTGAAATCGGTGGCGATGATGACATTGCCGGGCGTCTCGATGATATAGGTCGAGTGTCCGGCATAGGTGATCGTTACCTCGCCCTTCTCCGCCGCAACGGCCGACAGGCTCGCGAACATGACGCGGGGGATGGATTGCGCCATCGCAAGACACTCGCTCGGCGGCGCCTTGACCTGCGCAGTGGCGATATCGACCGACAGAATGATGCCGATCAGTGCGACAATCAGGCGCAATCGAAACATCGAAAGGCTCCCGTCGAAATGACGCGCGATGCGCCACCGATCGAGTATACACACACCGGCCGGTGACTTGAAAATCCCGTCATGGATGTTTAAGTCTGGTGCTGCGTGCGGGACGACCCGTATTGCTGAAGCTTCGTCGGGGACGGCCCCACATCTCCCGGAGAGATGTCGGGATGGCCGTTCCGGTTGGGAAGCCTTCCCCTCATCATGCTCCGTTCAGATCGCTCCGTGCCAGCGGACGCGATTCTTTTGCATGCGACGGCATCATGGCCGGACCGATTGAACAGTTCGAAATCAAGCCGATCCTGAAACTCGGCGAGATCGCCGGGCAGCAGATCAATATCACCAATTCGACCGTGTACATGTTTGTTGCGGTCGGCATCATCAGCCTCTTCATGCTGCTTTCGGCGCGGCGACGCAGCCTCGTGCCGGGCCGCTGGCAGTCGGCTTCGGAGTTTCTATTCGAGTTTGTCGCCAGAACCGTGCGCGAAAACACGGGCGAAGAAGGCATGCGATTCTTTCCGCTGGTGTTTTCGCTGTTCAGCTTCATCCTGGTGGCGAACCTGCTCGGCATGTTCCCCTGTGCCTTCACGGTCACCAGCCATCTCGCCGTGACTTTCATGATGGCGATGATGGTATTCCTGACCGTCACCATTTACGGCATTGCCCGCAACGGGTTCGGTTTCCTGCGGCTGTTCCTGCCCTCGGGCATTCCACCGTACATCGCGGTGTTCATCGTTCCGATCGAGGTGATTTCATATCTGTCGCGGCCTGTGAGCCATTCGGTGCGGCTGTTCGCGGTGATGCTCGCGGGGCATATCACGCTGAAGGTGTTCGCGGGTTTCGTCGTCGGTCTCGGCGGTCTCGGGACACTGGGCATTCTCGGTGCGGCCATGCCGTTTCTGATGGTGCTTGCGTTGACCGCACTGGAACTGCTGATGTCCGTCATCCAGGCCTACGTCTTCACCATGCTCACCTGCATGTACCTCAACGACGCCCTGCATCCTGGGCACTAGGTGCAGGCACCGCATTCAAGTCCCAGACGAACGACCTCCCCATTTTCGGGCGCAATGACCGGGACGGCCCGGCCCTATGGAGAGTTGGAGATGGCATGGATCTATCTCGCAGCGGCCGGCATTCTTGAAATCGTCTGGGCCTATGCGATGAAGCAGTCGGAAGGATTCACGAAGCCCGTTCCGAGCGCGATCACCGTTGTAATGATGATCGGCAGCTTCGCACTCCTGTCGATCGCCATGAGAACGCTTCCGCTCGGCACCGCCTATACGATCTGGACGGGGATCGGCGCCGTCGGCGCGTTCCTGGTCGGAATTACTGTTCTCGGCGAGGCGGCGACAGTGACGCGCCTTGCGGCCGCAGTCCTGATTGTTTCCGGTCTCGTGATGATGAAGCTTTCGACGCCGGCTTAAGTCATGCGTCCAGGCCATCCAGCCACGCCTGCAAACAGCGCTGTCCGTGCCGGCTGGCCGCCGGCGCGAGGCGCTTCGTTTCGCTGCGCAGCGCCTGAGGAAGCAACCCGGCATGAGACAGTTCGGATGCATGGCCGATCAGCCAGCGTCAAAACTGCCGCCATCCGCCTCGGATGAAACTGAAAGGGAAGCACGTTCGCGCCAATGGCGAACGCCTGATTGCTGCACACCTGCGTGGACGCGAGCCGTTCCGATCCTGCGGGAAGATCAAAGGTGTCGCCATGCCAGTGCATTATCAGTTCATCGTCGGGATGCCCCTGCGGAAGATTTTCTTCCAGTACGGAAGGCGTCCCGGCACATCAACCGCGAGAAAACTCAACCCGCTGTGCAGAAATGTTCGCTGGGCGATGCGCGCCCGCGGCGCGTTTTAAACGCGTAACGTACACCGGAGCAGCAAAGCTGATGTCGCGCGGGGTTTTCAGCCGTCAAATCGAATAAGGGTCCGCATCTTCGCTGACGCAACTCAGCTCATCCCTACCAAAGAGTGCGCCCGTGCTTTATGAGTTTCAGCAAGGAAACACCTATGGGAGAAACTTTGTATGAAACAGGCTCACGCGTACGTCCCGCGAACCACCAACTACAGCCTCAACCCGGGCGATGAACTGAACGATCTGCGCATGTCGGATCAGGTCCGCCCGCTGTTTGAACACGTCAAGAAATTCATCCGGGAAACCGTCGACCCGATGCTGGTCGAATACACGCGGCACGGCGAGGGCAAGAAGGACCGCTGGAGCTTCACACCCGGACAGATCGAGGTGCTGGAGAAAGCGAAAGCGAAAGCCAAGCAAGAAGGCCTCTGGAACTTCTTTCTTCCCGACAGCGAAACCGGCGAAGGCCTGAAGAACCTCGATTACGCCTACATCGCGGTGGAGCTCGCGAAGAATCCGCTGGCATCTGAAACCATGAACTGCTCTGCGCCGGACACCGGCAACATGGAGGTGCTGGAGCGCGTCGGCACGAAAGAGCAGAAGGAGAAGTGGCTGAAGCCGCTGCTGAACGGCGAAATCCGCTCGGCCTACGCAATGACCGAACCGAACGTTGCGTCTTCCGACGCCAAGAACATCGCGACCACGGCGAAGCTCGTCGGCGACGAATGGGTCATCAATGGCGAAAAGTATTACATCTCCGGCCTGGGCGATCCGCGTTGTAAAATCATGATCGCCATGGTGCAGACCAATCCCGATGCACCGCGGGGCAAGCAGCAATCCCAGATTCTGGTGCCGGTCGACACACCCGGCGTTGAAATCATCGGGCCGATGCATGTGTTCGGCGCCGACCACGCACCGCGCGGCCACATGCATATGCGGTTCAACAACGTCCGCGTGCCGAAAGAGAATATCCTGCTCGGCGAAGGCCGCGGCTTCGAAATTTCTCAGGTCCGTCTCGGACCGGGCCGCATCCATCACTGCATGCGCACGATCGGCAAGGCTGAAAAGGCGCTCGACCTGATGGTGTCGCGCGGCCTGACGCGGGAAGCCTTCGGCAAGCAGATCGCGCATCTCGGCGGCAACATGCAGATCATCGCGCAGGCGCGCTGCGAGATCGAGGCGATGCGGCTGATGGTGCTGAAGGCCGCCAAGGCGATGGATGTGCTCGGGAACAAGGAAGCCCGCGTCTGGGTCAGCATGGTCAAGGCCATGGTGCCGGAGCGCACCTGCAAGATCATCGATCAGGCGATCCAGATCCACGGCGCGACCGGCATTTCGGAATGGACGCCGCTCGCCGACATGTACGCCGACGTTCGGCATCTGCGCTTCGCCGACGGCCCCGATGAAGTGCACTGGATGGTGGTCGGCCGGCATGAACTGAGCATGGCGTAAGCCGGGATCGGAGCGCGGTAATTTCACCGTTATCGCGCTCCGCGCTTGCGCAGAAGCGCAAATGCCGTTCTTCCGATCGGCGGACAACACCGCTCAATCCCGGTCGGGACGGGACCAAGCGCCGATCAATCAGCTGATCTTCGAAGCCAGATCGATCCAGACCGGCGATTCCCGTGCATACAGCGCACGGGTGGCCGCAAGGTCCATCGCGCCTTCATCGATGCCAAACATCTTGAACATCTCGAGAGCCTTCTCGCTCTTTCCGCCCTGAACGAGAATCTGGGACAGGCGCTCAATGACCTCTTGCGGCGTTCCCTTGGGAACGGCGCAGCACTGATACGTCGTGAGATCGAACAACGGAGCAGTCGCCCCCTGCTCCTTGAATGTCTTGACGTCGGGAAGAACGGTCAGCCGCATGCATCGAGACCACTCCTCACCAGCCAGTATTGAAAAGGAATGGTTGCGGGCCGTCCGCTGCGGCGCGGGATGACGGCTTATTGTGTTGATGATCCGGAACGGAAGCGGGATGCTCCTCACGGAAGCCACCTGAGCAGCGGTCGCAGATGTCCCGACGGAGGTCCGCATGCGAACATTCGTGACGCAAGCAATGGCGATCGCTCTGTCCCTTGCGCCGGTCCATGCAGCTCCGCCCGACAATGCGGACCCGGCACTGGCGCCCTGGTTCAAGGGTTTGAGACAGCCGGGCACAGGCGCGGAATGCTGCTCGATCGCCGATTGCCGCGCCGCCGAGGTGCGGCGGGATGCCCAGGGCTATGAGGTCAAGGTTGACCACAAGTGGCACATCTCGTCAGCCTTCTGGCTCCGGGTCCCGGCCGAGAGAATTCTCGCTGAGCGTCACAACCCGACCGGCGGCGCCGTGTTGTGCTACACGCCCGAGGCGGGCATCCTCTGCTTCGTTCCGCCTCCCGAAAGCTAAGATTCCCGGAGCACGGCATGACTCTCGCAACCGATGTCGATTCGCTTCTTCAGAAGCTCGGCGTTCCGCGCAATCTGTACACTCAGGGCTCACGCACGGCGCGCTCGCCGCTCACCGGCGAGACGATCGCCAGCGTGCAGGATGCAAACACTGGCAGCGCCACCGAAGCGATCGCACGGGCGCAAGCTGCATTCCTTGCTTGGAGAACCGTTCCCGCACCGCAGCGCGGCGAACTCGTTCGCGTTCTTGGCAACGAACTGCGCGGCGCCAAGGCTGAGCTCGGACGCCTAGTCACCATCGAGGCCGGAAAAATCCAGTCGGAGGGACAAGGCGAGGTTCAGGAGATGATCGACATCTGCGATTTCGCAGTCGGTCTCTCGCGCCAGCTCTACGGCCTCACCATCGCGAGCGAACGGCCCAACCACCGGATGATGGAGCAATGGCATCCGCTTGGCCCTGTCGGCGTCATCACGTCTTTCAATTTTCCCGTCGCGGTGTGGTCGTGGAACGCCGCCCTCGCCCTTGTCTGCGGCAACCCTGTGATCTGGAAGCCATCGGAAAAAACACCGTTGACGGCACTCGCCGTTCAGGCGCTGTTCGAGCGCGCGGCGGCGAAGATCGATGGCATCCCGGCGGACCTCTCAACGCTGCTGATCGGCGCGCGGGATATCGGTGAGTCGCTGGTGGATGATCCGCGCATCCCGCTGGTTTCGGCGACCGGGTCCACCGCCATGGGGCGCATGGTCGGTCCACGTCTTGCCGCGCGTTTTGCCCGGAGCATTCTGGAACTTGGCGGCAACAACGCCTCGATCGTGTGCCCGTCGGCGAACCTCGACCTCGCTGTTCGCGCCATCGCCTTCGCGGCCATCGGCACCGCCGGCCAGCGCTGTACGTCGCTTCGCAGGCTGCTGGTTCATCACAGCGTTTACGATGCATTCGTCGGACGACTGAAGCAGGTCTATGGATCGGTCCGGATCGGCAATCCTCTCGCGGTGAATGACGTCCTCGTCGGCCCGCTGATCGACGAGATGGCCTTCCGGAAAATGCAGGAAGCGTTGGCGGAGGCGCGGACGTCTGGCGGTGAGGTTTTTGGCGGCGCGCGCGTCGAGGACAAACAAAACCCTGCCGCGTATTACGTCACGCCCGCCCTCGTCGAAATGCCGGCGCAGACCGGGCCGGTGCTGCGCGAGACGTTCGCACCGATTCTCTATGTCATGAAGTATTCGGAATTCGGCGAAGCGATGGAGATGCACAACAGCGTGCCGCAAGGGCTGTCATCGTCGATCTTCTCGACCGACATGCACGAGGTGGAAGAATTTCTCTCGGCCAGAGGCTCCGACTGCGGGATCGCCAATGTCAACATCGGCCCGTCCGGCGCGGAGATCGGCGGCGCATTCGGCGGTGAAAAGGAAACCGGCGGCGGGCGCGAGGCCGGATCGGATTCATGGAAGGCCTATATGCGCCGGGTCACCAGCACCATCAATTTCGGCCACGACCTACCGCTCGCGCAAGGCGTGAAGTTTGATATCGATTGATTTATCCATTTGACGCATACGGGCAAAGTGAAGTCACATAGCGACGACAGACATCTGCTCGCACGGTCTGTTCTGGTACGTCTCATCAAACAGAGGGGCACTATGAAAAAGCTTTTCACCGCTGCGGCTCTGGGGGCATCCATTTTCCTGGCATCCTCGTCGGCGTTCGCCGTGTCCTGCACCCAGCAGGGAGAATCTTGCAAAGTCTGGGCCAACGGCCAGGGCGCCCAGGCCGCCACCTATGCTGCGAAATGCACGCGCGAAGTCTCCGCATGCATCAGCCGCTGCAAAAAGGGCACCAAAGTCTTCATCGGAGTTTACGGCGGTTCCGGCGGCGGCCAGCAGTATCCGATCGACGAGTGCAGGTAACGCATAGCGGCGGTTGACGACGCCGGTTTGGTCTTGCTGCCTGCCGGATTCCTGTCCGGGTGAGAGTCGCTTGTGACTCTTCACCGTGCTCGGCTTCATCTGGTGCGAGAGCGGCTTGTCTTATGCCAGCTTAAATCGCCGGGCACGCATCTCATCCCAAATATCATTTAGCGACGGCTTCCACTCCGTGATCGCTGTTTCGAACTCAAGGAATTAGAACAGTCGAACCGACCGTCTTGCTGCCTTCGAGGGCACGATGAGCATCCGCAGCATCCTTCAGCGGAAAAGTCTGTGCGATTTTCGCCTTAACCTTGCCACTGGCCATAACGTCAAACAGATCAGCGGCGGTGGCTTGAAGATCGTCGGGCTTGGCGGTGTAAGTTGCGAGGGCCGGCCGCGTCACAAACAGTGAGCCCTTGGCTGCGAGCTGGCCGATGTTGACTGGCGCAACAGGCCCGGATGTATTGCCGAAGCTCACCATTAGACCCAGAGGCTGCAAACACGACAAAGAATCTTCCCACGTCACTTTGCCAACCGAGTCATAGACGACCGGCACACCGGCTCCATTCGTAAGTTCACGAACGCGCTCCGCAAAATTCTCCCTGGTATAAAGAACCGTATGAGTGCAGCCGTTCGCTTTGGCGAGGGCCGCCTTCTCTTCGTTACTCACGGTGCCGATGACTGTTACGCCCAGTGCTTTGAGCCACTGGCAGGCAATGAGGCCAACACCACCCGCTGCCGCATGCAGCAGAACGGTTTCACCTGCCTTCACCTTGTAGGTACGGCGAATCAGGAATTGAACGGTCATGCCCTTCAGCAGCAGCGCCGCAGCCTGCTGATCGGAAACGTTGTCTGGAAGCTTCACCAGAGGAATTGCCGGCATCACGCGCGTTTCCGCGTAAGCACCGGGAGGACCACCGGCATACGCAACGCGATCGCCTATCTTGACATGACTTACGCCTGAACCGACAGCCTCGATCACGCCTGCAGCTTCAAGCCCAAGGCCGCCCGGCATCGGGATGGGATACAAGCCAGAGCGCATATAGACGTCAATGTAATTCAGGCCAATTGCCGTATGCCGGATACGAACCTGCCCTTCACCTGGTTCACCGACCTGAACGTCTTTCCACTGCAGCGCATCCGGTCCGCCTGTCTTGTCAATAACGATAGCTTTAGTCACTTTTGTCTCGATTGATGTGATGGAGAATTACAAGCAACAACTGCCTGGCGCGTCGCGCAGACCACCTGCTTACGACTGACCACGCATGCACTTCTTCGTGCTTGTTTGAATTGTCGCAGTCTTCAGACTTCGCCCGCAGCCTCGATATCCTTTAGATGCTGACGAAAACCGTAACTTGGCTCGCGCTGCCTCCGCGCGAGGTACGCGCTGAACTGCGTCTGGGAACGATAGCCACGGCCTTCCTTCATGCCTTTAAGTTGGCGCGCCTCGGTCTCCCGATAGGTAATCGCCGCGGCAACGATGTCTTCAAGACGATCTTCCGGCAGGAAGAGAACGCCATTGGCATCGCCCACGACGAAATCTTTGAATGTAATGACGTGCGTGCCAATGATTGCCTGGCTGAGGATGTCCGGCGGTCGCACATGCAAACGCTGTGGCCCGGTTGGTAACGATCCCATACTGAATACTGGAAAACCGATATCGCTGAGTTCTGCACTGTCGCGATGCAACCCCCAGACGACAATGCCTGAGATTCCGGCCGCCTTAGCCTCAAGCACAACGATATCGCCAATACACGCCTCATCCATACGCGCGCCGTTATCGATAACGAAGACATCGCCGACCGAGGAGCCCTCAAGAGCTTCGAAGAAAATGTCGATGCTCCCCACATGCCGAATCGGCCGCGCGCGTCCGGCGCACCGCATATTATTGGTAAGTGGACGCAACCCCGCCGGTGCGAAGCGAATCGGAACACCCGTTCTCTGACAACCATCGGCCAGATAGGGCGTCGTAAGTTTGTTTAGCTGATCGACCAAAAGCTGGCTCAAGATCTCAGTCTCCATTGCATAGGTGGAGCGCGCCAAATCGCATTCCGCGAAATCCGTCGCTCAAACTGGACATTAGCAATGGAGGATAGTTTCGAATATCATATAGTTATGAAATCTCAATTCTGGAATTCGAAAGTATGAAACCTAATTTCGATATGGACGCTTTGCGCACGATGGTCTTGGGACTCGAGCTCGGAAGTTTTGCCCGGGCTGCGTCGCAACTTGGCCGTTCACAATCCGCCATTAGCATGCAGCTGAAGAAGCTTGAGGAACAAGCGGGACAATCGCTGTTTCGTCGCAACGGCCGTGGCCTTGTCCCGACTGAAGCTGGCGACTCCCTTCTCATGTATGCCAGACGCATTATCGCTCTAAATGACGAAGCTGCCGCGTCCGTTGGCGCGACGACAGCTGCTGCGTCTGTTCGCATGGGACTCCCTCAGGATTTCTTCGAAGACGTGATGCCCGATGCACTTAAGCAATTTTCGCGAAAGCGCCCGGCAGTCCACGTTGAAGTCCGTGCTGGCCGTAATTATTCACTCGAGGAAGATATAAACTCTGGGCGCCTCGATGTCGCTCTCGCTTTCTTTAAACCTAATTCCTCCAACCGCGGCACTTTGATCGCCTCGTTGCCAATGATGTGGTTCGGCGGAAAGGGAGTGAACGGATCAGAAGCAAGCGGCCGGATCCCACTTGTTGTTTTCGATCATCCATGCCTCTTTCGTCAGGCGGCACTTCAAGTCCTGGAACGAAATAGGCTTCGCTGGCGCTTATCACTCACAACCCCAAGCCTGCCTGGTGTCTGGGCTGCCTTGCAATCGGGATACGGTATATCGCCGAGAACGTCCCATTGCGTGCCCTCGGGCATTCGAGATGTGGGCACAGAGTTCGCCCTTCCATCCCTACCAGCGATCGAGCTACGGATGCTGTATGCAGCTGAGTTATCTCCTGCCGCATCCGATCTACGGGAGATTCTTCACCTCGTTGTGCAAAAGCGAGTGAACGGGGCGATAATCAAACCGCGAAAACGCTGAATAAACTCTGGAGCCCGCTTACGTCCCCCAATAGACGGTTTCAAAACCCCGTATTGCCGGCCCACGTCAGCCCAACATGTTTCGACATACTCATACTTTAACCGACATTCGCGACATAACGCCGATACGCCGACGTGCGACAACAAGAACAGGCGTACAAGGTAAGAGGCAATAAGCTAGCAGGTATATTACGCTGTCTCGCGGAGAAACCGCGTCAACAGCTCTTCAAACCATTCTGGATCCTCAATCTCTGGAAAGTGACCAACGCCTTCACGCTCAACGTATTGAGCGTGCGGCGCAATGGCCAGCAGAGAGCGCTTATCGCTACGCCGATGAGAAGAATCACCTACACCCCAAACCGCAAGAGCAGGCTGGCTGAAAGAAGGAAAAACAGGATCGGCAACACCACGCCCGAACCAGGCCTGGATCAATGAAGCCAGGCAAAAATTCGCACCATGAGCGAAACACTCGCAGGATTGATTTAGAAATGACTCCGCGAGATCGGACGAACCAAGCGCATGAGGATACCATGTCTTCGGCGCACTCGCGCGCATCTTATAGCTAACCTCCTGCCCAAGAAACGGCCTAGCCAAATCGCCAGCAGGATCAACGATCTTACTCGTCCATATCTTCTCCTGCTCCCAGCTGAGCGCCTGCATCAGTATCAGGTGGCTTACCAGTTCGGGACGCCTGGCGGCTATCAGCACCGAGGGGTAAACGTTGGTACAGGTTGGGCAAAGCACAAACGGCCCGCCTAACGATGACAGCAATTCAACATAACCATCCGTGAACGCTTCAAGTGTAAAATCGAAGCTCGGCTTAGGCGTCGAAAAGCCAAATCCTGGCGGATCAACAACAATAACACGCATCGACTTCGTAAGCCGATCGAAGACCGGATCATGATGCTCGAGCGCGTTCGGCCCGTCCGCGAAAAAAACAACGGGCAGATCGCCTAGTCCACCCTCACGAATCCGAAAGTGAATAGATTCGGTTTCGACATAACGCACGCCAGATCGTGAAGCACTTCCCCATTTACTGTGTCTGGCAGACTGAACCGGCGATAGGGGATGAGTGTCCAGCATACTTGGGCGCATAAAACCTCCGTGGCATAAGACGGTCATCGCACCTTCTGCGACTGATGCAGAGAGCAATGCGCCAAGCTTCATCCTAACGCAAACGCATCATCTGCAAATGAGGCATGCCCATAAGCGACATAGCCAAGGCGACGCACTGGGATCAAAATCAAAGAGAAACACGTCGAGCCTACGTGGATAGATTTGACGCGAGTGATTTATTTTCAATCGCGGAGAAAATTTTCTCATGCCTCCGAACTCACACTCCTATGTCAATTTCACGCCCACACAACACATCAACGGGCGCCCTCATTGAACCTGGCACGGAAGATACAGGGTTAGACGTCCCGGACATCCTTACTCAAGGACACTCGTTAAAGATCAAATGGGACCAAGACCACATTCCGATTTCTGAAAATGATTCAACGACAGGCACCTGTTTAATCCGCGGAGGCTATGTATGAGCTCAGGGCCACCCACTGCAGACGTCTCGATATGGGATACGATTCAGCGTCAAGCAGTTGCGGCCGCGAAAGCCGAGCCAATACTGGCTGCTTGGTTGCATGAAGCAGTACTCAATCACATCAATTTTGAACAATCGCTGTCGCATCTCATCGCCAAAGCAACCAGAGGAAGCCGGAATGACCAGGCACTAATCCGTCAAACTGCGGAACGCATCTACTGCGATGATCCCTCTTTGATAGACATAGCAATCCGCGATCTTAATGCACCACGGCAACGCGATCCGGCTTGCTCTGGGCCACTGCATGTTCTTCTCCACTTCAAGGGTTATATCGCGTTGGAGGCGTATCGGATCTCCAATCGCCTCTGGCAAAGAAGACAATTTGAACTTGCCAAAAGACTTCACCACTCCATCACTCACGCCTTGCATGTCAGCATCCATCCGTCTGCAACCATTGGAGACGCTCTATTTATCGACCATGGTACGGGCGTCACAGTGGGAAGAGACGTCGTTATCGAACAAGACGTATCGATGCTTCAGGAGGTTACGCTTGGCAGCTTGCTGGACGGCTCAGTCGGCGCTCCGCGAATAGGTCGCGGCGTACTGTTATCAGCAGGAGCGACAGTGCTCGGGAATGTAGAGATTGGAGACTTCGCCAAGATTGGCGCTGGCTCATTGGTCCTAACATCGATTCCATCTGGATGTACCGCAGTCGGCGTCCCAGCTCGATTGGCTGGCCGCACACCAGACCCTCAACCGGCACTCAGCATGGAACAATCGCTGCCATAGGTGTCCTGGCAAGGATCGGAACATGGGCCCCAGAAATCTCCTCGAAATTGAAGCGTTTGTGGCAGTGGCCGAAACAGGATCCGTAAACCGAGCGGCCATTCGCCTGAACTTGACTCAGCCGGCGACCACGCGACGAATTCAGAATTTTGAATCCGCTATGGGTTCTACCCCTCTTTTCGATCGAACGGTCAAACCTGCAGTACTGACCGCATTTGGTGCTCATGTTCTCGAGCATTGCCGCCGAGTATTGGCTGCAGTGGCTGAACTAGAAACTTGCGGAAGCTTAAGAGAGAATATTTCCGGCGTTCTAAAAGCCGGAATCGCGTTTGGACTTGAAGAGACATTGTTGAGCTCTCCATTCAATATGCTTAGACGAACATTCAACAGGATAAAACTAGAAGTCACCTCGGATTGGTCTAAGGAGTTGATAGAAGATGTACAAACAGGAGCGCTCGACTGTGCAATCGGGCTCCTAATGCCTGATCAAGCTGGTTCGCTCCATTTGCTACAGACTCCAATCGGAACCGAGCGAATACTCGTTGTTGCCAAGGCGCACCAACACAATCTTTCGGACGAAAGATCTTATCGCCTTAGTGATCTTTCCCATCAGCCCTGGTTTCTAAACCCAGTAGGTTGCGGCTGTCGCGCCGCTCTTCTCAGTACATTTGATCGGTTAGAGTTACCTATACAGATTGCCGCAGAAGTCTTTGGAGAAGATCTCCAACTGTCCTTGCTTGCTCAAAGCGGCGGGCTCGCTCTCGCGCCCCAGCGGCAATTCGAGAACAGCCCCTATAGAGAGGCGCTAGAAGTGCTCGACGTGAGTGACTTTGATCTTTGCGCCACAATATCTTTGATGCGCCACCCAATTCCGGGGCGATTCAATACTGCCCTCAATCTCATGATCGAGGAATTGCAGTCAGCGATTTAATTTTTTGCATAATGATCATAGATGAAAAGCATTTGAAAACCCGGCGCGACGCGAACAGTATGACACGACCTTAATGACGCGCTGAAAAGCGTAGAGCACAATCAAGGAACAATACTCATGATTCTTTCCGTTCTTCGTTCTCGGCTTAAGCCGAATATCCAAGATGAATATGCGCCTTTATCAAAGCGCATGAGCGAACTCGCTCCAACTATCGCAGGCTACATTTCTCACAAAGGATTTGTCGCTGAGGATGGCGAACGAATAACCATTGTCGAATTCGACTCCGAAGAAGCACTGGAGAGGTGGCGGACTCATCCCGAACATGTCGACGCAAAACGGCGCGGCTATAGAGAGTTCTATACCTTCTTCAGCTACCAGATTTGCTCAGTAATGCACGCCAGGTCGTGGACAGCACGTGGCGAACCGAGGGCGAACAGCGATGCAAGCGAGATCGTGGCAAGAACACCTCGCACCACGGGCGGACAAATACTTGGGAGAATATTCAGATTGCGGAATCTTTATCGGTTCAACGCATTTTAGGGATAATCGCTCGGGCAATTAATACCGCGAGCGTTGCGATGCAAGTCGCTTCTCACTATTGAAAGCGACTTGCATCGGCACGCCAATTAAACTTAAAGATGTTATTAGGAACAAGCCCCAAGCTGGTTCATTCTAAGTATCGCTTCATCCGCTAGGGCCCTCGTTAGATCTCCGGCGGGCAACTCTCGTCCCAACTTTATCGATTGTCCCGCCCAAAGATTTGTGTAGTCAACCTTTCCAAGCTTCTCCGCTCCAGTTTTCAAGGGAGCAAGAGCATTGGCTGAGTGTGGGAAAGCCGGCGCTAACCCAGACATGGGACCGACTTCTCTCATAATCCTATTGAATACGCCGCGCGCGGGGCGTCCGGTCATGACATTTGTTATGACGGTCGATTCATCCGTAGCATCGGCAAATGCTATTTTTGCAGCAGATATTGCCTTGGATTCGCGGCATCTCAGGTACGCACTGCCAACTTGAACTCCAGAAGCCCCTAAAGCGAACGCTGCCGCTATTCCACGCCCATCCGCAATCCCTCCGGCAGCAATCACAGGCAAGCCAACCGCATCGGCCACTTGCGGCACCAAAGAAAAGGTTCCTGGCTGAGTGAAAATGTCATCTGTAAGGAACATTCCGCGATGCCCTCCAGCTTCAGCCCCTTGGGCAATGATGACATCCGCCCCATTCTTTTCCAGCCAAATCGCTTCTCTGACGATCGTGGCGGACGCCATTACAACGCACCCAGCCGACTTCACTCGCCTGAGTAAAGGTTCAGTTGGAAGGCCGAAATGAAAGCTGACGACTTCAGGTCGCAGTTCCTCGATGAGATCGCACATCTTGCTATCAAACGGAGCACGATTGGCAAAATGAACAGGAGCCTCAGGGTCTAAGCCAAGTTCAGCATAGTATGGCGCTAACCGGCGCTTCCAGCCGGCCTCCCTGAGTGGATCAGCATCGACAGCTTCATGACAGAAAAAATTGAGATTGATTGGAGCTGAAACGCGAGACCGAATTTTTGCAACCTGTTCACGCACCTGCTCTACGGAAAGGGCTGCGCAAGCTAACGATCCCAGACCTCCTGCCAAACAAACAGCCGCTGCCATCTCTGCGTCCTGCACCGCGACCATCGGTGCCAGAACTATCGGGATTTCAATTCTCAGGAGATCCAGCAATCTTCGATCAGACCACACCACACATTTCCCCCGATTATCGTAAACAAGATGGAATCATTTCACCCGGACAATTCAATGACGACGGAGCTGATCTGGTGATCCCCGCAATCGCCAAAGGCATCGATGCTATGCTCAAGTCGTACGAGATTCTTCCAAATCAAGCGTGAGCCGCGCGGCTGTCTGCCGGCGCTTGCTCACGTTCGTTCATGCCGTAGTCGCGTATCACCGCTGCGACGCGCAGCCGATAATTGAGAAACACATCCTTGCGGCTATTCGATTGGACGTTGCGATGAACATCCCAGTTGCGGAAAGCATCGACCGCAGCCTCATCACGCCAGATGGACAGAGCGAGAAGCTTGGTTGGATCTGTAACGCTCTGAAACCTCTCGATTGAAATGAATCCATCGATTTTTTCGAGCTGAGGACCCAATCTTGCTCCCATATCGAGATAGGTCTGCATCTTTCCCGGTGCGGGCCACGACTCGAAGATAACTGCAATCATTTTGTTCATCCAATTCTGTCTATCAGAGGTATCCCGGGCATCGACGCCGGGGAGTACCGTCCTCACTAACCCCGCGGCGGAAGCCGACCCTCTTGGAAAAGCATTTTTGCTGCAACATCGAAACCTTTCCATGCAGCAGCCGCGAGCGATGCACCTATACTGACTCGGCGGACCCCAATCGCAGCCAGCTCCGATACGGTAGGGCTAGGACCAGTGATCATCACATTCACAGGTTTGGGCTGGACCGCGGCCACGATGCTCGCAATCTCCGACAGATCGGTGATGCCCGGAGCATAAAGACAGTCTGCGCCAGCTTCGGAATAGGCAACCAGACGGGCAATCGTCGCCGCAAGATCCGGCTTCCCGATAAAGTGCCCTTCTGATCGTCCAACCAAGAGAACATTCTCGCCAGACTGGTCGATGGCGTTGCGTGCAGCACGCACACGCTTCACCGCTTCGCTAAAATCCAGAAGATCATTATCCTTGCGATCTTCGATGGACAAACCAGCGACGCCCGTATCGATCGCCTTCAACACGTTTGTAAAGACACCATCCGCATTGTCGGCATAGCCGGTTTCGAAATCCGCATTCACTGGGAGAGATGTGGCACTGCATAGCGTCCGCAAATGAGCCAACGCTTCGTCCAAGGTTAGCTGCTGATCTTGACGTCCCAGCGACCAAGCATAGCCCGCGCCTGTGGACGCCAGCGCCTTAAAGCCGAGCTTTTCAAGACGGCGCGCGCTGCCAACGTCCCATGGGTTTGGAATAACGAAACATCCGCTCTGATGCAGAGCGCGGAAAGCCACACGTCTTTCCGCATATTGACCAGCCATATTGCTCCCTTTCTCGGCATCCGATCAGGCCCGCAAGAAAAGGACACGCCACCTGCAAGTCAAAATCTGGTCGAGAATGAAATAGGTAGCCAACCACGGCAAATGAGTAATAGTACTTCGCGCATGAATCGGGGTCACGTCCGAAGAGACCTCAAGCCAGATCGACCTTAACCTCGTCGAGGATCCAGGAACGAAACGCAATGATGCGCGGATCATCTGCGCGGCTTTCCGCACCTATCAGCCAATACGAGGTATTGCTGTTTACCGTCTCCCACACCTCGACCAAGCTACCGGCCTCGAGTTCGGAGTTGACCAGCGGCTTTCGCCCGATGGCAACACCGAGACCCTGGCTGGCTGCTTCGAATGCCATTTGGATCGTGTCGAAGTGCAATCCTTTCGCCAGGTCCGGTGCAGGGCGCCCGCACCCGAGGGCCCACGCGGCCCAATCCTCGCTCACCGTAGTGACATGAATCAGCGGCGATTGCTCGATATCCTTTAGCTCTCGCACGCGCTCGAGAATAGCCGGGGCGCATACAGGCACCATGGCCTCATTTAAGAGCTTATCTGCAATGAAGCCGTGCCAATTTCCACGTCCCATGCGAATGGCAAGATCCACCCCGACATCGGACAACTCGCTGCGTTCGTGCGAGGTGTCGATGACGATGCGAATGTCTGGATGACGCTCACGAAACCTGTGAAGCCGCGGAAGCAACCATTTTGCTGCAAACGTAGGGGCCATACTTATTGCGAGCTGCCCTAATCCCTGCTGGTTGGCAATATTCGCACTGCCGTTGGCGAGTAGCTCCAACGCTTGCCGCACCACCGGAATGTAAGCGGTGCCTGCTTCGGAGAGTACAATCCCCTTGGTCGTGCGAAGGAATAATGGTGTACCAAGCCAATCTTCCAGCGACTGGATACCATGGCTGACCGCGCTCGGCGTCAGCAGAAGCTCCTCTGCTGCATTCTTGAAGCTTAAAAGTCGAGCCGATGCCTCAAACAGGCGAAGCGAATTTAATGGGGGCAATCGATGGCGCATCACGTGCTCCTTCCTTAACGCGCTTGTAGCACGGCGGAACTGTCGTGAGCGATCAAGCTGAACGATTTTCATGCGCTATTAAACGTCATTGGCTTGTTTGGAATTCCAGACACACGCTCCCGGTCATTTCAGCCGATGCTTAAAGAATGCCAGGATCTCATCGCGCGCAGCAATCGTCGGCTGCCCTGCTTCGTCGATCAAATGAGCCGTCACCACGCTATGGGGGGTCGTCACATGGGTTGCGAAGAATGGCGGGAGGTTCATACTGGCCGCACTGTCCGGCAGTACCCGCGCGACAAAGCGGTCGCCAAGTGCCTCCGAAAACGCGGCAAACCGTTGAGCCTTACAGAACTTGTCGCCCGCGAAACGGTAGGCCATCACCGTAAGATCTTCCCGATCAAGACGCTCGCGCACAGCAGCAAGCTCTTCGGGTGCCATCGCCATGCCGGCCGGATCGTTAAGCGGTAACGATGGCTGCGATACGACCGGCGCTAGCATGGCCGGTTCAAGCATCATCGAAAGCGCAAAATTTCCGGTGAAGCACATGCCGATCGCCCCCACACCAGCACCACCGCATTCCTCATGCGCGAATTTCGCCAGTGCACGAAGCCATACGGTCACGGGACTGGATTCATTGGCAGCAAACGCACGGAACTCGGCGCTGACACATGCCCGCTGCATCACCGCAACTCCCTCTTCTGCACTGACAAGAGCTCCATCGCGCCCAAATAGCGAAGGCATGTAAACCGTGAATCCGGCATCGCGTACCCAGCGGCTAAATCGCGCCACGTGAGGACTGATGCCGGGCATTTCGGTCATCACGATCACGGCCGGTCCACTTCCTGACACAAGTACTCTTTTTGTGATGCCGATAAGCGTGATCTCACGGGCAACAAAATCCTCAAGTGCGTCGTCCCTGTCTACAGGCCGTGTCAGCATCGATTGGCTCCTTGTGATGCGCTAAATGGATCGTTCGCAGGCGATGTGGTTGCCAGCGTGGCTTCCCGTACGTCGTAGTGCGAGAACGTCACCGGTTTCAGCTGGCGACGACAAGATGTTGCAGATGCCTGTAGCCGGACGCCGTTGCGTGCTCTCGCAGGCTCCAGAGACGTCCGTTAACACCCCACATGCCGTCTTCGATTTCATTGAACAGAAAGGAACTTGAGATCCGGCGCGTCTCTCCGGGTAACGCCTCGGCAACAGCCTTGTGGCCAAGCTCGGCAAAACGAGCCCGGCTTTGCTCGTCCAGAACCCCCTTAGCGACAGTAACTGTCGCAATAACCAACGCCACGATGCCGGACAGATCATTGCCACCGAAGGTCCAGTTTCCGGCGCCTCCCTCCTCGATCATGACCACGCACAAAGCACGCTTGCTCGGCTCATCCGGGATCTGCTCGCACTCCACCGCAACATCCACGAGATTTCTGGAAAGAGCAGCTTTGGACTGATCATTCAGAACGCCCGCCGGCGCCTTGACAGAGATAAGCGGCATCGCACTTCCTTTAAGTCCATTTATTGGACTTAGGTCTATAGCAAGCTAAATCCATTTTAGCAACTCAGATAATGTGTATAATGCCGTAATGACCAACACCCCTCCCATTCGCCGCTCCCCAGTACCGCCCAACGATTGCAACCTCTGGAAAGCATTCGAAGTGATCGGGGATCGCTGGATTCTCGTGATCTTGCGATCGGCCCTGTATGGGGTGCGACGCTTCGACGACTTCCGCAACGAATTGGATATCCCTCGCAGCGTACTGAGCAATCGCCTCGCCCGGCTGGTCGAGAGCGGCCTGATGGAACAGCGGGAGTATCGCGAGGAGGGACAGCGGACGCGGATCGAATACCCGCTGACGAAGATGGGACAGTCGCTGGGTCTGTCTTTTACAGCGCTGACGGAGTGGAGCGATCACTGGATCGGGAAAGGCTCGGGGCCTTTGTCTCTCCGCTCGAAAGCAACGGGACAAAAGCTAACCGTTGCCCTGGTCGATGAACAGGGTAAACCTGCGAGGAAAGACGACGTTGAAACTGTTATTAGTCTTCCTTCGCGCTCCTCCAGACAGCCACGCAAGTAGCGATCTCCGAGTGGCTATTTTTGCAAAAACGAGATGCGCCGGTGGACAAGAGGTCATTGGTGTCCAGAAAAACACGTGAAAGCATCAGTACGGGTTTCCGTCCTTATGCGTAAACAACCAACCCGAGGCTCCGAGGTTTGCAACCAAGTCATCGTGAGGATAACTCGCACTGTCGCCCGGCGTTCTATCCCCGATCTCCAGATAGACCACCCTTTCGTCTGACCGATTGACCAAATGATGAGCAAGGCCCACCGCAGGAAACCCTGCACACATTCCCGGCGCCAACGCTATTTCCCCTCGGTCAGTAACCAAAGTCGGTCTTCCGCTCACAATATATACAAACTCATCCTGCTTACTGTGGCAGTGCATGATTGACGATTCCCCGCCAGGCAGAAGCTCCGTTAGGTTCACGCCGAAATTTTTGATACCAAAAAGATCCCCCAGCGGCCGTTTTACGCGTTTGGACATACGCGAGCGAAACGGCTCGGGGTAAGATGATAGCTTCTTGCGCTCTTCTGCATCACTTGCAAATAGCGCAAGAGGATTGCGTTCTGACGTCTCGTTCATTTCGTTACCGGATCCTTAGATCAAGATCGACAGTGTAAGTAACCGATTGGCTTTTGACTGCTCCGAAAAATCGAAAGCTGGACTTCAATTTTCTTGAGGCATTCTGACGGTCAAGATCATCAGACCCTCTGCCCTCGCCACAAAATGAAGAATTTTCATGCGCTGGCGAGGATTATGAGTTTGTTTGACTAAGTCGACACCGGCAATTTTCTCCTGACCTGCTAGCAAGGAGATTATTATGACCGTTGACCAACCCGTGCTCATGAGTGTGGAAGGCAATATCGCGACACTCACCCTCAACCGCCCTGAGAAGCTGAACGCACTTAGTTATGCTCTCATCGACACTTTCCAGCAGCACCTGGATGCCATAGAGCGAGACGACTCGATCAGAGTCGTCATCCTTACCGGATCTGGTAAAGCATTCAGCGCAGGTGCCGATATCGCTGGGTTCTCGTCGAGTGTCGCGGCCGGCGTAAGCATTGCCATGCGCGAATTCGTTGGACGCGGCCAGGCGTTCACAAAGCGGGTTGAAAACTTCCCAAAGCCCATCATCGCTGCAGTGAACGGGTTGGCCTTCGGCGGCGGATGCGAGGTAGTTGAGGCATGTCCGCTAGCCATCTCAAGTGACGAAGCCCGTTTCGCCAAACCAGAGATCAACTTGGGATTTCCTCCTCCGTTCGGTGGAACACAGCGCCTTCCGCGCCATATTGGGCGTAAGCGTGCCTTGCAGCTTATTCTGACTGGTGACTCGATCTCAGCGCAGGAAGCCGCACGTATCGGTCTGATCAATGAAGTTGTATCTGCCTCGCAGCTCATGATGCGCGCCCGCGAACTTGCGGCAAGAATCATTGAGAAGCCGCCTGCTGCGGTCAGAGCGAGTCTTGCGAGCGTCACCCGCGGCATCAATCTGTCGATCGATGAAGGGCTTGCAGTAGAAGCAAATCAATTCGCGCAGATGGTCCCCACACACGACATCCGAGAGGGCATCGATGCATTCCTTGAGCGTCGTCCTGCTCATTTCAACGGGCAATGAAACCTTGAATCACGCGGATTTACAGCACTTACATACGTGGAAAAGAAATGACCGGACATGTTGACCTGACTAAAGAGCGTTTCATCGCTCATCGAGACAACCAGCGCGACGGCAAGGTCCACTTGCTTAACCTCATTCGGCTACGCGAACATGCGAACTATCCGGACGGCCATGCCTCAACCGGAGTCGAGGCTTATCGAACTTATGGACGTATCAGCGAGCCGGTCCTCGCACGACTAGGCGTAAAGATTGTATGGGAAGGCCGTTTCGAGAACATGCTGATCGGCCCGGATGAGGAGAATTGGGACCTAAGCTTTGTTGCAGAGTACCCAAGCCTGGCAGCCTTTAACGAAATTCTCCGTGATCCCGTTTATCGAGAAGCTGCGGCGCACCGAAAAGCTGCAGCCCTGGATTCTCGCCTCATCCGCCTTGCTGCTCTGCCTCAAGGGACCAGATTCGGACAATTCATTTGAGTATTCAGCAAGCGGACCTATCGCGAGCTAGGGGAATGAGTCGATTCATGGAATTCTCATGAGCTGAACCAATTCCAAGCGGTTACTCGCCCGACATGACGTTGCTATCACCAATTGCCTAAAGTCGCGTTGGGGATAGCCGCGTTGTTAACGTAAATTCCGTTACGACAATCGGAAAGATTATCCGGTCTTACTGCTATCCGTGACTAGGTTTCTGGCTTTACTAATGCAGCCAGAATAGCGATTAAAATGCGCAGAGATTTCACAAGTTGATGTTGAAGCGCATCTTAACTTGCGAAAGGGCGCCTTCGCGCAAGTAAAAGGCAACTCCTCGTTCATTCCATTCCGGTGTCTGCCATTCAAGTTGATCCGCACCGAGCCTTCTAGCTACGGCTATCGCCTCAGCCAATAGGCCTGCACCGACACCTTTGCCTCGCTCGTTGGTTGTCACATACAAACAATCAAGATGCGCCCAGATATGGTCTCGCCAGAGAGAGTAGTCGATCGTCAGAGAGAAGTATCCAAGAAGCTCTCCTTGTCGGGACGCGACAAAGATATGCGCACGGGCACCTTCGCCGGTCACGAGAGATAATAGGCCCCGTCTGGAAATAGTTGCCTCGTTTCTCTCGTAGTTAGCGTGATCGCGGATCATGGCCAGCAAGTCGTCACAATCGGACGACTCGGCTGGCCTGATGACCATCGGCATCAACTTTGATCGGACTGGAGAGAAAAGCCCTCATCAAGCCAGCCGGTGATCCCGCCGGTCATGATCTTAACGGGACGGCCGAGCTCCGCCAAACGTAAGGCTCCACGCGCCGCGCCGTTGCAATGAGGCCCGGCGCAATAAGTCACAAAAATCGTCTCACCGCTCCATTGTGCCATTCTCGATGCCACGATCTTTCCATGCGGCAGATTAATAGCTCCAGCGACATGCCCCTGCGCGAATAGAGCTGGACTTCGTACATCGAGCAAAACGAAGTCCGCACCCTTCGACAGAGCGTCGTGAACGTCCCAACAGTCGGTCTCGAATGCAAATTCAGCAGCAAAGTGCTCCTTTGCAAGATCGCTTGCGGCCGGAGCTACAGCAGTAACGGCACTTGGCATGAGAAATCTCCTTTCCCTGCAACAGTGCTATGCCGCAGTTTCACTTGCCATTGGCGCAAATGACAATCAACGTAAACATCATGCCAAATATGCAAGGTCCATTAGTTGCCGCTCTACTCTATGATGGACTGTGCACGTTCGAATTTGGAATCGCTGCGGAAATTTTCGGTCTTCCGCGCCCGGAAATGGGTTCAGGCTGGTATCGCTTCGCAAGCTGCGCAATTGAACCCGGACCATTGCGTGCACATGGCGGCTTCAGCATTCTACCAGACGGCGGGGCCGATCTTCTTGAGCGAGCGGATCTTATTATCATCCCTGGTTGGAAGGGCTCTGATATTCCTGTCCCTCAAAGCCTGACAGATGCTCTAAGACGTGCAAGATCAAAGGGCGCAAGATTAGCGTCGATATGCTCCGGAGCTTTTGTCCTGGCAGAGGCCGGATTTCTTGACGGTTCGATAGCCACCACCCACTGGCGCTACGCTGACGCCTTGCGCGAAAGATTTCCGGCAATCGAAGTCGATGACACCTCGCTCTATCGTGGCGCCAACGGTATCTATACGTCGGCAGGCAGCGCGGCCGGCATAGACTTGATGATAGAAATTGTGCGGCAGGATTTCGGTGCCCAGGCAGCCAACTCTGTTGCTCGCCGAATTGTCATGCCTGCCCATCGCGGAGGCGGTCAGGCGCAATTTCTGGAACGCCCGGTTGCTTTACGGGTAAGCGCCAGTATAGCCCCGGTACTCGAATATATTAGACAGCACATTCATCACCAATGGTCCGTCAGCGAGATGGCGAGCAAAGCGAGAATGAGCAAACGTACTTTCGAACGCCGTTTCATGGAAGCCACAGGCGAATGGCCAGGCCAATGGCTCATCAACGAAAGACTTGAAGCGGCAAAGGAAATACTTGCTCAGACAAATCAGCCCATGGAGAAAATCGCCGAGGCTGTTGGCTTTGGAAGCTCACATGCACTTCGTCATCACTTCCGTCGCCTCGTCAGGCTCAGCCCCAGCGATTATCGCCGTCAATTTTCCAAGGTGCCGATGAATAAAGTCGCGTCCGACGCTAATGCTCAAAATACACTAAAGGGCAGGACCGCTTAAGAAGAGCAACACTCAAAGACGAGTTACAGTTACACGCGCAAGTAGCTCACATTTTTCCGCAAGGCATTTTCAGCTTCGTCATCGATCTGAGCTAGCAACTCTCCCACAGGCTTAACCGCCTGGATGAGCGTCGCTGACAAGCCAGCATAAAGCGGTCCTGCTTCCCAATCGCCGTCCATTGTCGCCCACGGCGTCGCCACATTGTAACGAAGCATTGGGACACCTTCCGAAAATTGCCCGATTGCTTCCCCTTCCCCCGGCCGTGATCCATTTGATGGATAGCCCGCATCCTTCCAGTTCTTGTAGGTCGAGTTGGCAATTACTCGATGAGGTGAATTTGGCCATCCACCATCGAACAACGTTGTCTCGACCAGGTCTGATAATCCGCAATCCACGATCATTTGTTTGTGCCCAGGATGACTCCCACTCTCGGCCGAGGCAACAAAACGCGTCCCCATCCATGCCCCACATGCACCGAGCGATAATGCGGCTGCAAGGCCTCGTCCATCAGCTATGCCGCCAGCTGCCACCACTGGAACACCACGCGCAGAATCAACAATCGTCGGCAACAAGGTCATAAGCGGCGCCTCGCCGGTAAGATGACCGCCGGCCTCTCGCCCTTGCGCCACGATAAAGTCCACGCCGCAGTCAGCGGCTCGTTTGGCCTCTTCGGATCCCGACACAGTCCAAAATACTGTGGCACCCGCATCCTTTGCACGCCGAACATACGGTGCCGGATCGCCACGCAAGAACGAAACAACTCGGCAGCCAGCATCAAGGGCTGTCTCAAGCCGCTGCATATGGTCCGCAATCAAGACAAAATTGATGCCAAACCGATCGGCGCCGCCAGCAGACGCGATGTATCCGGAAAGTGTCTGACGCAGTTCAGCCTCAGGAATGTGGCCCAGCGCGACAAACCCCAGAGCACCCGCATTTGCGAGAGCTCCGAGGAATTCAGGAGTCGATCCGCGGCCGAGGGGAGCCGCCACGACGGGATGCTTCAGATTCAATCGATCTGTTAGCGTAGTCTTAAAACCCATTTTGAACTCCGAACACTCAGTTCAATGAAGGCGCGAAGTAAGCGCGCTGCATATCGCGCGGATATGTCTCCTTGGCACGTTCCGCGACGGTGAGATCGATCTCTGTCGTGACGAATGGTCGAGCTACAGAGGTTTCAGCAAGCAAGGCCGCTTCGGGCGAGAACAGCCAACTAGCCCCGGAAAACAGATCTCGGTCATACGACCGGCGATTGGCAGAGGCGAGATAACACCCCGAAATCACCGCAGAAAGCTCACAAGCAGCACGCCATCGTCGTCCTACTCCTCCCGCCCGCGGATGAGAAATAAGATGAGCCCCAGCAATACCGATTTCCCTCGCATGCTCTGGAAACATGATCTCACTGCAGAGTTGGAAGCCAACACGCAAAGTGTCATTCGTGACAGGGGCGAACTTTCGATCACCCTGGGAAAACCACAGCGTCTCGCGCGCTATCGGGACATCTGGCAAATACCACTTGCGCCGAACAGCCTGATAACCTGAAGCCTTCGACCAAAGAAAGGCCTCGTTGTACCGATGGCCATCGCGCTCTATCGGCCTCGAGGTCATCACGGTGTTGCATGAAAGTGCGCCGAACTGATCGATCATCTGATCGTGATCTCGAAGCGCCTTGCGCCACAGCTCATCATCAACCCGATCTCCGACAAATATCCATTCGCAGAACGGCATTTCCGGCAAAACAACGATGTCAGGCCTATCAATCCCAGCTTGCGCGACGAGGCTTTCCCATGCCGACCTCTTTCGCAACGCTTCATCCGGAAATTCACAAACCATAACTTTCATGCTGATCACCTTATTGGACTGCTTTCCGAAAAATTAGCGGACCCAACGTTGGCAGAGATGACAATCTCATGCTATTTTCTGCCAATGCCCAAGATTCAGAAAACCGTGCTGTTCGCTTTCGACGGATGCCAACTGCTCGACATTGCCGGCCCCTCCTCTGTATTCGGGATTGCCAACAACATTGCCGGCCAACAGATCTACAATGTCTCAGTGGTCTCACCGTCCGGCGGCTTAGTTGCAACGTCCTGCGGTATCTCGATCGCAACGGAAGCGCCGACTTCTCTCGCACCTAAAGGGGTAAAGACCTTGCTTGTCGCAGGCGGAGGGCAGGCAAGTATGCACAAAGCCATAGCGCTGCCCAGGACGCGAACATGGCTGCAACGCTGTTTCGAAGCGGCACTGCGCTTTGGTTCGGTGTGCTCAGGCGCCTACATACTCGCCGAGCTTGGAAAATTGGATGGTTTACGCGTGGCCACGCATTGGGCCGACTGCGTTGACCTTGGGATGCGTTATCCAAGTCTGTCGGTCGATAAAAATGCGCTTTTTATCGTAAGTGGCAAGGCCTGGACATCCGCTGGAATTTCAACCGGCATAGACATGGCTTTGGCAATGGTCGAGCAAGACACCAGCCGACAAGTTGCAGACAAGGTCGCAAAGTTCATGGTGCTCTATGCCCGAAGACCGGGTTATCAATCTCAGTTTAGCGAGATGCTCAATGCGCAAATCTCCGCCGGGGAGCCATTTGCCGACTTGATCAGCTGGATGGAATCTCGAATTTCTCACCCCATCGGAATCACAACGCTGGCCAATCGCTCGGGGCTCTCAGAACGATCTTTCTATCGAAAGTTCGTGGCCGCAATCGGTCAAACTCCCGCACAGTTCATTCTTCAAATGAGATTGGAAAAGGCGCGAACCCTGCTAGCGACAGACCTGCCGCTGAAAGTTATTGCCAGGCGAACCGGCATGAGCTCTGCGAGCCATCTGAACCTCGCATTCGAACGCAAGTTTGGCCTTTCACCATCGACATTCCGAAAGGTACATCACGTTGGCGCTCGCGAATGACGAAAAGTGCACTCTTTCTGGCTGGAAGCATTCTCTACCGCCGTTATGCGAGCCGAAACACGCGACGAGCGTTATCAGATAAGAACGCTGCCTTCTGCACCTCGGACAATCCCAAGCTCTCGATGTCTTTCAGGCAGTTGCTAGGGTGCAGCATGGGCCAATTTGTGCCGAACATAACGCGCTTCTGCCCGACACTCTTCATCCATTCAACAAAGGACGCCGGAAGACGGCGCAATGTATATGCGGATGTGTCGACGTAGAAGTTCGGAAACTTGATGCTAAGCGTCGTTAGCTCATCAAGCCAAGGATAGCCAACGTGTCCGCCAACAACAGTAAGCTCTGGAAAATCCAACAGAACGTCTTCGAGATAGGGAATCAATCGCCCCACCTCCGAGCGCCGCAACGGTCCCGTATGACCGATCTGAGTACAAAACGGTACGTTGGCCTCAATGCAAGCAGCATAGACGGGATAATAAAGCCTGTGGTTGGGCGGCAAGTCCCAAAGCCAAGGGACAACACGCACGCCAACAAACTGCTTACCATCCACCCACCGGCGGATTTCCCTAACAGCCTCCATTGGAGTGTCGAGCTTTACAGTTGCAAGCCCCCTGAAGCGCAATGGAGCGGCCTCTAATTGGGCTGCAACTTCGTCATTGCTGATTAGAGAACCTTCGGGTCCATGCCATGCGGACAGAAGCGAGATGCCGATACCTGCCTGGTCCATCGCCGCTAGAGTCTCGGCTATATTGGTCTCGAATATCTGACCGGGTGCCCTTCCTGTCCACCGCATCAATGGCTCAAGCCACGGCCTCCTTGCCATGCGCTCGGTGATAATCTGCGCCCACACATCGATTACGCCGAGGGGCGACTTCTCCGGTAAGCCGTCGTTACGCTCGCCGATAGGCTGAATCATATCCTTCATCGAAACCTATAGTCGCAACGACCGATACTGAGAAAAACGACGCAGATATCCAACTGCGGGTCGAAGGTCAGGAGCATTGGGATTTCTCTTAGAAGAGACTGCATCACTGATCACCCAACTCCTGCCGTAAAGCATTTCGTACCGCAGGACGAAGAGACATCCGATTGCGATGATCGAGCACCTTCGGGAAGCTCGATGGATCAACGCCGTCGGCCTCCATCCATTGCGCCATGGTGAAAAGATACGCATCCGAAACCGTGTATTGCTCACCAAGCACCCAAGGCCCTCGCAGCAGATGACGCTCGACCTGCTCGAACGCAACTTTCACAGTCTGTGGCACCTTGCGCTTCATCGCCTCGATCGCCGCCGGTTCATCTGCCCAGCGATGGCCCCGCATCCTGTGGGAATGAGCGACATGGAGATTTGAGCAAATGAAGCTGTTGAATGACTGCAGTTCTGCGAAAAGGTAAGGATCATCAATCGGCGCAAGGCGACTTTGCGGGAACAGTTGCGCAAGATACACCAGCAGAGCAGGCGTCTCCGTCAATACACCGGAATTAGTGACCAGCGACGGGACACGGCCTCTTGGATTGATCTTCAGATATTCGGGACTGCGTTGCTCATTTTTCTCAAAATCAATGAGCGCGATCTCATACGTCGCTCCGACTTCCTCTAGCACGATGTGCGTCGCGAGCGCAGATGTATGAGGGGTATAAAACAGTTTCAACATGGCCTCTTCGCACGCAATCGCCTGCCCTCCAGATGGCATTGGCGAACCTGTCCGTGACGTTTGCCTGCAGAGTACCTACTTAGCTGCGCTAGAAACAACGCATATTCTTGAACTGATACTTGCGAAGTATGCAAGTGGACGCCTACGCATGGAGCGCCTGCTGAGACCTCAGCTTCGCGGGCGGCTACCATGATGGCATCACCAGTACTTTGCACGCCAAAGCCAGAGCATCTGCAATGTTCTCGCGGAGAAACTGTTACCTGTAGACAGGTCTACAGTATCTTACCCGCCCATCCACCTACTCGCCCGATAGTGAATCACGGAAAAGCACCCCAGAATAACCCAGGCCAAGCTGGCCATCCGAATTTAAGAACACGTCACCATTCGATCCGGTTTCGCTATTGATAGACTTCAAATCTTTTGATGAGTCCGGCCTTGGATGGCATGATAACGATCATAGACAATCCACGTCGGGTTTCTTCGTCCACAAGGAGTGTGCATGTCTACTGCTGTAACCGCGCACGGGCTTATTGATCGTGCTTACGCCATCGACCTGCTTGATGCTGTTCAGAAGTATTTTGATCTGATGTACGACTGCGACACGTCTCGCTTTAATCAGGTTTTCGCGCCAACCGTCCAACTGCACGGATTCCGTGAAGGAAAGATGGTTGCTTGGCCTGCACCGGTCTACCGGGACATCCTGGATAAGCGCCAGTCGCCTAAATCTGCGAACTCACCCCGCGCTGATGAGATATTGCTCATCGATTTTTCGTCCCAAACACAGGCTTTCACGAAGGTTCGCGTGAGGGTCAATACGATGGTGTTCGTGGACTATCTGACGTGGCATTTTATCGATGGCACTTGGCTCATTACATCGAAAGGCTTTCACGTCGAATCGAATGAAGGTGAAATCTAAGATCAGAGACTACAGGCAGGTTTGACTAACTGCCTGTAGTCGATTGCCCTGTTAGCGACAGCTAACGGGCTCCAGATCTCCGGTGTCATCACTCGAGATTCTTGATGCGTCATCATGGCCAATAAAGTCCGTAAATTGGCGCGTGACCTGCGTCCATTCATAGATCGTCGTCTGAACAGGTTTGCGTTCCCCAGCCCATCCCATCCACATCGCCCCCCTAAGCTGGTCGGCCAGGTTTGCTCGGATTATCCCGGTGCAGCTGAATCCAACGGTCGTGCCAAGCCGCGGCGATCGCATGCGCTGCAGCTTCGCTTATGAACGAGGGCCTTGGCGCAGATTTGCCCACCGAGCTCCGACCTCGGAGAGCAATTGAGCGTGGCGCTGTTTCGCCAGCGCGGCGTCTTTGGTTTTCAGACTTTTTTCTCTTTCCGCTTGCCAACAGGCTCGCGGAGGTCCGCAGGCACAGCTCTGCGAAACCAATACACGCCGCTATCAGGATGTTTCCAGGGGCGTGACATTGCCAACGGCATTCGTACCAGCCTCTTGTATCAAGCCGGTAGCCGTAGCGTCTGATTTTGCATTACTTCTGTGGAAACAATCGCTTAGGAAAGCGATGGTGCCCAGGGGCGGGATCGAACCACCGACACTGCGATTTTCAGTCGCATGCTCTACCAACTGAGCTACCTGGGCGCCGCCTCGAACGCTGCCAAAACAGCTTGGAGGGAGAGCGCCGGTTTATAGTGAGACGCGGCGGCGCTGTCCAGCCACCGTGCGAATTTTGCGAGGACCGCCGCGCCGCCCGGCGGCGGCTCGAAATCCTACCGAATTCAAGGACTTCGGCGCGGCCGGAAAATGCCCGAAAGACCTATTTCGGCTCGTCCATATCGTCGTCCTCGTCGCTCTCGCGCGCCGGGATGGCATAGGACCCCGACAGCCAGCGATTCAGGTCGACATCGCGGCAGCGTTCCGAACAGAACGGCTTGGAGGCCTCGACCGGCGGCTTGCCGCAGATGGGGCATGGCTTCGCGCGGGGCGCGGATTTCGCGCCATCAACTGGCATTCAGCCAGCCGAAGCGGACCGGGAAACCTTCACCGCCCAGCAGCGTGGTCGCTTCATAAAGCGGCAGCCCGACCACATTGGAGTAAGAGCCGACCATCTTCACCACGAACGAACCTGCGATGCCCTGCACCGCATAGCCGCCGGCTTTGCCGCGCCATTCGCCGGAGCCGATATAGGCCTGGATATCGTCCTCGCTCAGCCGCTTGAACCGCACACGCGTTTCCACCAGCCGCTGACGGAATGTCTCCTTCGGCGTCACGAGGCAGATCGCGGTGTAGACACGATGATTGCGGCCCGAGAGCAGGCGCAGGCATTGCGAGGCCTCATCCACCAGTTCCGCCTTCGGCAGGATGCGGCGACCGACCGCGACCACGGTGTCGGCGGCGAGAATGTAGGACCCGCGGAGATCATCATCGAGCTGCACGGACTTGAGCGCCGCGTCGGCCTTGGCGCGCGCCAGACGGTTGGCGCAGGCGCGCGGCAGCTCGCCGCGCTTGGGCGTCTCGTCGACATCGGCGGGACGCAACGCGTCAGGCTCGATACCGGCCTGATTCAGCAGGCTGAGTCGCCGCGGCGAACCGGAGGCAAGGACAAATTTGGGACGGCCTAACATGCGAGACTTGTCGATTTCGGTCAGGGGTCAATGGGCGCGGAAACTATCCGAAGGGCGCGGTCCCGACAACAGCGCGGCAGCGCGTCCGGGCTCGATTTATAACGATTTTTCCTACTCGTTCCTGATAGCCGCCGGCGCGAACCGTTCACGAATACGCCGCTGCAGGCTGTCCCGGACATGACGGTAGGCGTCGAGCTGCAATTCGCGGCGGCCCTCGACACCCACCGGATCAGGCGTCGGCCAGTATTCGACTTCGGTTGCCGAGGTCGCGGTCAACTCAAGCGCCTTGTGATGCGCCTCCGGCGACAGCGTGACGATCAGATCGAAGTTCAGGCCTTCCCAGTCCTCCAGATCGGCGACCGTCCACGGCTTGTGATTGGAAATATCGAGACCGATCTCCTTCATCACCGCCACCGCGAATGGATCGAGATCGGCCTTGCTGACGCCGGCGGATTGCACATACAGCCCGCGCGGAACGAGATGGCGCAGCAGACAGGCCGCCGTCGGAGAACGAACGCTGTTCTGCCCGCACATGAACAAGACAGCCTGCGGAGAACGCGCCATGCGTCAGGCTCGCCCGCTGATTTTGCACAGAGCACGTTTCGGGATCATGTGCTGCCCTCGCCCTTCCAGTGCAGCACCGAGATCAGCGTGAACAGCCGGCGCGAGGTCTCGAAATCGACACGCACCTTGCCTTCAAGGCGCTCCATCAAGGTCCGCGAGCCTTCGTCATGGACACCCTTACGGCCCATGTCGATGGCTTCGATCTTGTCGGGCGTCGCGGTGCGGATCGCCTGATAGTAGCTGTCGCAGATCATGAAGTAGTCCTTCACGATCCGGCGGAACGGCGTCAGCGACAACAGATGCACCACGCAGGGCGTCCCGTCCGCGCGCTTGATGTCGAACATCAGGCGATTGCCGGTGATGCCGATGTGCAGGGTGAACGGTCCGGTATGGCCGCCTTCCGGCGCGAACAGGTTCTGCTCGACAAGATCGTAGATCGCGATCGCGCGCTCGTGCTCGATGTCCGGCCCCGAGCGCCCGATCGATTCCTCATCGAGCGTCACCGCGACAACGCGGTTGTTCGGGTCCTCGTTTGGCGGCGGCTTTGTCATGAGAGATTGAGCCGCAATCCGACCGAGCGCGCATGGGCATCCAGCCCTTCGGCCTTGCCGAGAGTCATCGCCGCCGGGCCCAGCGCACGAAGCTGATCCGGTCCGCACTTGAGGATCGAGGTCCGCTTCATGAAATCGAGCACGCCGAGACCCGAGGAAAAACGTGCCGAGCGTGCCGTCGGCAGGACGTGATTCGAGCCGCCGACATAATCGCCGATTGCTTCCGGGGTATGGCCGCCGAGAAAAATCGCGCCGGCGTTGCGGATGCGCGCGCTCAAGGCCTCGGGATCGGCCGTAATGATTTCCAGATGCTCGGCGGCAATGGCATCGGCGAGCGCGACTGACTCATCAAGAGTCTTGACCAGAATGATCGCACCGAAATCGTTCCACGACGCGCGCGCGATGTCAGCACGGGGCAGCGTGGTCAACTGTGCTTCGACGGCACGCGCGACATCATTCGCCAGCGTCTCGTCATCGGTGATCAGGATCGACTGCGCGTTGGCGTCGTGCTCGGCTTGCGCCAGAAGATCGGCCGCGATCCAGTCGGGATTCGCGGTGCGGTCGGCGATCACCAGCACTTCGGACGGTCCGGCGATCATGTCGATACCGACCTTGCCGAACACCAGACGCTTGGCGGCAGCCACGTAAGCATTGCCGGGACCGACGATCTTCGCCACAGGCTTGATAGTCGCCGTGCCATAGGCCAGCGCCGCAACGGCCTGCGCGCCGCCGACGCGGTAGATTTCCGACACGCCGCCGAGCTGCGCTGCCGCCAGCACCAGCGGATTGAGCTTGCCGTCCGGAGACGGCACCACCATCACCACGCGCCCCACCCCGGCGACCTTCGCCGGCACCGCGTTCATCAGCACGGACGACGGATAGGCCGCGGTGCCGCCCGGCACATACAGGCCGACCGCCTCAATGGCGCTCCAGCGCCAGCCGAGTTCAACACCCGCAGCGTCCGTGAAACGCTCGTCCTTCGGCAACTGCCGCTTGTGAAAAACCTCGATGCGGTCACGCGCGAACTTCAGGGCATCGAGCGTCGCGGTATCGCAAGCCTTCACGGCACCTTCGAGTTCTGCAAGCGTGATCCGCAATCCGCCTGCCGCCACATCGAGCCGGTCAAACTTCTTCGTCGCCGCGATCAGCGCCGCATCGCCATGCTTCGCCACATCGTCGACGATGGCGCGCGCGGACGCGTCGATATCGGCGGAAACCTCCCGCTTCATGTCGAGAAAGGCGTTGAAGCGCTCGGTGAAATCTGCGCTGTGACTGGTGAGACGGATCGGCATTGCAGGGTCCGGCAGGGGATCAATTGAAGGCGTGGTCATTGGCGCGATGCTAGTGTCCTGAATCCGAAGTTCGCCTCATTTTGCAGCACGCTCCATAGCGAACTTCCGATTCAAAAGGACACTAGAAATTATAGTTCTAGTGTGGCTTTGGTTCGCAAGTCCGCTAAATGGACGTGCTGACAAATGTTGCGGACTTGCGAACCGCCACACTCGTCACCGTCAACCCATAACATTCCCGGAATGAAACCGCGAGCGGGGACCGCGCGGATTGGTTGCTAAATGTCTGTGTCCGCAGGCAGATTAGGTGACTGCGGCATGGTCCGCCGGATCAGCGTCCAGATTGTCCGGACCGAGATCGGCCAGTTCGCACTCGAGGCACTCAACCTCGAGCCGCAGCACCCCGCCGCTGGCGAACAGCAGCAGCACCTGGCCGCCGGGTTTCTTGCCGGGATGGAATTCCAGCCCGAGCAGGGTCAGCGGGAGTTCCGGGGCGGTCATGTCGATCTCGCGCGACTGGCACGACAATACGCGGTCGAAGCGCAGCGCCGAGATCAGGCGGCGCGGAACGCAATCGCCCGCGAGGATGTCCTCGCAATCCATCCGCCGCATGGCGACGACCAGACGCTTCTCGCTTTGCCGCCAGAGAATGTCGCCCGCGACCACCGCCGCATCCTGGATGTGGGCGGAAATCACCGCGAGATCGTCTTCATCCAGCGCGGCCATTTTGCGCCGGGATGAGTTTTGCTGAGCCGCTTTGTTCTGAGACATGGCCCCCGCCGTTATTTCAATTGGGTATGATCTTTTCCAAAAACCGGCTTCCACTTTTCGGGATCATGCCCTCGGTTACCCGCTGATACGTTCGATGGTCGCGCCGCAGGCCGAGAGCTTTTCCTCGAGACGCTCGAAGCCGCGGTCGAGATGATACACGCGATTGACGGTGGTTTCGCCCTCCGCGGCCAGCGCCGCAATCACCAGCGACACCGAGGCACGCAAATCCGTCGCCATCACCGGAGCTCCTTTAAGTTTGGAGATGCCGTCGATGATCGCGGTCTCGCCATCAAGGGAAATACGCGCACCGAACCGCGCCAGTTCCTGAACGTGCATGAACCGGTTTTCAAAAATTGTTTCAGTGATGTGCGACGAGCCTTTGGCGCAGGCCATCAGCGCCATCAGTTGCGCCTGAAGGTCGGTCGGGAAGCCGGGGAACGGCGCGGTCGTGACCTTGACCGGGCTGATACCTGCGCCGTTGCGCGCAACGCGGATGCCTTCATTGTTCGGCGTGATGGTGGCTCCGGCTTCGGTCAGCACGTCAAGCGCCGATTGCAGCAGTTCAGGCCGCGCACCCGCGAGTTGCACATCACCGCCGGTCATCGCCACGGCCATGGCATAGGTGCCGGTCTCGATCCGGTCCGGCAACACCGTGTGACGCGCGCCGTGCAGCTTCTTAACGCCCTCGATCACGATGCGCGTCGTGCCGGCGCCGGAAATCTTTGCACCCATCTTGTTGAGACAGTCGGCGACATCGACGATCTCGGGCTCGCACGCAGCATTGGTGATGACCGTCGTGCCTTTGGCGAGCGTCGCGGCCATCAGCGCCACGTGGGTGCCGCTGACGGTGACCTTGGGGAAATCGATTTCCGCGCCGACAAGTCCGCCGGGAGCTTTCGCGATCACGTAGCCGCCGTCGATCTGCAATTCCGCGCCGAGTTTCTCCAGCGCCATGATCAACAAATCGACAGGGCGGGTGCCGATGGCGCAGCCGCCGGGCAGCGACACCTTGGCTTCCTTCATGCGCGCGAGCAGCGGCGCGATCACCCAGAAGCTGGCGCGCATCTTCGAGACCAGCTCATAGGGCGCCGTGGTGTCGATGATGTTGGCTGCGGAAATATGCAAGGTCTGGCCCTGATACTCGTGGTCGCCCGGGCGCTTGCCCGCCGCCATGATGTCGAGGCCATGATTGCCGAGAATACGCTGCAGCTGCGCGACGTCCGCCAGACGCGGCACGTTGTCGAGAATCAGGGTCTCGTCGGTCAGCAGGCTTGCGATCATCAGCGGCAAGGCCGCGTTCTTCGCGCCGGAAATCGGAATGGTGCCGTTGAGCTTGTTGCCGCCGACAATGCGAATGCGATCCATGCCAAACCTGCCCTGTTGCGGATTAAAGTGGCTTTTAGCGCGTTTCAGAGGGGGAGGAAACCGCGCGCCGGATGCCCCAAAGCCCCGGTACTCCAGCTTAATACCCGAAAAATCGCTCGAATTGTGTCGGCTGGGCGTGGGACTGCGGACTTTCCAGCTGTCCGGCCCCGGCGTTCAGGCCCCGGCCTTATGGATGTCTTCCATTTCAAGGATCGGCCTGGGATAGCCGCGCTTGGCCACGCTCAGCATGGCGCGGCCGACCTCCTCGGTGGTGGTGACAAAGTTCGGCGCGACCTGATGCAGGAAACTCAGCAAAGGCCCGGTCATGACATAGATCGCCTGGACCCAGGCGGTTTTCGACCGCACCCCGTGCAGCGGCTGGATCGCACCGGGACGGAACATGTAAGCGGCCTTGAACGGCAGCTTGAGGAGATCGTTCTCGGTCTTGCCCTTGACCCGCGCCCACATCACACGGCCCTGCTCGGTGCTGTCGGTGCTTGCGCCGGTGACATACACGAAGGTCATGCCGGGGTTGAGCCGCGCCAGCGGCCGCGCCGCCGCCAGCGTGATGTCGTAAGTCAGATGGCGGTAGCGCTCCGCGTCCATTCCGATCGAGGACACACCGAGACAGAAGAAGCAGGCGTCATAGCCTGTGATGTCTTTCTCGATAGTCGAGAAGTCGAGAAAGTCCTTATGCACGAGTTCGCACAGCTTCGGATGCGGCTGACCGGTGGCGCTGCGGCCGACGGTCAGAACCTCCGTCACATCGCCATCGCGCAGGCATTCACGCAGAACGCCCTGCCCCACCATGCCGGTCGCGCCGAAGACAATGACTTTCATCGACGCTCCCGTTCTCCAGTTGGTCTCAGGCTGTCTTGAATCGCCTGATGCCGAGGAGGATCAAGCCGATGAAAAACACCAGCACGATGCCCTGGGTGATCGCAAACGGCGGCTCGGCGCCGGTGGGCGCGTAGACATTCAGCAATGCGACCTTCTGGAACGACTGAGCGATCAGAACGAACACATTGAACCAGAGCGCGAGCAGCGCGGTGACCACATAGACCGTGCGCCAGATGCCGGCGAGGCCTTTGCCATAGAGCGCGTAGACTGCAACCGCCAGCAGCGCCAGCGAGATGAGCGAGACGATGTGCGACGGCAGCAGCTTGGTGAAGGGAAACAGAAAGCCGGTCGCGCTGGTGAGGATGGTCAGCACGAGAAACCACAGCGTCCAGCCCGGCAGCCTGTTCGATGCAAGCATCCCACCCGCCACCACAAAGCCCAGGCCGATGGCGATCATGCTGATGATGAGATGAAGAACCGTAAAACCCGCTAACGACATGCCTAAAATCATGATGCGCCCCTGTTTGGAATGAATCCAAGGCTACATGATACGCACGACAGTTCAACAGAAGTTCCGTTTCCGCGCGCTCAGCTCCCGCAATTTTTTTGTGAGTCGCGCGATCAGCGATTGAGAAAATCCACCAGCTTCGGAATCACCTGTCCGGGCGCTTCCTCCATCAGCCAGTGCCCCGAGCCCTTGACGATCACCCCCTCGACACTGGTCGCGACCAGCTTGCCCTGTTCGATCAGGAAGACACCTCCCGCCTTCTCGCCGGAGAGAACGAGCATCGGCATCGGCAGCTTGGTCTTTGCAAAATCCGAAAAGTCGTCGGCGTCTTTCTCGAAGGCGCGGAAGACCTCCATTCCCGCCTTCATGTGGCCCCGCTGCGCATAGGCCTTGGCATAGATTTTCCGGTCCTTCTGTGAAATGGACCTGGCCGGATCGGCGGCAAAATCATTCCAGAAGTGCTCGAGATAAATGCGCTCGCGGCCCTGAACCAGCGCCAGCGGCGTTTTGCCGTAGAAATGGAAGTGCCAGAGATCACGCAGCAGCCAGACGCTCTTCCAGTCGCCGACGCCGGGCAGGAAGGCATCCATCAGCACGATACGATCGACCTCGGCCGGATACTGCGCCGCATAGGCATAGGCGACCATCAGTCCGATGTCGTGGCCGACGATCTTGACCTTGGTAAATCCGAGGCTCTTCACCAGTGCGTGGATGTCCTGCGCCATTTGCTTCTTGGTATAGCCGTCCTCGGGCGCATCGGATTTGCCGAACCCGCGCAGATCGGGCGCAATCACGGTGTGCTTGTTGACGAGTCCGGGAAACAGCGGCCGCCACATGTGGCTGGTCTCGGCATAGCCATGCAGCAGCACGACGGGGTCGCCCTTGCCAGCGATCAGATAATTCAGTTTGACGCCGTTGACGTCGGCGGTCCGGCTTTGCGGTGCCGACTGCGCTGACGCGTAGCCGACTGACACGAGAAAGATGGATGCCGCCATTGCCGCGGCGCAGGCCGCGCCGCGAATGGCTCGCCGGAAATACAGCATGCTAAAAAACTCCTTTTGAGGATCGGCACGATTCTGACAATGCAGGGGCGCTTGGAAGCTCAGATAACCGGCAGACGCCGTTCAATCATAACGCGGGATCGGACCGTTATGCGGGGTCTTGCGTTTGGACAGGTCGAACATGATTTCGTCGACGTAACACCAGCCCCATCCTTCCGGCGGATCATACCCTTCGATGACAGGATGCTGAGTGGCGCGGAAATGTTTGGTGGCGTGCCGGTTCGGCGAATCGTCGCAGCAGCCGACATGGCCGCAGGTCCGGCAAATTCGTAAGTGCAGCCAGACGCTACCGGTCTTCAGGCATTCCTCGCAGCCCAGCGCGCTCGGTGTGACATCCTTGATCTCCGCGATGTGCTTGCAGGGCATGTGATGGTCTCTTGGTCAGAGAATTGTCCGGCTGTCACAGGCTAATGGGGCTGCGCGAGTTTGTCGCCAAGAAAACCATGCAGCGCGGCCACGACCTGCGCGCCCTCGCCGATCGCCCCGCCCATCCGCTTGACCGAGCCGGAGCGCACATCGCCGACGGCGAAGACGCCCGGCACCGAGGTTTCCAGCCCCGAGACCGGCTTGCCTTCCTCGCACTGCGAACCGGTCACCACAAAACCGGTGCGATCGAGCTCGACGCCGCAGCCCTTCAGCCATGCGGTCGCAGGATCGGCGCCGACAAACAAAAATACATTGCGGATGTCGCCCGCCGTCTCGATGCCTGTCCGGCGATTGCGCCAGTGGACGCGCTCAAGCCCGCCTTCGGCGCCTTCCAGCCTGACGATCTCGGTGTGGATCATCAGTTCGATGTTCGGCGTCGCCATGATGCGGTCGATCAGGTAGCGCGACATGCTGTCGGCGAGACCGCCGCTGCGGATCATCATCCGCACCTTGCTGGCGTGACCTGACAGAAACACCGCGGCTTGCCCTGCGGAATTGCCGCCGCCGACCAGAATGATTTCCTGCTGCGCACAGAGCTTTCCTTCGATCGGCGACGCCCAGTACCAAACGCCGCGCCCCTCGAACTTGTCGAGATTCTCGATGGCGGGACGCCGGTAGCGTGCTCCGCTGGCGACGACGATGGATTTTGCCTTCAGGAAATGACCGCATTCGGTTGTCAATCCGAATGCGCCGCCGCTTTTCGAGCAGTCGAGCGATTTGGCCTCGACCGGAATCATCAGATCGGCACCAAACTTCTGCGCCTGATTGTAGGCGCGTCCTGCAAGCGCCTGACCGGAGATGCCTGTCGGGAAACCGAGATAGTTCTCGATGCGAGCGCTGGCACCGGCCTGTCCGCCGAAATGCCGGGCATCGAGCACAGCTACCGACAATCCTTCTGACGCCGCGTAGACCGCTGTCGCAAGTCCGGCGGGGCCGCCGCCAACGACGGCGACATCATAAAGCTTGTCCTTGATCGGACCGCCGATCATTCCCATTGCATAGGCGAGATCGGTTTCGCTGGGATTGCGCAGCACCGTGCCGTCCGGAGCGACCACCAGCGGCAAATCGGCGGGCGACGGCGAATAGCGCGCAATCAGATCCGCCGCATCCTTGTCGTCAGCAGGATCGAGCACGTGATGGGGAACGCCGTTGCGGGACAGAAAGCCTTGCAGCCGCACAACGTCGCCCAGCGACGGCGACCCGATCAGCACCGGACCGCCGACGCCGGCTTGAATCAGGGCAACACGGCGCAGAATCAGCGCGCGCATGATGCGTTCGCCAAGATCGGCTTCGGCCACAAGCAGCGCACGCAGACTCTGGGATGGAATTAGCAGCGTTTCGACGTCGCCCTCAGCGGTGCCGTCCACCAGCGCATGACGGCCGGACAATTGCCCGACCTCGGCCAGAAACTGGCCCGGCCCCTGCTCGATCACCGGCGTGACGTGGCCCATGCCGTCGCGCTGGGTAATGGAGACGTGGCCCGACAGAATGACGAACATGCCGGGACCGACCTTGCCGGACTCGAACAGCCGTTCGCCGTCCTTGTACTGACGCACCTCGCCAAACCGGCGCATGCGGTCGATCTCCGTCTCCGTCAATGTCGGAAACGTCTGCTCGAACCGGGGAAATGCCGCACGTGCAGCGTCCGATTCCGGGGCGCCCGGCCCATTTGCTGCTGCCTGGTCCGTCGCCATCACGTATATTCCTTACATTCGCACCGAGGATCGCCGATCTCCCTCGGTGGAGACCGTTTCCATCAGGCTAGATTGTGTCTCCCAGCCAAACAATCAACCGATGGTTCAAGACGGCGATTCAGGTGTCATCGTCGCGCCGGTGAGCGGCCCTGCCCGATGCATCATCCCGTGCCTGCGCGTCGTCATCCGGCGTCACGATTGCCATGCCGGCGCGGCCGCGCGCCTGCGACTTCCGCCGTTTCAAATTGTCGCGCAGCGCTGATTTCAGCCGCTCGTGGCGGGCCGATTTGGCGTTGCGCTCATTTGCGACGTCGTCCGTCATAACAGGCCTGCTCGCGCGTTTCCTTGACCGGCCATGGCCGGTGTGACGAATTATTTTATATCGGATACGGCAAGCAATGTGGCGGGGAGAATGCAATGACGGCTGACGCACCGGGACTTGCGCCCTCTGTGCAGGAGACACTCAGGGGCTGGCATCGCTTCGTCGAAACCAGGAGCGAGGACGTGCTGCGGCCGCTTCTTGCGGAAACCACCGTGTTCCGTTCGCCGTTCGTGCATCTGCCGATCCCGGGACGCCCCGCCAGCGTGCTGATCCTCGGCGCGGTCGTGCAGATCTTCGAGAATTTCCGCTATCACCGCACCTTCGTGTCCGGGACCCACGATGTGACCCTGGAGTTCAGCGCCAATATCGGCGAGCTGCAACTCAAAGGGGTCGATCTGGTGAAATTCGATTCCGCCGGAAAAATCATCGAATTCGAGGTGATGATCCGGCCCTTCAAGGCTTTGGAGGCCTTAAGCACCCGGATGAGCGCCCGGATCGGCCCGGAGCTGGCGAAATATAAATCCGCCAAGGCTGCTTCAGCCTGAGTTCCGCCGCCTGGGGGCAAGAACGGGCCTCTCGGTGCTTGCACCGCCAGTTGCCTTATGGCAAAGGAACGCGCGCCTTTAGAGGCTTTTCAGCTGATTCACGTACCTGGTACGGTTCTGGCTCTTTCTTGTCTGGCGTTCGCTGCCGTAGCTCAGTGGTAGAGCACTCCATTGGTAATGGAGAGGTCGACAGTTCAATCCTGTCTGGCAGCACCAGCCCTCTCAAAAGCCTCGCATTGCAGCCCTGCGCGAAATTTTTGACAGAAATCACCCCTGGTTCCTGAAATTTTTAACCAGGCATCCGGATACTCCGCCCGCGCGTGATTTTACGGGGAATCGGGGGATTCGGGTTATGGCTTTGCGGTTTAAGGTCGCGAAAAATCTGTTTCGTTTCAAGCTGCCGAGCATGAAGCTCGGCGTCCGGGGAAGCCTCTTCCTGGCTTTTGCAGTCATCGCCGGGATGGCGATTGTCATCAGCACCAGCGCAAGCATCCTGCTCAGCCAACTCGGCGGCATCATGAATGCCCTCAGCGGCAACGATATTCCGCGGCTCGCCGCAAGCCTCCAGCTCTCGGCGCAAAGCGCCAGCCTCTCCAATCAGGGCCAGGCCCTGCTGGCGTCCGACAGCGACGCAACACTGAAGGAACGCACCGCTGAAATGCAGGGTACGCAGCGGATCGTTGTGGAGAAACTTGCGGAGATTGCGAAGCTCGGGGCCGACAAGACTGTCATGGACTCGATGAACGAAATCAGCAAAAGCATCGGAGACATGGTCGGCAGCATTGGCGCCGCCGCAAAGGAACGGCTCGAGGTCGCGGCCATGCGCGAAGCGCAGGCCACTGCGCTGCGCAAGGCACATAGCGATTTTCTCTCTGCCGCGTCGCTGGCCATGCTCGACGCCCAGACCCAGATGAACGCCATTCTCGGGTCCGCCAATTTCTCGCAAAACGACGCATTGGATGCAGCGCGGGCTGTCGACGTACTCGGCAATGTCATTACCGACGGCAACCTGATGGCGTCCGACATGACCGCAGCGCTGGCCGCACAAAGCACCGATACCTTGTCCGCGCTTCAGGAGTCGTTTGACTCCAAAAAGAAAAATGCACTCTACAAACTCGACAGCATGAAGAAGGGCGACGCCGGCGAGACCATCCGCGAGCCGCTGCTCAAGGTCGTTGCGCTGGCGGACGGCAAGACCGGCACCTTCAAGGTTCGCCAGAAGGAAATGGACGCGAACGAATACGGCCAGCTGATCGTTGATGAAACGCGCAAGCTCAATCGCGGCCTTGAGATGAGCGTCAAAAAGCTCGTCGAGGACGTGCAGGCCCACACCACCGACGCCACCACCATGGCAGGCAGCAAGATCAAGGTGGCAACATTGGTGATGCTCGCGCTCGGCGCGCTGACGCTGATCGGATCGGCCCTGTTCGTCTGGCTCTATGTCGGTCGCAACATCCTTGGCCGTATCGGCAACCTGCAGGACGTGATGCGGCGCCTGTCCGAGGGCGACCTCGACGCCGAGGTGAAGCGCGGCCGTCAGCAGGACGAGATCGCTGTGATGGCCGATTCGCTGGAGGTGTTCCGCGACAGCATGATCCGTTCGCGCACGCTCAGCAGCGAGCAGGACCAGGACCGTCTCGCCAAGGCGGAACGGGCGTCGCGCATCGAAAAGCAGATCGTCAGCTTCGAGGACAAGGTGCGCGCCGCGCTCGACAGCCTGATGACCTCCGCCAATGTCATGCAGGCGACGGCGGAGAGCATGTCCACATCCGCCGAGCATTCCAGCGCACTGGTGAACACCGTCGCCTCGGCCGCCGAGGAAACCTCGGTCAACGTGCAGACGGTTTCGGCCGGGACCGAGGAATTGTCGTCGTCGATCCAGGAGATCAGCCGCCAGGTCACGAGTTCGACCAAGATCGCGGCCAACGCGGTGACCGAGGCGGGCAAGACCGACACGACCATGCAGGGTCTCGCCGACAACGCCAACCGCATCAGCAGCGTCGTCGACCTGATTCAGGAGATCGCGTCGCAGACCAACCTGCTCGCACTCAACGCCACCATCGAGGCCGCGCGTGCCGGCGAAGCCGGGCGCGGTTTCGCGGTCGTGGCGTCGGAGGTGAAAAGCCTCGCCGAACAGACGGCGAAGGCGACCGACGAGATCCGCACCCAGATCGCCAGCATGCAGAACGTCACGGCATCGGCGGTCAGCGCCATCCGCAGCATCGGCTCGACCATCGGCGAGATCAACGAGGTGACCACCGCCATCGCCGCCGCCGTCGAGGAACAGGGCGCAGCGACCCGCGAGATCGCGCGCAACATCCAGCACGCCGCGAGCGGCACTGCGGAAGTGTCGAGCAACATCGTCGGCGTGAGCCGCGCCTCGAGCGAGGCAGGAACCGCGGCCGGCGAAGTGCTCAACGCATCGAACGAACTTCGCCGTGAAGCCGACACGCTTCGCGCAGAGGTCGATGCCTTCCTGCTCAATATCCGGGCTGCGTAATATTGCGTCTAGACGCTATGCCATCTGGCATGCCTGCATTCTGTTTTGGGGCCCGGAGCTTTCTGCTTCGGGCCCCAATTCGTTAAAGACGCGCGCAAGAACGAAAATGCAGACCCTGCGCTTGGCGGAACAGCATGATTTGCTACTGCTTTTAGCCATACGTCCGCGCACCGAACTACACTCCTGATTGACTCTTCTGGACCTCCATGGTCCTTGCTAGTCTCGATCCGGGGAAATCGCGCGTGCCGTCGAGACATCGCTTTCTGCCCGACGAACCAAGACAGCGGCGCTTCAGGGCGACGCCTTAAAACACGTAAGGGGTTAGCGCATGAGCATAGTGCCGAGTTCGGATGTGAAGGGCGGAACGTCGATGGGCAGGGACGCGCTGATCGAGCCACGCAACGACTGGACCCGTGCTGAAGCGCAGACGCTCTATGATCTCCCCTTCGCGGATCTGATCTTCCAGGCGCAGAGCATTCACCGCCGCAACTTCGATCCCAATCACGTCGAGACCGCGAGCCTGCTCAGCATCAAGACCGGCGGCTGCCCGGAGGATTGCGGCTACTGCTCGCAGAGCGCCAAATACGACACCGGCCTCAAGGCCTCGAAGCTGATGGATCACGACGATGTCGTGGCCACCGCCAAGCGCGCCAAGGAAGCCGGTGCGGAACGCTTCTGCATGGCGGCGGCATGGCGCAATCCGAAGGACAAGGATCTCGACAAGGTCTGCGACATGGTGAGCGCCGTGAAGGGGCTCGGGATGGAGACCTGTGTCACGCTCGGCATGCTGACCGATGCACAGGCCAAGCGTCTGCATGACGCCGGCCTCGACTTCTACAATCACAACGTCGACACCTCGCCGGAGTTCTACGGCAAGATCATCACCACGCGCACAATGCAGGACCGCATCGACACGCTGGCGCATGCGCGCGAAGCCGGCCTCAAGGTCTGCTGCGGCGGAATCATCGGCATGGGCGAGCAGGTCGATGACCGTCTCGGCATGCTGGCGCTGCTGGCGAACCTTCCCGAACATCCGGAGAGCGTTCCGATCAACATGTGGAACGAGGTCAAGGGCGTGCCGGTCAACGACACCGCCGAGCGCCCCGATCCGATCGCGCTGGTGCGTATGATCGCAGTCGCGCGCATCATGATGCCGCGCAGTGTCGTTCGCCTGTCCGCCGGCCGCCAGTACATGACCGACGAATTGCAGGCGCTGTGCTTCGTGGCCGGCGCGAACTCGATCTTCATCGGCGACGTGCTGCTGACCACCAAGAATCCGCAGACCGTGCGCGACGCCGATCTGCTCGATCGTCTCGGCATCAAATCGAAGCTCGACGACGCTAAGCCGCACAACCATACGCATGTGGACGCGAAGCCAGCAGCGGCCACGGTGTCCGGCGCAGCCGCTTCCTGACGCTGTTTGAAACGCCAAGGAACACCGAGGCATGGCTGCCTGCATGGCAACCATGTCCGCGCGCCCCGTAAAACGTGAGCTTTGGCGGGCCGGAACACTAGCGCGGCACCGATTGCCGCGTTAAGCCGGACCCTGAAAAACAAGATTGCGAGACGATGCACACCAAAACCGCCCCAAGGACCGCAGCCCCGGATGGCCTTCGCTATCCGATCGAGACGCCGCCCAAGCCGGATGAAGCGATCGAGATCGCGCCCGGCCTGATGTGGGTGCGGCTCACGCTGCCGTTCCGTCTCAACCATGTGAACATCTATCTGCTCGCCGACGGCGACGGCTGGACCATGATCGATACCGGCATCGGCAACGAAGCCACCATCGCCGCATGGACGACACTGTTCGAAGGGCCGCTGAAGGGTTTCAAGATCACAAAGCTGATCGTGACGCATGCGCATCCCGATCACGTCGGACTAGCGGGCTGGGTCGTCGAGCGCTTCAACTGCGAACTTCACATGTCGCAGGTGGAGTATCTGCAGGCGGCGTATCACCAGCACCGCGGCTCGCCCGAGCGCAAACTGGCGCAGCGTCTGTTCTTCCGCCGCCACGGCATGGACGAGGAGATCACCGAAGCGCTGCTCGGCCGGGGTATGGATTATCTCGCGCGCGTGTCGATCCTTCCGGCTTCCTTTCACCGCCTGTCGAAGGGTGACGAGATCACCATCGGGTCGCGCACATTCCGCATCATCACCGGCGGCGGCCACGCGCTCGATCAGGTCATGATGTACTGCGAGGCCGACAACATTTTCCTGTCGGCGGATCAGGTGCTGAGCAAGATTTCGCCGAATGTCAGCGTGTGGGCGGTCGAACCCGAGGCCAACTCGCTCGGCGAATACCTCACGTCACTTGCCGAACTCACCGGCCTGCTGCCGGACGACGTGCTGGTGCTGCCGGGACACGGCGTTCCGTTCTACGGGGTGAAGACCCGAATCAAGCAGCTGGCCGATCATCATGAAGAGCGCTGCAAGTTGATCGCCGATGCCTGCCGCACGTCGCCGAAGACTTCGGCGGAGTTGGTGCCGGTGGTGTTCCACAAGCATGTGCTTGACGCCCACCAGACTGGCTTTGCCGCCGGCGAACTGATCGCGCACGTCAATCACATGCTCGCCCATGGCCGTCTGAAATCCAATCTCGGCACGGATGGCGTGCTGCGCTTCACCGCAGCCTGATCTTGGTACCGGCACGCTGATTGGCGGGATTGATCTCGATCAACTCCTCGCCAGCCGCATACATGACCGGCGAAAACAGCCTCGACATCAAAGCTGGAAAAGCTCTAAAAAGACCCTGCGCGCGACAGAAGACCGCTTGGTAAATCCTTGGGCCGGCTGCCGTAATCCGGGTCCCCATCAGGGTTTTTGTGATGGATTACAACAAGTTCTTCGATGACGCCCTCGGTCGCCTCCATGACGAGCGGCGGTATCGCGTATTCGCCGATCTGGAGCGGATCGCCGGCCGTTATCCGCATGCGGTCTGGCACTCACCCAAGGGCCAGCGCAACATCGTGATGTGGTGCTCGAACGACTACCTCGGCATGGGCCAGCATCCCAAGGTGGTGGGCGCAATGGTCGAGACCGCCACCCGCACCGGGACCGGCGCCGGCGGCACCCGCAACATCGCGGGCAACAACCATTCCCTGATCCAGCTTGAGCAGGAGCTTGCCGATCTGCACGGCAAGGAAGCGGCGCTGGTGTTCACTTCGGGCTACGTCTCGAACCAGACCGGCATCGCAACGCTGGCGAAGCTGATCCCGAACTGCCTGATCCTCTCGGACGCGCTGAATCACAACTCGATGATCGAGGGCATCCGCCAGTCCGGTACGCAGTATCTTGTGTTCCGCCACAACGACGTGGCGCATCTCGAAGAGCTGCTGCGCGCCAATGCGGGCCGCCCGACGCTGGTGGTGTGCGAAAGCCTTTATTCGATGGACGGCGACGTGGCGCCGCTGGCGAAGATCTGCGATCTCGCCGAGCGCTATGGCGCGATGACCTATGTCGACGAGGTTCATGCGGTCGGCATGTACGGCCCGCGCGGCGGCGGCATTGCCGAGCGCGATGGCGTGATGCACCGGATCGACATTCTCGAGGGCACGCTGGCCAAGGCGTTCGGCTGCCTTGGCGGCTACATCGCCGGCAGCGCAAAGCTCGTGGATGCAGTGCGGTCCTATGCGCCGGGCTTTATTTTCACCACCGCACTTCCGCCGGCGATCTGCGCCGCTGCGACGGCTGCGATCAGGCATCTGAAATCATCGAGCTGGGAGCGCGAGCGTCATCAGGACCGCGCCGCGCGGCTCAAGGCCATTCTGACCGCTGCCGGTCTTCCGGTAATGTCGAGCGACACCCATATCGTGCCGCTGTTCGTGGGCGACCCCGAGCGCTGCAAGAAGGCTTGCGATCTTCTGCTCGAACAGCACGGCATCTATATTCAGCCGATCAACTATCCGACCGTGCCCAAGGGCACCGAGCGCCTGCGCATTACGCCGTCGCCGTATCATGAGGATGCGCTGATCGATGCCCTTGCCGAGGCGCTGGTCCAGGTGTGGGAGCAGCTCGATCTGCCGCTGCACGCCAAGCCCCTGGCGGCTGAATAACTGACGGCTGACCGATCGTTCCGGCTTTAGCCGGCTCTGACGATCTGCCGCACCGGTGACGGCGCATTCCCCAACACGATCCGCATCAGGTCGGCGGCATTTCGTGCACCGAGTTTGTCCATGATGCGCGCGCGGTGGACCTCGATGGTCCGCGGGCTGATGCCCAGCCGCCGCCCTGCCTCCTTGTTCGATGCGCCGTGGGCGACCTGACCCAGCACGTCCCGCTCACGCCGGGTGAGAAGCTCGATCCCCGGAAAATCGGCCAGACCATCGATATGCCCGGCAGCAGAGCGGCGATAGATCACAACGGCCTCGCGAACACGCTCGATCATGGCACCGGCAGAAAATGGCTTTTCGAGAAAATCCAGCGCACCGAGCTTCATGGCTTCCACCGCCATCGCCACGTCCGATTGACCGGACATGACGAAGACCGGTGGCGCAAAATGGATGTCGGCGAGCTGCCTCAGCACCGCGAGCCCGGAACGGCCCGGAAGCTGAATATCGAGAATGACGCAAGACGGGGCAGATGATTGCAACCACCCCAGAAATGACTCGCCGTCTGCAAATGTTTCCGGGATGAAGCCGTCGATTTTCAGCAGCAGCGACAGCGCATCACGAACCGATGCATCGTCATCGACGATAGCGATCGGGGCATCCCTGACAGGTAGCATCTGACCCATGACCCGCCCCCGAAGTGCGTTACACTGGTAATGCAACTATTACGTGTAATACCTGATTCGGGCCTGTGTGCCAATATTCTTGTCCGCCCAGCGGACACCCCGAGTTCAGATGCGCGTGATATCGGACCGGGTTAAGGTCACACCGGGCGTTGGCCAAGCGCGGTCCCGAAAAGTCGGGAACCGGTTTTCGGAGAGGATCGTGCCCTGACGTCAGGGATTAATTCGATGCTGCATGACTGGGGCGTGATCGCAGCCGCTTTCGGCTACATCGGCCTGCTGTTCGTGGTCGCAAGTTACGGCGAGCGGCTGACGCAGGTCCAGCGCGGCCGCCTCGGCACGATCATCTATCCTCTGTCGCTGGCGATCTACTGTACGTCCTGGACGTTCTTCGGCTCGGTGGGCCTCGCCACGCGAACCAGCGTCGAGTTTCTTGCCATCTATGTCGGACCGATCCTGATGATCGCGTTCTGCACGCCGCTGCTGATGCGCGTCATCCAGCTGGCGAAATCGCAGAACATCACCTCGATCGCCGACTTCATTGCCGCACGCTACGGCAAGAGCCAGGCGGTCGCGGCAACCGCTGCCGCCATCGCCATCATCGGCTCGGTGCCTTACATCGCGCTTCAACTGAAGGCCGTCGCGTCGTCGCTGGAAACGATCCTCAATCAGGATCAGGATGTTTCCAGCATTCCCTATATCGGCGACATCGCCTTTATCGTCACCATTACGCTTGCTGCCTTCGCGGTGCTGTTCGGAACGCGTCAGACCGATGCCACCGAACACCAGCACGGCCTGATGCTGGCGGTCGCGACGGAATCCCTCGTCAAGCTGGTCGCCTTCATCGCCGCAGGCGTGTTCGTGACCTTCGTCATGTTCGGGCCGTCCGATCTGTGGGAGCGCGCCATGAAGACGCCGGAGGCGGTGCGTGCCATCGAGACCGCGCCGTCGATCGGCAATTTCGCCGCCATGACGCTGCTCTCGTTTCTGGCGATCATGCTGCTGCCGCGGCAATTCCACGTCAGCGTCGTCGAGAACTCGACCGAGGCCGAGGTTCGCCGCGCACGCTGGCTGTTCCCGCTCTATCTGGTCGCGATCAACCTGTTCGTGATCCCGATCGCGATTGCCGGTCTTGTCACCTTCCCGTTCGGCGCGTCGGACAGCGACATGTACGTGCTGGCGCTGCCGATTCAGGCAGGTGCCACATGGCTCAGCGTGATTGTGTTTATCGGCGGCCTGTCCGCGGCCACCGCCATGGTGATCGTGGAATGCGTGGCGCTTGCGATCATGGTGTCGAATGACATCGTTGTGCCGCTGGTGTTGAAACGGCGGCCTGCCGCGCAGGCGGGGAAGGCGAACTTCGGCGGCTTTCTGCTCAAGGTGCGCCGGGTCGCGATCTTCGCCATCATGGCGATGGCGTATCTCTACTACCACGCGCTCGGCAACGCGCAGCTCGCTGCCATCGGCCTGCTCTCGTTTGCCGCCGTCGCCCAGCTGGCGCCGGCCTTTCTCGGCGGACTGTTCTGGCGGCGCGCGACCGCGCGCGGCGCCATGGGCGGCATGCTGATCGGCTTTGCGGTGTGGGCCTACACGCTGTTCCTGCCGAGCTTCGCCGATGTCGATCCGCGCGGCGTGATCTGGCTGAATGAAGGCCTGTTCGGCATCGCGGCGCTGCGGCCCCGGGCATTGCTCGGCACCGAGATGGCCCCGCTGATCCATGGCGTGTTCTGGAGCCTGTCGCTCAACCTTCTGACCTATGTCGTGCTGTCGCTGCTGCGCCAGCCGACATCCATCGAGCGGGTTCAGGCCGATCTGTTCGTGCCGAACGAACTGGCGCCGATCGCGCCGAATTTCAGGCGCTGGCGTACAACGGTGACGGTGCAGGACCTGCTCACCACGGTGGCGCAGTATCTGGGTCCGGAACGCGCGCAGCAGTCGTTCGAAACCTTCGCCGCCAGCCACCACGTCAATATCGATCGTGCGGCGCCTGCGGATTTCCGCCTGCTGCGCCATGCCGAACATCTGATCGCATCGTCGATCGGCGCGGCGTCGTCGCGGCTTGTGCTGTCGCTGCTGCTGCGCAAGCGCGCGGTGTCAGCCAAGGCCGCGCTCAAGCTGCTCGACGACGCGCACACCGCGCTGCATTTCAATCGCGAAATGCTGCAAACGGCACTCAACCACGTCCGCCAGGGCATCGCGGTGTTCAATCCGGAATTGCAGCTCATCACATCGAACCAGCAATTCGGCGAGATTCTCGACCTGCCCGCGCAGTATTCACAGATCGGGATTCCGCTGGTCGAGATTCTTGAATTCATCGGCAGCAACGGACAGACAGAGGATGCCGATCCTGCCATGCTGCAACGCCGGCTCGCCGCCTACACCACCGAGGGCGAGCCCTATCTGGAGCGGCTGACCGACCGCAACATGGTTGTGGAGGTTCGCGCCAACCGGATGCCGGGCGGCGCGCTGGTGATCACCTTCTCCGACATCACACCGAGCTTTGAAGCGGCGGAAGCGCTGGAGCGCGCCAACGCCACGCTGGAGAAGCGGGTTCGCGAACGCACCGAGGAACTGACGCGCCTCAACAGCGAACTGGCGCGGGCCAAGAGCACCGCCGAGGAAGCCAACATCTCCAAGACCCGCTTCCTTGCCGCCGCCAGCCACGACATTCTGCAGCCGCTCAACGCGGCACGGCTTTATGTCACCAGCCTTGTCGAGCGGCAGGACGGCGGCGAGGATGCCCGCCTTGTCGGCAACATCGACGACTCACTGGAAGCCATCGAGGAAATCCTGGGTGCGCTGCTCGACATCTCGCGGCTCGACTCCGGCGCCATGACGCCGTCGATCTCCAGCTTCCGCATGAGCGACCTGATGCGGTCGCTGGAAGTGGAGTTCGCGCCGATCGCAAAGGCGCGAAAGCTGAAACTCACCTTCGTGCCCTGCTCGCTTGCAGTTTCCTCGGATCGTGTGCTGCTGCGGCGGCTGCTGCAAAACCTGATCTCGAACGCCATCAAGTACACGCCCAAGGGCCGGGTTCTGGTCGGATGCCGCCGCAGGGGCAAGTCGCTCGAAATCGGAATCTATGACACTGGCCTCGGCATTCCGATTCCGAAGCGCGCCGAGATTTTCAAGGAATTCCACCGGCTCGATCAGGGCGCCCGGATCGCGCGCGGGCTGGGCCTCGGCCTGTCGATTGTCGAGCGGCTGGCGCGGGTTCTGAACCACCGCATCGTGGTCGATTCGAACCGCAGCGGCGGATCGCGCTTCTCGGTGACGATGCCGATTGCAAAAACCGTCACCCATACCGCGACGGTGTCCGGCACCAGCGTCTCGTCCAAGGCGCCAATGAGCGGCACTCTCATCGTTTGCATCGAAAACGACCGCGCCATTCTCGACGGCATGAAGACGCTGCTGACCGGTTGGGACGCCAAGGTGATCGCCGCAGTCGATCCGGTGACCGCCGCGGACGCCATTGCGGCGGCCAACGAGCGGGTGACCGGGCTGCTGGTCGACTATCATCTCGACCGCGGCAACGGCATCGCGGCGATCCGGGACATCCGGCAGCGGTTTGGCGATGGCATTCCTGCAATCCTGATCACGGCCGACCGCAGCCCGCATGTGCGCGATGCCGCACGCGAGGATGGAATCGTCGTGCTCAACAAGCCGGTCAAGCCTGCCGCTTTGCGCGCGCTGCTCGCGCAGTGGCGGGCGCAGCAGATGGTGGCCGCCGAATAGAGGAATGGTTCAGGCGCGAACGAGATCACCCAGCGCAAGCCCCGTCGCAGCTTGCAGATCACGGATCGCCTGAGGCGCATCGATCACCTTGATGGTGGTCATGCCCATCTCCCGCGCCGGCTTCAGGTTGACGCCGAGATCGTCGAGATAGACGCACCTGTTCGGATCGACGCCCAGCGCCTCAACCATCATTTGATAGATTCGCGGATCGGGTTTGCGCAAGCCGATCTTCGCCGACTCGATGACGTGATCGAACAGCGCCATCGTCTCCGCGACGTAGAGCGCGCGGCCGCCGGAACTGCCGATGGCGTTGGCGGGAAGATTGTTGGTGATGCAGCCGGTTTTGAATCGCTGCTTGATCCGCCGCAGTGCTTCGACCATCTCCGGCCTCGGATCGCCCGACAGCAGCGGCACAACATCGCGGCCCCGGACTTCGGCGCCGAGCGCCAGCGATTCCGCCGCGAACAGTTCATCGAAGGTCGCAAGATCCACTTCGGCGCGCTCGAACTTCGCCCACGCATTCTCGAAATGGTTCGCGGCGTTGGTCCGCCGGATAATATCGAGAGGAAGGCCGCGCTCCCTTTCAAACCGCGCAAAGGCCTCGAACGGCGACGTGGTGAGGACCCCGCCAAAATCCCAAATCACTGCCTCAATCATTGATCCATCGCTTTTGCAGAAGCTGTTCGCGCCCGGCTGACGGCTATTTCGCGGGGTCAGCCTGTTTCCACTCCCCACCGGCGATCTTCGCCGCTGCGATCACCGCCTGGGTCCGGCTTTCAACGCCGAGTTTTTGCAGAATGGCGGATACGTGCGCCTTGATCGTCGCTTCCGACACGCCAAGCTCGTAGGCGATCTGCTTGTTGAGCAGGCCTTCCGACAGCATCATCAGCACCCGGACCTGCTGGGGCGTCAGCGTCACCAGCCGGTCCCGCAATCTGGTCATGTCGGGATCGGCCGCGGCGGACAGATCGACATCGGCCGGCACCCAGACGTCACCGTTCATCACCCTGCCGATCGCCTCACGCAACGTCTCGACGCCAAAGCGCTTGGGAATGAAACCGGATGCGCCGAAGTCCATCGACCGGCGGATCGTGCCGGCGTCGTCGCTGGCCGAGACAATCACGACAGGGATCGCCGGGAATTGCGCGCGGAGATAGATCAGCCCCGAGAACCCGCTGATTCCCGGCATCGACAGATCGAGCAGGATCAGATCGACGTCGGATTCGCGCTCAAGCAGCGCCGTTAACTCCTCGAACGACCCCGCTTCATCGATCCGCGCCGACGCGACGACAGTCGCGACTGCTTGTCGCAGGGCGTCACGAAAAAGCGGATGATCGTCGGCGACAACGAGATGTGTGCTGGTGGCGATGGTCATTTATTCCGCATGCAATAGCTGATTAGGCGCGGCAACGATATTGAATTCGAGTGTTTACCGCGTTGTTCAGTCATGCAACCCGGGAACAAAAACAACAAGCTCACCGGTCGCTGATCGCAACGATTGTGCACTGCACGGTGCCCCTTCCTACCCATTTGGCTGGCCGAAAGTCTTATAGGGCCGGGTTTCACGCCGATGTTACCTTGATTACGAACTTCTCGCACTTTTTCAGCCGGCGAAAGAGCGGCGCGCGAAGCGAATTTTCAGCAACACGTTTGGGGAGCTTTGAAATGGCCACAATGACTACGACCTCGCCACGAGCGGGCGGCATGACGAAGGACGAACGTTTCGTCATCTTCGCATCGTCGCTCGGCACCGTCTTCGAGTGGTACGACTTCTATCTTTACGGATCGCTCGCCGCGATCATCGGCGCGCAGTTCTTCAGCGCCTATCCGCCGGCGACCCGTGACATCTTCGCACTGCTGGCTTTCGCCGCCGGCTTCCTGGTGCGCCCGTTCGGCGCCATCGTGTTCGGCCGCATCGGCGATCTCGTCGGCCGCAAGTACACCTTCCTTGTCACGATCCTCATCATGGGTCTGTCGACCTTCATCGTCGGCCTGCTCCCGAACGCTGCCACCATCGGCATCGCGGCTCCGATCATTCTGATCGCCCTGCGCCTGTTGCAGGGCCTTGCGCTCGGCGGCGAGTACGGCGGTGCGGCGACCTACGTCGCGGAGCATTCGCCTCCCGGCAAGCGCGGCTACTACACCTCGTTCATTCAGACGACCGCGACACTCGGCCTGTTCCTGTCGCTGCTGGTCATTCTCTTCACCCGCACCATTCTCGGTGAAGCCGACTTCGCGGCATGGGGCTGGCGCATTCCGTTCCTGCTCTCGGTGGTTCTGCTCGGCGTCTCCGTCATCATCCGGCTGAAGCTGAATGAATCGCCGGTGTTCCAGAAGATGAAGGATGAAGGCAAGGGCTCGAAAGCGCCTTTGACCGAAGCCTTCGGCAACTGGAGCAACGCCAAGCTCGTGCTGATCGCGCTGCTCGGCGGCGTGATGGGCCAGGGCGTGGTCTGGTACACGGGCCAGTTCTACGCACTGTTCTTCCTGCAATCGATTCTGCAGGTCGACGGCTACACCGCGAACCTGCTGATCGCGTGGTCGCTGCTGCTGGGCACCGGCTTCTTCATCGTGTTCGGTGCGCTGTCGGACAAGATCGGCCGTAAGCCGATCATCCTCGCCGGCTGTCTGATCGCGGCTCTGACTTTCTTCCCGATCTTCCGTATGATTTCCAGCAACGCCAACCCGCAGCTGGAAAAGGCCATCGAGACGGTGAAGGTTTCGGTGATCGCAGATCCGAAGGGCTGCGGCGACCTGTTCAATCCGGTCGGCACCCGCGTGTTCACCGCGCCTTGCGACCTTGCCCGCGACTTCCTCGCGAAGTCCTCGGTCAAGTATGACACCGTTGCAGGTCCTGCCGGCTCGCCGGTGAAGATCTCGATCAATGGGACCGAAGTGCCTTACACCAAGCCGGCGGATTCGAATGCCAGCGCGACGGCTGCCCTTCAGGCGGCAGGTTATCCGAAGCGCGGCGCCAACCCGACGCTCGCGAAGATGTCGCATCCGTTCGACATCTTCAAACCGCAGGTGGCCGCGATCATCGGACTGCTGTTCGTCCTCGTGATCTACGTCACCATGGTGTACGGCCCGATCGCCGCGATGCTGGTCGAACTGTTCCCGACCAAGATCCGCTACACCTCGATGTCGCTGCCCTACCATATCGGCAACGGCTGGTTCGGCGGTCTGTTGCCCGCGACGTCATTCGCGATCGTGGCATCGACCGGCGATATCTACGCAGGCCTCTGGTATCCGGTGATCTTCGCCTTGATCACCGTGGTGGTCGGCTTCTTCTTCCTGCCGGAAACCAAGGACGTCGATATCAGCAAGTAACGATTGAAGGTCAGGCGGCTCGCTCCGCCGGACCTTTCAAACACAACGGCCGCGGAGCAATCCGCGGCCTTTTTTTGCAACATTGGATTTCAGATTTCGAAATCTCAGATTTTCTCGGACAGCTTTTTCTGCATCCGGTTCGCCATATCGATCAGCCGCTCCCAGACCCGCTCGATCAGCGCCATCAGCTTTTCGTGCTCCGGCGGCAGTTGCAGTTCGATCTTTCCGTCAGGCGACGCCTTGCTGCCCGGCGCAGCCTGTGCGCTTTTCTTCGAATCTTCCTTGGCCAGCGGCGCATCGGTCTTGCCGCTGACCGTATCGCGCTGGGCCAGTTGCTCGCGCAGTTTCTTGTTGTCGGCCTGAAGCCGGCCGATCTCGGTATCGAGCGCGGCGCGCTCGTCCGGCACCAGCCGGCAGGTCCAGCCGCTCTTGTTGGTGCAGATCGACACCACGCCGTTGCGGGTATCGAGCCGCAGGAATCCGTCGGTGACAGGTGACAACGTGAAACGGCCGTTTTCGGTCTCGGGCATCGCCTGCGCACGCGCCTCGTGACCAGTCATCACCGCCGCCGCCAACACCATCGCGGCAAGCCCCATTCGGCGGAGCGCCGCCGATGATGTCTCGACTACGATACCGGCTGAACCCATGGGCTCCTCATCGCGGCCAACATCTGCCTTGGCCTCAAACATCAGAGGTGTAGGCCTTGCGGCCTGATTTCAACGCATCGGCCAGCAATTCGATCCGATCCTGTCCCCAGAAAACCTCGCCGTCGAGCACCCAGCAGGGCGAGCCGAAGACGCCGGACGCAATCGCATCCTGGCGGTTCTGCTCATAGGCCGCGCCGATCTCGGCTGAGGTCGCCTCAGCGGCAAGCCTTGCACCCGGCAGACCGGCCTCATCGGCCAGCCGCGTCACTGTGGCCGGATCTGCAAGATCGAGTTCCTGCTCCCAGAGACCGGCGAAAGCGCGGCGCATGAACGGCTCGGGATTAAGTCCTGCAACAACTGCGGCAACAGCCACTCCATCGGCAAGCCGCGGGTCGCCCGGAAAAAACCGCGGCTTCAAATTGAACTTCAGATCGCGCTTGTCGCGCCAGCGCTGCAGTTCCATCATCCGATAACGCTGCCGCGCCGGGTGACGTTTCGCCAGCGGCAGGCCGCCGGTCTCGGAGAAGACATCAGTCAGGAGAACTGGCTTGTAATTGACCTTCAGCCGATGCGCGGCGGCAAGATCCTCAAAGAGCGCATGTCCGATGTAAGCCCATGGCGACTGCAGCGAAAAATAGTAATTAATCTGGCGCGCCATCGATCCTCCGGCAGCACGATTTCAGGAGACTTCGGTCTTATCATAACCGGGCCGAACGGCATCCGAAGACGCGACATTGTGTGTCATGGTTATCGCAGTGCGGCGAGTGCGCGCAGCGGCAGGATTTTTTCTCCGATTTCGTAAGTTAATTCAAAGCGATACATGTCAATCAGGCAATCTTGACTTGACCGTAGGCCGTCAGTATGGTCCGCGCGGTTTTCGTGGGTGGCGGGGCGTTTTTCTCTGAAATCGCGCGGCGGGGCGTGGGTGTCGACATCATGGTGGGCGCACACAACAAAGGTCGCGGCGACAATGGACGAGACAAACCGTCGGCCGAAGAAACTGCGCTCTCCGCAAGGCTCGCACGTCTGAATCATCGGCTTTCCGAAGTCCGGAATGGCCGCAAGAACCAGACAGATCAGTCGGGAAGCGGGGCAGCCTCCGCCAACGCGTCAGCGATGGCAAAGGGGTTTCGCCTCTCCTCCGAATTGATCGCAGGTGTCCTTGTCGGAGCGGTCATCGGCTGGGGCATCGACCGTCTGTTTTCGACGTCCCCTTGGGGTCTGATCGTGTTTTTTCTGCTCGGCTTCACTGCCGGCGTGATTAACGTGATGCGGGCAGCCGGCGTCGCCAACCGCGATGCGCCCGACCGCTCCTGACAGGTCCCGCGACCGGTCCTTGGGAATCGCCTGGAATTTCAAGCCAGCTCTCTGGCGGGTATGACTGTCCGGCTTGCCGGCAAAGATGAAAGACGAACGTGGATGGCCGATCCGATCCATCAATTTGAGATCCACAAGATCTTCTCGCTGGGCCACATCGGTGGTCAGGAGATCGCTTTCACCAACTCCTCCGCCTACATGTTCGGCGCAGTAGCCGTCGTCTCGCTGCTTATGATCGGCGGCAGCGCGGCGCGCGCCCTCGTTCCGGGCCGCTTCCAGTCCGTTGCCGAACTATCCTACGAATTCGTCGGCGACACTCTGAGAGAGAGCGTCGGCGACGAAGGCATGAAATTCTTCCCCTTCGTGTTCTCGCTGTTCATGTTCATCCTGACCGCGAACATGATCGGCATCATTCCCTACACCTTCACCGTCACCAGCCATCTGATCGTGACGCTGGCGCTGGCGCTGATGGTGTTTCTCACCGTTCTGCTCTACGGCATCTACAAGAACGGCTTTAAATTCTTCAAACTTTTCGTGCCTTCGGGCATTCCGCTCTACATCCTGCCGCTGATCATGGTGATCGAGGTGATCTCGTTCCTGTCGCGGCCGGTGTCCCACTCCGTGCGTCTGTTCGCGAACATGCTGGCAGGTCACATCACCCTCAAGGTGTTTGCGGGATTCGTAACGTCGCTGAGCGCGCTCGGCGCTGTGGGCATCTTCGGTTCGATATTGCCGCTGGCGATGACGACCGCGCTCACCGGCCTCGAAATTCTCGTGGCTTTCCTGCAGGCCTACGTCTTCACCATCCTGACCTGCATCTACCTCAACGACGCACTTCATCCCGGACACTGACCTCGGACACTGGCCGGATTTCACTTATCCACTGACACCAACATCCCAGAAGGAGTTTCACTATGGATCCAGTTGCAGCAAAGTACATCGGCGCCGGCATCGCTTGTCTCGGCATGGGCGGCGCAGGCATCGGCGTCGGCATGATCTTCAGCCAGTTCCTCAACGGTGCGCTTCGCAACCCGTCGGCTTCGCAGGGCCAGTTCGCAAACCTGATCTTCGGCTTCGCCGTGACGGAAGCGCTCGGCATCTTCTCGCTGCTGATCGCGCTGCTGCTGCTGTTCGCCGTCTAAGTCAGACCGGATGATGCGTTTGCCGCGGTCTCATTGAGCCGCGGCTGACGCCAACAGGAGACGCTCATGGCGACGGGTCAGGGCACTGCAAAGGGCACGACCGCCCACACCGAGGCAGACGGTCATGGCAAGGCGGGTTTCCCGCCTTTCCAGAAGGAGACGTTTGCCTCGCAGCTGGTGTCGTTCGCGATCGCCTTTGCGCTGCTTTACTTCATCGTGTCGAAGTTCGCGCTTCCGCGCGTCGGCGGCATCATAGCGAACCGCGAAGGCGTGATCGAAAACGATCTGGCCGAGGCGCACAAGCTGAAGGACGAATCCGATCAGGCTCTCAAGGCCTATGAGACCGAGCTTGCCGATGCGCGGGCGCGGGCTCAGGCGATCGGTTCGGAAACGCGCGACAAGCTGAACGCACAGGCCGAAAGCGACCGCAAGGCGCTGGAAACCAGCCTTGCGGCCAAGCTTGCCGACGCCGAGAAGACCATTGCCTCAACGCGCGCAACCGCGATGGGCAATGTCCGCTCGATCGCATCCGATGCGGCGACTGCCATCGTTCAGCGTCTCACCGGCGTTGCGCCCGACAGCAAGGCTGTCGAAAGCGCCGTCGATGCGTCCTTGAAGGGATAACGACGATGTTCCAAGCAGAATTCTGGGTTGCCGTCGCTTTCGTCATCCTGATGGGTGTGTTCGGCTATTTCGGCGTTCACCGCACGATCCTGCAAGCGCTGGATCATCGCCGCGATCGCATCCAGAAAGAACTCGACGACGCCCGCCGCCTCAAGGAAGAGGCCAACAAGCTGGTCGCCGAATATCGCGCCCGCCGCGCCAGCGCCGAGCGTGAGGCACAGGATATCGTTGCCAACGCCAAGGCCGATGCCGAGCGCATCGCGGCCGAAGCCAAGGCGAAGATGGAAGATTTTGTCGCCCGCCGCACCAAGACCGCGGAGAACAAGATCGCCCAGGCCGAAAGCCAGGCCATCGCGGATGTCCGCGCTGCCGCGGCCGAAGCCGCTGTCAGCGCCGCCTCGTCGATCATGACGCAGTCGGTGAAGGGACAGGTCGCTGGCGACCTGATCGCCAAGGGCATTCAGGACGTCCGCAGCAAGCTGAACTAAGCGCTCACATCATCAAAAAAAGCCGGCCTCGTTGATTCGAGGCCGGCTTTTTCTTTAGGCATGAATGATGCGCGCTATTTCTTGCGCTTGCGCGCCGCAGGTTCTGGCTTGAGCGCCGCGGGATCGAAGCCGACATAGAAAATGTACTTGTCGTTCGCCGCCTCGGTGGGCGTCGGATAGACAAGGTCCTCGGCAACGATACTGAACTCGGTGTTGTCCCCCTCGAGCGCCACCGAGGTGCGGAACGCCTTGGTGACAATGACTTTCTCCGGTGCGCCCTCCTGCACGAGCGCAACGCGCATCGGCACATCGACGGTCGGCGGCGCCCCCGCGGGGCCGGTGATGATCCGGCCCATCACGCCGATTCGCGCGGTGATCTGGCCGCCCTGCAGATTGCAGTCGCGCGCGGTGCGCGTGATCGACCCCTGATAGCGCAGATCGTTGCCGGAAGCCGGTTTGCCCGGCGTCCCGACCGCAAGCGTGGACGCACCAAAACGGATCGCAACGCTTGGACAGGATAGATCGCTGTTCTCGGTCGCCTGTGACGACGGCGTGGCCGACGTGGTGGCCTCCTGCGATTTCGAGCCGAACAGCTGGCTGAACTTGCTGCCGATGGAGGAAGAGCCGCTGGATGAACTGCCGGATGAGCCGCCGAACATGCTGCCGCCACCGCAGCCCGATAACGCCGTTGTCGCTGCCACAGCCAGCACGGCCATTGCCGCGCACTTCAAACGCCTGTCACCCGCCATCATTGCTTCCAGTCGGCCCCGAGGATCGTAAAGGTTCGGAAAAGGAAAGGATCAGACGGCCTTATAGCAGGGCAAAGACGGCGAACCAAAGGCGCAAGACAGTCCACAAACGGGCTGGTTAACCGCGGAAATCCTCATCTAGCAGGCCGTACAGATAATGGTCCTGCCAGACCCCGTTGATGCACAGATAGCGCCGCGCCAAGCCTTCGCGGGCAAAGCCGCACTTCTCCAGCACCCGGATCGAGGACTGGTTGGTGGGGATGCAGGCGGCCTCGATGCGGTGCAGATTGAGTTCGCCGAACAGGGTCGGCAGCAAGATCCGCAATGCCCCGGTCATATAGCCCTTGCCGGCATACGGCTGCCCCACCCAGTAGCCGAGTGTTCCCGCCTGCACGATGCCGCGCCGCACATTGGCCAGCGTCACGCCGCCGAGGAGCACACCATCGCTCTCGCGAAACACCAGGAACGGATAGGCCCTGTCCTCGGCAATATCCTCGGCGTAGCGGCGGAGCCGGCGGCGGAATCCCGAGCGCGTCAGGTCATCGGATGGCCAGATCGGCTCCCACGGCGTCAGGAACAGCCGGCTCGTCTCGCGCAGTTCGCTCCACTGCACGTAATCCGGCATTTGCGGCGCGCGCAGCAAAAGCCCGTGTCCGCGCGGGGCAAGCGCGGGAGCCGTCGACGTTGGCAAGCGAAACAGGGCCATCCAGAACCCTTCCCGTATCCGGATGCTCACTCTGCATCCACGTACCTTTTCTAGCACAGTTTTCCGGCTATTCCGATCCGGCCGGCGGGGCGATCAAAAAACTACGAGGGCCTCGAAAACACGTAAGCAAGGCCTGTCAGCATCAGTCCGGCGACGGCAAGTGTCAGCGGCAGGCCGGGATCGGCGACGATCCAGAACAGGGTAAAGCCCACAATCATCCCGGCAAGCGCCGCCATCTTCGCCCTGTGCGGAATGGCCCCGCGCAAACGCCATTCGCGCAACGTCGGCCCGAAGCGCTCGTGCTCCAAAAGCCAGGTCTCGAACCTCGGAGAGGACCGGGCGAAACACGCCGCCGCCAGGATCAGGAAAGGCGTTGTCGGCAGCACGGGCAAAAAGGCGCCGATCACGCCAAGCGCGACGAAGACAAACCCAAGACCGAGGAAGAAGGCCCGTGCAAGACGCGACGAGCGCGGAGCCTTTACAGGATCACCGCTCGCGTTCTCCATGGCGGCTCAGTGCAGCAGCGCCTTGGCCTTCGGCCGCGCCAGGCCCTCGGCAAGGCTGACCGCGGTGTCGAGCCCGCGGCCGCCGCCCAGAGCGACAACGACCGGACGGCTGCGGCTGAGCAATCCGCGCGCGGCATTACGGGCCGATTCCACACTGACAGCATCGATCCGTGCCACCAGTTCGTCCACGGTCAGCGGGCGTCCATAAGCCAGAATGTGCCGCGCCATCTGCTCGGCGCGGGCACTGCAGCTCTCCATGCCCATCAGGAGGCCAGCCTTCATCTGCGCCTTGGAGCGGGCGATCTCCTTTTCAGTCAGCGTCTCGACCGCGTTGTTCATTTCATCGACGATGACTTCCACCATCTCCGGCGCATCGGCGGGATCGGTGCCGGTATAGAGCCCAAAGAATCCGGTGTCGGAATAGGCGGCGTGGAAGGTGTAGATCGAATAGCAGAGCCCGCGCTTCTCGCGCACTTCCTGGAACAGCCGCGACGACATGCCGCCGCCGAGAATGTTGGTGAAGACCTGCAGGCTGAACAGCGACAGATCCGATTGCGGCACACCTTCAAGCGCCAGTGTCAGATGCGCCTGCTCGAGATCGCGGTGAATGACGCGCGAGCCGCCCTTGCCGAACATCGCGGGCACAGGTTTCGGCGCCGGCGTGCCCTCGAAACTCGCAAAGCGCTGCTCGGCCTCGGCGACGACATGTTTGTGATCGACCGCACCGGCGGCGGCGACCACCATGTCGGGACCGCGATAATGCGTGGTCAGGTAGTTGTGCAGATTGTCACGATTGAAACCGGCAAGCGTCTGCGGCGTACCAAGCAGCGAGCGGCCGAGCGGCTGGTCCGGATAACTCAGCTCGCTGAGGTGTTCGAAGATCACATCGTCCGGCGTATCCTGCGCGGCGCCGATCTCCTGCTCGATCACGCTCTTCTCGCGCTCCAGTTCTTCGGCATCGAACGATGGATTGGCAAGAATGTCTGACAGCACATCGAGCGCCAGCGGCACATCGGCCTTCAGCACCCGCGCATAATACGCGGTCGTCTCGTTGCTGGTGGCGGCATTGAGATCGCCGCCGACCGCCTCGATTTCCTCAGCGATCTGCTGCGAGGTCCGCCGCGTCGTCCCCTTGAACGCCATGTGCTCGAGGAGATGCGACATGCCGTGCTCGTCTAGCTTCTCGTCGCGGCCGCCGACGCCGGTCCATACGCCAAGCGCCGCCGTCTCGATGTGCGCCATGGTGTCGGTGACAACCGTCAGACCCGAAGGCAGCTTGGTGACGTTGACGCTCATCCGGCAACTCCCTGCTTGGCAGCACGGCTCACCGAGAGAATGAACCGTTCGACCTCGGTCTGATCGTTCTTCATGACCTTGATGTGTTCGGACCTTGTCATCAGGCCGTCGAGCCATGCCGGAAGCGCCGGACGGACACCACACGCCGCTTCGACGGCATCGGGGAACTTGGCGGCATGCGCCGTCGAGAGCACGATGTTCGGCACGGTCGAGACCGGCTTGTCCTGATCGGCGACCGCGAGCGCCACCGCGGTATGCGGATCGACCAGTTCACCAGCCTCCTTCCATGCGGCGCGGATCGCGGCGCTGGTTTCGGTCTCGTCGGCGCGGCCCGCATCGAAGTCCTCGCGGACCTGTTTCAACACCGCATCACTCAGCACGAAACGTCCCGACTGCGCCAGCGAGCCCATCAGCGCGCGGATCATCGCACTGTCGCGGCCGGTAGCTTCGAACAGCAGCCGTTCGAAGTTTGACGATATCTGGATGTCCATCGATGGCGACGTGGTCGCATGGACCTGCTTCACTTCATAGATGCCGGTCTTGAGCGTGCGCGCCAGAATGTCGTTGACGTTGGCGGCGATCCGCAGACGCCGGACCGGAAGGCCCATGCGCTTGGCGACATAGCCGGCGAAGATGTCGCCGAAATTTCCGGTCGGCACGGTGAAGTCCACCTCGCGCGCAGGCGCACCCAGGGCAACCGCCGACGTGAAATAGTAGACGACCTGCGCCACGATGCGCGCCCAGTTGATCGAGTTCACACCGGACAGCGAGACTGAGTCGCGGAACTTGTGATGGTTGAACAGGCCCTTCACGATTCCCTGACAGTCATCGAAGGTGCCTTCGATCGCCAGCGCATGAACGTTGGCCGCGCCGCTGGTGGTCATCATGCGCCGCTGCACATCGGAAATGCGCCCGTTCGGAAACAGCACAATGAGATCGGCGTTGTCGCGGCCGGCGAAGGCATCGACTGCGGCACCGCCGGTATCGCCCGACGTCGCAACCACGATGGTGGTGCGCTGCCCGCGCTTCGCCAGCACATGATCCATCAGCCGCGACAGCAACTGCATCGCCACGTCCTTGAAAGCCAGCGTCGGGCCGTGAAACAGTTCGAGCACGAAACGATCCGGCGCGATCTGGCTGAGCGGCACCACTGCAGGGTGACGGAAGGTGGCATAGGCCTCAACGGCCATGCGGCCGAGGTCGGCTTCGGAGATTTCATCCGCAACGAACGGACGAATCACTTCGACCGCGACTTCCCAGTACGGGCGGCCGAAAAAACCCGCGATGATCTCGGGGCTGAGTTGCGGCCAGACCTCCGGCACATAGAGGCCGCCGTCGCGGGCAAGCCCGGTCAGCATCACATCGCAGAAGCCCAGCCGGGGAGCTTCGCCCCGTGTCGAAATATAGCTCGTCAAGCGATCCTCCAAAGGCTCAAGCCTGAAGCAAGCCTTTGATAATGATGGATAAATTATCCGACAAACAGCCGGATCAAGCCGCACCATATCGGCTGAGCTTTGCCTTCACAAGGAAGCCAAACGGTGCAGGTTAAGCCCTGCGACGCTGGATCACCCAGGCGACGAAGGCGCCCGCCACCACAAGTGCCAGGCCAAACCAGGTGATGGCGTACTGCAAATGATCGTCCTTGAGATGGACGTGCAACGGACCCGGCTTTGGAATGCCCGAGGGGGGCGCTGGCGATTCGAGGTCGATATAAAATGGCGCGACCTCACCCCAGCCGAGTGCCTTCGCCATGGTCCGATGATCGCGCACAAACCACAGGCGTCTGACAACGTCATCTGCCGGTGTCAGCGTTCCGGCGGATTCGGGAAAGCGCAGATAGCCAGTCAGCGTCACCGGGGCGCCGGTAACCAGCGGCTTCACCGCACGATCCTGCTGCGCGCGGTCCTGCATCGTGTTCTGCACAAAGCCCGCATTGATGACGACGCTGCGGCCGTCGGCCAGACGCGCTGGCATAAAAGCCCAGGTGCCAGGCCCGTTGATATCGTCGCGCACGGCGGAGCCGGAACTGTAGACCATGACGTCGGGCTTCGACTCAAAGGTCGCGCTGAAACTGACGCGGCGAAATTCGTCATGGGCCGGTGTCAGCGCGGGCCACGCGGTTGCTGCCGGCAATACACCTGGCGCAGCAGCGAGCCGCTCGGTCAAAGCCGAAATCAGCGCGCGCTTCTCGTCCTTGCGGCGAAGCTGCCAGACGCCGAGGCTCACGAGCACCGACACCATGATCAGCGCGATCACGGCAAGACCGAAGATGCCTCGCCCGCGAGGCATGGCTGCTTGTGGCGCATTCATTCCGGCTTACGCCCAATCAACTGCCCCTCGGCGGCCTTGTGATGATACTGCAAGGCGATCAGCAACGCCTTCATCGACCGCAGCGGCAGCAGGGTCGTTGCAAGGATCAGCGGCCCCCACAGCGCGGCATGGACCCAGAACGGCGGCTGATACTTCATCTCCACAACCAGTGCGGCACCGACCACGATGAAGCCCGCGATCATGATGATGAACACTGCGGGACCATCGCCTGCATCGATGAAGGCGTAGTCGAGACCGCAGGCGTCGCAGGACGGGCGCAGCGTGAGGAATCCCGCATAGAGCTTGCCCTCTCCGCAGCGCGGGCACTTGCAGGCAAGGCCGCGCAGCGCAGCCTGTGACACACTGGAGGAAGCAGGATCATCGGTCATGGCGTGCTTTCATCGGCCTTCGCTACGCCCGCTGCCCCATCGCTGCAAGAGCGAAAGCATCACAAAAAAGGGCGGCCCGGAGGCCGCCCCTGATGGGTGAACCCGGTGCGCAATCAGTGCGCGCCGTGCGCCATGGTCGATGCGCCATGTCCCCAGACATAGATGGCGATGAACAGGAACAGCCAGACCACGTCGACGAAGTGCCAGTACCAGGCGGCAAACTCGAAGCCGAGATGCTGCTTCGGCGTGAAATGGCCCGCGTAGGCGCGGAACAGACATACCAGCAGGAAGATGGTGCCGACCAGCACGTGGAAGCCATGGAAACCCGTGGCCATGAAGAAGGTCGCGCCGTACACGTTGCCGGCGAAGCTGAACGCCGCGTGGCTGTATTCGTAGGCCTGCACGCAGGTGAACAGCGCGCCGAGCAGCACGGTCAGGATCAGACCCCACTTCAGGCCCTTGCGGTCGCCTTCGAGCAGCGCGTGATGCGCCCAAGTGACCGTCGTGCCGGAGGTCAGCAGGATCAGCGTGTTGAGCAGCGGCAGGTGCCACGGATCGAAGGTCTCGATGCCCTTCGGCGGCCAGACGCCCGGCACCTTGCAATCAGCCGGAGAAACGCCGGCGCCGCAACCGAACAGGGCGTCGCGGACGTAGTGGACCGAGTCGGCCGGGAACAGCGCAGCGTTGAAGTAAGCCCAGAACCAAGCCACAAAGAACATCACTTCGGAGGCGATGAACAGGATCATGCCGTAGCGGTGATGCAACTGCACGACGCGGGTGTGGTCACCCTTGTGCTCCGCCTCGCGGATCACGTCGCCCCACCAGCTCGCCATGGTGTAGAGAACGCCGATGGTGCCGACGCCGAACACGATCGGCGCGCCAGCGAACATCTTGTGCATCCATGCGACGGCGCCGAGGGCCATGATGAAGGCCGAGATCGAGCCGACGACCGGCCACGGGCTCGGATCGACGAGATGATAGTCGTGGTGTTTGGCTTGGCCCGTTGCCATGTGGTCTCTCCGTGATGCCGGTCTTATCCGGCGCGTGTCGCAGTTAAAGCCGAAAACTCAAAGGTTGCCCTTGCGCTTGTCCGTCTCCGTCGCCGCGAGCGGCTTCGGTGCCGGATCCTTCACAGGGTAGAAGGTGTAGGACAGCGTGATGCTGTTGAGGTCGTCGTATTCGCGATCGGCGGCAAGCGCCGGATCAACATAGAACACCACGGCCATCTCGCGCTTCTCGCCCGGACCGAAGGTCTGCTCGGTGAAGCAGAAGCAATTGATTTTCTGGAAGAACGCGCCGACGGTCAGCGGCGCGACATTGTAGGCGGCAACGCCTGCGGTCGCGCGCGCGGACTGGTTGGTGACGGTGTAGTAGACGGTGACGACCTCACCGATCTTGACGGAGATCTCGTTCTGCTCCGGCTGGAATTTCCACGGCAGGCCGCCGCTCACGTTCGAGTCGAAGCGCACATTGATGCGGCGCTCCAGCGACTTCTCCGGCGCGGATGTCGCAACCTGCGTGGTGCCGTTGAAACCGGTTGCGCGGCAGAACCAGTCATAGAACGGCACGGCCGCGTAGGACGCGCCGACCATGAAGGCGACGACAAAGCCGCAGATCGACGCGACCATGACATCGCGGCTGATGCGTGGCTTTGGCTTGCTGGCGGGCTGCTGCGTCATATCGCTCGCATCCCTCAGATCGGTCGATGAAGGACGGCGGGGCCCTTCACCAGGGTGACAGCAAAGAACAGGATCACCAGAATGCCCAACGCGACCGCAATGGCGATCGAGCGCTCGCGCTGGCGCTTCTTCTGCTCCGGCGTGAGAACGATACCCTGCTGCGGCTTCTTGTTGCTGTCCATGACGATGCCTGCGCTCATGACCAGAAGATCCGCATGGCTGCGGACACCACGACTTCGGCCAGCAACACGGCGAACAGTCCGAAGAGATACAGGATCGAGAACTTGAACAGCCCACGCGTGGCGCGCAGCGCGGCGCTGCCGGTGCGCTTGCGATAGACGCTAATGGCGAGCCACAGCATTCCTGCGCCGAGCACCAGTGAGGTTACGCCATAGACTGCGGAGAAATACCCAAGCGGCCACGGCGCGAGCGCAACCGCCACCAGCACGATCGTATAGAGCAAGATCTGCAGCCGCGTCGCATCGGGACCGGCGACATTCGGCAGCATCGGGATGTTGGCGCGCTGATAATCGTCGGTGCGGAACAGCGCCAGCGCCCAGAAGTGCGGAGGCGTCCACAGGAAGATGATCAGGAACAGCAGAATCGGCTCAGGCGACAGCGAACCCGTGGCGGCGGCCCAGGCCACCACCGGCGGCAGCGCACCGGCGGCACCACCGATGACGATGTTCTGTGCGGTCCACCGCTTCAGCCACATCGTGTAGATCACGACATAAAAGAAGATGGTGAAAGCCAGAAGCGCTCCGGCCAGCCAGTTCACCAGAATGCCGAGCGTCATCACCGAGAAGAATGCCAGCGTCAGGCCGAAGGCCAGCGCCTCACCAGGCAGAATGCGCCCGCGCGGAATCGGACGGTTGGCGGTGCGCGACATCAGGGCGTCGATATCGTGCTCGTACCACATGTTCAGCGCGCCCGCCGCGCCCCCACCGACGGCGATGCACAGGATCGACGTGATGGCCAGCACCGGATGGAAATGACCGGGCGCGATGACGAGGCCGACCAGCGCGGTAAACACCACCAGTGACATCACGCGCGGCTTCAGCAGCGCGATGTAGTCAGCGACGCCCGCCTCGGAGATACGAGGCGACAGATCGATCGCGTGATGGTCGACAATCGACAAGATCTAACTCACTTCCTGATCGTTTCATCCGCCGGGGCCACAGGGCCGCGGCGGATGCATTGTCTTGGTCTTGGCCGCGTCAGTTACTGAACGCGCGGCAGAACTTCGAACTGGTGGAAGGGCGGTGGCGAGGACAACGTCCATTCCAGCGTCGTTGCACCGGCACCCCACGGATTGTCAGCAGCCTGCTCCTTGCGGACGAACGCCTGGATCACGCCGTAGATGAAGATCAGCACGCCGAAAGCCGAGATGTACGAACCGATCGACGACACCAAATTCCAGCCCGCGAAAGCATCCGGATAGTCGATGTAACGGCGCGGCATGCCGGACAGGCCGAGGAAGTGCTGCGGGAAGAAGATCAGGTTGACGCCGACGAAGGTCACCCAGAAGTGCAGCTTGGCGATGGTCTCCGAGTACATGTAGCCGAACATCTTCGGGAACCAGTAGTACCAGCCCGCGAAGATCGCGAACACGGCGCCCAGCGACAGCACGTAGTGGAAGTGCGCGACGACGTAGTAGGTGTCCTGAAGGACGCGGTCGACGCCGGCGTTGGCCAGCACCACGCCGGTCACGCCGCCCAGCGTGAACAGGAAGATGAAGCCCATCGCCCAGATCATCGGGGCCCGGAATTCGATCGAACCGCCCCACATGGTGGCGATCCACGAGAAGATCTTCACGCCGGTCGGCACCGCGATGACCATGGTGGCCGCGACGAAATAGGCCTGCGTCGCCGAGGACATGCCCACCGTGTACATGTGATGCGCCCAGACCACGAAGCCGATGCCGCCGATGGCAACCATCGCGTAGGCCATGCCGAGATAGCCGAACACGGGCTTGCGCGAGAAGGTCGAGACGATCTGCGAGATCATGCCGAAGCCCGGCAGAATCAGGATGTACACTTCGGGGTGACCGAAGAACCAGAACAGATGCTGGAACAGCACCGGATCGCCGCCGCCTTCAGCCGAGAAGAACGTGGTGCCGAAGTTGCGGTCGGTCAGCAGCATGGTGATGGCGCCGGCGAGAACCGGCAGCGACAGCAGCAGCAGGAACACGGTCACGAGGATCGACCACACGAACAGCGGCATCTTGTGCAGGGTCATGCCCGGCGCGCGCATGTTGAAGATCGTGGTGATGAAGTTGATGGCGCCGAGGATCGACGAAGCGCCGGCGATGTGCAGCGACAGGATCGCGAAGTCCACCGCCGGGCCCGGATGACCCGAGGTCGACAGCGGCGCATACATCGTCCAGCCCGCGCCGACGCCGTTGGCGCCCGGCTCGCCCTCGACGAAGGTCGAGATCAGGAGCAGCGCGAACGAGGCAGGCAGCAACCAGAAGGAAATGTTGTTCATGCGCGGGAACGCCATGTCCGGCGCGCCGATCATCAAGGGCACGAACCAGTTGCCGAACCCGCCGATCATCGCCGGCATTACCATGAAGAAGATCATGATCAGGCCGTGCGAAGTGACGAACACGTTGTAGGTGTGGGCTTCGTGGAAGAGCTGCACGCCCGGATACATCAGCTCGATGCGGATCGCGACCGACATCGCGCCGCCGATGACGCCCGCCACGATCGCGAAGATAAGGTACATCGTGCCGATGTCCTTATGGTTCGTCGAATAGACGTAACGCCGCCACCCGGTCGGGTGATCGTGCGCATGGTCGTCATGAGCGTGATCATGTGTTGCAGCGGAGGTGGCCATTTTCAAATCCTTTAAGCCTCGTAGTGCCGTCAGCTAGTCCCGTCAGCCTTGCGGTGCGGGCGCCAAGCGCCCGGCCCGCCCGTCGATGCGCTTACTGCGCAGCAGCCCCGATCGACGCGTAGGAGTTCGCGGGGTTGGTCGCATACTTCTTCTTCGCCGCTTCGACCCAGGTGGTGAATTCCTGATCGCTTACGACGCGAATCGCGATCGGCATGTAGGCGTGATCCTTGCCGCAGAGCTCGGAGCACTGGCCGTAATACATGCCTTCCTTGGTCGCCTTGAACCACGTCTCGTTGAGGCGGCCCGGGACGGAGTCGATCTTGATGCCGAAGGCCGGAACCGCGAAGGAATGGATGACATCGGCGCCAGTGGTCTGAACACGGATCACCTTGTTCACCGGCACGACCACTTCGTTGTCCACCGACAGGAGGCGCGGCGCCTTGTCGGCGACCAGGAGCGAATCGAATTCGAACTTGCCGTTATCCGGATAGCTATAGGTCCAGTACCACTGCTTGCCGGTGGCCTTGATGGTGAGATCGGCCTTCGGAATATCGAGCTGCTGGAACAGCAGGCGGAACGACGGCACGGCGATACCGACCAGAATCAGGACCGGCACGATGGTCCAGACCACCTCGATCAGCGTGTTGTGCGTGGTCTTGGAGGGAACGGGGTTCTTCCGGGCGTTGAACTTGATCGCCACGATGGCCAGCAGGATCGCGACGAAAATCGTGATCGCGGCGATGATCCAGAGCAGGAAGTTATGGAACCAGGTGATGTTATCCATCACCGGCGATGCCGACGGCTGGAGCGTGATTTCCCAAGGCGACGGCTGACCCAGCGTCCCACCTGCCGCGAAAGCTGCCCCGGCCGCGGCAAGCACGGCGGCAGCCACCGCAAAACCCAGTACTCGGCGGCCATTTTGGCCCTTCGACATCTTCATGCCGCTATCGCTCCTGCTCTCGTCACCCCAGCGATCCCACCGGGCGGCGAGATCTGCCTTAAGCCTGTTTATCAGCCGCGGTCATGATTTCGGCCGTTGGCCAAAGGTTAGAACGCGTCGAATTTCCCGCTTCTCAAACCATAATTCTATGCCTACCGCAATGCACGTAATAAGGTGCACGCACAGCCTGAATCCCATTGGCAAATGGGCCAAAACCGGCGGTCCGGCAGCCGGAGAATGCTTGACACTTGGATTGTCCGTTGTACCCACGGGCAGATATGCGGCGAAATCCCGATTCGCGGCTTTGAGATGGTGCATCCCGGCAATAGGCGTTTGCCCTCAAGACGCCGTCATTGCGCTGTCAATCCAGCTATCGGGCGGGCCACACTGCGGGAAACCGCCGAATCGCCGGGAATTGCCGAGATCATTGCCAGGGAATTGAGCCTGATGGGCGCGCGAAACCAACCTTTCTCCATCCGCAGCCGGGGGATTGCGCCGATCTGGCTCGCGATCGTCGCAGGGGCATCCATTCTGACCGCACCAGCCGCCGCCCAGGCGCAGGGAGCCGTCAAATCGGTCCACGGCGACTGGCAGATCCGCTGCGACACCCCGGCTGGTGCGCAGGCCGAACAATGCGCCCTGATTCAGAGCGTTGTGGCCGAGGACCGCTCCAATGCAGGGCTGACCGTCATTATCCTCAAGACTGCCGACCAGAAGAGCAAGCTGATGCGGGTGGTCGCCCCGCTGGGCGTGCTGCTGCCGTCCGGCCTCGGCCTCAAGCTCGACGACAAGGACGTGGGACGGGCCGGATTCGTGCGGTGCCTCCCCAACGGCTGCGTCGCAGAGGTCGTGATGGAAGATACCCTGCTGAACCAGCTCAAAACCGCCAAGACCGCGACCTTCATTATCTTCGAGACGCCGGAAGAAGGGATCGGCTTCCCCCTCAGCCTGAAGGGGCTCGGCGAGGGTTACGACAAGCTGCCGTAGTCAGCCGCCCATATTCCAGGCCCTCGCCCTCCGGCATGATCGTCCCTATCTTGAAGGCCTGATCCTCGCTGCAATCCCGCGATCCCGGAGTTCCTTCATGAGCCATCCGTCCGACGTCGTACCCGTGACCACTTCTTTGATCGATCGCGCCGGGCTCGACCGCGACGCCGTCCGCAAGGAAATCGTGCGCGGACTGGCGGGTGCCGACGACGGCGAACTGTTTCTTGAATACCGCCAGTCCGAAGGACTCGGTTTCGATAACGGCCGCCTCAAGCAGGCGACCTACGACACCGCCCAGGGTTTTGGCCTGCGCGCGGTGAAAGATGACGCGGTCGGCTACGCCCACTCCTCCGATGTCTCCCTGCCCGCACTGATCCGCGCCGCCGATACCGTCAGCGCCGTGCGCGGCGGATATTCGGGGACATTTGCGGCTGCGCCCGGCCACACCAACATCCGCCTCTATGGCGACGAAAATCCGCTCGACGGCCAGAGCTTCGAAACCAAGGTCAAACTCCTCGCCGAGATCGATGCCTATGTCCGCGACAAGGACCCTCGCGTGCGGCAGGTCTCCGTGTCGCTCGGCGCGACATGGCAGGTGGTGGAAATCGTGCGCCCCGATGGCGAGAGTTATCGCGACATCCGCCCACTGGTGCGCGTGAACATTTCCGTGGTCGCAGGCAACGGCGACCGGCAGGAAAGCGGCAGCGCCGGTTACGGCGGACGCGAGGGCTATGCGCGCTTCATCGAAACCAGGGCGTGGCGCACGGCCGCCGATGGCGCGATCCGTCAGGCGCTGGTCAATCTGGAATCGGTGCCGGCACCTGCGGGCGAAATGGATGTGGTGCTCGGTCCCGGCTGGCCGGGTGTGATGTTGCACGAAGCTGTGGGCCATGGGCTTGAAGGCGACTTCAACCGCAAGCAGACCTCGGCCTTTTCAGGGCTGATGGGCCAGCAGGTCGCGGCCAAGGGCGTGACTGTCGTGGACGACGGCACCATTTCGTCGAAGCGCGGCTCGCTCTCCATCGACGACGAAGGCACGCCGACCAACCGCACCGTGCTGATCGAGGATGGCATCCTCGTCGGCTACATGCAGGACCGGCAGAATGCGCGGCTAATGAACATGAAGCCCACCGGCAATGGACGGCGCGAGAGCTACGCACACGTTCCGATGCCGCGCATGACCAACACCTACATGCTGGCGGGCGGACGCGATCCCGCCGAAATCCTGGCATCCGTGAAGAACGGCATCTTCGCCGCGAATTTCGGTGGCGGTCAGGTCGACATCGTATCCGGCAAATACGTGTTCCAGTGCACCGAGGCTTACAAGATCGAGAACGGCAAGCTCGGCGCGCCGCTGAAAGGCGCGATGCTGATCGGCAATGGTCCGACCGACTTGCATCGTATCTCGATGGTCGGCAACGATCTCAAGCTCGATGATGGCATTGGCACCTGCGGCAAGCAGGGTCAGGGCGTTCCCGTGGGCGTCGGCCAGCCGACGCTGCGCATGGATCGCATCACCGTCGGCGGCACGGGCTAGTACGACCTCGGCAATCGGCACACGGAGACGATCATGTCCGATCAGCAAGACATCGCCCCGGCGGCGCAAAAGCCATCGCGCCCGTGGACACGCTCGCTGGTCGAGATCATCGCCGCATTCCTGGTTGTGATGGCCGCCAAGGGCGCACTGGCCGAGCCGTTCTATGTGCCGTCCGGCTCAATGGAGCCGACGCTGCTGATCGGCGATGCGCTGCTCGCCTCGAAGTATCCCTATGGCTACAGCGCAGCGTCGCTGCCGGTGAACGTCGCCTTGCCGGCGACGGGACGTGTGTTCGGCGCTCTGCCCGATCGCGGCGATGTCGTGGTATTCCGCTGGCCCGGCGACACATCGCAGGTCTGGGTCAAGCGCGTGGTCGGATTGCCGGGCGATCGCGTGCAGATGCGCGAAGGCCGCCTTTGGATCAACGGCGAGCCGGTCGCAATGCGAGCCGACGGCCGCGGTGACGCTGAAGATGAAAGCGGCCGGGTCACGCCCGCAGCCCGCTTTGCTGAAACGCTGCCGGGCGGGCGCGAGCACATCCTGTTCAAACTGAAGGAGCACGGCTTCCTCGACAACACGCGCGAGGTGACGGTGCCGCCGGATCGTCTGTTTGTGATGGGCGACAACCGCGACAATTCCGCCGACAGCCGCGTCTCCGTCGCCGATGGCGGCGTCGGATTGCTGCCGGTCGAAAATCTTGTCGGGCGCGTCGATGCCATCGTCGGCTCATGGGATCTCGGGATGAAAAGCCAGCCGATCTGGACCTGGCTGTCGGGATTCCGGATCGCACGGTCGTTCACCTCCGTGCATTGACACCGGGCCGCAGCGATGACCTTCGATGATGTCCGGACTGCTGCTTTGAAATGGCCCGAGGTCACCGACGGAACGTCATACGGCACCCCTGCCCTGAAAGTGCGCGGCAAACTTCTGACACGGCTGAAGGAAGACGGCGAAAGCCTTGTCGTGCCCGGCGTCGAACCCGACGAGCGCGCCATGCTGGTCGAAACGCAGCCGAAAGTTTTCTACTTCACCGACCATTACCGCGACTGGCCGATGGTTTTAGTGCGGCTACCGAAAGCGCGGCGGCAAAATGTCGAGGGACTGCTGCTGCGGCACTGGCGGACACTGGCGTCAAAGAAAGCGCTCAAGGCATTTGAACCTGCGTCCCGCCGCTGACCTCAAGCAAGTGCACTCTCGTCATCAGCGCAGCTCATAGGTCTTGCCGTCCATCGAAATTCGTTCGGCGCGCATTTCATTCATCTCGATTTTCGACGGATATCCGTAAGCCGACACCTTCTTGCCGACGGCGACGACGTCCGCCTTCACGCCGCGCTCGATCATTTGCGAGATGGGCGCCAGTGTCACGGTCCAGATCTTGTCAGCGCCCTTGACAGAAATGGTCGCCTGCGGGTCCTCAAACGTGCTGACCAGTATCGGCCCTTCCACTGTGACCGGATGGCCGGAATCGTAGCTGTCCCAGCCGCGTTGCGCGAATGCAGCCGCGCTCGTGAGTGCGACGATCGAGGCTATGGCGAATACACTGCGGACAGGCATCATCGGGACACTCCTGACGTGGTTCGGTCCCAGCCCTAACGCACAAATCGGAGTATTGTTTGGCTATGGAACCGGCTACCGCACGACGCCGGAAATAAACCCCGGCTTGCGGCGCGGCGGCTTGACGTGATCCTTCAGGAAGCAGCGCGCCGATTTTCCGATATAGCCGGGCCGCGCATAGGTCCATGCGCGGCATTTCTGATCCTCGTCGCACACCGCCTTGCAGGTCTCGCCTTTCGGATCGACGTCCACATCGACACTGCGATAATCGCCGCCGAGCCGGTCCGTCTCGACCTCAAGCGCGCTGTTGCGCGGCTCGACAACGCCCGCGCCCCGCACGCCGGAAACGCAGCAATTGCTCGGCACGCGCGGCGGCACCGCATTCTTGAGCCAGCAGATCGCACTTTCATCGCTGACGGTTGGATAGTTGAAGCTCCATGCACGACAGCGCCGGTCGCGCTCACATTGCAATGCGCATAAAGCCGGATCACCCGACGGTATCGGCGTTCGCAGATAGTCGTTGCCGGGGCGATCGAAACTGGCCTGCGCTTGAACCGGCTGGACCGAGACAAGACACGACAGGGCCAGCGCAGCCATCAATGCGACGCAAACGCCGATGCATGATCTGAAATTGCAGATTGGAAGCATGCCATCGCTTTCAGCGGAGAACGGGCGTGATTGGCCGGACAGATGCCGCCTATTCAATCGCCGTGCGGATGTACGGCAGATGAACGGCAGATAAATGCCGGAACAACATTCTCGTGAAGACGGTAACTTGCTGAGTTAGAATGCGTATTCGCTGTATACCGGATCGACGGAATGCCGCCAGGCGCCGTTGAACTTCTCGAGCAGCCGCTCCGCAGGGGTAAGTCCCGTATCCATAATGTGATCGAGCGGCTCCAGATACCGTGTTTCGTCACGGCCCAGGTGGTCGATCTTGCCGCGCCGCGCGAGCCCCTTATGGGCCAGCACCATGCAATCCCGTGCGACCTCGAACAGATAGCGGTTGCCGATTTTCGCCTTGAAGCCGAGACGCGGCACGTCGTCGCGCAAAGCCTGCCGCTCATGCGCGGTCCAGCGCCTGGCGATCTCCCACGCGGCGTCGAGGCTTTCGTCGTCATACAGCAGGCCGACCCAGAACGCAGGCAGTGACGGCAGCTGCTGCCATGGCACGCCATCGGAGCCGCGCATTTCGAGATAGCGCTTCAGACGCACCTCGGGGAAAATCGTCGAGAGATGATTGGCCCAGTCGGACAATGTCGGCTTCTCGCCAGGCATCATCTTGTTCTTGCCGTCGAAGAAATCACGGAACGACGATCCGGACACATCGATGTAATCGTCGCCGCGCTTGACGAAATACATCGGCACGTCGAGCGCGTAATCGACCCAGCGCTCGAAGCCCATGCCGTCCTCGAACGCCCATGGAATCATGCCGGCGCGTGCGTTGTCGGTATCGCGCCAGATCTCGGAGCGGAATGACAGGAAACCGTTCGGCTTGCCTTCCGTGAAAGGCGAGTTCGCGAACAGCGCAGTCGCCACCGGCTGCAACGCCACCGACACGCGCAGCTTCTTGACCATGTCAGCTTCGGAACAGAAATCGAGATTGGTCTGCACCGTGCAGGTCCGGTACATCATGTCGAGACCGTACTTGCCGACCTTCGGCATGTAGTTGGTCATGATCCGGTAGCGGCCCTTCGGCATCACCGGCATTTCCTTGCGCGACCATGACGGCGTCATGCCGAGGCCGAGAAAGCCGATGCCGAGCGGTGTCGCGACTTCGCGCACCTGCGCCAGATGCGCCATCAGTTCGGACAAGGTCTGGTGCACGGTTTCGACCGGTGCGCCGGACAGTTCGAACTGGCCGCCGGGCTCAAGCGAGATCGCGCCGCCGCCGGTGACGTCATGCAGACCGATGATGTTGCCGTTCTCCATGATCGGCTCCCAGCCGAGCAGGAGTTGCATGCCTTCGAGCAGAGCGCCGATGCCGCGCGCGCCTTCATAAGGCACGGGCCTGTGGCCCTCCAGCGTGAACGGGGTTTTTTCGTGCTCGGTGCCGATGCGGAATTCGGACTTCGGCTTTACGCCGGCCTCCAGCCACGCGACCAGTTCGTCCCGCGAATCCAGCGGTGTCATATCGATCTGATCACGCGCCATGGGACATCCAGGTAAGAGGCTTCGGTTTGAGTGTCAGTGCACGATGCAGGCGGATGCCACGGACGCGGGCATCCGTAACCGCGAGAGGTAAAGAAAGGATCATCGCGCCGACGTGGTTTCTTTGGCTGATTCTTTGACGGCTTCCCTGGAGACAGTGACAGCCTGCGGCGCGCCTGCACAACATCCGAGGCGATCGAGCAAACCGCTCAGCTTGACGGCATCGGCATCGGAGAGTTTCGAGCCGATATGCCGCTCGATCGCGGCGGAATAGGAATTCCACATCTTCTTCTGCAATTCGCGTCCGGCATCGGTGATCTCGACGAACAGGCCGCGCTTGTCCATCTTGCACTCGCGACGCGCCGCAAGGCCTTCCTCGACCAGGCGATCGATCAGACGCGATGTCGAATACTGCGGCAACAGCATCTGCTTTTCGAGTTCGACCGGGCGAAGTTCGCCGCTTGGCGCGCGCGAGAGCTCGAGCAGCGCGTCGTACCAGGCGAGCGGCGGAAAGCCGGCCTTCTTGAGATCCTGCTCGACAGCGCCGAGCACCTTGCCCTGAACCCGCATCAGACGAATCCAGACCTCTGTCGCCTCGGTGGATGGTTTGCGCTTCATGGTGTCGTCCGTGCCGGTGGGGCTATCCAAGCTTACCCTAATAAATGCAGTTGCATCAATCTTGACATACCTGCATTTAGGAGACGGTCATAGGCCTTGCCAATGCCCCAATGTTCAAATTTTAAAAAGGGATACCTCCCATGAAACTGTATTATTCGCCCGGCGCCTGCTCGCTCTCCCCCCATATCGCCCTGAAAGAGGCCGGTCTGCCGTTCGACCTGGTCAGGGTCGACCTGAAAGCGAAGAAGCTCGAGGACGGCAGCGACTACACGGCGGTAAACCCCAAGGGTCAGGTGCCGGCGCTCGGCCTCACCAATGGCGACCTGCTGACCGAAGGCGCCGTTATCGTCCAGATGATCGCCGATTCCGCGCCGCAGAAAAATCTGGCACCCGCCGCAGGCTCCAGCGAACGTTACAAGCTCCAGGAATGGCTGAATTTCATCGCCAGTGAACTGCACAAGAACTTCAGCCCGCTGTTCCAGCCGGTGCTGTCCGACGACACCAAGGCGTTCTTCAAGGACCGCCTGATGGGCAAGTTCAAGTACATCGATCAGGCCCTGAAGGGCCGGGATTACGTGATGGGCAGCCAGTTCACCGTGCCGGATGCCTATCTCTTCACGATGCTCGCCTGGGCGGATCGCGTCGGCCTCGACATTTCCGGCCTTTCGAATCTGACCGCCTACAAAGCGCGTGTTGCAGCGCGGCCGAAAGTGCAGGAAGCGCTCACCGCCGAGGGACTGCTGAAGGCGTCGTAACCGCGATCACATTACCTAACGTGACAAAGGCGGGATCGATGATCCCGCCTTTTTCTTTATCCGATGGCGGCGAACGGTTACGCCGCGGCCTTCTTCGGTGCGAAGCGGCCATAGAATGTCTCGCCCTTGGCGGCCATGTCGATCAGAAGCTTCGGCGGCGTGAAGCGCGAGCCGTACTTCTTCTCGAGCCTGTGACACAGCTCGACGAAGGTCTTGGTGCCCATGAAGTCGATGTAGGACAGCGTGCCACCGGTGAACGGCGCGAAGCCGAACCCGAGGATCGAGCCGACATCCGCTTCGCGCGGATCGGTGATGACGTGATCCTCGACGGTCCGCGCGGCCTCCACCGCCTGCACCACGAGGAAACGCTGCTTCAACTCCTCGACATCCAGCGTATCCGGATCGAGATGCTTGGATTGTAGCGAGGTCAATTCCGGCCACAGCTTCTTCTGACCCTTGCCCTTCTCGGGATAGTCATAGAAGCCCTTGCCGTTCTTGCGGCCGAAGCGTCCGCGCTTCTCCACCATCTCGACCAGAAGCGCCTTCTGCTCCGGATCGACGGACTGCGGACCCATGTCGGCCTCGGTGGCCTTGAGGATCTTCAGCGACAGGTCGATGGCGACCTCGTCGTTGAGCGAGAGGGGGCCGACCGGCATGCCGGCCATCTTGCCGACATTCTCGATCATCGCCGGCGGCACGCCTTCCTTGAACATCTCGTAGCCTTCCGAGATGTAGCGCAGCACGCAACGGTTGGCGAAGAAGCCGCGCGAGTCGTTGACGACGATCGGCGTCTTGTTGATCTGCCGCACGTAATCCAGCGCGGTGGCGAGCGCCAGATCGCCGGTGTTCTTGCCGACGATGATCTCCACCAGCATCATCTTCTCGACCGGCGAGAAGAAGTGGATGCCGATGAACTTCGACTGGTCCTTCCATTCCTCGGCCAGCGAATTGATCGGCAGCGTGGAGGTGTTGGACGCGAAGATCGCGCCATCGCGCAGCAGCGGCTGGGCCTTGGCATAGGTCTCGGCCTTGACCTTGCGGTCCTCGAACACGGCCTCGATCACCAGATCGCAATCCTTGATTGCATTGTAATCCGGCGTGGCGGTGATGCGCGCGAGAATGGCGTCGGCCTTGTCCTGTTTCATGCGGCCTTTTGCGATCATGCCGTCGAGCATGGTCTTGGCGTGACCCTTGCCCTTGTCGGCGCTGTCCTGATCGCGGTCGATCAGCACCACGTCGATGCCGGCCTGCGCCGACACGAAGCCGACGCTGGCGCCCATGAAGCCTGCGCCGATTACGGCAAGCTTCTTGACCTTGGTCGGCGGAACGTTGGCGGGACGGCGCGCGCCCTTGTTGAGTTCCTGCATCGAGACGAACAGCGAACGGATCATCGCCGCCGCTTCCTTCGAACGCAGGATCTTCGAGAAGTAACGCGACTCGACGCGCAGCGCCGCATCCATCGGCAACTGCAAGCCTTCATAGACGCACTGCATGATCGCGCGCGCGGCGGGATAGTTGTCGTAGGTCTCGCGGCGGAGGATCGCATTCGCCGGCGGGAAGAACTGCATGCCGGCCTTGGAATAGACTGCACCGCCGGGCAGCTTGAAGCCCTTCTCGTCCCACGGCGCGACGGCCTTGCCGCCGGCCTTGATCCAGTCCTTCGCGGTCTTGATAAGGTCAGGCGCAGGCACCACCGCGCCGACGATGCCGAGTGCCGTGGCCTTCTTCAGATCGATGGCGTCGCCCTTGAGCAACATCTGCACCGCTTCCATCGGCTGGATCATGCGCGGGAGCCGCTGCGTGCCGCCGCCGCCCGGGAACAGACCGACCTTGATCTCCGGCAGGCCGAGACGGGTCTTCGGATTGTCCGACGCAACACGGTAGTGACAGGCCAGCGCCAGTTCGAATGCGCCGCCGAAGGCAAGGCCGTTGATCGCCGCGACCCACGGCTTGCCCGATGTCTCGATCTTGCGCAGGTTCTGCGAAAGCCTCGAGACTTCGTCGAACACGTACTTGTTGGCGGCTTCTTCACCCTTGGTCTTGAGCATCTCCGCGTGATTGCGGTTCATGCCTTCCAGCATGGTCAGGTCGGCGCCGCCGGAGAACGCTTCCTTGCCGGAGGTAATGACGACACCCTTGATCGCTGCGTCCTTGGTGGTCGCATCGACGATCGCGGCGAGTTCGGTGCCGGTGGTTTCGTCCAGCACGTTCATCGACTTGCCGGGAATGTCCCACGTCACCAGCGCGATGCCGTCGGCGTCGGTCTCAACCTTGAAATTCTTGTAGGTCATGTGATTGATCCTCAAACGCGCTCGATGATGGTCGCGGTGCCCATGCCGCCGCCGATGCACAGCGTGACAAGAGCAGTGGATTTGTTGGTGCGCTCGAGTTCATCGAGCACGGTGCCGAGAATCATCGCACCGGTCGCGCCGAGCGGATGGCCCATGGCAATCGCGCCGCCATTGACGTTGATCTTGTCGTTGTCGATTCCGAAGGCCTGGATGTAGCGCAGCACCACGGAGGCGAAGGCCTCGTTGAGTTCGAACAGATCGATATCCGACAGCTTCATGCCGGAACGCTCCAGCACCTTCTTGGTGACGTCGACCGGGCCGGTCAGCATCATCGCGGGCTCGGAGCCGATGTTCGCGAACGCGCGGATTTTCGCGCGCGGCTTCAGATCGCGCTTCTTGCCGGCTTCGGCATTACCGAGCAGTACCGCGGCGGCGCCATCGACGATGCCCGACGAATTGCCCGCGTGATGCACGTAGTTCACGCCCTCGATTTCGGGATGCGACTGCACGGCCACCGCGTCGAAGCCACCCATCGCGCCCATTGCGGCGAATGACGGCTGCAACTGCGCCAGCGACTGCATCGTCGTGCCCGGACGCATATGCTCGTCCTTGTCGAGAATGGTGATGCCGTTGATGTCCTTCACCGGAACCACGGAGTTCTTGAAGCGCCCTTCGCTCCACGCCTTGGCCGCGCGATCCTGGCTTTGCACGGCGTAGGCATCGACGTCATCGCGGGAGAAGCCGTACTTGGTGGCGATCAGATCCGCGGCGACGCCCTGCGGCATGAAGTAGCTCGGCACCGCCATGGAGGGGTCCACCGGCCACGCCGTACCGGACGAGAGAATGCCGACGCGGCTCATGGATTCCGCGCCGCCGCCGATGGTGAGTTCGTGCTGCCCCGACATAACCTGTGCGGCAGCGAAGTTGACGGCGTCGAGACCGGAGGCACAGAATCGGCTGATCTGGATGCCCGGCACCGCCTCGCCGAGACCGGCGCCCAGCGCGGCGAAGCGCGCGATATCGCCGCCAGCCTCGCCGACCGGATCGACAACGCCAAGGATGACGTCGTCCACCGTGTCCTCTTGCAGATTGTTGCGCTGCTTGAGCGCCTTCAGCGGCGCGGTCGCCAGCGCCAGCGCCGTGACTTCGTGCAGAGAGCCGTCGGATTTGCCTTTGCCGCGTGGCGTGCGGACATGATCGTAGATAAATGCCTCAGGCATGACGCCCTCCCTTGAGACCAAGTGATTGATTAATTTTCATAGGAGCTCGCGCCGGGGTCCGGCGCAAGGAAACTGAAAAGCTCAGAACGCCTCGGCAGACAGTTCCATCATCGAGTCCGCGCCGGTCTGGATGCGCGCGAGGCGCAGCGCCGTCTCCGGCAGCATCCGTTCCATGAAGAACCTGCCTGTCACAAGCTTGGACTTCAGGTAGGGCTGCTCGCCGGATTCCGCCAGCTTGTCCTGCGCAACTTTCGCCATGCGCGCCCACATGTAACCGATCGCGACCAGGCCGAAGAGATGCATGTAGTCGGTGGAGGCCGCCCCCGCGTTGTCCGGCTTGGCCATCGCGTTCTGCATCAGCCACATGGTGGCCTGCTGAAGGTCCTTCACCGCCGCGCTGAGCGGCGCGATGTAGGGCTTCATCGCTTCATTGGCGGCGTTCTCCTTGGAGAAGGCAGCGACTTCGTTGAAGAACGTAGTGATCGCACGTCCACCGGCACGGCCGAGCTTGCGGCCGACCAGATCCAGCGCCTGGATGCCATTGGCGCCTTCGTAAAGCATCGTGATGCGAGCATCGCGCACGAATTGCTCCACGCCGGTCTCGACGATGAAACCGTGACCACCGAACATCTGCTGGGCGGCGACCGCGTTGGCAAAGCCCTGATCGGTCAGCACGCCTTTGATGACCGGGGTCAGAAGACCCATGTGGTCGTCGGCGGCCTCGCGCTCCTTCGGATCATCGGAGCGATGCGCCACGTCGCTTTTCAGCGATGTCCACACCACAAGCGCACGCGCCCCCTCGTTGAACGCGCGGATCGACATCAGCGTACGCCGCACGTCGGGATGAACAATGATCGGATCGGCGGGCTTGTCGGGAGCCTTCACGCCGCTGATGGAGCGACCCTGCAGGCGGTCCTTCGCATAGGCGACCGCGTTCTGGTAGGCAACTTCGGACTGCGACAGGCCCTGAACGCCGACGCCGAGACGCGCCTCGTTCATCATCACGAACATCGCCTCCATGCCCTTGTTCTCGGCGCCGACAAGGTTGCCGACCGCGTTGTCGAAATTCAGCACGCAGGTCGAATTGCCGTGAATGCCCATCTTGTGTTCGATCGAACCGCATGACACGCCGTTCGGTCCGCCGAGCGAGCCGTCGGGATTGATCTTTCTTTTCGGAACGACGAACAGCGAGACGCCCTTGATGCCGGCCGGCGCGCCTTCGATTCGCGCCAGCACCAGATGCACGATGTTTTCGGTGAGATCCTGCTCGCCGCCGGAAATGAAGATCTTGGTGCCGGTGATCTTGTAGGTGCCGTCGGCCTGCTTGACCGCCTTTGTACGCATCAGGCCGAGGTCGGTGCCGCACTGCGGCTCGGTCAGGTTCATGGTGCCGGTCCATTTGCCGGTGACCATGTTGGGCACAAAGGTGTTCTTCTGTTCCGGTGTGCCGTGCACGAGAAGCGCCGCCATGGCGCCCTGGGTCAGGCCGCCGTACATGCCAAAGGCCATGTTGGCTGACGACATGAATTCGCTGACCGTTTCCGACAGTGACGCCGGCAGGCCCTGCCCGCCGTATTCCTGCGGCGCCGCCAGGCCGATCCAGCCGCCATCGGCGAATTGCTTGAATGCTTCCTTGAAACCTTTTGGCGTCGTGACGCTGCCGTCGTCGTGACGCGTGCAGCCTTCCTGATCGCCGCTATGGTTCAGCGGATGAAGCACCTGCTCGGCGAGCTTGGCGGCTTCGTCGAAAATCGCGGCGCGGACATCTGCCGTCGCGTCGCTGAAGCCTGGAAGGTTGTTGTATTTATCGATCTGAAAGACATCGTTGAGAAGGAAGGTCACGTCTTCGACGGGCGCTTTGTAGATCGTCATGGAATGTCTCTCGGCTCACAATTGGACGTGGATTGCGCGAATTGTTGGCGATGCGTCGCTTGAGCAAATGGACTGCCGTCGATGACCTCACCATGACATGGAAATGCGCGATACGCGCCGTCATCAGCAGGCGCGAGAATATCGGACACCCTTCATACCGACGCCAGTTCCAGTGTCACATTTCTCCGTACACATCTGTACGGAGCCTAGCGTGGGGCGCCGTTTTGTGTCAATACACTTGTGCATGGTGGAAACTGCCGAATCTTCAATCTCGAAAGACCGCCTCACCCGCGAGCAATGGATTGCCCACGGGCTGCGGACTCTTGCCCGCCAAGGCGCCGCCGCCCTGAAAACCGGCATGCTGGCCGAGGGACTGCAGGTTTCAAGGGGCAGTTTCTACTGGCATTTCGAGAGCATTGCCGATTTTCGCACCCAGCTTCTGGCGACCTGGCAAGAACGCGCGACGGATGGCGTGGTCCGCGAGATCGATTCGTCGATCACGGGACCTGCGCGGCTGACTTATTTGATGAAATTGGCCTTCAAGGAAGACAGAAGCCTCGATCGCGCCTTCCGCTCATGGGCTGCCACGGATGCCGATGCCGCCAAGGTCGTCTCAACGGTCGATGCCAAGCGTGTCGCCTATATCGCCAAACTTCTTCGCGAATCCGGCGTTGATGCCAAGGCGTCGATCCCTCGCGCAGAGTTCATTTACTGGGCCTATATCGGGCAGTCGTCGGTCATGAATTCTGCTCACTGCACAATCACGGAACAGGATCTCGGCGATCTCAGCGGCCTGTTTACGCGGCCGTCCTCCAGCTGACGCCTCAGGCCCGAGAATTATTAATAGGGCCGCTGCCGTTTCATTAACCCGGTATTTACCGTAACGCGAAAAAGTCGGGACTGGAAACAGACGTCTCGCGTCGAAATTTGATTGTCTCTTCAATGGGACGCGGGGGTCTGAAGCGCACTGGCAGGAGCCAGCGCCAAGACCGGACCAAGGCATGACAGCGCGCGTATCGTGGAGTGTTGACGGAATCGAGCCATCGGTCCGCGAAAGGGCCGAAGCTTCCGCGCGCCGTGCCGGTATGTCCTTGGGAGACTGGCTGAATTCGGCAATCGGCAGCCCCGCAGCCGCACCCCGCGAAGCGCAGGATGTCGCCGAAATCCATAAGCGGCTGGATTCGATCAGCCGCCAAGTCGAGCATATTTCGCGTGCTCCGGGTGCCCCGAAAAACGATCCCGCCGTTGCCCGGCAACTGAACGACGCCATTTCGCGGCTCGATGCCCGGTTGTCGCAGATCTCAAGCGGCACCCAGCCCCCGCCCCCGCCGTATCAGGCTGCTCCGGCTGCCCGCACTGCCCCCGTCACGTCGCCCAGCATGTCTCCGATGGATTTCTCTATCGCGGAAATCGTTGCGCGGCAGGGCGAACTCGACGGCGCGCCGCGCGCCATGCCGCAGCCGTCCGTGCGGATGCCGCCGCCGTCATTCGTGAACCACGCACCGCCGATCCAGCCGCAGGCCGACTTCTCCGGTCTTGAGCGGCAGCTGTCCCAGATCACCAGCCAGATCGAGATGCTGCGCCGGCCGGACGGCATCGAGCAGTCGATCGCCGCGTTCCGCAGCGAACTGAGTGAGATCCGGCAGGCGATCACCGAGGCATTGCCGCGCCGCGCGATCGAAACTCTCGAGGGCGAAATCCGATCATTGGGACGGCGCATCGATGAGACGCGCTCCAGCGGCATCGACAGCACGGCGCTGTCCGGCATCGAACGTGCGCTGTCTGACATCTACAGCGAACTGCGCGCTCTCAAGCCCGCCGAACAACTCGCCGGCTTTGACGACGCGATCCGCAATCTCGGCGGCAAGATCGACACCATCGTGCGATCGAGTCACGATCCGGCGACGGTCCGTCAGCTTGAAGACGCCATCGCCGCGCTCAAGGTGATCGTCTCGAATGTCGCCTCGAATGACGCGCTGAACGAACTCGCCGGACACGTCCAGACATTGTCGGCAAAGGTCGATCAGCTCGCGCGTTCGAGCGGCAGCGGCGATATTCTGTCGGCGCTCGAACAACGTATCGCCGTGCTGACCACGGCGCTTGAACAGCGCGAGCGCCCGCCCGCGGGCGACACGGTCTATTTCGACAATGCGGTCCGCACGATTTCGGACCGGCTCGACAATCTTCAGGTCGGCAATGGCAGCGCTGCGTCGCTCAGCCATGTCGAACAGCGCGTCCATCATCTTCTTGAACGGCTTGAAGCGTCGGAGACGCGCGGCGGAAACCTCGCACGGGTCGAAGAAGGGCTCTCCGACATTCTCCGCCATCTCGAAAACCAGCGCGCCAGCAGCGCAGCGGGTGATCCGGGCCTGCGCGCCATTGCGCCGATGGACAGCGAGTTTGTCGACACCCTCAAGCGCGAACTAACCGACATCCGCTTCAGCCAGTCGGAAACCAACCGGCATACGCAGGACTCGCTCGAAGCCGTTCACAACACGCTCAGCCACGTCGTCGACCGGCTGGCGCAGATCGAGGGCGATCTGCGCAACGCACGGACTGCTGCTCCTGCAACACGCGAGATGCCGCGCGAGCAGGCCATGCCTGACCCCCGCGCACGCGAGGCCTATGCGCCGGAGCCGCCGCGCCCGGCCACATCGTTCGCGCCGGTGCCGCGCCCCGAAATGCCGAATCCGGCTGCGGCGCAGGCTCCGATTGCACGCCCGCAAGCCGCGCAATCCGCCGCGCAGGCGCTCGACATCGCGCCGCCTTCCCGCGTGGAAGCGCCTTCCGCCGCACCCGCATCGGTGCGCCCGCCGCCGAGCCCGCGCAGCCCCATCGATCCCAGCCTGCCGCCGGATCATCCGCTTGAGCCGGGAACCCGCATGCAGCCGTCGCGCGGCGGATCCAGTCCGTCCGAGCGCATTGCCGCGTCGGAAGTCGTTCTGAACGAGATTTCCGCGAGCAAGCAAGAACCCGTCAGCTCGACCAATTTCATTCAGGCCGCACGCCGCGCCGCGCAGGCCGCCGCTGCTGCACCCCCCGCGGCAACGGGGCCGAAACCAAACCGCGTGACCGCGCTCAACGATGCCGCTCGCAACGCCGCCAAGGCTGCGGCGATCGGAGATTCCGGCATCTCCTCAAAGATCCGCGCTCTTCTGGTGGGCGCAAGCGTCGTCGTGATTGTGCTCGGCACCGTCAAGATGGGCATGAATCTGCTCAGCGGACACGACAGTTCGAACTCGTCGCTGCCTGCCGAATCCAGCGTGACGCCGCCGGCTCCGCCGCCTGCGCCGGAAAACGGACCGCGCTCCGACGCTTCGCCTGCGCTCACGCCGTCGATGACCTCGCCGACACTGCTCACGCGACAGTCACCGATGAGCGGGCCGCAGATCATTTCAGTCCCTCAGATGCCTGCGATTCCTGCTGCAGCTCCCGCTGAACCTGTCGCGGCGCCGGCCGCCGCTCCCGTTGCGCCCGACATTACCGGCTCGATCCTCACGCCGCAGGAACGGGTGTCCGTGACAATCCCATCGGGCGCAAAGACCACTGCGAAAATCAAGCTGACCCCGGTCGCGGACAAATTGCCCGAAGCCATCGGCAGCGCCGCACTTCGCAACGCGGCCAACCGGGGCGAGCCGGGTGCAGCCTTTGAAATCGGCGTGCGCTACGCCGAAGGCCGCGGCGTTGCGGCTGACTATACCACCGCAGCGAAATGGTATGAGCGCGCCTCAGCAGGCGGCATTGTCCCGGCGACATTCCGCCTTGGTACGCTTTACGAGAAGGGGCTCGGCCTGAAGAAGGACATCGAGACCGCACGCGGCTACTACCTGCAGGCCGCCGAGAAGGGCAGCGCCAAGGCGATGCATAACCTCGCGGTGCTCGACGCTGACGGCGGCGGCGCGGGACCGAACTACAAGAGCGCGTCGCAATGGTTCCGCAAGGCGGCCGAACGCGGCGTCGCGGACAGCCAGTTCAATCTCGGCATTCTCTATGCCCGCGGCATTGGCGTGGAGCAGAATCTCGCCGAATCCTTCAAATGGTTCAGTCTGGCCGCAGCCCAGGGCGACGGGGATTCCGGCCGCAAGCGCGACGATATCGCCAAGCGCCTCGATGCCCAGTCGCTTGCCGCGGCAAAACTCGCAGTCCAGACCTTCACGCCCGAAGGACAGCCCGACGAAGCCACCGCCGTTGGCGCGCCGGCCGGCGGATGGGACGTCGCCGCACCCGCAACGCCTGCGGCGAAGTCGGCCAAGACGGCCGCGAAAAGCGCAACCCGGTAGTCCCGCAGATCCGCTGAGCGAGCGCACCGAGGACAGCGGCCGCGTTAAGATTAACGCGGCACAATCCCGAAACCACACCGCGCATTTTTCGGCCCCCCAGCCGGATTCTCTAGCGCGCCCGCAAACGATTTCGGCTAAGCAGAAGCGCGGCGCATGACCCGCGTCGCGGCACACTCACTGCTGCGAGGTCCCGGCCCCGCGCAAAATCCAAGCGAACGCGCGTGCAACTTTTCCTCCCCATCGCCGACATTCCGGTCAATGTCTTTCTCATCCTGGCGATGGGCGCGGCGGTCGGATTTGTGTCCGGCATGTTCGGCATCGGCGGCGGATTCCTGATGACGCCGCTGCTGATCTTCGTCGGAATTTCACCGGCGGTCGCCGTCGCCTCGGTCTCAAGCCACATGGCGGCCTCGTCGTTCTCCGGCGCGCTGTCCTATTGGCGCAAGCGCGCGATCGACCCGGCGCTATCCATGATCCTGCTCTGCGGCGGTGTCACCGGCACGGCATTGGGTGTGTGGATTTTCGCGCTGCTGCGATCGGTCGGGCAACTCGATCTGATCATCGCGCTGTCGTACGTGGTGCTGCTGACCGCGGTCGGCACCCTGATGTTCCTTGAAGGCCTGCGCGCCATCTTGCGGGCGCGGCGCGGCAACACTGTCATTACCCGGCGCGCGCGGGCTCAGGGCTGGATTCTCGGCCTGCCGCTGAAGATGCGCTTCAAGCGCTCCAAGATTTATCTATCGGTGATCCCGGTGATCGCCGTCGGACTGCTGGTCGGCTTTCTCGGCGCCATCATGGGCATCGGCGGCAGCTTCCTGCTGATCCCGATCATGATCTATGTGCTGCGGGTGCCCACCGCGACGGTGATCGGCACCTCGATGGCACTGACACTGGTGACGATGGTGATGGCGACCGTGTTGCATGCCGTAACCAATCACCTCGTCGACGCAGTGCTGGCGCTGGTGCTGATGGTGGGCGGCGTCATCGGCGCGCAGTTCGGCGCGCGGGCCGGGCAGCGAATCCGCAGTGAACATCTGCGCCTCTTACTCGGGCTTCTGATCCTGTCGGTCGGGGTTCGCTTTGCGGTCGAACTGGTGATCCGGCCGAATGAACTCTACTCCATTCGCGATCTGGGGATTGGCGGATGAAACATCGCGCACTCCCCTTCTTCGCCGCGCTATTGCTCACCCTCGCCGCGAGCACGACTGCGAGCGCGGAGAACCTGATCGTCTCGGTCTCCAACCACCGCATCACGGTGACGCCGAATTATTCCGGCGAAGAACTCGTGCTGTTCGGATCGATCGAACGCGACAGCAAATCCAGGCCGCTAGGCACAGCCTACGACATCGTCGTGACGGTGAGCGGGCCGCGCGCCGACATGGTCACCCGACGCAAGGAACGCAAGCTCGGCATCTGGATCAATGTCGATTCACGCGAGTTCATTCAGGTCCCGGCCTATCTCGGGATCTTCGCCAACCGCCCGATCGACAACATCGCCGCGCCGGATGTGCAGCGCCGACAGCAGATCGGCATGGCCAGTTTCCCGCTGCCGCAGCGCATGGGGCCGGATGTCGCCAACACGGTCGCGAGCGACCCGTTCCGAACCGCCTTTGTGCGGCTGCGCACCGACCACGGGCTTTACCGCGAGCAGACCAATGCGGTGACATTCCTTACGCCGACGCTGTTTCGGACCGGAATTCCGCTGCCCGCGGAGGTGCCGACCGGAACCTACACGGTCGACATCAAGCTGTTCGCCGACGGCGCGGCTCTCGCCAAAACGGAAACCGCGTTTGAAATCGTCAAGGTCGGCTTCGAACAGTTCGTCGCCAATTCAGCCCGCTATCATGGGCTGCTCTATGGTCTGGCCACCGCGATGATGGCGATCATGACCGGATGGCTGGCGTCTGTGGTCTTCCGCAGGGACTAAAAGAAGAAACCTGCGATCATCGCTACTACGCAGACCGCCATTGCCGCCGTCGACAGCCACCCCAGCCAGAGCAGCGGACCGGTGATCGCAAACTTGCTCATCACATCGCGGCGGCGCGCCATGACCATCAACAGAACCATGACGGGCACCGCGAGCACGCCGTTGATCACAGCGCTCCAGTACAATGCCGAGATCGGATTGATCGGCGTAAAATTAAGACCGATGCCGATACCGGCCGACAATGCCAGCACCGAATAAAACGCCCGCGCTTCACGCGGCTTGCGGGCAAGACCGACCGGCCAGCGGCGGCCTTCACCGATCGCGTAGGCTGCGGACCCCGCGAGCACCGGAACGGCCAGCAACCCGGTGCCGATGATTCCCAGCGCGAAAATGAACTCGGCAAAAACACCGGCAATCGGTTTGAGTGCTTCCGCCGCCTGCGCGGACGATTCGATGTCGGTTTTACCCGCCGCATTCAGTGTCGCCGCTGCCGTGATGATGATCGAGATCGCAATCAGGTTCGAGAACGCCATTCCCACGATGGTGTCGGCGCGGATGCGGTGAAACTCCTTCTGTGCGCCGTAATGCTTCTCTGCCAGCGGCTGCTTTTTAGCGTCGATACGCTGCTCCTCCGCTTCCTGAGAGGCTTGCCAGAAAAACAGATAGGGGGAGATGGTCGTGCCGAGGATGGCGACCAGCGTGGTCAGGAAAGCCGAGGTCCATTGCACCTGCGGGATGGCGATGCCGCGCAAAGCATCGCCCCACGATACTTTCGTCACCGCAAGCGCGGCGACGTAAGCAAACAGGCTGAGCGTCAGCCATTTTAACACGGAGCTGTAACGTTTGTAGTCGAGAAAAATCTGGGCAACCGTCGAGGCCACACCGAACACCAGCACGTAGAGAAAGCCGGGACCACCGATCAAAAGCTTGAGCGCATCGCCCATGGCCGCCAGATCCGCTGCGATATTGATCGTGTTGGCGATGAAGAGAAGTGCCACGATGATGTTGAGCACCCAGACTGGGTAATGGCGGCAGACATTGCCGGCGATGCCAAGGCCTGTGACGCGACCAACCCGAGCAGAGATTTCCTGAATCGCCACCATCAGCGGGAATGTCAGCAGCATGGTCCAGCCGATGCCGTAACCCAGCTGCGCACCCGCCTGGCTATAAGTCCCGATGCCGGACGGATCGTCATCCGAGGCACCGGTGATGAGGCCGGGGCCGAGCGTCTTCAGAAAGCCGCGCAGGCTGAACGGCTCAGGCTTGCTAGCGTGCTGAGCCATCCTTCCCGGATGATCTGTCTTCCGATGATCGACCTTGTGGTTTGCCATGCCCATATCCAGCCGCCGCAGATAACGGCCGTCATGCGGCCGGGTTCCACGAGGTCTGTCGTGTCGGCGGCCCGAAGTCCATGGGGTAGATCAAATCATGCCGGGACCGATGGGACCACTGATCGGGTGACAAGGTAGATGCCAAGCGCGACCGGAACAATGCCGAGCAGGTCCCATGCCGCGACGTGTTCGCCGAGCAGCATCCAGCCGAACAGCATGCCAAGCGGCGGCATCAGGAAGTGATAGGCACTGGCGGCGGTCGCACCAACGACAGTCAAAAGATGAAACCACAGCATATAGGCGACAATGGACCCGAGCATAATCAGATAGGCCAGCGCCCACAGCAGCCGCGCGCTCGGCACGATGTCGCCGACATTCGAGAACAACACTGCGAACGGCAGCAGCGCGAGACCGCCCGAGATATTCTGCACACCGTTGCCGACCCACAGGCTGCCCTTCGGTGCCAGCACCTTGAACAGAATGGTGCCCGCGACGATCGAGATCAGCGCGCCGACCGAGAATGCGATTCCGATCGCACCGTCGCTGCCGGCTGAAATGCGGTGCGCCACGATCAGCGCGACACCGGCGACGCCCAGCAACAGCCCGGCGACCTTGCGCCAGGTGATCTGCTCGCCGAGCAGCGCCGCCGCCAGCATGGTCGTGAACACCGGATTAGCACTGACAATGAGCGCGTTGAGTCCCGCCGAGATGGTGCGCAGGCCGATATATCCAAGCCCAAGATAAAGCGCGTTGTTGGCGACGCCGATCAGCGCGAACGCCATTACATCGCGTCGCGACAGGTTCCATTCGCCGCCGCGCAAAGCTGCGATGCCAAGGATCAACACTCCGGCCGCGAGAAAGCGCACCGTGAGCAGGATTAGCGGCGGACAGTCGGTGACACCGATCTTGCCGGCGACGAACGACGCACTCCAGATCAGGCAGAACGCCGCCACATAGAACGGAAACGGATTGATTCCCAGCTTTGCAGCCGGGACCGGAACGGCGATGGACATGGCTGTCTCCTTCGCCTCCCGAAATAGGCCTCTTCATTGTCATTTGAAAATTAAATGATAAAATCATGATCAGTGGAAAAATAAATAGGTTGGGCCATGCTGGATCTCGAGCTTCTGCGCAGCTTCGTCTCTGTGGTGGAATCCGGCGGCTTCACGCGCGCCGGTGAGCGCGTCCACCGCACCCAATCCACAGTGAGCCAGCAGATCAAGCGACTCGAAGACGACTTCGGCCGCGTCCTCCTCAATCGCAGCGGCAAGACCGTGACGCCGACCGAAGACGGCGAGCGGCTGCTCTCCTATGCGCGGCGAATCCTGTCGCTGGCGGAGGAGGCGCGCGACGTTCTCGCGCGGCCGGCGACGGAAGGCGCGGTGCGGCTTGGCATTCCGGAAGATTTCGCGGCCTATCGATTGACGCAACTGCTCGCAAGTTTCGCGCGGTCACGGCCGGGCGTGCGGCTCGACGTCCGCGCCGACCAGAGCACCTATCTGCGCCGCGATCTCGAACGCGGCGACATCGATCTCGCCCTGATCAAGCGCGACGCGGGCGAAAAAGGCGGCATCGCGGTGTGGCCGGAGCGGGTGCACTGGGTGACAAGCAAGAAAAATCCCGTCGACGCGAAGGCGCAGTCGCTGCCGCTGGTGTTTTTCGCAATCGGATGTCTGTATCGCACACGCGCGATCCACGCCATCGAGTCGGCGGGACGCAACTGGCACATGGCCTATACCAGTTCGAGCCTGTCCGGGATTCAGGCCGCGGTCGCGGCGGGACTGGGGCTGAGCATCCTTCCGCAAATTGCCATCCAGTCCGATCATCGCGTGCTGACGGCCAAGGATGGCTTTGCCCCGATCGACAAGACCGAAGTGGCGCTGGTTGCGTCACCCGAGGCAAGCCCGGCCACGCTGCGGCTTGCTGATCGCCTTGCGGAATTTTGCAGCGAGGTGCAGGCGAAGGCCGCCTGACATTGATGCGGCATGATCTCGCCCGAAAATCGGTACCGGCTTTCGGAATCCTGCCTAATAACAGCGCGAGGCCGCGATGGTGTGCACCCGGCGATCGCCGAGCACATGCGCGGTAAAGGCCAGGGTCTGGAAGATTGCCGCAAAGGCCACATCGCGAATGCTGAGGCCACCGGTGTAGGCGCCGAATGCCGGCATCACCGCCCGCTCCCCGTCGCTGGCAAAGCATCGCCGCTCGACCGAACGGCCGCGCGTTGAGACACGCGCCTTGGGATGAAGATGGCCTGCGATCTCGCCAACCGCACCGGTCGGCTCATGGCGAAACACAATCGGCCCTATGGCGACCTCGTCCGCGACCGTACCGCCAAGATCGCGCGGCAGCGCCGGATCGTGATTGCCGGAAATCCAGATCCAGTCGCGCCGCATCTGCAAGGTGGATAGTGCTTCGCGGTCATCCGGCGACAGCCGTTCATGCGCTTCGCGATCATGGAAGCTGTCACCCAGCGCAATCACCGTGCGCGGATCGTGGCGCGCGATCACCGCACCGAGCCGGGCCAACGTCGCCGCCGTATCGAACGGCGGCAGCAGCACACCGCGCTGCGCGAAGCTGGAACCCTTTTCAAGATGCAGATCGGAAACGACCAGCAGGCGCTCATCTTCCCAGAACAACGCACCGGCGATATCCGCGGTGAACGTCACGCCCGCGACAGTCACTTCTGGAACCCGATCTGCCGCCTGCGCGCCGTGCATCTCTCGTCAATCCTGATCGGGCGACATCGCCTCTTTGACGAGTTCCTCGGCGGCTTCCGCCAGCAACTCGTCAGACGCTTCGCCATAAACCGCTTCGCGGCCGATTTCCAGCATCACCGGCACCGCCAGCGGCGATACCCGGTCGAGCTCCTTGTGCGTGATTCGGCCCTTGATCCGGATCAGCATATCGCTGAGACGGCGAATATCCAAAAGACCGGTCGCGGCATCGGCTCGCGCCGCGCGCAACAGCACATGGTCAGGCTGATGCTTGCGCAAAACATCGTAGACGAGATCGGTCGAGAACAGCACCTGCCGGCGCGATTTCTCTTCGCCGGTGAACCGCCGCGCGATCAGGCCCGAGATCACGGCGCAGGTGCGGAACGTGCGCTTCATCAGCGCAGATTCCGCGAGCCACGCTTCGAGGTCATCGCCGAGCATGTCGGCATCGAACAGCGCGTCGAGATTGAGCCGATCGCTCTGGATCATCGACGACATATCGCCGAGCGACCACACCGCGAGCGCGTATTCATTAGCGACAAAGCCGAGCGGCTTGGCGCGCGCCCGCTCCAGCCGCCGTGTCAGCAGCATGCCGAGCGTCTGGTGTGCAAGACGCCCTTCGAACGGATAGCAGACAAGATAGTGCTTGTCGGCGCGCGGAAAGGTTTCGACGATCAGCTCGCGCGGCCCCGGCACGCGGGAAAACGCTGCCTGCAGCGACAGCCATTCGCGGACCTGATCGGGCAGCCCTTTCCATGCACGCTGGTCCGCGAGCAGCAGGCGCACGCGCTCGGCCAGATAGGTCGAGAGCGGGAACTTGCCGCCCATATAGGAAGGCACCTTGGCATTGGCATCGTTGCTGCGCGATACATAAACCTCATCCTCCATCAACGCTTCGTAACGCACCACCTCGCCGCCGAACACAAACGTGTCGCCGGGCACGAGCCCCTCGATGAAGTATTCTTCGATCTGGCCGAGCATCCGCCCGCCCCGCGCAATCGCGCCGGTGGAGCCCGACCCCTTGCTGCGGCCACGCACCAGCTTCACTTTCAGCATCGGCTCTTCAACGATAGTACCGACATTGAGACGGTAGCTCTGGCGCACGCGCGGATTGGCGACCCGCCACCTTCCGGCCTTGTCCTGCTTGATGCGCGCAAACCGCTCATAGCTTTTCAGCGCGTACCCCCCCGTCGCCACAAAGTCGATCACATCATCGAAGTCCTTGCGCGGCAAATCGAGATACGGCGCGGCACTGCGCACTTCCTCATAAAGAGCATCGGCGAAAAATGGCTCGCCGCAGGCGCAGCCAAGAACATGCTGCGCGAGCACATCGAGCGATCCGGTCCGCTGCGGCGGCGTGTCCTGCGCGTTCTCCGCGACCGCATCGATGGCGGCACGGCATTCCAGCACCTCGAAACGATTGGCCGGGACCATAACCGCGCGCGACGGCTCATCGAGGCGGTGGTTGGCGCGGCCGATCCGCTGCATCAGCCGCGATGCACCTTTCGGCGCCCCGACATTAATGACGAGATCGATATCGCCCCAGTCGATGCCAAGATCGAGCGACGAAGTGCAGACCACGCCGCGCAGCTTGCCCGCCGCCATCGCGTCCTCGACCTTGCGACGCTGCGCGACATCGAGCGAGCCGTGATGCAGGGCTATCGCCAGCCCGTCGTCATTGATCCGCCACAGATCCTGAAACAGCATCTCCGCCTGTGCACGCGTATTGACGAACATCAGCGACGTCTTGTTGGCCTTCACCAGATCGTAGATTTCACCAAGCGCGTGGCGCGCCATGTGTCCCGCCCACGGCAGTCGCTCCTTTGTATCGAGCATTTCGACAATGGGGGCCGCGCCCGCATCCGCGATGACAAGATCGGCCATACGCTCAATGCCCGATTGCTGCGGCACCAGATAGCGGCGCAGATCATCCGGCTCCGCGACCGTCGCCGACAGACCCACTGTCGTGGCCTGCGGCGCGAGCCGCCATAGCCGCGCGAGGCCGAGCGACAGCAGATCGCCGCGCTTCGACGTTACCAGCGCGTGCAGCTCGTCGAGCACAATCCGCTTCAGTGACGAGAACAGATACGGCGCGTCATCGGACGAGAGCAGCAGCGCAAGCTGTTCGGGCGTGGTCAGCAGAATGTCCGGCGGGTATTTGCGCTGCCGCTGCCGCCGCGACACCGGCGTGTCGCCGGTGCGGGTCTCGACCCGAACCGGCAGCTTCATGTCGGCGATCGGCCGTTCGAGATTGCGCGCGATGTCGACCGCCAGCGCCTTGAGCGGCGAGATATAGAGCGTGTGCAGGCCGCCGCTGCGCACAACGCTCCGTCCCGTCGACATTGTTTTCGCGGATTTCAGTTGCGGCGAGCCGAGTTCCACGAGTGTCGGCAGAAATCCCGCCAGCGTCTTGCCCGCGCCGGTCGGTGCGATCAGCAAGGCGGACCTGTTATCCTGCGCTTTTGCCAGCAGATCGAGCTGATGCGCGCGCGGCGACCAGCCCCGCGCCGCGAACCAGCGCTGGAAAATCCCGGGCAGCAAATCGGGCGATGTCGGGGTCTTGGTGTCCACCGCCTAGAAGTAAGGCGTCACGCGGTCGCGGTCGAGAGCAGCGCGGAAATCCGCCCTGCCCTCGCACGTATTATTTTATCCGCTATTGGCTGACCGGCTTTGCATCGAGATCCCAGTCCTTGCCGTTGAATGTTCCGATAAACAACGTCTTGATCGGCGAATAATCATCGGGCGAGGTTGAATAGGTAATACCGGGCAGGAAAATCGGCGCCTTGTAGCCGGCCAGCGACGTGGCGTGCTTCAGAACATTGGCATGGGTCAGTTCATCGCCGCACTTTTCGAGAATGCGGGCCATGGTCACCGCCTGCGAATACCCCTGGAACGCGATGGTGTTGTCCTGATCGACGTTCGGCAGATATTTTGTCCGCAGTTCCTGAAATCCTTTCACATCGGGATCATCCGCCCATTTCGAGCTGCCGACTTCCTTGGTGTAGCTCGCGGCCACGATGCCAATGGCATTATCCGCGCCGGCGGCATTCAAGATCGACCGGCCGCTCGATGTGCTGACCAACAGATGCAGCGGCTTCCAGTTAAGCTCCGCGACCTTGCGGATTGATTGCGACGTCGCCTTGCCGGTGGAGATATTGTAGAAAACATCCGCGCCGGATTTCGACAGATTGATCATCTGCGAATCGATGGTCGGGTCCGTGAGATCGTAGGACGCCTCCGCGACGACCTTCACCTTGCCGCCGGCTTCCGTCAGAATCTCCTTGAACGAATTCATATAGTCGCGGCCGAACTCGTCGTTCTGATAGAGGATGGCAACCTTCGCGTCCGGCTTCTTTTGCAACAGATAGCGCGCAAGGATCCGGCCCTCGGTCGGATAGAGCGGCAGGCCAGGCGTGGTCCATTTGAAATTCTTTGGATCGTTCCAGCGCCCTGCGCCAGTGTTGAGAAGAAGCTGCGGGATGTTCTTGCCGTTGAGATACTTCTGCACGGCGGTCTGGGGGCCGGTGCCGAGCGAGCCAAACAACGCGAGCACTTCCTCCTGCTCGACCAGACGCCGCGTCGCCTCGACCGTCTTCGGCGCGCTGTAAGAGTCATCCAGCGTCAGGAACGTGACCTTGCGCCCGTTGATGCCACCCTTTTCATTCAGCATCTGGAAATACGCCGCCTGGGTGCGGCCGATCACGCCATAGAGCGAACCCGGCCCGGAATGCGGCACGGTCTGGCCGAGCTTGATTTCGATGTCGCTCGCACCCGGATCGTATTTCTTCTGCGCCTGCGCGGCGGATGCCACCATCAGAACGGCCCCCGAGAACGCAGCGCCGGTGGCAAACGACTTCATCGTCTTTTTCATTTCTTGTTGTCTCCCTGAATTGATTCAGCGGCATTCTGCGATGCCTTTGATTCTCCGGACGTATTCCTCGTGGATCGGATGCAGATCACGGCATCCTGCCGCGCGATGCCGCCCTGTCTTGCGTTTTGGCGTCACGGCCGGTCTTTTTGCACGGTTGCCGCAGGTCATCGGTCCTACCGCACCGTAACCGCCTCTAATTCCAGTAAAATTTCTTGAAGTCACCCTGCGTCAATTTGGCTCAGGTGTGGCCCGCGAGGTACAGCCGAACAGCCCGGTAACCGCTAAGCAGAAGAGCAATCTGAAGTGGAATTCCATGCAGAAGTTTCTGATCGCGGCCGCGCTCGTCGCAACGACGGCAAGTGCCCATGCTGCGGACCTTCCTGCCAAAATCGCGTTCAAGAAAGCGCCTGTCGCATCGACCACCTATGACTGGACCGGTTTGTATGCGGGCGTGAATGCCGGCGGTGCTGTTGGCGGCGAAGGCCGCTCCGGCCTCAATGTGCTCGGCTTCGGCGGCTCATTCGAGACATTCAACCTCGCTTCGCTGGGCGTCGTTGGCGGCGGCCAGGCCGGATACAACTATCAGTTCGGCAACTGGGTGATCGGTGCGGAAGCCGATATTCAGGGCATCGGCAATCAGAATCACGCCAACTGCATTCTGACCTGCAACGCGCTCAACAGCGCCATGCTTCAGCAGGACATGACATGGTTCGGCACGGTGCGCGGGCGCGTCGGCTACGCATCCGGCCCCATTCTCAATTACTTCACCGGCGGCTTTGCTTACGGCGGCGTCAAGGTGACTGACGCGCAGCGCCTGTTCGGCGTCAACGTCGGCACTTTCGCCATTGAGCAGACCAGAACCGGGTTCGTTCTGGGCAGCGGCATCGAGGCGGCGGTCGGCGGCAACTGGACCGCGAAGATCGAATATCTCTATGTCGATCTCGGTTCGATCAACCAGGCCTTCGTGCTTGGTGGAACGCCCCATGTGATTGGCACCGAGGTCCGCGAGAGCATTTTCCGGGCGGGCGTGAATTACCGCATCGGCGGCAATGGCAGCCTGTTTGCAGTCACACCTGCCGCGAACTGGACCGGTTTCTACGCAGGCGGCAACGGCGGCTCGGGCCTCGCGCGCGACGCCACAACCCACAGCGTCATATCCGGCCTGACAGCAGCCAACAACGATTTCGATCTCGCCCCGCGCGGTTACAACGGCGGTTTGCAGGCAGGTTACAGTTGGCAACGCGGCAACGTCGTGTACGGCCTTGAGAGCGATATCCAGTATTCGACGCAGGAGACCGATCGGAGTTGCCTGTTCACCTGCACGCCGACCGCGACTGCCACGTACCGTCAAAAGCTGGACTGGTTCGGCACCGTGCGCGGACGCATCGGATATGGCGTCGGCTCGACGCTGTTCTACGCCACCGGCGGTCTCGCCTATGGCGAGGTCAAGACCCGCGTGACGGAGACCATCACCACGCTTGGAATCAACGGGACAGCAGGTTTCAAGGATGTGCGTGCCGGCTGGGCGCTGGGCGCCGGCGTCGAGACGCCACTTGAATTGTTCGACTGGTTCAAGCCCGGCCAGTGGAGCGTCAAGACCGAGTATCTCTACATCGATCTCGGCAGCGCATCGAACAGCTATAACCTCAACGGCATTCCGCACACCCTAACGACGGAAGAGACCAATCACATTTTCCGCACCGGCGTGAATTACCACTTCGATACGCCGGTGACCGCCAGGTACTGATCGCAGCGGTCAGGCCTTGCTTGCGGTGACGACCAGACCCGGCACAGGCTCGCCGGCCTCGATGCGGGTCGATGCCGGCGTGATCGCGCACCGCGTCAGTCCGGCAGCGGCAATGGCGCCGCGCAGATAAGCCTCGCTGTGAGCATAGCGCAGTCCGGGGCCGAGAATCACGCTCTTACCAACATGCGTCTCGACTGTGAATGCCAAGAGGCCCAGCGGCTTCAGCACGCGCGCAGCTTCATGCAGCAACGCATCCAGTTCCGGAACATAAACGAAAGCGTCCGCCGCGATGACCAGGTCTGCGCTGGCGTCGCTCTCGGCCTGCAAACCCTGCAGCATGTCAGTGACATCCAGACGCGCATAGAGACCCGTGTCGCGCGCGCGCTCGATCATGCCGGACGACAGGTCGACGCCAATAAACTCATCAGCCAGTGAGGCGAACTCGCGGGCGACGAGGCCGGTCCCGCATCCGAGATCAATCGCACGCATGAAATGGACCGGCAGCTTTGCCGCGTGACGCACAGCCAGCACCGCCTTCAGCAGAACCGCGGGCCCGCAATAATCGAGATCATTGACCAACGTCTTGTCGAACCGCGGCGCATATTGATCGAACAGCGCTCGTACATAGCCCGGCGGCATGGTGGAGAGATCTTCGACGCCGAGGCGCATCAGCCGCACCTTCGCGCCATGCCGGTCGTCCGGATCGGCATCGCGCGCGCGCAAATACGCCGTCACCGCATCGTCGCGCTGGCCCATCTGTTCGCGCAGATCGCCAAGCGCAAACCATGCCGAGGCAAAGCCGGGTTCCAGCTCCGCTGCCTGTGCCATCAGGTCGGCGGCGGCGGCAAGATCGCCGCGCAATTGCAGGTCGCGCCCGAAGTCATAGCGCCGGTCGGCGATCAGGTTTCCGGAGGACAGGAACAACACGGCAGGCATGGACTTGATCTGAACCTCAAACAGAGCCAAGCGGGATTTACCAGACTCCAATGCGTTTTCGGAGCGACTATATAACCTAGTGGAGTGGATTTGACATTCGCTCCCTGCTCCTACGAGTCCGCAAGCGAATGTCAAATCCAAAACTCCACTAGAAACCTATATTTGCTAGTGGTCCCTTGATTCTAACATTCGCAAGGGTGCCTGCCGAGACGCGATGCGAATGTTAGAATCGGACCACTAGAGATGCGCCCGCAAGACATCCTGATGCCCGTCGCCGCCGGCCTCTGCTGCAAGCCCGGCGGCTTTCATATCGATCCGGTGCGGCCGGTCGAGCGGGCGCTGATCACCCATGGCCATTCCGATCACGCCCGCCCCGGCCATGGCGCGGTACTGGCGACGCAGGAAACTCTCGACATCATGAGGCTGCGCTATGGCGACAATTTCGCCCGCAGCACGCAGGCGATCCCCTACGGCGAGACCCTCAAGCTCGGCGATGTTAGCGTGACGTTTCATCCCGCCGGTCATGTGCTGGGCTCGGCGCAGATCGCCGTCACCGGCGGCAAGACAAAAATCGTCGCGTCGGGCGACTACAAGGACACGCCCGATCCGACCTGCCCGCCGTTCGAGGTTGTGCCGTGCGATGTGTTTATCACCGAGGCGACATTCGCGCTCCCGGTCTTCCGCCACAGCAATGTCGAGGGTGAAATTGCGAAACTGCTCGCGTCCGTCGCGTTGTTTCCGGAGCGCGCGCATCTTGTGGGCGCCTATTCGCTTGGCAAGGCCCAGCGCGTCATCGCGATGATCCGCGCCGCGGGCTACGATGCACCGATCTACATGCACGGCGCGATGGAGAAGATCACGCGCTACTATGAAGGCCGCGGTATCCATCTTGGCGAGTTGCGGCTGGCAAAGGGGATGAAGAAAGCCGATCTCGCCGGGACCATCACACTGGCTCCTCCGTCCGCCATCACTGACATCTGGACGAGGCGTTTTCCCGATCCCGTTGCCGCATTTGCCTCAGGCTGGATGCGGGTGCGCGCCCGCGCGCGGCAAAAGGGCATCGAACTGCCGCTGGTGATCTCCGATCACGCCGACTGGGACGGATTATGCGCGACGATCGACGCCACCGGCGCAGGCGAAATCTGGGTCACCCATGGCCAGGAAGACGCACTGGTTCACTGGTGTCAGTCGAGGGGCCTCAAAGCGCGGCCGCTGGATCTGGTCGGCTATGGCGACGAGGACGAAGGCGCTGCGCCGGAAGAGGCGGCGCCATGAATCGATTCGCGCATCTGCTCGACCGCCTTGCCTATGAGCCCGGCCGCAACAACAAGCTGCGGCTGATCACAAACTACTTTCGCGAGGTGCCGGACCCCGATCGCGGCTGGGCGCTGGCGGCGCTGACCGGCGCGTTGTCGTTCCGTCATGCCAAGGCTGGCCTCATTCGTGATCTGATCGCCGCGCGCACCGATCCGACGCTGTTCGCGCTATCATATGACTATGTCGGCGACCTGTCGGAAACTGTCGCGCTGATGTGGCCGACGGACCGGCGGGCGACGAATTCACCGCCGCCACCGACGCTCACGGAAGTCGTCACCACGTTCAACACGCTGGGTAAGACCGAAATCCCCGCACAACTGGCGCGCTGGCTCGACGAACTGGATGAGACCGGCCGCTGGGCGCTGCTGAAACTGGTCACCGGCGGTCTTCGTATCGGCGTCTCCGCACGATTGGCAAAAACAGCAGCCGCAGCCCTTGGCGACAAGGACGCCCATGACGTCGAACTAATATGGCCGGGGCTGACCCCGCCCTATCTCGACCTGTTCGCGTGGCTGGAAGGCCGCGCCGACAAGCCCGTCAACCGCGACCCGGCGCCGTTCCATCCCGTGATGCTGGCACATGCCATCGAGGACTCAGACTTTACCAATCTCGCGCCGGAAGACTTCACCGCCGAATGGAAATGGGATGGCATCCGTGTGCAGGCGGTAAATGGAAAGGACGAGCGCGGAAATCTTCTCACGCGGCTCTATTCACGCACCGGCGAGGACATCACCAGGAGCTTTCCCGATCTGGTGCTATCCCTGAGACTGCCCGGGGCGCTCGACGGTGAACTGCTGGTGCTGCGCGACGGGCGCGTTCAGACGTTCAACGTCTTGCAGCAACGGCTCAACCGAAAATCCGTCACGCCAAAATTGATGAAGGATTATCCGATCCACCTGCGCGTCTACGACCTGCTCAGCGATGGCGACAACGACCTGCGTATGCTGACCTTCACTGAGCGGCGCGCAAAACTCGAGAACTTTGTGGTGCAGCTCAATGATCCGCGCATCGACCTTTCGCCGCAAGTCTCGTTCAAGACGTGGGACGATCTCGCCGCTGCACGAGCCGACCCTGCGAGTGCCGGAGCCGGGGAGGATTCGGAGGCCATCGAGGGCGTGATGCTGAAACGCCGCGACGCGCCATATTTGCCTGGCCGGCCGAAAGGCCAATGGTGGAAATGGAAACGCGATCCGCACATCATCGATGCGGTCCTGATGTATGCGCAGCGCGGTCACGGCAAGCGCTCGTCTTATTATTCCGACTACACCTTCGGCGTCTGGACCAGCGTCGACGGCGCGGATCAACTCGTGCCGGTCGGCAAGGCTTATTTCGGTTTCACCGACGAGGAGTTGATTCAAATCGACCGCTTCGTCCGCCGTCACACCACCGAGAAGTTCGGCCCGGTGCGTCATGTGGTGCACGAGCCGGACCAGGGACTGGTGTTCGAGGTCGCGTTCGAGGGACTGGCGCGCTCGGCGCGGCACAAGTCCGGTGTCGCCATGCGCTTTCCCCGCATCAGCCGATTGCGATGGGACAAGCCACCGCGCGATGCCGACCGGCTGGAAACACTTGAACGGATGTTAATCTCCGAGAGTAAAATTCTCTCTCCTGCCGCTGCGGATAGCCATTGACGACGGCAAGACAGTCCCCCATCTGGCGTGCCAGTGTGCTGAAACCGAAGTTCGCGCAATCCCGCAGAGCCTACCGTCCACGAACTTCGGATTCGAAAGGACACTGTCTAAATATTGTACTAGTGTGCGGTGACGCACTCACTTTGGGAGACCACAATGCCGGACGATGTGAAGGAATTGCCAGCCAGAAACGACGACGCCCTGTCGCGCTTCCTGGGCGGTTCGCCATTGTCGGTCTTGCTGCGGCTGGTGCTGCTGTCGCTGCTGGTCGGTGTCGTGCTCGCCGCGATCGGCTTCGATCCGTGGAACATCATTTACAGCATCCGCCGCCTGATCGACTGGATCTGGAATCTCGGCTTCGACTTCATCAACGGCGTGTGGCGCTACTTCCTGCTCGGCGCGGTGATCGTGATCCCGATCTGGCTGATCTCGCGGCTGTTCAGCACCCAACGGCCGCGCTGATTGAGAGACGCGGCCAGAGTTACGACCGGACAGGTTTTCAGCATCGCCGGACCGGCGATGCTGGCCAATCTGACAACGCCGCTGCTGGGCGTTGTTGCGACAGCCTGTATCGGCAGGCTGGGCGATCCCGCCCTGCTCGGCGGCGTCGCAATCGCCTCGGTGGTTTTCGATTGCCTGTTCTGGCTGTTCGGTTTCCTGCGCATGGGCACGGTCGCGTTCACCGCGCAGGCGCTCGGCGCCCGGGATGATGTTGAAATCCGCGCAACCCTGTTTCGCGCAATTATCGTCGCTGCGGCGATCGGCCTTCTTCTGATCGCAGTCAGCAAGCCGCTCGGCACCGTCATCCTCTCCGTGATGGGAGGCAGCGCGCCGGTGACGGCGGCGGCGCATGAATACTTTGCGATCCGGCTGTGGTCCGCGCCGATGGCTCTCGGCAACTATGTCCTGCTCGGCTGGTTCGTCGGTCAGGCACGCGCGAAAACCGCGCTTGCGCTGCAGATTCTGATCAACGTCGTCAATATCGCGATGACCGCGTGGCTGGTCCTTGCACTCAACAAGGGTATTGCGGGAGCGGCGATTGCCGCGGTGCTGGCGGAAACCACAGGATTTGTCGTTGGCGCTGTCCTGGCATGGCGTCTGCTTGGCGGTGTGTTCGACATCAGCGCCGAGCGGCTGTTCGACCGCGAGCGGCTGCTGCACATGTTCTCGGTCAACCGCGACATTCTGATTCGTACCGCCGCCCTCATTGCCGCGTTCCTGTTCTTCACATCGCAGGGCGCACGTGCCGGCGACACCGTGCTGGCCGCCAACGCCGTCCTCAACAACTTCCTTCTGATCAGCGCATTCTTTCTCGACGGTATCGCGAATGCGGCCGAACAGATCTGCGGCCGCACCTACGGCAATCGCGACCGCGACGGTTTCCTGATTGCGACCAAACTCGTGATGCTGTGGGGGTCCGTGTTCGCGCTCGCCGTCAGCACCGCGTATTTGCTTTTCGGATCGAACCTGATCGCGCTGATGACGCCGAACCCCGACATTCAGCGCGTCGCGAACGATTATCTTGTCTTTGTCATTCTCGCGCCGATCGTCGGCTTTTTCGCATTCGCCTATGACGGCATTTTCATCGGCGCGACCTGGGCCCGCGACATGCGCAATCTCATGCTGCTGTCGCTGGTGATCTTCCTCACGGCATGGGCTCTGCTGCGATCGTTCGGCAATGCGGGCCTGTGGAGCGCGCTTCTGATCCACTACGTCGCGCGCGGCGGTCTGCAGGCGCTGCGCTATCCGGCGCTGTTCAAGGCCTCGTTCGGCAACGGAGTGCTTACTCCGGCCAGGGCTCTGCAGTAATTGTCGCCGCATCGGCGCCGACAATTTCGGAGAGACTGTCGCGGCTGGTCCGCCGCAATGTCGACAGCAGATCGGCCTTGATGTCCTCAACCAGCCCGAGGCCCTTGTAGATCAGCGAGGAGTAAAGCTGGATCAAAGTGGCCCCGGCACGGATCTTCATCAGCGCGGCACCGCCGGAATCGATGCCGCCGACGCCGATCAAAGGAAACGCGCCCTCGGTGCGTACGTAAGTCTCGGCCACCATGCGCGTGGACAGCCGCAGCAGCGGACGCCCGGACAACCCGCCCTGCTCTTTCGCTTTCGCCTGTTCACGCAGCGTCGCGGGCCGCGCCAGCGTCGTATTGGCAACGATCATGCCGTCTACCCGGCGGGAGCGCGCGATGTGCACGACATCGTCGAGTTCCTGCAATGTCAAATCGGGCGCAATCTTTAGAAGCAGCGGCGAATCGCCGGCGTTCTTGCGCACGCGTTCGCGCGCATCGACCACCCGCGCCAGAAGATCGTCCAGCGCCGCCGCCTGCTGCAGATTGCGCAGGCCCGGTGTGTTGGGCGAAGAGATGTTGACCGTGAAATAGCTCGCCACCGGTGCGAACAGCTCGATCAGCCGGACATAGTCCGCCGTGCGATCCACCGAATCCTTGTTGGCGCCGACATTGACGCCGACGATGCCGCCGAGACGCGATCGCGCGGCGAGCCGCCGAAGCACGGCTTCCGCCCCGTCATTGTTGAAACCCATCCTATTGATGACGCCGAAATCCTGTTCGAGGCGAAACAGCCGCGGGCGCGGATTTCCGTCCTGCGGTTTCGGTGTCACCGTTCCGATCTCGACAAAGCCGAAACCCAGCCGCAGCAACGCGTCTGGTGCTTCGGCATTCTTGTCGAAACCCGCGGCCATGCCGACAGGATTGGGGAAGTTCAGGCCAAAGGCACGCACCGCGAGCTTGGGATCGCTGGGGCGCGGCTTGGCCGGCGGCAGCAGCCGCAACCCGCCGATTGCCAGCCGATGGGCGTCCTCCGGGTCGAGCCGGCGCAGCAGCGGCAGGGTGAGGGCATCAAAGGCGCGGATCACGACGCAAGCTCCGGAATATCGTGCGAACCGTCGGAGCGCGCACGCAAGTCGAGGATTTCTGTCACGGCGCCGGTGTCGAGTTCGCCGTAGAGATGCGGAAACAACTCGCCGCCGCGCGAGCGTTCCCATTTCAAGGCCGGGCCCAGCGCCTCGGCATCGACCGCAATCAGGAACAGCCCCGTCTGCCCCGCGAAATGCTTGGCGACGGTCCCCGCCACCTGGGACGCGGTGGAAAAATGGATGAAGCCGTCGCGCTTGTCGTCGGCACTGCCGCGAAAGGCGCCCTGCCGCTCGGCCTCGCGCCAGGCCGACGCGGGGCAAATCTTGTAGATCGTGGACACGGCGGGCGGACTCTCGTGAGTTATTGAATTCATTTGGGATTTTTCGGAGCTCTGCCGAGCGCCCCGCAGACCGTATCGGCGCGCTCCGGCCACTTCAAGGGCAGCGTTCATCTGATCGCTATGCATTGCAGAGACGCCGGTTTCGAGGTAATAATTCCTAGTTCCTGATAAAATTCACTGCCCGGTCCGGTCGGCTGGGCCAGACATCCGGCCATCCCATGTTGACCCACGATCAAATCTGGAATGCGCTCGACCGCCTCGCCGAACGCGCGGGTTTATCGGCATCCGCATTGGCCAAACGTGCGGGCCTCGACCCCACCACCTTCAACAAATCGAAGCGGATCACGCCGGACGGGCGCGAGCGCTGGCCGTCGACCGAATCCGTCGCGAAAGCGCTGGCCGCGACCGGCACCACCGTCGACACGTTCGTGCAATTCATCGAGGACACCGCACGCTCGGTGCAGGCGGTGCCGCTGCTCGGCTTCGCCGAAGCCGGCACCGGCGGCTATTTCGACGACGGCGGCTTTCCGGTCGGCAAGGGCTGGGACGAAGTCGGACTTCCCTCGGTCAACGATGAGCATGCCTACGCGCTGGAAATTTCCGGCGACTCGATGAAGCCCGCCTATCGCGACGGTGACGTCATCATCGTCTCGCCCGGCTCACCGATCCGCCGCGGCGACCGTGTGGTGGTCAAAACCAAGGACGGCGAAGTCACCGTCAAGGAACTGAAGCGGCGCACCGCCAAGGTGATCGAGTTGCAGTCGCTCAATCCGGCGCACAAGGACCGCGTCATCGACGCCAAGAATGTCGAATGGATCGCGCGCATCGTCTGGGCGAGCCAGTAACACTCCGCCTCAAGCCACCAGCGGCGCAACGATCGCGTTCAGGATCTTGGCCGCGTCGCGCGGAGCGAGCCGCACCTGCAACCCGCGCTGTCCGCCATTGATGTAGACAAGCTCGTGCGCCATCGCCTGCTCCTCGATGGCCGCGCGCGGCGGCCTCGATTGTCCGAACGGACTGATACCGCCGACCTTGTATCCTGACAGGCGTTCCGCATCGGCCGGTTTCATCATCTGTGCGGATTTTCCGCCGAACCCAGCGGCAAGCTTTTTCATCGAGACTTCGCGATCGGACGGAACGATGACGCAGACCGGCTTGCCGTCGACCAGCGCCATCAGCGACTTGAGCACGCGCGACGGCGCTTCGCCGAGCGCCTCGGCGGCCTGCAATCCGATGCGGTCGGCATCGCCATCGTAATCATAGGTGTGAACGGTGAAGGCGACGCCGGCCTGTTCCAGCATCTTGGTCGCGCGCGTCACTTTCGACATGCGTTACTCCGAGGCGGCGGCTAGGCCGCCGCCCGCTTCAGCGCAGCATCGATCATCGCGATCGCGTTCGTCACACCATAGACCGCGACGAACGACCCGAAGCGCGGGCCTTTCTCCTGGCCGAGCAGCACCTGATAGAGCATGTTGAACCAGTCGAGCGAAACACCCGGACGGCCGTCCTTGCCGGCCTTCTTGTGATCCAGGAACGGTTCGCGGCGGCCGATTTCATAGACCACGTTCTGGATATCTTCAGCGGAAGCATCGGCATCCAGTCGCGCCAGCGCATTACGCAGGTCGGTCAGGGCCGCGCGTTCGCTCTCGGTCGGTTGGCGGAAGGTCTTCGTCGGCGCCACGAAGTCGCGATAGTAGTTGATGGCGTAACCGACCATGTCGTCGAGCTTCGGATGGGTCTTCGGCGTCACACCCGGACGATACCGGCCGATGAAGCCCCACAGCGTTTCGGCATTCTCCGCGTTCGATGACGACACCAGCGTCAGCAGCAACTGGAAGGTCACCGGCATATCGGCCAGCGGCGGATTGCCCGCGTGGATGTGCCAGACCGGATTGCTCAGGCGCTGCTTGCCATCCTGACGCGGATAGCCGTCAATGAACTGCTGATAGTCATCGACATTGCGCGGGATCACATCGAAATACAGCCGCTTCGCCGCCTTCGGCTCACGGTACATGAACAGCGACAGCGATTCCGGCGAGGCGTAGCGCAGCCACTCGTCGATGGTCAGGCCATTGCCCTTCGACTTGGAAATCTTCTGGCCCTTGTCGTCGAGAAACAGCTCGTAGTTGAAGCCTTCCGGCGGCGTGCCGCCGAGCGCCGAGCAGATCTTGCCCGACAGCTTCACCGAATCGATCAGGTCCTTACCCGCCATTTCATAATCGACGCCGAGGGCAACCCAGCGCATCGCCCAATCCGGCTTCCATTGCAGCTTGCAATGCCCGCCGGTAACCGGAACAGTGACGCGCTCCCTGGTGTCCGGATCGTCATACGAAATCGTACCGGCCTTCGCATCGTGTTCAACGATCGGCACCTGCAGCACGACCCCGGAGCGCGGCGAAATCGGCAGGAACGGCGAGTACGTGGCGGCGCGCTCCTCGCGCAGCGACGGCAGCATGATCGCCATCACCTTGTCGATGTTCTCCAGCATCTTCAGCAGCGTCGCGTCGAAGCGGCCCGACTTGTAGTACTGCGTCGATGACGCGAATTCGTAGTCGAACCCGAACGTATCGAGGAACGCGCGCAGCCGCGCGTTGTTGTGTTCGCCGAAACTCGGATGCGTACCGAACGGATCGCGCACCTGCGTCAGCGGCTTGCCGAGATCCTGCTCCAGCATCTCCTTGTTCGGCACGTTGTCCGGCACCTTGCGCAGGCCGTCCATGTCGTCGGAGAATGCCAGCAGCTTGGTCTTGATCTTGTCCTCGGTCAGCACGCGAAACGCATGGCGCACCATGGTGGTGCGCGCCACCTCGCCGAAGGTGCCAATATGCGGCAGCCCCGAGGGACCGTAGCCGGTCTCGAACAGCACTTCGTCCTTCGGCTTTTTCTTCAGCCGTGCGACAATCTGCTTCGCCTGTTCGAACGGCCAGGCGTTGGATTGTTCGGCAAGCGCCCGCAGGTCGCTCGCGGTTGAAGGCATTTCAGTCGACATCAAGGATCTCCGCGCAAAAATCAAACCGGCTGCCGGCGCGCAAGCCACCAGCCGGTCATCACCAGACACATGCCGATCGCAGCGCAGACGATCAGCAATCCGGCTGTATTAGCCGCAACCCCTGCATAACCCAAGGTCTTGGCGTCAATAAAGGGGTACGGGTAGAAGCCGAACATCTTTCCGCGCACCAGCACGAAGCCGAGATAGAACAGCGGGTAGATCAGCCACAGCAGCGGATCGTACCAGCGCAGCCCCGCCTTGCGCACACAGGTCAGCCAGAACAGCAGATAGGCGACGGGCATGGCGTAATGCAGCATCGCGTCTGCAATCCACTGCGCGCCCACCGGCGACCGGAGCTGCCGCAGCAGTACCGCATAAACCAATCCAACCATGGCGATGTAAACCGCCACCGCAGAGCGCACGAACGGATGCACCAGCCATTCCTCCGGGCCGCTCTTGATGGCAAATGCGGTCAGCACCAGGGCCGCCAGAATGTTTGACTGGATCGTGAAGTAGGAGAAAAAGCGGATAGTGGCCTCAAGCGGCGAAAGCGCCATCACGCCGGCGGTTCGCATCAAAAGCCAATACTGCAGCAGAAGCGTCGCCCATCCCAGCAGCGCAAGAAGCGCCGCGGCGGTTCGCTTGAGTTTCGCCGTTCGCGTCAAAGTCATTGCCGCATCCGAGAAGTTAGAACGGACTGACCGAGAAGTAGCGCAGCCATAAATCGGTGTAGCGGCCCTTTTCCCAGAGCCGGAACATCGCCCAGTTCAGCGCCTGCCGCAGCACATCGTTGCCGCGCTTGACCCCGATTCCGACGCCCTCGCCGAAATACCGGCTCTCCGTGAATGGACCCCCGCTGAACGCACAGCAATCGCCGGAATCGGTTCCGTTGATCCAGAACGCCAGCGAAATCGCATCCCCGAAAATGAAATCGACCTCACCCCGGCGCAGCGCAAGGCGAAGGGCATCGTCATTCGGAAAGCTGACGATCTGCGCGTCGGTGAACAGCGTCTTCAGATACGCCTCATGGGACGAGCCCGCGATAGCGCCGACCTTCTTGCCCTCGAGATATTCCGGCCGGACTTCGGCCATCACCGCATCCCGCCGCGACACGAACCGCGCCGGCGAACGATAATAGGGATCGCTGAAATCGAGCTTGGCGCGAAGCTGCGGCGTCACCGCCAGCGACGCAATGATCGCATCGCCGCGGTTGCCGTTGATCGCATCGACCAGCGTCTCGAACCGGCGCATCTGGATGGTGCAAGCCACCTTGATTTCGTCGCAGATCATCCGGGCCAGATCGACATTGAAGCCGGCCGGATTGCCGTCGGGGCCCGTGAAGTTGAAGGGCGGATAATCCGTCTCGGTCAGGAAACGGATGACCGTGAGCCGGGAGAGGTCCGGCCGGTCGGGGCGACGCCGGGGATCCCAAAATCCCGGCACAGCCTGAGGCGCGGCCGGCTGCGGAATAGCAGCCGGGGGCGATGACTGAGACGCTGCGGGTGCGCCTTGCGCGTGTGCTGGCGGCGTCCCGGGCGCGAAGCACGCCAGAGCGCTCCAGACAACGACCCCGGCGGCTGCACGGACAGCGCCACGCAATCGGACATTGAAGGAAAATACCATCTGTGGTTGCATTGACCCGGGGTTCTGCGTGTGGGGTCTTATAGACCATCCACGGGCGGATTCGAGTGCGTTTGTGGCGTGGGGTAGCGGTCTGATGGCCGTGGCTGGGCGGACAAGCGAGTTTGAGGAAGCCAGGCCGCAGCGTTTCGCGCGCCTGACGGCGTCCGCCCGGAATTTCACCTCGTTCATCGCCGGACTGCTTGGGCCGCCGCAATCACAGAACGACAACCGGCCAGGAACTGGTGAGCCCGGTCCCGCGGTCGAACTCGATTGCCTGCGCCATATGCTCGCTCCGTCGCTGCTCGCCGCAGCAGAGCAACGGAGCAAGGAGATCGGCGTCGGTGCCGACCGGGTCCTGATCCAGTGGGGCGTCATCGGCGAAGACGCGTATCTGGACCAGCTCGCCCTTCATACCGGCCTCCAGATCGAAACACTGGAGGACATCAGCCGAGCGGACTGCCTGCTGCCCGACGACGGCCTTCATCTCTGTGCACGGCACGGCATCCTTCCTGTCCGAAAACAGGGAGAACTCGCCTACGTGTCCGCTCCGCACGGGTACACCACGCGGCGCATCGTCAGGCTGATCACGGAGTATCCGTCGCTTCTTCCACGCGTCCGGCTCACATCGGATGCGAAGTTCAATGCGTTTCTCGCCTATCATTCCGGCGATGCACTGGCCGATACCGCGGCTGAAAACCTTGCACGACGCTTTCCTCACCTCTCCGCCGCGCCGGTTCCAGCTTCAAGCAGCCGCCTGTTCCGTTTCTGTCGCCATCTTCTGCGGCTTGCAGCCCCCGTTGCGCTGCTGACGCTGGCGCCGACCGTGGTGCTCGATACATGCGGCCTGATCCTCGCAATCTGGTTTCTGCTGTTCACGAGTCTGCGGCTTGCAGGATGTTTTTCGCAGCCGACACGGCGATCGCGTCCACCGCGGCTGCACGACAGCCAGTTACCCGTCTACACCGTGGTCGCGGCGCTTTACCGGGAGGCATCGTCCGTCGCGCCCTTGATGCAGTACATCAATGCTCTGGACTACCCCCGCGAGAAACTCGACATCAAGCTCGTTATCGAAACCGACGACCTCGCAACCCGCGCAGCGATCGCCAGACTCGGGCCGATGCCGCACGTTCAGGTCATCATCGCACCTGATGTCGGACCGCGCACAAAACCCAAGGCTCTCAACTGCGCGCTGAACTTCGCGCGCGGCACATTCATCACGGTGTTCGATGCCGAAGACCGGCCCGAGCCCGGCCAGCTTCGCGAAGCGCTCGATGTCTTCCGGACCTATGGACCGGAGATTGCCTGCGCGCAGGCCAGCCTTTGTATCGACAACACCGCGGACGGCTGGATACCGCGGATGTTCACCGCGGAGTATGCCGGGCAATTCGATGTCTTCCTGCAGGGCTTTTCCAACTTCGAGATGCCGCTGCCGCTCGGCGGATCGTCCAATCACTTCCGCACCAGCGTGCTGCGCGAGGTGGGCGGCTGGGATCCCTACAACGTTACCGAGGATGCAGATCTCGGCTTTCGACTTTCGCGCTTCAGGTATCGCTGCGTCATGTTCCCGTCGACAACGTATGAGGAGGCTCCGGCCCAGTTCGGAAGCTGGCTGCGGCAGCGCTCCCGCTGGATGAAAGGCTGGATGCAAACATGGAGCGTCCACATGCGTTCACCGCGACAACTCTGGCGCGATGCAGGGCCCGGTGGTTTCCTTGCTCTCAACATCATCGTCGGCGGAAACGTGCTGACTGCACTGGCGCATCCGTTCCTGCTCGGCGAGCTGTTCGTTCGCAGTTTCCTGAGTGCATTCGACGACAGCGTTTCCTCGTTCTTCGCCAAGCCGTTCATCGAACTCTATCTGGCGACGATTGCGGCGGGCTATCTCACCACGATCGTGATCGGACTGATCGGACTGGCGAAGCGGAATTTGCTGCGCGAAGCATGGGTGCTTGCCCTCACTCCGATCTACTGGATTTTCCTCTCCATCGCCGCCTGGCGCGCGCTCTGTCAGTTGCTGATCGAACCCTACCACTGGGAAAAGACCGAGCACGGTCTCGCGCGAACGTCGCGGATGACATCCCTCCGGCGGAGTAAGCCGGACCGGAAGCGCGATCAGAGATAACGCTTGAGATCGGCCGCAGCTTCCTCTGGCTTGCGCTTCAGATCGAACGGACGCACGAAATTTCCGTTGCGGTCCATCAGATAGATCAGCGCGGTGTGATCCATCGTGTAGTCGCCGTCCTTCAGCGGAATCTTCTTGGCATAGACCCTGTAGGCCGAGATGACTTTGGCCACCTCGTCCGGGCTGCCCGTCAACGCCTTGAGATGCGGATCAAAGCTCGACAGATAGTCCTTCATGACAGCCGGTGTGTCCCGCTCGGGATCGACCGACACAAAATACGCATTCACCTTGCTTGCGTCAGGACCCATGGCGCGCAGGACTTCGGACATCTCGAACAGCGCGGTGGGACACACGTCGGGACAATGGGTGAAGCCGAAGAAGACAATCGAGGGCTTCCCGATCAGGCTTTTCTCCGTCACCGCCTGTCCGGCCTGATCGGTCAGCCGGAACGGCCCTCCGATTGCCGACGGCGCGGTGGCGCCGCGCAGACCGCCGAGCAGCCACAGCGTCACCAGCAGGCCGATTGCAAGGCTGCCAGCAAACGCCGCGATAATCACCAGCGGCCGGGTCGTCCTGTCCATCGCCATCCGTCCTTGATCCTTCGCGGGGCAGCCCTGCCGCCTGTTCCAAGCCGGGCATGGGATAGAGCGCGGGGCTATGGCGGGCAAGTGTCGCAGGCGCATGCCCGATCACATGACCGGGAGCGAATTTCTGCCTGATCCGGGCTTTTGCGTTTAGCGCACGTGCGCAGAAGCCTGCGCGTCCATGTAGCACGGACGATACATGCTCGTCAGTTCGCGGCCACGCAGGAAGATCATACGCGGCTTCAAGCCGCCACGCCGCGAAATCCAGGTCCGGATCGATGTCGGATACATGTCGTACAGCATCCGGGTAGCTTCGCGGTTCGTCACCGGCCGGCCGCTCGCCCCGAAGTCCCACGCAGCGTGAAATCCGAGGCTGGCGCGCGAGGTCACGCAAATCTTGTCATGCGGAACGGCGCCAAGCACGATCGTGCAAGCCGACGCACACAAACCGTCGATCACAACGGTCTCGCCGGACCCCTTGAGGCTTTGATACTTGTCGACATAGGTCCCGATGCGGCCGCCGCGGTCATCGGAAATCCGGACCACAGCCTGACTCGCACCAACTCCGCCCAGGAGTAGGATTGCCGCAAGAAACCCCGTCACAATCTTCATTGCCGGCCCCGTCGCCCCCTGCCTGTCGATCGGGGCACTGTCAGCGTGTTGCGAGTCTGGTTTTTTGTCCAGATCGCGCTGCGATGCGCGGACGGATTCTGCCGCAGTGTTGCTGGCTTGCTGCACCTGCACTGGCCGATCCCGAATTGGAACATGACCAGCGTGGGCCAGTGAACGACCGGGAGCGGGCGCTGCCATTTTTGGCCGCAATTTCCGTTGACCCGGCTTCACGCGCCGCGCTTCAATCCGGAAGCGGGGGAGACATCAAAAATGGCGAATGATGCGGACGTAGTTGTCGTCGGTGCAGGACTGGCGGGCCTCACGGCAGCGACCGAACTGGCCGACGCGGGCAAGCGCGTGATTGTGGTCGATCAGGAAGGCGAGCAAAACCTCGGCGGGCAGGCGTTCTGGTCGCTCGGCGGGTTATTTCTTGTCGATACACCCGAACAGCGGCGGCTTGGCATCAAGGATTCCCATGACCTCGCTCTGCAGGACTGGATGGGGACTGCGGGATTCGACCGCGATGAAGATCACTGGCCGAAGAAGTGGGCGGAAGCTTACGTCGCCTTCGCAGTCGGCGAGAAGCGCGGCTGGCTTCAGGCCATGGGCCACCGCATTTTTCCCGTGGTCGGCTGGGCCGAGCGGGGCGGCTATGACGCCATGGGGCACGGTAACTCGGTGCCGCGGTTTCACATCACATGGGGCACCGGCCCGGGTGTCGTGGAACCGTTTGAACGGCGCGCGCGCGAGCACGCCAAGACCGGCCGCATCATCTTCAAGTTCCGTCATCGGGTCGATGCGCTCGATATAACGAGCGGGGCCGTGACCGGCGTCAGCGGTAAAATACTGGAACCGTCATCCGAGCTGCGCGGCGTCAGTTCTTCACGCAGCGAGACCGGTGATTTCATGTTCAGGGCGCAGGCCGTGATCGTCGCCTCCGGCGGCATCGGCGGCAATCATGATCTCGTGCGCCAGAACTGGCCGAAGCGTCTCGGTACGCCGCCGAAGCATATGGTGAGCGGTGTTCCCGCGCACGTCGACGGGCGCATGATCGGCATCACCGAGGCAGCCGGGGCTCGCCTCATCAACCGCGACCGCATGTGGCATTACGTCGAAGGCGTACACAACTGGGCGCCGATCTGGCCGGGTCACGGCATTCGCATCCTGCCGGGTCCATCCTCGATGTGGTTCGACGCAACCGGCAAGCGCCTGCCCTCACCGCTTTATCCGGGTTACGACACGCTTGGTCAGCTCGAATACATCATGCGCACCGGGTACGACTATTCCTGGTTCATCCTGACGCAGAGCATCATCAAGAAAGAGTTCGGTCTTTCCGGCTCCGAACAGAATCCGGACCTCACCGGCAAGAGTTGGCGGCAGGTCATCCGCCGCGCCGGCGCCAAGGGCGGTCCGGCACCAGTTGAAGCCTTCAAGAACAAGGGGGCTGACTTCATCGTCCGCGACAATCTCGACGATCTCGTCGCCGCTATGAACAAGCTCGGTGGCACAAACCTGCTCGATCCCGCCTTCATCAGAACGCAGATCGAGGCGCGCGACCGCGAGATCGACAATCCTTACGTCAAGGATACCCAGGTCATGGGCATCCACAACGCGCGTCGTTATATCGGCGACAAGCTGATCCGCACCGCCAAGCCACACAAGATTCTCGATCCTGCCCATGGTCCGCTGATCGCCGTAAAGCTGAACATCCTGACGCGGAAAACGCTCGGCGGGTTCGAGACTGATCTCGACTCGCGGGTATTCGGAAATGACGGCCAGATCATTCAGGGACTGTACGCGGCGGGCGAAGCGGCGGGCTTCGGCGGCGGCGGTGTGCACGGCTATCGCGCGCTGGAAGGCACATTCCTTGGCGGCTGCCTGTTCTCCGGGCGCAATGCCGGACGCGCGGCAGCGAAGGCTGTCCTCTAGTTAAAGCTGCACCTGAGTCAAGGATGCAGAACCATCTTGCTGCTGGCCTGCTCCCTGAAGGAAGCGCTTCAGGGAGCAATGGCCATAGCAACACGCGAGTATTTCGCGGCGTTCGTCAGAACCCGATCCAGTACGCATCGACCTCGCGGACTCGATTGCCCCAATCGAAATCCTTGTCAGCCTCGAACGACGGCGCTTTCGACAGCTCCTCCTCCGTCATCAATGTCAGGAGTTCGTAGCCTTCGATGGCGGGATTGTACTTCATGCTCGCCCACGGAAGCGGACGATAGTCCTCACCAACTCCGAGAAAACCGCCGAAGCACAAGACCGCGTAGGCGACGTTGCCGCTGGTCTTGTCGATCATCAATCGCTTGATGCTTCCAATTTTTCTGCCGTCGGCATTGAAGACCCGCGTTCCCTCGACCCTGTCACTGGCAACAAGACGATGTGATTTTACGTTGATTGTGTCAGCATGCATGAGAGCCTCCAGACGTGGAAGCCTGTCTTGCAGATTGGTCCGCCATGGGCGCGCGGCGCAAGCCCGCGGCACACGACCTGACCGCTCTTCCGAGCAGGCCTGTCAACCGGGCTCGCGGGCAAGACAATTGCGGGCGTGACCCGGCGCTTGCATCAACACAGATAACGTAACGCCGCCGCCGCCGCGCCGCCAGCCCGTCCGGCAGGAAAATCAGCCCTGAACCACAGGCCGTATCTGCTCCGGCGTCAGGCCCGGTGACCCCTTGCCGGCTTTTTCCGCGTGCCGGATCAGCGCGGCGATGCGCGCGGACAGCGGCGCTTTCAGACCGTGCCGCTCGGCGAGTGCGACAATCAGGCCCTGAAGGTGACCGATTTCGGTGCGTCGGCCGCGTTGCAGATCCTCCCACATCGACGAACGCGCCTTCGGGTCGATCTTCACCATCGACGCCGCGATCCGGGTGAACAACGCATCGGGCAGCTTCAGGATAAACGGTGTAAAGGACGCCGGCAGCGGCGTTGTCGACACCGGCGCAATGCCCTCGGCCTTGATCACCGCCAGCGCCTCGCGCATCTGATCCGCGAACAGCACGCGCCAGGACCGTTGTGCAAGCTGGTCGCGCAGCGGCAGCCCGGACAGCGCATTAAGCGCATTGTTCAGGTTGACCAGCAGCTTGCCCCATTGCACGGCCTCGATGTCGTTCACGCTTCGGAAAACGAGTTCGGGCCGCGAGAGCAATTTTGCGATATCGGGATCGTCCTTCTCCAGCAGGATGTCGCCGGAGGTAGCGCGATGAAAGTGCCCCTCGCCCATTGAAACCACATTGAACGGCACCATGCCCGCCAGCACATCGTGATCCGGCAGCGCTTCGCGCAACACGGCGACATTGCCGATGCCGTTCTGAAGGCTGACGATCACCGCATCCTTCCGCGCATGTCGCGCGACCAGGTCCGCGATCTCCGCGGTGTCATCGCTCTTGACGGTGACAAGGATGATATCCGCGCCCGCAAAAATCGCCGCAGGATCGTCGGACAGTCTGATCTCAGCCGGCGTCAGGCGATGCTCGATACCTTCAAAGCTCGTGACCTTCAGCCCGTGCCGGTTGATATCCTCAATCAGGCGCGGGCGCGCCAAAAGCGAGACCGGGTGCCCGCCGGCGCGCAGCATCCCCCCGACGAAGCAGCCGATGCTGCCGGCGCCTGCGACCGCAACGGACTTCAATGTGCTCATGGTGCTGGCCGTTCCTTGTTGCAGTCCCGGAGAGGTCCGGTCATTTTTCGTGCCGGGATCGCAGAAATCCAGGAACTTGTTTGCCTCTGCTGCATCCAACGCCCAAGTATGACTGAAACCGGCCAAGAGGGCACCTGCCGTGCAGCAACCATCCATACCGCAGATGACGGCCGCCGACGACGCGCTGCTGGTGCAAGGCGCCCGTGACCGCGACGAAGCGGCCATTCGCGCTATCATGCAACACAACAACCGCCGGCTGTTTCGGGTGGCCCGAAGCATCCTGCGCAACGACGGAGAAGCCGAGGACGTCGTCCAGGAGACTTACGTCCGGGCGTTCACCCATCTGGACGGCTTCCGGGGCGACTCCAGCCTTGCGACCTGGCTGACCCGTATCGCCATGAACGAGGCCCTTGGCCGGCTGCGGCGCGAGCGGCCACAGGTCGAACTGACAAGTCTCAAGCCCGGCGTGCTGGAAGCGCAGATCATTCAGTTTCCGCAATCCCTGAACCTCGGCGATCCCGAAAAATCCATGGCGCAACGCGAAATCCAGCATGTCGTTGAGCGGGCGATTGATGATCTGCCCGAAGCTTTCCGCATTGTGTTCATCACCCGTGTGGTGGAAGGCATGAGCATCGAAGAAACAGCCGAACTGCTCGACCTGAAACCGGAGACAGTTAAAACCCGGCTGTATCGCGCAAGAAGCCTGCTGCGCGGCAATGTCGAAAAGCGGATCGGCCCTGTGGTGATGGAAGCCTTCCCGTTCGCCGGCAAGCGATGCGAGCGTCTGACCGAAACCGTTCTCAAGCGGCTCGGCATTACAAGCTGATTCTCCAGGAACCTCTTTGGTCCTGCTGCATCCAAGCATCGTGTCATTCAACGGCACGATCCAGGGCTTCGTCGAAGTCCATGCACAGGAGCGATAAAATGTTCGTCCGTATCAGCGCGGCCATCGCCGCCCTTTCCCTCTTGAGCGGCGCCGCCTTCGCGCAGGGCGCGTCCAAACCGACCGATCCGCAGATCGCTCATATCGCCTATACCGCCGGCGTCATCGACGTGACCGCCGCGAAACAGGCTCTCGCGAAGAGCACCAACAAGACCATCAAGTCGTTCGCGGAAGACATGGTGCGCGATCATGAAGCCGTGAACCAGCAGGCGCTCGCGCTGGTCAGGAAGCTGAACGTCACGCCGGAAGACAACGACACCAGCCGCGCGCTGTCAAAGCAGGCCGCCGCCAAGCTCGCCGAGATGGAAAAACTCAAGGGCGCCGAATTCGACAAGGCCTATGCCGCTAATGAGGTGGCCTATCACAAGGCGGTCAACGGCGCGCTCGAAACGCTTCTGATTCCTTCTGCCAACAATGCGGAGTTGAAGAGCCTGTTGCAGACTGGCCTCAAGATCTTCCAGGGCCATCTCCAGCACGCCGAACACGTCGCGGCTTCGTTCAAGTAGGAGCAGCCTATGTGGTCGAGACGGGTTCTTCTTGCGTCGCTCACTGCCTTGCTGGGGATGGTGTCGGTCTCGGCACATGCGGCGACGATCGAGATCACCATCGAGAATCTCGTGTTCTCTCCTGCCAATGCGAAGGCCACCGTCGGTGATACGATCGTGTGGATCAACAAGGATATCTTCGCGCATACGGCGACGGCCCGGAACGGCGACTGGGATGTCGCCCAGCCGCCGAAGAAGACGGTCCCTCTGGTTTTGAGAAAAGCGGGATCGATCGACTATTACTGCCGTCACCATCCGAACATGAAGGGCACCATTGTGGTGGCGCCGCAGTAACCACCAAAAGAACAGGCGCCTTTTGGCGTCTGTTCACTTATGCCTTGCGGAATGGCAGTGCGGGTCCGTTGAGCTTGCGCAGGCCCGGCTCGCGGCGCTCCAGCCACCAGCCATACTGCTTCGGCCAGGATGCAAACGTACCGTCGCCGATCACGCCCTTCGTTTCGCTCAACGCGAGTTCGGCATGCAGCGGCCAGTTGGGATCGAACAGCGCCTCGCGGCCGACTGCAATCAGATCGGTCTTGTCTTCGGCGAGAATATCCTCTGCCTGTTGCGGATGCAGGATGAGACCGACCGCCATGGTCGTCACCTTCGCCTCACGGCGAATCTGCTCGGCAAACGGCACCTGAAAGCTGTAGCCGCGCGGAATCCGTGCCGCGGTCGCCGATCCCATCAATCCGCCGGACGAGCAATCGATCACATCCGCGCCCCGCGCCTTGGCTTCATTCACGAAAGCCACCGAGTCGGCGATGTCGATCCCGCCATCGATTCCGTCGACGGACGAAATACGGACGAACAGCGGCCGGTCCGACGGCCACACTGCGCGCACCGTCTCGATAACTTCGAGCGGATGCTTCATGCGCCCGGCGCGGTCGCCGCCATAGGCGTCGTTGCGTTGGTTGGACAGGGGCGACAGAAATTCGTGCAGCAGGTAGCCGTGGGCGCAATGAATCTCGAGTACGTCGAAATCCGCCTCGACCGCCCGCAATGTCGCAAGACGCCAGTCCTCGCACAGCGCTTTCAGATCAGGCTGCGTGAGTTCATGCGGCATCAGCCAGCCGTCATCCATCGGAATCGCGCTGGGCGCAACGATGGTCCATGGCTTGTCGCCACGCGCGTGGTCTTCGGGAGTCAGCGCCGCATTGCCGTACCAGGGTCGCTGCATGCTGGCCTTGCGCCCGGCATGGGCGAGCTGGATCGCTGGCACCGACCCATTGGCGCGAAGAAACGCCGCGATCCGCTTGAGCGGCGCGATCTGCCCATCGTGCCAGAGGCCAAGATCGCCATGGGTGATGCGGCCTTCCGCGTTGACCGCCGTCGCCTCCGTCATCACGATCCCGGCGCCGCCCTGCGCGAACTTGCCGAGATGAACCAGATGCCAGTCATCCGCCATGCCGTCGGTGGCCGAATACTGGCACATCGGCGAAATCACGATCCGGTTCCTGGCCGTGACATTGCGGAGAGAAATCGGCGTGAACAGGCGGGGCTGTGACATCAGACCTCTGTGGATTTTTGGTTTGTTGGGAAAACTGGAGCGGGCGAAGGGAATCGAACCCTCGTATGCAGCTTGGGAAGCTGCCGTTCTACCATTGAACTACGCCCGCGCGGTTCCGACCTTAGCCATACCCGGCACCCCGCCGCAAGATGGCTGCCATCACAGGTTTCGGGTGGCGGACAAAACGAAAAAGCGCAAGATTCTCCAAGTCCCGAAAATGACGCCTAAGGCAGACTGGAACGCGACATGACGGCTGGTTTTGCATTGTTCGACACGGCGATCGGACGTTGCGGCGTCGCCTGGGGCGAGCGCGGCCTTCTGGGCGTGCAACTGCCGGAGGCTGACGATGCGAAAACCCGTGCACGGCTGCTTCAGAAGGCGCCGGGCGCCCACGAAACAATGCCGCCGGCGGACGTGCAGCGCGCCTGCGACGCCATGACGGAATTACTGAACGGCACATCGACCGACCTGTCCTTTATTGCCCTCGATACCAGCCACCTGCCCGCCTTCAACCGCAGTGTCTACGACATCGCCCGGACCATCGCACCCGGCGAAACCCTGACCTATGGCGATATCGCCAGCAGGCTCGGCGACAAGCTGCTGTCGCGCGCCGTGGGCAAGGCGCTTGGAGAAAATCCGCTCCCCATCATAATTCCGTGCCATCGGGTGCTGGCGGCGAACGGCAAGACCGGCGGATTTTCCGCCAACGGGGGTGTGACCACGAAGTTCCGCATGCTGGCGATCGAACGCGCCCGGATATCCAGCCGCGACGCCGAGGACGCCCCGATGCTGTTCGATCCGGGCCTGTCGATTGCTCCGCGCCGCCGCCGGGGATAACATCCGGCCATGAAGACGACGCTGATGGAAAGCGCATCGCTGTCCGTGTTCGATTACCGGTGCACCATGGGACCGGACGACAAGCCGTTTCCCGAGCAGCATCGCAACCATTCGCTCTCGTATGTCCGCAAAGGCAGCTTCGGTTACGACACCCGTGGACGTTCCCACGAACTCGTTGCCGGCGCTGTCATGCTGGGCCATGCCGGTGACGAATACACCTGCTCGCATCCGCATCATGTTTGTGGCGACGAATGCCTGTCATTCCAGTTGTCGCCAGCGCTCGCCGACGACATGGGCGTACGCAAGGACGCGTTGTGGATCGGCAGCGTGCCGCCGCTCCCCGAACTGATGGTTTATGGCGAACTGGCGCAGGCCGCCGGGCGCGGCGACAACGACATCGGGATCGACGAAGCCGCGATGTTGTTTGTGAGCCGTTTCGCCGAAACGATGTCCGGAAAAACCCGGAAGGCATCGCCCGCCACCGCACGCGACCGCCGCCGCGCCGTCGAAAGCGCGCTGTGGATCGACGCTCATGCCGACAAATCTGTCGATCTGGAGACGACCGCAAAAGCTGCGGGCGTCAGCTCGTTCCACTTCCTGCGGATGTTCTCCAACGTGCTCGGAGTGACGCCGCATCAGTATCTGGTGCGCGCGCGGCTGCGTCATGCGGCGAGACTGCTGGCCGACGATGCAAGATCGATCACGTCGATTGCCTTCGATGTCGGTTTTGGCGACCTGTCGAATTTCGTGCGGACCTTCCACCGGGCTGCCGGTGTGTCACCACGGCGTTTCCGTGACGCCGCGCGCGGCGACCGCAAGATTTTCCAAGAACGGCTCAAGGCTGCGACCGTAGGGTGATCCTCCATCACAGGGAGATCACCATGTACGACCATATCGGACTGAAAGTCAGAAACCTCGACGCCAGCATCAGGTTCTACACCGCTGCGCTTGCACCGCTCGGCCATGTCCTCTGCTCGCGCGACAACAGCGGCGCGGGCTTTGGACCAAAGGATGCACCGGCGCTCTGGCTGCATCTGTCGAAAGAGCCTGTGGGGCCCGGCGCCCATGTCGCGTTCCGTGCGGCCAGCCAAGACGCCATCAAGGCGTTTCACACAGCCGGACTCAAGGCTGGCGGACGCGATAACGGCGGCGCAGGCCCGCGCGCGGATTATAGCCCGACCTACTACGCGGCATTCCTGATCGACCCGGACGGCAACAATGTCGAAGCCGTGTGCACGTAACGACCCGGCTGGAGCGGAGGATTGAATATGGCATCCATCGAGAAGGAATTTGTGGTCGCATCGTCCGCACCCGCTGTCTGGGATGCCGTGCGCGACTTCGGAGCAGTCCACACACGGCTTGCGCCCGGATTCGTCACCGCCGCCGTCATGGATGGCGATGCTCGGCTCGTGACATTTTCGAACGGCACGAACGCGCGAGAAATCCTTGTCGATTGCAACGACGCGAAACGGCGTCTGGTCTATGCCGTCGTCAGCGAACGGATCAGGCAACACAGCGCCTCGGTGCAGATTTACGAAGATGGCGACAAGCGCTGCAAATTTGTCTGGACCGTGGACGTGCTGCCGAACGAAATCGCGCCATACATCAGCGGACAAATGGATCTGTCGATCGCCGCGATGAAAAAACAACTCGAAAACGGCTAGATGTCGGAACGAATGTGTCGCCCACTTCGCCGCAGGCGCCCTGCAAGACGATCATGCTGCATTCCCGAAGTGTAGCATGGTCGAATTCGCATCAGAGCCGCCCGATGCAACCAGAACTCCGACAAATTTCTCTCAAATTTGAATCGCTCTCGCGCGTTTAACCTTACCGAATTATAGAGGTGGATGGTTCAACAATTCCACATTTGCGACCCCTCCATGACGCTAAGACTTCGGTCTCTGGGGACACGGAGGTGACGCATGAGGGGTTTCAAGCCCGCGGAATTGGATACGGTCGCGACATTCGGCCAGCGCAAGATGACGCCGCGCGTTTGCATCGTCGACGCGAAAAGACACATCCGCACGTTTCTCGCGGAGGCTCTCGAGGAGCTCGGCTTCGTTGCTTCCGAATGCGCGAGCGCGGACGAACTGCCGCTGCGGCTCGACGTGCACGCACCCGATCTCGTTCTTGTCGGAATGCCGAATGACGGCGTTCAGGCGGGGCAGATCCTGAAAACCCTCGTCGACAAGAAATTCGACGGCCAGGTGCTGCTGATCGGCCCGAAAGAATCGATTATCGCAGGCGCACTCCGTCAGCTCGGAGAGGAACTCGGCATCGCCATGCTGCCGCCGCTGGCGACGCCGTTCAGTGCGGATGGCCTGCGGGCCAGCGTGGTCACGCTGCTTCCGCAACAGGCCCCGCCGAGTCCGCCCGTCGATGTCGCGGAGGCGCTGAAGGCCGGTTGGCTGGAACTGTGGTATCAGCAGAAGATCGACGTGCATACGCTCGCGCCGCGCGGCGCCGAGGCGCTGATCCGCATGCGCCATCCGTCCTGGGGCGTCGTGCCTCCCGCTTCGTTTATCCCCGACGACAATGACCCCCAGTTCAAGGGACTGTCGGAATTTGTGGTCAGCCGCGCGCTGGACGACTGGCATTATTTCATGGGCCAGCACGGCCCCGTCGATATTTCCATCAATCTGCCGATCAGCTTCCTCGAAGACCCCGCGTCAGTCAGCAACCTCTGCCGCCAGATTCCGGATCACCCGGCGTTCGGTGGATTGATCGTGGAGGTCAAGGGGGCCGAAGTGATTCGGAACCTCGATCTGGCGATCGACGTCGCCAAGCGTATGCGTTTTCACAACATCGCAATCTCGATCGATGATCTCGGGACCGACTGGCCTCTGCTCACGGAGCTGAAGAGTTTTCCGTTCGTCGAAATCAAGGTCGACCGGGAATTCGTCACAGGCTCCGCCGACAACCGCCTCAAGCAGACAGTGTGCCGCCGCATTCTCGAGCTTGCGAACCGGAACGGCGCGCGCACCGTCGCCAAGGGCGTAGAGACACGATCCGATCTGGTCGCAACCCATGAAATGGGGTTCGATCTGGCGCAGGGCTATCTGTTCGGCAAACCTGCCAACGCGAAGAAATTCGCCCGTGCCTCGCTCGCGCGTCCGACGGCTCTTGCTTGACGGCTCTCATCCGGCCCTGACGGCTGCGCCTCTCCCGCCCCAGTTCGTGAAACGAACTGCGGCGACAGCGAGGACACCCAGCAAAATCATCGATACCGCTGCCAGCCAGAAGAACTGCGTGCTGTCCCCGCCATGTGACATCAGCCACCATCCGCCTGCCATGACGAATGCAAGCCGCGCGGTTTGCGCAAGCACAGGCCCGATGACGCGCGCCGCGCCCTGCGAGGAGAAGTAGAGAGAAATCGCGAGGCCGACGAAAGCGAGAAAGGGGCCGACGATGGAAAGATACTGACGGCTCGCAGCTCGCACCGCGGTGTTATCGGTGAAAATATTCACCCAGATATCCGGATAGAGGGCAAAGAAGCTACCGAAGACGCCGACCGCCGCAAACGACACACCACCCGCGGTCCAGGCAATTCGCCTGGCCCGGGCGATACGGCCCGCGCCGATCGCCATTCCGATCATCGGCACCGATGCAATGCCCACCGCAAACGCCAGCGATGTCAGCATGAACTCGAGGCGAGCGCCGATTCCGTAACCCGCCAGCACCTCGGTCCCAAACGTTGCCAGCAGGTGCGTGAAGATCGTCACCGTGAGCACGATCTGCAACGGCGAAAAGCAGGCAATCGCACCTACCTGCAAAATGTCGTAGAACATCGCGCGCTGAAACCGGAAGCCCCTGAAATTCAGTTTCACGCGGCTGCGGCCCGACAGCAGATACCACGCCATGATCCCCGCGCCGATCGAGAACGCCATCAGCGTGCCGGCCGCGACGCCGCGCATGCCGAACTGCGGAATTGGCCCAAGGCCAAGACCGAGCACACCGCCAAACAGAACCTGAAAGAACGCCGAGTTGAGAATGATCGCCGACGGCAGCTTCATGTTGCCGGTGCCGCGCAACAGCGCCGCCAGAGTGTTCATGATCCATGGCAACACGGCGCCGCCGAAGAATATCTGCGCGTACCCGATCGCCTCACCCAGGACGCGGCCCCTGCCGCCCAGTGCGGCAAACAGATACGGCCCGAAGACCAGCATCCCGATCATGAAGGTCAGACCGAAGCAAATCCCGATCATCAGCGCGTGCACGGCAAGCGCGGATGCACGCTCGGTGTCGTTGGCGCCCAGCGCGCGCGCAATGGCTGACGCGACGCCGCCGCCCATCGCGCCGCCTGACATGGTCATCATCAGGATGACAAACGGAAACACCAGCGCCATCGCCGCCAACGGTTCGACACCCAGACGGCCGATATAGGATGTTTCCGCGATCGCGACGCAGGTGCCGGCAGTCAGCGCGACGACATTGGGAGCAGCCAGCTTCAGCAGAGTAGAAAGGATCGGACCGTCGAGCAGCGGATTTCTGGCCGGGCCTTTGACAGGGGGGAGCGGCGGCTTCTCGTCCGCCTGCACCACAGGAATTTCGGCAGCTCCCAGTTCGGACATGCACTCCCCGGCGTGGCGGTCTCATTGATGTCAGCCGCCTCCGCCGACCCTTACCATCAAACCGGTGGCCTGCAATGCGCGCCTTGCGCATGGCGCCCAGTCACCGGCCCGAATATCAGGCCGAACCGAGCATGTCGGCGGCCTCCGCCATCGACATGGGCCGGTCGCCGAGCAGCCTGTCGGCGACCGCGCCATCGCCTTCGCCCGGCAGGACCGCAAAGGGGTCCTGCGCGGTCAGACGGTGATCGACCACGAGCCTTGAAAGCAATAGCCGGCGCGCATCGCCGCGCATGGCGTGGATCCGGCTGCCCTCCCAGGCAAACGTCACGGCGCTTGCGACATGATAGAGCGTGCTGGTCGCGCGCCGGGCTTCGGCCTCATTCTCAGACCGGCCCGCGACCTCGCGCGCGAAACCGATAGCCCTGTCGGTGAAGCCATAAAGCCGATCCCGCCAGCCCTGCGGAACGCCGGGCATGTCGTCGATCCGCGCATGCAGATCAGCGCCGAGCGCGGCTTCGGCGCCGTGACGGCCAACTGCCCGCTTGAGCGTGTCGATAGCTACGATGTTGCCGGTGCCTTCCCAGATCGAACCAAGATGCGCATCGCGTAAGAGCCGCGGCGTAGCGAATTCTTCGATGTAGCCGATGCCGCCGCGCATCTCCATCGCCTCGCCACAGACCTTGCGAGCATCGCGTGTGGCGCGGTACTTCAGCGTCGGCGTCAGCACGCGGAGCAATGCCGCCGCGTCCTGACTACCGGCTTCGGCGCGATCCAGCGCATCGGCCGTCATGAAACTCATCGACACCGCCTGTTCGGTCGCGAGCATGATTTTCATCAGCTGACGGCGTGCGAGCGGCATGTCGACAATGCGGCGGCCAAAAACCACCCGGTTGTGGGCAACGGTGTTCGCATCATGATGTGCGCGGCGCATCAATGCAGCGGATTTCACGCCGTTGGAGAGCCGCGACCAGTTGACCATTTCGGCCATCTGCACGAAGCCGCGATCAAGCCGCCCAACGGCGTAAGCAACCGCGCCTTCAAGCTTGATTTCGCCTGACGCCATCGAGCGGGTGCCGAGCTTGTCCTTGAGACGCACAATCCGGTAGTGGTTCGGCGAACCATCGTCGAGTTCGCGCGGCATCAGGAAGAGGCCGACGCCCTGCGTGCCGCCAACCGCGCCTTCCGGCCGCGCCAACAGCATCACCATCTTGGCATCGGCGTTGGAGCAGAACCACTTCTCGCCATGGAGCCGCCAGTGATCGCCTTCCTGCACGGCCGTGGTGGTCAGCTTGCCGACATCGGAGCCGCCCTCCTTCTCGGTCATGAACTGGCCGCCCTGGGTCAGCTTCGACATGTCGGTCTGCGTCAGGCCGTCGAGATACTTTGCCTTGAGCGCTTCATCTCCGAACCGTGACAGCAGGCGCGCGGCGCCGTCCGTGACATTGATCGGACACCCGAGACCGAACTCAGCCTGATTGAACAGGAATGTGAAGGCGTGTTTCGCCACCGCCGGATAAGTATCGGCCCAGCCAAGAATGCCCTTGCGATGCGACATCGCGTGAATGCCGAACTCGCCATAAGCCGCGCGCTCAAGCTCACGATACGCCGGATGATACTCGATCCATTGCCGGTCGTTGCCGAAGCGGTCGCGTTGATGCAGCACCGGGCCGTGTTTGTCGGCAAGGCGGGCGCATTCATCGAGATGCCCTCCCGCAAGCGCTCCGAGCCGGTCGAGATGGGGCTCAATGTGTTGAAACAACACGGCGGGAAGATGGATGCGCAGCAGATCGGCGAGGATCGGATCGGCGCGATAGAAATTCATGCCCGAGGTGTCGGGCGCGATCAGACCGAACCCGGATGTCGAAGCTGATGTCTCAGCGGGCGGAGTTTTTGCGGCTGCAACCATGGCGTTTTCATCCTGCCGGGATCGCTCCCGTTGTTTTCAGGAATGATCCGGTATTTGGATGCCCGCGGCAAGCTGGCCGGAAGCCAATGGCGGCATGGGTGAAATGTGCCGCGAGGGGACGTAATTCGCAGAGCGGAACCCGGCCGCTAGGTCCGAAAATGCTTCGAGAGCTTCAGGCCCTGCCCCTGATAATTCGATGCAATGCGCTGGCCATACAGCGCATCGGGGCGCGACAGCATTTTCTCATACACAAGACGACCGACGATCTGGCCGTGCTCGAGAATGAACGGCACTTCGCGCGAACGCACCTCCAGCACTGCGCGCGAACCCTGCCCGCCCGCGCCCGCATAGCCGAAACCGGGATCGAAGAAGCCGGCATAGTGGACGCGGAATTCGCCAACCAGCGGATCGAACGGCACCATCTCGGCGGCGAAATCCGGCGGCACCTGCACCGCTTCCTTCGACGCGAGAATATAGAACTCGCCGGGATCGAGGATCAGGCTGCGATCCGGCCGCGCGCGGATTGGCTCCCAGAATTCACCCACCGTGTATCCGGCACGGCGATCGACATCGACCACGCCGGTATGGCGCTTGGCGCGGTAGCCGACAAAACCATCGGAGCCCTCGCCGGACAGATCGACGCTCAACGCCACACCGCCGGCGAGATCGGCTTCGTCGCTGTCGACCAGACGCTCGGCTTCATGCAGCGCCTCCAGTTCTTCGCCATCGAGCAGCGGATGGCCGGTGCGGAAACGAATCTGCGACAGCCGCGATCCTTCACGCAGCAAGACCGGGAATGTCTTCGGGCTGATCTCCGCATAGAGCGGGCCATGATAGCCGGGCGCGATCATGTCGAAGCGGCGCGTGCCGTCGGCGATCACGCGGGTGAAAACGTCAAGCCGGCCGGTCGAGCTTTTCGGATTTGCCGCAGCCTGAATCGTCGGCGGCAGCGCCAGGCTTTCCAGCAGCGGCACGATGTAGACGCAGTTGGTTTCCAGCACCGCGCCATCGGACAGATCGATCTCGTGCAGCTTCAGTTCATCGATACGCTGGGCCACAGTCATGTCCGGCCCCGGAAGGAAGCTGGCGCGCACGCGGTAGGCGATCGCACCGAGGCGCAGGTCGAGACTGGCCGGCTGGATCTGGCTTTCAACGAACGGATATTCCGGCAGGATCAGGCCGGCATCGGCCATCGCCGCGATCATGCGGTCAGGCAGAATTCCTGTCGCGTCGGGGGCAAGTGTGAAGGCCACGGGGTAATCCTCGGCTATCGGCTGATCCAGCAAAACAAGCATTTTATCGGTTATCCGATGGGGTGCTTGACGGAAAGGGCATGCGGGATTAAGCCTAGAACTTATCCCGTGGTCATTTGAGCCGGCCGGCTTGCAGCCACGTTAAATAACTCGCTAAACAGGCCGGGGACAGTGTGATCCCGGCCTGTGGAAAGATTTTCCAGGCCGGTTTTTTTGTGTCCATCGCGAGGTGGCCACGATGGAGTGCACATGTCCGAGACCAAAACGCCCGCGGCCAATACGTCCCCAAGCAAGCCGCTATCCCCGACCCGCAATTATCGCCCCGAAACCCGCCTCGTGCATTCCGGCACGCTGCGCTCGCAGTACGGCGAAACTTCCGAAGCGCTGTTCCTGACGCAGGGGTTCATCTACGACACCGCCGAACAGTGCGAGGCGCGCTTCACCGGCGCAGACCCCGGCTTCCTGTATTCGCGATTTTCGAATCCGACGGTTGCGATGTTCGAGCAGCGCATGATCGAACTCGAAGGCGCCGAAGCCGCGCGCGCGACCGCGACCGGAATGGCGGCGGTGACCACCGCCATTCTTGCTCCGCTCAAATCCGGCGATCACGTCGTCGCCGCGAAAGCGCTGTTCGGCTCATGCCGTTATGTCGTGGAAGATCTGCTGCCGCGTTACGGCATCGAGTCCACGCTGGTCGATGGCCATGATCTCGACCAATGGAAGAAGGCCGTGCGGCCGAACACCAAATCGTGCTTCCTCGAAAGCCCGACCAACCCGACGCTCGATGTGGTGGACATCGCAGCGGTCGCGGACATCGCTCACAGCGTCGGTGCGAGGCTGATCGTGGACAACGTGTTCGCAACCCCGATCTGGCAGAGCCCGCTCACGCTCGGCGCTGACGTCGTGGTTTATTCAGCGACCAAGCACATCGATGGCCAGGGTCGCTGTCTCGGCGGCGTCATCCTGTCGTCGGAGGCGTTCATTCAGGAGCACATCCACACGTTCCTGCGCCAGACCGGACCTGCAATGTCACCGTTCAACGCATGGGTGCTGCTGAAGGGCCTCGAGACACTGAGTATTCGCGTCAAGGCACAGACCGAAACGGCAGCCGCCATTGCCGATGCACTGGCAAAACACCCGAAAATCTCACGGCTGATCTATCCGGGCCGTGCCGACCACCCGCAGGCCGCGATCGTGAGGAAGCAGATGCGCGCAGGCTCGACGCTGATCGGCTTCGAAGTCAGGGGCGGCAAGGCGGCAGCATTCCGCACACTGAATGCGCTGAAGCTGGCGCGGATTTCCAACAACCTCGGCGACTCCAAGAGCATCGTCACCCATCCCGCAACCACGACGCATCAGCGCCTGACACCGGAAGCACGCGCCGAACTCGGCATCAGTGAAGGCTTCATCCGCTTCTCGGCGGGCCTGGAACACAAGGATGATCTGATCGAGGACCTGAATGCGGCGCTGGAGACAGCGTGAGGAAACCGGATGCAGACATTTGATTTCCAACAGGTCGATGTCTTCACCGGCAAGCGCCTGAAGGGAAATCCGCTTGCTGTGGTTATCGGCGCCGACGGACTTCCCGACGGCGCCATGACTGCGCTCGCGAACTGGACGAATCTCAGCGAGACGACCTTCCTTCTGAAACCGACAGTGCCGGAAGCCGACTATCGCCTGCGGATTTTTACGCCTTCAGGCGAACTCCCGTTTGCCGGCCATCCGACATTGGGCAGTTGCCATGTCTGGCTGAGCCTGGGGAATACCGCCAGGCAGGCGCATGTCGTCCAGGAATGCGGTGCTGGCCTCGTTAAAATCAGACGCGACGGGAACAGGCTGGCATTCGCCGCGCCTCCTCTGCGCCGCACCGGAAATGTCGAAAGCGATATTCTCGATCAGATCGCCCACGGCCTGCAAATTCGCCGGGACGCCATCAAGGCATCGCAATGGATCGACAATGGCCCCGGCTGGGTCGCCGTGATGCTGGCATCACGCCCGGAAATCCTTGGGCTGAGGCCAGACTATCCCGCCCTCGGAACTCTGAAACTCGGCGTGGTCGCACCGTGGGACCCCTCGCGCGACGGCGGGGATATTTCTTTTGAGGTTCGCGCGTTCGTGTCCGACCGCGCGACAGAAGACCCGGTCACGGGCAGCCTGAATGCAGGTCTCGCCCAATGGCTGATGTCCGCAGGACTCGCACCCGCTGCCTATGTCGCGAGCCAGGGCACCGTACTTGGGCGGGAGGGCCGCATTCACGTCGAGCGCGATGGTGATGATATCTGGATCGGCGGCGAGACGCTGACATGCATCAAGGGCAAGCTGACGGTCTGACGCAGCCCTACATCGGACGAAAGGTCATCACGTTGCTCGGGATGTTGACGCCCGCCTTCACCTGCCCGACCGATCTGATGATGGTGTCGCCGAGCAACTGGGCGAAACATGCGTAGCCCCAGTCGTTCATATGCAGGCCGTCGCCGATCACAAACTTCTCGAACGGCATTTTCTCGTCCTCGTGCCACTGCCGCATAACTTCGAAGCGCGGAAACACCGAGACATTTTTTAGCTTGGCGACATCGCCGAGCAATTTGACCATCTTGCTTGCGTTCTCGGTCTTCGCTGCAACAGCAGGAACGTACTGCGGGTCAATCAGTACGACATCGATGCCGCGGGCCTGAAGGCGCGCGATGCCGTCTTCCACGAGCGCCGCCGTCGCAGCGATATCGCTTGCGTTGCCCTTGACGACAGCGTTGGTGCCGAGTTGCCAGATCACGAGATCCGGATCGGCATCGAGAACGGCGACATCGAACCGCTTCATCATTTCGGGCGCGTCCTGCCCGCCCATGCCACGATTGATGACACTGATGTCAGCGGTTGGAAATTTGCGGCGCAACTGATCCGCAAGCCGGCTTGGATAATTGTAGGCCGCCGACGTACCGTAACCGACCGTGGTGGACGACCCGAATGCGACAATGGTCACCGGCTCGTCCGCAGCGATCCGCCGGGCAACGCGCGGCAGCGAGCCGGGAATGTCCTTCACTCCCTTTGCAGGCAGGCAAGGCACGCGGGTGAGAATATCCCCCGCCCCCTTTGCCACGTTCTTCGCCGCTTCAATGGCCTTGGTGCCGAGGCCTTTCTGCTGCGGCGCTTCAGGCGCCTGTGCCAAAACCGGAGAAACGGCTGGCGAGCCGCACATCATTGCGCCCGCCATGGCGGCAATCGCCAAACGACCGTAAAAATTCATCAACGTTGAATCCTGAGCTCCGCCGGATTAATGCGCGACGCCTCGACGATCATCGTCGACAGCGACCGGCCGATGCAGTCATGAACCCGTTTCGCCATTCCAAATCCGTGTGCCGGGCCGAACAGATCGAAGTCGCCGGCCTCGCTCCAGTGCCGCATGATCGCAAACCGATCGAACACCGGAATTTCATGCTCCTGCGCGACCACCCGCATCGTATCGTTGTACGGCGTGACCGAGAGCATCGTTTCCATACGTGGGTTGTATTGCAGATTGATCAAGAGCACGTCGACGCCGGCCTTTTGCAAGGCACCGATGCCATTGTCCAGCGCCGCGCGGAAATCGTCCGTGTCGATCGAGCGGATCGCATCGACCGTCCCCGTCTGCCAGATCACGAGATCCGGCTTCTGGTCCGCAGGAAGCTTTTCGATCAGCTGACCGAACCCGGCGGCAGCCTCCGCTGCGGTCTTCTTGGGCCGGAGATCGGTCCGCACGTTGACGGCCACGCCCGCGAGGTTCTCGCGCAACGTCGCTTCGAGCCGCGCCGGGTAGGACGCGCTCGCCCCGTCGGCACCGGCGAGAGCCGAAGAGCCGCTGCCGACCACGAGGATGTCGAGACGCTTCCTGGTCTTGATCGCATCGGCGACCTTCGGAAACACGCTTTCGGTCGTCAGGAGATAAGCCGGCACGACGCATCCGGGGGTGTTCTCCGCATGCGACGGAGACGCCGCCAGGAGACCCATCGCTATCCCTGCCACCAGCAGCGCTTTCATGATCCGCCTCCCGCGAGATCGGCGTCGCTTTCCGCGCCCTTCGCACGTTTGTCGGTCTTGCTTGCCTCGATCTTGTACCACGAAAACAGCGAGGCCGCGGCTGACATAATGACGATCCCGGCCATGCTGACGAAGAAATGCATCCACGCTCCGCCGGAGACTTCGGCGAGGACGAAGTGCCCGGCGAATGCAAGGAAGACGCCGAGGCAAAAGATCTCCAGCGAGTGCTGGCCGCATCGAATGACCGGGCGCAGCCAGAGCGATTTCAGGCCCGGCCAGCTCGCCGGGATAAAGCGTACTGTGATCGCCGCAAGCGCGAGGAAATGGGCGAAACGCAGCACGTCGAGATCGGTCTTGTTGATCGGGTACATCCAGCTTTCCAGCCAGCGCGGCATGTAGGTATTCAGTTGCGGCATATGCCAGGTCAGCGTCACACAGAACGCAAAAACAAGATAGGCAATGCATAGCCCCAGTGTAATGCGTGACGACAGAATGCGGGCCATTCGCTTTGCGCCGCCCAGCGCGCACCACGCCCCGAACACAAAAAGCAACTGCCAGGCGAACGGATTGAAGAACCATGTGCCGTTCGGATAAGCTGGCAGAGCAAGATCGAACTCCCATGTGATGGCGTAGAGCACGACCGACAACGCCAAAGCTAGGTCGGCCTTGCGCTGCATCAGCCAGATGATCCCCGGCAGGAAAATCATCAGCACGATGTAAAGCGGCAGGACGTCCATGTTGACGGGCCTGAACTTCAGCAGCAGCGCCTGAACGATCGTGACGTCGGGTTGCTTGAGAAAGTCGAGGATGCCCATTTCTTCGGCGTAGAGCGGGTTGTCGAACCGCGCCGCGATGTAGGAGATTTCGGCAAGGTAGATCGTAAACAGAAAAACGTGCGCTACGTAGATTTGCCAGACGCGCTTGAAGATGCGCGCGCTCGCGACCACCAAGCCGCGATCGAGCATCGCGCGACTGTAGACGAATGCCGCCGTATATCCCGAGATGAAGATGAAGATTTCGGTGGCGTCGCTGAAGCCGTAGTTGCGGATCGTGAACCAGGTCAGGATATTCGGCGGCAGATGGTCGATGAAGATCAGCCAGAGCGCGATGCCGCGAAACAGATCGAGGCGCAACTCGCGCTCGCCCGCGGCGGCCGGAACAGCCACCGCCTTCGCAGGCGCTTTCGCAACAGCCTGTTCGGTCATCTGGGTCGTCACGAGCGTCATTCCGGTCGAGTCCGTTCAGTCGGTTCCGCTGGAAGCCGGCAGCTCATGCCATAATCCTATGGAAGATCAAAGCGGCCCGCAAATTGCACGCATTCCAATGGACAGGCGCCTCGCAGAATGCTGGATGGCAACGATGTTGAAACAATGATCGGCGCGATCCCGTATCCACGACAAGACGCCGCAAGCATCAATTATTGGTGCCTACGCAAAGAACAACAGGTCTGCTATACTGTAACCCGAATATGGACGGACACCATGTACCGCGCCGTGACCCGTCAGATCGAAGTTATCGTCGAGCCCAGCTTCCTGCCTGAGCGCTCGTCGGCCGAAGATGGCCATTTTTTCTGGGCTTACACGATCGCCATCGTCAATGCCGGGAACGAGACGGTTCAGCTCAAGACACGGCACTGGATCATTACCGACGGGGTCGGCCGCAGCCAGGAAGTCCGCGGCGAGGGCGTGGTCGGAGAGCAGCCGGTGCTCGAGCCGGGCGAGCGGTTCGAGTACACCAGCGGCGTACCGCTTCAGACACCCTCCGGGTTCATGACCGGCAGCTATCAGATGGTAACCGAAAGCGGCGAACCGTTCGACATCGACATCCCGGCCTTCTCGCTCGACAGTCCCACCTACAAGCGTACGTTGAACTAGCACGCCAAAGCCGGACCGCACGGGTCGCGGGCCGCCCTTAGTCGGCCGTTCCCTGGCTGGACACCGGCTCAACCCCCGCTTCATCCGGTGTGAACTCGTACACCGAACTGCAGAACTCGCAGGTGACGACCACCTTGCCGTTCTCGACCATGTCGGCGCGATCCTGCGGCGTAAAGCTTTTCAGCATCCCCGCCACAGCGTCACGCGAGCAGGAACACTGCGCGCGCATCGCCTGCGTCGGAAACACGCGGACCCCGCGTTCGTGAAACAGCCGGAACAACAACCGCTCTCCCGAAAGATCGGGATCGATCAGCTCGACATCTTCGATGGTGCCGAACAGCGACCGGCTCTCGGCCCACGCATCGTCCTCCGGCAGGTCATGCTTAACCGCGCCCTCCGGAGCATCCCCGGGATGCAAGTCGGGCTGACGCGCGCGCTCGGGAGCCTTGGGCAGAAACTGCATCAGCATGCCGCCGCCGCGCCACCGGTGCTTGGGGCCATCGCCACTGCGGAATTCCTCGCCGACCGCGAGCCGCACCCGCGTCGGGATTTGCTCCGAGCGCAGGAAATATTCATGCGCGGCGTCTTCCAGGTTGCCGCCTTCCAGTGCGACGAGTCCCTGATAACGGCTCATCTCGGCACCCTGATCGACGGTCATGGCAAGATGCCCGTGACCGAGCAGCGCGGCTGAGTCCTGGCCGGACACAAGCCTGCCTGCGTCGTAGCGCGCATAGGCGCGCACCCGGTTCGGCGCCTGAAAGTCGACCACGATCATCGACACGGGACCACCGGTTTTGGTTTGCAGGATAAAACGGCCATCGAACTTGAGCGTCGAAGCAAGCAGTGTCGTGAGTACGATGGCTTCGCCAAGCAGCTTGCCGACCGGGGCTGGATAGTCGTGCTTGGTCAAAATCTCGTCGAGCGCAGGGCCCATCTTCGTCAGCCGGCCGCGCACATCCAGCGCGCTGACTTCAAAGGGCAGCACGGCATCCTCCACCGGCGTTGCGGAGGGAGCACGGATTTGGCTTTCGAGAGTCATGTCGGACGCATTCTTTTCAGGAGAAACGAATTGCCGCAGTTAGAAGCTCAAACCATGACGGTCTGACTTCCGGCCCCAGGGCAATGATGGATCAAGCGAGGTATCCGCACAATATAGGGTGCCTTGTTCCGCAAAAAAGGAGTGGATCGGGAACACAGGCCAGCGGAGGAACGGCCGGAACATCGCGACCGCGCCCGCTTTTGGGCGGCCGCGATGTTTTCAAAACCGGGTTTCTTTTCCGGGATGAGACCTTAGCCGATGGCGTGCAGACACCAGGCCAGAATGCCCTTCTGCGCGTGCAGGCGATTTTCCGCCTCGTCGAACACCACCGACTGCGGACCATCGATCACTTCATCGGTGACCTCGTCGCCGCGATGCGCCGGCAGGCAGTGCATGAAGATGGCGTTGGGGTTGGCCAGCGACATCAGCTTGGCATTGACCTGATACGGCTTCAGCAGGTTGTGACGGTGCTCGCCGTCCTTGTCGCCCATCGACACCCAGGTGTCGGTGACAACGCAATCGGCTCCGCGCACCATCTCTTCGGGCTTGGTGCCGAGCACGATCGGCGCGCCCGTCGACTTGATCCAGTCCTTCAGCAGCTTGTTGGGCGCCAGTTCCGGCGGGGTCGCCACGCGCAGGTTGAAGCCGAACCGGTCCGCAGCATGCGCCCACGACGCCAGCACGTTGTTGTCGTCGCCGGTCCACGCCACCGTGCGCCCCTTGATCGGGCCGAGATGCTCTTCAAAGGTCATGACGTCCGCCATCACCTGGCAGGGATGCGAGCGCCGGGTCAGGCCGTTGATGACCGGGACCGTCGCATGCGCGGCCAGCTCGGCCAGCGCTTCATGATTGAGAATCCGGATCATGATCGCATCGACGAAGCGCGACAGTACCCGCGCGGTGTCCGCGATGGTTTCGCCGCGCCCGAGTTGCATTTCGGCGCCGGTCAGCATGATGGCTTCGCCGCCGAGCTGGCGCATGCCGACATCGAACGACACGCGCGTGCGCGTGGACGGCTTGTCGAAAATCATCGCCAGCGTCTTGTCGGCCAGCGGCTTGTTGGACATATCGCCGGCCTTGCGCTGCTTTTTCATCGCGATGCTGGCGTCGAGGATCGTCCGCAGATCCTGCGTCGACACGTCGAACAGATCGAGGAAATGCCGCGGAGACTGATTGGACAGCTTGGTCATCACACGGCCTCGCTCTGCGCGGACGTCTTGGCAAGCCGCGCACAGGCGCGTTCGAGACGCGTTACCGCATCATCGATCTCCGATTCATTGACGATCAGCGGCGGCAGGAAGCGCACCACGTTGTCACCCGCGGCAACCGTCAGCAGCTTTTCGTCACGCAGCGCGCTGATGACGTCTCCCGCAGGCACCACGGCTTTGACGCCAATCAGAAGGCCGTCGCCGCGCACTTCGCTCACGACGCTGCTGTAGCGATCGACCACGGACGCCAGCTTCTGCTTGAGCAGCAGCGACATTTTCTGAACGTGATCGAGGAACCCTGGCGCGAGCATCACGTCGAGGGTGGCGTTGCCCGCAGCAGCCGCCAGCAGGTTGCCGCCGAAGGTCGACCCATGCGTACCCGGGGTCATGCCGGCTGCAGCGGCGACCGTGGCAAGACATGCGCCCATCGGGAAACCGCCGCCAAGCGCCTTCGCCAGCGCCATGATGTCCGGCGTCACGCCGGTCTTCTCGTACGCGAACAGCGTTCCGATGCGGCCCATGCCGGTCTGCACTTCATCGAACACCAGCACGAGCTTGTTGTCATCGCAAAGCTGCCGCAGGGCGCGGAAGAAGGAGGGATCCGCCGCGCGCACGCCGCCCTCACCCTGCCATGGCTCGATGATGATCCCTGCGGTGTGTGGGCCGATTGCTTTCTTTACCGCTTCAAGATCGCCGAGCGGCACCTGGTCGAAACCTTCAACACGGGGACCGAAACCTTCGAGATATTTCTGCTGTCCGCCGGCGGCGAGCGTCGCAAGCGTGCGCCCGTGGAAAGCACCTTCAAACGTGATCAGCCGATAGCGCTCGGGGTGGCCGTTCACTGCCTGAAATTTCCGCGCCATCTTGATGGAGGCTTCCATCGCTTCCGCACCAGAATTGCAGAAGAAAGCCACGTCGGCGAAGCTCGCGTCGCACAGCCGCGTCGCCAGCCGCTCGCCCTCCAGAATCGTGAACAGGTTCGAGACATGCCAGAGCTTCGCGGCCTGCTCCTGCACCGCCGCGACCAGATGCGGATGCGCATGACCGAGCGCGTTGACAGCCACGCCGCTGGTGAAATCGAGATAACGATCGCCATTGGTCGCGATCAGCCATGGGCCCTCGCCGCGCTCGAAAGCAACGTCGGCGCGGGCAAAAACCGGCAACATGTGAGAGTCGAGATGCGGTTTGACACTTTGGCTCATGGCGACCTGATCGATGGTGAAGGACCGGCAGCGGCGTGATCGCATCAGCGATCGTCGCTCAATTGCCTGCCCCGGAAACGAAACGTGCCGCCCGAAAAGGCGGCACGTGGCGGTTATTCTATTGGTGGCCCCTGTTGTGTCAATCCACGCGAGCCCTTCCCGAGGCCGGGCGACAGCCCGTTTATCACTGCAAATGAAGCACAATCCGGCGTTTTGAACCTGTTCCAGCAATGAAACCGCCCGTGCAGGCAAGAAAACCGCGATTTGCAACGTCGCAGAAAGATCGAATTTATTTGCTTTTTGTCCGGAACATGTGGACGCGCCATGCCCGACTCTTGCGCGTGAGTCACGGCATATTGTAGCATTCCTGTCGTTGGGTACGACATCTCGTGCGGCGGTTCTGATCCTCGATTGTCTTCGGTACGGCGTAAACGCCCGGTCGCTTTTCATGCAACCGGCGAGGGCTAAGGGATTCTGCCGACAGGGATTTTGGACGGTTTGCAATCGCGACGCCGCGTCAAAAATGGCCGGCGCGATATCAAAAGGAAGAGTGCGATGACGGTAATAAGCTGGACCGACGATCGCGTTGAACAGTTGAAAAAGCTTTGGGAAGCCGGGCTTTCGGCAAGCCAGATCGCTGCCGAGCTCGGAAACATCACCCGCAATGCCGTAATCGGCAAGGTGCATCGGCTGGGTCTCTCCGGCCGGGCCAAGAGCCCGTCTTCCGCCGCGCCCCGGCAGCGCAAGGTGCGTCCGGCGCAGCACATGATGCGGATCAGCCGTCCGGTGTCTCGCGGTAACACCGCGCTGGCCCACGCCTTTGAGGTCGAAGCCGAGCCGGATCCGATCGCCTATGACAACGTGGTGCCGATGAGCCAGCGCCTTAGCCTGCTGGAGCTCAACGAGAACACTTGTCACTGGCCTGTCGGCGATCCGGGCAGCCCAGATTTCTTTTTCTGCGGCGGCAAGGCGCTGACCAGCCTGCCATACTGCGCGCATCATTCGCGCGTTGCCTATCAGCCGGCCTCTGATCGCCGCCGCACCTCGCGGCCGAGCACGAAGTAAGCGGAAATCCTTTCATCAATAGCGAAAAAGCCTCATCGATCCGATGAGGCTTTTTTGTTGCGAAGTAGCGGCGAAAATGCTCCGGATCGAACCATCCTATTCCTTTGCCGAAATTTTCTCGCTTATCGGAGTCTTCGTTGAGGGAAAGCAGGCCGTGAAGGTTGCGCCGTGATTGGGAACACTTTCGATCAATAGCCGCCCGCGATGGCGATTGAGGATGTGCTTGACCAGCGACAGACCCAAGCCCGTACCGCCCTGCGCGCGGCTGTCGCCAACGTCGACGCGATAGAACCGTTCGGTCAGCCGCGGCAGATGTTCCGGTGCGATGCCGGGACCGAAGTCACGCACCGCGAGCCGGACCTCACCGGCGTCCGCAGGCGCGGGATCGGTCAGCGATACGACGACGCGTCCGCCGGATGCGCCGTATTTGAGGCCGTTCTCGATCAGGTTTTCCAGCAGGCGCAGCAATTCCTCACTGTCGCCGGCGACAACAACCGGCTCCTGCGGAAGCTCGACATCGATCACAACCTGACGCTCGCTCGCCAGCGGCTCGAGGCCATCGACCACCTGACGCACCAGTGGCACGACATCGACCAGCTTTTCGGGACGCACATGCGCGCTGAGTTCAACCCGCGACAGCGAGAGCAGATCGTCGATCAGCCGCGCCATGCGCGTCGCCTGCGCGTGCATGATGCCGAGAAAACGTTCGCGCGCCTTGGGGTCCTCACGCGCCGGTCCCTGCAGCGTGTCGATGAAGCCGGACAGCGCGGCCAGCGGCGTTCGCAGTTCATGGCTCGCATTGGCGACGAAATCGGCGCGCATTTCCTCGACCCGACGCAGCGGCGTCTGATCCTGGAATGTCATCAGAATGCAATATTCGCTGCCGCCGAATGCGGTCGGCAACGACAGCGGCGTCACGATCAGTTCCATCCAGCGGTCGACAGGAACGCGGTCCACATAGCTGGCGCGCTGCGGTTGACGGGTCGCGATGGCTTCGCGCAGCGCGGCGATAATCTCGGGAGAGCGCAGCGCGAACAGGGCCAGTTCGTTTCTGCGCAGCGCCGGCGCCAGTTGTGCCGCGGCGGTGTTGAAATGCAGCACGCGTCCGGCGCGGTCGAGAAGCACGGCCGCATCGGGCATGCCGCCAACCAGCGCCTGCACCACCGGCGTTTCCGCAGGCCGCGCACCGATCATGTCTTCGGTTGTCGGAACGGACTGATGCAGATGCCATGGCACGAGCGCCGCGCCCGCGATCACGAGAAAGATCAATCCGGCCTGCGGCAGCGTCAGGCCTCCGAACACCACCGAGGCGACAAGACCCAGGGCGGTCGCAATCAGGATGATCGCCGACCGCCGCAGCCGGTCCGACCACGGAGCAAAACCAGAATTGGAAGACGTTATCGTCATGCGCCGTACCTGTTTCGCGCTCACACCCACTTCGCGAAGTTTGTGATCCGCTTCAGCATCCCTTTCCGAATTTCGGAAAACCCGCAGGCACGAACTGACGCAGCACACCCCTACGATACGGGAGACTGCGACCCCTTGGCCGACGGAGACTTCGCAGCTTCGTCGAGCCTTCGCAGGGCCGCTGAGACTCGCTTCGCCCGAAGACCGACAATAAGCTCCCGAAGCGAGAGCAAGATGACAGAAATAAAGAACGGGACGAGATAATACAGCACCCGGAACAGCAGCATCCCGGCCAGCAGCTCTTCCCGGTCGAACTGAAACAGGCCCACCAGCATCGCGGCATCGAAGACGCCGAGGCCGCCCGGCGAGTGGCTGGCGAAACCGAGCAGTGTCGCCGAGACAAAAATCACCGCGACCACGATGAACCCGACATGAGGCTCATCCGGGACCAGAATATACATCGCCAGCGCACAGAAGCCGAGATCGACGATGCCGATCGCTATCTGCAAAAGCGTCAGCGGCCCGCCGGGAAGAAAGACGCTCCAGCTCCCGCGGCCGACCTCGCGCGGCTTCATCCAGACCCAGATCACGTAAGCGCACAGACAAAGCAGGATGCCGATCGCCGCCGTGCGATTGAGCCAGACCGGCAGCTTGTCGATAGAGGCAGCCGCTTCCGGGTGATAGGCGACGCCAAGACCCAGCACAGCGGCATTGCCGAGCCAGAAGGTCAGTCCGGCGAGAAAGCAAACCTTGGCGACATCGACCGCCGACAGACCCCACGCCGAATAGACCCGATATCGCACCACGCCGCCGGTAAAGACGCTGGCCCCGACATTGTGGCCGATCGAATAGCTGGTGAATCCGGCAAAGGCGGCAACCCGGTAGGGCACCGCATCGCGCCCGATGGCACGCAATGCAAACAGGTCATAGAACGTCAGCGTGAAATAGCCTGCGGCCACGCAAAGCCCGGCGAGCACGACAGTGCGGATTTCCGTACCGCGCAACGCCTCATAGAGGTCGTCGACATCGAGACCCTCGAGCATGTGATAGAGGATGTAACAAGCGGTCGCGATGATCGCGATGCTGATCGCGACACCAAGCTTGTGCAGGATTTGCTTCTCGCGCATGTACGCGATGGCCCCGCGCAGTGTCTCCAGCATCCAGACCTCAAAATTGCACTATCCCACGTGTTTCCTAGCAGACCGGCGCGGCAACCGCGAGGGCCGGTATCACCAATCTGAGCCCATTTATAATGCGGAAGTCACGTTAAGGATCACATTAAGAATTGCGGTCGTCCGCCGCACCGCGACGGTGTCAACACCGTGTCATGACGATGACGCCGATTTGACTTGCTCGCGCTGAAAAAACAGCAGGTCCAGCTCGGTGGCAGGCTGTCCGAGCCCTGTCAAAAGCGCATGAGTCTAACCGCGATGATGGGTCTGGTGATTGAACCAGTGCGCCAGTGCGGGAGCCAGTTCCTGCACGAAATGCTCGGGGCTGGAGACACGCCGATAGGAAATCGTTCCGGCAACACGCGTATCGTCCAGTCCGTCGACATAGGCCACGATCCGGGCATCTTCCGCCACGCGGGCCGCGCGGAGCGCGCCGAACGTCTCGAACAGAATCGAATCAAGTCGGTCCGGAGCATCGCCCTCACCGGTAAAGCGCTTCATCCAGATTCGATCCGTTGCCAGCAGATGATTGAGCGTGCCGTGGACCGATTTGAAGAAGGTGCCGCGATCGGCCCTGTATTGGGCTTCGCCAAGACGGCCGGCTGCGTCGTACAGCCGCGCATTCGCCCACGCATTATAGTGGCCAAGCATCCGGAAATGCGACGTGAGGCCGGCCGCCATACGCGTCAGCCTGCGGCGGCGTGCCGCGCGACCACGAGACTGCGCAGCCACGATCCAACAGCGCAGCCGATGACATAAGCCGCGAACATGACAAGACCGAGATCGAGCCAGTACCCCGCCCGGCCGGGGGCCAGATGAAATACGGCCGCCAGGATGAGCGCCACGATCAGCACGGCGACCTTGCGCAGTGTCGTCGTGGACCAGCCGCGGCCGCGATGGACGACGGCAATCCATCCCATCGCGAGACCGACGAGACCCGATGCCAACAGCCAACCCCAGTTGAATGTCGCAAGATAGATCATGATCATTTCACCACGAAATCGATGCGCCGGTTCTTGGCCTTGCCGTCGTCGGTGTCGTTGGCGGCGACCGGCTGCGAACTGCCATAGCCCACGGCCTTCAGCCGGTCCGGCGGCAGTCCAGCCTTGATCAGGTAGTCCGACACCGCCTGCGCGCGCTTTTCCGACAGCGCCATATTGGTGTTGTTGTCGCCATCGCTATCGGTGTGACCTGCCACTTCGATGTTGGCAGTCGGACAGCGCAACGCGGTTTCGATCAGCTTGTCGAGCAGACCCATCGAATCCTTGTCGATGGTGGCGCGGCCGGACTCGAATCTGATCTTCGCCTTGCCGAGCAGCTCGAAAAACAACTGCTGGCAAACGGTCGGATCGACCGCACTGGCCACCGGCTTGACGGAGACGTCCGCCTTGACGCTCCAGCCCTGCGGCAACTCGCCGCCGATGCCACCGCGAATCTGGTCCGCCGCGACTGCATAGAGCGCATCGCCCGACAGCTTGACCTCCCGGTCCGAGAGCATCAGCGAGCCGGTCGAGACCCGTGACAACGCGCCGAGCGCAGCCACGACCGCATTCTGAAATCCCTGCGGCGCACCGGCGCTCGCCTTCAGATTGTCGACCAGCTTCTCGGCAAAGAACTTGCGGCCGACCGCCGCGACGATGGCGGCATGCACATTGTTGTCAGGCACATAACCTTCGAGCGTAACGGTGTTGGCGACCGGATCCTTGTTGGCGCGGAAGACATAAGGCGGTGCCTTGATGGCGTTCTCTTTCACCGAATAACCTTCAGGCAGATTTTTCAGCGCCGCCAGGATCGCCTCGCGATTGCCGATCTCGCGCGCCATACCGGTCAGGCTGACGGCGGTGTCGCTGAGCGTGATCTTGCCGTCCTTGAGCCTGCCGATCTGATCGATCAGCAACAGCGCGGCCGTGTCGAACCGCGGCGGGGCGCCCCGCGCCAGGATCATCTGATCCAAAACTTCGGTACCCGCGGCCGCGGCCCGGGCAGCGTCCGCCAGGCGCGCCTTGCTTGCAGGCAGCGGAGCATGTCCACCGAGGGTGATCCTGACCACGTCGCGCTCGATCGACCATTCAAACGGCCTGGCCTCGCGGATCAGGGTGGTATCGTCGTCAATCAGCCGGACGCCGGTGACGGCTTCGACCTGCGAGACAGCGCTCCGCCGGCCCTCCTCCGAAAAAGCCTCCGCCGACAGCGAAACATCGCGGCCGGACACGGAAATACGGGTCTTGTCGAGGACGGTGCCCTTGAGCGCGGCGGTTGAGCGCGCAGCAATATCGGTCTCGAGAGGCGAGGTATTCGTCCAGATCGCGCCGATCCAAAGGAACACCAAGGGAATCAACCCCGGCCACCACTTTCGCGCCCAACTGGATATTCGGTTCATCCCGGACCTTCACCTGACGGAATGGAGACAAAACAAACCCTTGGCAGGGTGTCAAACGGGAAATGAACGCCAAGCTGGGGCCACCGCCGCACGCCCCTGCCGTACCTGCCGGAGGGTGTTTCGGGCACCGGTATAACCGTTTGTTCAACGGTTTCTGCCCAATCTCGAGCCGGATCCCTGGAACGATCGGCCAACGCCCGCCGCCATGAAGCAGCTTCGCCACAACGTCATCCGCGCCGGCCTCGACGCGCTGTACTTCACAGGCGCGCACCACGTGCTGCGACCGATCCTGGCGGGTGTCGGCACGATCTTCATGCTGCATCACGTCCGCCCGGCGGGCGACAGTCTGTTCCAGCCCAACCGGCACCTCGAGATCACCCCGGATTTCCTGCGCGAGGTGCTGACGCATGTCCGCGCGCTCGATGTCGATATCGTCTCACTGGATGAAGCGCATCGCCGGATGGAACAGCGCAACTTTGCGCGCCGCTTCGCCTGTTTCACGTTCGACGACGGCTATCGCAACAACCGCGATCATGCGCTTCCCGTGATGCGGGAGCACGACGCACCGTTCACGGTCTATGTCGCCAGCGACTTCGCAGAGGGCACCGGCCGGCTGTGGTGGGAGGCGCTGGAGCGCGTTGTCGCCAAGGCCGAGACCATCGAGATCGTCCGCGACGGCGCGACGCTGCAGCTCGATGCACACGACGCCGGTGCCAAGCAGAACGCGTTCAATCAGATTCACGACTGGTTACGCACACTCTCAAACGACACCGAGGTGAATCGCGAAGTCAGCGCATTGTGCGCCCGGCATGGCGTTGACAATGCCGCGATCGCACGCGAACTGTGCATGTCGTGGGATGAACTGAAGACGTTTTCCGCAGATCCGCTGGTGAGTATCGGTGCGCACACCGTCAGCCACTGCAATCTGGCGCGCGAAGCCGACGCAGGCGCACTGCGCGAGATGCGCGACAGCCGGATGCAGATCGAGGACCACCTGCAAAAGCCCGCGCGCCACTTCGCCTATCCATATGGAGACAAATCGGCCGCCGCCGCACGCGAGTTCGCAATCGCCAGAGAACTCGGCTTCGCAACGGCCGTAACCACGCGTCCCGGCATGATCTTCGCCGAGAACGCCGAACATCTCACAGCGCTGCCCCGCATTTCGCTGAACGGCAACTACCAAACCACGCGCTTCCTGTCGGTGCTGACATCGGGCGCCGCAACTGCGATGTGGAACGGCTTCCGCCGCGTGGACGCGGCGTAGGGCGTTTCAAACAGAATTCGCAGTTCCGCCATTCCTTGACTTCGGCTTCGTTGCTGGCGCTATATCCCGCCAAAGCAACAGGAGGCACCATGTTCAAGGATCTGTTTTCACTGAAGGGCCGCATCGCGGTCGTCACCGGCGGCTCGCGCGGCATCGGCAAGATGATCGCGTCGGGCTTTCTCGCCCAGGGCGCCGCGAAAGTCTACATCACCGCGCGCAAGGCCGGTCCCTGCGAGGAAACCGCCAAGGAACTGACCGCCGCCTATGACGGCGAGTGCATCGCGCTGCCGATCGACATGTCTACCGTTGCCGGATGCGAGAAGCTGGCCGAAGAACTGATCAAGCGCGAACCGAAGATCGACATCCTTGTGAACAATGCAGGCGCGGCCTGGGGCGCGAACTTCGACGAATTCCCGGAAGCCGGCTGGGACAAGGTGATGAACCTCAACGTCAAGTCGCTGTTCTTCCTCACCAAGGCGCTGGCCAAGCCGCTGCGCGCCGCTGCAACCAAGGACAAGCCCGGCAAGGTCATCAACATCGCATCGATCGACGGCCTGTCGGTCAATCCGATGGAAACCTATTCCTACCAAGCGAGCAAAGCGGCGGTCATCCATCTGACGCGCCGCATGGCTGCGAAGCTGATCAAGGACAATATCAATGTCACGGCGATCTGTCCCGGCGCGTTCGAGTCTGACATGAACATCGCGGCACGCGATCACGGAGACTCGGTTGCGAAGGCGATCCCGGCCAAGCGCATCGGCCGTCCGGAGGACATGGCGGGTATCGCGATCTATCTCGCGTCGCGGGCCGGGGACTATGTCATCGGCAACTCGATCGCTGTCGACGGCGGCATCGTCTACGCGAATCTCAGCCTGCCGGTATCGGGCGAAGGCTAGGCCGCCTTCATCATCTGCCGGTAGATGGCGAAATACTGTTCGCGCATATTGGCGATGTCGAATTCGGTCACGAAGTGCTGCGCGGTCGCCGCGATGCGCGCAGCAGCTTCGGGATTGGCCACTAGCGCTGCAATCTTGTCCGCAAGATCCTCTGCCGAGCAGGCCTTGAACTTGATGCCGTTCGAGCCATCGACGAGAAGCTCCGCCGGCCCGTCGACATCGGCCGCGACCACCGGAACGCCCGCCGCCATGGCTTCGAGCAGCACCAGCCCGAAGCCTTCGAAACGTGACGGCAGCACGAAGACATCGGCATTCCCGAGCAAAGCCGGGATATCGGTGCGGTCACAGAGAAAGCGAATCCGATCCGATATGCCTTCCGCGGCGGCAAGGCGCTGCAAGGCCGGGACCATCTCCCGATCGCCTTCAGGCGGATCGCCGACAAAATCGCAATGGATGTCGAGCCCGCGCTTCCGAAGAATGCCGATGGCCTCGATCAGAATGTCCTGACCCTTCTGACGCGGATAAAGCCGGGCGACGTTGATCAACCGGATCGGCGCATCGGGCTGGAGCAAGCGAACCGGCGCGCAAAACGACGCCAGCGGGATCGCGTTATGCACCTTGAAGATTCGTTGCAGCCGGGCTGCTTCGCATTCGCGCGCGACCGCTGCGGAAATCGCGATGTTCCAGTCGACGAACCGCCGATGCAGCCGCACCTTGACGCCGTCCCACGCCGGAACGAGGCCGGTATTGTGAATGGTATAGCCGACGCTCATCGGCCGATACAGTTTACTCAGCATGGCGAAATGCTTTGCCCCGGTGTCGTGGGCATGAATCATTCGGACATCGTGCCGGCGCATGATGTTGAGCAGCGTCAGAACGATGCGCGGGTTGCGCTGACCGGGCGGGCGCTTCAGGAAATAGACCGGATGACCCGTCGCAGCGAGGCTTTCGGCCAGATAGGCATTGATCTTGTCGTTGATGACGACAAAGACCTGCGGCAGGCCGGGGCTTTCTGCGCAACTGGCGGCGAAACTGGTGAGCAACCGTTCGGAGCCGCCCATACTCAGCGACGAAATCAGTTGAAGTACAGACGCCATAATGTGCTTCGATCCCCGGCCCGAGCGCCGGGCGTGCCAACAAATTGACCCGGTGCCGCCAAGCGACCATTCCGCGCCTTGATGACGCAGATCACGATCACAACCCTGGAACCTCGGGACTGGGCATTCCAAAAAACGGAACGTGGCCAGCGGACACGGCTATTCTAGGGCAGCCTTTTTGGAAAATGCGCCGCACATCTGGGGGGCGTTTGTTTGCGAGAGCCGCGAACGCGCTAGTACGTCTCAACGTGGTAGCGGCCACTCTCCCGCATCTTCGGTTTCAACGCTGACCAGTCGATCGACGCCGAGCGGCAGGCATCGGCGAACGCTTCATCAACGCCGGTCTCCATGCCCTTCAACCCGCAGATGTAGACATGGGTCTTGTCGTCACGCAGCAGCGCGGCGATCTGCGCCATCTCGCTGCGAATCCGATCCTGCACATACACGCGCGGCTGATCCGGCACACGCGAGTAGCAGAAATATTTCCCGAGCAGCTTTTCAGGCACTTTCTGCAGTGGGCCGAAATACGGCAATTCCTCAGGACGCCGCGCGCCGAAGAACAGCAGCAACCGTCCCGGTGCATCCGGCATGGCGCGGCGACGGCGCTCGGTAAAGCCGCGAAATGGCGCGGAGCCTGTGCCAGTGCAGATCATGATGATGTTTGCGGCGGGATCGTCCGGCATCAGGAAGGTGGCGCCGAACGGACCGGTGACTTCGAGCTTGGCGCCGCGCGGCAGATCGCACAGATAATTCGAGCAGACGCCGTTGTCCTCGCGCTTCACTGTGAGCGCGAGATTGTTGGTGTTGGGCTTCTCGCCGCCGCGTGGGCTTGCCACCGAATAGAGCCGTGCCACATGCGGCTTGCCGTTCTCATCGGTGCCGGGCGCGACGATGCCGATGCTCTGGCCCTCCAGCACCGGAAACTTCTGATCGCCGAAGTCGAGAATGATGTGACGCACGTCGGAATCTGCGTTGGCATCGGTGAGACGGAAATTTCCGGTGACCGTCGCCGTCGCCGGCTTGCCACGGTTGTAGAGATTGACCGTCGGCTTGCTGGCGGAATGCGGCGCGACCGGCTTGCCGCCGAGCCCCTTGCGGGCCTCTTCCAAAAGCCTTGAGACCTCGTCCTCAAGTGCCTCGACCGTGCCGCCCTCGCTAGATGCTGCTGCGACCTCTTCCTGCTTCGGCAATTCCTCCCACGAGAATTGCTCCTCAAGGGAGTAGGCCCGCGTCACCACGCGCCAGTTGTCGATCGATCCGGTGGGGCATGGTGAGATGCAGTCCATGCAGTGATTGCAGATGCTCGCATCGACGACATAGTTGTTGCCGTCATGCGTCACCGCATCGACCGGACATGTCTCTTCGCAGGTGTTGCAGCGAATGCAGATTTCCGGATCGATGAGATGTTGCTTCAGCAATTCCTGCGTCGGCGCATTCATAGGCTTCGTCCGTTACGCCGCGATCTTCACATATTCGAAGTCGCCGGGCTTGTTGTCGATACCGACCTTGGGAGGCGCAATCCAGTTCGCGAACTTGCCGGGTTCGGACACCGGCTCCATCAGCGAGGAAATGAAATCGCCGTCCGCCGTCGAGGGCAGATAGTCGTCGCGCACCTTCGCCCACTCGGCATCGGAAACAATGATGCCCTTCGGCGTCGCCTGCACATTGGCAAATTCGCCGATCTGGCGATGAAACGCGGTGTGCGGCAATTCGAGACGGAAATTCACGCCGGCCTTCTCGATCACCTTGTTCCAGCGCTCGACGCCCTTGGCGCAATCCTCGGTGTAGTCGTCGCGCAGCCGCATGTTGAGTGCGGTGAGCGCGGGCTCGTCCACCAGCGTGATCTTTCCATCGACCATCTTGAGCACCTTGTAGATGTCGTTGGTCAGACGATGATCGTCATCGATCTTGGTTTCCTGAAAGCGGCCCTTGAGGCCAGCATTGTAGAAGTTCGCGGCGTTGGTCGAGACCTCCGAACCGAACAGATCCAGCGACAGCGAATAATGCAGGTTCATCTTCTTCTGCATGGTCGGCAGATCGATGACGCCGAGCGCGCGGACCTTCTCGATATCGTTTGGATCATCGATGCCGGCGGCCTTCATCGCATCACAGGTGCGCTGGAGCACGCGGCTGACGCCGGTCTCGCCGACGAACATGTGATGGGCTTCTTCCGTCAGCATGAAGCGGCAGGTGCGCGACAGCGGATCGAAGCCGGACTGCGCCAGCGACTCAAGCTGCATCTTGCCGTCGCGGTCGGTGAAGAAGGTGAACATGAAGAACGACAGCCAGTCCGGCGTCGCTTCGTTGAACGCGCCGAGCATACGCGGCGCGTCCTCGTCGCCGGAACGGCGGCGCAGCAGATCGTCCGCCTCTTCGCGGCCGTCGCGCCCGAAATACTTCTGCAACAGATAGACCATCGCCCAGAGATGGCGGCCTTCCTCGACATTGACCTGAAACAGGTTGCGCATGTCATAGAGCGACGGCGCAGTTTTACCCAGATGACGCTGCTGCTCGACGGAAGCCGGTTCGGTGTCGCCCTGAATCACGACGAGGCGGCGCAGCATCGCGCGATATTCGCCGGGCACTTCCTGCCACGCCTTCTCGCCCTTGTGCTGGCCGAAATTCACAAGGCGCTGCTCATCCTGCGGCGCAAGCAGGACGCCCCAGCGATATTCCGGCATGCGGACGTAATCGAACTTGGCCCAGCCCTTCGGGTCGACACTGATCGCGGTGCGCAGATAGACCAGCGATTCCTGGAAGCCGTCCGGACCCATGTCGTTCCACCAGTCCAGATATCCCGGATGCCAGCCCTCCAGCGCTTTCAGCACCTGACGGTCTTCGGCGAGATTGACGTTGTTCGGGATCTTGGTGGTGTAGTCGACGTTCATGATGTTCATGGCGTGCTCTCCGTCAGGTTGCTTTGTCATTGCGAGGAGCGAAGCGACGAAGCAATCCAGCTTCTTTATGTGGCTCTGGATTGCTTCGCTTCGCTCGCAATGACGGCATTTAAATTTCTCAAACCCTCGTCATGTCGAACTGCGCGCGCTCGCCGGTGCCGTAGCGTTGCAGTGCGCCGTTTTCCCCCACCGCATTCGGCCGCTGGAAGATCCAGTTCTGCCACGCAGTGAGCCGCGAAAAGATTTTCGATTCCATGGTCTCGGGCCCGACGAAGCGCAGGTTCGCTTCCATGCCGGTAAGACTGTCAGGCGAGAACGACGTGCGCTCTTCAAGGAACACGCGCACTTCGTCGTCCCAGTCGATGTCGTCGAGCGCGAAGGTGACGAGACCCAGGTCCTCGGCGGTTTCGGCATCGAGCGCTTCGCCGATCTTCGCCTTCGCTGTCTCGACATCCGATGGATCGGCCTGGAAGCGCGATTCCAGCCGCGTCAGGCCGTGGCTCATCGGATAGGGACCGAAGTTCGCAGGCGAGAGAACAATCTCCGCGGGCGCGCGATTGTCGCCCTGCTTCTCGCCGATCAGCATGTAGGAGCGGTCGGATGCGAACACGAGTTCCGCCAGCGTGCCGACGAAGCAAGAGCCGGGCTCGACCAGCGTCACCAGCGTGCGCGAGGTGACATCGATGCGCTTGAGCACGCGCTTCCAGTAATGACGGATCTCGTTGACCAGCCAGTTGGCCTTGTTGGCTTCGAGGAACGCGTCATAGGCCAGCACCCGCGTGCGTTCGCCGACCGACTTGAACACCAGCATCGCGGTTTCAAGCTCATTGATGCGCAGATGCAGGATGGCGTCGTCTAGTTCACGCGCCACCTGAAGCGGCCAGAAATCCGCACCCTGCGCGGTCATGCCGACGACATCGGCGGGCGGATCGTTTTCGGGGGCCTTGATGGTGATGGTGGCGATGCGTCCCGTGCGATTGAGATCGACGCTGACGAAACCATAGCGGATGCCATCTTCGGTGAAGCTGCGCTTCAGCGGCGTCAGCGCGATGCCCTGCCCTTCGCCGTTGCGTTTGGATTTGTCGGCAAATTCCTTCGCGCGCTCCGCGACCTTGGCTTCCAGCTTGGAGTTGGAGACGATTTCATCCACCAGCCGCCACTGCACGGCGCGCTTGCCCTTGATGCCTTCCTCGATGGTGCAGAAGAAGTCGGCATGATCGCGTCGGACCTTGCGCTTGTCGACAACGCGGGTGAGCCCGCCGGTGCCCGGCAGCACCGCAAGCAGCGGCACTTCGGGAAGCGCGACGGCAGCCGAACCGTCGTCCGCCATGATGATGTGGTCGGCGGCGAGCGCGAGTTCATAACCGCCGCCGGCCGCGGTGCCGTTGACCACGCAGATGAAACGCTGGCCGGAATTCTCCGACGAATCTTCGATGCCGTTACGGGTCTCGTTGGTGAACTTGCAGAAGTTCACCTTGTGCGCGTGGGTCGAACCCGCGAGCATGCGGATGTTGGCGCCGGCGCAGAACACGCGGTTCTTGCCCGAGCGCAGCAGCACCACCTTCACTTCCGGGTGCTCGAAGCGCAGCCGCTGCACGGCGTCGGCGAGTTCAATGTCGACGCCGAGGTCGTAGGAATTCAGCTTGAGCAGGTAGCCCTCGAACAGGCCGCCGTTCTCGTCGACATCCATGGTCAGGGTGGCGACATCGCCCGCCACATCGAGTTTCCAGTGCCGGTACTTCGATGGCTCGGTCTGGAAATCGATGAAGGTCGCGCTGTTGGCGAGTTTTCGGTCTTCCGCGGCCATGGCTGTCTCTCGATCCGAGCTGAAATCTGAATTATAATGCACAATAGTGCAGGTTAAAGGACGCGTCCAGCTTTATATTGCACTCAACATGCACTTTTTTGCATGTCAGGCAGCCCGGCCCACGGCACCCTCCCCATGCAGGGACAGCAGTCGGTTGGCGAAATCCGCCGCGGCCCGGAGGGTGGGTTCGGGAGTCTCGCGATGGGGCGAATGGCCCGCGCCGGGAATGATCGTCACGTCCACCGGGCAGTAGCACTCGGCCTGCGCAATCTCGATGTGGCGCAGCGTGCCGTACTGATCGTCGGAGCCCTGGATGATCTCCACCGGCACGCGCACATAGGCGAGCGATTCCGAAATGTCCCATTCGCGGAATTTCGGATCGAGCCAGACATCGGCCCAGCCGTTGAACGCGTTGTCGGCATCCTTGTGCCAGCGCGCGAGCTTCGGCTTGAGGTCGCCGGTGTCGTAGTTCTGTTTGGTCTTCTTGATCGAAACCAGACCGAACTCCTCGACCATGAAATGCGGCGCGATCAGGATCACGCCGCGCACGCGATGATCCTGAATGCCGCCGGCATAGATCGTCGCGATCGACGCGCCGTCGGAATGACCGAGCAGCAGCCCGCGCCGGAAGCCGATGGCGTCCAGCACCTTCGGCAACACATCAAGCGCTTCGATCTCCATGAAGTTCAGCGGCCGCGGCAGTTTCGCCGGTGATGAGTTGCCGTAACCTGCGCGTGAATAAACGAACACACCGGCGCCCGTCGCAGCCTGCAGCTTTTCGGGAAAGTCACCCCACAGCCCGACCGAGCCGAGACCTTCATGCAGCATCACGATGGTCGGCGCCTTGTCGGGCATAGGCCCGATCATGCGATACTCGAGCTGCGCGGCGCCGATGGTGAGTGTGCCGGAGGGTTGCAGGATAGTCATTGGTTTTCCTCGTCGTTCCACTTCAGTTCGTCATTGCGAGGAGCACTTGCGACGAAGCAATCCCGTTTTCTTTTCTTAAGAGTGGATTGCTTCGCTCCGCTCGCAATGACAGGCTAGTGCCTCGCGCCGGCCCGCAGCTTGAAGCGCTGGATTTTTCCGGTCGCAGTTTTCGGCAACGACTCCACCACCTCGATCCAGCGCGGATATTTCCACGGGCCGATCTTCTGCTTGACGTGCTCTTTCAGTGCTCCGTTGAGATCACTGACCGACGCGCCCTGCTTCAGCACAACGAACGCTTTCGGCTTCAGGAGACCTTCGGAATCCTCGGCAGGCACGACGGCGGCCTCCGCCACCGACGGATGCGTAATGAGCGCGCTCTCCACTTCGAACGGCGACACCCAGATGCCGGAGACCTTGAACATGTCGTCGGAACGGCCGCAGTAGGTGTAACGCCCGTCCGCATCGCGGGTGTACTTGTCGCCGGTGCGGGTCCAGCCGCCCTCGAACGTCTGGCGGCTCTTGCTGCGCTGATTCCAGTAGCCTTCACCGGCCGAGGGAGCGTTGACGATCAGTTCGCCGACCTCGCCATCCGCAACATCCGCGCCCGCATCATTCACAAGACGCACCGTATAACCCGGCACCGGTTTGCCCGAGGTGCCGTACTTGATGTCGCCCGGCGCGTTGGACAGGAAGATGTGCAGCAGTTCGGTCGAGCCCACACCATCAAGAATGTCGACACCGAAGCGATCCTTCCAGCTCTGGCCCACCAGTTCGGGCAGCGCTTCGCCCGCCGAGGTGCAGACACGCAGACGTTTGGTACGCGGCTCGCTCTTGAAGCCCTCGTCGTTGAGCATAGCCGCGAACAGCGTCGGCACGCCGAAGAAGATGCTGGGATCGTGCTTGCGGATCAGTTCGAACATCACCTGCGGCGTCGGACGTTCGGGATTGAGGATCGTGGTCGCGCCGACCGACATCGGGAAGGTCAGCGCATTGCCGAGGCCGTAGGCGAAGAACAGTTTTGCCGCCGACAGGCCAACATCGTCCTCGCGGATGCCGAGCACCTGCTTGGCGTAGGTCTCCGCAGTCGCCTCCAGATTGGAGTGCAGATGACGCACGCCCTTCGGCATGCCGGTCGAGCCTGACGAATAGAGCCAGAAGGCGGGCTCATCCGGATGGGTGGCGGCGGTGACGAACTGATCGCTTTCCTTCGCGAGTTCATCCTTGAGCAGCAGATGCCCGTTCGCGTTTGCACCCGACACCACGACATGCTGCAAATCCGGCATGCGGCCGAGCACGTCCTTCACCACCGGCAGCAGCGCTTCCGAAATGAACAGCACGCGCGCGCGGCAATCCGCCAGCACGTAGGCATACTGTTCGGACGTCAGCAGGGTGTTGAGCGGCACCGGCACAATGCCCGCGCGGATCGCGCCCAGGAACACGATCGGGAAGTCGATGGTGTCGAGCATCATCATCGCGACGCGCTCTTCCCGCCGCACACCAAGCCGCTTCAGGAGATTCGCGAGCCGGCGCGTCTGCGCCTGCAACTGGCCATAGGTGATCTCGGACACCGGGTCCTTGAACACGACCTTGGCCCCGCGCCCTGCGTCGACGTTGCGGTCGAGCAGGTAGGCCACGGCATTGTATCCGCCGCCTGAATCGCTCATGACTTCGACGCTGGGCCGGTGCCCAGTCCACCCCTCACCCGCACGACGCTCTCCCTTGGATCGTTTTAGAATTATAATTCATATAAAGTCACCCCCTGAGCTTGCTGTCAACCTTTTCCGGCATTATGTTTCAGGTGCGCCCACGAGTCGAAATCGAGATGACCCCGCAGGTAGAGCCGGAAAGCCAGTTCCTTGAGCAGCTTGGACAGCGCGTCCGCACCATGCGCGCGCTGCGCGGCATGTCGCGGAAAACGCTCGCCAAGGTATCGGGAATCTCCGAGCGCTACATCGCGCAGCTCGAAAGCGGCAAGGGCAACGTCTCCATCGTGCTGCTGCGCCGGGTCTCCGCGGCGATGGGCGCGCATGTCGAGGACCTGATCCCGACCGCGGACACAACGCCCGACTGGCTGGTGATCCGCGATCTGATGCGAACGGCGACGCCGCAGCAGATCGCGCAGGCCAAGGAAGCCCTGTCCGGCAACGGCGCGGCGCGCGGCAACACCTTCGCCGGCATCGCGCTGATCGGATTGCGCGGCGCAGGCAAATCGACGCTCGGCAAAATGCTGGCGAAGAAAATCGGCTGGACCTTTGTCGAGCTGAACAAGGAGATCGAGAAGCAGAACGGCCTCTCGGTCGCCGAGATCATCGCCCTCTACGGCCAGGAAGGTTTCCGCCGCATGGAGCAGGCGGCGCTGGCGCAACTGCTCGCACGCAAGGAGCCGATCGTGCTGGCGACCGGCGGCGGCATTGTCTCCGAGCCGGTCACGTTCGATCTGGTGCTGTCGTCGTTCTATACGATCTGGCTGAAGGCCAAGCCGGAAGAGCATATGGGGCGCGTGCGCAAGCAGGGCGATCTGCGGCCAATGGCGGACGATCGCTCCGCCATGCAGGAGCTGCGCACCATCCTGCTCAGCCGCGAGCCGCTCTATGCGCGCGCCTCGGCGCAGGTCGACACCGCCGGGCTCGATGTCGAGGAAGCCGCGAAACGCCTCGCCGACACCGTCGCGCCGCTGCTGGCCAAGGAACCGATCACCTTCGCGCCGCGCGCCGTCGCCGCGCAATGAGCGGCGTCCTCGACCTTGCATCACCTGTGACCGTCGCAACGGCGGCGGCACAAACACTGGCGGATCTGCTCGGCGCCCGCGGACTCGACGCGGCGAACATGGTTGCGATCCGCAACACGCTGCACATCGACGACATGTCGAGCGACTTCCGCACCCTTGCCGATGTGATTGACGCCAACGCGCTGCCGATGCTCGACCGCATGCAGGATGGCCCGCGCATTCCGCACAATGCATTGGTGCTGTCGTTCGCTGCGCTAGATGATGCTCGCGCGCGGCTGACCGGCTTCCGCCGCTTCCTGATGCGGCGCGAGGGCATCGTGCCGACGGACATTGTCTATGATTACGACGCCGCGCATTTGCTGCACGCGTTCATTGCGCGCGCTCATGCACCTGTTTTTTATGATGCGTTCGATGAGGATGGGCTGACCGATCTGATCGGCACGCTTGTGGTGCAGTGGCCGCAGCCGCTGGAGCGGGACATTGTCGAAGCGAGTGATGCGGGACTGGTGGTAGTCACTTAGCGTCGTCATTGCGAGCGAAGCGAAGCAATCCACTCTTAACTTTCGAAAGATGGATTGCTTCGTCGCAAGCGCTCCTCGCAATGACGGTCCTAAACCCCCAGATGCTGCTCCAGCAGATCCTGCTTCTGCGCCAGCTCGGCAGGCGTGCCGTCAAACACCACCGTGCCTTTCGACAGCATCACCATGCGGTCGGCGATCCGCGACAGCGAGCGGAAATCCTTATCGACCACAATGGTCGCGACGCCTTCACTGCGAATGATGCCGAGCGTCTTCCAGATGTCTTTCGCCACCAGCGGGGCGAGCCCTTCGGTCGCTTCGTCGATCAGGATCAGATCGGGATTGGTCATCAGCGCGCGTCCGATGGTCAGCATCTGCTGCTCGCCGCCGGACAGTTGATGGCCGCCATTGGTGCGGCGCGCATGCAGACGCGGAAACAGCTCGTAGATTTTCTCCAGCGTCCATACCCTGCGTCCGTCGACGCCGGGGCGCGCGGCCATCACGAGATTCTCCACCACCGACAGCGAGCCGAACACGCCGCGGCCTTCCGGCACCAACGCCACGCCCGCGCGCGCGATTGTCTCGGGCGCGGCCCGCATGATGTCGCGGCCGTTGAGCGTGATCTGCCCGCGCCGGTCAGCGAGGAGTCCCATCAGCGAACGCAGCAGCGTGGTCTTGCCCATGCCGTTGCGGCCGAGCAGCGCCACCTGTTCGCCGCGCGCAATCGACAACCCGACGCCGTGCAGCACCTGGCCCGCGCCGTAAAACGCTTCGAGTTTCTGGACATCAAGCAACGCGCTCATGCCGCGTCCTCCTCAACGCCGAGATAGGCGAGCCGCACCGCCGGATCGGTGCGGACATCCTGCGGCAGGCCGCTGGCGATGACATGACCGTCCGCCATGACAGTCAATCGATCCGCCAGCTCAAAGACCGCATCCATGTCGTGCTCGACCACCAGCACGGCGCGCCCCCTCTTCAGCGACGCAATCAGATCGACCACCTTGCGCGCTTCCGACTGCCCCATGCCGGCCAGCGGCTCGTCGAGCAGGATGATGCGCGGCTGCGTCGCCAGCACCATGGCGATCTCGAGCTGCCGCTGCTCGCCGTGGCTCAAATGCATCGCCGTCATCTGCGCGCGCGCCGAAAGCCCCGCCTGCTCCAGCGCCTCGCGGGTGCGACGGTTGACGTCCGCATCGGAGAACACGTCGCCAAACATCTTCAACGGTGATGCGGCATGCGCCTGCGCCGCCAGCCGAACGTTTTCCTGCGCACTGAACTGCTGGAAGATCGTGGTCTTCTGATACGAACGGCCCAGACCCGCACGGGCGCGGCGGTCTGGCGCAAGCCGCGTAATGTCGTCCTGACCCAGCATGATCTCGCCTGCGCTCACGGAAAGGTCACCGGACAACAGATTGATCAGCGTCGATTTGCCCGCACCGTTCGGCCCGATCACGGCGTGAATTTCACCGGTGTGAACGTCGAGCGACACATCGGACACGGCGGTGAGACCGCCGAAATGTTTCTTCAGGCCGACGGCCCGCAGCGCGACGGAGGAAGCATCAGTCATGATCAGCCTCCCACTTTGTCGTCATTGCGAGCGGAGCGAAGCAATCCAGAAACATCTGACATGGGGCTGGATTGCTTCGTCGCTGCGCTCCTCGCAATGACGGGAGATGCTTCCTTTTCCGGTAGCACCATCCTCAGCACATCGCGCACGCCGTTGGGCAGCACCAATACGATCAGAATGACGATCAGTCCTTCGGCGAGCTTCCAGTGTTCCGTCGTCGCCTTGAGAACTTCCTCAAGCCCGATCAGAACCAGCGCGCCAACCAGAGGCCCCACGACCGAGCGTTGGCCACCGATCAGCACCATCACCAGCACCGTGGCCGACAGATGCCAGCCCAGCATCTGCGGCGCGACAAAGCCGAACTGCGCCGCAGCGAAGTATCCGGCGACACCGGCAATCGCGCCCGAGATCACGAATGCCGTTAGCCGCACACGAAACACCGGAAAGCCGAGCGCACGGGCGCGGCGCTCATTGTCGCGGGCCGCCGCCAGCGCGTGACCGAACGGCGAACGCACGATCATGGTCAGGAGCGCGATCACCGCCACCAGAACAGCGAGGATAACGAAATAGTAGGTCAGCGGCTTTTCGAGATCGAGCAGGGTGATGTTGCCGAGCATCATCGACGGCTTGTTATAGATAAACGCGCCGTCAGAGCCGCCAGCGAACTTGCTGTCATGAAACAGGAAGAACAGCATTTCTCCGAATGCCAGCGTCACCATGATGAAGTAGATGCCACGCGTGCGCAGCGCCAGCGAACCGATTACCGCGGCAGCACCCGCGGAAGCTACCACCGCAAGCGGCAGCGTCCACCACAGCGAGACTGGATCGTATTTCGGGGAGGCCAGCGCCAGCACATAGCCTGCGATGCCGAAGAACGCAGCGTGGCACAGGCTCACAAGACCTCCGTAGCCGACCACGAGATTGAGCGACATCGCCAGGATGCCCATGATCAGCGCCTTGCTGACGAACTGAACGTAATAGGTTGGCGCGACGAACGGCAGCGCGATCGCCAGCGCGAGCAGCGCACCCGGCAACAGCCACACACGCGGATTGCGTCGCACTTTCTCGTCCATGCGGATCATACCTCCCGCCGGCCGAGAATGCCGTTCGGGCGCCACAGCAACACCGCCGCCATCAGCAAATAGATCAGGACGCTGGACACGCTCGGGAAGAACACTTTTCCGAACGTGTCGGTGAGGCCGATCAGGAGCGCGCCAATCGCAGCGCCCCCAATCGAGCCGATGCCGCCGAGCACGACGACAACGAACGAAAGGATAAGCATGCTGTCGCCCATGCCGGGATAGACGGTCGAAACCGGGGCGACGACGATGCCGCCGAGTGCCGCCAGCGCGATGCCCACCGCGAAGACGTAGCGATTCACAGTGTCGAAGTTGATCCCAAGGGTGCGCGTCATCTCGCGGTTCTCAGCGCCCGCCCGCACGATCATGCCGATTTTGGTGCGCGTAATGACAAGATAGATGATGGCGGCCGCAACCAGACAGAAGCCACAGATCGCGAGACGATAAACCGGGTATGACAGGTTATCAGTGAGCTGGATCGCTCCGCGAAGCCCTTCCGGCGGCAGCACCGAATGCACGTCCTTGCCAAACAGCAGTTGCCTGACTTCGTCGATGACAAGAATCAGACCGAACGAGAGCAGCACCTGGGCCAAATGATCGCGGCCGTAAAGCCTGCGGATGAAAACGTTCTCGAGCAACAGCCCCACGACGAAGGCGATGGCGACACCGGCAACAAGAGCGACCCAGAAGCTGCCGGTATAGGCCGCGATCCAGTAGGCGAGATAAGCGCCCAGCATGTAGAACGCGCCGTGGGCGAGATTGATGACGCCGAGAATGCCGAACACCAGCGTCAGGCCGCTGGCGACCAGAAACAGGACCATCCCATACTGAATGGCATTCAGAAGCTGAACGCCGAGGGTTACGAGGTCCATTTAATATGTCCCGTCAGAAAAAGCGGCATGAACTACACACACGATGTCGTCCCCGCGAAGGCGGGGACCCATACTCCCTGAATCCGAGCCTCCCGCAAACATGCTGATGGGGATTCTGTGCGAAATATCAAACATAGTGGTTATGGGTCCCCGCCTTCGCGGGGACGACATCGGGAGAGGAGCCCGGTGGCTCTTTTATGTGCGCCGACCCGCTCGCGCCTCACGCCATCTTGCAGCCACGTGCCGGATCATCTACCGCGCTTTGCGCAATCGACACCAGTTCATTGCGGCCGTTACGCACCTCGCGCAGATAGATGTTCTGGATCGGGTTATGCGCCTTGTTGAAAGACAGCGGCCCGCGCGGGGAATCGATCTTCGCCGCGCCCATCGCTGCGATCATCTTGTCCTGCGCCTTGGCATCGCCGCCAACCGCCGTGAGGCCGATATCAAACAACGCCGCCGCGTCGTAGCCCTGCACCGCATAGATATCGCCATCGAGACCCGTTTTGGCCTTGAACGCTTTCAGGAACGCGAGGTTCGCCGGATTATCGAGATTGTCCGCGTAGTGCAGCGTGGTCTTGATGCCGTTGGCCGCTTCGCCCTGCGCCTGAATCGTGCCGTCGGTGAGGAAGCCCGCACCGTAAAGCGGAATGGTCTTGTTGAGACCAGCTGCCGCGTAGTCCTTGACGAACTTCACCGCGCCGCCGCCGGCGAAGAACGAGAACACCGCGTCCGGCTTCAGGGTGGCGATGCGCGTAATCAACGCCTGGAATTCCACCTCAGGGAACGGCAGCGTCAGATCCTCGACGATCTTGCCGCCGGATTTGGTGAAGTTCTCCGAGAACGCACTGATCATTTCCGCGCCGGCGGTGTAGCGCCAGGTGATGGTGACGACGTTCTTGATGCCTGCGTCGACCAGCACCTTGCCGGCGGGATAGGTCGTCTGCCAGTTCGAGAACGAGGTGCGGAATACGTTCGGCGAGCACAATGCGCCGGTGGCGTCGTTGGCGCCGGCGTTCGGAATGATGAGCATGGTTTTGGTATCGCGGGCCACCTTCACCATCGCCATGGCAACACCGGAATGCACCGTGCCGACCACGACATCGACCTTCTCGCGCCCGACCAGGCGATTCATGTTGTCGGTCGCCGCCTCGGGCTTGGATTCGTCGTCCACCTTGATGAACTGCACCTCACGGCCGCCGAGCTTGAGGCCTTTCTGCTGATAGTAAAGCTCAAAACCATTGTCGATGAACTGGCCGAGCTTCGCGAACGTGCCGGTATAGGGCAGCATCAGGCCGACCTTCAGCGGTGCATTCTGCGCAATCGCGGGACTGAACAGGCGCGGCGTCACGGCAAGCGTTGCGGCTCCCGCAGCACCGGATAACAGTGCCCTGCGGCTCACCTTCATGATCTTCGACATTGGCGTCTCCCTCCCGTTTTTATGTTTGAATCCGATTGCAGCACGCATGGCCTGCCGGTTTCAAGATCGACCTTGTGTCCATCAGACTGGACATCCGATCCAGTCGCCGGATTCGTCATCGTCGAGCCGCTTGAGGTCCGCCGCGCGGCGCGTCAGCACCGCGCGCTGATTGATGTAGCCCTTGTCGGTGATTTCGCCGCCGTCGACTGACGGCAAATCCGTCAGCAACAACGCGCGCGTGGCAAAACTCGACGAACCGCCGCCGTTCGCCTTCAGGCGTGCGAGCCCCTGCGCCACCGCCTCGCGCACGGCAGGCGAACGCAGCACTTCGGCAACATCAGCGTCCGGCAGTTTCGTCAGTGCACGGCAGACCGGGATGTTCGGAAACACCAGGAAACGAACCTCATGCCTGTCATGACCGGTGACCACGATGTCCTGCGCCAGCGGCGCCAGCGCGGCGATACCGGCGATGCGCAATGCGCCGACGCTAACCCACGTGCCGGACGTGAGCTTGAAATCTTCGGCCACGCGGCCATCGAAAAACAATCCGAGTTCAGGTCGCGCGGCGTCCGCGAGTGTCATCGCGTCGCCCATCATGTAAAAACCGTCGGCATCGAACGCCTTTGCGGTTTGCTCCGGTGCTTTCCAGTACCCGGGCGTCACGTTGGGGCCGCGCACGCGCGCTTCCAGCTTGTCGCCGGTCGGCACAAGCTTGATTTCCGTGCCCGGGATCGGCACGCCGATATTGCCAGAGCGTTGCGCCTGAAAATGACAGTCCGTGGCAAGCGGTGCGGTTTCGGTCGAACCCCAGGCGGACACTATTGGCACCGCATGGCCAACGGTTGCGATCGACAGCGCTTCCAGTGCCTCCCAGAGGTTTTGCGGCAACGCCGCCGCGGCATAGAACAGGAGTTTCACTTCCGAAAAGAACCGGCGACGCAGGTCGTCGTCTTCGCGCAGCGCAGAGATCAGCATGTCGTAACCACGCGGTACATTGAAATACACGGTCGGGATCACATCGCGCAAATTGGCGAGCGACAACGCAAAAAGGCCCGGGGCCGGCTTGCCGCTGTCGATGTACAGCGTGCCGCCGTTGCGCAGCACGCAGTTGAAGTTGTGATTGGCGCCGAAGGTATGGCTCCACGGCAGCCAGTCGAGCGTGGTGAGGCCGGGTTGGGTGAGAAACGGCCAGGTTTGAGCCTTTGCCGCCTGATTTGAGGTCAGCATGCGCTGGGTATTGATGACGGCCTTTGGCGTTCCAGTCGAACCGGAGGTGAACAGAAACTTTGCAATGGTGTCGTGGCCAACGGCAGCGAAGACACGCGCGACCTCCGGCGTTTCCGCTGCAGCTGTCAGAGACGAGAATGCAATCGCCCCGTCAAATCCCTCGGGATCGCCGGCAACGACGACCGCCGTATGCAGCGGTGCGATGGCACTCAGTGCGGGCGCAAACATTTTCGCGCTGGAGACATAGACCGCGCCGGGATCGAGCAGCGCAATCATGCTTTTCAGCTTGTCGAAATCCTTCGACACCAGCGAATAGGCCGGCGACACCGATGCCGCTGGCACACCGACATGCATGGCCGCGAGCATGAAAACGGCATGGTCGATCGAGTTGTCGGACAGGATCGCAAGCGGCCGTTCCACGCTCATGTCCTGCGCCAGAATCCAGGCGCCCGCCGCGCGCACCCGCCGCAGCGTTTCGCGGTAGGTCAGCTTGGTCCACGCCGCGTCGGCGCTGCCGCGCTCTGCAAGAAAAACTGTATCCGGCGTGTCGCGCGCCCACTGCTCCAGCCAGTCGCCGACACAGCGCGCGAACGGCTGCAACGGCGCCGCCGATTTCAGCCAGATGCTGCCATCGGCTTTGCGCTCGGCGACAATATTCGGATCAGCGAACAGCGCCTGCGCACTGGCCTGGCGTTGGGCGACGACCGCTGTCATGGCAGCGCCCGGAGCGCGCCAGCCGACATTTCTTCCGCCGCAGGTACTGCGAACGCAGGCATTGGCTTCCTTCCCCTCCGCGACTGCATGTTTTAGAATAATAATGCAGCTCTGATGCCGCTCTTCGGCGACTAATGCAATATAATGCAGATTGCTTAGAGCGTGTCAATTGCCGTCCGGCCTTAGCGGCTGCGGCAGCATGCCGCCTAAAATTTAGTCTTAGGACCAAAGCCGCGCAGGATTTTCCCAGCCCGGAGAGTCCCTCTGGCTGACATCAACCTGTTGTTTCGGATCGGCAATCGGGCATCCGTACGGTCGCTGCGCGCTTTGTACACAATGGCACACCGCTTGCTTCGTTAACGGGGATTAACGAAGGCGACGCTGATGCCACCGACGAAAAATTTGCTCGCAGCCGAGCCGACGCCGGTCGATGTGACCTGGGCGAAGACCGCACTCGTCATCATCGACATGCAGCGCGATTTTCTTGAACCCGGCGGTTTCGGCGAAACCCTCGGCAACGATGTCTCGCAGCTTGCGAGCGCCGTGAGACCGTGCGGCCTCGTGCTCGACGCGTTTCGGGAAGCCGGGCTGCTTGTCATCCACACACGCGAAGGTCATTTGCCCGACCTCTCCGACGCGCCACCCGCCAAGATCGCGCGCGGCGCGCCTTCATTGCGCATCGGCGACCCCGGTCCGATGGGCCGCATTCTCATTCGCGGCGAAGCCGGGCACGACATTGTGGAGGCTCTTTATCCCGTCAAAGGCGAGATTGTCATCGACAAGCCTGGCAAGGGCGCGTTCTACGCAACTGACCTCGGCGATACTCTGAAACAGCGCGGCATCGAAACACTGCTGGTGTGCGGTGTCACCACTGAGGTCTGCGTCAACACCACGGTGCGCGAAGCCAACGACCGCGGTTACCGCTGCGTCGTGCTGGCCGATTGCTGCGCATCGTACTTCCCAGAATTTCACGAGATGGGCCTGCGCATGATCAAGGCACAGGGCGGCATCTTCGGCTGGGTCAGTTCATCGTCAGAGGTTTTAGCGGCACTGAATTCCGAACCATCGAAAATGATTGCATAGGGGCGCGCGATGAGCACATCAGACACGGCTGTGACTTCCGGCAAACCGATCCTGTGGGCGCCCGGCGACTGGAACGCCTTCTTCGGCTTTGGCACCAACATCCTTGTCAACATGCTAACGCTGACGGCGCTCCTGCGCTTCGTGCTGAAGATGCCGGATTCGCTGGTGTTCGGCCGCATCCTGCCCGCGCTCGGGCTGATGATGTTTCTCTCCACCATGTACTACGCATGGCTGGCCTATCGTCTCGCGCAGAAAACCGGCCGCAGCGACGTCTGCGCGCTGCCCTCCGGCGTCAGCGTTCCGCACATGTTCATCGTCACCTTCGTGATCATGCTGCCGATCCTTCTCAAGACAGGTGATCCGATCAAGGCGTGGGAAGCCGGGCTGACCTGGGTGTTCATCCAGAGTTTCATCCTGATGCTCGGCGGCTTCATCGCGCCCTGGATTCAGCGCATCACCCCGCGCGCGGCGCTGCTCGGCACGCTGGCGGGCGTATCGGTCGCGTTCATCTCGATGCGCCCCGCGTTCGAGATGTTCATGACGCCCGTGATCGGCCTCACATGTTTCGCCGTGATCCTCGCAAGCTGGTTCGGCGGCGTGAAATATCCGAAGAACATTCCGGCCGGCCTTGTCGCCATCTTCGTCGGCACCGTAATCGCATGGGGCTCGAACCTCTTCGGCCTCAACATCGGCGGCATGAGCTTGGCCAAGCTGGGTGCGGCATTCGGCAATGTCGGCTTCTCGCTGCCGATCCCCGCCATCGGCCACGTGTTCTCCGGATTTGAATTCATCGGCATCATTCTCGTCACCGCGATTCCGTTCGGCGTCTATGACCTCGTCGAGGCGATGGACAATGTGGAAAGCGCGGAAGCCGCCGGGGATCACTACCCCACGACACGCGTGCTGACCGCTGATGGCGTCGTCAGTCTGATCGGCGCGTTGATGGGCAATCCGTTCATCAACGCGGTGTACATCGGCCATCCCGGCTGGAAGGCGATGGGCGGGCGCATCGGCTATTCCGCCGCGACCGGTGCAATGGTGATTGTGCTGGCGTGGCTGGGCGTGATCTCGCTGCTGCTCAATCTGGTGCCTGTCGTCGCGATCCTGCCGATCCTGCTTTACATCGGCATGCTGGTCGGCGCGCAGGCGTTCCAGGCGACGCCCGCCAGCCATGCACCGGCCGTTGTGCTCGCGCTGACGCCGCATCTGGCCGCATGGGGCAAGACCCTCGTGGACGGCGCGCTCACAGCAGCGGGCACCAGCGCCGCAGCCCTCGGCATCGACAAGCTCGGCGCGACCGGCGTGCTCTATCACGGCCTCGAAATCCTCGGCGAAGGCTCGATCCTCTCAGGGCTGGTGCTGGCGGCGATGGCTGTGTTCGTGATCGAACGCGATTTCGTCAAAGCCTCCGCATTTGCCGCCGCCGGTGCCGTGCTGACATTCTTCGGCTTCATGCATGGCCCCGCCGTCGGCATCGCCGTGACACCCGGCGTGGCGCTGGCCTACGCTCTGGTCGCGGCGGGTTTCTTCGCTTACGCCAGATCCGGCGCAGCCATGGCAGCGATGCCGAGACCTGCCGTCGTGCCTGCGGAATAAGATCAATCAACAAAATGACAGGAAGCGATTTGTGACCGAGACTGTTGCCGAGATCGTTGCCGCGCACCGCGCGCGAACATCATCACCTGCCAAGACCGTTGCGCGCAGCTTCCGGCGCATTCGCGACCATGGCGATCCCGCTATTTTCATCAGCCTGCGCGATGAAGCCGAGGCGATTGCCGAAGCCGAAGCACTGTCCGCCAAAGGTGACATCTCGCTGCCGCTCTATGGCGTTCCGGTTGCGGTGAAGGATAACATTGACGTCGCGGGCCTTCCGACCACCGCCGCCTGCCCGGCGTTTTCATACAAGCCGGCACAAGACGCCAACACCGTGGCGCGATTGCGCGCTGCAGGCGCCATCGTGATCGGCAAGACCAACCTCGATCAGTTCGCGACAGGACTTGTCGGCGTGCGCTCGCCTTATGGCATTCCGAAAAATCCGGTGAATGGCGATCTCGTCCCCGGCGGATCGAGTTCAGGCTCGGCGGTCGCCGTCTCGGCCGGTCTCGTGCCGCTGTCGCTTGGCACCGACACTGCGGGCTCCGGCCGCGTGCCCGCGATGCTCAACAATATCGTTGGCCTCAAGCCATCGCTCGGCCTGATGTCGACCTTCGGCGTGCTGCCAGCCTGCCGCACGCTGGATTGCGTGTCGATTTTCTCTCTCAACGTCGATGACGCCATGATCGCGCTCAACGTCATGGCCGGATATGACGAAGCCGATCCCTATTCGCGCGACCGCTTTGTCGGCCCGGTGACGGGTTTTCCACCCAGCATCCGGATCGGTATTCCGCGCAAGGGCCAGTTGAAATTCTTCGGGGACGCCATCTCGGAGGAAAGTTACGACGCTGCGGTCGGACGACTGATCGCGCTCGGCGCGGTGCCTGTCGAGTTCGACCTCGCGCCATTCTATGAGACCGCGCGGCTGCTCTATGACGGCCCGTGGGTGGCGGAGCGTTATCTTGTGATCCGCGATCTGCTCGCAAAAGATCCCGACGCTGTGCATCCGGTCACTCGCGAGATTACGCTCAAGGCCGAGAAAATCACCGCCGCCGATACGTTCGCGGCGCTCTACAAGCTCGAGGCGATGCGGCAGATCAGTCGCAAGACCTTCGAGAGTATCGACGCGATGGTGCTGCCGACTGCACCGACCGCCTATACGGTCGATGACGTGCTGGCGAACCCGATCGAACTCAACAGCCGCAACGGCACCTATACCAATTTCGTCAATCTGCTCGATATGTGCGGCCTCGCGGTGCCTGCGGCGATGCGCGCCGACGGCATTCCGTTCGGCATCACCCTGCTCGCGCCTGCGGGGCAGGACGCCAAGCTCGCCAGCATCGGACGCGTGTTTCACGCCGACACGAAGCTTAAAGCCGGTGCGAAGGGTGTCACTCAACCGCCGCTCGCGCCGGCCGCAAAGCAGCCCGGCAAGGATGAAGTGGCCATCGTTGCAGTCGGCGCGCATCTGTCCGGCATGGCGCTGAATCACGAACTGCTGTCGCTCGGCGGACGCCTGCTTGAGGCAACATCGACCACACCGGACTACAGGCTCTACGCGCTGAAGGGCACGGCGCCGCCCAAACCGGGAATGCTGCGGGTCGATGCCGGCACCGGCTCCGCCATCGCTGTCGAAGTGTGGGCGCTGCCGACAAAGGCATTCGGCGCATTCGTCGCCGCGATCCCCTCGCCGCTGTCGATCGGCACCGTGCGTCTTGCCGACGGCTCCGGCGTCAAAGGCTTTCTGGTCGAGGCCAACGCAACCGAAGGCGCACGGGACATCACATCGTTCGGCGGCTGGCGTGCCTTCATCGCCGCGCAGGCGAAGTCGGCGTAGGCCGCGTCGAAGTCAGAGCGCCAACACGACCAGCGAACGCAGCGATCCTATCTCGTCATTGCGAGGAGCACTTGCGACGAAGCAATCCAGTCCTTGCTTGTTCAAAGCTGGATTGCTTCGCTTCGCTCGCAATGACGATGAACGGGAAACCACGCCCTACATCTCCGCCCATTGGCGAAGCATGTTGTGATAGAAGCCCGTCAGTGAAACCAGCGACGGATGATTGGGCACATCCTGATTCAGCCGGATAATCGCCATGTCCAGATCGAACAGCATCGCGCGATGGCTGACGTCGCGGATCATGCTCTGAGTCCAGAAAAATGAGGCGATGCGTGAGCCGCGCGTGATCGGCGTCACATGATGGACGCTGGTCGCGGGATAGATGATGGCATCGCCTGCCGGAAGCTTGACGCTGTGGCTGCCGTAGGTGTCTTCGACGACGAGCTCACCGCCGTCGTAATCCTCAGGCGACGAAATGAACAGGGTGGTCGATACGTCGGTCCGAATCCGCACCGGCTGCTGCGAATGGGTGCGGATCGCATTGTCGATATGCGAGCCGAAGGTCATGCCTGCATCGTAACGGTTGAACAACGGAGGAAAGACCTGCAGCGGCAGCACCGCCGACATGAACAGCGGATTGCGCAGCAGCGCGCCGCGCACCATGTCGCCGAGATCCCGCGCCTCGGCTGACTGCTCCGGCAGTTGCAGGTTGAACTTGACCTTGCCGGACTGGTGACCGGCGGTGATGTTGCCGTCGACCCACGCGGCCTTGGTCATGACCTCCTTGCAGCGCGCGACCTGCTCGGGCGTCAGCACATTGGGGATGTGCAGCATCATGGCGTCGGCTCCTTCATTGACGCGACTTCGTTAACGCCGAAACACGTTTCGTCCAAGCCCCATTCATGGAGACCTGCTGTTCGGAAAACAAACGGCCGCCCGAAGGGCGGCCGGATTGGTAGCCTCGCCGGATCGCGCTCAGAACGAAGCACGCCCCGTCAGCGCGACATATCGGCCCTGGCCGGGCACTGCATAACCCGCACCGGCCAGCGTGTCGTAGTAATACTCATTCGCGATGTTGTAGATGTTGAGCTGCATGGTGAAATTCTTTGTCACCTTGTAGGCCGCCATCGCGTCGAATCGCCAGTAGCTTGGAACGCGCCCGTCGTTGGTCACGCTGGTCCAGCGCGAATCGAGGAAGACAGCGCCACCGCCGACCGTGAGCAGTGGCGTGATGTCGTATGTCGACCAGATCGAGAACGAACTCTGCGGCGTATTGGCGAGCTCGTGACCGATATTCGTCGGGGTCAGAGAATTCGTCAACTTGGACTTCAGATAGGTGTAGCCGCCGTAGATGGCCCACTCGTTCGTCAGCCTGCCCTGCGCTCCAATCTCGAAACCCTCGACCTGAGAATCACCGATCGCGACATAGTCAGGCGCGGCTGTGGTGCCCCTGTTTTCGTAATCGTTCTTTTTCTGGGTGCGGAAAATCGCCGCGTTCACATCAAGACGATTGTTCAGCAAGCCAATCTTGACGCCAACCTCGTCGGTTTCCGACAGGACCGGAGCGAGCGATTGCTGACCGTTGGTAATGGTGGTGAATTCCGCCGGCGGGTTAGCCGACGTTCCGTGCATGTAGTACACGCTCGAATTCTCGGTCGGGTGAACCACAACGCCGGCGCGGTAGGTCGTAAAATTGTTGGTGGCATTGAGATTGGTCGGCGTGACTGCGGGCGTCGCAGGACCACCGGTGAACCGATTGAAACTGTAGGTCTGGGCGCTTGCCGTATAATTATCAAACCGAACGCCGCCGAGAAGTTCAAGCCATTTGGTGATCTTGATCTGATCCTGCGCGTAAACACCAATCGTGTTCGACGAAGATATCGTCGCCGCGGTGGTTGGAGACAATGTCCCCGTCACATAGGGATTTGGATTGGCGACATTGATCCGATAGGTATCGGTGAAGTTTGTGCGATACTGGTCGCGATCCTCGCGGCTGACTTCCATGCCGACCAGCACATTGTGCTCCAGTATGCCCGTGTTGAACTTGGCATTCAGGTCACTGACGTTACTGACAAGCTGGTTGGTGGTCTGGTTCTGAAAGTGATTGGTATTCGCGATCCAGATGTCGCTCAAAGGCGTGCCGGGCGGAAGATTGGTGCCGTAGGCAACACCGCCGGACGGCGTGGGGAACAGGTTCGATCCATTTGCAGCGATCTGCACCGGCCGCGTCCGGTTGAAGCGATCGACGTAGGAAAAGCCGGTCGTGTTCGTGAACTTCAGTCCCGGAGCAAACTCATGCTCGAACTTGTTCATGAGGTTATGGGCCTGAGTCTGCTCGATGTCGTTCTGACCCGGCGTCAACACGCCAAAGTAGGTGTTGCGCGGCACCGGCGCGGGCTGTCTGTACGACGTTCCGAAATAGGAGCCGGGCAGCATCGGAATGCCGCGATCCGCGATGTTGTCGTCATTCTGGTAAATATAACTGAACGTGTTCTTGGTCTGGTTGGTGATCTGATACGAGATCGACGGCGCGAAGCCATAGCGTCTGATATGCGCGGCGTCGCGGCCTGCAATGTCGGTATCATAGCCAAGTGCAGCGAGTCGCACCGCGATGTCACCGAAAGTCTTGTTCACATCGACGGTGGCGCGGCCACCGGCTGCCGACGTACCCGTTCCTTCGATGACGGCAAAGTCACGATTCTGCGGCAGCTTGGACACGATGTTGATTGCGCCGCCGGTCGAACCACGACCGAACACGAACGACGACGGCCCCTTGTAAACCTCGACCCGATCGAAGCTGAAGGCATCGCGTGCATACCAGCCTGGATCGCGAATGCCGTCGCGGTAGATATCGTTACGTGCGGTATAACCACGAATGTTGATCTGATCGCCTTGGACGCCGCCTTCACCAGCCGTGAAGGTGATACCCGGCACGTTGCGCAACGCGTCCTGCACCGAGGTTGAAGCCTGATCCTGCATCACCTGCTGGGTCACGACGTTAACTGTCTGCGGTGTATCGCGCAGCGGAACCGGCATGCGCGAAAGCTGGGATGTTGCCGGAGCCTGATAACCGCTACCATTGCCGCCGGTTTCCTGCACGTCGATGGTTGGAAGCGTTTCCTGCGCCATCGCGTTGGTCGCCATCATCACCGACGCAAGGCCAAGCATCGCGGTGCCGGGTTTACGCACCGACGAGCGGATGAAGGGGGACGATGACGGCGATGCGGCGTTAACCTGCGGCGCGGCGGCGACGGTATCGCCCTTCTGACTCTTCTTCTTTGACTTGATAACCCTGTTGAATCTGTTCCGCATCGCTTGCCCCGCAACTCAATCTGCCGCGCGTTCATCAGAACGGCGAATTCAGGGCAGCTTTTGGAAAATGCAGGCGAACAGGGCAACCCTTTGAACTTAGAACCTCTGCAAACTGCGAAAACCAGCGCGTTAGGCAATTGCGGCGATATGCGCTGTGTGACTAGAAGAACTGGAGCGCGCGTATTCCCAAAGCGCTTCCCTAGAATCTCTCTAGAGCAGAAATTAGAAACAATTTAAATGCCGAGCACAATTTCAAATCACCGGCGCGGATCGCTGAAGCGGCTCTGGCGCAATATCCATCTGTGGCTCGGCATTGGTCTATTCATTCTGCTCGTGCCGGTCGCGCTGTCGGGTGCGGTTCTCGTCTATCACGACGACATCGGTGAATATCTGAGCACGCCGCGCGGCGCAGTGGTGCCATCGAAACCGACGGACCTCACGCTTGCCATCGCAAATGCCCGCAAGGCGGCGGGTGACGGCTTCACGCCGATGTCCATCAGCTTCCCCGAAGATAACCGGGTTCCGCTGACGATCGCATTGCGCGGCCCCGCGGCGAAGGGCGAACGCCCTGTGCGCCTCACCGCGACCATCGACCGCCACGATGCGCGCGTTCTCAGCATTGTCGATTTCCGCCAGACGTTTTTCGGCTTCATGCACGTGTTTCATGAGAACCTGACGATCCCCGACTACGGGCGCAGCATCGTCGGATGGACCGGCGTAGCGATGCTGACGCTGTCGCTCACCGGTCTTTACCTCTGGTGGCCGCGGCATGGTCAATGGTCGCGTGCTTTCGTGTGGCGGCGCAGCCCCGCCACATCGTCCAACCTGCATTACATGACCGGCTTCTGGATCTGTTTTCCGCTGACGCTGATCTCGCTGACCGGAATCTATCTGGCCTGGCCGCAACAGGGACGAGAACTCCTGTCGTCGGTCGCGCCGATGACGGAGCAGCAGCGCGGCGGACCGCGCGCTCAGGTGATGGCCAACACCGCGCGTTCGCCAGCCGAGATTTTCGCCACCGCATCCGCGCGGCCGAATTCAGCGGTCGATGCGATCTCCTACCCGAACCCGCAGACCGGTGCATGGCGCGTCCGGCTGCGTGAAGACGGCAAGACAGAGCCCGTGACGATCCTGATCAACGACCGCAGCGGCGATGTCAGTGTCGTCCAGCCACTGTCGGGAGACCGGACTGCATCATGGATCCGCTGGCTGCATGAAGGCAGCCACTCCGGAGAAATCTGGCGCTTTGTCGTATTCCTGAGCGGCATCATGCCTGCGGTGCTCGGCGTCACCGGCATCCTGATCTGGCTCCGCCAGCGCCGTCAGCGCGCGCTGATCAAGAAAGGTGGCCCGCAGACGACGGCGAAGACTCCGCCGCAGTCCGTCGGACGCGCCGCACCCGCGGAGTAATCACAACCATTCGAGCGATATCGGTTTCACCCGCAGCGGAACGCGCTTACGCGTCTGCGGCGCGTTGCCGTCGCATGCCCCTTTTCCAGATATCCAGCGCAGTCGCTTATTGAGAATCAATCGCAAATCTCTTATTGCGAATAGTTCGCATTTGCATTATCAACTTCCCGCGAAGGGCGTTGCGTGGGGTAAAAATGCGTTTGAAATCATGGGTTTCTGCGGCGGGCATGGCCTGCGTGTCGGTCACAGCCGCGGATGTTGGCAGCAGTCTGGCCCAAGAGGTGCTGCCCGAAATCGCGGTATCGGCACCAGCCCCCACCGGAAACACATCTGACGACGGCTTGCAGCGCGGACCAGTCAACGTCATCGACAATACTTATCAGTCAGCCACCGCTATCACCGGTCGCGAAATCCAGCGCAGCAATGCTGCCTCGCTCGCCGATCTTCTTTCCGGCTTGCCGGGAGTTTCGGCATCGACGTTCGCGCCGGGCGCAAGCCGCCCGAACATCCGGGGCCTCGATGATTATCGCGTGCGCGTGCAGGAAAACGGCATCGGCACCCAGGACGCCTCCGACTTCAGTCAGGATCACGTGGTTCCGGTCGATCCGCTCGCCGCCGACAAGGTCGAGGTGATCCGCGGACCCGCTACGCTGCGCTACGGCTCACAGGCGATCGGCGGTGTGGTGAGCGCCACCAACAACCGCATTCCGGAAAAGCTGGTGGAGGACGGCTTCAGCGCACGCTTCAAGGGCGGCGCATCGTCAGTCGATAACGGGCTCGACGGCGCGGTCAGCCTCGATGCCAGCGGCAGCAATGTAGCCATCCATGCCGATGCTTACGGCCGACGCGCGGGCGATTACCGGATTCCCGGCGGCGTGCAGGCCAACACGCGACTGAATACGGAAGGGCAAGCCGTCGGCGGTTCCTACATTTTCGACGGCGGCTATATCGGCACCGCGATCCAGCACATCACCAGCCTCTATCACATCCCCGGCGTGGCCGATGCGCAGCAGAATTCTCGCATCGACATGGAACAGACAAAATGGACCAGCAAGGGTGAATGGCGCGCGCCGGTCGACGGCATCGATGCATTTCGATTCACCTTCGGCGCCAGCAACTACAAGCACAATGAACTCGGTCTCGACGCCAACGGCGTCGACGCCTTGAAAAACGTCATCAAGAACCGTGAACTGGAAGGCCGCTTCGAGTTCGACCATGCGGCGGTTGCGACCGGCATCGGCGCACTCACCGGAACGTGGGGCGCGCAGTTCGGTCATCGCGAACTCGGCACCGACGGCAGCCTCGGCGGCCTTCTGGCCCAAACAAATACAAACACCGCAGCGGTCTTCGCATTCGAGCAGATCAGGTTCACCGACACACTGCGCATGCAGGCCGCGGGCCGCATTGAAAATCATATTGTCAAGGGACTGGCGCCGACCTTCCCGGCGGATTTTCTTCCTCCTCCCGACACGTTCTCGGAAGAACCTGCGCGGCGCACCTTCACACCGAAAAGCACCAGCCTCGGCGTGCTGAAGGACCTGCCATGGGACATGGTGGCAACACTCAACGCTCAATATGTCCAGCGCGCGCCCGCAGCGCCCGAACTGTTCTCCCGCGGCTCGGATGGCGCGTCAGGAACGTTCGTGATCGGAAATCCGAACCTCAAGATTGAAACCGCGCAAACTGCCGAGATCGGACTCAAGCGCGCGAAGGGGCAACTGCGGTTCGAGACCAGCATCTACTACACCTTCTACAAAGACTTCATCTTCAAGCAGGTGACCGGCAATTTCTGCACCGACACCTTTGCGAGTTGCGGCGCCGCCGGGCCGCTGACGCAGGTGGCCTATGGCCAGCGCGATGCAGTTTTCCGGGGCGCCGAAGTCGCAGCCCAGCTTGATGTGACACCGCTCGGTAATGGCGTGTTTGGCGTCGACGGCCAGTACGACATCGTCCGCGCGACCTTCACCGATGGAACCAACGTGCCGCGCATCGCACCGATGCGGCTCGGCGGCGGCGTGTGGTGGCGCAACGCCGAATGGTACGCGCGGGTGGGGCTGCTGCACGCCTTCGCGCAGAACGACGTGGCAGTGAACGAAACCCCGACCGACGGTTACAATCTGCTCAAGGCAGAGGTGAGCTACACGCATACGTTCAGCAGGACCGATAGCGGGCCGCGCGAACTGGTCATCGGCCTGGCCGGCGACAACCTGCTTAATGAGCAGATTCGGAACCATATTTCGTTCAAGAAGGCAGAGGTTTTGCAGCCCGGGCTCGGCGTGCGGCTGTTCACGAATGTGAAATTCTGAGGGCCGATCAATCTGGAATCGTTCCAGTTTCGGCAAAATCTAGGTCCCTGGTGGCGACAAGGGCATCGCAGTGCATTATTCTGAAAATGAAACTCGCCTCCCGTCAAACGGCTATGGCCGCAGCGCCTCGCTGCGGGTTCATCGACGAGAGCTTTGGACCAAAACTGCACGACGGCGAAAACTGCGAAACAGCGATCAACCCGACGTTCATCCGATGTCGGCAGCAAACGCGATTTGAAAGAAGCGGAGAGCATATGACCAACCCCAGGAAGGCTGCCGGATCTCTGGTCCTGCTCGCCGCCGCAACTTCGTTGATGATTGCGCAGGCTTTTGCACAAACCCCCGCTTCGCCCACGCCATCGGCACAAACGCCAGCTGCGCAAGCCCCCGTCGCGCAGCCGGCTGCGCCAACTGCTCCGGTGGCCGCTGCACCGGCGACCCCGGCGCCTGCTGCTCAGACCCCCGCGTCGCAGCCCGCCGTCGTTGGCCAGACCGCGAAAAATCCAGCCCTGCCGCACAATCTGTCCCCGTGGGGCATGTTCATGGGTGCGGATATCGTCGTCAAACTCGTCATGATCGGCCTTGCAATCGCGTCGCTCATCACCTGGACGATCTGCGTCGCAAAACTTCTTGAACTGCGTCATGAAACTCGGCGTGCGAAGAAACGCATCAAGGTTCTCGCCAACGACATCTCGCTGGCCGAAGCCGAGCGTGACGCCCGCAGCGGCAAGGACGCCGTATCCCGGCTGGTGCAATCTGCCGCGGCGGAAGCGGAGCTGTCGGATACCGTCAACGACGAAGGCTTCAAGGAGCGCGTTGAACTGCGGCTCAGCCGCGTCGAGGCGGCGATGTCGCGGCGGATTTCGCGCGGCACCGGCATGCTCGCCACCATCGGCGCAACCGCACCATTCGTCGGCCTGTTCGGCACGGTATGGGGCATCATGAATTCGTTCATCGGCATTTCCGAAGCCCACACCACCAACCTCGCGGTTGTCGCACCCGGCATTGCCGAAGCGCTGCTTGCCACAGCGATGGGCCTGATCGCTGCCATCCCTGCGGTCGTGATCTACAATCACCTTGTCCGCATGATTACCGCCTATCGCGCGCTGCTCGGCGACGCCACCGCGCAGGTCATGCTGCTCATCAGCCGCGACCAGGGCCGCCGCTCACTGCGCATCGCGCGCGCTGCGGAGTAAGTCATGGGAGCGCGTCTGGGTGGAAAAGTCGGGGCAGATGACGATCTGTCCGAGACCCACGAAATCAACGTCACGCCGTTCATCGACGTGATGCTGGTGCTTCTCATCATCTTCATGGTTGCCGCGCCGCTGGCAACTGTCGATCTCGGAGTCGAACTCCCCGCCTCGACGGCGACACCGCCACCACGGCCCGACAAGCCGGTCTTCATCACCGTGAAGCCCGATCTCTCGGTCGCGGTCGGCGAGGATATCGTTCCGCGCACCACACTGATCGGCGCGCTTGACACCGCCACCAGCGGCAAGAAATCCGATCCTGTCTATCTGCGCGCCGACAAGAGCGTTCCTTACGGCGACCTGATGGACGTAATGAACCTGCTGCGCAACGCGGGCTACCTCAAGGTGGCGCTCGTCGGGCTCGACGCAAGAAACTAACGGCAGAGAGCCACGCTGCAATGAACACACTCGTCCTGCACGGACCACCCGACATTTCCGATGTCCGCCGCTGGGGTCTCGCGGCGGCGCTGGTGGTGGCGACGCATGTCGCGCTGGTCGCGGGATTTATCCTGTACACACCATCGACACCCGATGCGATCGGTACGGCGTCCGAGCCGATCATGCTCGATCTGGAATCCGCGCCGCAAACGCCAGAGCCGGTGCAGCAGGACATCGCGCCGGGTCCGCAGATGCAGGAAGCCGAACCTCCTGCGCCGGAGCCGGAAAAGCAGCCGGAGGTCGTCGAAGAGCAGATTCCGCCGACCCCGCTGCAGGAAAAGGCTGAAATCGTCGCGCCTCCGGAGAAGCCGAAACCCGCACCGGAGCCGGTGAAGAAAAAGCCCAAGCCCGTTGTCGAGAAGCCCAAGAAGCCGACCGAAAATCCTGCGCCGCAGACCACGGCAACGCCGCGCGCCGCGCAGGCCGCGCGCGCGAGCTATAACGGCATCCTTTCGGCGCATCTGCAGCGCTACAAGCAGTATCCTTCCGGCGCGAGGGCGGCCGGCGAACAAGGCGTCGCGATGCTGAGTTTCACCGTCAGCCGCACTGGCGGTGTGCTCAGCGCGCGGCTTGCCAAATCATCGGGCTCTGCGGCGCTGGATGCAGAAACCATGGCCATGATCCGCCGGGCCCAGCCGCTGCCGTCGTTCCCGCCTGAAATGACCCAAAGCTCCGCAAGCTTCACTGTGCCGGTGCGATTCTTCATGCGCTGATGCCCGACCGGCACGGTCACGCCGACGTCACGAATACGTGACGCCGCATCCCGTAACATCACAGCCGTTTCTCCCGAAGATTTCCCCGAACCCAGTGATGGCGGGCGCTTCAGCGCGCCGCCCAGGAATTCGGCGGACGGTATCGTGTTCAATCTTGTTCTCGCGGCGCTGGCCGGCGTCGTCACCATTGCGGCCCCCTGCACGTTGCCGGTGCTGCCGATCCTGCTTGGCGCATCGGTCGGACAGACCAGCGTGCTCCGGCCGGCGTTCATCGCCGCCGGATTCGTGATCGCGTTTTCCGTCGTCGCGCTGGCGCTCACCGCGCTGACGCGCATTTTCGATTTCGATCCGAGCGTATTGCGTGATGGCGCGGCCGTTCTTCTTGCGATCTTCGGGCTCCTGATGATCTGGCCCGCACCGTTCGAATGGCTCTCGATCCGGTTTACCGGGCTGACGCAACAGACCTCTGCAGCACGCGACCGTCAGGGTCTGCTCGGCGGATTCATCCTCGGCACGACTCTCGGACTGGTATGGACACCGTGCGCCGGTCCGGTGCTCGGCTCAATCCTCACCGTTGTCGCGACGTCGAAGGACACCGCATGGGCCTCGTTGCTGCTGGTGACCTACGCCATCGGCGCAGCAATCCCGATGCTGCTCATCGCCTACGGCGGACAGGCCGTGACCGCACGCGTACGCAGCCTCGCGCAAATCGCACCGCGCTTGCAGCAGGGGTTCGGCGTGATCGTGATCGCCTTCGCGGCGGCAACCTACTTTCAGTACGACACACTCGCCGTGGCGTGGCTGACCCAGTTTTATCCAAGCGGCCAGACCGGCCTGTAAGAGGAGTGACCCATGCGACATCTCACCAGAGTGCTTTCAGCGGCCGCGCTCGCGCTGGCGGCTTCATCCCTACCCGGCCGCAGCGACGAGATCGCTGGCAATGCGACCCAGGTTGCGGAAGTGAATGCCTCCGCGCCCGAATTCACCGGCCTCGGCAACTGGTTCAACTCGCAGCCGCTGACGCTGGCGAGCCTGCGCGGCAAGGTCGTGCTGGTGAACTTCTGGACCTATGGCTGTGTCAACTGCGTCAACACCCTGCCGCATGTCACGCAGCTCTATTCCAAATACAAGGACAAGGGTTTCGTCGTGGTCGGCATCCACACGCCGGAATTCCCGTTCGAGCATTCATCGAACAATGTTCAGGCCGCGTTAAAGCGGCACGGCATCACATACCCTGTTGCACAGGACAACAGGTCCGCGACATGGAATGCCTGGCGCAATCAATACTGGCCGGCGCAATATATTGTCGATCAGTCCGGCCGGATCGTCTACAGCCACGCCGGCGAAGGTGCCTACGATGACATCGACCGCACCGTCGGCAAGCTGCTGAACGCCAGCAGCTAAATGCCGCAGGCGCGATTGCGTCTGAGCCATGCAACTTTGTGCACCGCGGCGAATATCAAGGTCGCGGTGCGTATGCTATAGGATTTCCAGATTGGACATGCTGGAGGTCCGCGATGCTTGATGGTTTCGACGCCATTACTTTGGCGCGCTGGCAATTTTCGTTCACGATGAGCTTTCACATCGTGTTTCCGGCCTTCTCCATCGGCCTTGCAAGCTATCTCGCGGTCCTCGAAGCGCTGTGGCTCTGGACCGGCCGCGAAGTCTTCATCAACCTTTTCAATTACTGGCTGAAAATTTTCGCCGTCGCCTTCGGCATGGGCGTCGTCTCGGGCATCGTGATGTCCTACCAGTTCGGCACCAACTGGGCGGTGTTCTCCGACAAGACCGGCCCCATCATTGGTCCGCTGATGGCCTATGAGGTCCTGACGGCGTTTTTCCTTGAAGCGGGCTTTCTGGGCGTCATGCTGTTCGGGCTCAAACGGGTCGGCCACAGGCTGCATTTCTTTGCGACCATGATGGTCGCCATCGGCACGCTGATCTCCGCGTTCTGGATCCTGTCGGCCAACTCGTGGATGCAGACGCCGACCGGCTTTGCGATGAACTCGCAGGGACAGTTCGTCGCCGCCGACTGGTGGAAGGTGATCTTCAATCCGTCATTTCCCTATCGCCTTGTCCATATGGTGCTGGCCGCTTATCTCACCACTGCTTTCGTGGTCGGCGCAGTTGGCGCTTTTCATCTGTTGCGCAATTCAAGGCATGAAGGCGCACGCGTGATGTTCTCGATGGCGATGTGGATGGCGGCCTTGGTGGCGCCGATCCAGATCTTCGCCGGAGACCAGCACGGCCTCAACACACTCGAGCATCAGCCGGTGAAGGTGATGGCGATGGAAGGGCACTTCCAAAGCCATCCGAACGGCGCACCATTGATCCTGTTCGGCTGGCCCGATCAGGACGAAGCGAAGGTGAAATACGCGATCGAAATCCCGAAGGCCTCGTCGCTGATCCTGAAACATTCACTTGATGCACCGCTAAAGGGACTCGACACGGTGCCGCGAGAGAACTGGCCCAAGGTCGGGCTGGTGTTCTGGTCGTTCCGCATCATGGTCGGCATCGGTTTCTTGATGCTGAGCATCGGCCTGTTCAGCCTGTGGGCACGCTGGCGCGGCGTTCTGTATGACTCGAAGCTGTTACATTCGTTCGCGTTGGCAATGGGACCTGCGGGCTTTATCGCCGTTCTTGCCGGCTGGGTGACGACGGAAGCAGGTCGTCAGCCATTCACGGTTTACGGCCTGTTGCGCACGGTGGATTCGGCTTCCCCGCTGGACGCGCCGGCGGTTGCGACCTCGCTGCTCGCCTTCATTGTCGTGTACTTCATCGTCTTCGGCATGGGCGTATTCTACATTTTGCGACTGATGCATGAGCCGCCGCATCATGGCGAAGAAGGTCCCCGCGCGGACGCGCCCGCACGCGCCGCGGGCATCACGCCCGCGCAGGCCGCTCACGCAGGACAGGGGTGAACGTCATGGCCGGATTCACATTCGACATCGCAACACTCTGGGCCTTCATCATCGCCTTTGCCGTCTTCATGTACATCGTGATGGACGGTTTCGATCTCGGCCTGGGTATGCTGTTTCCTTTCTTCCCGAAGAAGGAAGACCGCAACGTCATCATGAATACGGTCGCTCCGGTTTGGGATGGCAACGAGACCTGGCTGGTGCTCGGCGGCGGTGGCCTGATGGCGGCGTTCCCACTGGCTTACGCAATCCTGATGCCGGCGCTCTATACGCCGATCATCGCCATGCTGATTGGCCTGGTGTTTCGCGGTGTCGCCTTTGAATTCCGCTGGCGGACCAAGAGCGAGCGCAACCGCTGGGATATCGCCTTCGCGGGCGGCTCGCTGGTCGCGGCGATGGCGCAAGGCATTGCGCTCGGCGCGATCCTGCAAGGCGTCCATGTCGAAGGGCGTCATTACGCAGGCGGCTGGTGGGATTGGCTGACGCCCTTCAGCATTTTGACAGGCTGTGCGGTCGTCGCCGGTTATGGCCTTCTCGGCGCGACGTGGCTGCTTATGAAAACCGCGGGTGAACTGCGCGACCATGCCTATCGCCTGAGCCGGATTCTGCTGCTCGCGACGATCATCGCCATCGTCGCCGTCAGCGCGGCGACGCCGTTCCTTCAGGCGGAGTACTGGCGGCGCTGGTTCGAATGGCCGAACATCATCTTCGCGGCACCGATTCCGATTGCGGTGGCGGCGATCACGCTGTTGCTGCTGAAGAGTCTCGCTAACAAGCAGGACTACCGGCCGTTTATTCTCTCACTGGTCCTGTTCGGCATCACCTATGCTGGCCTCGGTGTCAGCATGTATCCCTATATCGTGCCGCAGAGCGTCACCATCTGGCAGGCGGCGGCGCCCGCCAACAGTCTCAACTTCATGATCTACGGCATCGCGATCCTCGTGCCGACCATTCTTGCCTACACCGCGTGGGCGTACTGGGTGTTCCGCGGCAAGGTGCACGCCGACAGCGGTTATCATTAAGGTGAGCATGACCTCGCCGCCCGAACAGCCTCGCCCCCTGGCGCAGCGTCTGCTGTGGTTCGCGGCGCTGTGGCTGCTGGGTACCGGCACTGTCGCCGCGTTTGCGTATGTCCTGCGGCTCTGGATCGCGCCGCACTGATCGCGGACGATCGCCGATTTTCAGATATATTTTAAGGATTTACGACGCATGGTCGCCCGCCTTCGAGCGCGTGTCACTTGCCAGCGGAGCACGGCTCAGGTTTGATGCGCGCGGGGCACGAATTAACGCGGGATTCTCGACATGAACATCATCCGCTCTCTGGCTCTGGCGGCGGTCGCAGCCAGCCTGTTGTTTGCGGCGCCTCACGCCTTCGCGCAGGGCCGCGAAATGAACATCGGTGACCAGCCGGGATACATTCCCGATGACGAAGAGCTCGCGCCGGAGTTCAAGCGTACCGCGGTGCTCTATCGGACCACCGAAGCGCCGGGCACTATCATCATCAGCACGTCCGAGCGCTTCCTTTATCTGATTCAGGGCAACGGCCGCGCACTTCGCTACGGCATCGGCGTTGGCCGCGAAGGATTTCAGTGGCAGGGATTGCAGAAGATCTCCCGAAAGCAGGAATGGCCGGACTGGACGCCGCCGCCGGAAATGATCGCGCGCCAGCCTTACCTGCCGCGCTTCATGGCAGGCGGACCGGGCAATCCGATGGGTGCACGCGCGCTTTACCTTGGCGCCACGGTGTATCGCATTCACGGCACCAACCAGCCGCAGACCATCGGCAGCGCCGTGTCTTCGGGATGCTTCCGTCTTGTCAATGCCGACGTCACCGATCTGTTTGAACGCGTTCCTGTCGGCACCAAGGTCATCATTCGCCAGCGTCCCGAAATCTGATCTCCCAATAACGCCCTATCCCTTTTTGCACGCATACTTGGAAGCGAGATTCATTCATGGCCCTTTTTCCCCGTACTTTTGCCTCGGGTCTTACGCTCGGAGCAGTCCTCGCGGTTGCCGTTGCTGCCGCCGCGATCGCCTACGAGCGATACGATACGCGGACACTGAAGCGGACCGTGAAACGCGACGCCGTGCTGTGCGGTGTGAACACCGGTCTGCCGGGTTTCTCCATTCCTGACGACAAGGGCAACTGGTCCGGCTTCGACGTCGATATCTGCCGCGCCGTCGCCGCCGCGATCTTCAACGATCCGAACAAGGTGAAGTTCGTTCCGCTTGACGCCAGCGAACGCTTCAAGGAATTGCGCAATCGCAAGGTCGACATCCTGTCGCGCAATTCCACCTGGAGCATGTCGCGCGAAACCGAATACGGCCTGAACTTCGCGGCGGTTGCCTATTATGACGGCGAAGGCTTCATGGTGCGCCAGTCACGCAACATTACGTCGGGTCTCGAACTCGACGGCAGCAAGGTGTGCGTGCAGACCGGCACCACGACTCAGCTCAATCTTGCCGACTACTTCCGCGCCAACAACATCAAGTATCAGGAGCTGAATTTTCCGAATCTCGATGAGGTTCTCAAGGCGTATGATTCCGGACAATGCGACGTGCTGACCACCGACGTGTCGCAGCTCTACGCGCTGCGGCTGCGCCTGACCAAGCCAGCCGAACACGCCATCCTGCCGGATGTAATCTCGAAGGAGCCGCTGGCGCCGGTGGTGCGGCAGCGCGACGACGAATGGCTTCTGATCGTGAAGTGGACGATCTACGCCATGCTGAACGCCGAAGAACTCGGCGTCACGTCCAAGAACATCGACGACGCACTGAAGTCGAAGAAGCCCGACGTCATGCGTCTGCTCGGCACCGAAGGCGCTTACGGTGAGGAAATGGATCTGACGAAGGATTGGGCCGCGCGCATTATCCGCCACGTCGGCAACTACGGCGAGGTCTACGACCGCAACGTCGGCGAGGGATCAAAACTCAAGATTCCGCGCGGCCTCAACCAGTTGTGGAGCGCCGGCGGCATCCAGTACGCGCCGCCGATCCGGTAATGCGTCTCTATATTTTATCTGGATTGTGATGGCCGGGTTTGTCCCGGCCATTTTCTTTGAGCGGCCTGCTCAGTAACCCTTCATGCGCGCCAGTTGCTCGGCGTGATAGGCACTGTCGCCGAACAACTCCTGACATACACGCGCACGCTTCATGAAGAAGCCGATGTCGAAGGCGTCCGTCATGCCGACGCCGCCATGCATCTGCACGGCCTCCTGAACGGCCAGCGTCGCGGTTGTCCCGGCTTTCGCCTTGGCGACGGCCACCGCCGCACCCGCAGCGTCGAAATCGCTGTCCAGCATCTGCGACGCCTTCATTACCGCGGCCTTGGTAATCTCGATCTCGGTGTAGAGATGCGCGGCGCGATGCTGCAGCGCCTGGAATTCGCCGATCAGCTTGCCGAACTGCTTGCGTTCTTTCAGATACGTCACCGTACGCGCGAAAGCCTCCTCGCTGAGGCCAACCATCTCCGATGCCACGGCGGCGCGGCCGACGTTGAGAATGCCTTCCAGCAGCACGCCGCCCTGATCGACTTCACCAAGCACACCATCCGCCGTCACCTCGGCATCGTTGAACACGATGCGCGCGGCGTTATGCGCATCGACCATCGCGGTGCGCTCGATCTCGATACCCTTGCTCTTGGGATTGACCAGAAACAGCGTCAACCCTTCCCGGTCGCCGCTCTCGCCCGCGGTGCGGGCGGCGACAATCAGCAGGTCTGAAACGTGGCCATCGACCACGAGCGCCTTCGCACCCTTGAGTTTGAAGCCATTGCCGGAGCGCACGGCTTTCATCGCCACCTTGGAAGGACGATGCTTGGCGCCCTCGTCCACGGCAAGCGACGCGATCAGATCGCCCTTGGCGATCCTGGTGAGATATTCGGATTTCTGCGCACCGTTGCCGCCGCGCGTCAACGCTGCCGCAGCGACGACACCGGTCGACAGAAACGGCGACGGCATCAGCGTATGGCCGATTTCCTCCATCACCACACCAGCCTCGACATAGCCCAGTCCGCTGCCGCCGAACTCTTCCGGCACCAGCAGGCCTGCAAAACCCATTTCGGCGAATGTCTTCCAGAGATCGCGCGAAAATCCGATTGCATCCTTGTCATCGCGCAGCTTGCGCAGATGCGCCACGGGCGCCTTGTCGCTGATGAGGCCGCGCGCGCTGTCGCGCAGCATTGACTGTTCTTCGTTGAGGACGAGAGCCATAGGTGTTCCAATCGATACAGATAAACCTGAGTTGAAGTAGACTGTCATTGCGAGGAGCGAAGCGACGAAGCAATCCAGCTTTACTTAAGGATGGATTGCTTCGCTTCGCTTGCAATGACGAAGTGTTTTACGCGCCGGGCAGATCGAGGATGCGCTTGGCGACGATGCCGAGCATCACCTCGCTGGTGCCGCCCTCGATCGAGTTTGCCTTTGTGCGCAGCCACGTCCGCGCCGTCAGTCCTTCGCGAGAACGAGGGCTTTCCCATTCCAGCGCGTCAATACCGCCAGCCGACATCAGAATCTCGTACCTGCGCTTGTTGAGTTCAGTGCCGTAGTACTTCAGCGCCGACGAATAAGCGGGGTGCCCCTGTCCTGCTTTCGCAAGATCGACCGCGCGTTCGGCAGCGCAGGCCATTGCGGCCTCGTCGATATCGAAGGCTGCGATCTGGCCACGCAGCATGGGATCGTCCAGTTGCCCGCGTTCATCGACGCCGATGGAGTTCGCCGCCACCTGACCCAGGGGCCGGGCGCCGCGGCGCTCACCCACCTCGCTGATCATGGAACGTTCGTGCTGGAGCAGATATTTCGCGACGTCCCAGCCGCGATTGACGGTGCCCACCACATGCGACCGTGGCACGCGAACGTTGTCGAAGAAAGTCTCGCAGAACGGCGACTTGCCCGAGATCAGCAGGATCGGCTTGGTCGAGACACCCTTCGAGGTCATATCGAACAGGATGAAGCTGATGCCGTCGTGCTTTTTGGCGCTGAAGTCGGTCCGCACCAGACAGAAAATCCAGTCGGCAAAATTCGCCATCGAGGTCCAGATCTTCTGACCGTTGATGATGTAATCGTCGCCATCGACATCCGCGCGCGTCTGCAACGATGCGAGGTCGGAGCCCGCGTTTGGCTCCGAATAGCCCTGGCACCACCGGATCAGACCGGCGGCGATCTTCGGCAGATGCTCGCGCTTCTGCGCATCGGTGCCGTATTTCAGCAGCGCCGGTCCAAGCATCCAGATGCCGAAGCTCGACAGCGGAAGCCGCGCGCCGATCGCCGACATTTCCTGACGCAGGATTTTCGTTTCCTCTGGATTGAGGCCGCCGCCGCCATACTCCTTCGGCCAGTCCGGCACGGTCCAGCCCTTGTCGCGCATCCGCTCGAACCAGAGGCGCTGCGGCTCTGAGGAGAACGTGGTGTTGCGGCCGCCCCAGAACACGTCGGCTTCGCCCGTCACCGGCTTGCGCATCTCGGGCGGACAATTGGCCTCCAGCCAAGCGCGCGTCTCGCTGCGGAATTTTTCCATATCGGCCATTCGATCGTTCCTCGGGCTGATGGGCCGCGGCGCAATGGGCGCGGCTTTGTTTATTTTCCGGGCCGGACTCTACTGTCCGCTTGGCGGATTTCAATATCTCGCTGGCGCGAAAGCTTCACTCGGTACGATATGGTAGCCATGCACGACAGCCCAGCCCATACCTCGGCGCTGCCGCGTTTAAAACAGAGGAGCCGCCATGCGCCTGAAAACGCTTTCGCCTAGCGAAATGAGCGACGATCAGAAAAGCATCTTTGAAGAATCGGTTTCAGGCAAACGCGGCACCGTCACGCCACCGCTGCGCGCATGGATTTACGCGCCTGAAGTCGCGCGACACGCCAGCCGGCTCGGCGCGTTCCTGCGTTACGACACCACACTCGGTCCGTGTCTGTCCGAGTTGGCCATCCTCGTGACCGCACGGCACTGGAACGCGCAGTACGAATGGTATGCGCACAAGAAGATGGCGCTCGCGGCGGGACTCGATCCGAATATCATCGCCGCCATCAATCATCGTCACGTTCCCGATTTCAACGACCGGAAGGCACAGCTTGTCTACGAATTCAGCGAATCGCTGCACGAAAATCACAACGTGCCAAAGCTGCTTTACAAGGAAGCCGTCGAAATGCTCGGCGAAACCGGCGTGGTCGAACTGGTCGGCCTGCTCGGCTACTACGCGCTGGTGTCGATGACGCTCAACACCTTTGAGGTCGAATTGCCCGAAGGAGAGACCTCCGACCTTGTCCCATGAGGAAGGCACTCATACATCGATGAGAGCAGCGCATCGATACAATCGGAGAGACCTGGTATGTCCGGAGAAACCAAGGCGGTATCAACGTCTTTCAAACCGATTGCGGCGGGTACGCGGATCGGCCATGTGCATCTGAAGGTCGCGGACCTCGACCGCGCGCTCGGCTTTTACCAGGACGTGCTCGGGTTCGAACTGATGCAGCGCTACGGCGATCAGGCCGCGTTCATTTCCGCGGGCGGCTATCACCACCACATCGGCCTCAACACCTGGCACAGCAAGGGCGGAAGCCCGCCGCCGGAAGGCACCACCGGATTGTTTCACACCGCGATCCTCTATCCGACACGCGCGGCGCTGGCCGATGCGCTGCACCGGGTGCTGTCCGCCGGAATTACGCTGGACGGCGCGAGCGATCACGGCGTCAGCGAGGCGCTTTATCTGCGTGATCCTGACGAGAACGGCGTCGAGCTTTACCGCGACAGGCCCGAGGCCGAGTGGCCGCGCCATCCCGACGGAACGCTGGCGATGTTCACGCACCGCCTCGACGTTGAGGCGTTGCTGCGCGAGCGCGAGGGCTGATCAAATCGCCTTCGGCGTTTTTGCACGAACCAGCACGATCGCCGCGGCAATCAGCTGCAGCGCCGCACAGGCATAGAACGGCACAGCATAACTGCCGAATGCATCGCGCAGCAGCCCCACGATTCCCGGACCGAACGCATAGGTGAACTGGCAGATCGCCGTCACCAGGCTGACAAGAACGCCGAAAGCGACCGCGCTGAATTCCCGCTGTACGATCATCGACGGTAGCGTGATCATGTTCCCCACCGAAAAGCCGAACAGTGCACTGGCCGCGAAAAGTGCGGCTTCGTTCCGGGTGTTGATCATCACAATCAGCGCGAGCGCCTGACTGACCGCCGAGGCCGCCGCCGCCTTGCGCTGGTCCATGCGGTCGACAACGAGGCCGAACAGAACCCGCCCAAGCACTGCCATCGCGGTCATCAGCGCCACCGCGATGCTGGCGCGTTCGCGGCCCATGATCGGATCGAGAAACGAGATCTGATGCACGATAAAGCCGACCTGCGCGATCAATAGCAGCGAGAACGGCACAGCGATGGTCCAGAACGAAAGACTGCTGAACGCCGCCTGGCGTATCTGCGCAATCGACCTCACGGCAGGCGCAGGCTCGGCGGCAAACACATCGGCCGGGGGCATCGCACGTTTCGGCGGCCGGCCCACCCAGATCAGAATCGTCGGTATCGCCAGCGCCATGATCACCAGCGCCGCACCGATCGACGTTGCAGGGAAGCCGAACTTGCCGATGGCGCCGACCAGCAGCGGCACGCCAAGCACACCGCCACAGCTCGCGCCATTCAGGGCCAGGCTGATCGCCATGCCGCGCTTCTTGTCGAACCACAGTCCCAGCGTGTTGTTGATCGCAGCGAGGCTGGTCCCGGCCCAGCCGAACGCGATCAGCGCATAGGCAACGTATAATTGCCACGGCGATGTGATCTGCCCGACCATCACGGTGCCTGCGGCGATGGTCACAATGCCGCCGATCAGCAGGCGGCGCGGACCCAGTGTGCGGATCGCCTCGCTGACGAACACCACCAGAACCGCGCTGAACAGATAGTAACAGGTGGTCGCCGTCGAAATCAGTGACGCCGGCCACCCATGAAGGCGTTGCAGTTCGGCAAGGTAGACGCCCTGACCGTAAAAGCCCGCAGCCCAGGCGAATGTCGCAACAAGGAAGCAGACCCCGACGACCGGCCAGCCTTCATAGCGGATCGATGTCTCGTCGACGATCTTCCCGTCCGCGGTGGGACCCGCGTGAGGTGCATTCATAGTCCGGCGTTCCCTGAAGGAGCTTGGCGCTCTTCTTTTCTGCCGATTCCGGCAGCAATGACGCCATCTGTCAGGATGCGGATCGCGGCGTCAAGCGAGACATCGTCATCGCCCGCATGAAGCCCCGTCATGTCACGCGTGGGGCTTACGCTTTCGCTGCGTTGTAGAAAAACCGCTCACGGAAAATCCTGTCGCCGCGCCATTCCTGCATGGCGATTTCATCGATATGGAGCGTCCTGCCGTCGAGGCCGACAAGATCGAAGTTCCAGTGGATCATGACGTGATCGCCCTCCACCACAGATACCAGCGCCTTGGAGTGGACCTCTTTCATTCGCGCAAGGATGCCGCGCTCATGCGCCACCAGTCCGTCGCGGCCGACGCGCGGCGGCGCGGTGTTCTCCTGCATGCTGGCATCTTCGGTGTAATAGCGCTCGATGGCGCCGGCGTGATCGCCGCTCTCGACCACCGCAATGAATTCGTCAACGCGCGCACGTGTCGGCATCTGTGTTCCCCGGTTTATCAGCAGGAAACACTTAAGCACGCAATGTACAGAACGCGACGGGGCGACGTTCCGTGTTTGTTGCAGTTTCGTGTGCATCACACGCACAGGCCTGGCGCTGGCGAGTCACGCGCTCAGCCAACGGCCTACTTGTACAGATACCCGACCGGCTGGCCTTCGGTGCGGAGAGGACGGACGTCCCTCCCTGTGATGATTTGACCGGCCAGACCATCGATCTCGTCACGCTGCGTCGGCGTCCAACTGCGAAGACTGTCCATACCCTTCAGCAGGCCAAGCCGCAGGACTTGCGTATTTTCGCCGACACCGACGAGGGAGATCGTGTTCTTGCTCGCAGTCACCACATCGCCGGCCGTAAGCTCGAAAGTCTTCCCTGCACTGTCCTTGAATTCGGCCGTGCCGCGAATGACGCGATGGATAACGACCTCGCCCTTCGTGAGAGAGGTTGCGTCCGCTGTTGCGGACGTGCTCTTGGGCAGGAGCGAGTGGCCGCGCGGATCGGTCGCGATGATGTGGCCGGTGACAAGATGACCGCTCGGAATCTCGATTCCAATATCGCGCACATAAACCGGCATGGCCGACTTGATAAGACTGTCGGGTGAGCCAGCCGCCAGCGGCTTGAACAGCGCATCCAGCGCCAATGGGTCCTGAAGCCAGAAGCCGGCATCGGCCGGGCGATCATGCAGCGGATGGCTCCACGCCACACGCGGCGTTTCATCTTCGTTGATCTGATCCGGACCCACAATCGTCGGGTTGGGAAATGTCGTGGGATCGGTAATGAAGGCTTCAAGAAATTTTCCCGAGTAGCCCATCGAAATCGGATCGGGCGCCACGGTCTGCGGCGTCTTCAGATTCTCCTCCGTCGACAACCCCGACCATGTGTAGAAGAGCTGACGATGCACGATCGCGCTTTGCAGCATCACCGCGCCGGGGCCGACGTTGTAAAAACGCCCATCGTAATCGAAGGTGAACATGCCCGACGTGACCAGCACGAGTTGGAAGCCGCCCGGCGGAAGATGAAGATGGAAATCGGTGGGACCTGTATCCGGGAGATAGATCGGCAGGTTTGTCGCGACCTCATGGAGCAGGAAGGCTTCGTTGTTCGCATGAAAACCTTCGTCCGCGCGGCTGTAGAGCGCCTGCGGGCGATACGTCGCCTCGTATGTCGTATCCTTGTGGCGATCGATGGCGACGAAGCTCTGGCTGTTCAGACGAATGGGGGCGCCGTTGGGGCGCGTGAGACCAGACGATTTTGAACCGACCGCAGCATGTACATTCATAGCATCCTCCAATCCGGGCGACCGGCGCCGGCGCAGTTGCTTCTGCAATGCATCATGCGAATTCCACGCCAGCACCCGCATCGCGAGCGGTCACAGCGTGAGGAAGTTTTGCGCAATCAAAGATGTGGCTGAGTCCGTGCGGGATTCAGCCTGACGACGATCTGGGGCCTGGCCGTCGCGCTACGCGCCGCCTCTGGCATCCCAGGAAAGCGCTCGTTCAGGCAAGCACACGCAGCCGCAACCGGCCCAGCGATCAGGCAATTGCGCAGCGCCGCTGCCTAATATTCCACCTCAAGCTCTTCGATTTCGGCCGGCTCCTGCCGCGCGGCCTCGACCCACTCCTGCATTTCAGGAAGGCTCATCACCCGCTTTGCATAGCTCGCCAAGGACGGGCTGATCTGCACGTCGTAGGTCAGGAAGCGAGTCACCACCGGTGCATACATGGCGTCCGCCATCGACCGATGTCCGAACAGGAACGGGCCGCCGGATTTTTCAAGGCAGTCGCTCCAGATCGCGCAGACCCTGTCGATGTCCGCCTGCGCCCGCGACCAGACCTTGAAGCCTGGGAAATGCCCCTTGATGTTGACCGGCAACGACGAGCGCAGCGTGGTGAAGCCCGAATGAATCTCGCCGCAGATCGAGCGGCAGTGCGCCCGCGGAATCCGCTCGGACGGCAACAGGCCCGCTTCGGGCATGAGATCGTTGAGATATTCGCCGATTGCCAGGGTGTCCCACACGACCGCGCCCTCATGGCGCAGGCAGGGCACCAGAATCGACGACGACAGCAAAAGAATTTCCGCCCGGGCCGACGGATCGTCCGCCGCCGTGACGATCTCGTCGAACTCGAGCCCCGAGAACTTGGTCAGCAGCCAGCCGCGCAGCGACCATGAGGAGTAGTTCTTGCTGCTGATGGTCAACGTGGCCTTGGCCATGGTCGCTCTCCTAACGCCTGCACATCAAAGAGGCGGATCGCACTTTTCCGCCCGGTTATGCCCGCGCCTGCCTGTTGTTTAAGCGCTTGCTCCTTTTACACACAGCAAACGACATGCCAGTCCGAATGGCCGATTGACGGGGCTTTGGCGTCAAGTTTGCATGGCACAAAGCAAGGGAATGTGCCGGATGTCGCCAATGATGTACCAGACCTATCAGAACACCATGGACATGACGGCTCCATGGCGAAACGGGGCCTCAACAGCGCTGTCCTATCTAAAAATGCTGCCCGAAGGTTTTTCGGACAAGGTCTTCGGCCGCCTCGCCGCAACACTCGAACTGATGTCGCGCAGTTCGCTGACCTACAAGCGGCCGGACTACGACATCAAGCCGGTGGCGGTCGGCAACCGGGAATGGCCGGTGATCGAGGAAGTCCCGTTCGCGACGCCGTTCGGCTCGCTGCTGCGTTTCAAGAAGGACGGCGCGCCGGACCAGCCGAAAGTTCTGCTGGTCGCGCCGATGTCGGGTCATTTCGCGACACTGCTGCGCGGCACGGTGCAGACACTGTTGCAGGATCACGACGTCTACATCACCGACTGGCACAATCCGCGCGACATTCCGCTCGATCAGGGCAAGTTCGGCCTCGACGAATATACCGAGCATCTCATCACCTTCATGGATCAGCTCGGCCCGAAGTCTCACATGGTGGCGGTGTGCCAGCCGTCGGTATCGGCGCTGGCGGCCTGCGCCATCATGTCGGAAGACAATCATCGCGCGCGCCCGGCGAGCCTCACTTTGATGGCGGGGCCGATCGATACGCGCATTGCGCCAACCAAGGTCAACGAATTCGCAACCTCGAAGCCGCTGAAGTGGTTCGAGGACAATCTGATCAACTACGTGCCGATGCAGTGCAAGGGCGCCTTCCGTAAAGTGTATCCCGGCTTCATTCAGGTCACGGCATTCGTGTCGATGAATCTCGAACGGCACGTCAAGTCGCACAAGGACCTGCTCGAGCATCTGGCGAAGGGCGAAGTCGAGAAGGCCGACACCATCAAGACCTTCTACGACGAGTATTTCGCGGTGATGGATCTGCCGGCGGATTTCTACATCGATACCATCCGCGATGTGTTTCAGGAACACCTGCTGCCGCAGGGCAAGCTCACCTACAAGGGACGCGCAGTGAACCCGGCCTCCATCAAGAAGATGGGCCTGATGACGGTGGAAGGCGAGAAGGACGACATCTGTTCAATCGGGCAGACGCTGGCGGCGCAGGATCTCTGCACCGGCGTGCGCGCCTACCGCAAGGTGCATCACATGCAGGCCGGCGTCGGCCATTACGGTGTCTTCAGCGGCCGGAAGTGGAATAGCGAAATCTATCCGTTGCTGCGGGATTTCATCCACGTCAATGCGTGACGGCTTCGCCGGAGTGGCAGGCCCAAGCTACTCCGCCAGCGCCTTCATCTCCCTGTAGAGATCGGATTTACCCTCGAAGCCGATGCCCGGCAGATCCGGCATGGTGATATGGCCGTTCTCGACCCGCACGCCATCCGGGAAGCCGCCGTAAGGCTGGAACAGATCGGGATAACTCTCGTTGCCGCCAAGGCCGAGACCCGCTGCGATGTTCAATGACATCTGATGCCCGCCATGCGGAATGCAGCGCGACGGCGACCAGCCGTGGGTCTTCAGCACATCGAGCGTGCGCAGGTATTCGCAGAGCCCATAAGACAAAGCACAGTCGAACTGCAGCCAGTCGCGATCCGGCCGCATGCCGCCGTAGCGAATGAGATTGCGCGCGTCCTGATGGCTGAACAGATTCTCGCCGGTGGCCATCGGGCCGGGATAGAATTCCGCGAGCGCCGCCTGCAACTGGAAATCAAGCGGATCGCCAACCTCCTCGTACCAGAACAGTGGATACTCTCGCAGCATCTTGGCGTAGGCGATTCCGGTCTCCAGATCGAAGCGGCCGTTGGCATCGACCGCAAGCTGCGCCTGACTGCCGATCTCCTTCAAAACCGCTTCGATGCGCTCCTGATCTTCTGCAATGGATGCACCGCCGATCTTCATCTTGACGACATTGTAGCCGCGATCGAGATAGCCGCGCATTTCACTGCGCAGTGCCGACAGATCCTTGCCGGGGTAGTAGTAGCCGCCCGCCGCATAAACGAACACGCGCGGATCGGCCGTGCGATTGTGGCGCTCGGCCAGCAGGCGAAACAGCGGCTTGCCGGCGATCTTCGCCACCGCATCCCAGATCGCCATGTCGATAGTGCCCACCGCCACCGAACGCTCGCCGTGGCCGCCGGGCTTCTCGTTGGACATCAGCGCCGCCCACGCCTTGTCGGGATCGATGTTGTCGCCGCTGGAATCCAGCAGCGTCTTCGGATCGGCTTCCAGCAGCCGCGGCGCGAAACGTTCGCGGATCAGCCCGCCCTGCCCGTAACGTCCGTTGGAATTAAACCCGTAGCCGACCACGCGCTTGCCGTCGCGAACCGCATCGGTGACAACAGCGACGAGGCTGGTCGTCATCTTCGTAAAGTCGATGTAGGCATTGCGGATCGGGGACGAGATCGGCTTGGTGACTTCGCGAACATCGACGATACGGACGGGCATGGACGACTGGCTCCTTCACTCTCGCGCGATGTCTATGCCACAAGGCAGAAAGTTCAAGCGAAACAGCGATTTTTTGCCACAGCCGAGCTCTTTTCCGCGGTTCCGCCCGTGTGGTAGAGAATGTGCCGAAAGCCCGGAGACTTATCGTGCGCGCCATGCTGCGTTCTCTGCTGATCCTGTTTGCAGTTCTCACTGCGGCGCAGTTCTCCATGACTGCCGCGCAGGCCGACAGACGCGTGGCTCTGGTGCTTGGCATCTCCGCGTATCAGCATGTCGCCAAGCTGCCGAACCCATCGAATGACGCCGATGCCATGGCAGCACTATTCCGGAAATCCGGGTTCGATGTGGTCGAGACCAGGCGCGACGTCGGCATTGCCGATCTGCGCCGTGCGGTCGGCGACTTCTCCGGCAAGGCGCAGGACGCCGATGTCGCCGTGGTATTCTTCGCCGGGCACGGCATCGAGGTCGACGGCACCAACTATCTGGTGCCCGCCGATGCAAAACTCGCGCGCGATTTCGACATCGAGGACGAAGCGCTGTCGCTCGACCGGCTGCTGAAGGCAATCGAACCGGCGAAGCGTCTGCGGCTGGTGATGTTGGACGCCTGCCGCGACAACCCCTTCGCCAAGACGATGAAGCGCACGGTCGCGTCGCGCTCGGTCGGACGCGGCCTCGCCAAGATCGAGCCAACGGTCTCGGACACCCTGATCGCGTTCGCGGCGAAGGCGGGCTCGGTGGCACTCGACGGCGACAACAGCAACAGCCCCTTCACCACCGCACTGCTTGAACATATCGCAACGCCGGGAGTCGATCTGCGCATTGCGTTCGGCCGGGTGCGGGACGCGGTGCTGACCTCCACCGCCCGCAAACAAGAACCCTATGTCTACGGCTCGCTCGGCGGCAACACGGTCGCGATTGTCGATGCGACTGTTGCTGCGGCGAAAGCCGAAACCAAGCCTGCACCCGCGCAGGTCGCGGCGGCTGACCCCGCCGCTTCCGTGGGGCCGCACGCAATTGCGGTCACGCCTGCGCCATCATCCAACGAAATCGCGGAAGCCTGGCGCGCCGTCTCCACGACCACAAGCCCCACAGTGCTGGAAGCCTTCGTGCGCCGCTTCGGCGACAGTATCTATGGCGACCTCGCCCGCGCTCGCTTGCAGGACATGAAGGCATCGGAGACAAAAGTCGCGGCAAGGTCGGATGAGCGCTCGCTGCATCCCGCGCCGATCGTCACCGCGCCGACCACCGCGCCATCAGCCGGGGCGGCGACCGCCGCTGCGAACGGCTATCTCGGATGCTTCAGGGATCAGGGCAAGCGCGATCTCGATGGCTACACCTTCTACGACGGCAAGATGACCACGCAGCTTTGCATCTCAACATGCCGCGAGAAGGGCTTCAGCCATGCCGGCACGCAATATGCCGGGCACTGCTTTTGCGGCAACAAGTATGGCGCTGCCGGCCCTGCCACGAACTGCGATGCGAAGTGCACCGGTAACCGCGACGAAATTTGCGGCGGCACTTGGGCCAACTCGATCTACAAGGTGAATTGATCGCGCTGGCGAGGTCGCGCTACTCGCAGAACCGCTTTCCGTTCGTATAAAAGCAGAACGGTGAGCTGTCCGTGGCGGGTGTGATTTCGCGGCGAATGTTCCGCCTGTTCACGATTGCCGCTCGCTGATACTTGGTCAAACGGGGACCGGGCGCCACGCAGCCGCTGCTGAGTTTTTCGTCCGTCACGTTGGCCCAGACGGCCTTGGCGCCGTCGATGGTGCAGGTCTGCATCATCGCCTTCTGCACACAGACGTTGGCGCCTTCACTGTATTTTCTGTTGTTGTAAACGCACAGAAGTGCGGCAGGCTTCGGCTCGGCCGGCATCTTTTGCTCGGCTGTATTCTTTTGCTCGATCGCAGGCTTCTGCTCCGGCGGCGTTTGCGCAGCTGCGGGCACACCGAGCAGGACAAGAAGGCAAAGCGAGAGGATGCGGATCATTTCTCTCTCTTTAGCGCGGGGCGGCCCGGCAAAGAAGGCGACCGCCACGAAAATGCTTAAGGAAAACAGCTTCAAATATCGCCAATTGAAGGATCGTATCCGGTCCGGCAACAAGCCGGACCGGATATCGTGGTCGCCTTACTTGGTCAGCGGACAGCCGCTTTCCTTCGCGGTTGGGAATGCCTTGTCGCCCGGCACCACCGCCAGCTCCTTGTAGTAGTCCCAGGGCTTCTTCGACTCGGACGGCTTCTTGACCTCGAACAGGTAGAGGTCGTGAACCATACGGCCGTTTTCGAGCACCTTGCCGCCCTGCGCGAAGTCGTCATCGACCGGCAGTTCCTTCAGCTTCTTGGCCACCGCTTCGGTGTCCTTGGTGCCTGCCGCCTTGACAGCCTTCAGATACGACAAGGTCGCAGAGTAGGTGCCGGCCTGAATCATGTTCGGCATCCGGCCGGTGCGCTTGAAGAACTTCTCACCGAAGTTGCGCGAGCGCGCGTCGCGATCCCAGTAGTAACCCTCCGTCAGCACCAGGCCCTGCGCGGCCTCGAGACCCAGGCCGTGGACTTCTGCCGCCGTCAGCAAAAGCCCCGCGAGCTTCTGGCCACCCTTGACGATGCCGAATTCCGCCGCCTGCTTGATCGAGTTGGTGGTGTCGAGACCGGCATTGGCGAGCCCGATGATTTTCGCTTTCGAGCTTTGGGCCTGCAGCAGGAACGAGGAGAAGTCGGCGGTGTTCAGCGGAATGCGAACCGCGCCCACGACTTTTCCGCCCTGCTGTGTGACGAAGTCGCCGGTGTCTTTTTCGAGCGCATGGCCGAACGCGTAATCGGCGGTCATGAAGAACCATGTATCGCCGCCGGCCTTCACCAGCGCGCCACCAGTGCCGTAGGCGAGCGCGCGGGTGTCATACGCCCAGTGGAAACCGTAAGGCTGACAGGCATCGCCGCTCAGACGCGAGGTCGCCGCACCGACAACGATGTCGATCTTCTTCATCTGCTTGGAGAGATCATGCACTGCGAGCGCAACCGACGACGTGGTCAGCTCGGTGATCATGTCGACGTTCTCGACTTCATACCAGCGGCGCGCAATGCTGACGCCGAGGTCCGGCTTGTTCTGGTGATCGGCGGAGACAACTTCAATCTTCTGACCAAGCACCGAGCCGCCGAACTCCTCGACCGCCATCTTGGCTGCTTCAAAGGACCACTTGCCGCCATAGTCGGCATAGACGCCGGACTGATCGTTGAGAATGCCGATCTTGACGCCCTGCTGCGCGGAAGCCGGCAGTGCCGTCGTCAGGCTGAACGCCGCGACCGCTGCGGCGAGAAACTTCGATGTCATATTGCGCTCCCAGTTATTCTTGTTTGAGAGGCCTTTATAGCGGCATCGGGTTCGCGCGGGGCATTGAACTTTCGCATCGGCTCTGTGCAGCGCGCGCAAAGATTTTGCGGCGCACAAGGAATTGAGACCGAGGAATCAGCGCCTGAACCGGCCGGCAGAAAGTTTGCGGAAGCGCACTCCCTTTCCGTCCGCGAGCCGGGTCGCCTCATAACCTCCATCGCGGATTGCATCCCGCTGCGGGCGCGCGTTTTCAGGGTTGCGCTCTTTCTCCCACCATGACGCCCGCTGCGACGCGCGCGGCAGCGCGAACCCCAGCAGATCCTCGATCTCCTCGAAGGTTAGCACGAGTTCGTCCTTGGTCTGCTGCGAGAGATACTCGCGGAGTGGATCGTAGTCGCCCAAACGCGGGACTCCATCATTGAAAAGAGATAAGTGAGCCGATAGGTACGTCGCATCGCCTCTCTTGAACAGGGTTTTTCGTGAATCTGTTTATCTTCGGTCTGGGCTTCAGCGGCAGAACCATCGCCGAGCGCCGTCTCGCCCGCGGTGACACCGTGACCGGCACCGTACGATCGCAGGACAAGGCGCGCACGCTGTCCGCCGCAGGCGTGACCGCGCGGGTGTTCGGACATGATGGCCGCGATGACGTTATCGATTCCGATATCGCAGCCTGCGAGGCATTGCTGATTTCTGTTCCACCGGGTACCGGCGGAGATCCCGTACTTGCGGCTTACGCCAGGCAAATCGCCTCGGCTCCCAACCTGCGCTGGATTGGCTATCTCTCGACCATCGGCGTTTATGGCGATCACGGCGGCGCATGGGTCGATGAACGGACGCCTGCGACGCCAACCAATGCGCGCTCGCGCGAGCGCGCCGCCGCCGAACAGGCGTGGCTCGCCTTCGGTGCCGCGAACAGCATTGCGGTGCAGATTTTCCGGCTTGCGGGCATTTACGGTCCGGGCCAGAGCCAGCTCGTGCAACTGGCGCGCGGCACCGCACGCCGGATCATCAAGCCCGGACAGGTGTTCAACCGCATCCATGTCGAAGACATCGCGCGCGCGGTGGACGCTTCACTCGACCGGCCGCGTTCGGGCGCGATCTACAACGTCACCGACAATGAGCCCGCGCCGCCGCAGGATGTGGTCACCTTCGCGGCCTCGCTCTGCGGCGTCGCGCCGCCGCGCGAGATCAGTCTTGAAGACGCCGGCCTGACGGAGATGGGCCGCTCGTTCTATGCCGAAAGCAAGCGCGTGCGGAACGATCTGCTGCGCAACGAACTTGGCGTCACGCTCGCCTATCCGACCTATCGCGAGGGCTTGCGCGCGCTGCGCGCGGCCGGCGAAGGGCCGGGCTAGAGCAGCTTTGGTAAAAATGTCGGCGCATCCGCGGTGCTCTCCCTCTCCCCTGCGGGGAGAGGGTTGGGGTGAGGAGATCTAAATCTATCGAGAGATTCTACGCCCTCACCCGACTTCGCTGACGCGAAGTCGACCTCTCCCCACGGGAGAGGTGGGCTGAACGATAACCCTTACCTCACGCCGCCTTCGTGGCTTTGGCCTGCTGAATCGCATCCCAGATTTTCACCGGCGTCAGCGGTGTCTGCAGCGATGTGATGCCGAGATCGCTGAGCGCATCCATCACGCCGTTGACGATGCATGGCGGACCGCCGATGGCGCCGGATTCGCCGCAGCCCTTCGCGCCGAGCGGATTGGTCTTGCACGGCGCAGAGTCGTCGAGCGTCACATCGATGCTGCCCGGCATGTCGCTGGCGCGCGGGATGCAATAGTCCTGATAGCTCGCCGTGAGCAACTGCCCCGAGGAATCGTACACCACGCCTTCATAAAGCGCCTGTCCGATGCCCTGCGCGACACCGCCGTGAACCTGACCGGTGACCAGCATCGGATTGATGGCGACGCCGACGTCATCCACCGTGGTGTAACGCACCACGCGGGTCACGCCGGTTTCGGGATCAATCTCGACTTCACAGATATGCGTGCCGTTCGGCCAGGTCGGCCCGTCCACCTCGCCCTTGCTCTCGACGCTGAGGCGCGAGTCCTTCTCGTCCTTGGCGAGATCGAACAGACTGACCCGGCGGTCGGTGCCGACCACCGTCAGCACGCCATCACCGTATTCGATGTCGCCGACAGAAGCTTCGAGCACATGCGACGCCTTCTCGCGCGCCTTCTGGATCAGATCGCCGGCCGACACGACGGTTGCGGTGCCTCCGACGAACAGCGAGCGCGAACCGACGCTGCCGCCGCCCGTCGCCTTGTCCGTGTCGCCCTGGATAACATCGATACGGTCGAGCGGAATGCCGAGCGCGCCCGCCACCATCTGTGAGTAGCTGGTCTGAAGTCCCTGCCCCATCGCCTGGGTGCCCGACTGCAACACCACGCGGCCCTCGGCGGTCGCCGACAACGTGACCTTTTCGGTGTGCACACGGCCGCCGGTCCATTCGATGTAGCTGGTGAGACCACGTCCGTAGAGCAGGCCCTTTTTCTTCGCGGCTTTCTTGCGCGCGTTGAACCCGTCCCAGTCCGCGAGCTTCGAGGCGCGCTCCATCATGTGCGCGAAAGCACCGCTGTCGTAGACTTCGCCGACCGCGTTCTTGTAGGGCAGTTGCGAGGGCTTGATGTAATTCACCTTGCGGATCTGGCGCGGGTCCATGCCGATCTGCCGCGCGGCGGCATCCATCAATCGCTCGACGATGAACACCGCTTCCGGCCGTCCGGCGCCGCGATACGGGCCGGTCGGCGCGGTGTGAGTGAGCACCGCCTTGATGTCGAAGTGAATCAGCGGGAGATCATAAACGCCGGTGGCAACGAACGGTCCGAGCACCAGCGGAATAATCACGCCCGCGCCGGTGAGATAGGCACCGGTGCCGCCGAGCGAGCGCACACGGAACGCCAGCACGCGGCCCTTTTCATCGAGCGCGAATTCACCGGTGGATGTGAGATCGCGGCCATGCGATCCGCCGATAAAGTCGTCGATGCGGTCGCCGCGCCAGCGCACGGTGCGCTTCAGTTTCGTGGCCGCATAAGCAACGATGCCGTCTTCGGGATAGAGATTGACCTTGTGGCCGAAGCCGCCGCCGATATCGCCGACCATCACATGAACGCTGTCTTTCGGACGCTTGAGCACAACATCCGAAAGAATGTCGCGCGTTGCGGTCGGTGTCTGGCTCTGGACATGCAGCGTGAGACGGCCGGTCTTCTTGTCGACCTCCGCCATGGTGCTGCGCGGCTCCATCGCCGACGGCACCAGCCGCTGGCTGGTGATGTCGAGCGAGACGACGTGCCTGGCCTTCGCGAAGGCGGCTTCCGTTGCAGCCGCATCGCCGTAGCTCATGGCGGCGGCGATATTGTCCGGCGCATCCGGCCAGACCACAGGCGCACCGGGCGCCAGCGCATCGGCCGGACTGACAACCGCCGGCAAAATCTCGTAATCGACGACGATCGCCTCGGCGGCCGTCTGCGCATCGGCACGTGATGGGGCAAGTACAGCCGCGACCGGCTCGCCGGCAAAGCGGACAACGTCGTGCGCCAGCAGACGCCGCGGCGGCGCGGCCATCGGCGAACCGTCGGGCCGCTTGAAGATCGGCAGGGTCGGGATGGTGCCGATATCGTCCGCGACCAGATCGGCTCCGGTATAGACGGCGGCAACGCCCGGCATGGCCAGTGCTGCGCTGGTGTCGATCGCGGTGATCCTGGCGTGGGCGTGCGGCGAGCGCAGCACGTAAAGCCACAACGCGCCGTCCTGCGCCTTGTCGTCGATGAAATGTCCTTGCCCTGTGAGAAGCCGCTGATCTTCGAGGCGCTTGACGGATTGGCCCGCGCCAAAGCGCAGGTTGGAGGGCAGAATGTTCATCGGTGTTCCTTCAAACCAGACTGGACGCGAGCGAAGCCGCCGGACAGGCGGCACCCGGTCCCGATGCGGGTTCCGCTTAGCACAATCCGGCATGGGGAGTTGAGTCCGTGGAATGGTTTTCCGCCATGCGCCGGAAGTGGGGCTTTCATGGTCCCGCAGGACAGCCCTGACCTTGCATGTCCGCCCGCGCAGATTAAGGTCGCTGCAATGAATGAAATGCTCCGCCCCAAATCCGTGCCGCCAGGATCTGTGCCTCGACGGGTCGCGGCGACCGCCTGCCCGCACGATTGCCCCTCGACCTGCGCCCTTGAAGTCGACGTGCTCGACGAGCGCACCATAGGCCGGGTGCGCGGCGCGCGGGACAACGGCTACACGGCGGGGGTAATCTGCGCCAAGGTCGCCCGCTATGCCGAGCGGATTCATCATCCTGACCGCCTGACGAACCCGCTGGTCCGCACCGGCGCAAAAGGCTCCGGCACCTTCGCCCCGATTTCATGGGACGATGCGCTGGATCTGGTTGCCGGGAAATTCCTGGAGGCCGAAGCACGGTACGGCTCCGAGGCGGTCTGGCCCTATCAGTACGCAGGCACCATGGGCCTTGTGATGCGCGACGGCATCCATCGTCTGCGCCATGCCAAGAAGTACTCCGGCTTCCATTCCACCATCTGCGTCAATCCGGCCTGGACCGGATTTGTCGCCGGCACCGGCAAGCTCGCCGGTCCCGATCCGCGCGAAATCGCACAGTCCGACTGCGTCGTGATCTGGGGCACCAATGCGGTCAGCACCCAGGTCAACGTCATGACCCACGCGACGCGGGCGCGGAAGGAACGCGGCGCGAAAATTGTTGCGGTCGACGTCTACATGAACGGCACCATGGAGCAGGCCGATCTCGCGGTGCTGGTGCGGCCGGGTACCGACGGCGCGCTCGCCTGCGCGGTGATGCATTGCCTGTTCCGCGACGGCAAGGCGGATCGCGATTTTCTTGCGCAGCATACCGATGCCCCGCGCGAGCTTGAGCACCATCTGCAAAGCCGGGGCCCGGAATGGGCCTCGAAAATCGCCGGCTGCCCGGTCGAAACCATCGAGGAATTCGCGGCGCTGGTGGGCAATACGCCGCGCACCTATTTCCGGCTCGGCTACGGTTTCTCCCGCTCACGCAACGGCGCGCCGAACATGCATGCCGCAAGCTGTATCGCAGCGGTGACCGGCGCGTGGCGTCATGAGGGCGGCGGCGCATTCCACAACAACGGCGCGATCTATCACTGGGACCGTTCGCTGATCGAGGGGCTCGATGTGGTCGATCCGTCGATCCGCATGCTCGACCAGTCGCGCATCGGCGCAATCCTGTGCGGCGACGCCGACGCGCTGTTCAATGGGCCGCCGGTAACGGCGATGCTGATCCAGAACACCAACCCGGTGTCGGTCGCGCCGGACCAGACCCGCGTCAAGCAGGGCTTCGCGCGCGACGACCTGTTCGTCTGCGTGCACGAACAGTTCATGACCGAGACGGCAAAGGTCGCCGACCTCGTGCTGCCGGCCACGATGTTCATGGAGCACGACGACGTTTATCAGGGCGGCGGGCATCAATACATTATCGCGGGCCCGAAACTGATCGAGCCGCCGGGCGAATGCCGCTCCAACCATGATGTGATTGTCAGCCTCGCCAAACGTCTCGGTGCCGAACATCGCGGCTTCGACATGACGCCGCGCGAGATCATCGATTGGACGCTGCAAAAATCGGGCTGGGGCACGCTGGAAAATCTCGAGCGCGAACGCTGGATCGACTGCCAGCCGGATTTCGAGACCGCGCATTACACCAGGGGCTTTGCGTGGCCTGACGGAAAATTCCGTTTCAAGCCGGACTGGCCAACGGTGCCGTTCCGCAGTCCGGGGCTTTCTGGCCCGGTGGACGATCTCCCTCAATTGCCGGATCACTGGACGGTGATCGAGGAAGCCGACGAGCATCACAAGTTTCGTCTTGCCACGTCACCGGCGCGCAACTTCCTCAACACCACCTTCAACGAAACGCCGACCTCGCTCAGCCGCGAGCAGCGGCCGACGGTGATGATCCATCCCGACGATGCGGCGGCGCTATCGATCGCCGACGGCGACAAGGTGATCCTCGGCAACGAGCGCGGCGAAGTCCGGCTTCACGCCAAATCCTTCGATGGCATGCGGCGCGGCGTGCTGATCGCCGAATCGATCTGGCCGAACCATGCCTATGAAGACGGCCGCGGCATCAATACGCTGACGGGTGCCGATCCGATCGCGCCCTATGGCGGCGCGGCGTTCCATGACAACCGCGTCTGGATCAGGCGCGCGGCGTAGGCAGGCTCGTCGTTACATCCAGCCTCGGATCAGCATGTAGATCGCGACGCAGGAAATCACCGCCACAAAAACGTCGTTGAGCAATGTCCGCCTGCTCGCCAGCAGATGCGCTGATTTCACACCAATGTATCCACCAGCCAGACCGCCGACGATAAAGACCGCCGTCAGCGGCCAGTTCACCAGACCGGAGAATGCGTAGCTCGTTGCAGTGGTGAGACCGAAGGCCAGCACGGCCACCAGCGAGGAACTCACCGCGTACACCAGCGGCATATCGGTCGCGAACACCAGCGCCGGCACAATCAGGAAGCCGCCGCCGATACCGAAGAAGCCGGAAAGCATGCCGGTGGCAAACCCCACCCCGATGAGCGACGGGGCATTGGCCCGGCTCAACTGAACAGACTTGTTGCCGGCATAATCGCGGCGCCGCCGCATCAAGACAGCAACCACGAGCATCAGAAGCGCGAACATCGTCAGCAGCCGCGGCCCGTCGACCATCTTGCCGACCAGTGAACCGAGAAACGCTCCAATCACACCTGCGCCGGCGAGCACCGACGCGCACCCCCACTTCACCGTGCCGGTGCGCGCATGGATAAGTAGACCAAAGGCCGCGCTTGCTGCGACGGCGAGCGAGCTGGTGCCGATTGCCACATGCGCATTCGGCACGCCGACCAGATACACCATCAGGGGCACTGCAAGAATCGACCCGCCGCCGCCGATGACGCCGAGAGAAAAGCCGACAAGCGAGCCCGATGCCGCTCCAAGCAAGCCCTGCGCCAAGGAGATCATACCGGTCGCCCCCCGCCGGCGGTTCGCCGCCGTGCTGTTCCGTTCAGGACAGCATGACACGATTTCAGGGCGGGACTACCGGCAACCGCAAGATTCGCCAGCTTTCAACAAGTCTGCAAGACGCGCCGGTGGTTTGATTAAGCGGACTGGCGATTTTCCCAGTACGGATCGCGCAGCTTGCGCTTGAAGATCTTGCCGCTGGCTTCGCGCGGCAGGGCTTCAAGGAAGTTGATGTCTTTCGGCACCTTGAAGTTCGCCAGCCGCTTCCGCAGATAATCCTGCACGTCCTTCGGCGTCAGCGCGGCGCCGGTATCAGGCTCGATGCAGGCGCACAGCCGTTCGCCGAATTCGTCGTCCGGAATGCCGAACACGGCGCAGTCGCGCACGCCCTCCATCCCGATCAGTGTGTTCTCGATCTCCGCCGGATAGATGTTGACCCCGCCCGAAATCACCATGTCGCGCTTGCGGTCGCAGAGAAACAGATAGCCGTCTTCATCCAGATAGCCGACATCACCGACGCTGATCAGACCCTCACGGCCGGCTTCCTCGCGCGCACCTGCTTTGCGGTGATAATCGAAATCCGGGATCGCGGTCTGCCGCATGAAGATCTCGCCGATCTCATTGACACCGCAGGGCTCGCCGTTCGGGCCGAAAATCCTGACGATGCCGCCTTCGATAGCGCGCCCGACGGTGCCGGGCTTCGCCAACGCTTCCTGTGCCGAGTGCCAGATCGGAATCCCGGTCTCGGTCGAGCCGAAGTACTCGTGAACCACCGGCCCCCACCACGCGATCATCGCCTGCTTGACAGGAACCGGACAGGGCGCAGCACCGTGAACCGTAAATCGCAGCGACGAAAGATCGTACTTTGCCTTCACCTCGTCCGGCAGCCGCAGCAGCCGCACGAACATGGTCGGCACCATGTGCATGTGGGTGACCTTGTGCCGCTCGATAAGCTGCAGCAGATCCTCGGGATCGAAGCGCGGCTCCAGGACGATGGTGCAGCCGTGACGGAACGCCAGCATGCCGTAGGAACTGGGGGCCGAATGATACATCGGCCCGTTCATCAGAACGACCTGATCTTCATTCGGCTTCAGGCCGTACGTGATGGCGCTGACCCGTTCGGCCGCGGCCATCTGTTCCGGCAGCATGGGCAGACGCCGCACGCCCTTCGGCCGGCCTGTGGTGCCGGAGGTATAGAACATCGGCGTTGCGCGGCCCGGCGCTTCCCTGGAGGGCGCAAATCCGTCGCGCCAAACATCCCAATCCACCCGGCCCTCGGGCACGCGCGCCAGTTCAGGCGGCACACCGAAAGCCTCGGCGATTTCCGGCGGCGTTGTCACCACCAGCAATGGCAACCGCTTCGGCAGGCCGGCCTTGATCTGCGGCAACAGATCCGCGTGGCACACGAGGCTGTGCGCGCCGCTGTCGGCCAGAATATAGGCGACCTCTTCCGCCTTCAGGTGCCAGTTGATCGGCACCACCGGCGAACCCAGCATCGCCGCAGCGGCAGACGCTTCGAACAGCGCAAAATCGTTACGCAGCATCAAGCCGACAGGCGCACCGTCGCGGAGGCCGAGAGCCTTGAAGCCGGTGGCGGCGCGCGCGATACGCTCCTGGATTTCAGGCGTGCTGATCTGGCGGTCACCACTGATAATCATGACGTCGTTCCGGCTGAAGAGGGAGACCGGGCGCGCCGCATCTCTGCAGCGCGCCCTCGTTACATTTACTGATCGTCGAGAACCTTGCCGAATCCAACCCAGCTCTTGCCGTCGAAGCGGCGCAGCAACAGTTGCTGGAACGGCAGGTAATCGTCGGGCCCGGTGTTCACAGTGATGCCCGGCAACAGCAGCGGCAGCTCGACGTTCTTGAGCGAAGCAGCCTGGTGCCTGATGTTCTCGGGGCTGAAATCGTCCTTGCAGGCCTTGAGCACGGCGACCATCAATTGCGCATAGTGATAGCCGGCGGAATAGTTGGAGTTGTTGAGATCCGCATTCGGCATGTACTGCTTCATGAACGCGAAGAACTCCTTCACGCCGGGATCGTTCGCCCATTGCACATCGTTAACGTCCTTCTGGTTGCTGGACGAGATCATGCCGACGGCATTCTCCAACCCCGCCGGTGCGAGGAACGAAATCGAGGCCGCCGATGTCGGCAGGAACGTCATGTCCGGCTTCCAGCCGAGTTCGGCAATACCCTTGATCAACTGCGAGGTGAACTTGCCGAGCACCACGCCGAACAGCACGTCGGCGCCGGATGCCTTCAGTGTCGCGAGTTGCGAGTTGATGGTCGGCGCAGTCACCTCGTAGCTCGCCTCGGCTACGATCATGGTCGCGGCCTTGTCACCGAGCGCGCGCTTGAAGCCGCTGACATAGTCGCGGCCGAAGTCGTCGTTCTGCGCGAGAATGGCGATCTTCGCATTCGGTTTCGTCGCCAGGATATGCTTGGCGTAGATCACGCCCTCGGAGGCATAGGCCGCCATGCCTGGCATGGTGTAGGGGAAGCCCTTCGGATCGGCCCACTTGGTCGCGCCGCTGAGAACGAACAACTGCGGAATTTTCTTGCCGTTGAGATAACGATGCACCGCATTGTTGGTCGCGGTGCCGAGCGAAGCGAACATCACCTGCACTTCGTCCTGTTCGACCAGCTTGCGCGTGTGCTCGACCGTCTTTGGCGGCGAGTACGCGTCATCCATGCTGATGAACTTGATCTTGCGGCCGTTGATGCCACCTTCGGCATTGATCTTCTCGAAGTACGCTTCCTGCACCCGGCCGATCATACCGAAGCCCGACAGCGGGCCGCTGTAAGGCAAGGTCTGCCCGATGCGGATTTCACCCTTGTTATCCGCATGTGCCTGCGTGATTCCGCACGCGGCAAGCGTCAGCATGGCCGTCGCAAGACGTGATAAGGCCTTCATGGTGTCTCCTCCCTGATTTGTTTGTTTTCTTGTGGTGGGCCGCGCTTATGCGCGCGTGCCCCGTTTTCCGTCAGGCGCTTGCGCGCATCAGGAAATCTCCTCGCGCTTCGGCGAATTCGGTCTTGAGGCGTTCCACCAGTTCCGCGACCGGCGGAATGTCGGTGATCTGGCCGATGCCCTGTCCCGAGCCCCAGATATCGCGCCAGGCCTTGACCTTCATGTTCCCGCCGGAGCCGAAGTTCATCTTGGTCTTGTCGGCAACCGGCAGATTGTCTGGATCGAGGCCGGCGGCGGCGATCGACGGGCCGAGGTAATTGCCATGAACGCCGGTGAACAGGTTGGTGTAGACCGTGTCGTGAGCGGCATAGTCGGTCAGCGCCTTCTTGTAGGCGGGATCGGCGTTGGCCTCGACGGTCGCGATGAAGCGCGTGCCCATGTAGGCCATGTCCGCGCCGAGCGCGAGCGCCGACGCGATACCCCAGCCGTCGGAGATCGCACCGGAGAGCAGGATGGTACCCTTGAACCACTGCTTCACTTCGCGCACGAGAGCAAAGGGCGACAGCGTGCCGGCATGACCGCCCGCACCCGCGCAGACGAGGATAAGTCCATCGACGCCCTGCTCGGCAGCCTTGCGCGCATGTTTCACGTTGATGACGTCGTGGAATACCACGCCACCATAGGAGTGCGCGGCCTCGACGATTTCGGACGGCGGACGCAGCGAGGTGATGATGACCGGAACCTTGTGCTTCACACAGGTTTCCATGTCCTTCATGAGCCGGTCGTTGGAGGCGTGGCAGATCTGGTTGACCGCGTAGGGCGCGACCTTCTTGTCCGGATTCTTCGCCTGATACTCGCCGAGTTCGTCCTCGATCTGGGTCAGCCATTCGCCGAGTTTCTCGGCGGGCCGCGCGTTCAGCGCCGGGAACGAGCCGACGATGCCGGCCTTGCACTGCGCGATCACCAGCTCAGGACCCGACACGATGAAGAGCGGCGAGCCGAGAACGGGCAATTCAAGCGTACCGGTAAGCGAGGCGGGAAGCGGCATCGGATTTGTCCTGTTTGAATGTGAGCAACGATAACATCTTGACCGGCGCCCCCAATGTCCAATATTGAACAGTTTCAGCTTCAGGATTGAACAGATGGACTGGGATCTTTGCCGGACCTTCATCGCCGTTGCCGAATCCGGCAGCTATCTCGGCGCGGCGCGCCGCCTCCGCTCAAGTCATCCGACCGTGGGCCGCGAAATCGCGGCGCTCGAAACGCAGCTCGGGACCAAGCTGTTTGTCCGCTCCAATGACGGGCTGGCGCTGACAGCGCAGGGCCGCCGCTTCCGCGAACACACTATGGCTATGGAAGCAGCGGCGCTGCGGGCCGAAGCCGCGGTCTCGGCTACCGGAACGAAAGCGCGGGGTCTGGTCAAGTTCTCGATCGGCCCGACGCTAGCGGCTTACTGGCTGATGCCGCACATGGCGTCCTTCATCGAGACCCACCCCGACGTTCAGATCGAATTCGTCACGCACCCGTTCCCCGTCAGCGTCCGCAAGCGCGAGGCCGATATCGTGCTGCGCATTTATCAAAGCGGCGACGAGAACCTGGTCGGCCGCAAGATCGCGCGGCTGGGCGTCGGCTTCTATGCCTCGCGTACCTACGCCGCGCGCCATTCCCTCCCCCAGCATCGCGACGACTGGAAGCGTCACAACATCGTCGGCTTCGCGGACCGTGCCTCAAACGCCGAACTCGGACGCTGGAGCGATCATGTCGCGCGGGAAGCGACCGTGGTGATGCGCTGCTCATCGCAGGCCGACATGCTGGCGGCGGTCCGCGCCGGCGTCGGGATCTGCGCGATGTCCTGCATCGTCGCCGATGCCCACGACGACCTGATCCGCGTCGCGCCGGACAAGCTCGCCGGGATTTCCGACATCTGGCTGCTGGCGCATCCGGATCTGATCGATCTGCCGGCTGTTCGTGCGGTGATTAATTTCGTCACCCAGCGCTCGCGGGCGGATCGTGTCCTGCTCAGCGGCGCGGCAAAGGCATGAGGCTGCCTGAGCGTGAAACCCTGCTCGGCTTACACCTCGCGCCTGATCTCGAGCTCCGACCATATCCGGTTGAAGTACTCGTTGTAGAGCGGGTTGGTGCGAATGGTCACCGGGTCGCGCTCGGCGTCGGACAATTCGATGGTGTGCAGGCTGCGCACCGTCGCGGGCCGGTTGGTCATCACAACGATGCGGTCGGCCATGGTGATCGCTTCGCCGATGTCATGCGTCACCAGAATCACGCTCTTGCCGCGCTCGCGGATGATCCGTTGCACTTCACCTTGCAGCAGGAGCCGGGTCTGAAAATCCAGCGCTGAAAACGGCTCGTCCAGCAGGATCACGTCGGGATCGAACGCCAGCGTTCGCATGAAAGCCACACGCTGGCGCATGCCACCGGACAATGTCGCAGGCTTGGCTTTCTCGAAACCGCCGAGGCCATAGGATGTGATCAGCCGATGCGCGATTTCCTCGGCCTCGGCGCGCGCCACACCGCGCACTTCCAGACCCAGCGTCACATTGTCCAGCACGCTGCGCCAGGGCAGCAGCATGTCCTTTTGCAGCATGTAGCCGACGTGGCCCTTGGCGCCCGCCACCTGCACGCCGTTGACCGACACGCTGCCCATCGTCGGCGAAATCAGCCCCGCGATGATGTTGAACAGGGTGGTCTTGCCGCAGCCCGACGGTCCGACGATGGCGAGCACCTCGCGTTTGCGCAGACCGAAGGAGATGTTGCCCAGCGCGCGAACCGGATTCGCGCTCTCGGCGTTGAAGACCATGCCCACCTCATGGGCGGTCAGGACGTCTCCGGTGGCAGCGGCTGCATCAGCCATCAGGCGATCTCCGGATAGGTCAATTCTGGCGCCTGCCATTTGCGCCCGGCAATTACCGCGTCGAGATACGACAGCACGACGGCGTTGAATTGATCCGGCAGCACCACCGAGATGGCGTGGCCGCCGGTCTCGAAATAGAAGGTGTCGGCCTTGGGCATCAGCTTCGCCATCCGCTCCGAGTAGAACAGCGGCGTCAGATGATCGTCCTTGGAACAGGTGATGAGACAGGGACACGTGATCTTCCGCAACTCCTCGCCCGGCGAATACGAACAGATCGCGTCGATGCGGCTCAGCATGATGTCTGTCGGCGCCAGCGCCGCCGCTGCGGCGGGCTCTTCGGCTTCAAGGCGCGCGATATTCGCGCTGACCCACCAGGGCGGATTGAGAAACAGCGGCGTGGTCTTGACGTAATGCAGCGGACCGCTTGTCTGCAGAACGCGCTTGCGGACCTCGAAGCACCGCCTGAAGTAAGCGTCGGAGGTTGCCCATCCCGCGTACAGAACCGCGCTCTTGATACGCGACGGAAAGCGCAGCGCCATGTCGTGCGCCATAGCCGCGCCGGTCGAGTGGCCGACGATATGCGCGGCTTCGATTTTCAGTTCGTCCATCAGCGCGACCATGTCGTCGGTCATTTGCGGGACTGAATAAGTGATGCGATCCTGACGCGAGCCGCCGGTCCCGCGATGATCGTGCAGCACCACCTGATGTTTCGCGGCAATGGCCTCGATGTTCGGCTTGAAATAGCTTCCCGCGCCGCCGATGCCGGCGACCAGCAGGACGGGCTCGCCCTTGCCGATCACCTCGTAAGCGATCTCGGTTCCGTTCACCTGAGCTACCGGCATCAAACTCTCCGTTGTTCTTGCAAGTGTCTTGTCGTTGGGAGCGGCATCAGTAGCTGAGCCACCGTTCGAGCAGCGTGACGCTGTAGTCGAGCACCAGCGCCAGCAGCATCAGCGCGAACAGGCCCACCCAGACCGCGTTGAGGTCGTAGAGCGTCCCGGCGTAATAGACGAGATAACCGAGCCCCTGCTTGGCGGCGATGTATTCGCCGACCACCGCGCCGATCAGGGCGAACCCGACATTCAGCCGCAGGCCTGAGATGATCCACGGCATGGTCGCGGGGGCCACAATCTTTCTGAACGTCTGCCACCGGGACGCACCGAGGGAGCGCATCAGCCGGATCAGATCCTGATCGACCTCCTGTGCGCCGCTATAGGCGGTCATCAGCGACACGATGAATGTGATGATCGCGGCGATGGCGATCTTGGATTCGATCCCGATGCCGAACCAGACGATGATCAGCGGCGCCAGCGCAATCTTGGGCAGACCGTTGGCGGCGACGATGAACGGCCGCAGCATGAGTGCGAACCGCGGGGTCAACCACAGTCCGAGTCCGGCGACACTGCCGAAAAAGCAACCGATCACAAATCCGATCAGGGATTCGAGGCCGGTGACCAGGGTGGACTGCAACAGCGTTCCGTCCGACAGAAGCGTGACGAACTTCTTCGCGATGCCGCTCGGCTGGCCATAGAGATAGACCGGCAGCCATTCGGCCCGAATGGCGATTTCCCACAAACCAAGGAAGCCGACCGTCAGCGCGATCTGTCCCAGCAGGATCAGCAGCCACGGCGAAATGAGAAGGCCGCGCTGTTGTGCCTGTTCCGCCATGCTCAGCGGGCCTTGGGCAGATGCGCGATGGACGCGATTTCCACGAGGAATTCGGGTTTGACGAGATCCGCGCGAATGCAATAGCGCGCCGGGAATTCGTTCGGAAAGAATTCCTTATAGACCGCGTTCATGGCGGCGTAGTCGCCGAGGTCCTTGAGGAAGATCGAATTCATGGTGACGTCGGCCATCGTGCCGCCTGCGGCTTCGACGATGCTCTTGATGGACTCGAGGACGGCGCGGGTCTGCGCCGTTGCGTCGCCGACACCCACGGTCTTGCCGCTGCCATCCATGGCCAGCACGCCGGAGACATAGAGGACGTTGTCCGCCAACACACCCGGCGAATAGGGCGCCATCGGAGGAGGCGAGCCGGCGGGAACAACTGGCTTACGGGGCATATCGGGCTCCTTGGGTTCTTGGCGAATCGTTATGACTGATGGGACAGAAAACGTCAGCGGTTGGTCAAGCTTCGCAGCTCGCTGACCGTGGTGGTCCAGCCGAAAAAAGTTTCGACATTGTAGACCGTGGCCTCCTGCAAGGAGGCCGGACCGGCCTGGAGCGTGGCGTCCTTCACCATGATCGGAAAGTATTCCAGGAAATAGCCATCGCGGATGGTGGATTCCACACAGACATTGGTGGCGACGCCCACCACCACCAGATTGCGAATCCGCCGCGCCCGCAGCATTCCGTCGAGCTGGGTACCGGAGAAACCGCTGTAGCGCGGCTTCGGCAGAACGATCTCGCCGGGCAGCGGCTTGATCTTTTCAACCAGCTCGTAATCCCAGGTCCCGCGCGTGATGAGCTTGCCGTCGAGTTCCGGCCGCGCACGCATCGTTTTCAGCGCGTTCGACTTCCACCAGTTCGGAGAGTCCGGTGTGCCGGCCTCCTGTTTTTCCGCATCCCAGCCGTTCTGGAAAAAGACAATCGTAAAACCGAGTTTGCGCGAGATTTCGATGGTCTCTGCCACCGCAGCGATCACCGGCTTGGCGCCTGTCACATCGAATCCGGCAAGGTCGAGATAGCCGCCTGGCGACGCGTAGGCGTTCTGCATGTCGACAACGATGAGCGCGGTCTCATCAGGCGAGAGAGGGAATTCGTCCGGCTTGGCGCCGAGCACAAGGCTGTTGTCGTGACGCGGCAACGTCTGAGGCAGGGTCATGATGATGTTCGGTTTTGAGGTCAGCTTTTCAGTCCAAAGTCGGACGCCGCCTTGGTGGCGAACGTCGTATCAACCATGTCTTCGTAGGGCAGTGTCTTCTTGAGCGTGCCCGCGCCGCTTTCGTGCTTCATGATCGCATCCCAGTCTTCCCTGGTGATGACCGGGTTGCGTGGCACCACGTTTTTCGTGGTCATGAAGTTCTTCGCGCCGAGCTTGACGACATCCGGCGCGACGGTTGGAAATTCCTGCCGGCTGACCTCCTCGAAAGTGCTCGGGTCGGAGTGCAGCAGCTTCATCGCTTCCGCGAGAGCATTGGTGAATTTCTGAACCGTTTCGCCGTTGCTCTTGAGATACGGCTCGGTGACGAACACGGACGAGAAGGCGATAGGCCCGAGAATGTCGGCGAAGGAGTAAACCACCTCCAGCCCGAACTGGGTGACGCCGATGCTGGCGTCCCAGTCGAATGCGATGGCGAGATCGGCGCGGCCGTCTTTGACGGCGGCCGCCTGTGCACCGGGCGGCAGTTCGAGGAAATTCACGCCGGCTTCCTTCGGATCGAACCCGCCGACGCTGCGCATCAGATAAGTCGGTGTGGAAATCGTGTTGGACGGGAAGCGCAGGGTGGCAATGGTCTTGCCCTTCAGATCAGCCAGCGAATTGATCTTGAGGCCGGGCTTCGCGATCGCGAAGAGTGAAATACCGCCCGCGACCTTGGCGATGCATTTCATCTTGCCGCCTTCGAGGGTGGAGTTGACTGACATGCCGGTGCCGGTCAGCGCGAACTGCGCCCGATTGGCAAGCAATACCGAGACAGGCACAGCGATCCCGCCTGCGGTGGACAATTCAACGTCGAGGCCCTGTTTCGCGAACATCTCTTTGCGCATCGCGACATAGAGCGGCGTATAGAGCGCGATATGGATGGCCTCGGACACGATCACTTTGGTCCGGCCCTGCGCGATGCCCGGCATCGGAAATGCCGCGGACATGCCGAGGGCACCGGCGCCCATCAAGAGGCTGCGGCGAGTCGTCGCTCCTTCGGGTTTGCGCAAGGTCATACGTAGTCTCCTGACAAGATGGCCTGTTACCGGACACGACGGGCCGTCCGGGAAGAGAAGAAATCACCCCATTCGCACCGCACGAAGGTCATTCCTCCTCCCAAACACCGCAAGTGAAGGCTAGGGAGCATTTATCGTTGTTAAAAGTCGAGAATTTGTCATGCGATCCTGCAAAAAAGGCAACACCCCCTATTTGCGGGTTTTAGCCTTTGATGCCCTGATCGCCGTGGTCAGCAGCTTGAGAAATTCCTGCGCCGCATGCGACAGCGGCCTGTCCCGGTGGACGCTGATGCTGGAGCGCGCAGAAGCCAGTTCGGCATCAGCCACCGGAATGGCACGCAGCTGACCAGATCCGAGCTGGGTGATCACAGCGAGCGCCGGCTTGAACGCAATGAACTGGCCTGTGACGGCCATCGTGTTGGTGAGCTCCAGCGAATTCGTTGTCACCAGCACCCTTGGAACAAGCTTGTGTCTTGCAACCGTTCGCTCGAACGATTGTCTGATGCCGAAGCTGTGGTCGGGAAGCGCGAGGGGCTCCTTGCAGATTTCCTCGAGGGTCAGACTCTTGCGGCCTGCATACTTGTGATCGCCGGCAACCAGGCAGGAAATAGGCTCCGGAAATTCAGCGATGGTTTCGATCTCCGCGCGCGGCGAAGCATTGAACGTGATCCCGATATCGGCCTCGTCTTCCAGCAGTGCCTCGGTGATCCGATCCGTCGACGCAGTTTGAACCTTGAAGGCAACGGCAGGATAGCGACGCTGAAACTCGGCCAGAATAGTCGGCAACAAGCCCGTAACGAATCCCTCAATGACCCAGAGGCTCACTTCACCGCGGCGAAGACCGCGAAGATCGTCGATCCCGGCACGCGCGCGGTCGAGGTCGCGGAAAATACGATGGCTTTGACGGGCGAGGACTTCGCCGGCCGCGGTGAGCCGCACACCGCTTTTGGAACGTTCGAAAAGCACCGCATCGAGCTCATGCTCAAGCTGCGCGATCTGCCTGCTAACCGCCGATGGCGCGACATGAAGCCGGTCCGCTGCCTTGCGGATCGAACCAAGCTTTGCAACCGCGTTGAAGTATTTCAGCGTCAGAAAACGCATCTCACCCCCGCAAAACGCGGCCGGAAAGCGCTCGTGTGGCTGCGGCCGCCAAGCATTTTATATTTGAATCCCCTCATTGCCTGCGGGCTTCAATCCATCGCAAAGTGCGCTCCGCCACAGCAGGATATGGTACGCGTTTTAAACAAGACGTCATTTGTCACGGGAGATCAACATGGGTTTCGAGGGACTTCAGCTTCGCTCCTTGATCAAGAAGAGCGGCGAACTCGAACTGTCGCTGGCCAAGGTCAAGATTCCGGAGCCGGCGGCCGACGAAGTTATCGTCCGGGTCGAAGGCTCGCCGATCAATCCATCCGACCTTGGCCTGCTTCTGGGCACCGCCGATATGACAACGGCTAAATCGTCCGGCGCTGGCGACAGCGTCGTTGTCACAGCATCGGTTCCGGAACCGCTGATGAAAGCGATGGCAGGACGCCTCGATGAATCGATGCCTGTCGGCAATGAAGGCGCCGGTGTCGTTGTCGCGGCTGGAAGCTCCAGCAGGGCGCAGGCGATGATGGGCAAGATGGTCGCAATGATCGGCGGAGCCATGTACGCGCAATACCGCTGCATCAAGGCTGCCGACTGCATGGTACTTCCCGACGGAACGACAGCAGCAGAAGGCGCGTCGAGTTTCGTCAATCCGCTGACGGCACTGGGCATGACCGAGACCATGCGACGGGAAGGACACAAGGCACTCGTGCATACCGCCGCGGCGTCTAATCTCGGCCAGATGCTGAACAAGATTTGCATCGCGGACGGCATCGGCCTCGTCAACATCGTGCGCAATGCCGAGCAAGAGGAAATCCTCCGCAAGATCGGCGCGACCCACATCTGCAATTCCTCCGCCGCGACCTTCATGGACGATCTGACCCAGGCGCTGGTGGAAACCGGCGCGACGCTGGCATTCGACGCCATCGGCGGCGGCAAACTGGCAGGCCAGATTCTGAGCTGCATGGAAGTTGCCGCCAACAAGACTGCGAAGGTTTACAGCCGCTACGGATCGACCGTTCACAAGCAGGTCTACATTTACGGCGGCCTCGACATGCGCCCGACCGAGATCAACCGAAATTTCGGAATGGCCTGGGGCATCGGCGGCTGGCTGCTGTTTCCGTTCCTGCAAAAAATCGGACCAGCCGAGGCGCAGAAGCTGCGCGAACGCGTTGCCGCCGAACTCAAGACCACATTTGCCAGTCATTACACGCAAGTCGTGTCGCTTCAGGAAGCGCTGCAGCTCTCGAACATCGCGGCCTACGGCAAGCGTGCAACGGGTGAGAAGTTTCTCATCAATCCGAACAAGGCCTGATCGCTCCCGCTTCCAGGCAGCGGATGCGTTCGATACTTTTCGAAGTCCAACAAAAAGGCCCCGGGAAACCGGGGCCTTAAGTTGTCTGGAGAAATTATTGGTATTTCTTAGTACTTCGCGACGACCGGGCCACCCCAGTTGAAGTGGTAGTTGACGCCAACCTTCACAGTGTGGAGGTCGTCC
>NZ_JBXAHF010000004.1:0-808292 GCF_058794875.1 Afipia sp. GW823-FHT06G09
GCAACGGGTGCGAACCGTGCGCGCAGGCGCCGCATCCTGCTCCGCTTCAAAGCGCCCTCGAGAAGCGCCCCTCACGACCAGGACCCAGCGAACGTAAGCGCGGTACGGAGCGCGGGGATACGTATCCCCATCACGAAATGTTTCGAGCCGCACGCCAGCAATGCTTTCCGCCGTCATTCCGGGGCGCGCGTTTGCGTGAGCCCGGAATCCATAGCCACTCAGGAGATCGTCGCAATCATGGATTCCGGGCCTGCGTCAAGCGGCGCATCCCGGAATGACTGAATTTGCTGTCTCGCGGAGGATGATCGGGATTGTGAGGACTGCGGACTTACTGCTTGCCCGACGCGCCCTGCGCATGATCGGCGATCGCGCCGATGATGGTCGGCCACATGGGAATCGGCAGCGCGTGCCCCATGCCGTCGATCAGCAGCAGCTTGGCGCCGGGAATGGATGCCGCCGTGTCCTTGCCGGCTTCCACCCGCACCAATGGATCGATGGTGCCGTGAATCACAAGCGTCGGTGCCTTGACCGACCGGAGCCGGTCTGTGCGATTGCCTGACGCAAGGATGGCGCGCAGTTGCCGGCCGACGCCTGCGGGATTGAGACCGCGCGCGTAGGTGCGCTCTGCGCGCTCGGCATCTTTCGCCTCGTCGAGCGGAAACGGCCCGCCGCGCAGGACTTTCCAGGTCGTGCCGAAACGTTCGATGTATTCCGCCTTGGTCTTTGGCGGCGGCGCGAGCAGGATGGCGGACGCTTCGCGGGTCGGCTGCGGCAATCTCGGGTTGCCGGTTGAAGACATGATCGAGGTCAGCGACAGCACCCGGCCCGGATACTGCATCGCGATTTCCTGCGCGATCATCCCGCCCATCGATGCGCCGACGATATGCGCCTTGCCGATGCCGAGCGCATCGAGCAGGCCGACGACGTCACGGGCCATGTCCCACAGCTTGTAGGGGGCTTCCGGCGCGATCTTGAAGATACGCAGTTTCAGCAACTCGATCGCGCGCAGGGGTTTGCCGCCGGACAGCTTGGTCGACTGACCGATGTCGCGGTTGTCAAAGCGGATGACACGGAAGCCGCGGCCGGCCAGATCCCGGCAGAATTCATCGTCCCAAAGGATCATCTGTGCGCCGAGGCCCATGATGAGGACCAGCGGTTCCGCGTCCGGCGCGCCGAAGATTTCGTAGCAAAGCTCGATTCCATTGGTCTTCGCCATCTGCGGTGGCTGGTGTGCGTTCACGTGTGCGTCCCTCGAGATAAACAAGGCTAAACCCTATCGCAGGCTTTTTGCGCCGTACAGGAGGCGGCGTGCGGCTTGATGGCGGGCCAATGTTGACCTCGGTCCCGCAACGGTATGGAATGGCTAAAAAAGGCAGGCCCAACGAGGCCTTGTTACCGCTTCGGGAGGGGCGCCAGAATGTCCGACAAGCCGAACGACCCGGTGCAGGTGTGGCACACCATGCTTGCCGAGATGGAGAAGGGTTTCAACGCCATGGCCAATCAGGTCATGGGTTCGGAACAGTTCAGCCGGGTTACGCATCAACTCACCGGGGCCTCGGTCGGTGCGCAAAAGACCGTCGGCGATCTGATGGAGCGTTACCTGGTCAGCATGAACCTGCCCAGCCGCGCGCAGATGGTCAGCATGGGCGAGCGGCTGCAATCGATCGAAAGTCAGTTGAACGAGATCAGGGCGCTGCTCAATCGCGTGCATGCCGACGTCGCGTCGCAGGGCAGCAACGGGCTGGCTATGCCAAGGCCTCCGCGAACCAAGCAGCCGCCGTCCGCGACCGGAGGAGGCACGCCATGAATGTCCAGACCAATGCGAACGCGATGCCGGATATCGCGCAGGTCGGCGAACGCATCCAGACCGAGGTCCAGCGCGCGATCCAGCGCAGCATCAAGGGCGTGGAATATTTCGCCTCGTCAGGTCCGGCGCTCGGCTCGACGCCGAAGGATATCATCCATTCCAAAGGCACGATGAATCTCTATCACTACCGGCCGCTGGCGGATGAGATCTATCGCATCCCGATCCTGATCGTGATGGCGACCACCAATCGTGGCTACATTCTCGACATGGTGCCCGGACAGAGCTTCATCGAATTCCTGCTCAAGAAGGGTTTCGATGTCTACATGCTCGACTGGACGGCGCCGCGCCCTGAGGAAAAATCGCTGCGGATGGAGGACTACGTTCTCGGCTTCATTCCGGATTGCATCCGGCGGGTGCAGGAAGACTCCGGTGAGACCGACGTCAATGTGATCGGCTATTGCTTCGGCGGTGTCCTGTCGCTGCTCTACGGCTCGATCTTCAACGATGGCCCGATGAAGAATCTGGTGTGCTTCACGACGCCGATCGATTTCCGGCAGATGAAGCTGTTTCAGAATTTTTCCGACCGGCGTTACTTCGACGTGGATAAACTGGTCGACAGCGTCGGCAACGTGCCGCCCGAGATGATCCTGTCATCGTTTGAAATGCTGCGGCCCGCGTCGCGCGCCGTGGGCCAGATCCAGCTCTGGGAAAACATCTGGAACGACGAGTTCGTCAAATCCTACCGGATGTTCGACCGCTGGGCGCAGGATACGCTGCCGCTGGCCGGCGAATATTTCCGGACCACCACAAAGGACCTGATGTGGGACAACAAGCTGTTCAACGGCACCATGACCGTTGGCGGACGTCCCGCGGACATTTCCAAGATTACGGTGCCGGTGCTGCATGCGGTCGCCGAGCACGATCACATCGTCCCCTATGACGCTGCGAAGCATCTGATCGCGAAGATCGGATCGACCGACAAGACCGAGATTATCCTCAAGGGCGGCCATGTCAGTCTCGTTGCCGGTGCGAACGCCATCAAGCGTCTCTGGCCCAAACTCGATTCCTGGTTAAGTGAGCGATCAACATGAACAGCACCGAAGTCCGTTCCTATCCGCGCCGCGTCATGACCGAGGTCGGTGAAATCGAGTTTCGCCATATGACGGCAGCGGACGAGGCGGCTGTCCTCGCGTTCGCGCAGAAGCTGCCGATCCATGACCTGCTGTTCATTCCGCGCAACATCAGTGAGCCGAAGGTGCTCTCGGCCTGGATCAAGGAGCTGGAGCGCGGCGGGCTGGTCAGCCTGCTGGCCGTGAAGGGGACTACGGTGGTGGGCTGCGGCACCATCGTCCGGGACCTGCTGTCATGGTCGCCGCATGTCGGCGAGATCCGCATGGTGGTGTCCAAGGATGTCCGCGGTCTTGGAGTAGGCCGCGCGCTGTCTCAGGAAACCTTCGCGCTGGCGTTGGGATCGGGACTGGAGAAGATCGTGGCCCAGATGACGGTCGATCAGACCGGGGCGATCGCCCTGTTCGAGAGTCTCGGCTTCAAGGCCGAGGCGCTGCTGCACGATCAGGTCAGGGACCTGGCTGGAAAGACCCACGATATCGTGGTCCTCGGCCATAATGTCTCCAAGGTTCGTGCCCAGCTCGAAGCCTACGGGGTTTCCGAAGCTGTGGGCTAAGTTACTGTAATCGCTTAAATTTAATTGTATCACGGGTTCGTGATGACGCATTGCAACATTCTTGTTGCAGTGCATCTAAGACTTTGGCATAACCACCTTGCCCCGGGCCATACCGGACGGGGATGAGCCCATAGCTCGCAACCCTGAGGATGGAGACAGACAATGACCAATTCTTTCAACACCGAGTCCGTGCTGAACACCGTGAAGACCGCTTTCGCGCCCGTCACCGACGCGCTGAAGAATTTCCCGAACGTGGAAGTTCCTGAAGCTGCTCGTGAGTTCGTGAAGAAGGCCGCCGGCACCGCCAAGGACCGTGCTGCTGAGATCCACACCGGTTCGGAGAAGGTGACCTCGGCGATCGAAACCGCTGTTGCCGGTTCGGTCAGCGAGACCGCGAAAATCTCCCGCAGCATCCAGCAGGCCGTTTACGAAGACGCGCAGGCGCTGTTCTCGGGCATCGACAAGCTGGCGTCGGCGAAGTCGCTGAACGAAGCCGTCACGATCCAGGGCGATCTGCTCCGCGCCCAGGGCGAAGTCGTGATGTCGCGCGCCAAGGCGACCACCGAATACTTCGGCAAGCTGATTGCCGACGGTGCGAAGACCGCGCAGGATAACTTCGCGAAGGTCGCGTCCTACACCAAGTCGGCCTGATCGTCCGGCCTCGACCACCTTACAATTCGACGATCAAAGGCCCGCTTCGAGCGGGCCTTTGTTTGCCGCGCACCGCCTTCCTTTGACGGGAGCGGGTCCGCGATGCAATGTCGGCTGAGCGGGATCGTGCAAGCATTTTCCGGCAAAGTGGAAGCCGGTTTGCGTCAAGAAAATGCTCTTCTAATAAGGAGGCGCGTATTCTGATCCCAAAACCGGTGCCCACTTTTGTGGAATACGCGTATGGCTGACAACGGAAAATTCGTGCTGGTCGCGGATACCGGCGACATCGCGCGCGCGGCGGAACTGCGCCGGGTCAAGATGCTCGCGACGCTGGTCCTCCTTGGCTGCGTCGTTGTGCTCGTTGTCGCGAAGGCGATGGAGCGCGTGCATCCGGGATTCGGATTTCTCGCAGCGTTCGCGGAGGCGGCGACGATCGGCGGGCTCGCGGACTGGTACGCAGTGGTTGCGCTGTTCCGGCGGCCGCTGGGATTGCCGATACCGCACACCGCCATCATCCAGCAAAACCAGCACCGGATCGCCGAAAAACTCGGCGAATTCATCGAGGTGCATTTCCTTAGTCCGGCGCCGGTCGATGCGAAGCTGCGCGAGGTCGATTTCGCCTCGTTCATTTCGGACTGGTTGACCGATCCGAAGAAGAGCTCGGATCTGGCGCGTTTCGTTCTGCGTCTTTTGCCGGAGGCGCTGGCCGCTGCGGAAACGTCGGGACTGAAATCGTATTTCACGCGCCGGATCGTGACGCAGTTGCAGACCGTCGATCTTGCGCCGCTGGCGGCGGGAACGCTGCGCGGCTTCATCGCCGAGGGACGCCACAAAGGCATGCTCGACGATCTGTTGCAGGCGATTCACGAGTCGATCAACAAGCCCGAGACGCTCGAGCTGATCCGGGAGAAAATCCGCAACGAACTTCCGACACTGCTGAAACTCTATCGTGCGGACAAGTTCCTGCTGAAGAGGGTTGCTGCGTCGGCCACATCGTTCTTTGAAGAAGTGCGTTCTGATCCCCAGCATCCGTTTCGCGGCGAGGTCGACCGCATCCTGCTGACGCTTCCCGACAAGCTGGCGAACGACAAGACGTATGCGGATCGTATCGACGGACTGAAGCGCGATCTGCTGGCGCGCCCGGAGCTTGCCGCGCTGACGCGTGACATCTGGGCCAGCGTCAAGGCGTTCATCGACAGGAGCGCCAGCGGCGAGAGCAACGTGCTGCAACATCACCTGACCAATGTGTTCCTGGAGGCGGGCAAACAACTCGCCACCGACAGCGAGATGCGCGCGGAGATCAACAAGGGAATTGTCGCGGTGCTGCGCAGCTTCATCGCCGATCAGAAGAGCGGCGTGTCACGCTTCATCGCCGATCAGGTCAAGTCGTGGGACATGAAACAGCTGATCAACCTGATCGAAATCAACATCGGGAAGGACCTGCAATACATCCGGTTCAATGGCGCGCTGATCGGTGGACTTGCGGGTCTTGCACTGCACACCGCGGAAGTGGTGGTCAAAACGCTCTGATTATCCAAGCGAAAATCCGGCCTGTCGGCAATTTGCAACACCTGTTTCAAACGCGCCGGAGGCGGCTTGAAATGCCGGAATTTGCCCAATAGCTTGAATCAATGTGCGTTGATTGGCGTGTTGCCGTGATTCGTTTCGTATATCGGAATTGATTTTGTCGCGCCGGCCGAAAGCCGGAAACGTACTGACAAGAAGGAAATCGAATGTCCGTTGCTGCCCAGACGCTTCGCCCGCCGTCCAGATTGCTGATGATGCTGGAGGCGCGCGCCATTAATGAATTCGGCGCATTCCTCGGCGCGCTTCCCCTGCTCAGCCTCGCGCCCAAGGGTGACGGTCATCCGGTGCTCGTGCTGCCGGGCCTGATCACCAGCGACACTGCGACGCGTCCGCTGCGCACGTTCCTCAAGAGCCGCGGCTATGCCGTGAGCGGCTGGGGACTTGGCCGCAACTTCGGTCCCCGCGCCGGCGTTCAAGATGCGATGCTCAATCTCCTGCAGGATCTCAACGAGACCCATGGCCGCAAGGTGAGCCTTGTGGGATGGAGCCTCGGTGGCATCTACGCGCGCCAGCTTGCGAAGATGATGCCTGACCGCGTGCGCTCGGTCATCACCCTCGGCAGCCCGTTCGCAGGCAATCCAAGGGCGACGAACGCATGGCGCACGTATGAGACCGTCAGCGGACGCCGTGCGGATCATCATGACCCGGAGTTCGGCGGCGAGATGGCGAAGACGCCGCCTGTGCCGACCACGGCGATCTTCAGCCGCACCGACGGGATCTGCGCGTGGCAGAGCTGCATCGAGCAGCCCGGCACGTATGCCGAGAACATCGAGGTGCAGGGCGCCAGCCATTGCGGCATGGGGCACCATCCGGCGATCGTTTACGCCGTCGCCGATCGTCTTGCGCAGGCGGAAGGCGAATGGAAGCCGTTCGATCGCAGCGGCTGGCGGAGCATGGTTTATCCAGATCCGGCGCGCTGACCTTTAGCTGGCATGACTGAGGCTCCGGTTTCGGAGCCTCGGTTATGTCGGCCATTGCCTGGAATCGCTTCCGCTTTTTGCACTATTGCGGATATTGTTGAACTCGCCGCTGGCTCGACCCAGCCGCGAATGGCCTGAAGCAGATAGTTGCACGCGAAGCGCGGCTGGCCGCAAAAAAAGGAATTGCGAACGGTCCATTTCTTTCTGGGGCATCATGAATCCCTTGCTTAAAGAGATCCGTCACAACCCCTTGCTCTGGTTGCTGGGCTTCGTGCCCGCGCTGTTCGTCGCTCAGAAGGTCAAGCCGGAAGCGCATACGCTGCTTTTTGTGCTGTCCGTCCTGGCCGTTATCCCATTGGCTACGCTGCTGAGTCACGCCACCGAATCCGTCGCGGCCAAAACGGGCGATGCAGCCGGTGGCCTGCTCAATGCCACGCTTGGCAACCTGACTGAAATGGTTATCGCGCTGGCCGCGCTGCGCGCGGGGCAATACACCCTGGTGAAGGCATCCATAGCAGGCGCCATTGTCGCCAACACGTTGTTCATGCTGGGTGCGTCGTTCCTCCTCGGCGGTCTCAAGCACCACGTGCAGGAATACAATAAAGCGAGCGCCCGTCTGCAGGCGGGTCTGCTGTTTCTGGCCACGATCGCAATACTGATTCCTTCCGTGGTCACGGAAGTCGATTCCGTGACCGATACGGCGTTCATCGCAACATTGAGCGTCTGTCTGTCCGTGCTGCTCATCATCGTCTACGGACTGGGCCTGTTGTTCTCGCTCAAGACCCATCGCGATTATTTCGGCGGTGCGGAGCATGCGGAGGCTGGCGAATTGCCATGGCCATTGGGCGTGGCGTTGGCCACGCTGGCCGGCGTCACCGTACTGATCGCGCTGGTGAGCGAGGTGTTCGTCGAGTCGGTGCAGCACGCCGCGGTGACGTTCGGGATGACACCAGCGTTCGTGGGGTTCATTGTGGTGGCACTGGTGGGAGGCTCCGCCGAGATGGCTTCGGCGTTTTCCGGTGCGCGCAAAAACCGATTGGATCTGAGCGTCGGCATTGCACTGGGAAGCGCATCCCAAATCGCACTCTTCGTTGCCCCGATGCTGGTACTTTTCAGTTATGTCATCGGCCCTGCGCCGATGAACCTGCAATTCTGGCCGGGCGCGGTGGTCATGATGCTCATCGCTGCCATGGCGGCGTTCATGGTGACCAACAGCGGGCGGTCGGCATGGTTTATCGGAGTGCTTGTATTGATGGTGTATCTGATTTTCGCCGTGACGCTTTACCTGTTGCCGCCTCGGCTACAGTGAAAGGACCGTGCTTCGAAACAGCTTGAGATTGCCCCCGGAGCGATCTGCATGTTGCGCCAGATTATTGTTAGCGTTGCCGTCAGTCTCGGCAACATTGCGATTCATGCGATCGTGATGACGGCCGTACTGTGGGCCGCGCGTATCGCAAGCGGGCGTGCAACGTCCTATCAGCCGCTTCGACGGATCGCGGTGATGACTGCGGCCGTCTCGGTCCTGATGGCCGCGCATATTGCCGAGGTCATCGTCTGGTCATTTGCTTACGCGATCCTGGGTGTTGCGCCCCCTGGCACGGATCTCCTTTATTTCGCCTTCGTAAATTACACCACGCTTGGCTATGGCGACGTGACCCCGCTGCAGCAATGGCGCTTGCTTGGGCCAATGACAGCGATGAACGGGGTGCTGTTGTTTGGCTGGTCGACGGCTGTCATTTACGCGGTGCTATCGAAAACAATCATAACAACCGGGACCGAAGAGGAACTGCGGCTGTGAGTGCATCCGCTGAGGTGTCATGGCGGCGGCTTGCCACTCCCACCGGGCTTTCTTCCCGCGCAGCTTGATCGCGCTGGATATGCCGGTCCCGGGAACCGCCACCAGGCGGTGTCCCGAAGGATGTGCTTTTGGTTTCTCATAATCCTATCGGGTGCTGGCATTCATGCCGGGCGCGGACTATGTGCGTCAGGCTGGTGGGGGGCCTGCGCACGTTGATGCGCGGCAACACGTCAGGAGGAATGCCATGAAGCGCGTCTCTCTGATCGCTGCACTGTCGCTGATCGTTCTGCTTCTGCTTCCCGCCATCGCGGCCGACGACCACGCTGTTGTGTCCCCTGATCAACTGAAATGGGAGCCGGCGCCGCCGGCTTTCCCGAAAGTTGCACAGGTCGCCGTGCTAAGCGGCGATCCGGCGAAGGAAGGACTTTATGTCGTTCGGGTGAAGGTACCTGCCGGATACAAGGTGCCCCCGCATACACATCCGAACGATGAGAATGTCACCGTCATCTCGGGGACGTTCAACATTGGAATGGGTGGCACGTTCAATGATAAGAATGGCAGCGCTCTCAAGGCTGGAGGTTTTGCGCTCGCCCGGAAAGGCATGCAGCATTATGCGTGGTTCACCGAGGACAGCATCATCCAGTTGCACGGGATGGGGCCGCAGGCGATCACGTATGTCAATCCGGCCGATGATCCGCGCAAAGGCAATTAGAACCTGAGCTAGCCGAGAGCCTGAATCATGATCTCGGGTGAAGAGTTCAGCGGTTAGGACAAACGGATTGAAATCGTCGTGGCCGGGCTTGCCCGGCCATTTTGTGTCAGCTCTTCCCGCGCAACTTGCCGACAACCCCGGTCGGGAAGAAGTACACACTGGCGATGAACAGCAGTCCGAGCCACAGCAGCCAGCGGTCGGGATGCAGCAGGGCAGGCAGCACGGGAATGCCAGCGCCCGCGGTTGCCTTCGAGGCCGCGCCCATCAGCGCCTGAAGATAGTTTTCAGCGAGAATGAAAATCGCCGCGCCGATGATCGCGCCGTACATCGTGCCCATGCCCCCGATCACCACCATCAGCAGAATGTCGATCATGATCGTGAAGGAGAGTGTCTCCGGTCCCGCATAGCGCAGCCACAGGGCATTCAGGACGCCGGCGCAGGCCGCGACAAGGGCGGCGATGACGTTGGCCCATGTCAGGTGAAACACGGTTCGATAGCCGAGGGCCTCGGCACGGAAACGGTTCTCTCGCACGGCTTGCAGCGCGCGGCCGAACGGCGAATTCACGATCCGAAGCAGCGTGAGGATCAGCGCAGCCGCGACCACGAAGACAATGTAGTAGGTCAGCGTGCGGCCGTTGAATTCAAACCCGAAGACTTCTTTCGGAATGATCACGGTGCCGGGACGGAGCAACTCCGGCAGACGGAAGCTGCGGCCGTCGTCGCCGCCGGTCAGCCACGACAGTTGCGAGGCCAACACCTGAAAGGCTGAGGCAACCGCCAGCGTGATCATCGCAAAGAAGATCGCCTGCACGCGCAGCGAGAACAGCCCGATGCCGAGCGCGAGCAGCGCGGCGAGCGGCAGGCCGATGACAATGCCGGTGGCGACGCCCGCCCATGTCGGGCCCATGGCGTAGAGCGCAATCGCGATACCGTAGCTGCCAATGCCGTAGAACATGGTGTGCGCGAACGACACCGTGCCGGTGTAACCGAGCAGCAGATCGTAGGACGCGACCAGCAGCGCGAAGATGCAGATCTTGGTCGCGACATTCATCGCCTTCGCGCCGGGGAACAGGAACGGCGCCAGCGCAAGCAGCGTCACGATGACGATGAGCAGAAGGCTGAGAACGCGGCTGCGCGGCGGATCGCCGGAAAGGATCATCATCTGCAAATCTTTATCTGTTGGTCACCGGATAGAGTCCGCGCGGCCGCCACATCAGGATCGCCACCATCAGCAGGATGTTCGAGATCAGCGCCAGCTTCGGCACCAGGAAGCCGCCATAGTTCGCGACCATGGCGACCAGAATCGCACCGACGAAGCATCCGCCGATGGAGCCGAGGCCGCCGATGATGATGACGATGAACACAAGAACGGTCAGTTCGCCGCCGATGGAGGCGTGAACTTCCTCGCGATAGAGCGCCCACATGATGCCGCCGAGACCGGCGAGCGCCGAGCCCACCATGAACACGCCAAGGAACAGCCGCTTGATGCGATAGCCCAGCGCCTCGACCATTTCGCGGTTTTCGACACCGGCGCGGATCAGCAGACCGATCTTGGTGCGGTTCAGCACCAGCAGCACGAGACCGAACACCACAAGGCCGACGACCATCGCCAGCACGCGGTATTTGGCGATGGCGATGTCGCCGAGGATGAAGGAGCCGCGGAGCGAGGCCGGCAGCGGCAGCGGAATGCGCTCCGGCCCCCACAGCGCGTAGAGCAGTTGCTCGGCCACGATCAGCCCGCCCATGGTGATCAGGATCTGCTTGAGGTGGTTGCCGTAGACGGGAAGGATCAGCACCCGTTCGAAGACGAGGCCGAGCGCGCCCGACACCGCCATCGCCAGCAGCGCGGCAGGAGCCAGCGCGAGCAAATTAAGCCACAGCGAGTCGGCCTGGACGTATCCGGCCATCGGCGCCAGCACCAGCGTCGCGACATAGGCGCCGACCGCGATGAATGCGCCGTGGCCGAAGTTCAGGACGTCCATCAGGCCGAACACCAGCGTCAGGCCCGAAGCCATGATGAAGATCATCATGCCCATGGCGAGGCTTGCGATGGTCAGCGTCACCCAGGTGCTGCCCGATCCGACGAAGGGGATCATGACGAGCGCGAGTGCGACCGGCAGCAGCAGCGGGATGAAATCGCGATTGGCTTGCGGCAGCGGCTCTACGGTCGCCGGGGTCGTCGTCGTGTCGGTCATTGATGCGCCTCGAGGCTGAGACCCAGCAGCTTTTCCTGCAACGATGTATCCTTGGCGAGTTCGGCCATGGCGCCGCGATGCACGATCTTGCCGTTGTCCATCACCAGCACGCTGTCGCCGACTTCCTGCGCCACGCGGAAATTCTGCTCTACCAGCAGGACGGTCGCGCCGCGCTTCTTCACCTCGGCGAGGCATTCGATCAGGTTGACGACGATGGCGGGCGCGAGACCCTTGGTCGGCTCGTCGATCAGGAGCAGCTTGCGCGGCTCGACGATGGCACGGGCGATGGACAGCATCTGCTTCTGCCCGCCGGACAGCGATCCCGCGCGCGACAGCCAGAAGCGTTTCAGTGCCGGGAAGAATCCGAAGATCCATTGCAGGCGCGTGTCGTCGAGCGGACCTTCGCGTGCCGCAAGGATCAGGTTTTCCTTGACGGTCAGGTCCGAGAACACGGACATGGTTTCCGGCACATAGCCGACGCCGAGACCGGCGATGTCCGGTGTGGATTTCTTTTCGATATTCTGGCCCGCCAGAACGATCTGGCCGGAGGAGGGCGGCGACAGTCCCATGATGGTGCGCAGCGTCGTGGTCTTGCCCGCGCCGTTGCGGCCGAGCAGCATGGTGATCTGGCCTTCCGGCACATTGAGATCGACGCCATGCAGGATGTGATACTGCGCAATGTGGGTGTGGACACCGTCAAGCTTCAGCATGTCGCTCATGCGGCGGTCTTTCCGGGCGCGATGCCGAGATAGGCTTCCTGCACGATCGGCGAGGCGATCACCTCGGCAGGCTTGCCGTCGGCCACAAGTTGTCCGTTGTGCAGGACGATGATGCGGTCGGCGAGCGAGCGCACCACGTCCATCTTGTGCTCGACAAGAAGAATGATCTTGCTGGTGTCCTGCTTCAGCCGCGCGATCAGATCGAGCACGACGGGCACCTCGTCGACGCTCATGCCTGCGGTGGGCTCGTCGAACATGAACACCTTCGGCTCCAGCGCCATCATCAGCGCGACTTCCAGCTTGCGCTGATCGCCATGCGAGAGTGCAGCTGCGGCAACCGCGCGGCGATTGCCGAGGGCGATGGAGTCGAGAATGCCGTCGGCGCGCTCGATCAGATCGCGGCGCTTCATCCACGGGCGCAGCATTTCGTAATGCACGCCGCCGGCCGCCTGTACGGCGAGGCGGACGTTTTCCTCGACGCTCAGGTTCGGAAACAGATTGGTGAGCTGGAACGCACGGCCGAGGCCCTTGCGGGTGCGCAGCGGCGCGGACAGGCGGGTGATGTCTTCGCCCGCAAGCAGCACATCTCCGGCGGTCGGACGGAGCTGTCCGGAGATCAGGTTGAAATAAGTGGTCTTGCCGGCGCCGTTCGGCCCGACAATGGCAGTGAGTTCGCCCGGACGAAACGTGCAACTCACCTTGTTGACGGCAACATGGCCGCCGAAACGGATGGTCAGGTCACGGGTCTCAAGGGTGAGGGACATGCAGCCATCATCAAGTTGTCGTCCCCGCGAAAGCCGGGACCCATACTCCATGAGTATGGTTCTCCTACGGTGGGCTTCAACAGCATATTGCGGTGATGGGTCCCCGCTTTCGCGGGGACGACATTGAATGTGGAGCAGCGTCTGCGCTCGGTCTCCGACCTCTCCCCGCAAGCGGGGAGAGGTGAGAGAGTCTTACCGCTTGTTCTTGATCGGGATGGTCATGTCCTCGATCTTGAGCTCGCGGACCAGTTCGTTGTCGGCCCATGCGAGGTTCGGATCGACCTTAACCTTGAAGTGATACATGCTTTGCAGCGCCTGATGGTCTTCCTTGCGGAACCTCATCTTGCCCTTGGGCGTATCGAACTCCATGCCTTCCATCGCCGCGATCAGTTTCTCGGTGTCGGTCGACTTCGCCTTTTGCACGGCAGTCACGGCCGCCATCGCCGCAGCGAAACCGCCCGCGGTGAAGAAGTCCGGCGGCGCGTTGAACCGCTTCTGGTGCTCGGTCACGAGCCAGTCGTTGATCGGGTTCTTTGGAATGGCGTAGTAGTAATAGGTCGCGCCTTCGAGGCCCGGCAGGCGCTTGTAGGCCGCCAGCGCCGGCAGGATGTTGCCGCCGCTCGACAGCTCGATGTTGTAGCGCTTCGGGTCCATGTCCTGGATCTTGGTCAGCGGATCGCCGCCGCCGGCCCAGATCACCCAGATGATCTTGCGGCCCGGCTTGTCCTTCAGCGCATCGAACAGGCGCTGGGCTGCCGCGGTAAAGTCGGTCGTAGCTGCCGGGACATATTCTTCCGCTGCCAATGTCGCACCGGTCTTGCCGAGTGCTTCCTTGAACGCGGCGACGCCGTCCTTGCCGAACGCGTTGTCCTGACCGAGCGTGGCGACAGTGACGCCCTGCTTGCCGATGGCGACCGCGTTCGAGATCGCGTCCTGCGACGAGTTGCGGCCGGTGCGGAAGATGTAGCGATTCCACTTCTCGCCGGTGATGGCGTCGGCAACCGCCGGCTCGACGATCAGCACCTTCTTGTTTTCCTCGGCGATCGGCAGCATGGCCAGCGCCGCGCCAGAGGCGGTGGTGCCGATGGCGAGATCGACCTTGTCGTCCTGATAGGCTTCGGCCAGCGCCGCCTTGGCGAGGTCCGGCTTGCCCTGGTCGTCCTTGGTGATCAGGACGATCTTGCGGCCGTCGACCGTCATGGTGTTCTTGGTGGCGTATTCCAGACCCATGCGCAGGCCGTTTTCGGTCTGCTTGGCATAGGCTTCCAGCGGTCCGGTTTTACCGTAGATCAGCGCGATCTTGAGATCGTCGGCTGCCGCCGGTGCTGCAGCCAGTGCGGCCGCCACGCCAGCGAGAATTGCAATTTTACGCATTATTGTCCTCCCCAGTTTCCTCAAGGCCGGACCATACATATCCCGCATGGAATTACCAATTTTTTTGCCGGTGCTTCAGTGCCCTGCACATTAAATGCGCTGGCGGCACGGGTGGGCCCAGCCGCCACTGGTGTTAATAATGAGGGGGTGGCTGATCGGGCGGGGAGCCCGTCTCCGATTTCATCTCGGCGTCATCAAGCCGCTCGCGCAGGGCCAGCATCTCCCGGCTCAGGGCGTCGATCTGCTTCCATTGCGCGGTAATGGTGCTGTTCAGGGTCTCGATGGTCTCGTCGAGATACGCGATGCGGATTTCCAGCGCATCAATGCGTGAAGCGGGCGAGGCGGGTTCAGTCATCGGCTTGCTCGCTCATGTCGATCTCGGTGGCGTCGGTGTGGTCCGCGCCGTCTCCGCGCAGGACCTGACGTTCGCTGAGCCCGTGACCGAGCGCGATGCGCTGGTCGAAGACGAAACATTCGCCGCGCCACAGGCTTTGCGCTTCGGGAATCTCCTCGAGATATTTCAGGATGCCGCCCTTGAGGTGATAGACCTCCTCGAAACCCTGCGACAGCAGGTAGGAGCTGGCCTTCTCGCAGCGAATTCCGCCGGTGCAGAACATCGCTATTTTCTTGTGCTTGCCGGGATCGAGCGTCCGGCCGGCGAAGTCCGGAAATTCGCCAAAGCGGGTGATCTTCGGATCGACGGCGCCCTCGAATGTCCCCATCTCGACCTCGAAGCCGTTGCGGGTGTCGAGCAGCAGCACGTCGTCCTGTTTGATGAGCGCGTTCCAGTCGGCGGCATCGACATAGATGCCGACCCTCGCGTTGGGGTCGGTTTCGGGATCGCCGAGCCGGACGATCTCTTTTTTCAGCCGGACTTTCATCCGGTTGAACGGCATCTCGTTCGCGGTGGAGAATTTCAGTTCCAGATTGTCGAGCCGGCCGTTGAACAGCGCACCGTTCTGCAACTGGTTTATCAGGGCGTCGATGGAAGCCTCGCGGCCCGCAACCGTCCCGTTGATGCCCTCGGCGGCGAGGAGAATGATCCCCCTGATATCGAGAGCCACGCACATGTTGCGCAGGGGCTCCCTCAGATTCTCGAAATCGGGGAGCGCGATGAACTGATAAAAAGCAGCGACCTTGTATGACATGGCGGGGGTTATATCAGGACCGGGCGGGGCGCAAAAACCGGTATTCGGCTCGGTTTCCGCATGGATATGACGAGCCAGTTTGCCGCATTTTGGGGCAAATTTGGCCCCATGGCGGGTGTTGCATTCCTGTCATGGCGGGGCGCGTCAAGAGCGCGCGGTGGAAATAAAGCGGACTTGCGAACCACCACGCCGGGGAAATCTGCTAGACAAAACGTCGGCTTACCTTCGAATCGGAACCGTCCCGTTGCATCAGATTTCAAAAGAGCCCGCTCACAGCGATTCCGGAAAAAAACACTTCAGCATTGCGTTCGGCCTGGAACGGATCGGGCTGATTGCGCTGCGCGCGCCCCGTACGGCGGCGGTCATCCTGCTCGCGCTGTGCGTGGTCGCGGTGTTCGGCATCCAGCGCATCAAGATCGACGACTCGCTGAGCCAGCTGTTCCGCTCCGACACCCCCGAATACAAGCAGTACGAAGAGGTCACCAAGCGCTTCCCGTCCAGCGAATACGATGTGCTGGTGGTGGTGGAAGGAAAGTCGCTGCTGGAGCGCGCCTCGCTCGAAAAGTTGCGCGATCTGGTCACCGATCTGCAACTCGTCGACGGGACGCGCGGCATCATCTCGCTGTTCTCCGCCCGGCAGCCGCCCGAGGGCGGACGGCTTCCCGCAGCCCTGTTTCCTGAAACGCTGCCGGAGGGCGCCGCATATGATGCCTTCATCAAGCGCGTAAAGGAAAACGAAGTCATCAAGGGTAAACTGCTGTCGGACGACGGCACGCTTGCGCTGATCGTGCTGGCGCTGGACCCGAAGATCGTCGGCAACAAGGGTCTCAACGCCACCATCGGTGAAGTCCGCAAGCTGATGACCGAAGACCTCGCGGATACCGGGCTCAGCAGCCAGTTGTCCGGTGTGCCGGTCATGCAGCTCGAAATCCGCAACGCGGTCGAGCGGGACGGTCTGACCTACAACATCGCGGGCATTCTGGCCGGCTGTATCATCGCGATCATCTTCTTCCGTCGCGTTTCGTTCATGATCGTCGCGGCATTTCCGCCGCTGCTGGCGATCCTGCTGTCGATCGGCACGCTGGGCTGGCTCGGCTTCAGCCTCAACATGTTCCTGAACGTGATGACGCCGCTGATCATGGTGATCAGTTTCGCCGACTCGATGCAGCTCACTTTCGCCGCGCGCGACCGGCTGATTGCGGGTGAGGACAAGTACACGGCGTTTCGTAATGCCGTGCTGGTGGTCGGACCGGCCTGCGTGCTGACCCACGGCACGGCGGCGCTGTCGTTCCTTGCCCTGCAGTTTTCCGACTCCGACCTGATCCGCACTTTCGGCGAAGCCGGATTGATGGCGACGATCATCGCGCTGATTGCCGTGCTGTCGCTGGTGCCGGTGTTCGGCGTTCTGCTGGTCCGGAAAGAGAATCTGCTCGCGACCAAGATCAAGGGCGCAGACCGGGGCGTGGAAGCGCTGCGCGCGTTCTGCGCGTGGATCGCCAAGCGCATGGTCGGTCACCCCGGTCTTTTCAGCCTGATTGCACTGGTCGTGGTCGTTGGTCTCGGCATCATCTACGCGAGCCTTGAGCCCAGATATCGGCTGGCCGATCAGGTGCCGGACAAGCAGCAGGCCGTCGAAGCCTCAAGCCGTCTCGATGCCAAGCTGACCGGCGCCAACCCGATCGACGTGCTGATCGAGTTTCCGAAGGGCAAGTCGCTCTACGATCAGGAAACGCTCGATACCATCGCCGCCGTTCACTCGATCATCGAGAAGCAGGCGGGAGTCGGCAACGTCTGGTCGATCGAGACGCTGCGCCGCTGGCTGGCGGAAAAGGCCGGCCGTTCGGACGTGGCGATCCTGAAAGAGTACGTTGACCTGTTGCCGGCCTATCTGGTCCGGCGCTTCATTTCCGAGCAGCAGGACGCGGTCGTGGTATCGGGGCGCGTGCCTGATCTCGACTCGAGCCAGATTCTGCCGACGGTCGAGAAGCTCGACGCCGCGATGGGCGCGGTCCGCAGCGCTCACCCCGGTTACAATATCGCGGTGACCGGTCTGTCGGCCATCGCCGCGCGCAACAGCGCCAGCATGATCGGCAAGCTCAATCATGGCCTGACCATCGAGTTTATTCTGGTGGCGGCCTTTATCGGTCTGGCGTTCCGCTCGGTGGTCGTGATGTTCGCGAGCATCCTGCCCGGTATTTTCCCGGTGGTTCTCTCGGGCACCGTGTTGTGGTTTCTGGGCGAGGGGCTGCAATTCGCCAGTGTGGTCGCGTTGACGGTGTCGTTCGGGTTGGGATTGAGTGCGACAATTCACTTCCTCAACCGCTTGCGGCTTGAAGAAAAGCCGGGTGTCGACGAGGCGCAGGCGGTCGAACGCGCCACGGTTCTGGTCGGCCCGGCCTTGATCCTGACCACGGTGGTGCTGGCCTGCGGATTGGTTGTGACGGTGTTTTCCGATCTGCCGTCGCTGCGCCTGTTCGGATGGCTCAGCGCCTTCGCCATGATCGCGGCGCTGATCGCCGATCTCTTCATTTTGCGGCCGACGGCGATGTGGCTGATCAGCACGTCTCACCGCATCAAGGCGGCATGGGGCAGGAAGTAGGCGAGACGCCCCTCGATTCCAGACAGCAAAAGGCCCGCCGATCATCATCGGCGGGCCTTTTTAAATTCCGCGCTTTAGTTGCTCTTCGCGAGGCTGATGGTCACGCCGCGCAGCTCGCCCTTGGAACTGATGTTGACCGACTGTCGGTTGCCGCGCGTCACCACGTTGAAGGTCGCTGCATAGCCGTTGGTCTGGACCAGTGCGGTGACCTGACCGTTCGCGATGCTGCCCTCGACGCTGCCGTTGACGCCGCGGCTGGCTTCGCTCCAGGAGCCTGTGATATTGCCGCCCCGTGCTGCGATGTCGCTGGTCAGTTCGAACTTGTAGCTGTCACTGGCGCAGCGGAGCACCTGGTGCAGGTTGTTGCCGCTACCGTCCACCGTATAGGTGCCGCGGCAGCGGATACGCTCGGTACCGCCTTCGGCGATGGTAATCGTGCCGTTGCCGGACCAGTTGCCTGCATAATTGGCAAATGGCGCGGGCTCGGCTTGTGCGAGCGCGGGAGCCATCAGGAATGCGGCGGCCAGGGCGGCACCGCGGAAACCACGAAAATCAAAACACGACACCGGGAAAGACATCTCTAAACACCATCGTTAGCGGGCGATAAGTATTTGTCGCTCATACCACGCTTTGGTTCACTGGAAAATGTGGCGCGGTGCACCAAAACGAGAAAATAGCGGTGCCGGGCTGCATGTAAGTCTTGTGACATCGGCTCGTCAGGCTGCGTTCGGCGCTTTTCGGGTGTTCCGCGCGCTGCGGTGCAATGATCGGATGTTTGGGATATTTCCTCCCTGGAGCGGTAGACAATCTCGTTTTTCGGACTTCTAATCCTGTCCAAGGCCGGCGGAAAAAAGCACGGCCATTTGGGAGGACGACGATGAAATTGACGAGACGTGAGTTTTCCGTTGGCGTTGGTGCGGTCCTTGCAGCGCCTTCGTTGATAAGAAGTGCCGGGGCTCAGGGCGCGACCATCAAGATCGGTATGGTCCTTCCAGTCACCGGCTCCGCCGCCGAGCAGGGAAAGTTCGCCTTGAACGGCGCAAAGCTGGCGCTGGAGGCCGTCAACAAGGCAGGCGGCGTTCTCGGCAAGCAGGTTGAACTCATCACCGAAGACGACCAGACCACCAATCCCGGTGTCGTGCTCGCATTCTCCAAGCTCGCCGCGCAGCAGGATATCGTTGCGTTCCTCGGCTCGATCCGCTCGACGCAGGTGCATGCCATGGCGCCGGATGTCCTGAAGCTCGGCAAGCCGATGGCGATCGGTGGAACCGATCCGAACCTGACCCATATGGGCAACAAATGGCTGTTCCGCTTCCGCCCGAACGACAGCTATTCCGGCAGCGTGATCGCCGACTACGGTAGCAACACGCTCGGCAAGAAGAAGTGGGCGGTGCTGCATTCCACCGACGCGTTCGGCACGGCGGGCGGCAAGGCGCTGACCGAGGGACTGAGCAAGCTCGGCATCACGCCGGTGCTCGATCAGGGTTATGCCAACCAGAGTCAGGACTTCACCCCGGTGGTGCTGGCGATCAAGCAGTCCGGTGCGGACGTTCTCGGTTCTTACTTCACGTTCGAGAACGATCTCGGCATCTTCGCGCGCCAGTTGCGCCAGCTCGGCGTCAACATTCCCTGGGTCGGCTCGCCGTCCATCGTCGGCGTATCCTCGACCCGCCTTGCGGGTGCGTCGCTCTACGGAACCTACGGTGTCGCCGATTATGCGGAAGAGTCCAGTCCGACGGCCAAGGCCTACGGCAAGGCGTATCGCGATGCCTACAAGCTTGCGCCGGATAATCAGAGCGCATGGACCTATGACGCCGTCACCGTGCTCGCCAAGGCGATGAACACCGCAAAGTCCACCGAGCCGGAAAAGGTCCGTTCTGCGATCCTCGCGATCAAGGGATTCGAAGGCGCGGAAGGCCAGTACAACTTCGATGAAAACGGCGACGGCCTTCACGGCTACAACATCGTGAAGAACGACAAGGGCAACATCGTCTTCGAGAAGCATATCGAAGCGAAGCGATAGACACTATGTCGGCGGCGTTTCGCCAGTTGTGCACGAGCCCGCCGCCGTCATTGCGAGCGAAGCGAAGCAATCCAAAGCAAAAGAAGGATGGATTGCTTCGTCGCTTCGCTCCTCGCAATGACGCCGCCAGCAACGTGCCCCGTCTCTCTTGAGCGAGCCTCATATGGATCAGATTCTTCAATTGCTCTTCACGGGCATCGGCATCGGCTCCGTGTATGCGCTGGTGGCGCTCGGCTTCGTGCTGATTTTCCGCGCGACCAACGTCGTGAATTTCGCGCAGGGCGAGTTCTCGATGGTGGCGGCATTCCTGATGGTGGTGTTCGCGGTCGATCTGCAATGGCCGTACTGGCTGTCATTTCTGATAGCGCTGGGCGGCATGGCGCTGTTCGGCGTGATCTTCAATCTCGGCGTGTACTATCCGCTGCGTCACCGCACCTTTCTGCCGGTCATCATCGCCACCATCGGCGCATCGATCTTTCTGGCGAATTCGGTACTGGCGATCTACGGACCGGCGCCGCAGGTGCTGGAGGGGTGGTTTGAGACACCGGGCATTCAACTCGGGCCGGTCTATCTCGACAGCCAGTATCTGCTGATCATCGCCGTGACCATTGCGCTGGTGATCCTGAACTACTGGTTCTTCGAGCACACGATGCTCGGCAAGAAGCTTCAGGCGACGTCGCAGGACAAGGAAATGGCGTCGCTTCTCGGCATCTCGGTGTCGAGCATGATCATGATCACCTTCATCTATTCCGCGGTGCTTGGCGGGCTGGCCGGCATCCTGGTCGCGCCGATCCTGTTCGTCTCGATCCAGATGGGCGCGACGATTGCGCTGAAGGCATTCGCGGCCACGATCATCGGCGGCTTCGGCGATGTGACCGGCGCAATCATCGGCGGGATCGCGCTCGGCATCATCGAGACCTTCGGCGCGGCTTATGTGTCGGTTCCGTACAAGGATGCATTCGCGTTCCTTGTGCTGATCCTGTTCCTGGTCTTCCGTCCGCAAGGCATCTTCGGCGAACGCGTGGCGGAAAAAGCATGAGCATGCCGAGCCAGAACATGCCGGTCACCGCCACCCTGCGCTCGACGCCGCTGGTGCTGCGGCATCTGCCATATTTTATCGTCGCCGCGATCGCCGTGTTTGTCGCGGCGACGATGAACTTCGATGGTTACGTTCTCAACATCCTGATGCAGGCGGCCACGTTTGCCATCGCCGTGTTCGGTCTGACGGTCGTGCTCGGGCTGTGCGGACAGATCAATCTGGCGCAGGCGGCATTTTTCGGACTGGGCGCCTATGCGGTCGGTCTCGGAACTGCCGACTACCAGATCAACTTCTGGATATGTCTTGTGGCAGGTTCTCTGCTGGCGCTGGCCGCCGGAGCGCTGCTGGGCATGAGCACGCTCAAGCTTGGCGGCCATTACCTCGCCATGGTCACGATCTCGTTCCAGCAGATTGTCACGCTGGTCATGATTAATGCGATCTGGCTGACGCGCGGCCCCGACGGCATCTCGAAAATCGGACGGCCGGCGCTGTTCCAGTCGCAGCAGTCGTTTCTCGCGTTCTGCGTCGCGGCGCTCGCGGTGATCGGCTATCTCGTCTGGCATCTGCCGGATACGCGGATCGGCCGCGCCATGCGCGCGGTTCGGGACAACGAACTCGCTGCGGGCGTCGCGGGCATCGATATCTTCCGCACCAAGGTCGCGGCCTTTGCGTTGTCTGCGCTGCTTGGCGGAATCGGCGGCGGATTGTTCGCCGGTGGCTTCTCCTATGTCAGCCCGGATCAGTTCTCCTTCGCGGAATCGATCGTCTTCCTCACCATGGCGCTGCTGGGCGGCGTCGGATCGCCAATCGGCGCCGTGATCGGCACCGGGTTGCTGATCCTGATTCCGGAATGGCTACGCTTCCTGAAGAACATTCCGGGACTGTATCTGGCGATCTACGGACTGTTCGTGATCCTGATTGTGCGCTTCATGCCGGACGGCATCTGGGGTTTCGTTCAGGAGATCATCACCAGATGGCGGGCGAGGACGCCGCCGCAGATTGCTAGCCCCGCGCTGCAACTTGCACCGGCCAGGATCGGTGGCGACATGGTGCTTGAAGTCACCGGCCTGTCGAAGCACTTCGGCGGTCTGAAGGCCGTCGACAAGGTCGATCTCTCCGTGCGCCGGGGCAGCGTCCACGCGCTGATCGGACCGAATGGTTCGGGCAAGACCACCACACTCAATATGCTGTCCGGCCTCTACAAGACGACCGCCGGCAGGATCGTCCTCGATGGCACCGACGTGACCGACATGCCCGCGCACCAGCGCACGGCGGCGGGCCTTGGCCGTACCTTTCAGAATATCCGGCTGTTCCGCTCGATGAGTGCGCTGGAAAACGTGGTGATCGGCGCGGAGCGTCCGGGCAATACGCTGATCGGCGAGGGCGGTCAGGACGCGCTGACGCAGCGGGCGATGTCGGCGCTGACGTTCGTCGGCCTCGGCGGGCGGGCCAACGAACTGGTATCCAGCTTCTCCTATGGCCACCAGCGCCTGATCGAGATCGCCCGCGCACTGGCGGGAAATCCAACGCTGTTGCTGCTGGACGAACCTGCGGCCGGTCTGAACTCCAGCGAGAAGGTCGAACTGCATGACCTGCTCAAGCGCATCGCAGCGCAAGGGCTCACCATTCTCATCATCGATCACGACATGACGCTGGTGCGCGAGGCGGCGCAGCACATCACCGTGCTCAACTTCGGCAAACGCATTGCCGACGGCGAGTCGCTGGCGGTGTTGCAGCATCCCGATGTTATTTCCGCTTATCTCGGGACGGAGTGAGTCATGGCTTTGCTCGAGATCAACGACCTCATTGTGCTCTACGGCGAAATCGAAGCGTTGCGGGGCATTTCACTGAAGGTGGAGCAGGGGCAGGTGGTGACGCTGCTCGGCTCCAACGGGGCGGGCAAGTCCACCACGCTGCGTGCGATATCAGGCCTCGCCAAGCCAGCGGCCGGGGAAATCCTGTTCGACGGCAAGTCGATTGTGGGCCTCGGACCGGAAGCTATCGTGCGTCTCGGTATTTCGCACGTTCCGGAGGGGCGGCGGGTGTTTCCCGGCCTCACCGTGAAAGAAAACATTATGCTCGGCGCGTCGAATCGCCGGGTCGCGAAAGCGCAACTGTCGCGCGAAGCCGATGCGATGTTCGATCTGTTCCCCGATATCCGCGCGTTTTCCGACAAGCTCGGCTGGACACTATCCGGCGGGCAGTTGCAGATGGTGGCGGTGGCGCGCGGGCTGATGGCAAAGCCGCGGCTCTTGTTGCTTGATGAGCCGTCGCTCGGCCTTGCGCCGGTGATCGTGCAGGCCGTGTTTCGCATCATCGCCGAAATCCGCAAGGAAACGACCGTTTTACTTGTCGAGCAAAATGCGCGAATGGGATTGTCCGTCGCCGACTACGGCTACGTGCTGGAAACGGGCCGTCTTGCTCTCGGCGGCAAACCCGACGAACTGTGGAGCAACGAAGCAATCAGAGCCGCTTATCTAGGCGGCCATACCAAGGCAGCTGTTTAACGATGGTAACAATCAACTCCCAGAAGCTGATCGGCTTCGTATCTGACATCTTCTCCCGTGCCGGCTCCTCGAAAGCTGAGGCGGATCGCATCGCTATGTATTTGACGACAGCGAACCTCACCGGCCACGACAGCCACGGCGTCATCCGCGTGCCGCAGTATGTGAAGTGGGTGAAAGAGGGCGCGATCATTCCCGATCAGACCATCAAGCTGGTGGTCGACACGCCGTCGATCGCGGTGGTCGATGGCGGCTTCGGCTATGGGCAAACAGTGACGCCGCAAGCCGTGAGAGTCGGCATCGACAAATGCAAGGCCGTTGGTCTCTCCGCGATGACGCTGAAGAATTCAGGTCACCTCGGGCGTGTCGGCGACTGGGCGGAAATGGCGGCGGCGGAAGGTCTGGTCTCGATCTTCTTCGTCAATGCAGCGGGCTCGGTGCTGGTCGCGCCTTATGGCGGCGTCGCGCGCAAGCTCTCCACTGCGCCTTATTGCGTCGGCATTCCGCGCCCCGGACAAGGGCCGGTGGTGCTGGATTTTGCAACCTCCATCGTTGCCGAAGGCAAGGTGATGGTGGCGAGCCGCGGCGGCAAGAAGCTGCCGAAGGGCGCGCTGGTCGATCAGGATGGCACGCTCAGCGAAGACCCGCATGTGCTTTACGGGCCTTATGAAGCCGATGGCCCGCGTGTCCATGCACAGGGCAAGGGCGCTATCCGCGCATTCGGCGAGCACAAGGGCTCGGGCCTCGCGCTGATGTGCGAACTGCTCGGCGGCGCGCTGACCGGCAACGGTGCGACCAAGACCGACCGGCGTTTCTCCAACGGCATGCTGGCGATCTTCATCGATCCGAAGGTGGTCGACCCCGCGCATTTCTTCGATGGGGAAGTCGCCCGGTACATCGCCTATTTCAAGGACAGCAAGCTGGCGCAGGGGCACGATGCGGTGCTGATTCCGGGCGAGCCGGAAGCGGCCACGCGCGCGGAGCGCACCAAAAACGGGGTGCCCCTGACCGACGAGACATGGAATTCCATCACGGCAACGGCGCGGTCGGTCGGTATCGATGATGCCGCCGTTGCCAAGGCGACCGGATAGGTCGAGGATCAGGTTTAGCCGGAGGGCATCTCATGCATGACCCGCGTCCAAACCAAGCAACAACAATCAAAACAGAAACGGGAAACGATCGTATGGCAAACAAGGTCATGGAAATCTGGGCTGCGGGCAAGGTGGTGGTCAACGGCTGGCTTGCGATCCCCTCCGGCTTTTCTGCCGAGGTGATGGCGCAGTGCGGTTTCGACAGCGTCACCGTCGATATGCAGCACGGCGTGCAGGATTATCAGTCGATGATCCAGTGCTTCCAGGCGATGCAGGCGCATCCGGTGACACCGATGGTGCGCGTGCCATGGAATGAGCCCGGCATCATCGGCAAGGTGCTCGACGGCGGCGCATACGGCGTCATCTGCCCGATGATCAACACGAAAGAGGAAGCCGAGCGCTTCGTGCAGTATGCGAAGTATCCGCCGCGCGGCACCCGCAGCAACGGTCCGATTCGCGCCATGATGTACGGTTCAGCGGGTACCTATCAGCAGACGGCCAATGAAGAGACGCTCTGCATTCCGATGATCGAGACCAAGACCGCGGTCGAAAATCTCGAAGCGATCCTCGACGTGAAGGGCATTGCCGGCGTCTATATCGGCCCGTCCGATCTCGGCTTTTCCTATGGCCTGCATCCGACGCTCGACCGGACCGAACCGGAAATCATCAAGATCTATGAGCGGATCGTGAAGGAATGCGACAAGCGCGGCATTTTCCCCGGCATTCATTGCAGCGGCGCGCCGGGCGCCGCACTCGCCATCGAGCGCGGGTTCAAGCTGGTGACGATCATGAATGACAGCGGATTGCTCGCGATGTCCGCCAAGAGCCATATCGCCGAGACGCGGAAGAACTCCGGCGGCAAGGCATAGCATCTTCACCTCTCCCCGCCTGCGGGGAGAGGTGAAAGACGCCAGAGCCAACAAGGACAATAGCCATGGCCGCGACACCCGTAATCCGTCTTCACTCCGATGACAGCGTGGTGATTGCGCGAACCGCACTGCTGCCTGGCGCCGAAGTGGCGCAGGGTGTCGCCGCGACCGAACGCATTCCCGCGGGCCACAAGGTGGCGGTGAAGCCGATCGCCGTCGGCGAGCCGGTGATGCGCTACGGTCAGATCATCGGTTTTGCCACCGTTCCGATCGCGCCGGGCCAGCATGTCCATGTGCAGAACATCGGGATGGGTGAGTTCTCCAAGGACTATGCCTATGGCGTGGACGTCAAGCCGACGCCGAACTTCGATCTACCGGCGACGTTTCAGGGCATCCGCCGCCCCGATGGACGCGTGGCGACACGCAATTACATTGGCATTCTGACTTCGGTGAATTGCAGCGCGCATGTCGCGGGGCTCGTCGCCGATGTGTTCAAGCGCAATCCCTTCACCGGCCACGACCCGCTGGCGGCGTTCCCGAACGTCGACGGCGTTGTCGCGCTGACCCACAAGACCGGTTGCGGCATGACCCAGCTTGAGCCGCTGACGGTGCTTCGCCGCACGCTCGGCGGCTACGCGCGCCATGTGAATTTTTCGCATGTGATCATTCTCGGCCTTGGCTGCGAGATGAACCAGATCGGCGGATTTCTGGAAGAACAGAGGCTGGCGGGACGCCTGCGATCGCTGGACATTCAGGATGTCGGCGGTTCGCGCAAGACGGTGGAGAAGGCGGTCGCGTTCGTGCGCGAAGTGCTGGCGGAATCGAACAACATCAAGCGGGAGCCATGTCCGGCGAGTGAACTGACAGTCGCGCTTCAATGCGGTGGCTCGGACGGTTACTCCGGTGTGTCGGCCAACCCGGCGCTGGGCGCGGCGAGCGATCTCTTGGTGCGCCATGGCGGCTCGGTGATCCTCTCCGAGACACCCGAGACCTATGGCGCGGAGCACCTTCTCACACGCCGTGCGGTCAGTCCTGAAGTCGGCGAGAAACTCGTCGCCTTGATGCGGTGGTGGGAAGACTACACCGAGCGCAACAGCGCGGAGATGGATTCCAACCCCAGCCCTGGCAACAAGGCCGGTGGTCTCACCACCATTCTTGAAAAGTCCCTCGGCGCGATGGCCAAAGCCGGCAGCACCAACCTCGTCGATGTGGTCGGCTATGCCGAGCCGGTCACCAAAAAAGGCTTCACCTTCATGGATACGCCGGGCTTCGATCCGGTGGCCGCCACGGGGCAGGTGGCGGGGGGTGCGAACCTCGTCTGTTTCACCACAGGGCGCGGCAGCGTGTTCGGCTGCAAGCCGTCACCTTCGATCAAGCTCGCGACCAACACGCCGATGTTCCGCCGCATGGAAGACGACATGGACGTCAACTGCGGAACCATCCTGGACGGTGACGAAACCGTGCAGCAATGCGGCCAGCGTATTTTCGACCTGATTCTGCGGGTCGCCTCCGGACAACAGACCAAGAGCGAGGCGTTCGATTTCGGCGCTGCGGAATTTGCGCCTTGGGTATTAGGCGCTACGATGTAGCCTGAAGAGTCGAGGCAAAATCGACCGCAGGGAGAACGCCATGCCGGCCGTTGAACGTGTCGACCCGAAGACGATCTTTTCTGCCGAGGAATGGGCGCGGCTGACCGCGCGTGACTCCTGGCGTGGCATGTGGCTGGTCGTGCATTGCTGGGGGACCATCGCCGCCGCCGTTGCCCTTGTGACGATCTGGCCGAACCCGTTCATCTGGCTGGCCGCCGTGATGATTGTCGGCACGCGGCAACTTGGGCTGGCGATCCTGATGCACGAGGCGGCTCACGGCGGACTGCACACCAACCAGAAGATCAACGAGTTCGTCGGCAACTGGATCTGCGCCGTGCCGGTGGGCGCGACGCTGGGGGGCTATCGCGCCTACCATCTCAAGCATCACCGGTTCACGCAGCAGCCGGAAGATCCCGATCTTGGGCTATCGGCGCCGTTTCCGATTTCAAAGGACAGCTTCTACCGCAAGGCTTTCCGCGACCTCACCGGGCAAACCTTCATCAAGCAGCGTTCGCCGTCATTCAAGGCGCTGTTCGCCCGGCGCGAACCTGTGCTGACGGACGCGATGCGCGATGAGGAGACCGAGAACTTCCTGACCAGCGGCCGGATCGCCATGCAGCGGTTTCTCGGCGTCAACGCGATTTTGTTCGGCCTGTTCTGGCTGGCCGGTGCGGGCATCTGGTTCTTCGGCGTCTGGGTCGTCGCGATGGCGACATGGTTTCCGCTGGTGACCCGCGTGCGCAACATTGCCGAGCATGCCTGCACCTCGACCGGTCCAGATCCGTTCAGCCATGCGCGCACAACCCATGCGAACATCGTCGAGCGCGCGTTGATCGCGCCGTACTGGGTGAACTATCACGCCGAGCATCACCTGTTCATGTATCTGCCGTGCTACCGGCTCGAGGAGGCACACCGCCTGCTCACCGAGAAGGGCCTCATCCAGCGGGTTGACGTCGCTCCTAGCTATCTCGACGTGCTGCGCCTCGCCACGTCGCGCGCGCGGCCTACCTCCGCCGCATGACCGCCGCAAGGATCGCAATCGCGCTCATGGTATCGCTGTGTGCAGCGACGCTTGCGCATGCGCAGGAATGGCCGACGCGGCCGATCACGCTTTCAGGACACCAGGACGAGAAGACACAATGACAAAGGGTCTCAAGAAAGGGCTGACCAGCTACGGCGATCCCGGATTTTCGCTGTTCCTGCGCAAGGCCTTCATCAAGGCGATGGGCTATTCCGACGACGCGCTGGAGCGCCCGATTGTCGGCATCACCAACACCTACAGCGATTATAATCCCTGCCACGGCAATGTCCCGCAGATCATCGAGGCGGTGAAGCGGGGCGTCATGCTGGCGGGTGCGATGCCGATGGTGTTTCCCACCATTTCGATTGCCGAGAGTTTTTCGTATCCGACCTCGATGTATCTGCGCAACCTGATGGCGATGGATACCGAAGAGATGATCCGCGCTCAGCCGATGGATGCGATCGTCGTGATCGGCGGTTGTGACAAGACCCTGCCGGCGCAGATCATGGCGGCGGTGAGCGCCGATCTGCCGACCGTGGTGATCCCGGTGGGGCCGATGGTGGTCGGGCATCACAAGGGCGAGGTGCTGGGCGCCTGCACCGATTGCCGTCGCATGTGGGGCAAGTTTCGCGCGGGTGAAATCGATCAGGATGAGATCGAGGCTGTCAACGGGCGCCTCGCGCCGTCGGTCGGCACCTGCATGGTGATGGGCACCGCCAGCACCATGGCCTGCGTCACCGAGGCGCTGGGCCTGTCGCTGCCGATGAGCGCGACGATTCCCGCGCCGCATTCCGAGCGAATACGCTCGGCCGAACACAGCGGCAAGCGCGCCGCTGAAATGGCCGTGACCGGAGGCCCGCGTCCCAGCGAACTGCTGACGCCGGCCGCGCTCAGGAATGCGCAGGTGGTGTTGCAGGCCATCGGCGGCTCGACCAACGGGCTGATTCATCTGACGGCGATAGCCAATCGGACGCCGCATCGCATCGACCTCGATGCGTTCGACAAGCTCGGCCGCGAGGTGCCGGTGCTGATCGATCTCAAGCCGTCGGGCGCACATTATATGGAGCACTTCCATCACGCGGGTGGCGTGCCGAAGCTGATGAAGCAGCTCGGCGACCTGATCGATCTCGATGCGAAAACCATCGCGGGTGGAACGCTGCGCGATGTCGTCGCCAATGCGGAGGAAGTTCCGGGGCAGGATGCGATCCGGCCTCGCGACAATCCAATCAACCGCGAAGGCGCGATGGCCGTGCTGCACGGCAATCTGGCGCCGCGAGGTGCTGTCATCAAACAGTCGGCGGCGACGCCGAAGCTGCTTCAGCACACCGGGCGGGCGGTGGTGTTCGAATCGGTTGAGGACATGACGCTCCGTGTCGACGATCCCAATCTCGATGTGAAGGCCGATGATGTGCTGGTCCTGCGCAATGCCGGCCCGAAGGGCGCGCCGGGTATGCCGGAGGCTGGATATCTGCCGATCCCGCAGAAAATCCTGCGCACCGGCGTCAAGGACATGGTGCGAATCTCGGATGCCCGCATGAGCGGCACAGCATTCGGCACCATCGTTCTGCACATCACGCCGGAGTCGGCGGTGGGTGGTCCGCTTGCGCTGGTGCAGACTGGCGACATGATCCGGCTCGATGTTGCGAAACGGCGCATCGATCTTCTGGTCGATGAAGTCGAACTGACGATGCGCCAGAAAGCATTGTCCAAGCCGGTGGCGCCCGACTGGGCCGCGCGCGGCTATGCCCACCTTTTTCATGAAACGATCACGCAGGCCGATGAAGGCTGCGATTTCGATTTCATGCGGCGGGAGGGTCCCGGCAAGGCTTGAGCCACAGGTAAAGTGCACCGTTTCGTTTGAACCATTCACCGAAGGGGAGAAAGCGATGAGCACCATGACACTGACGGCGGAACAGCACGCCGACCGCCGCAGGAGAATCTGGGCCATTGTCGGAAGTTCATCGGGCAATCTCGTCGAATGGTACGATTTCTACGCTTACGCATTCACGGCGCTCTATTTCGCGCACGCGTTCTTTCCCGCCGGCAACCAGACCACGCAACTGCTGCAAACCGCTGCGGTGTTCGCCATCGGCTTTCTGATGCGGCCGATCGGCGGATATATTTTCGGCACCATCGCCGACAGATACGGCCGCAAGACCTCGATGGTCACATCCATCTTGATGATGTGCGGAGGCTCGCTCGCCATCGGCCTGCTGCCGACCCATGACACTATTGGCGTCGCGGCGCCGATCCTGCTGTTGCTGGCCCGCATGGTGCAGGGACTTTCGGTCGGCGGCGAATATGGCACCACCGCGACCTACATGAGCGAGGTCTCGCTTCCGGGCAAACGCGGTTTCTACGCATCGTTCCAATATGTCACTCTGATCGGCGGGCAGCTTCTGGCATCGCTCGTCGTGCTCGTCGTTCAGCTTTCGATGACGGATGCGGAATTGCGCGCGTGGGGCTGGCGTATTCCGTTCCTGATCGGCGCGCTCTGTGCCATCGTCGCACTTTATTTGCGGATGTCACTGCACGAGACGTCGTCCGAAAAGAGCCGCTCGCAGGAGGGCGCGGGCACCCTGCGCAACATATTCACCCATCACCTGAAGCCGTTCCTGCTGGTGCTCGGCTATACGGCGGGCGGATCGCTGATCTTCTATACGTTCACCACTTATATGCAGAAGTATCTGGTGAACTCGGCGCATATGGATCACCGTACGGTGAACATCGTCATGAGCGCGGTTCTTTTCACCTACATGATCATGCAGCCGCCGTTCGGTGCGTTGTCGGACAGGATCGGTCGCCGTACGCAGATGCGGATATTCGGATTGCTGGCGACGCTGTGTGTTGTGCCGCTGATGTACGCGATCGGCGGCGTCACCAGTCCGTACATGGCGTATGTCCTGATCGTCCTAGCACTGGCGATCGTGTCGCTTTACACCTCGATCAGCGGCGTCGTGAAAGCGGAGATGTTTCCACCGGAGGTGAGGGCGCTCAGCGTCGGCTTCGCCTATGCCATCGCGAATGCGCTGTTCGGCGGCTCTGCGGAGTACGTCGCGTTGTGGTTCAAGGATCACGGCATCGAGTCGAGCTTCTTCTGGTACGTGACCATTCTGTGCGGCATCGCGTTCTTCGCTGCGATCCTGATGCCGGACCCCAAGGTCAAGGGCTATCTGCACGGTCACGAATCGGATCCGGACTAGAGCAGTTCGCGAACCTCGGCCTTATCCGGCAGTCAGTCTGACCTATCGGGAACCGAGCCGAATATCTTTCAGGTGATTGTCGGAACAAGCTGTCCGGCGTAGCTTTCGCGCCTGCTTGATGCCAAGCGGCGAAACATCATTCGCCGCCGTGAAAGTTGCGTGTTCCGATGGCGAGGCGCTGATCATGCGCGGCGAAATCCATCATATCCATTCGAGCAACGACGGAGGGTCTTCGCACGATGCGTCGTCGCGCCGTCTCGCGGCCATCATCGCAGGCGATATCTCGGGTTACAGCCGCCTGATGCAGATGGATGAAGACGGGACTTATGCGCGCGTCAAGCGGATTGAACGCGATCTGATCGAGCCGACCATCGCGGAACATCATGGCAGGCTGGTCAAGACAACGGGCGATGGATTTCTCGCAATCTTCGACAGCCCGGTGGAAGCCGTCCGGTGCGGCATCGTGATTCAGCAAAGCATGGTCGGCCGCAATGCGTCGCTGCCCCGCGAGCACTGGATCGTTTACCGCATCGGGGTCAACCTTGGCGACGTCATTATCGAGGACGATGATGTTTATGGGGATGGCGTGAACGTGGCCGCACGCCTCGAAGGAATAGCTGCACCGGGACAGATCTATATTTCCGGCGGCATCTACGAACAGATCAAGCACAAGCTCGTTTGCGGCTATCAGTCGCTCGGCGACCGCCAGGTCAAGAACATTACGGACCCGGTGCGGGTGTATCGGGTTCTTCCCGATCCGTCCGCGATATCGACAGGCCGGACCAGATTGGTGATTGCATTGCTTGCTGCCGCCACTTTGCTTCTCCTGGCTGTTGCGGGCGGGGCGCTTTGGTATCTTTTGGTCAGGCCGGAGAGCCAGCTCGCCCGCCCGTCGCCTGCGGCATCTCCATCTCCGGTCGATGTCGCAAAGACGGCGCCGCCGCCGATTGCCCCTCAGGCCGCACCAAAGGCGCCAACCACGGCAGCTGCGCCCGCGACGAAGCAGCAGCCTTCGCTGCAACCGATCAAGGAGCCTGAAATGATTTCGCTTCCCGGAGGCAGTTTCGCCATGGGCAGCAATGACGACATCACCGAAAAGCCGGTTCATCAGGTGGCGATCAAGCCATTCGCGATTGGCAAATATCCCGTGACGGTGAGGGAATGGAACGAATGCACGGCGGCCAAGGCGTGCGGGTTTGTGGCCGTGGACAAGGAAGACGCACCCGTGACGGACGTGAACTGGAACGATGCCAGGCAGTTTGTCGCATGGCTCACGCAAATGACGGGAAAGACCTATCGTCTTCCGAGCGAAGCGGAGTGGGAATATGCCGCGCGCGGCGGCACCCAGACACGATACTGGTGGGGCGATCAGTTCCGGCCCGGTATGGTCAACTGCAAAAACTGCATCGAGGGTGCGGCTGTCGAGCAGCCGATGAAGGTCGGCAGCCTCAAGGCGAATCCGTTTGGACTCCATGATATGGGCGGCGGCGTCGATCAGTGGGTCGAGGACTGCTGGCACAAGAACTATCAGGGTGCGCCGTCCGACGGCTCGGCCTGGGTCAGTGACGGCGATTGTTCCTCGCGCGTGATCCGCTCAGGTTCGTGGCGCAACGATATGCGTTCCGCCCGGCCGGCGAGCCGGGACCGATATGACGTCGGCGTGCGCTATCCCACCCACGGCTTCCGCGTTGCTCTTTCCCGTTAGGAGGCGTTATGGCGATCATCAGGACCATCGCGCTGTCGGCGGCGCTGTCGCTGCTGCCGTTTGCCGTTCACGCCCAGGGAACACCGGCAGGCAAGGATGCGTATCTCTATTTCGTCTGGCCGCAGGATGGTGCGACGATCAAGGGGGCGTTCTGGTGCCGCTTCGGTTTGCGCAACATGGGCGTTACCCACGCCGGCGACAACTTTGCCAACGCCGGGCACCATCATCTGCTGATCGATGTGAACGAACCGCTCGACCCCAAGGAGCCGATCCCGCAGGACAAGTCCCATCTTCATTTCGGCGCGGGACAGACCGAGTCGCGCATCGAATTGCCTCCCGGGAAGCACACGCTTCAACTCGTGCTCGGCGACGCCAAGCACTATCCCTTCGATCCTCCGGTTGTCTCGAAGAAGATCACCGTGACGGTTAAATGATCCGGTTTGGATCGGATCAATACGTCGCGCGGCCGCCGGAAATGTCGAATACCGCGCCGGTTGTGTAGAGGCATTCTTCGGACGCCATCCATGCCACGAGCGAGGCCAGTTCTTCCACCTTCAGGAATCGCCCGCGCGGAATCTTCGACAGCATGAAGTCGATGTGCTGCTGCGTCATCTGGTCGAAGATCGCGGTCTTTGCGGCGGCGGGTGTCACGGCGTTCACGGCGATATCGGTGCCCGCCAGTTCCTTGCCGAGCGATTTGGTCAGCGCGATCACACCGGCCTTCGAGGCCGAGTAGTGCGAGGCGTTGGGGTTGCCTTCCTTGCCTGCGATGGACGCGATGTTCACGATCCGCCCGTAATTGTGTTTCAGCATCACCGGCACGATGGCCTTGCAGCAGAGGAAAGGGCCATCCAGGTTGATCTTCATCACCTGCCGCCATTCGTCATAGGACAGATCGGCAACGGTCTTGTTGACGCCCGCAATGCCTGCGTTGTTCACAAGAATGTCGATACGGCCAAACGCTTTCAGCGTGGCATCCTTCGCCGCTTCGACCGCGGCGGGATCGGTGACATCGACCTTGAGCACGGTCACTGCGGCGCCGATCTCTTTGGCGGTTTTCTCGGCCAAAGCCTGGTCGAAATCCCAGATCGCGACCTTAGCGCCGGAGGCGGCGAAGCGTTCGGTGATGGCGCGGCCAAAGCCCTGCGCGCCGCCGGTGACGACGGCGAACCGTCCGTTGAGGTCGATCTTGTTCACGGTGGCTCTCCCGAGGTTTCTTACGAGGATATTGCTGCGGCAACTGCGGACTGCTCCCTCTCCCTGATGGGGAGAGGGGCACTAAATCTATCGAGAGATTCTACGCCCTCACCCGGATTGCTTCGCAATCCGACCTCTCCCCACGGGAGAGGTGAATAACTCACCCTATTCCGCTTTTGGTGGAGCGTCGAAATCACAGCGTCCAGCCGCCGTCGATGATGTGTGCGACGCCCGTCGTGAAGGCGCTTTCGTCGCTGGCGAGATAGACCGCAAGTGATGCGATTTCGTCGGCCGTGCCGAGGCGGCCCATCGGCTGGCGGCTGACGAACATGTCACGCCCGCCGGCTCCCAGCGCAGCGGCCCGGCCCAGCATCGATGGCGTTTCGATCGTGCCGGGGCAAATGCTGTTGCAGCGGATGCCCTTGGTGATGAAATCGACCGCGACGGCGCGGGTCAGGGCGGCCACGGCGGCCTTGGTGGCGCTGTAGACATAGCGGTTCGGCGCGGCCTTGAACACGCCGGCAGCCGACGCGATGTTCACGATCGAGCCGCCGCCGTTCTCCAGCATCGAGGGCAGGAACGCCTTGATGGTCCGGTGCATCGACTTGACGTTGAGGTCGAACGAGAAGTCCCAGTCGCCATCGGAGCAGTCCAGCACGGTGCCGTTGTGAACGAAGCCCGCCGCGTTGAGCAGGATGTCGACCTTGCCGGCTTTCGATGCCATCGCATTCACAGCCGCGGTGTCGCGGACGTCGAGCTTATGGACCTCGGCGATGCCCTCTTTCTTCAGAGAAGCGAGACCGGCTTCGTCAACGTCGGTCGCGATCACGGTCGCGCCTTCGCGGGTGAAGGCGAGAGCGCAGGCGCGGCCGATGCCGGCTGCGCCCGCGGTGATGAAGGCACGCTTGCCTTTCAGCCGATCAGACATGTAACGATTCCCTGTCCTGTGACCATCGTTTCAGATTGTCATTGCGAGGAGCAGAGCGACGAAGCAATCCATTTTTTACCTAAGGTGGATTGCTTCGCTTCGCTCGCAATGACATTGCGAGGTTCAATGATTGTCGCGCGCGACGCCGATGGTGCCGGCGATGTTGCGATAGCGGGTTGCGAGTTCGAGGCACGCGCCGGTGGCCTGCTGGCCGACGGTGTCGCGATAAAGCTCCTGCCATGGCGTCTGGTTCTTTGGATACTTGAAACCACCGCTGGCCATCAGGTCGGCGTGACGTTTCTTCACCTCGGCGTCGGAGATCAGGATGTTAGCTTCGCCCTTGTTGAGGTCGATGCGTACCCGGTCGCCGGTTTTGAGGATCGCAAGCCCGCCATTGGCGGCCGCCTCCGGCGAGGCATTGAGGATCGACGGGGAGCCCGATGTGCCCGATTGCCGTCCGTCGCCGATGCAGGGCAGCGACGTGATGCCCTTCTTGATCAGCGCCGCGGGCGGCTGCATGTTCACGACCTCCGCGCCGCCGGGATAGCCGATCGGCCCGACGCCGCGCACGAACAGCATGCAGTGCTCGTCGATGTTGAGCGACGGATCGTCAATCCGGTGGTGATAGTCCTCCGGCCCCTCGAACACGATGGCGCGGCCCTCGAAAGCCTCCGGGTCTTTCGGATTGGACAGATAACGGTCGCGGAATTCCTTCGAGATCACGCTGGTCTTCATGATCGCGGAATCGAACAGGTTGCCGCGCAGGACGATAAAGCCGGCGTCCTTCACCAATGGCTTGTCATACGTACGGATCACGTCGCTGTCCGGAGCGGTCGCATCCTTGCAGTTCTCGCCCATGGTCTTGCCGTTGACGGTGAGCGCGTCCTCGTGGATGCGCTTGTGTTTCATCAGTTCGCGCACCACGGAGGGGACGCCGCCGGCGCGGTGATACTCCTCGCCGAGGTAGAAGCCGGCGGGCTGCATATTCACCAGCAGCGGCACATCGTGGCCGATGGTCTGCCAGTCCTCGATCGAGAGATCCACGCCGATGTGACGGGCGAGGGCGTTGATGTGGATCGGAGCATTGGTGGAGCCGCCGATGGCCGAGTTCACCACGATGCAGTTCTCGAATGCCTTCCGGGTCAGGAAGTCGGACGGCTTCAGATCCTCCCACACCATTTCAACGGCGCGCTTGCCGGTCTCATACGCGATCTGGCCACGTTCGCGATAAGGCGCCGGGATGGCTGCGCAGCCGGGGAGCGAAAACCCGAGCGCCTCGGCAAGAGAATTCATGGTTGAGGCGGTGCCCATGGTGTTGCAGTGGCCGACGGAGGGCGCGCTTGAGGCCACGATCTCCATGAACTCGTCATAATCGATCTTGCCGGCGGCCATTTCCTCGCGCGATTTCCAGACTACGGTGCCGGAACCGGTCCGCTCGCCATTGAACCAGCCATTCAGCATCGGCCCGCCCGAAAGGACGATCGCGGGAATGTTCACGGTCGCAGCCGCCATCATGCAGGCAGGCGTGGTCTTGTCGCAGCCCGTGGTCAGCACCACGCCATCCAGCGGATAGCCGAACAGGATTTCGACCAGGCCGAGATAGGCGAGGTTGCGGTCCAGCGCCGCAGTCGGCCGCTTGCCCGTTTCCTGAATGGGGTGGGTCGGAAATTCCATCGCGATGCCGCCGGCCTCGCGGATGCCCTCGCGCACGCGCTGGGCCAACTCGATATGATGGCGGTTGCAGGGCGACAGATCGTTGCCGGTCTGGGCGATGCCGATGATCGGTTTGCCGGATTGCAGTTCGTGCCGTGTCAGCCCGTAATTCAGATACCGCTCGAGATAGAGGGCCGTCATTCCCGGATTATCGGGATTGTCGAACCAGAGCTGGGACCGGAGTTTGCGCGTCCCGCCGTTTTTTGTTGCGGCGTTATCATCATTTTTTTTCACAAGATTTCTCCCGCACTGCACACAACGCGTGTGTCGGCGTCGGTAATGTTTGCATGTCGAAGCGGCATCTGCAACGCTCGCGGCTCAAACATCCGATCTTTGGGACAAAGCCGAAAATCTCTGCTAAGACCTCCGTCTAATAGCAAGAACGGGCAAACCGCAGAGAATACGTTCGGCAACTTCCAAGCATCGAAGTTCAGAAAAACAGAGCAGCGACGGCTTTCGCCGGACGACGCCGGGACGACAGGGAGGAGAGTTTATGGCGTCAGTGCACATTCACGACGTGCGGAAATCGTTTGGCGGATTTGAAGTTCTGCACGGCGTGACGGTTCCGATTGAGGACGGGCAGTTCGTCGTTCTGGTCGGTCCCTCCGGCTGCGGCAAGTCGACCTTGCTGCGAATGCTGGCGGGTCTGGAGAACATCACCTCCGGAACGATCTCGATCGGCGACCGTGTGGTCAACGACGTGCAGCCGAAAGAACGGGACATCGCCATGGTGTTCCAGAACTATGCGCTCTATCCGCATATGACCGTCGCCAAGAACATGGGCTTTTCGCTCAAGCTGCGCGACGCGCCGCAGGACGAGATCGACAAGCTGGTGCGCCGCGCGGCCGATATTCTCGCGCTGACGCCGCTGCTCGACCGCTATCCGAGGCAGTTGTCCGGCGGTCAGCGCCAGCGCGTCGCCATGGGCCGGGCCATTGTGCGCGATCCCCAGGTATTTCTGTTCGACGAGCCGTTGTCCAATCTGGACGCCAAGCTGCGCGTCGCCATGCGCACCGAGATCAAGGAACTGCATCAGCGGCTGAAGACGACGACGGTCTACGTCACCCACGATCAGATCGAAGCCATGACCATGGCCGACAAGATCGTTGTCATGCACGACGGCATTGTCGAGCAGATGGGATCGCCGCTCGAACTCTACGATCATCCGGACAACAAGTTCGTCGCGGGTTTCATCGGCTCGCCCGCGATGAATTTCCTCGACGGCAAGCTGGTCGGCAGCAACACGCCGCATGTCGAGACGGCGAACGGCGCGAAGCTGCCGCTGGCGGCGTCGCGCACCGGTCTCGACGGCAAGCCGGTGACCTACGGCATCCGTCCCGAGCATCTTGAATTCGCGGATGACGGGATCGAGGCCGATGTGATTGTGGTCGAGCCGACCGGGTCGGAAACCCAGATCGTTGCACGCATCGGCCAGCAGGATCTGATCGCCGTCATTCGCGACCGCCGTCCGGTGAAGCCGGGCGACAAGGTCAGACTGCGGCCGAATCCGGCTGCAGCGCATGTCTTCGACAAGGAGACCGGAAAGCGTCTGATCAACTAGCAATCGCGTTTCACTAAAATCATAGCCAACAGCCGGCCGTCACAACCAAGAGCCGGTACAACAGGGAGACGAAGCTTATGGATAAATTTATGCCAAATCGCCGTTCGCTGCTCAAAGGTGGCGCATCGGTGCTCGCCGGCGCGGCGACGGTTTCGGCGGATCAGCTGCTCGGCTTTGCCAAGGCCTGGGCGCAGACCACGCAGTGGAAGCCTGAAGCCGGCGCCAAGATCAACCTGCTGCGCTGGAAGCGGTTCGTTGAGGCCGAGGACAAGGCCTTCATGGACATCATCGCAGCCTTCACCAAGGCCACGGGCGTCGAGGTCAACGTTTCCAACGAATCCTACGACGACATTCAGCCGAAGGCTTCGGTCGCGGCCAACACCGGGCAGGGCCTCGACATGGTCTGGGGCCTGTATTCGCTGCCGCACCTGTTGCCGACGAAGTGTGTCGACGTGAGCGACGTTGCCGACTATCTCGGCAAGAAGTACGGCGGCTGGGCCGACTCGGCCAATGCCTACGGGAAGGACAAGAACGGCAAGTGGATCGGTATCCCGGTCGCCTGCACCGGCGCGCTGATGAACTATCGTATCAGCTCGATGGAGAAGGCCGGCTTCAAGGAGTTCCCGAAGGACACGGCGGGTTTCCTCGAACTGTGCAAGGCTCTCAACAAGAACGGCACCCCGGCAGGCATGGCCCTCGGCCACGCTTCGGGCGACGCCAACACCTGGCTGCACTGGGCGCTGTGGACCCATGGCGGCTATCTCGTCGACAAGAACGACAAGGTCATCATCAACTCGCCCGAGACGATGAAGGCGCTGGAATACGTCAAGGCGCTCTACGGCGAATTCATTCCCGGCACGGCCTCGTGGAACGACTCGTCGAACAACAAGGCGTTCCTTGCCGGCCAGTTGCACGCGACCTGCAACGGCATCTCGGTTTATGTCACCGCCAAGCGCGAGGCGAAGAACATCGCCGAAGACATGAATCATGCTTACATGCCGATCGGCCCGGCCGGCAAGCCGACCGAACTGCATCTGCCATTCACGATGCTGACCTTCAACTTCACGAAGTTCCCGCAGGCGTGCAAGGCGCTGACCGCGTTCATGATGGAGGCCGACCAGTTCAATCCGTGGCTGACGTCTGCGTCAGGCTATCTGTCGCCATTCCTCAATGGCTACGACAACAATCCTGTCTGGACGTCGGATCCGAAGAACACGGTGTACCGTGACGTCGCCAAGCGCACCCTGACGCCGGGTGGTCTTGGTACGCTCGGAGAGAACGCCGCAGCGGCGATCGCGGACTTCCTGGTCGTCGACATGTTCGCGAACTACTGCACCGGCCGTGAAGACGCGAAGGGCTCGATCGCCTTCGCCGAGCGTCAGGCCAAGCGGCTCTACCGCTGATAAATGGAACATCGCCGGCGCGGAACCTTCGCGCCGGCGCTTTATCGATCGGCCATCTGCGCGTATCCTGTCCGCTAAACTGGTTTCCACTTTTGCGGAATGCGCGACAAGGGTTTGGAACCATGACCACGATTCCAGCAACCGTCTCCGCCAAGCCGTATGTCAGCTCGCAATCCGCTTGGCAGCGTCTTGTGACGAACCGCAACTGGATCGCACTGTGGTTCATGTTGCCGGCGGCGGGCTTCCTGATCCTGTTTCTGGCTTATCCGCTCGGTCTCGGCATCTGGATGAGTTTCACCGATGTTCGCATCGGCCGCGCCGGACAGTTCATCGGTATCGAGAACTATGAATGGTTGTGGGAGGACGGCGTCTTCTGGCTGTCGGTGTTCAACACGCTGGTCTACACGATCGTCGCCAGCGCCATCAAATTCGCGCTCGGACTTTATCTTGCGCTGCTGCTTAACCGCAGCATGCCGTTCAAGGCGCTGATCCGCGCCGCCGTCCTGATCCCGTTCATCGTGCCCACAGTTTTGTCCGCGATCGCATTCTGGTGGATCTACGACTCGCAATTCTCGATTATTTCCTGGTCGCTCACCAAGATGGGCTTGATCCATCAAAACATCAATTTTCTGGGCGACTCCACCTGGGCGCGTGTGAGTGTCATCATCGCCAATATCTGGCGCGGCGTGCCGTTCGTCGCCATTACGCTGCTCGCAGGTTTGCAGACGGTGTCACCATCGCTCTATGAGGCCGCGACTCTCGACGGCGCGACCAACTGGCAGCGTTTCCGCTATATCACCTATCCGCTGCTGACGCCGATCATCGCAGTTGTCATGACATTCTCGGTGCTGTTCACCTTCACCGATTTCCAGTTGATCTGGGCGCTGACCCGCGGCGGCCCGGTCAACGCCACGCATCTGATGGCGACGTTGAGTTATCAGCGCGGTATTCTCAGCGGCCGGCTCGGCGAGGGCGCGGCGATCGCAACCGCAATGATTCCGTTCCTGCTCGCGGCCATTACCATCTCGTGGTTCGGCATGCAGCGGCGCAAATGGCAGCAGGGGTCCGACAATGACTGATGACGTCGCGCCGCTGAAGCCTTTGGTTTTGCGCGGTCGGGGCAAGCCCCGCGCGCGCATGGCGCAAATGGCAGCAAGGATCTGACAATGACCGATCACGCAGCACATCGGCCAGCCGCGACAGCGCAGTCGTCGACCGACAACAGCGAGGGCATGAGCTATCTCGAGACACTGCCCAGCAAAATCGTGACGCTCTACATTCCGCTGTTCATCATGGTCGTCATCTTGCTGTTTCCGTTTTACTGGATGGCGCTGACCTCGATCAAACCCGATGAACAGTTGATCGATATGGAGACTTACAACCCGTTCTGGGTTGTGAAGCCGACCTTGAAGCATATCCAGAAGCTGCTGTTCGAGACGCAGTATCCGCGCTGGCTGTGGAACACGATGTATGTCGCTGCTGCGGCGACGTTCATCTCGATTGTCGCCAGCGTGCTGGCGGCCTATGCCATCGTTCGCCTCCGCTTCAAGGGCGCCAATGTCGTCAGCGCCTCGATCTTCCTGGCGTATCTCATCCCGCCGTCGATCCTGTTCATTCCGCTGGCGTCGGTGATCCACTCCTACGGACTGTTCGATTCCCCGCTGTCGCTGATCCTGGTGTATCCGACACTGCTGATTCCGTTCTCAACCTGGCTCCTGATGGGTTACTTCAAGACCATTCCGTATGAGCTGGAGGAGTGTGCGCTGATCGACGGCGCCAGCCGCTGGCAGATCCTGACCAAGATCGTGCTGCCGCTTGCGGTGCCCGGGCTGATCTCGGCTTTCATCTTCTCGTTCACGCTCTGCTGGAACGAGTTCATCTACGCGCTGACTTTCCTGTCCTCGACGCAGAACAAGACGGTGCCCGTTGCCATCGTGAACGAATTCGTCGACGGCGATATTTATAAATGGGGATCGTTGATGGCAGGCGCGCTGGTCGGCTCACTGCCGCTGGTCATTCTTTACGCGTTCTTCGTGGAGCACTACGTGTCCGCCATGACCGGCGCGGTCAAGGAATAGACTTCGACATCAAGAAGAGACTCCAAAGAAGGGCGAAGGCTTTGCATATTCTGGTTCTCGGCGCGGCCGGCATGGTCGGGCGCAAACTTGTCGATCGGTTGCTCCGCGACGGCAGGCTCGGAAAGTCCGACATCACCCGCATGACGTTGCAGGACGTTGTCGCCCCGGCAAAGCCGAATACCTCCATTCCCGTCGAGACGGTGACCTGCGACGTCGCGGATCAGGCTGCGGTGACCAAACTGGTGGCGGCAAAACCGGATGTGATTTTCCATCTCGCAGCCATTGTCTCGGGTGAGGCTGAAGCGGACTTCGACAAGGGCTATCGCATCAATCTCGACGGCACGCGTTATCTGATCGACGCCATCCGCGCCATTGGCGGCGGCTACAAACCGCGCGTGGTGTTTACGTCGTCGATTGCGGTGTTCGGTGCGCCATTCCCAGAAAAGATCGGCGACGAGTTCTTCACCACACCGCTGACGAGCTATGGCACCCAGAAGGCGATCGGCGAGCTTCTGGTTTCCGACTACTCCCGCAAGGGCCTGCTCGACGGCGTCAGTATCCGTCTGCCGACCATTTGTGTGCGGCCCGGGCTGCCGAACAAGGCGGCATCCGGCTTTTTCTCCAACATCATCCGCGAGCCGCTGGCCGGCAAGGAAGCGGTTCTGCCGGTGTCCGAAGATGTGCGCCACTGGCACGCATCGCCGCGCTCCGCAGTCGGCTTCCTGCTGCATGCCGCGACCATGGACACCGGCACCATCGGTCCGCGCCGGGCGCTCAGCATGCCGGGACTTTCGGTGACGGTTGGTGAGCAGATCGCCGCGCTGACGCGCGTGGCAGGGCCGAATGTGACGGCACGGATCAAGCGCGAGCCGGATCCGACCATTGTCGGCATCGTGGCCGGCTGGCCGCGCGATTTCGTCACCGATCGCGCGCTCAAACTCGGTTTCACCACGGCCGAAAAGACCTTCGATGACATCATTCGCATTCATATTGAAGACGAACTCGACGGTTCATTCGTGTCCTGACAAAACGCCGGTGCAGCGATGACAACTGTCGCCTGCATTGGCGAATGCATGATCGAACTTTCGCAGGGCGCCGGTGGTCAACTGACGCGTAGTTATGGCGGCGATACCCTGAACACGGCGGTGTATCTCGCGCGTCTTGGCATGAGTGTGGACTACATCACCGCGCTGGGGACCGACCCGTTCAGCGACGAAATGGTCGAGGCCTGGAAGGGCGAGGGCGTTGGCACCGCGCATGTCGCGCGCGTCGATAGCAAGCTGCCGGGTCTTTATGTGATCAGGACCAGCGAGACCGGCGAGCGATCGTTCTATTACTGGCGGGAGAACGCTGCGGCGCGGATGCTGCTCGATCTGCCGCAGACCGATGCGATCCTGGCGGCGCTGGCGAGTTATGACCTGATCTACCTCTCAGGTGTCACGCTGTCGCTCTATAGCCCCGATGGCCGTCAGCGGTTGATCGATGCGCTTGGAAACGCGCGCAGGGGTTCCACCCGGGTGGCGTTCGACACCAATTTCCGCGTGCAAGGGTGGCCGGTGCTGGATACCGCGCGTCAGGTCTATCGCGACGTCCTTGCGGTCGCCGATATCGTGCTTGCGTCGGTCGATGATCTCACGCCGTTGTTCGGAGCGCGGATGCATGGCGAACTGATCGACCGGATGGCGGCGCGTGAGGTTGTGCTGAAACTTGCAACGCCGGGCAGTGTTGTCAGGCATGATGGCGTGGAGCATAGCGTGAAGGCGGAGCCGGTCGGCAAGGTGGTGGACACCACGGCGGCGGGTGACAGTTTCGCCGCCGCCTATCTTGCTGCGCGGCTGAATGGAGCAACGCCGGTCGAGGCGGCGCGGGCCGGGCATCGGCTGGCGGGTGTGGTGATCGGCCATCGCGGCGCGATCATCCCGCGCGCCGCGATGCCGTCTGACGGGGCGGCCAGCGTGGCAGGGATGGAGCGATCGTCATGACGGGCATGTCAGGCTCTGAGAGACAGGCCGCGCTGGAGAAGATCCTGATCCCGGCGCGCATTATTCCGGTGCTGACCATCGCCCGTGTCGAGGACGGCGTGCCGCTCGCCCGCGCACTGGTGGCGGGCGGCGTGAAGACTCTCGAAATCACATTCCGCACCGACGCGGCGGCCGATGCGGCCAGGGCAATCATTGCCGAGGTTCCGGAGGCCGTTGTCGGGATCGGCACCGTGCTGAGCGCGGACGACCTGCGGCGCGCGCAGATAATCGGTGCGCGGTTCGCCGTCAGCCCCGGTGCGACGCCCGAGTTGCTCGACGCCGCGGCGGCGAGCGACCTTCCGCTGTTGCCGGGTGTCGCCACCGCATCCGAGCTGATGCAGGCGCGGGCACGCGGATTCGATCTGCTGAAGTTCTTTCCCGCCGAGCAATCCGGCGGCATCCCGATGCTGCGCGCTCTGGCCGGACCGTTTCCCAGCACACGCTTCTGCCCGACTGGCGGGGTCAGCGCCGCCAACGCCGCGACATGGCTGGCCGAGCCGAATGTGATCGCAGTCGGCGGGTCGTGGCTATGCCCGGCATCGGACGTCAAGGCGGGGAACTGGGAAGTTATCACCGGGCGCTGTATCGACGCGATGAAATCGCTGCGGCGAAGGTAGCCTGTCTTCACCTCTAGATTTTGCTTGTGAAAGATTGCCCTCACCCCAACCCTCTCCCCGCAAGAGCGGGGCGAGGGAGTTGCGAAAACTGAGTCCGATGAGCGGGTTACGATTCAAATCTCACGCCGGGGCTGAATCTTGGCATGATGTTTTGCGTGAGGATGAGGTGCCACGCTTAAGCGACTCATCGGACTCTTAAAATCCCATCGCCGCGCCATCGCTGCGGGGATCGGTGGCGCCCTCGAACATTCCGTCAGCATGGCGCACGACAGCGCCCGCATGACCCATAGTCGACGTGAAAGCCGGCAGGATCTCGATGTCATGGCCAGCGTCGCGCATCGCTTGTACCACCGCCGGATCGAAGCGGTCTTCCAGCTTCAGCGTCACCGTGGCATCGCCCCATGTCTTGCCGAGCAGCCAGCGCGGCGCAGTGATCGCCGCCTGCAGGCCCTGTCCGTACATGGCGTAGCGGCTGAACACGGCAGACTGGCTCTGCGGCTGACCTTCGCCGCCCATGTTGCCGTAGACCATGCGGCGGCCGTCGTTGAACAGCGCCATCGCCGGATTGAGGGTGTGGAACGGCTTGCGGCCGGGGCGCAGCGAGCGCGGACCGTCGCCATCGAGCAGGAAACTCGAGCCGCGATTCTGCCAGACGATGCCGGAATTCTCCAGCACGCAGCCCGAGCCGAACTCGAAGTAGATGCTCTGGATAAAACTGACGGCGATGCCGTCCTTGTCGATGGCGCCCAGCCACACGGTATCGCCGGGATTGACGGGCACGGGCCAGGGCAGCGCGCGCTTGCGGTTGATGTTGGCTGCAAGCCCATCCAGAATTTCCGATGTCAGATAGTGCTCGGCCTTTTCCGTCATCAGTGCCGGATCGCCGACAACGCGGTCGCGCACCAGGAACGCCTGCTTGGTGGCTTCGACGATGCCGTGAAGATATTCGAAGGTTTCCGCCTGCTTGATGCCGAGCCGCTCGAAGATCGCAAGGATCATCAGCGAGGCGAGACCCTGCGTCGGCGGCGGAAAATTATAGAGCGTCGCATCCTTGACCGCGACAGAGAGTGCGTCACGGCGCTGCGCCTTGTGGGCGGCGAGATCGGCGAGGGTGACCGGCGAGCCGCAGCGCGCCAGATCGGCTGCGATCTCCTTCGCCAGCGCGCCGGTGTAGAAATCCATCGGGCCGTCCTTGCCGAGCCGCTTCAGCGTCGCGCCCAGCGCAGGCAGCTTCATAAGCTCGCCTTCCTTCGGAAGCTTGCCATCGAACAGGAACGTGTCGACAAAGCCCGGCGAGTCTTTCAGCTCAGCCAGCTTGGTCTCGGTCAGTTCCTGCTGTGTCGCGGTGACGGCAAAACCGTTCTCGGCAGACCACACTGCGTCTTCAACCAGCCGGGAGAGGGGGAGTTTGCCGCCCATTTCCTTGTTGATCGCGATCACTTCGGCCCAGCCGGAGAGCGTGCCTGCAACGGTGTTGGCGGCGAGCGGACCGCGCGGGGGAATAGCCGACAGGCCCTTGCCCTTGTAGAATTCGACCGTTGCGGCTTGTGCCGCCGCGCCGCAGCCGTCCACTGCGATCGGTGGCTTGCCGCCGGCGGAAATCAGCCAGAAGCCATCACCGCCGATCGAGTTCATGTGCGGATAGACCACTGGCAGGCTCGCTGCCATCGCCAGAGTGGCCTCAATGGCATTGCCGCCTTCGCGCAGCACGCGCAGTCCGGCCTCGGAGGCGAGATGATGCGGCGAGGTTACCATGCCGCGGAGGGAGCGAGGCGTATTCAGCATTGGTCGTATCCATGGTCCAGCGTTGATGCGCCAGCAATGGACGCGACGCTCTATGTAAGTGAATACTTCACTTTTGGCAAACCGCAAAATGCCCGGTTTTCACCGGGCATTTTGGCGTGGATTTGCTAAGAAACCTATTCGGCGGGGGCAGCCAGAGGTATGCCGGGTGCGGCGTGCCCGAACCAGGCCATTCGCCATGGTTTCAAGACGAACAGGGCGAGCAGGCCGGTCAGCACATCCATGACGATGATCAGGCCGAAGACCGGCATCCAGCTCCCGGTGGATTCACGGATCATTGCTGCAACCGGGCCGCCGAGCACAGAACCGATGCCCTGGGCCATGTAGAGAAACCCGTAATTCGTGGTCGCGTTCTTGGTGCCGAAGGTGTCGGTCAGGGTGGAGGGGAACAGCGAGAAGATCTCGCCCCAGCCAAAGAAGACGATGCCCGACAGCAGCACGAACGCAAGCGCGTTGTCGCGGAAGGCGACCATCAATGCGATGGCGATGCCTTCGAAGATAAACGCGAGGCCCATCGTATTCTCACGTCCGATGCGATCCGACACCCAGCCGAAGAATGGCCGGGTCAGTCCATTGGTGATGCGATCGATGGTGAGTGCGAGCGGCAGTGCCGCCAGACCCCAGACCATCACATTGGCGACTCCAAAATCCTTGGTGAAATTTGCGAACTGCGAAATCACCATCAGCCCGCCGGTGGACATCATCGTCATCATGATGAACATCAGCCAGAAGATCGGTGTCTTTAACATCTGCTTCGGTTCGTAATCGACGGCCGAGGTTGCGACCTTGATCGAGGTCGCCGCTGCCGCGGTCTCTCCGGCTTTGGGATTGCGCAAACCGAGCGCGGCCAGAAGGCCAACGGCGCCGAGAATGATGCCGAAGGTGATCAGCGTCGACTGATACGTCGAACTCTTCAGCATGGCGTCGATCGGGAACGTGGTCAGGATAGCGCCGAAGCCATATCCGGCGGCAACCATCCCCGTGGCGAAACCGCGCCGGTCCGGGAACCAGCGCACCATCAGGCCGACGATGCCAACATAAACGATGCCGGTGCCGATGCCGCAAAACAAGCCATAGGTTGCATAAAGCGCGGTCAGCGATGTTGCATAGGCCGAGAGTACCCATCCCAGTCCGCTCAGAACGGTGCCTGCGGCGATCAGGAGCTTTGGTCCGAAACGGTCGATCAGCCAGCCTTGTGCTGGCGACAGCCATGTTTGCAGGACGATCAGCAACGAGAAGGTGATCTGGATCGCGGGAAGCGTTGCGCCTGTTGTGGTCTGGAAGGATTTGACGAACAGCGTCCAGACATATTGCGGGCTGGAGATCGCCATCATCGCGATGACGCCCAGCAACAGTTGAATCCAGCGCGCGTTGCTTGTCTTGAGATCGGTGGTGAGACTCATGCCGGTTTTCTCCATGTTTGGAGAAAACACAGCAATGTACGTGCCACTCACCTCATCGGCGTTATGCGTTTGTGCGGTGGTGACACATGCATTTTTGAACGGAATGGAACTTCGGTCGAAGTGGTCGTTACACCTTGACCATCCGCTTGCCGCGGTTCTCGCCGGCCAGAAGTCCGATCAGCGCCTTTGGCGTGTTTTCCAGGCCGTTGATGATATCTTCCTGCACCTTGATCTTGCCGGCCTTGACCCATGCCTGAAGATCGGCGAGCGCGGCCTCGCGCTGGTCGTTGAAGTCGGTGAAGATGAAGCCCTGCACAGTGAGGCGTTTAACCACGATCAGTCCCGGCACGCCACGCGGGCCATGAGCGGGCGGGGTGCCGTCATAGGCGGAGACCGCTCCGCAGCAGGAAATGCGGCCGTGCTGGTTCATCTGAGGCAGGCAGGCCTCGAAAATATCGCCGCCGACATTGTCGAAGTAGACATCAATGCCGTTCGGCGCGGCGGCCTTCAGCGCCTTGAACACCGGCTCGGCCTTGTAATCGACGGCTGCATCGAAGCCGAGTTCAGAGACCAGCCAGTCGCACTTCTCCTTGCCGCCCGCGATGCCGACCACGCGGCAGCCCTTGATCTTGGCGATCTGGCCGACGAACGAGCCGACCGATCCGGCCGCTGCGGATACCACAACGGTTTCCCCGGCCTTCGGCTTGCCGACATTGAGCAGACCGAAATAGGCGGTGAGACCCGCGACGCCGTAGACGCTCAGCAGATTTGTGATCGGATCGATGCGCGGTACTTTGACCAGATTCTTGGCGCGCACCACGGCATAGTCCTGCCAGCCGGTATCGCCGAACACCAGATCGCCGGGGGCGAAGCCGGGTGCACTGGACTTCACCACTTCAGCAATCGCACCGCCCGCCATCACGGTATTAGCCTCGACGGCGGCGCGATAGGTCGCACCCTGCATCCAGGCCCGGTTGGCGGCGTCGAGCGAGATGTAAAGCACCCGCAACAGGACCTCGCCGTCCTTCGGCTCGGGAATGGCGGCTTCCGCCATTTTGAAATTCTGCGGCAACAGCTTGCCGGTGGGCTTTTCGACCAGCAAGATCTGGCGATTGGTCTGTGTCATGGGGCTCTCCTCCGCAGGGCGCGTGTCTTTTTGTCCCGCGACGATAGCAGCCTTTGATAAGGGATTGGAACCGGAGGAACCAAACCGTTGAACGAAGGTTGTTCTTGGAATGGTCCGCAGCTTGCTTATCTGAGTATGGCTGCGCTGAGCGCGGGTCTGCTTCCTCGGAAGCGCCCTAATCTCACCGGAATTATGGCCCGTTCTTAGCGCAACTGCACATCTCGAGAGCAGGGGGCCTGATGAGAGACGTGGTAAGTCCTTCCCTTCGCCGTATCCTTTGTGTTTTTCCCAGATATTCCCCCTCATTTGGCACTTTCGAATACGCATACCCCCTGACCGACGGCGTTCAGGCTTTCATGCCCCCGCAGGGCCTGCTGCTGATCGCGGCCTCGCTTCCGGCGGGCTGGGAGGTCCGTTTTCTTGATGAGAACATCCGGGCGGCGACCGATGAGGACTTCATCTGGGCCGACGCGGTGTTCGTCAGCGGCATGCATATCCAGCGGCCGCAGATCAACGACATTTGCCGGCGGGCGCATGCACATGATCTTGCGGTGGCGCTCGGCGGTCCCTCGGTCAGCGCGTGCCCGGAATATTATCCGGACTTCGACTACCTGCATGTTGGCGAACTCGGCGACGCAACCTACGAGTTGTTCCGGCGTCTTGGGCGGGATTCCGCGCGGCCTGACCGGCAAGTGGTGCTGACCACGAAAGAGCGCCGCGAGATGTCGGAGTTTCCGCTTCCCGCCTATGAGCTGCTCCCGCTCAATAAATACTTCATCGGCAGCATCCAGTTCTCGTCGGGCTGTCCCTATCAGTGCGAATTCTGCGACATCCCGGCGCTTTACGGCCGCAACCCGCGCCTCAAGTCGCCGGAGCAGGTGATTGCTGAACTGGATAAAATGCTGGAGTGCGGTCTCGCCGGTGCGGTTTACTTCGTCGACGACAATTTCATCGGCAACCGGAAAGCAACGCTGGATCTGCTGCCGCATCTGGTCGAATGGCAGAAGCGCAATGGATATTCGATTCAGTTCGCCTGTGAGGCGACACTGAACATCGCCAAGCGTCCAGAAATCCTGTCGCTGATGCGCGACGCTTATTTCACGACATTGTTCGCGGGAATCGAAACTCCGGACCCTGATGCGCTCAAAGCGATGTCGAAGCAGCACAATATGATGGTGCCGATCCTGGAGGGCGTGCAGACGCTGAACAGCTACGGACTGGAAGTCGTGTCCGGCATCATTCTCGGCCTCGATACCGACAAGGTCGACGCGGGCGAGGGCATTCTCGAATTCATCGACCAGTCCCAGATTCCGCTGCTGACCATCAATCTGCTGCAGGCCCTGCCGCGCACGCCGCTGTATGACCGGCTGAAGCGCGAGGGTCGTCTGATCGAGGACTCCGACCGGGACTCCAATGTCGATTTCTTCCTGCCTTACGATCACGTCGTATCGACATGGCGTGAATGCATGGGCCGGGCCTATAAGCCGGAGAAGCTGTTCGCGCGGTTCGAGCATCAGGTGCGCGAGACCTATCCGAACCGCTTCCAGCCGCCGAACAGCAAGCAGCGTCTGTCCTGGCGCAACATCAAGCGCGGCATGACGATGCTCTCCAACATCATCTGGCATGTCGGGATGAAGAGCGACTATCGCCGCGAGTTCTGGAAGTTCGCATGGCCGCGCCTGAAAACCGGCGATATCGAGCGCGTCATCAGCGTTGGTCTGGTCGCGCACCATCTGATAGTGTTCGCCCGGGACGCCTCAAGCGGGCAGCAGAATGCATCGTATTATTCGACCAGATTGCGGGACATGCCTGTCGCCGCTGAATGATGTGCGCATGACGGCTGCGCCGGCCGTCCTGCCGTCAGAACATTCATGAAACAGCCATCGGTTTACGACGTCGTTGTCCTCGGCGGAGGCGCGGCGGGTTTGATGTGCGCCGGCATTGCCGGTGGCCGCGGCCGGCGCGTGGCTGTGATCGAGCAGGCGAAGCGGCCCGCCGAGAAAATTCGCATTTCCGGCGGCGGCCGCTGCAATTTCACCAACCTGCACACCACGCCCGCGAACTTCCTGTCCCGCAATCCGCATTTCTGCAAATCCGCGCTGAGCGGATACACCCAGCACGATTTCATCGCGCTGGTTGAGAATCACCGCATCGCCTATCATGAGAAGACGCGCGGGCAATTGTTCTGCGACGACTCCTCGCAGCGGATCATCGACATGCTGCTCGATGAGTGCGCCGCCGCAGGTGTGACGCTGTATCCGGGCACAAGGATTTCAACAGTCGCAAAGGGTGAGGGCGGATTCTCCATCGTCACCGATCGCGGCGAGATTCGCGGGCAATCGCTGGCGATCGCCACAGGCGGTCCTTCGATTCCGAAAATGGGATCGAGCGGTATCGGCTACAAAATCGCCGAGCAGTTCGGCCTCAAGATCATCCCGCCGCGCGCAGGACTGGTGCCGCTGACGTTCGACGAAGCGCTGCTGGCGCGGTCAAAGGATCTCGCAGGTGTCGCGGTCGATGCCGTGGTGAGTTGCGACGGGGTGCAGTTTGACGAGGCGATGCTGTTTACCCACCGCGGATTGAGCGGTCCGGCGATCCTGCAAATTTCATCCTATTGGCGCGACGGCGATGACATTCAGATCGATATGGTGCCGGGCATCGATGTGTTCGCGGCGCTGAAAGAATTGCGGCGCGATCATCCTCGCCAGGAGCTGGCGACCGGGCTTGCGCGGCTATTGCCGTCGCGGCTTGCGCAGAGGATCGCAGAGGCAGGCGGTGGAGTGTCGCGAATGGCGGACATGTCCGACCGCCAATTGCAGACGGTGGCTGCGCTCGTGAACCGGTGGCAGGTGACGCCGCGCGGGACCGAAGGCTACCGGACAGCGGAGGTGACGCTGGGCGGGGTCGACACGGCAGAACTGTCGTCAAAGACTTTTGAAACGAGATCCGTCCCGGGATTGTTTTTTATCGGCGAGGTGATCGACGTCACCGGCCATCTTGGCGGTTTCAATTTCCAGTGGGCCTGGTCATCGGGGTTTGCCGCCGGTCAGAATGTGTGACGGGTTCCCCGAAACCGTCGGGGCGTGTTTTGGGCGCCAAACACGCCAATAAACAACTGAAATTACAAGAATATTTCATCTCAATGGAGGATTGTCTTAAGGGCCGCGAACCTGCTAATCGACTGCGGCGGAGGCCCACCGTTGCCGCCGTCCCAAACCTGCTCGCGAGCCCGAATTGTCCGCTGAAATACCATTGGTCACCGCTGCCGTAGCCTTGGCGATCTGGGTCTATCTGATTGTGGCCCGGGGCGACTTCTGGCGAACGCAGAAGTTCGATGACCTTGCGCCTGCGCCCGGCTTCATGACCTGGCCGCCGATCGCCGTCGTCGTGCCGGCACGCGATGAGGCTGCGGGCGTCGGCGCCTGCGTGACCTCGATCCTGAGCCAGTCCTATCCCGGCACGTTGTCGATGATCCTGGTCGACGATCAAAGCCAGGACGGCACCTCGCAGATCGCAAGCAATGCTGCGGCAGCGATCGGCGCATCGGATCGCCTCACGGTGCTGCAAGGCCGCCCGCTGGCGCCCGGCTGGACCGGCAAGCTCTGGGCGGTCAAGCAGGGGCTCACGCTGGTCGAAAGCAGCACGGCGCAGCCTGAATATGTTCTTCTGACGGATGCTGACATCGTTTACTCCGGTGATGTGCTGATGCGGCTGGTGGCCCGCGCACAGAACGAAAAACTCGCGATGACGTCGATCATGGCGACGCTCCGCTGTGAGAGCTTTGCCGAAAAGTATCTGATCCCGGCCTTCATCTTCTTCTTCGGAATGCTTTATCCGTTCGGCTGGGTGCGCAGCCGCACGCGTTCGACTGGCGCGGCGGCAGGCGGCTGCATTCTTGCGCGATGGGACGCGCTGAAGAACGCCGGCGGCATCGACGCCATTCGCGGATCGCTGATTGACGACTGCGCGCTCGGGGCGCGGCTGAAGACGCAGGGACCGGTGTGGCTCGGTTTCTCGCAGCACGTCAAAAGCGTTCGGGCGTCGGATACCGTCGCTGATGTCGGGCGGATGATTTCGCGCTCGGCCTATGCGCAGTTGCGCTATTCGCTGGTGCTTCTGATCGGCACGATCATCGCGATGAGTGTCGTGTTCCTCGCACCGGTCCTTATCGCGCTGTTCGGTCACGGTCTTGCGGCGGTATTTGCGGCGGCCGCGTGGCTGCTGATGGCGCTCGCGTTCCAGCCCACGCTGCGGTACTATGGGCAGTCGGCTCTTTGGGGACCGGCGCTTCCCGCAATCGCAGTCGCTTACATGGTGTTCACGGTCAACTCCGCGATCCAGCATTTTCAGGGGCGTGGCGGAATGTGGAAAGGCCGCGCTCAGGCACAGGTGTCCAGTTCGTAATGACAACAGCAGGCGAATTGCGTTCAGGCAAAGGCCACAAGGACGAGAACTTCCCGGTCGCGTCGTGGATCATCCATCCTCGCCACCGGGCGCTGATCCTTGCGTTCTACAATTTCGTGCGCACCGGCGACGATGTCGCCGATCACGCGACGCTGCCCGCGCAGGAGAAGCTTGACAAGCTCGACCTGCTGGAAGCCGAACTGCTCGGCAAGGGCGATACCCAGCCGGAGGCAGTGACGCTGCGCCGTGCGTTCGCCGAGCGTGGCATGTCGCCGAAGCACGCACAGGATCTGCTGAACGCATTTCGTCTCGATGTCACCAAGCTGCGCTATGAGAACTGGGATGAAGTGATCCATTACTGCTCGCTGTCGGCGATGCCGGTCGGCCGCTTTATGCTCGACGTTCATGGCGAAGACCGTTCGACCTGGGCAGCGTCCGACGCAATCTGCGCCGCTTTGCAGATCAACAATCATCTGCAGGATTGCGGCAAGGATTATCGCAATCTCAATCGGGTCTACATCCCGCGCGATGTGCTGGCGGCCTCGGGCGCCACCGTCGAAATGCTTGGCGAAGCGCGCTCCACCCCCGCGCTGCTGAAATGCCTGCATGCGCTGGCGCGGCGCACTGAGACCCTGCTGCATGAGGGCCGGTCGCTTCCAGGCGAGATCAAGGACACCCGGTTCGCTCTGGAGGTTTGCGTGATCGATGCCTTCGCCGATAGGATCGTCAACCTGCTGAAAGTGCGCGATCCGCTCAGCGAGAACGTCCATCTCTCAAAGGGGCAGATGGCGGGCGTCGCGCTGTCCGCCATGGCGAGCGGGCTGTTCCGGCGCATGACGGGGCAGGCCCCACGTCCCGCCAGCACCGGGCGCGTGATCTGACATGACCTCAACGAGCAGCACAGCGCCGCACGCAGCCGCGCCGGAAGCGAATGTACAGGGCGTCGCCTCGGGTAGTTCATTCTACGCGGCGATGCGTATCCTGCCGCGCGAACAGCGCGATGCGATGTTCTACATCTACAGCTTCTGCCGTCAGGTCGATGACATCGCCGACTCCGATGGTCCGCGCCCTGAACGCCTCAAGGCGCTGGATCAATGGCGGCGCGATATCGATGCGCTTTATGCCGGGAAACCACCTCAACATCTGCGCGACTATGTGCCGTCGGTAAAGCAGTTCGGTCTGCGGCGCGAAGACTTCATCGCCATCATCGATGGCATGGAAATGGACGTTCCCGCCGACATCCGCGCGCCCGACGCGCGGACGCTCGATCTCTATTGCGATCGCGTCGCGAGCGCAGTGGGGCGGCTCTCCGTGCGGGTGTTCGGCCTCGGCGAGGAAGACGGAATTTTGCTTGCGCATCATCTCGGCCGCGCGCTCCAGTTGACCAACATCCTGCGCGACATTGACGAAGATGCCGGGATCGGCCGGCTTTATCTGCCGCGCGAAAGTCTCAACGCCGCCGGGATCATGTCCAACGATCCATTGGTGGTTGCATCCGATCCGCGGCTGCCGCGTGCGTGTGAAGGCATTCTGAAGCAGGCGCGAGACCATTTCGCCAAGTCGAACGACATTATGGCGCGCAACTCGCGCCGTGTTGTTCGCGCGCCGAAAATCATGTCGGAATATTATCACGCGATCCTCGAAAAGCTCGTGGAGCGCGGCTTCGCGCTGCCGCGCAAGCCGGTCAAGCTCAGCAAGGCCACCAAGATTTTCATTCTCATTCGGTACGCATTCATCTGATGGCAAAAGCACATATCATCGGTGCCGGGGTTTCCGGCCTGTCCGCGGGCGTTCGGCTCGCGAATGCAGGATTCGAGGTTCACGTCCACGAGGCGACGCAGCAGGCCGGTGGCCGCTGCCGCTCCTATTACGATGGCGCGACCGACATGGTCATCGACAACGGCAATCACCTGCTGCTGTCGGGCAATCTTCACGCGCGCTCCTATGCGCTGGCGATCGGAAGCGAGGACGGTCTCGTTGGGCCTGAGCGCGCGCAATTCGATTTTATCGATCTGAAAGCGGGCAAACGCTGGATGCTCGATCTTGGCAACGGACGCATTCCGACGTGGCTGTTCGACAAGTCGCGCCGCGTGCCTGACACGGGTGTGGGCGATTATCTCGCGTTGGCTCCGCTCGCCTGGGCCGGCAACGATGCACTGATTGGCAACACGATCAAATGCGAGGGCAAGCTTTATGAGAGGCTTGTACAGCCTTTGATGCTCGCGGCGCTGAACGTCGATCCGCCGGATGGCTCCGCAGGCCTCGCTGGTGCCATCGTGCGTGAGACGCTGCTGGCTGGCGGCAAGTCATGCCGCCCACTGATCGCCCGCGAAGGCTTGAGCACGGTGCTGGTCGATCCTGCAATCAAGCTGATCCGCGAGAAGGGCGGAACGGTCAACCTTGGCCACGAACTGCGTCAGGTGCTGATGGCCGGCGAATCCATCTCGATGCTGGAATTCGTCGACGACACGATTGCTGTCGCGCCCGGCGACGTTGTCGTGCTCGCGGTTCCGCCGCGCTCGGCGGCATCGATCCTGCCGGGACTCAAGACGCCGACCAAGTTCCGCGCCATCGTCAACGCGCATTTCCGTTACGATCCGCCGGACAACATGCCGCCGATGATGGGTGTGATCGGCGGGCTGATCGAATGGCTGTTCGCATTTCCGCAGCGGCTGTCCATCACCATCAGCGATGCCGATCGGCTGGTGAATGTGCCCCGCGAGCAGCTTGCCCGCGATATCTGGCGCGACATCTGCAAGGCCGCGGGCATCAGTGACGAAGTGGCGGAAGGCCCGTTGCCGCCGTGGCAGATCGTGCGCGAGCGCCGAGCCACATTTGAGGCAACTCCGGAACAAAATGCCATGCGTCCAGGGACGGTCACCGAGTGGAAAAACCTGTTCCTCGCGGGCGACTGGACTGATACGGGACTGCCAGCGACCATTGAAGGGTCGATCCGCTCTGGCGATAGGGCTGCCGATATGGCCCTGAGAATGCAGTAAAATCAGCATTTTACGGAGTTCCATGACTCTCCTCGAAGACCATAAGGCCGATGCTGCGCCGAGCGCGCCAGCCCTCGAAGACAGCATCGCGGCAGCGAGCCGCGCTCTGCTGAACCATCGCAAGCCCGACGGCCACTGGGTGTTCGAGCTTGAAGCCGACGCCACGATTCCGGCGGAGTATGTCCTGCTGCGGCACTATCTGGCCGAGCCGATCGACACTGCGTTGGAAGCCAAGATCGCGAACTATCTCCGCCGTATCCAGAACGAGAATGGCGGCTGGTCGCTGTTCTACGGCCACGAGTTCGATATGAGCGCCAGCGTGAAGGCTTACTTCGCGCTGAAGATGATCGGTGATTCGCCCGATGCGCCGCATATGAAAAAGGCGCGCGAGGAAATGCTTCGCCGCGGCGGCGCGATCAAGAGCAACGTGTTCACCCGCATCATGCTCGCGCTGTTCGGCGTCGTGACATGGCGCGCGGCGCCGATGATGCCGGTGGAGATCATGCTGCTGCCGCGCTGGTTTCCCATTCACCTGACCAAGATTTCGTACTGGGCGCGCACCGTGATCGTGCCGCTGCTGGTGCTGATGAACAAGAAGCCGCGCGCGCGCAATCCGCTCGGCGTCGGTATCGATGAACTGTTCCTGGAAGACCCGAAGACGATCGGCATGTCGGCGAAGGCGCCGCATCAGAGTCAGCTCTGGTTTACGGGCTTCAATCTTCTCGACAAGATCTTGCGCGTTGTCGATCCGCTGTTCCCGAAAGCCCCGCGTCAGCGCGCCATCGACAAGGCCGTGGCGTTCGTCACCGAGCGCCTCAACGGGGTTGACGGTCTGGGTGCGATTTTCCCGGCGATGGCCAACACCGTGATGATGTACGATCTGCTCGGTTATCCGAAGGATCATCCGCATTATGTGCTGGCGCGGCAGTCGATTGAGAACCTGCTCGTCATCAAGGACGACGAGGCTTACTGCCAGCCCTGCGTGTCGCCGATCTGGGACACCGCGCTGACCGCGCACGCCATGATCGAGGTTGGCGGTGAGAAGGAGGTCGCCTCTGCGAAAGCCGCGCTGGAATGGCTCAAGCCGAAACAGGTGCTCGACGTCGAGGGCGACTGGATCGAGAAGCGGCCGGGCGTGCGTCCCGGCGGCTGGGCCTTCCAGTACAACAACGCGCATTATCCCGATCTCGACGACACCGCTGTCGTAGTCATGGCGATGGACCGGGCACGCGGCACGCTGAACGCTGGCACCAAGTTCGACGAGTCGATCGCGCGCGGCCGCGAGTGGATCGACGGCCTGCAAAGCAAGGACGGCGGCTGGGCGGCGTTCGACGCCGACAACCTCGAGTACTATCTCAACAACATTCCGTTTTCGGACCATGGCGCGCTGCTCGATCCGCCGACCGAGGATGTCACCGCGCGCTGCGTCTCGATGCTGGCGCAGCTTGGCGAGACGGTGAAGACCAGCGAGCCGCTGGCGCGCGGGGTCGAGTATGTGCGCCGGACGCAATTGCCCGACGGCTCATGGTTCGGACGCTGGGGCGTCAACTACATCTACGGCACATGGTCGGTGCTCTGTGCGCTGAACGCCGCCGGTGTCGATCATGCGGACCCGGTGATCGCGAAGGCTGCCGACTGGCTGATCTCGATCCAGAACAGCGACGGCGGCTGGGGCGAGGATGGCAACAGCTACCGGCTCGATTACCGAGGCTATGAGAAGTCTGATTCGACCGCCTCACAGACGGCCTGGGCCACGCTGGCCCTGATGGCGGCCGGGAAGGTGGACCATCCCGCGACTCAGCGCGGTATCGCCTATTTGATTCAATTCCAGGGCAAAGACGGGCTTTGGAGCGAGCCGCAGTACACCGGCGGCGGGTTCCCACGTGTGTTCTATTTGCGATACCACGGATATTCTAAGTTCTTCCCCTTGTGGGCGCTGGCGCGGTATCGAAATTTGCGCAATACTAACAGTCGCTTCGTGGGGATCGGAATGTGATTATAGGCGCGGGCGGGGACGCCGCACACGACGGGCTGCCAGTCCTGATTGTTACTGGCTTGAAACAGGAGGCCCGCATCGCTGCCGGCCCCGGTCTCACCGTCATCTGCAGTTCAAGCAATCCAGTACAGCTCCGCGAAATGATGACGTCGTTCGATCCGGCGAGCATTCGCGGCATCGTGAGCTTCGGCGTCGCCGGCGGTCTCAATCCCTCGCTCAAGTCAGGTGACGTCGTTGTCGCTTCTCATATCGTGACCGCGAAACGGCGCTGGTCGACCGAGGCGTCGCTGACGGAGAATCTCGTCGCATTGCCGGCGAAACGCCGCCGCTCGATCGTTTCTGGCGTCCTTGCCGGTGTCGAAGAGGTCGTGACAGGTCAGGTGGCCAAGGCTGCGCTGCGCGCCACCACCGGCGCCGATGCGGTCGATATGGAGAGCCATATCGCTGCGAGATATGCCGAGTACAACGGCCTGCCGTTTGCGGCGGTACGCGTGATCAGCGACCCGGCGCATCGTGCGTTGCCGGAACTGACGATGAATGCCATCAAGCCGAACGGCAGTGTCGACATGTGGAAGGTGATGCGCGGCATCGCGCGCAACCCGAAGACGATTCCGCATCTGATTTCGACGGGGCGCGACTTCAGCCGTGCGCTGCGCTCACTGAAGGGCTGCCGCGAGGCATTGGGCTGATTTCCCGAACTACGGTCTAAGTCACGTTCGCTTCACCTCTCCCGTTGGGGGGAGGGAGTTCGATCATGCCTGCATCGCAGGCGCTTCCATTGAGCTGGTTGCGCAACAAAAAAGGCGCGAGCAACGCTCGCGCCTTTTGAATGCGTGCGGTCTGAAAATCACGCCGCGGTCGATGCGTTGGTGGCCGGAGCTGCGGTCTGTGCCGCGAGCTTCGCGGCCTTGGCTTCCGCTGCCTTCGCCTCGTCGGCACGGATCTCCGACAGGCGCTTCTGCACTTCCGAAGAGAACACGTACTGCGCCGGCCGCTGCTTGGAGAGATCGATCTCCGGAGCCATCGGGCCCTCGGTCTTGATGCCGAACAGCGAGACCTTCAATGCCTTGAACGGGTTGCTGACAGCCGCGTTTGCAGCGGTCGGCTCGTAGCCGCAATGGGCCATGCAGTCCGCGCACTTCTCGTACTTGCCGGTGCCGTAGGTGTCCCAGTCGGTGGTTTCCATCAGCTCCTTGAAGGTCTTGGTATAGCCTTCACCGAGCAGGTAGCAGGGCTTCTGCCAGCCGAAGATGTTGCGGGCAGGCATGCCCCACGGCTCGCATTCGAAGTTCTGGTTGCCGGCGAGGAAGTCGAGGAACAGGCCGGAGTGCATGAAATTCCACTTCTTGCCCTTGCCGAGCGCGAACACGTCGCGGAACAGCTTCTTGGTCTTGGTGCGGTTCAGGAAGTGCTCTTGATCCGGCGCGCGCTCGTAGGCGTAGCCGGGCGACATCGAGACACCGACCCCAAGTTCAGTCGTGAAGTCGAGGAACTTGGCGATCTCCTCGGCCGGATGGCCGTCGAAGATGGTCGCGTTGACGTTGACGGTGAAACCGCGTGCCTTGGCAGCCTTGATCGCGGACACGGCGCGGTCGAACACGCCCTTCTGCGACACCGCCTTGTCGTGGTGATCCTTCAGGCCATCGAGATGGACAGAGAAGAACAGATAAGGCGAGGGCTCGAACAGATCGAGCTTCTTCTCGAGCAGCAGCGCGTTGGTGCAGAGCGAGACGAACTTCTTGCGCGCGACCAGGCCGCGCACGATTTCGCCGATCTCTTTGTGGATCAGCGGCTCGCCGCCCGGGATTGCGACCATCGGCGCGCCGCACTCGTCGGCGGCGTCCCAGCACTCCTGCGCCGACATGCGGCGGTTCAGGATCGCATCGGGATAGTCGATCTTGCCGCAACCGACACAGGCGAGGTTGCAGCGGAATAGCGGCTCCAGCATCAGCACCAGAGGATAACGCTTCCGGCCGAGCAGCTTCTGCTTGACGAGATACGAGCCGATCTTGATCTCTTTGAAAAACGGTATCGCCATGAATGTTTATCTTTCTTGCATCACGGGAGAGAGGCGCGGCTGACGTTGGGTCAGCTCGGCTGGCAGTCTGAACTCGATATTTTCCTCCCGGCCCGGCAGCACGGACACTGTCACCGGTCCGATTCTCCGCAGGGCGTCAATCACATCGTCCACCAGCACCTCCGGCGCCGAGGCGCCTGCGGTGATGCCGACGGTCTTCGCGTCCTTCAACCATTCAGGATTGAGCTGGCTGCCGTCGGCGATGAGGTAGCTCGGGACGCCGACTTCGGTCCCGATCTCGCGGAGGCGGTTGGAGTTGGAGCTGTTGGTGGCGCCGACAACCAGAATGACGTCGACGAGCTTGCTGAGGTCTCGCACCGAAGACTGGCGGTTTTGTGTCGCGTAACAGATGTCGCGGGTGTCGGGGCCTTCGAGGTCGCTGAAACGGTCTTCAAGCGCGGCGATGATGTCGCGGGTGTCGTCCACGCTCAGCGTGGTCTGGGTGATGTAGGCCATCGGCTCGTCGCTCGGCAGATCGAGCGCGGCGACGTCCTCGACGCTCTGCACGAGGATGACGGGGCCGGGGACCTGTCCCATGGTGCCGACGACTTCCGGGTGGCCTTCATGGCCGATCAGGACCAGCTTGCGTCCCTTGGAGACGTAGCGCTTGCCCTGATTGTGGACCTTGGTCACGAGAGGGCAGGTCGCGTTCAGGACGGGGAGGCTACGGGCCGCAGCCTCTTCCTCGACGCTCTTGGCGACGCCATGGGCGCTGAACACGGTGATGGCGTTGGCCGGCACTTCGTGCAGATCCTCGACGAAAACCGCGCCTTTCGCCTTCAGGCTTTCGACAACGTACTTGTTGTGCACGATCTCGTGACGGACATAGACCGGCGGCCCATACTTCTCGAGCGCGCGTTCGACGATCTCGATCGCGCGCACAACGCCAGCGCAAAACCCGCGTGGCTGAGCCAGCAGGATTTTCATCTCGGCTTTTTGGGGCACGGGATTAAGCAAGCTGCACCGCGCTGATCTCGCCTTCGCGGCCCAGTGCCTCGAAGACACGCGTCACGATGCCCTTGGCGTCGAGGCCGGCCTTTGCGTACATCGCGGCCGGACTGTCCTGATCGATAAACGTATCTGGCAGAACCATGGAGCGAACCTTCAGTCCCTTATCGAGCGCGCCGTTCTCTGCAAGGGTATGCAAGACCTGCGCCCCGAAGCCCCCGATCGAACCTTCCTCGATGGTGACGAGCACGTCGTGATCGCGCGCCAGACGCAGGACCAGGTCCGTATCGATCGGCTTGGCGAAGCGTGCATCAGCCACAGTGGCGGTCAAGCCGTGGGATTTTAGAATGTCTGCAGCCTTCAGGCATTCCTGAAGCCGGGTGCCGAGCGAGAGCAGGGCGACCGACGAGCCTTCGCGAACAATGCGGCCCTTGCCGATTTCAAGCGGAACGCCAACCGACGGCAAGTCGACGCCGACACCGTCGCCGCGCGGGAAGCGGATGGCGGACGGACGATCGTCGATGGCGGCAGCCGTCGCGACCATGTGAACCAGTTCAGCCTCGTCGGCAGCGGCCATGAGCACCATGCCGGGCAGACAGCCGAGATAGGCGATGTCGAACGAACCCGCATGGGTCGGTCCGTCTGCGCCGACGAGGCCCGCCCGGTCGATGATGAACCGGACCGGCAGACCCTGAATGGCGACGTCATGGACGACCTGGTCGTAGGCGCGCTGCAGGAACGTGGAATAAATGGCAACGAATGGCTTCAGTCCTTCGGAAGCAAGGCCAGCGGCGAACGTCACACCATGCTGCTCGGCGATACCCACGTCGAAGGTCCGCTCGGGGAAAGCCTTGCCGAAAATATCGACGCCGGTGCCAGATGGCATGGCGGCGGTGATCGCGACGATCTTGTCGTCTTTTTCGGCTTCCTGGACCAGGCTCTGGCCGAACACCTTGGTGTAGGCGGGCGCGTTGGCCTGGGCTTTCGCCTGCTTGCCGGTGGCGACATCGAACTTGACCACGCCGTGATACTTGTCGGCCGAGGACTCGGCCGGGACATAGCCCTTGCCCTTTTCGGTCACCACATGGATCAGGGTCGGGCCGACCTTCGAATCCCGTACGTTCTTGAGAACGGGCAGGAGATGGTCGAGGTTGTGGCCGTCGATCGGGCCGACATAGAAGAAGCCGAGTTCCTCGAACAGCGTGCCACCCGACAGCATGCCGCGGGCGTATTCCTCGGCGCGCTGTGCGCCCTTTTCGATGAACTTCGGAAGGCGCTTGGCGACCTGCTTGCCGATTTCGCGCAGCGAGCGGTAGGTGTTGCTGGACGTCAGGCGCGACAGATAGGACGACATCGCGCCGACTGGCGGCGCGATCGACATTTCGTTGTCATTGAGAATGACGATCAGGCGCGAGTCCATCGCACCTGCATTGTTCATCGCTTCATAGGCCATACCGGCCGACATGGCGCCGTCACCGATGACCGCGATGACGTTGTTGTTGCCGCCGGCGAGGTCGCGCGCGACGGCCATACCGAGGCCTGCGGAAATGGAGGTCGACGAGTGCGCGGCGCCGAAACAGTCGTACTCGCTCTCTGCGCGCTTGGTGAAACCGGACAAACCGCCACCCTGACGCAGGGTGCGAATCCGGTCGCGGCGCTCGGTCAGAATCTTGTGCGGATACGCCTGATGACCGACGTCCCAAATGACGCGGTCGGCGGGCGTATTAAAAACATGATGTATTGCAACCGTCAGTTCAACGACACCAAGACCGGAGCCGAGATGACCACCAGTTACCGCAACCGCGCTGATCGTTTCGGCGCGCAGTTCTGCCGCAACTTGAGGCAGGTCGCTTTCCTTCATCTTCCGAAGGTCAGCGGGCGACTTGATTGCGTCGAGCAATGGGGTTGAAGAGGTCATACCAAGGCTTCCAATGCGACTGTGGAACAAGACGAGAACATTTTGCAGTGTAGCATTATTGCAGCTATGCAGCAGTACTTCTGAGGAACTGCTGGTTAAAAGCCACTATTGTGTGACTTAAGGGCATCGTTTGAGGCATCAGTAAGTTAACGGCTTGCCTCCCCGGCAGTTGCCTTACCCCAAGCTGGCCGCCAGAAATAGAAAGAAAACCTGTGCTGACAAGGACTATTGTATCGCTTGTTCGTTTTTGCACGCGCCATGCATGGCTGGTCCTCGTGGCTGGCTTGGCTCTGGCTGCCGCGGCAGGCGTTTATTCCCACCGGAACTTCGCTATCAATACCGATGTTGCAACGCTCATCTCCCCTAATCTGGACTGGCGGAAGCGCGAAATCGACTTCGAAAAGGCCTTTCCGGGCCGAAACGACTCGATTCTGGCCGTTGTGGAGGCGCCGACGCCGGAACTCGCCCGGCAGGCCGGCGACGCCCTTGAGAAGAAGTTGCGGCCACAGACCGAAAGGTTCATTTCGATCAGGCGGCCGGGCGGCGGGGCCTTTTTCGACAATAACGGCCTTTTGTTCCTGCCGACCCCCGAGGTGGCCAAGCAGACCGGCCAGTTGGCCTCGGCGGCCCCGCTTTTCGACATTCTGGTGGATGACCCGAGCCTGCGGGGGCTGACCGGCGTTCTGGAGTTCGGTCTGGCTGGTTCCCAGCGGGGACAGTATTCGCGCGATTCCATGGCACGGCCGCTGAACCTGGTGGCCGATACCGTCGAGAAAGTGGTGGCGAACAAGCCGGCGACCTTCTCCTGGAAGGAACTCTCCAGCAACGAGCCGCTGACGCCCGCCGACACCCGTGCGCTGCTTCAGATACGGCCTGTGCTCGACTTCAAGGCCCTGGAGCCGGGCGGCGCCGCGGTCGATGCCATTCGCAAGGCGGCCGAAGACGCCAAACTCGCGGGGGATTACAGCGCCAAGGTCCGTCTCACGGGGCCGGTTCCGATCGCAAATGATGAGTTCGCGACGGTGCAGGAAGGGGCGCTTGTGACCCACACGGGTACGGTCCTGATCGTGCTCTTCATCCTGTGGTGTGCGCTGAAGTCATCCAAGATCATTGGTGCGGTTTTCATCACGCTGGTGATCGGCCTGTCGATCACCACAGCCGTCGGGCTGATGCTGGTCGGTGCGTTCAACCTGATTTCGATCGCGTTCTTCGTGCTGTTCGTCGGTCTGGGGGTCGACTTCGGCATTCAGTACAGCGTGCGCTATCGCGCCGAACGCCATGAAATCGATCAGCTCGATCCGGCGCTCGAGAAAGCCGCCGAGTATTCCGCCGTTCCGCTCACGCTCGCGGCGGTGGCGACGGCAGCCGGGTTTCTCTCGTTCTTGCCGACCGATTACAAAGGCGTGTCGGAGCTCGGGAAGATTGCCGGCGCTGGCATGATCATCGCGTTCATCGCAGCCATCACCGTGCTGCCTGCGTTGCTCAAGATTCTGAATCCTCCGGGCGAGGCTGAGCCGCTCGGCTTCAAGTTTCTGGCGCCGGTCGATCGTTTCCTCGAGGAGCATCGCGTCGGCGTGGTCGCAGCGACACTCGGCGTCGCCGTTCTGGGTCTGCCGTTGCTGTACTTCCTGCAATTCGACTTCAATCCGATGAACCTGCGCAGCGCGAAGGTTGAGTCAGTTGCGACGTATCTGGATCTTCGCCGCGATCCCAATACCGGCACCAATGCCGTCGAGGTCATGGCTCCGTCCACGGCTGCGGCGAAGCAAATTCAGGAGCGGCTCAGCAAGCTTCCGGAAGTCTCCCGGACCGTGTCGCTGGATACCTTCATTCCGGACGATCAGCCGGCCAAGCTCGCGATCATCCGCAAGGCCGCAGCATCGCTCAACCCGATTCTGAACGAGACATCGCGCGGCACGGCACCGTCCGACGAAGAAAATATCGCCGCTCTGAAGGGCTCGGTGGAAAGTCTGCGCAAGACTGCGGGCGACGACAAGGGGCCGGGTGCGGTGGCCGCACGCCGGCTCGCAAATGCGCTGGACAAGCTTGCGCAGGCTGAAAAAGCCACGCGCGAGAAGGCGACCGCGACCTTTATCTCACCGTTGAACGTGGCGCTGGATCAGGTGCGCGGTCTGCTCAAGGCGCAGCCTGTGAGCGTGAAGACCCTTCCGCCGGACATCCTGGAAGACTGGACGTCTGCTGATGGCCGGACGCGCGTCGAAGCACAGCCCAAGGGTGACCCCAACGACAACGACACGCTGCGCGCGTTTGCGGGTGCCGTCCTGAAGGTTCAGCCTGACGCGATCGGTGGCCCGATTTCGATTTTGAAGTCCGGCGACACCATTGTCCGGGCATTCATCCACGCCGGTTTTTGGGCATTGCTATCGATCGCAATCCTGCTCTGGATTGTGCTCAAGCGGATCGGTGACGTGCTGTTGACGCTGGTGCCGCTGGTTCTGGCAGGTGTGGTGACGCTCGAGATCTGCGTGCTGATCGGACTGCCGATGAACTTCGCCAACATCATTGCGCTGCCGCTGCTGCTTGGCATCGGCGTGGCGTTCAAGATCTACTATGTGACAGCGTGGCGGGCGGGGCAGACCGACCTGCTGCAGTCGAGCCTGACGCGGGCGATCTTCTTCAGCGCCATGACGACTGCGACGGCGTTCGGCAGCCTGTGGCTGTCGAGCCATCCCGGCACGTCGAGCATGGGCAAGTTGCTGGCGCTGTCATTGGTGACGACGCTGGCGGCGGCTGTGCTGTTTCAGCCGGCGCTCATGGGCAAGCCGCGCGATAAATAGCGCGGCTCAGCCTGGTTTGTCAGCGAGGCGCGTTCGCGATCTCGGGGAGGAGGCATACCTCGGAGGTTGCGGTTTCGGCCGATCCCGCCTTTGCCGCGCCGCCCTTCGGAGCGGCCGGTTTCGGTGTCCCGATCGGGGTCGGGAACGGCTGAGGGGTCTTCGGCGCAGCGGCACTGGTGCCGGGCGCGCCGGTCTTGGCGCCGCCGGGAGCTGCCGGCGTGGTTTCAGCGACGCGGGTCCAGGTCTGCCCGCCGCAAAGGATCATGGCGACGCAGCCTTCGATGCGCAGTGCGTTGGCAGATTTGAGCTGGATCGAGGAATCATAGGTCTTGCCGCTGGTGGCGTCGTAGACCTTGCCTTCCCATTTATCCTTCTCGTCTTCGACTTTCTTCATGTTCAGGAGAATCGGCATGCCCAGCAGGGGACGCGTCCGTTTCGCCTTGTCGGGATTATTCTTGTCCAGGCCGCCAGGGATGGATTCGGAGGCGACAACGCCCCACAGCCTCGAATTGCAATCGACGATTCGGATCGTCGCCTTGCCGTCCTCGTCTCGCCATTCGCCCAACGGTTCGGCGGCAGAAGCCGCGCCGGCGGCAGCGAGCAAGAACATTCCACCAAAGGCCAGTTTCTTCATGAATCCTCGCGTGCATTGCAACCAATTTAAACACAAACGTCGTTCATTGTTCCAGAGATTGACAAAACGACGCACATACTAATTTCAGTTGACTAGAAGCCTGACAAACGAAGTATGTATGACATCATGCAGCCAAATCTAGACATTTCAGAGATGTTCGCGGACCGCCAATTCCAGCGCAATGCTCTGCATACGCGATATCTCAATGAGCAGCTCGTCCGGGTTCTCAAGACGATTGGCTATGACGTCGGTTTTCAGCGCGGGCAGGGCCAGTATCTGTTCGACCGCGACGGCGATCGCTACCTCGATCTGTTGAGCGGGTTTGGCGTCTTCGCACTTGGCCGCAATCATCCCACCGTCAAGGAAGCTCTCAAGAGCGTCCTGGACAGCGATCTTCCAAATCTCGTGCAGCTCGACCTGTCCACGCTTGCCGGTATTCTGGCCGAGCGCCTGATCGCGCATGTGCCATATCTGGACAAGGTGTTTTTTGCGAATTCAGGGACGGAATGTGTCGAAGCTGCGATCAAGTTCGCGCGCGGCGCGACCGGTCGCACCGGTATCGTCTATTGCGACCATGGCTATCATGGACTGTCCTACGGCTCGCTGTCGCTGACCGGCGACAAGAATTTCCGTGACGGGTTCGGGCCGTTGCTGCCGGACTGCTTCTCGATTCCGTTCAATGATCTTGCCGCGCTTGAGAAGGCGCTGGTGTCCCGCCAGATCGCGGCCTTTATCGTCGAGCCGATCCAGGGCAAGGGCGTCAACATGCCTGACGACGGCTATCTCGCCGGCGCGGCGGCGCTCTGCAAACGCTACGGCACGATTTTTGTTGCCGACGAGATCCAAACCGGCATGGGTCGCACCGGGCGTTTTCTTGCGGTCGAGCACTGGAATGTCGAACCTGACATGGTGTTGCTGTCGAAGTCACTCTCCGGCGGTCACGTCCCGGTCGGAGCCGTGCTCACGCGCAAGGCGATCTTCGACAAGATCTTCGATCGTATGGATCGCGCCGTCGTGCACGGATCGACGTTCTCCAAGAACGATCTTGCCATGGCTGCGGGTATCGCGACGCTGGAAGTGCTCAAGCAGGAAAAGGTGATCGAGAACGCAGCAGCGCGCGGCGCCGAGCTGCTCGCGACCCTGTCGGCGATGATCCCGCGCTACGAGCTGTTGAAGAACGTGCGCGGCAAGGGACTGATGATCGGTGTCGAGTTCGGCCCGCCGAAATCTCTGGCGCTCAAGGCTTCGTGGACCATGCTGGAAGCGGCGAGCAAGGGCCTGTTCTGCCAGCTGATCACGATCCCGCTGTTCAAGGATCACAAGATCCTCAGCCAGGTGTCCGGCCACGCCAGCCATACTATCAAGCTGCTGCCGGCCCTTACGATCACGCAGGAAGATTGCAACTGGATCACAAGCTCGTTCGATACGGTGATCGAAAACAGCCATCGCGTGCCCGGCGCGATCTGGTCGCTCGGCAAGACTTTGGTCGACAACGCGGCAAGAAAAACGGCCTGACCAAGCAAATCAGCCTGACGAAAGGTCAGGCTGATTTTAGTATCCGGTACTAGTCAGGAAGAATGCGGCGGCTCACTGGCCGTGGCTCTTGAGAACAGCATCGCACTTCTTGCTGATCTTGACGCGGTTGGCCTGCAGGCAACCAAGAATCACGAAATCGCCATCGTTCATCACCTGGCGGCAATGACGTGAAACATCGGGAGCACAGGCTTTCTGTTCTTCCGGGGTGCCGCCGCGCTGCGGAGCCGGGGCCTGTGCGAAGGCGCCAACGGTCGCCGAGACGAGCAGAGTGGTCGCAAGAAGTGCTTTGAACATCGGTATCCCTTATCAAGATTCAGCGTTCGAATTGACTGGACTATAGGTCGAACACATCAGAATGCGAGATACAAGCCTTCAAGCCGCGGCATACGCATCGTATTTCGCCGGGTGTGGCGTGGATGCACGGTTTTTTCGCGCCACAGCATCGTGCGAGCTATAGAACGCCAACTATCGCCACAATTGATCGCGGTTCACAACTAGCGCGCTGACAATTGCGACGGTGTAACGGGGTTCCGTTGCACCAGGGTGAAGGCGATGATCAGCGTTGGAACCAGAATAACAAGTCCGATCGTAGTGATCTGCCATTGCGAGATCGGCATGATGCCGCCGCCCGGCGTGGCGAGAACAAATCCTCCGAGAACCAGCAGCACCCGAAGCGGCCACTCCAGTGCTCCCGTTCGCCGCAAGTCGCCGACGAAAGCCTGGTAGCCCTGGATGCCGCCGCAGATGAACAGGGTGCCGATTCCGGCAAGCGCCATCAGGCCAAGCGCTGTGAGGTAGGGCGCATCGCCCTGCAGCACGAGCGCGGGGTTGAGTACAAAGAAGAACGGGATGAAGTAGATGATGCTGCCGACCCACATCGATTCCCAGCCCGTCTTCATCGCAGGCGAACCGGCGATACCGGCTGCTGCGAAGGACGCGATCGCGACCGGGGGCGTGATGGATGACAGCATGCCCCAATAGAAGATGAACATATGAACGGCCATCTTGTTGAGGCCGACTTTCTCCAGTGCCGGCGCGACAAGGATGGCGAGGAAGATGTAGCAGGCCGTTGTGGTCAGGCCGAGGCCCAGCACCAGGCTGGTAAAGGCGCACATCACCAGCAGCAGGAATGCGTTGTCTCCGGCGATGGTGAGCAGATCGTTGGCGAGACTGGAGATAACGCCTGTCATGGAGAACGCGCCGATCAACAGGCCGCAGCCCGCGAGGATGCCGACCAGTTCGACGAAGGTGCGCCCGTTCACTTCCAGGAACTTGCTGATGGTGGCAAGCGTCCAGCGGGTGTCCTTGGAGAACAGCTGATTCAGCACCAGCAACAGCGCAGTCGCGTAAAAGGGTGCGTGGCTCTCGCGCTTGAAATGCAGGAGCATCACGATCAGCAGCGCGATGACGAAAATATAGTACCAGCCTTCCTTCACGGTATCCCACACACGCGGCAACTCGGAGCGCGGAATGCCCGCGAGGTTGTGCCGCGCGGCGTAGGAATCCACCTGCATGAAAAGTCCGAGATAATAGAGAGCCGCCGGGATAATCGCTGCGAGCGCGACTTCCGCGTAGCTGACGTTCAGGAATTGCGCGATGACGAACGCGGTCGCCCCCATGACCGGGGGCGCGAGCACCGCGCCGGTGGAAGCGCAGGCCTCAATGGCGGCGGCATATGAGGCGCGGAAGCCGCTCTTCTTCATGACCGGAATGGTCATGGTGCCGGCTGTGAGCACGTTGGAAATGATCGAGCCCGACATCATGCCGAGCAGGCCGCTGGCGAAGATGCAGACCTTGGCGGCGCCGCCGCGGAATGTTCCGCAAAGCGCGAAAGCGATGTTGATGAAGAACTTGCCGGCGCCGGTCATCATCAGCGCCGTGCCGAACACCAGGAAGCCGATCACCGTGTCGGCAAAGGCCTGAATCGGAATGCCCAGCAGACTCTCGCCGGAGAGGACGTGATAGGCCGTTGCCTGCTCGATGGTGGACTGGGTGCCGCGAAACGGACCGAGCCATGACCATTCCGCAAACAGCGGATAAACGGTGAAGGGGAAGACGCAGAGCAGCAAGCTCCAGCCGCCGGTGCGACGCAGCGCTTCCATCAGCACCGCCCACATGACCAGGCCACCCGCTATCACCGGTGTCGGTGCGCCTCCGAACTCCCATCCGAGGGCCGCGGCCTTGCGGATGTTCATCATCAGCCAGATCGCAGAAGCGAACGTCGCAATGAACAGGGCAACATCGTACCAGGGAATCCGATCGAGCGGAGCCTTCTCGCTTCCCGGGAAAATCAGGAATGTGAACGGCAGCATCAGCGCTATCAGCAGGTAGAAGTATTCGGTGTTGAGCTGGGTGTAGCCGATAAAGAAGCGCAACGTGAATTGCTGGTTGATGCAAAGGAGGATGGTCGCGGCGGTTGCGATGACCAGCGTCCAGCGCCATCCACCGCGAAGGGTTCGCACACGCGTGACTTCGGCTTCCTGCAGGCCGCCTACGCCGGCGTGAGGGTCGTCGAACACAACCTTCTTCGGGGCCGTACTGACGGCGGCAGCCGCAACGGAAGCGGCTGCCGTGCCTTGGGTGTTATCGGACGAAGCTGACATTTGCGATACCGAGGTGGGATGTTGACGACGTCCGCGGAATCGAAACGGTTATTCCTCAAAACCGTTTGGCATGTTTGCCTTTGCAAGGGCTGCCTTGCGCGCTGCCATCCATCCGGTGAGGAAGGCTGCCGGTTCAGCTGGCGCGCTCGCGGTGTTGTACGCCTTCCATGCATCCGCCAGAACGCCTTGCCGCTTGATCAGGTCGTTGTTGTATTTTTCGTCGGCATCGGTCCATTGCCCGGCTTCCTTAAGTGCCTTCGCGGCGCCGGGATGATAGGGGATGACCCACTGCTTGGTCTGCTTCTTGACATCAAGGCCGGACGAGCCCGGGGCGGCGTCCTTGTACATGTCGTAGTTGACGATCATTGCCTTGGTGAGGCCGTAGATCTGGTCCGCAGGCTGCGTCGCGTAAGCCGTTGCGATCGGGTAGGGGTAGGTTGCGAGCTTCAGAGGTTTAGAAGCGTCGATCGCCGCGCCGCAGGTCGTGTTGTGGGGATTGAAGAATGCGCCAACCTTCTTGACGCGGTCCCAGGCGGCTTTGTCATCCGCCGGCAATTCCGGCCAGACAATGCCGCGCGGCGAGCTTTCCAGCTCCTTGGCGGGGCCCGTTACCGTCGAACCGAACGCGCCGTCGGCGTCGTTATTGATAACGCCCTTCCACATCGCGCCGTAGCTCGCGAACTCGACGATCTTGACGTCTTTCTGGGTGAGGCCGGCGTAGGCGATGATCGCCAGCGCATTCTGGTTCAATGCAGGTGAACCCACGACGAAGCCGAGCCGCTTGCCGCGAAAATCCTTCCACTCCTTGACACCGGCGTCTTTCGCCACGCCGACCGACAGCCCGTTGCAGTCGACGGTCGAGAGGGTCATCTGCAGCGCCTGGGGTCCCCATTCCTTGACGCCGAACTCGAACACGCCTTCCTGGGCGAAATAGCTGCCCGTGCCCATCCAGGCGAGAACCGCGCGATTTGCGCGTAGCGGGGCCAGCCGCGCCACGTCGTTGCCGGCCGGAAGCACGCGAACGTCGGAGCCGTACTTGTCCTTCATCATCTTGCCGACGCCGACGGCGATGTTGAAGCCGGACGTGCCGGTGTCATAGGCGGTGAACGCCATCGAAGTCGGCAGCTTGATGTCCTGCGCGAGCGCCGGCGACATCGCCGAGCCCGCAAGAATCGTCGCTGCAACCGCAGTGATATGCCGCTTCATGAATAACCCTCCCCAATTGCTTTCGCTGTGCGAAACGCGTTTTTGATTTTGCCGGATCATGTCATCGTGCAGGAGCCTGTGCAACGCCTGCAAGCCTACTAAGGTGTACTGGACAGTTTGTCGCGGAAACGGATCGCTTCGCGAGATTCACGTCTCAAGAAGAGCGATCGTCTGTCCCTCTGCCACGACGTCGTCGATACCGACGAGAATCGATGTGATTTTCCCCGCGGCAGGCGAGGGGACGGGAATTTCCATCTTCATTGCTTCGACGAACACGACATCGCCGCCGTTTTCGATGCTGCCACCGGCACTGGCCGCGACCGCGCAAACGCGTCCCGCAACATCGGTGATGATCTTGATCTGCGCCACTGATTTCTCCCCCATCCGCTTTGAGCAGAGCAAGCAAGCTCTACAAGCGCGGCTTCTTTATTGTGACGGAAGATTGCCCGAGGTAGCGTGTTCCGCAAGAGGAAACTTTATTCCGCATAACAGAATGAGCGCGTTCGCAACGCGTACGGCAAGGAGTGATGATGAACTGGAAGCCTGAACTTGACGAACTCGCGCGGCGTGAAGCTTTTGCAAAAGAAATGGGCGGCGCCGACAAGGTCAAGAGGCAGCACGATCAGGGTCGACTCACCGTGCGCGAGCGCATCGACAAGCTTGTCGATTCGAAGAGCTTTCACGAGATGGGCGCGATTTCAGGCATCGCGGAGTATGACGAGAAGAATGAGCTGAAGACGCTCACTCCCGCCAACTGTGTGTTCGGCCGCGGCAAGATCGAGAATCGCCCTGTCGTCGTCGTAGGCGATGACTTCACCGTTCGTGGCGGCTCCGCGGACGCATCGATTTCTGCCAAGCCGACCATGGCGGAGCAGATGGCGCACGATTTTCGCTTGCCGATCATCCGCGTCATCGAAGGCTCCGGTGGCGGCGGCTCGGTCAAGACGATTGAAACCAAGGGCGCTGCGAACCTGCCGGGCGGCGTGGGGGGAACGACCTGGTACTGGTACACGACCGCGAACATGGCGCGGGTGCCTGTGGTCGGTCTCGGTCTCGGCTCCGTGGCAGGGCTCGGCGCGGCGCGTCTCGCAGCCAGTCATTATTCCGTCATGACCAAATCATCTGCGATGTTCGTCGCCGGCCCGCCGGTGGTGGCGCGTCTCGGACAATCGCTCGACAAGCAGGAGCTCGGCGGCTGGCAGATTCAGACCAAGGCCGGCGCGGTCGATCATGCGGTCGATACCGAAGAAGAGGCATTCGAGTGCGCGCGGAAATTTCTGTCATACCTCCCGTCATCGGTATTCGATCTGCCGCCCACGACACCCTGCGATGACGATCCCGAGCGTAGTGACGAGGCGCTGCTCAACGTGGTGCCGCGCAGCCGCAAGCAGATCTACAAGATGCGGCCGATCATCGAGTCCGTGGTCGACAAGGGATCGTTCTTCGAGATGGGCCAGAATTTCGGGCGCTCGGTGATCACCGGTTTCGCGCGCCTTGATGGCCGTGCCGTGCTGCTGCTGGCGAGCGATCCTTATATTTACGGCGGGTCGTGGACCGCCGATGCGTGCCAGAAGGTGGTGCGCTTCGTCGATCTGGCGGAAACCTTCCACCTGCCGGTGGTTTATCTGATGGATTGCCCCGGCTTCATGATCGGACTTGAAGCCGAGAAGGCCGCAACAATCCGCCACGGCGTGCGTGCGATGACAGCCGTCAATCAGACCACGGTGCCGTGGTGCACGATCATCGTCCGCAACTCGTTCGGCGTGGCGGGTGTCGTTCATCAGCCGGCGGGCCGGTTCTCGTTGCGGTATGCGTGGCCGTCGGCCTATTGGGGCTCGCTGCCGCTGGAGGGTGGCATTGAGGCGGCTTACCGGGCCGACATCGACGCCGCCGAAGACCCCAAGGCAAAGCTGGCCGAGATCGAGGACCGGCTGAACAAGCTGCGGTCACCGTTCCGATCAGCGGAAAAATTCTGGGTCGAGGAGATCATCGACCCGCGCAAGACCCGCTCGCTGCTCTGCGAGTTCGCAAGGCTGGCCGAGCCGCTGCGCACGCCCGGCGTGGCGAAAATGGCGATCAGGCCGTGATTATTTGGCGTCGGCGACGATCATCGCCGCGCCCTTTTCCGCGATCACCGCCGTCGGCGTGTTGGTGTTGCCCGATGTGATCGTCGGCATCACCGACGCATCGACGACACGCAATCCCTTGAGGCCGTGAAGGCGAAGGCGTTCGTCGACCACGGCGAGGGGATCGCTGGCGCTTCCCATCTTCGCGGTGCCGACAGGATGAAAGATCGTGGTGCCGATATCGCCCGCAGCTTTCGCCAGTGACGCATCGTCATCGCCTACTGACGGGCCGGGCAGATACTCGCTTGGATGATAGTTGCTCAGCGCATGCTGCTTCATCAGCTTGCGCGTGACGCGGATGGCGTCGGCGGCGACCTGACGGTCTTCAGGTGTGGACAGATAATTCGGCGCGATCGCCGGAGCCTGATCCGGAACATCGGATTTGATGCGGATGGTGCCGCGTGAGGTCGGGCGCAGATTGCAGGCGGCGATGGTGATGGCCGGGAAGCGGTGCAGCGGTTCGCCGAATTTATCCAGCGACAGCGGCTGGACGTGAAACTGGATGTTGGCGCGTTCCTGCCGCGGGTCCGAGCGCGTGAAGATGCCGAGTTGCGACGGCGCCATGGTCAAAGGTCCGCGCCGCCGCAGCAGATAATCGACGCCCATCCAGCCGCGCCGAAACAGATTGTAATAGGTCTCGTTCAGCGTACGCACGCCCTCGACCTTGTAGATCGCGCGCTGCTGCAAATGATCTTGCAGGTTGCGGCCGACGCCCTGCCGGTCGAGCACGGGCTCGATGCCGAGCGGCGACAGCCATTCCTGCGGGCCGATGCCGGAGCGATGCAAGACCTGAGTCGATCCAACGGACCCCGAGCACAGGATGACTTCGCCCTGCGTGCGGGCCTCGATGGTTTCGTCGTTCTGACGGAAGCGCACACCGACCGCGCGGCCGTTCTCGACGATCACCCTGTCGACCAGCACATTGGTCTCCAGCCGCAGGTTGGGCCGCGACAGTGCGGGCTTCAGAAACCCGCGCGCGGAGGACCAGCGCCGGCCGCGTTTCTGATTGACGTGGAAGTATCCGACGCCCTCGTTGTCGCCGGTGTTGAAATCCGGAGTCTTGCGAATTCCCATCTCATGCGCGGCTTCAGCAACCGCATCGAGCACGGCCCATGACAGCCGGGGCGCTTCGATTCGCCAGCCGCCGCCGACGCCGTGGTGTTCGCTTTCGCCGAGGAAATGATCTTCGAGTTTCCTGAACGCAGGAAGCACATCGTCCCAGCCCCAGCCGGTCAGTCCGAGTTGCCGCCAGTGATCGTAATCCGCCGCTTGTCCCCGCATGGAGATCATGGCGTTGATGGCCGACGATCCGCCGATCACCTTGCCGCGCGGATAGGCCAGCGCACGCCCATTGAGACCGGCTTCCGGCTCGGTCTTGAACATCCAGTCGGAGCGGGGATTGCCGATGGCAAAGAGGTAGCCGACCGGAATGTGAAACCAGATCCAGTTGTCCTTGCCGCCGGCCTCCAGAATCAGGACGCGCTTGCGCGGATCGGCGGAGAGGCGGTTGGCGACGATGCAGCCGGCGGTACCGGCGCCGACGACGATATAGTCGAAATCCCCCTCGAGACGTTTCGCCATTCCCTGTCCTGCATTTTCTCTGGTCAAATTGAACGCTTTTCTTCTTATGGCCCCGGGCAGGGTTCGCTGTACAGTATGGTTCCGCGCAAGTCCCGTTTGCGCGGATGTTGGGTCCTCCGCGGGCTCATGCTAGTTTTTGCTGTCCTGAGCCTGTGAGGTTATGCCGTGCCCATTCTGAACCGCGTCGCCGATCTGCAACCCGAAATCATGGGATGGCGCCGCGATCTGCATGCACATCCGGAATTGATGTACGATGTGCACCGCACCGCGGCATTCGTCGCCGACCGGTTGCGGGAATTTGGTTGCGATGAGGTCGCGACCGGCCTTGGACGCACCGGCGTGGTCGGCGTCATCAAGGGGCGAAAGCCGGTCAATGGCGGCGATCTGAAAGCGATCGGATTGCGGGCCGACATGGATGCACTGCCGATCGAGGAAGAAACCGGCGTGGCTTATCGCTCGACAGTGCCGGGGAAGATGCACGCCTGCGGTCACGACGGTCACACCGCGATGCTGCTCGGCGCGGCGCGCTATCTTGCGGAGACGCGGAATTTCGCCGGCGATGCCGTGATGATTTTCCAGCCGGCCGAAGAAGGCGGGGCGGGCGCCGAGGCGATGATCAAGGACGGCCTGATGGACCGTTTCAAGATCGAGCAGGTCTACGGCATGCATAACTCGCCGGGCATGCCGATCGGCACGTTTGCCACGCGCGTTGGACCTGCGATGGCGGCGACCGATCACATCAACATTCATATCGAGGGCCTTGGCGGCCATGCCGCGCGCCCGCACAAGAGCATCGACTCGGTGCTGGTCGGCGCGCAGCTCATTACCGCCCTGCAGTCGATCGTGTCCCGGAGCGTCGATCCCCTGGATGCTGCGGTGATTTCGATTTGCGAGTTCCACGCGGGCAACGCCCGCAACGTGATTCCGCAGACCGCGGAACTGTTCGGCACGGCACGAACGCTGACGCCCGAGGTGCGGGATCTGATCGAACAGCGGGTACGGGAAGTTGTGAACGGGGTGGCGCAGCTCTCGGGCGCGAAGATCACGCTGGATTACGAGCGCAGTTATCCGGTGCTGGTCAATCATCCTGCTGAAACGGGTATTGCCGCCCGCGTCGCGGCCGACGTCGCAGGCGAGGGCAATGTCAGTTCCGAGATACCGCCGGTGATGGGGGCGGAGGACTTCGCCTATATGCTGGAAGCGCGTCCGGGCGCCTTTATCTTTATCGGTAACGGCGACAGCGCGGGGCTGCATCATCCGGCCTACAATTTTAACGACGACGCCATCGTCTATGGCTCGTCCTACTGGATCAAGCTGGTCGAAAGCCAGCTCGCAGGCTGACGACGAGTCGCTACCGGACGGTGCATCCTGTTCGGAACCATGATCATCACATCGCGTTGAGAGGCGGGAACGATCCCGTCAAACATGCGGAGTGGGACAATGGCAGCGAGGAAATCGGCGAAGAAGTCAGCCAAAAAATCGGTCAGGAAATCAGCGAAGAAATCCGCACCGAAGCGGATGGCCGCAAAGCGAGCTGTGCCGAACGATAAGGATCTCAACGATCTGTTTCATGACACGCTCAAGGACATCTACTTCGCGGAGAAGCAGATTTTAAAGGCATTGCCGAAGATGGCCAAGGCAGCTCAGTCGGCAGACCTGAGCGCCGCATTCAAGAAACATCATGGCGAAACCGAAGGCCAGGTCGATCGCCTCGAGCAGGTGTTCAAGCTGATCGACAAGCCCGCGAAGGCCAAAACCTGTGATGCGATCATGGGAATCCTCGACGAGGGCAAGGAGATCATGGACGAATACAAAGGCACCGAAGCGCTCGATGCCGGATTGCTGGCAGCCGCGCAGGCAGTGGAACATTATGAAATGTCGCGTTACGGCACGCTCAAAGCCTGGGCTACCCAGCTTGGCATGAACGAAGCCGTGAAATTGTTGGACGAAACGCTCCAGCAGGAACGTAAGACTGATAAGGACCTCACGGCGCTCGCTGAAGGTGCTGTGAATTCCGAAGCGCTTGCTGCGTGATCTATTTTTCCCTCTCTCCGCTTGCGGGGAGAGGGGTTTACGCCGCCTTCAGCTTGTGTAGGAACGAGGCTGCAAGCTTCAGGTCTTTCACGAAGTTGGCATACTCGCGCGCTTTGGCGTCTTCGTCAGGCAGCCGCAGCAGATAGGACGGGTGAACTGTGACCAGCACCTTCCTCTCGGCTCCGGCTTCATTGAGATCAATCAGGCGTCCGCGATTCTTGCCGATCGGCGTCATTTTGCCGAACACGCTTTGCGCGGCCGTTGCGCCCATCGCGACCACCAGGGCAGGTTTAATCGACGCGAGTTCGCGCTCGTACCATGGCCGGCAGGCTTTGATTTCAGGTGTATTCGGTTTCTGATGCAGGCGGATTTTTCCGCGCGGCACGAATTTGAAATGTTTCACCGCGTTGGTGACATACACCTTGTCCCTGTCGAGTCCGGCTTCCTCCAGTGCGCGGTTGAGGACCTGTCCGGCGGGGCCGACGAACGGCTTGCCGGCAAGGTCTTCTTTGTCGCCGGGTTGTTCGCCGACCAGCATGATTGGCGCATTTTCCGAGCCTTCGCCGAACACGGTCTGGGTCGCATCCTTCCAGAGATGACAGGCACGGCAACTGGCGGCTTCGGCGCGGATTGTAGCGAGGCTGCCGGGCTTTGTATGGACCGATGGTGATTTCATCGGTTTATCCCTCCGTTGCTGCGATGCGCGCGGCACTGAAGCCTCGCTGTCGATCATGGCCTGCGTCATGAGTCCGGCTTTTGCAATTAACGTATCAATCAGCGGGGCCTCGGGAAGGTTCCGCCAGTATTTCTTAGGCATTTCCGCTTGCATGGCTTTGATCTTGAGCCGTGCGGGATTGAAGATGTTTGCGTAGTAGGTGCGCCAGATGTCTTCGAGCGGATCACTGGAGGGCGCGTCTGATTTCACCGCGCCAGGTGTGAAGATCGTCTTGCACCCGTCCCAGTGCGCGCAGCGATCCGGTGTGAGAATCGACCACGCCATATCGGCGAAACGGCGCTCGAAGAATGGTGCAGCCAGTTCCACGATATGATGGTTGGGCTCGAACCATGCGACGAAGCGAAAATCGTTGCCCCGGCCGAATTCGCGAAACCGGACGAAGGCATGCATCTTGTGCTCGTCGCGGCGAACCTCTTTCGCAAGGGACTGCACCCGGACAACATCGGCATCGGTTGCCGCACCCATCAGGCGCGGGTGCGTCCGCAATCGCCAAAGCAGGCCATACAGCAACGCAAAGCGCTCCGGATTACGATTGAGGATCGCGGTTTTTGCGAGTTGCACGAAAGCAGCGGGCACGTTGAATGACTGTTCCGTATCGAAGACGGGGATCGCGGAAGGCGCGAACAGGCCCGCGTCTCCCCCTGCCACGGTCCATGTCACATCGTTCGGCGCGATGCCGTTCGATGCGAGGGTCCGCGCAGCATTGCGCCACCCGTCGAAGTCCGTTTCGTTGTCGAGGCTGATGACGTGCAATCTAAAATCCGAATCCCATTTGCGTTGCCGGCGGACGGAACAATTGCAGCAGACGGTTGCTGTCGAGGAGTTGCGCTGGCGGCTTGTGGTCAGGAAGAACGATAAAGGGCAGCACCTTGTTCCGAGGAACGCGCAGGCGTGCGAGATCGGCGCTGCACAGGTTGGTGACGCGGCGCGCGGAAATAATGCGATCAACGGTTTTCACGCCGAAGCCGGGAACACGCAGCAAATCCTCGCGGCTGGCGCGATTGACGTCGAGCGGAAAGCGTTCGCGATGGCGTAAAGCCCACGCAAGTTTCGGGTCGATGTCGAGAGGCAGCATGCCGCCTTCGAGCGGATCGGTGATCTCGCCGAGATCGAACCCGTAAAACCGCAGCAGCCAGTCGGCCTGATACAGCCGATGCTCGCGTATCAGCGGCGGCGCCTGCAAGGGAAGGCTGCGGCTGGCATCGGGAATTGGACTGAATGCCGAATAATAGACGCGCTTGAGTTTATAGGAGCCGTAGAGATTGGCGCTGGTTTCCAGAATGGTTTGATCGTTCGAGGTATCAGCGCCCACGATCATCTGTGTGCTTTGACCAGCGGGCGCGAAGCGCGGCGCTCGTTTGTCCTTCTTTGTTTCTTGCGCTTCATCGAGCCTGAGCCGGAGCCGGCCCATGGTTCGCCGGATGGCGCGTACGTCTTTTTCCGGCGCGAGTTTCGAGAGACTGCTCTCCGTCGGCACTTCGATGTTGATGCTGAGGCGGTCGGCATATTTCCCGGCCTCGGCGATCAGCGCGTCATCGGCTTCAGGGATTGTCTTCAGGTGGATGTAGCCGCGGAAATGATGATCTTCGCGCAGGCTGCGCGCGACGCGGACCACCTGCTCCATGGTGTAGTTCGGACTGCGAATGATGCCTGAGGAGAGAAACAGTCCTTCGATATAATTGCGCCGGTAGAAATCGAGTGTCAGCTTGACGGCTTCCTCCACGGTGAAGCGCGCGCGCTGAACATTCGAGGACGCGCGGTTGATGCAATAGAGGCAATCGTAGTTGCAGGCGTTGGTCAGCAGGATTTTCAGCAGCGAAATGCAGCGGCCATCCGGCGCATAGGAATGGCAGATGCCCATACCGGCATCGGTCGAGCCCATGCTCTTGCCGTTGCGGCTGTCGCGCGTTTCCGTCCCGCTGGAAGCGCAGGAAGCATCGTATTTGGCAGCGTCCGCCAGGATCTCGAGTTTGCGCTGAACGTCCATGGATCAAATCTCATTGTTTTCGTTAAAGAAAGAGGCCGTCCCAAAGTCCGGTTGACTCTCCGTTCGCTCTTAGCTTTATATTAGAACATATCATGAACAAGTAAGTCCGTCATTCGTTCAGTCACTTCGGACGGCGGGCCAGAAATTCCAGGAGCGGCGCATGACCGGCGCACGCATGAACACGCTTGCGTCCCTGCGGGGGACCATCGGCCGCCTTGAGGGCGAGGCCGGTGGGCTTGTGCGCGTGGCGATGGGCCATACGGGCGCCGATGCCGTGTTGCAGGGCGGGCTGGTGCGCGGCGCATTGCATGAGGTGTTCGCCGAGGGTGGGCGCCATGGCGCGGCGGCGACGGGTTTTATCGCAGGTCTTGCGCATCGTCTGGCCGGGCGGCGGCCGCTGGTGTTGGTCCGGCAGGACTTCATGGAACGTGAATCCGGCGCGCTGTCGCTGAGCGGCCTCAATGAACTCGGGCTCGATCCGCGTCTGCTGGTGACAGTGCGGGCCGCAGATGCCGAGACGGCACTGCGCGCGGCGAGCGATGCGATCGCCTGCGATGCGCTCGGCGCGGTGGTGCTGGATGTCTGGGGCGAGGTGCGTGCGCTCGATCTGGTCGCGAGCCGCAGGCTCACGCTGGCCGCGCGTGCCTCGAATGTCACGTGCCTTGTGCTGCGCACGGCCGCCACACCGTCCGCCAGCACGGCGGAAACGCGATGGGTGGTGCGTGCTGCACCGTCATCACCTGCGACGGAAGCGTGGGGCGCGCCGACGCTGGACGCACGGCTTGTTCGCAATCGTCACGGCGAGACCGGACAATGGATCATGGAGTGGAAATGCGATGAAGGCCTCTTCCGTGAATCGGCGGCGCATTCTCAGCCTGTGGCTGCCGCGCCTGCCGACCGATCGATTGAAGCGCCAGCTTTCGGGGCAAGACGCCGCGCCGGATGATGCGCGCCCGTGTGTCGTCGTCTCCAGGCTGAACAACGCGCTGCAAATTACGGCGCTGAACGACGCAGCCGTGACATCCGGCCTTGAAGCCGGACTGCCGCTGGCGAATGCGCGCGCGGTTTGTCCCGATGTGCAGGTGTTCGACGCGGATGAGGCCGCGGATGCAAATCTGCTGGAAGCCATCGCCGACTGGTGTGACCGCTTCACGCCGCTGGTCGCGCTCGATCCGCCTCATGGGTTGCTGCTCGATATCAGCGGTTGCGCGCATCTGTTCGGGGGCGAGGCCGCGATGTTGCGCAGCGTTTGCGCATCGCTGGCCCGGCAAGGCTTTATCGTGAACGCGGCGATTGCCGGCACGCCCGTTTGTGCACGTACCGTGGCGCGGGCGGCGCGAAGCTGTATCGTGCCCGATGGAGAGGAGGCGCGTGCCGTCAATCCACTCCCGGTGTTCGCGCTCGGCGCTGACGATGCGATCACGCGAGGCTTGCGCCGCGCCGGCCTGAAAACGATCGGCGATGTCGCGGCGCGCGCGCCGCATGAACTTGCCGCACGCTTCGGCGCGGCATTCGTGAATTTGTTGCAGCAGGCGTTGGGGCAGGCCGATGCGCCGATTTCGCCCCGCAAGCCGCTGCCGGATTTCATGGTGGAGAAGCGCTTCGCCGAACCGGTCGCGACCGGAAACGTGATCGCGGCAATCCTTTCGGGTCTGGCGCAAATGCTGGTCGCCGCCATGGACAAGCAGGGCAAGGGTGCGCGGCGGCTGGAGGCGAGTTTCTTTCGCACCGACGGCGCGGTGCGCACGATCACGGTGGAGACCGGACAGCCGGTCACCAGGGTCAATGTCGTCGATCGTCTGTTTCGCGAACGGCTCGATGCGCTGGCCGATCCGCTCGATCCCGGCTTCGGGTTCGATCTGATCCGGTTATCAGCCAGCCGCGTCGAGATCGTGGTGCAGGAGCAGCGCGATTTCGATACCCGAACCCGTGACAATGACGAGGTGGTGGCGCTGGTCGACCGCATTGCCGCACGCATCGGCGGCAAGCGTGTCGTGGTGCATCTGCCGCAGGACACGCACATTCCCGAGCGCGCAGCAATCGCCGCGCCTGCGCAGCAATATCTCGCCGCCGCCGCAATTGCAGACTGGCCCGCGCGTGTCGAAGCCGAGCCGCCGCTGCGCCCGCTGCGGCTGTTCGAGAGGCCGGAAGAAATCAAGGTGACTGCTGCCGCAGTTCCTGACGGACCTCCACCCCGGTTTACATGGCGGCGCGCGACCCATGCCGTGGTGCGGGTAGAGGGACCCGAGCGCATCGCCATGGAATGGTGGAGACACAAGGATGAAGCGCTGACGCGTGATTATTTCCGTGTCGAGGATGCGGAGGGGATGCGCTTCTGGATTTACCGCGATGGCCTCTACAACGAACCTGTATCTGAAAAGGACGAACCCGTTCCTCCCAAATGGTTCGTGCATGGGCTGTTCGCATGAAAGCCACCGACTATGCGGAAATCGGAATCACGACGAATTTCTCGTTCCTGCGCGGCGGTTCGCAGCCGCAGGAATATGTGCATCAGGCCAGCGGTTTTCTTCTGCCGGTCATTGGAATTGCTGACCGCAACACATTGGCCGGCGTGGTGCGCGCTTACAAGGAACTCGAGAATCCCGATGTCAAATTCAAGCCCAGGCTGCTGATCGGATCGCGCCTCGTCTTCATGGATGGGACGCCGGATATTCTGGTCTATCCGCGCGACCGCGCCGCCTACGGCCGGCTGTGCCAGTCGCTGACGCGCGGCAAGCTCAGAGCAGAGAAGGGCGAGTGTCATCTCACCTTCGATGATCTGCTGGATTTTGCAGAAGGGCAATTGCTCGTCCTGTCGCTGCCGCATCGCTTCGAATCGGCAGCGGTATTGAAAGTGCTCGACCGGTTGCAGCGAAGCCGTGCCGGAGCAAAAGGCATATGGCTCGCGGCAAGCCTGCTGTATCGCGGCGACGACACACGGCGTCTGGCGAAACTGCAACGTGTTGCTTCCACCGCCCGCGTGCCGCTGCTGGCGACCAATGAGGTACTTTACCACCATCCCGCGCGACGTTCGCTGCAGGACGTTCTGACCTGCATTCTGGAAAAAACCACGATCCATGCCGCCGGGAAAAAACTTCAGGCCAATGCCGAGCGGCATCTGAAGCCGGGCTTCGAGATGGCGCGGATGTTTCGCGATCTGCCGGAGGCGATTGCAGAAACCATGCGTTTCGCCGACCGCATCACATTCACGCTGGATGAACTGAAGTATCGCTATCCCGACGAACCCGTGCCGCCGGGCAAGACGGCGCAAGGGCACCTAGAAGACCTGACGTGGGCGGGTGTGGCGAGATATTTCCCCGGCGGAATCGATGAAAAACTGGAGGGGACTCTCAATAAGGAACTGCGTCTGATCGAGAAGCTGGGATATGCGCACTATTTTCTCACCGTGCACGACATCGTGCATTACGCGCGCGGTCAGAATATCCTCTGTCAGGGGCGAGGCTCGGCGGCGAATTCGGCTGTCTGCTATGTGCTCGGCATTACCTCGGTGAATCCCGCCGCAACCGATGTGCTGTTCGAACGCTTCATCTCCGAAGAGCGCCTTGAGCCGCCGGATATCGATGTCGACTTCGAACATTCGCGGCGCGAAGAGGTGATGCAGTATATCTACCGGCGCTATGGCCGCCACCGCGCGGCGATTGTCGCCACCGTCATCCACTATCGGCCGCGTAGCGCCATTCGCGACGTCGGCAAGGCGCTGGGATTGACGGAGGATGTCACCGCAGCGCTCGCCGATACGGTCTGGGGAAGCTGGGGCGACGGTGTCAGCGACATGCAGATCCGGCAGGCGGGGTTCGACCCGCAGAACGGCATGATCCGCCGTGCTGTCGAACTCGCCACCGAACTGATCGAATTCCCGCGCCATCTCTCACAGCATGTCGGCGGCTATGTGCTGACGCAGGACAGTCTCGATACTTACGTGCCCATCGGCAACGCCGCCATGGATGACCGTACCTTTATCGAGTGGGACAAGGACGATATCGACACGTTGAAGATGATGAAGGTCGATGTGCTGGCGCTCGGCATGCTGACCTGTATCCGAAAGTGTTTCGACCTGATCGCGGATCACAAGGGCAGGCGTTACCAGCTTTCGGATATCAAATCGGAAAACAAGGATAGCGGTCCGGTTTTCGATATGCTGTGCCGGGGTGAATCCCTTGGCGTGTTTCAGGTCGAGAGCCGTGCACAGATGAACATGTTGCCGCGCCTGAAGCCGCGAACGTTCTATGACCTCGTGATCGAAGTCGCCATCGTCCGGCCTGGGCCGATTCAGGGCAACATGGTTCATCCTTATCTCAAGCGGCGAAACGGGGAGATCCAGGTCAGCTATCCGTCGCCGTCACCGGAATACGGCGACAAGGACGAACTCGAGAAAATCCTTTACAAGACGCTGGGCATCCCGCTGTTTCAGGAGCAGGCGATGCGGATCGCCATGGCGGCGGCAGAGTTCACCTCCGAAGAAGCCAACGGCTTACGCCGTGCCATGGCTACGTTCCGCAATGTGGGGACCATGCCGAAATTCGAGCGGCGAATGGTCGATCGCATGATTGAGCGCGGTTATGATCCGCAATTCGCGATCAGTTGCTTTGATCAGATCAAGGGGTTCGGCAGTTACGGATTTCCGGAAAGCCACGCATCTGCCTTCGCGCAGCTTGTCTACGTGTCGTCCTGGCTCAAGCACTATCACCCGGATGCATTCTGTTGCGGTCTGCTGAATTCGCAGCCGATGGGTTTCTATGCGCCGGCGCAGATCGTCGGCGATGCGCGCAAGAATAACGTCGAAGTGCGCGAGATCGATGTGTCGCTCAGTTTTGGGCAGAACACTCTCGAAGAGCAGATCGGAAAATATTGCGCCGTGCGGCTTGGCTTCCGGCAAGTCGACGGCTTCGAGGTGTACGATCCGGACGAGGAAAAATTGGACAATGCGAGGTCTGCCGCTGCGAAAAGCAGAGCAAGGTCCCGTGAGGATTATTGGGATCAGCGCATCGTCGCCGCGCGGATGCGCAAACCGTTTGCCTCACTGGAAGATTTCGCCCGCGAGACGCGATTGCCCAAGCGTGCACTGATCCTGCTGGCGGACGCCGACGCATTCCGCTCGCTCGGTCTCGATCGCCGTGAAGCACTGTGGACAGTGCGGCGATTGCCGGACGATGTCCCGCTGCCGTTGTTCGAGAGTACGGCAACACGCGAGCAGCCGGATGAAGCTGCGCAGCCTTTGCCCGAAATGCCGCTGCCCGAGCAGGTGGTGGCCGACTATCAGACCATCCGGTTGTCGCTGAAAGGGCATCCGATGGAATTCCTGCGGCCGAAGTTTGCGGATGAGGGCGTGGTGGCGTGCGAAACGGTCGCTCATGCCCATGACAGGCAGCGGGTGCGCTGTGCAGGGGTGGTGCTGGTCCGGCAGCGGCCCGGCAGCTCCAAGGGTGTGGTGTTCATGACGCTGGAGGACGAGACAGGCATTGCCAACATCGTCGTGTGGCCGAAGGTGATGGAGCTATTTCGCAAGGAAGTGATGGGTGCGCGGCTGATCGAAGTACAGGGGACCATTCAGAGCAGCCCCGACAAGGTCGTTCATCTGGTGGCGGAACGCCTGTTCGATCGCTCTCATGAGTTGATGAATCTCGCCAACGACGCGCTTGGCGGAAAGCATCCGATCCCTCCCGGTGCGGATGTTATCGAGCCGCTGGAAGAAGAACAGAAGGCGCATTCGGGGAGCCCGGCTCACAAAATGCGCCATCCGCGCAATGTCCGCATTCTTCCGCGCTCGCGGGATTTTCATTGATGGTTCGTCGCTTGCGCTCCTCGCAATGACCGTGGTGAGACTCTTGAATGCGCAGCGCTTTCGGCGCAATGCTCTGTGCCGGTCTGATGGAGGCGATGATGCAATCTCCCCATGATATCCTGTCTGATCTCTGGACTCTCGGGGGCGGCGACCCCTCCGCGCTTGACGCCGCCACCCTGACGGGAAACGAACCCATCTTGCCGTCGTCATTCCGCGTCGGCGCGGCATCGCAGGTGACGATTGCCGCTGCCGGGCTTGCCGCTGCGGAAATATGGAAAGCGCGCAGTGGCGAGGCACAAGGGATTTCAGTCGACATGATGCATGCAGCTGTGGAGTGCCGCAGCGAGCGTTATCTGCGCGTCGACGACAAGCCGCCGCCGCCTGCATGGGACGCTATCGCAGGCGTCTACAAAACAGGCGATGGACGCACCGTTCGTCTTCACACCAATTTTCCGCATCACCGTGACAACGTCTGCAAGGTACTGGCCTGCAAGCCGGAGCGCGACGATGTGCAGCGCGCCTTGATGCAATGGAAGGGTGAGGAGTTTGAGACCGCTGCCTATGCTGGCGGCTGCGTCGTCTCGATGATGCGCTCCCACGATGAATGGTCCGCGCATCCGCAGACGCAGGCGATCGCGCAACTGCCGCTAATTCAGATCGAGAAGATCGGCGAGGCCGCGCCGCGTCCATGGCCTGCCGGCAAGCGTCCGCTGGCAGGGCTGCGCGTGCTCGATCTGTCGCGCGTCATCGCGGGTCCAGTTGCGGGCCGCACATGGGCTGCTCATGGGGCGGATGTCATGCTGATTTCCTCGCCGAACCTGCCATTCATCCCGTGGCTGGTCATCGATACCGGACGTGGCAAATTATCGGCTTTTGCCGACCTCAAGACGCACCAGGGACAGGACGTTCTGCGCGGCCTGCTGGCGTCGGCCGATATTTTCTCTCAGGGCTACCGGCCACAATCGATCGCGGCGCTCGGCTTTTCCCCGGAAGATGCCGCGCGGATCAGTCCGGGCATCGTTTACGTGTCGCTATGCGCCTATGGCCACGCCGGCCCCTGGGCCAGCCGCCGCGGGTTCGACTCGCTGGTCCAGACCGCGACGGGGTTTAACCATGCTGAAGGCAAGGCCGCCGGTGCCGATGGGCCGAAGGAACTGCCGATGCAGATCCTCGACCACACGACGGGGTACCTGATGGCGTTCGGTGCGATGATGGCGCGCCTGCGGCAGGCGCGGGAGGGCGGAAGCTGGCATGTGAAGGTTTCGCTGGCGCAGACCGGGCGCTGGCTCTGGAACCTGGGCCGGCTGGACGCTGGTTTGGCGGCGGCAGACCTCACGGCGGACCAAATTCTGCCGTTTATCGAGCAAAGTGCATCGGGTTTTGGTGCACTGCGGGGTGTTCGTCACGCGGCGGTGATGTCGGCAACTCCTGCATTCTGGCGCCGCCCGGCGATGCCCCTCGGGTCCCACGAGCCGATGTGGCCTTCATTCGGCTGACGTTAACCGAAAATAATGTCCATGCCGTCGGTTTTTGATTGTCCTAAATAGGAAAGAGGAACTATTAGCCTGACAGACTGCGTCGGCTCGCCGCAGGATCACGGATTTCGAATGACCGACAAGACAACCACACTGAGTGCTCTGATTGCCCGGGTTCAGGCTATGCCCCGGCAGCGGTTGGCTATGGGCGCTGGCGTGGCTGTGATTGCCGGGCTGGCGGCGTTTGGCCTGACGTTTGTGGGAGCTTCGCCCAAAAACCACTCCGACGTCTCCAGCCAGTCTCGAAAGGGTCTGCTGCGCTATACGCCCACGGCGGCGGAATGGGCCAGCCTGACCGTTCAGCCGGTAGTTGAACGCGCGTTCCGTGCCGAGCATGTCACAGAAGGCAAGATCGCGGTCGATGAAGATCGCTCGACGCCAGTGTTCTCGCCCTATGCCGGCCGCGTTACCAAGCTGCTGTCGCGGCCCGGCGACAGGGTCACGCAGGGGCAGTCGCTGTTCGTGATCGAGGCAGCGGACAATGTTCAGGCGCAGAACGATTTCATCACGGCGGCGACCGCGTTCAACAAGGCGAAGTCGCAACTCGAACTGGCGCAAATCCAGGACAAGCGCGCCCGCGATCTTTATGAGGGCAAGGCCGCGCCGCTGAAGGACTATCAGCAATCGCAGGCGGCGCTGATATCCGCGCAGAACGACATGCGCTCGAGCGAAACGGCGCTGGAAGCCGCGCGCAGTCGGCTGCGCATGCTCGGCCTGACCGACGAGGCCATCACGGCTTTTCAGGACAAGGGCCGCATCAATCGCGAAACGACAATCTTCTCACCGATCGCCGGCACCGTCGTGCAGCGCAAGGTCGGCCCCGGACAATACGTCAATGCCGGTGCGAGCGACCCGGTGTTCGTTGTCGGCGATCTCTCGACGGTGTGGCTGACGGCGTTCGTACGCGAAACCGAAGCGCCCGCCATCGAAGTTGGCCAGGAAATTATGTTCAGCGTTCTCGCGTTTCCAGGACGCACCTTCAACGCGCGGATCAATTATGTCTCGGCGGCCATCGATCCGACGTCCCGCCGTCTGATGGTCCGTGCCACCATCGACAATCCCGGCGAAGCCCTGAAGCCGGAGATGTTCGCCAACGTGACCATCTATTCTGCAGGCGACCGTCCGGCCGTCGGCGTGCCCAGGCAGGCGCTCATCTACGAAGGCGATCAGGTAAGGGTCTGGGTTGTGCGCGACGACAAGTCCATCGAACTGCGCCAGATCAAGATCGGCATGACCAACGGCGATCTGGTCGAAGTGAAGAGCAACCTGGCCCCGAACGAGAATATCGTGACCCGAGGCAGCCTGTTTATTGATCGCGCTGCGTCAGGCAGCTAGTCCGCTCCGTGTCTTTCCCCGACGTCATACGCTCCCGCTGAAAGACCGGTCTCGATGGATCGCCTTGTCGCTCTTGCTGTCAACCGCCGCTACCTCATGGTGGTGCTGTTCATCATGACGATGGTTGGCGGCGTCATCGCTTTCCAGCAGTTGAACATCGAGGCCTATCCGGATCCCACGCCGCCGATGGTCGACATCGTAACGCAAAGTCCCGGCCTGTCGGCCGAGGAAATTGAACGTTACATCACCATTCCGATCGAAACGCAGGTCGCGGGCCTGAAGAACCTGCGGACGCTTCGCACCATCTCGCTCTACGGTCTGTCGGACGTCAAACTGCAGTTCTCGTTCGATTACACTTACGACGAAGCCTTGCAGCAGGTGCTCAATCGCCTGTCGCAGCTCAGTCCGTTGCCGGGAAATGTGCAGCCGCAGATTTCTCCGCTGAGTCCCATCGGCGAAATCTTCCGTTACCGGCTTGTCGGGCCGCCGAATTACAGCGTTCTGGATCTCAAGACACTGCAGGACTGGGTGCTGCAACGCCGCTTCCGGAGCGTGCCCGGCGTGATCGATGTCACAAGCTGGGGCGGCAAGACCAAGACCTACGAGCTTCAGGTTGATTTCAACAAGCTGACGGCCTTTGGCCTGACCTTGCCGCAGGTGCTGCAGGCGGTTGGCAACGCCAACATCAACGTCGGCGGCAACACCGTCAACATCGGCACGCAATCCGCCGTTGTTCGCGGCGTCGGCCTGATCCGCTCCATCGACGACCTGGCCACCACCATGATCTCGCAAAGCGGTGGCAATCCCGTGCTGGTGCGTGACATTGCGACCGTTACGGTGGGCGAGAAGCCGCGTCTTGGCGTCGCCGGCATGAACGCCGACGACGATATCGTTCAGGGCATTGTGCTGATGCGCCGGGGCGAGCAGAGTTCTCCGACCATCGCGCGCGTTGAAAAGCTCGTCAAATCGATCAACAACTCGAATATCCTGCCGCCGGGGGTGCGGATTGAACGCATCTACGATCGTAAGGATTTGATCGACACCACGACCCATACCGTGCTCCACAACATGGTGGTCGGCATCATTCTGATCGTGCTGTTGCAGTGGATGTTCCTGGGCAATCTGCGCAGCGCGGTGATCGTGGGCGCCACGATTCCGTTCGCGCTGTTTTTCGCAGTCATCATCATGGTGCTGCGCGGTGAATCCGCCAACCTCCTGTCAGTGGGCGCCATCGACTTCGGTCTGATCGTGGACGGCACGGTCATTATGGTCGAGGCGATTTTCCGGAGATTGTCGCAAACCACCGAGCTTTCTGCCTCCGAAGAGCAGGCGATTTCGCCCGATACCATTATGGGCATGAAAACCCATGCCATTCTCAGCGCGGCGGCTGACGTCTCCCGGTCGATCTTTTTTGCGGCCGCGATCATCATCGCAGCGTTCATTCCGCTGTTCACGCTGAGCGGCGTCGAAGGCCATATCTTCGGGCCGATGGCGAAGACTTATGCGTACGCGCTGGCCGGTGGATTGCTCGCAACTTTCACGATTACACCGGCGCTGAGCGCGATCATTCTTCCTGCACACATCCAGGAAACCGAAACGCGGATTATGCGGTGGCTGCATCGCGTGTACATGCCGATGCTGCACTGGGCCATCAGCAGCCGGCGGATTATGATAGCGGCTGCAGGAGTGCTCGTTGTCTTCACATTCGTTGCAGTGCGGATGCTCGGACTTGAATTTCTTCCGAAGCTGGAAGAGGGCAATCTCTGGATTCGTGCGACACTTCCACCGACCATTTCACTCGAGGAGGGCAACTCCTACGTCAACGAAATGCGAAAGCTCATCCGCGCGCGGCCGGAGGTGGAATCGGTCGTGTCGCAACACGGTCGGCCCGACGACGGCACCGATGCGGCGGGTCTGTTCAATGCGGAATTTTTCGCGCCACTGAAGCCGGTCAGCGAATGGCCGGGCTCGCGCGACAAGGATGATTTGACCAGCGAGCTTCTGGCGCAACTCCAGAAGAGATTTCCCGGCGTCGAGTTCAACTTCTCGCAGTATCTGCAGGACAACGTTGCCGAGGCGGTGTCCGGCGTGAAGGGAGAGAACTCGATCAAGCTATACGGCAGCGATCTTGAGGAATTGACCAAGACCGCCAACAAGATCAAGTCGGTGCTTTCGACGGTCAAGGGCATCACTGACTTGTCAGTCTTTACGTCGCTGGGACAGCCCACCATCCAGATCGACATCGACCGCGCGCGGGCCGCCCGCTATGGCCTCTCGCCGGGTGATATCAACGCGACCATCCGTGTCGCGATTGGCGGTGACAGTGCGGGCGATCTGTACGAACCCGGCAGCGACCGTCATTTCCCGATTGTGGTCCGCCTTGCGCCGGAGTACCGCAAGAGCGCCGAAGCGATCCATAACCTGCGCATCGGCGCGCAGGGACCGAATGGAATCCAGCAGGTTCCCCTGTCGGAGGTCGCGTCGATCAGACTGGTGTCCGGCGCGGCATATATCTATCGCGAGCAGCAGGAACGCTATCTGCCGATCAAGTTTTCGGTGCGCGAGCGCGATCTCGGCAGCGCCATCAAGGAAGCGCAGGACAAGGTTGCGGAGCAGGTCCAGCTTCCTTCCGGTTCGCACATGGAATGGGTCGGAGAGTTCGGAAATCTTCAGGACGCGATCCGGCGTCTGTCTATTGTGGTTCCAATCAGTCTTGCGCTGATCGCTGTTCTGCTGTGGTTCAATTTCGGATCGATGACCGACACCCTGCTGGCCATGAGCGTGATCCCGATGGCCATCTTCGGTGGTGTGCTCGGGCTGCTGTTCAGCGGCATTCCGTTCAGCGTGTCAGCGGCAATCGGCTTCATCGCGTTGATGGGCATTGCGGTGATGGACGGCATCATCATCCTGTCGCAGTTCAACCAGCTTATCGACGAGGGATATAATCGCGTCAGGGCCGTTATCAGGACCGGCGAGCTTCAGTTGCGGCCGGTGCTGATGACCTGCGTTGTCGCCGGTATAGGTCTTCTGCCGGCCGCCATATCGGAGGGGATCGGTTCTCAGGTGCAGAAGCCGCTTGCGGTGGTGGTCGTGACCGGCATGGCGGTGGCTCCGCTGGTCATCCTGATCACGCTGCCGGTTCTGATTTTGATGTTCTCGCGCCGGGTGCGCTAAGAGATTTTAGCGGCCCGAAGGAATGCGCAGGCCGTGCCAGGCGTCGCGGACCTGATGATAGTGAACCTCGGGCAGGTAGTCCGGCGTATTGAGGCCGAGCGTTCTGACATCGAGGCGGCCGATTGCACTCAGTAGCGTATAGGAGGCAATCACCCGGTCGCGTTGCGCCAAAATCTGGCGGGACCGCGCCGCTGTGAGGTCCTGCTGTGAGTTGAGCACATCGATGGTGGTGCGCTGACCGGCCTGCGCCTCGCGCCGCACGCCCTGCAAGGCGATGTTCGCCGACTTCACCTCGGCTTCGGCTGCGGCCAGCGCGACCTTGGTGCCTTCGCTGCTGATCCAGGCGCTGATCGCGGCGGTCCGCGCCTGATTTCGCACCTGTTCCAGCACGAGCCGGCTTTGCACCGCTGTTTCCTTGGCCTGGCGGGTTTGCGACGCGGCGGTGCCGCCGTCATAAATCGGCAAGGTGAGGGCGCCGACCACGGACGCCTGATCCGCGCGCTTGGTGCCAAGGTTGGGGTCGCTGTCAGCGCTGCGGTTGACATTGCCCTGCACGTTAACCTGCGGCAGCAGGCTGCTCTCGGCAACGCTGATGGTGGTGGTAGCAACATCGACGTCATAGGTCGCCGCGATGACCGCGGGATTTTCGCGAATCGAGCTGTCGATCGCGTCCTGCCGGCTCTGTGGAACAAACCTGTCGACCGTCTGCGCGGGCGCGAGCGAGCCCGGCATGTTTCCGATCACCTGCGCGTAAATGGCGCGGCTGGTCTCCAGCGCGACCTCGGCGGCGTTGAGATCGGCGAGGCCACGGCTCAGCCGCGCTTCCGCCTGGGCGGTGTCCGTCGGCGTGACATCACCGGCATCGAGGCGCTTCTTGGTGATGCCGAGCGTTTCGCGCAGGAATGCCACGTTGCCGCGCTGGGTTTCGACCAGGGCCTGGTTGGAGATCACGTTCATGTAGGCGGTGACGGCATCGAGCAGGACGCCTTGACCGGTGTTGCGCAAGGCCTCGCGGCCGGACAGCACCTGGAACTCCGCGACACGGACACTGTTTGCGGTCTTGAAGCCGTTAAATAGATTCTGCGTGACGGTGACGCCGATGGTCCATGGCTTCAGCGTTGCGGTCTGGATGGTGTTGTCCAGAAGCAGGTTGCGAACCGGCTGCAATCCGGCGCTGAGGCTCGCGACGATTTGCGGGCGATAGCCCGCCAGCGCCTGCGGCACGCCTTCGTCGGTGGCGCGCTGCTGGGCGCGGCTGGCATTGAGTTGCGGATTGGATTGATAGGCTTTGACCAGCGCTTCGTTGAGCGTCTCGGCCCGCGCCTGTGTCCCGAGCCCCGCGGACAGCGCGAGACCGATGGCGACGCCCGACACACCAAGGCGCCAGCCTACGCCACCAAACCCTGAAGCACGCCGAGCCATCGTTTTCCGTAACAATCCGAGATTCATTGTAGCGGTGGGATTGCACCATCCGGCACGCTTCATTCGTACACTGTTTAGAGGCCGATGTTGGCTCGGGCAAACCTCTGGACACAGAAAATCGCAGACTGTGACAATGTACACCGGTTTGTTATCGGTCCGGGCGGTATTATCTTGACCGATCAATGCCATACGGCGAAATTTGCAGGTGAATGGCTTCAATCGGGTGCGAGCAACCGCGCGCCCCTCGTGCGAGCAGGACAGCCCGTCCGGCGCAGTGGATCAGCAGACATCCGATGCCAAGAATCTTCTCCGACCCCGATGCGATCGCGGACGATATCATCCGCGAGGTTGGGACGAAGCTCGTGGTCGGTCTGCCGCTGGGACTCGGCAAGGCCAATCACATCGTCAATGCGCTGTTCCGGCGTGCGCTCAACGACCGCTCGATCCAACTGACCATCTTCACGGCGTTGACACTTGAAAAGCCGAGGCCATCGGCCGATCTCGAACGGCGGTTTATCGGACCTGTCATAGACCGCTTGTTCGGCGGGTACCCCGATCTGGAATACGCCAAGGCGCTGCACGCCAAAACGCTGCCGCCGAACATTGAGGTCGTCGAATTCTTCTTTCTGGCGGGCAAATGGCTTGGCAATGCCTATGCGCAGCAGCACTATATTTCGGCGAACTACACCCACGCCTCGTCCTATCTGTTGACGCGCGGCGTTAACGTCATCGCGCAACTGGTGGCCAAGCGCGTTGGCAACGGCGAGACCCGATACAGTCTGAGCGGCAACACCGACACCACGCTCGATTTGATGCGGGCCCGCACTGAGGGCCGGATCGCGTTCAGGATTGTGGGGCAGGTGAACTCCGAACTGCCATTCATGCCGGGGCAGGGCGATCTGGCCGGCGATGAATTTCACGCTGTGCTGGACAGCCCGGAAACGGATTTCCCGCTGTTCGCGCCGCCGTCTGAGCCGGTCTCGGATACGAAGTATGCCATCGGGCTGCACTCAGCCGGACTGGTGCGCGATGGCGGGACCTTGCAGATCGGGATCGGGCAGGTGGGCGATGCGCTCGCGCAGGGCCTGATCGTCCGCCACAGCGACAATACGGCCTATCGCGAAATCATGGCGCGGCTGGCCCCGGGACAGGCACCGCGCGAGACAAAGCCGTTCACGGCGGGTCTTTATGGCGTCAGTGAAATGTTTTTTGAGGCGTTTCTCGCGCTGATCGATGCCGGCGTGCTGAAGCGTGAGGTCGATGGAGCGCTGCTGCACGCCGCATTCTTCCTCGGGCCGAAATCCTTTTACCGCGCCCTGCGCGAGATGAAGCTCGACCAGATCGAGCGCATCCAGATGGTGCCGGTCTCGTTCACCAATCAGGTTTATGGCGGCGAGGATGCCAAGCGGCGGGCGCGCGTCGATGCGAGGTTCGTCAATAACGCGATGATGGCGACGCTGATGGGGGCGGTGGTCTCCGACGGTCTGGACAACGGCCAGGTCGTGAGCGGTGTCGGCGGACAGTATAATTTCGTGGCGCAGGCATTTGCCCTTGAAGGCGCGCGCTCGATATTGACGCTGGAATCCACACGCGGCTCCGGCAAGAAGGCCGCGTCCAATGTTCGATGGTCCTACGGGCACACCACGATCCCGCGTCATCTGCGCGATGTCATCGTCACCGAATACGGCGTTGCCGATCTTCGCGGCCAGTCGGATGCCGATGTGATCGCGGCGATGTTGAATGTGACGGATACGCGGTTTCAAGGCGAACTGATGCGGCAGGCGAAAGAGGCGGGCAAACTGCCGAAGGGATACGAGATTCCGGCCGTCCACCGCGAGAATTTCCCGGACCGCGTCGCCGCAGCCCTGAAGCCGTCACGTGATGCCGGATTGCTGCCGGCGTTCCCGTTCGGCAGCGACTTCACGGAGATTGAGCAGAAACTGATCCCGGCCCTTCAGGTTCTGAAGGAGGCGACCGCCAGTCTGCTGGCTTTGCTCGGACTGGCATGGGAAGGGCGCCGTGCCAACCATTCCGCCGAACTGGTCGCATGTCTCGCGAGGATGCAACTCGACCGGCCGGCATCCTTTGCCGACCGGCTCTATCGCGCCTTGCTGATCGCCGCGCTGGCGCGGAGCAGGCAGACTTAGCGGTGCTTGAAGTTCGGCTTCCGCTTCTCGATGAAAGCGGCCATGCCTTCTGAACGATCCTCAAGCGCAAACGTCGCGTGGAACAGATCGCCTTCGACATTCATGCCTTCGGCGAGCGGTGTCTCCAGTGCGCGGTTGACGGCGCTCTTGGCCATCGCGACCGCAGGCTGCGACATCGATGCGATCTTCTCCGCGATCGCGAGAACTTCTTCCATCAGCTTGTCGGCCGGGAAAATACGGCTGACGAGGCCTGAGCGTTCGGCTTCGGCGGCGTCCATCATCCGGCCGGTCAGACACAGGTCCATCGCCTTGGATTTGCCGACCGCGCGGGTGAGGCGCTGGGTACCGCCGAGTCCCGGAATGGTGCCGAGCGTGATCTCTGGTTGGCCGAATTTTGCGGTGTCGGACGCGATGATGATGTCGCACATCATCGCGAGTTCGCAGCCGCCGCCGAGCGCATAGCCGCTGACGGCGGCGATGGTCGGCTTCTTGCAGGTCGCGACGCGATCGCCGCCGATATCCATGAAGTCTTCGCTGAACATGTCGATGAATTTCTTCGGCTGCATTTCCTTGATGTCGGCGCCGGCGGCGAATGCCTTTTCGTTACCCGTGACGACAATGCAGCCGACAGCATTATTGGCCTCGAGCTGATCGATCGCGACCGCGATTTCCTTGAAGACACCAAAGGAGAGAGCATTGAGCATCTTGGGCCGGTTGATCTGCACGATGCCGACCGCGCCCCTGGTCTCAACGATGATGTGTTCGAATGCTGACATGTATCGCCCCTTGAAGGATGTCTGAGGATCAGCGCCTGCGCGCCGTTGGGCGGCAATGTGCCTTCCGGGGCTGGTCTCTGCAAGACCGGGGATGTCAGGGCTGATCGTCACGTGCGCAACAAAAACGCCGGTTCGCAAGGCTGCGGACCGGCGTTTGCGTCTGATGCAGACGGTGTTTGCGTCAGGTAATCAGCAGGCGGGCCGCCGATGCCAGCGTCAGCAGGCTCCCGAAGGCGATGAAGATCTTGCCGATCAGCGATGTCTTGCTCCAGGGGTCCCCGTCGTCGGTCTTGAACACCGGCTTTTCCGATGACGACACCGCCCGGATGATCTTGCCGCTTTGCGCCGGCGCGGGCTCAGATACGGCGGGGGATGCCGGAGCACCGGAATCCTGCGCCATTTCGGTACCGGCCGTCGCAGCGCGATCTGCATCGGTCAACTGGTCAGCAGAAGCAAGCTGAACGCCGTCCACGACCGGAACGTCTTTGCTGTCGAGGGCGGCGAAATTTCGTGCCTGATCTTCCGCCAGTGCCTGAGCGCGGGCATTGGCGACCGTCGCCGGCAACTCCGTCTTGTTCTGGCTGGCGGTATTGGCTTCGCTACGCGCCGGCTTGTCCTCCCATGTCTCTGGAGCCTCGATAATCTTCGACGAGACTTTCGATCCTGCCTTCTTCGCGTATCGCGTTGACTTGGTGGCGTATCGCGCTGATTTGGATTTCTTCGCAGCCACGCGCTGCTTTTTGAATTTGGAGAGAACAACGGGACGGTTGGCCGAGGTGACCTTCGCGGCTTTTTCAGTCTTGGTCGTTGTCTTGGCCGACGATTTGGCGGCCATTGCCGGCTCGCCCGAAAAGCTCATCCAGATTCCGGCGGCAGCGACCAGCGCCGCTAATCCTGCACTCCTAATCCGCATGGCAATTTCCCCTTTTGCCAAAGCCTCCAGCAAGGGGAACAGACCGGTGCGGAATGGCCACAGGACGGCAGAAAAAGGGAATCTTGTGATCTTTTGCCCTAAAAAAGACCCAGGCGAGGTAGGCCGGCTGCGGCCGCGAGAACCGGGAACCGGGCTGTTCACGGTTGCGTGATTGCAATTTCTCCCCGTAACACTTTAGGAACAGGAGCGAATTGCCTTGATAGGAGCGCGCGTGCGCGGACGTGAGGACGAGTGGACCGATCTGATGCGATCGGCCAATGCCGGAGACAACGCCGCGTATCATCGCCTCCTCAAGGCCGTGACGCCTGTCCTGAGAGCAGGGGCGCGCCGCGGTCTGGCGAGAGCCGGTCAGCCAGTCGACCAATCCGAGGACATCGTGCAGGACATCTTGTTAGCGGTGCATTTGAAGCGGCACACATGGGACGCCAACGCTCCGTTCGCGCCGTGGCTCTTCGCGATTGCCCGCAACAAGCTGATCGACGCCCTGCGCCGCCGGGGCCGCCGGGTCTTCGTCAATATCGACGATTTTTCCGAGACGCTGGCGGGTGCGCCGGTCGAGGAAACCGTTCCGCCGAGCGAGGTCACGACCCATCTCAACGGCTTGCCGAAGCGGCAGCGGGACGTGTTGCAATCGATCGCCGTCGACAGCGTCTCCATCAAGGAGACGGCGGCCAAACTTTCGATGACCGAGGGCGCTGTGCGCGTGGCGCTGCACCGGGGACTAACGGGTCTCGCAAGTAAACTGCGGAAAGAATGACCATGGACACCAACGATCTCATCCGCACCCTCGCCGCAGACAACGACACACACGAACGCTCTGTCGGACATCTGCTGCTGGCCGCACTGGTGCTTGCGGTGCCGGTATCGACTGCGCTGTTCCTGACCGGGCTTGGTGTGCGCTCCGACGTGATGACCGCCATGCGCAATCCGCTGTTCGATCTGAAGTTCATGGTCACGATAGCACTGGCGGCAGCTGCGATCGCAATCAGTCTGCACCTGTCGCGGCCCGAGGCTTCGCTTGGACGTTGGGCGTGGCTGCTGGCTGTTCCGGTCGGATTGCTCGGCATCGGCATGATGGGCGAAATGATGATGATGCCGAATCGTGCGCCGATGGCGACGCGGCTGGTTGGCTCCAATTCGAAGGTGTGCCTGACCGCAATTCCGCTGTTGTCGCTGCCGCTGCTGGCAGCTGCGTTGTACGCCCTGCGCCGCGGCGCGCCGTCGCGGCCCGCGGTTGCCGGTGCATTTGCCGGGCTTCTGTCTGCGGGAATGGCTGCGACGCTTTATGCCGCGCATTGCACCGACGACTCGCCGATGTTCGTTGCAACCTGGTATTCGATTGCAATCGCTTTCGTCACGGCAATCGGCGCGCTTGTGGGCTCACGAGTCCTGAAATTCTAGGGTGTGCCGCTGGAGCCGCAGTTCTCACGCGGCCGGTTCGGTCTGCGCGCTATCCTGACGCATCCGATAGAAGCGCAGCACCTGCTGCGCCGTTGAAGGACGCAGCATGTCGTAGCTCGACTTATGATCGTCGATATTTTCGGTTTCGGGTGCGTCGTCGCCCATCTCAAGAACGAGTTTGAGCGACATCCACGACAGCCCAGCGACCTTGGCGAGAACCATCAGTCCCTCGGATTGCCGCTCGATCATCATGTTTTCAACGGTCGCGACCGGAACGTTCGCGATGACGGCGATTGCGGCGCAGGTTTCCTCGAAGCGTCCGGTGGCTGCGAATTCGGCAATCTGCCGTTCGTCGAGCCGTCCGTCTTCGAACAGAGACTTGACGAGACGCATTGCCTGAGATGTTTCGCTCTGCCCGGTCTTTCCGTGACCGGCGTTGAACGCGGCTTCCTTCACGGCGGCCGAAATGTCGTCCGCCGCGCGGGGGTTTGCAGCCTGGAGGCGCGCTCGTACGGAATCCGACGCTCTTGCGATGAGCTTGAGATAGTGAGGCCTTGGAATTCCTCGCCGTGCGCCAAGACAAGTAGCGAGATTGTCATTGCCCTCGGCGCGGGAGACCAGCTCTGTGAAGCCCTTGTCAGAGAATTCTGCGCCTGGATTGTTGACAGTGCTCTCGACGACGTCGTTGTTGCCGCATTCAACCAGAACGTCGGTGACGGCGTCGCTCAGAACCTTTCGTTTCGAAATCGCGAGCATATGGCCCTGGCTCTTGCTGCGCGCATTCTTGATCAGTATGTCGTCGTTCAGGCGCTCCGACAGCGACAGCACCGGCGCAGCGACCTCGATCTCGTCGTCGAAGGCAAGCGTGTAAATCAGGCGCGGGGGCGCTTTCGGCACTGGCGCCATGCGTTTCGCCAGCAGGGCCTTGGCGGAGATTTCGATCTCTTCGATCAGGCAATGAAAGACATCATCGAAGACGTCCACCTGTTCGTCGGAGTAATCCGCCGCGCCGTACAGAAAAAGATCGGTGACCCGGCGCAGCGTTTCCACGCGGCGCGCCACGTTGCCATGTGCGAGAGCATTCTGCAGTTCATCGAGAAGATTGGCCGGCCGTGCTGTCGATCTCGAACTCATGACTTTCTGTCCTGGAAACACCGAAGCGAGGAATGCCAGCCAGGTTCTTGGCCGGCGTAAATGGAGCTAGGCTGAGACAACCCGGTTTCGCCCTAGGTCTTTGGCTTGATAAAGAAGCTGATCGGCGCGGGCGAGAATGCTGTCCGCGGTATCGTCCGGGTGCAACATCGCGAGACCGGCCGACATCGTGACATTCATGTCTTGCGAAATCGCGCTCCAGTCGAGCGCGCCGACGATGGCGCGCAACCGGTCCACAGCCCGGAATGCTGCGCCATCGGACGTCTCGGGGAGAATGAGCAGAAATTCCTCGCCGCCGTAGCGGCCGAATTTGTCGATGCTGCGGATATTGGCGAACATTGTGATTGCAAAAGCCCGCAGTGCTTCGTCGCCGACAGGATGTCCGAACCGGTCGTTGATGCGCTTGAACCAGTCGAGGTCGATTAACGCGACAGCGCAAGGCGTCTTGCTGCGCCGGGAGCGGGCGATCTCCTCGTCGAGCGTCTGCATGATGCTGCGCCGGTTGAGCGAGCCGGTCAGTTCGTCGAGCTCTGCGAGTTCCTCGATGCGCTTGTAGGCCGCCTTTAGCTCGATGCCGCGCCGGTAGAGAGATTCGTGCAGCGAACTGCTGAACAGCCCGACAACCATGCCGCGGCCAAGCACCAGAATGAAGACCAACATGGTCGCGAAACGCTCCAGCGGCGTGCTGGTCGGCATTCCGATGGGTCTATCCGAGAGAAGAAACAGGACGGTCAGGCCGACGGCTGCGGCCGTCCATCCGATGATCGTCTGGCGGGGCGTTGATCGCAATGCGGCGAAGGTAAAGACAAGGAAGATGGAGCAAAGGAAAAGGCAGCCGACTTCGGGCGCCAGGTAGATGAACAGCAGCATGATCCCGAGGCTGATGCTGGTTTGCTGCGAGATGAAGTAGTGGTCCCTGAACCGGTCGTTGACCTTGGCTTCCGAGATCGCAATGTAGGCCGCCACGGACAGCAGGCCGCAGGCTCCATAGGCCGGAGCGACCATGAAGCTGGTAGCGCCTGCGTAGGCGTAGATCAGCAGAATCGCGGCGTCGATCATGTAGCTGACGCCGACCATGTCGAGCATCTGCCGCCGCTGTCTCGCCCGGCGTGCGAGGATCTCCGGTGACAAATCGGTCTCGACGGCAGAACGCGCCCGGCGGAAAGCGCCTGTCAGTGATCCGGGGGCCGATGAAGCTGCGCCGCGCATGAATTCGCCGTTGAGGGAAGCAATGCGCGACTGTAGGCGGGAAAGCCTTTAGGTTTGGTATCATTGGAGGGACCTGCGGCACAGGTAAGCCCGCTGATGCACCGCGAAATATCGCCATCTCCTGTATAGGTAATTAAATACCTTCGTTAGTATCTATCAGTCTCATCACTTGCCCTTGTTCATGATTCAGGGGCATTTTGGCGCTCCGCCAAACCGGCAATTTCGGCAAATCGCGAAGATTTTCACCGATTTGATCGAACCCCTTTCCAGTCGCATGCGACCAACCTTGCGAGACGGCCATTGAGTGCAACCCACGCGACATCGGACGAGGTTCTGATCGGTCGCATCGCCCAAGGTGACCGGCTCGCCATGCAGGTGCTTTACGGAAGGCACCATGTACGGGTGTTTCGCTTCTCGCTGCGGCTCGTGAGGAACGAGTCCATCGCGGAGGATCTCATCAGCGAGGTTTTCCTCGATGTATGGCGTCAGGCCGGCAAGTTTGAAGGCCGATCTGCTGTCTCTACGTGGCTGTTGGCGATCACCCGGTTCAAGGCCCTGTCCGCCCTCCGCAAGAGGAAGGACGCGGAACTGGACGACGAGACGGCTTCTGCGATCGAGGATACGTCCGACAATCCGGAAGTCACCGTCGCCAAGAAGGACACGAGTAATGCGTTGCGGAATTGCCTGACCGCACTTTCGCCAGAACATCGGGAGATCGTCGATCTCGTCTACTACCACGAGAAGTCCGTGGAGGAGGTGGCCGAGATCGTGGGTATCCCGGAGAATACGGTGAAGACGCGCCTGTTCTACGCGCGGAAGAAATTAGCCGAGCTGCTTAAGGCAGCTGGCATAGAGCGAGGTTGGCCATGACTGCCACGAAGCAAACCGCCGATCGGGAGCCTACGGAGCTTGAGGCCCTGTTGCCGTTCCATGCGGCTGGCACGCTCAGCCTGCGCGACGCTCGCCGTGTCGATGAGGCGCTCGCCAGCGATCCCGATCTGGCGCGCCAGTATGCGGCGATCCAGGACGAATATGCCGAAACGATTTTGCTGAACGAGAGTCTCGGCGCGCCGTCGTCGCGAGCCATGCAGAAGCTGTTCGCCGCTATCGATGCCGAGCCTGCGCGCACAAGCGTGTCATTCAACCCTGTAATGCGGGTTGTCGGGTTCTTCTCCAGCCTGTCGCCGCGCACGTTGGCCTATGCAGGCGTTGCCGGTGCGGTTCTGGTTCTGCTGCAAGCCGGTGTGATCGGAACCGTGCTGGTGAAGGATCGCACGGGCGGCAACTTCCAGACCGCCGCATTTCCGGCCCAGTCGACGGCAGGCACCTTCGGCCTGATCCGTTTCGCGCCCGATGCGAAGGCTGACGACATCACGCAGTTGCTTAACAATTACAACGCATCCATCGTTTCGGGTCCGAAGGCCGGCATGTTCCGCATCCAGTTCGGCGACAAGGCCCTGTCGAAGCAGGACGCGGCGCAGCTGATGACGCGCCTCCAGGCCGAAAAGATCGTCAGCCTCGTTGTGAGCGCCGACTAACCAGGCTGGCCGTCAGCCACGCAAGCCTGGGCGAAAAGGAAGATGACCCGCGCGCGGTGCTGCGCCGCCATGGATTTGCGAGGACGTCAGATGATCGTGCCATTCAAGAGCTTCATCCAAAAGACGCGTCTTATCCGGTCCATGCAATGGATCGCTGTCTGCTCGGTCGCTTTCTGTGTTGCGCCTCCGCAGGCATTCGCACAGTACAGCAGCATGAGCATGCGCACCGGACCCAGCATGAATGTGGGGCCGCGCATCAACGTCAATCCGACGATCCGTTATTCGCCGAACATTCAGTACGATGGGTATAGCGATCCGAGGCCACGCCCCCGCATCATGCAGGATCTCAATCAAGGGCCTCCGGACGACGACGACACGCCCCGTCGCCGCGCCAAGTCGAAGTCTGCGAAATCCGCGCCGGTCGCCATCGACAATACTTACGTGGCGAAGGAAGTGCTGATCGAGATCGACGGCAACCCGACCGATGCGCAGGCCGATCAACTCGCGCGGCGGCATCGCCTGACGCGCGTTCAGTCGCAGAGTTTCGCGCTGACCAACAGCACGTTCTTCCGGTGGCGGATCACCGACGGACGCTCGGTCGATGCCGTGGTGCGCGAACTGGTCGCCGGTGGCAACGTCAAGGCGGCACAACGCAACAACATCTTCAAGCTGCAACAGAGTGCAGCTCCGGGAGCGGCGAGGGCCGAGGGCGATCCTGTGCAGTATGCCCTCGGCAAGATGCGGTTGCCCGAGGCTCACGCGCTTTCGGTCGGTGCGGATGTGACGGTGGCCGTGATCGATTCCGGTATCGATGTGACCCATCCGGAACTGGCCGGCGTGATTACGGGGACGTTCGATGCGCTCAACAATGGCGAGGGACCGCACCCCCACGGCACCAGCATTGCAGGCGTCATCGCCGCGCACGCGCGCCTGATGGGAACGGCGCCGTCCTCACATCTGCTGGCGATCCGGGCGTTCGGCAACCAGAAGAGTGGTGCGGAAAGCACGTCATTCCTGATCCTCAAGAGTCTCGACTACGCGCTCGCAAAGAATGCGCGGATCATCAACATGAGCTTTGCCGGTCCGCACGATCCCGCCATGGAACGCGGACTTGCCGCCGCCGCGGCCAAGGGCATCGTTCTGGTGGCTGCTGCCGGCAACGCCGGCGCGAAGTCGCCGCCGCTCTATCCGGCCGCCGACCGCAACGTGATCGCCGTGACGGCCATCGACCAGTCCGACAAGCTGTTCGCTCAATCGAATCGCGGCAGTTACGTCGCGATCTCCGCGCCCGGCGTGGATATCCTGTCGCCAGCGCCTGACGGCAAGTATCAGATGTCGTCCGGCACCTCGCTGTCCGCCGCGTATGTCAGCGGCGTAGCGGCGCTGATGATCGCGCGGAATCCGGGAATCTCTGCGGCCGATGTTCGTGCGACGCTGGTGTCGACCGCCCGCGATCTCGGGCCCAAGGGGCGCGATGATCAGTTCGGGGCAGGGCAGGCTGACGCCTTCAGTGCGGTTTCGGCGGTCGCGCCGGCCCCGATGGCTGCGGCGTCCGACAATGCCGGCGACAAGCGCTGACCATCTATCCGGCGAATTGCCGCCGGTCACGCATGGCTGAACCCGCAGCCGCGCTTCGCAAACCAACTGGTGCCGGTGACGATCCTCGCGCCCTGAATGCGGCGGGAGACCGGATGACGAAGCTGCCTTCGTTCGGCTACTCTATGAGGATACTTAATCTCGCCGCGGCGAATTGATTGCTGAACAGGAATTCTTGATGAGACGCACATTGGCCTTGGCGGCAGCTTTGGCATTGCATTCCGGTTTGCTTCATGCGCAGTCGCTCGAAGACAGGATTGGAACCGCGCGGCAGTCGAAGCAGCCTTTGACGCGCAGCCTGGGCGCGACACCCGATCCGAAGGTTTCGGCAGAGCAGCAGGTCGTCGATCGCTTGCGGGCGCGATCCATAAGTGTCGAGCCAGCTCAGGCTCCGACAGCGGACGAACGGGCCCAGATCGCGGACATCGCGCGCGACAAGCCGGCGATCGATCTCGAAATCCTGTTCGAATACAACTCCGCCGATATCAGCCCGAAGGCGGTTCCTGCCCTCGTTGCGCTTGGGAATGCGCTGTCGCGGCAGGATCTGAAGGGATCGGTATTTTTCATCAATGGCCACACCGATGCGGCGGGCGGCGCGGACTACAACCAGACACTGTCGCAACGTCGCGCGGCCTCTGTACGGCGCATGCTGATCGAGCAATACAGGCTCGCCCCGGATACCCTGATCGCGGTTGGTTTCGGCAAGGAACAGCTCAAGAATCCGGCCAAACCTCTTGGCGAGGAAAATCGGCGCGTGCAGATCGTGAACATCACCGTCCGGGCATCGACGGGCCGATAAGTGTCTGAACCTGGCCAACAGCTGGTGCGACCAATTTGCGGCGTCGATCGCCGCACAGATGTTTTTCAAGGGGACGGATTGATGAGCGGGTTTCCAGGGATTGCTCTGCGTGCGGTTGGCATCGCGGTTGCGGCAGGGCTGGTTCTTGGTTCCGCGCAAACGTCGGCCGCGCAAGATACGAAAGCCAACGACGCGGTGGCAGCGGTCGCCCCGCCGGCCGATCCGGTCGCGAAGGCCGCGTTCGACGTCCTCGACAAGCACTGCGCGCGTTGCCACCAGAACGGCAAGCTCGTGGATCGCGAGCGGCCTGCCAAGAACTTCGGCAATGTTCTCAAGCTCGATGAAATCGCCGCCAATCCGCACTACGTTTTGCCCGGCAACCCGCTGGGATCAAAATTATTCCGGCAGATCGTCGACAAGGAGATGCCTTACGACATCTACTACGAAGGCGCCTCACATGCGCCGCCATCGGAAGCGGACCTCAAGGCGCTCGAAGGCTGGATCGCCGCGCTCGGCACAAAGGCCGTCGCCAGTTGCGAGACGCACAAGTTCGTTGAGCCTGAGGACATGGTGTCCTTGATGGTGTCGGACCTCGACAAGCAGCGGCCACAGCGCAGGGCGACGACTCGCTATCTGACGCTGACTCATCTGACCAACATCTGCGTCGATCCGGCGGCGATGAAAGTCTACCAGCAGGGAGCGGTGAAATTTCTCAACTCGCTGAGCCGCTCGTCGGATGTTGTGAAGCTCGAGACTGTCGATCCTGAAGGAAGCATCCTGCGGTTCAACCTGCTGGATCTCGGCTGGAAGGCTGCCGACTGGGATAATGTGATTGCGGTGTATCCCTACGGTGCCGTGCCGGACAATGAATTCAGCCGCACGCTGGCGTCCGGCGCAGGGACGCCGATGCCATATGTCCGCGCCGACTGGTTCGTGTTCACGGCGTCGCAGCCGCCGCTTTATGACGTCTTGCTGCGGCTGCCGAATACTTTTCAGCAGCTTGCGCGGGAGCAGGGCATCGATGTCGAAGGCAACATCCGCAACTTCGTCGCGCAGCGTGCTGCGTTCCAGCGCTCCGGTGTCAGCCAGAACAATCGACTGATCGAACGGCATCCCTCGCGCAGCGGATTCTTCTGGACCTCGTATGACTTCGCCGGCAACCGCGATCACCAGAGCCTGTTCAGTTTCCCGCTTGGGCCAAGTGGTCCGAACGCCTTCCACCACGACGGTGGTGAGACCATCTTCAGCCTGCCGAATGGTTTTCAGGCCTATTACCTGAACACGGCCAAGGGCGACCGGCTCGACAAGGGGCCGACCGCTATTGTGCGCGATCCGTCGCGCAAGGATTTTGCGGTGACCAACGGCATCTCCTGCATGGGGTGCCATGATCAGGGCATGCGCAAAGCCAAGGATGAGGTTCGTGAACTGGTGCTGAAGGGGCGGGCCTTCCCGAAGGACGTCCGTGATGCAGTCGAAGGATTGTATCCGCCGCATGACAAGATGGACGCGCTGATCGAAGACGATGCGAAGCGGTTCGCAGACGCGATGAAGCGGGCGGGACTCGATCCGACGCTGAAATTGAACGGCATCGAGATGATCAACGCGCTTGCCAAACGTTACGAGGACGACCTCGATCTGACGCTGGCGGCCTCCGAACTCGGTCTCAAAAAGTCCGAATTCAACGAGGGCGTCGCGGATGTCGATCAGAAGTTCAGGCCGCTTGTCCGGCGTCTTGCTCAAAGTGCCGTTCCGCGCGACCAGTTTGAAGCGGCATTTCACGAAATCGCACCGGATCTCACCGATCTGAAGGTCGTCGCAATCAGGAACGCGCGCCAGCCAGAACAACTGGCGAGGCCGATCGTCAACAGGGACGATCTTTCCCTGACTTCGGATCAGGACAGCTATCGTCTCGGCGATACGCCGGTCTTCACCGTCGTCTCGCCGCGCGACTGCTTCCTGACCCTGACGGATATCGATGAGCGCGGGGAGGGCACCGTGTTGCTGCCGAACACGTTCCAGCGCGATAACTTTATCAGGGCAGGCGTTCCCGTCCGCTTTCCAGGCACCGGTGCACCGTTCCAGTTCCGCATGAAAGACAAGGGCACCGAGACGGTGACCGCCGTGTGCGCGACGCAGGCCAGCGGCGGCGACCGCATCCAGCATGACTTTCAGAAGAACCAGTTCACGCCGGTACCGAATTACACCTCGGCCCTGGCGCGCTCGATTGCGGTGGAAGCAGTCAGGCCCGGTACGCCTTCGGTGGCCGGTACGACAAACACCGGTGCGGCTGCCGTTTCCAGTCGCGAGCCGCCGCCGGCAGGGTCGCGGCAGTCGCTTCGGGCTGCGATCAGGCTGCAGGTGCGTTAGTGCTTGGGTACCCGTGACGTCGGCAAACGTCTGTCACGAAAGTTGCATGTATGTGTGGCACGGGTTGAGCTATCTCTTTGCCCGTTGTTTGGGTGCTGCGTGAGTCGTGGCGTTGCTTGATGTTTGTTCAGAAGTGATTTCCAGAATTTTCCGGATTTGAAATGACCACCCCTGGCAATACCCAACAAGGGCGGAATGTCGTCACACGCTGGCGCATGCTCGCGGAACGACGGCTCAACTATCTGGTTGAACTTTACGAGACGGACCGTTGGAAGGCCTATTACAGCGAGCCGGAGTTTTTGAAAGTCGTTCAGGAAGCGCGTGCAGCGCTGAAGACCTGGGAAGAACTTGCGCCTCCCGATCCGGTTCAGGACAAGCCTGTCGAGGTGGCGATAGCGCAGGCTGCAAATTCGGCCATTCCCGCGTCGCCCTTCGCGGACATCGGGTCAGCGCACGGCGTTAAGGCCAAGGACGATCTGCGGAAAGCGTGATGTCCCGTCAGCGCCGAGATCGGTTGTGACCGTCTTGGCATGATCGAGACCGACGATCGCGCCGCCTCTCGATCCGGAAATCAGGTTGTTGCTGACCAGCGCGGTACCGGCGCCCGGAACCACGGACACGCCGATGCCGACGAAGGAATTGCGCAGGACGTTGCCGGTAATTGTCACATCGCGGAGGTATTTGCCCCAGCCGGCCATGATCCCGAATGAGGGCGCACTTTCGATCACATTTCCGGTGACCGCGGCATCCGCCTCCACGACGATTCCGATGCCTGCGTCGTCGTCAGGCGCCGTGCCGATCGGGCGCTTGGGCAGGATGTTCCGGATGACGTTGCCATGGACGGTCACCATGCGGCCGCCCTCGTTGAAATTGGCAACTGATACGCCGACCGCGCAGACATCGACGGTGTTGTTGGCGATGACCGCCCCCTCGAATACGAATTCTGAATAGAGCGCGACTTCGCGCACATTGCTGATGCTGTTGCCGGTGATCTGGATGTTCGAAGCGGAGTTGCCACGCACGGCGGAATAATCGCAGTTGCGGATGCGATTGCCGCTGACAATGACATTGCCGGCACGAAAGGCGTTGATGGCATTGCCGTGCTGGCCAGAGCCGCCGGGACCGGCCTTGATATCATCGATGCGGTTATTGACGATGATCGTGCCGTCATCGCCAATCGCATGGCGCAGGATTTCGATGCCGTTGTCGGAAGCATCCTGAATTGTGTTTTGCGCAACCAGCAGCCCGAGCGCATCGAACGAAGTGAACGCCGTGTTCGCGGTCTTGCGAATGGTGTTGCCGCTGACTTCGCCCGCGATGCTTTCGAACCAGATGCCGTATCCGCCGCTGCCGACGATGTCGCAATCCTGCACGCGGACATCGAGTCCATTCTGGAAATGTACGAGCCCGCGCCGGTCGGCGAGCTTGATCCCGGCGCCGTCTAGCGTGAGGCCGGTGAGGGTGATGCCGCTCGCACCCTGGCTGCCGATGAGCGATGCGCCGCCGGTAAACTTGAGGACCGTTGCACCACGCACGCCGACAAGCTGGCTGCCGCTCGGCAATCTCAACGTGCCGGTGCGATAGATGCCCGGTGGCAGCGCCAGCGGCATCTGCGCGCTGGTTGCCGCATCGATGGCACGCTGAAGTGCTTTTGTCTGATCGTCGGGACTGTTCGGCCGCACGCCATACTGGGTCGCGTCACGCCCCAGTGTGGAGGTCAGCGGAGCCGCACGCGCAGGCTCGGGCGTTGCCGCCAGCGCACCTACCGCTGCACCGGCGGCGGTGGCATTGATGAGGTTGCGGCGGCTGATGTCCATGCGATGCCCGGTCTGGCTGCGTCCCAGGTTCACCTGAACGCACAGTAAGACCTAATGCAGGATTGCCGCGAACGATGCCCGCCCGCGCGGATTTGCCCGCGATTATGGGCAGTAGGGTTAATGGAATAGAGCCGACAGGCCGCTCAAACCGGGGTGTTGTGCGACCTAAACAGGCGGCCCTTTTCCACGATGAACACGACAACCAGCGCGACCAGAGAACTGATCAAGGCGCCCGTCGCAAGCGGAATGAGTGTGCCGTTGAAACACTGCCCGATTGCGGAACCGACAGCGATGCCGATCAGGGTCGTGATCGATCCGAACAGCGACGACGCCGTTCCTGCGATATGTCCTTGCGGCTCCATCGCCAGTGCGGAGAAATTGGAGAACATCAGCCCGAATGTGAACAGGCTGGCGGTGGCGAGGACCATCATCAGCCAGAGCGGAAGCAATCCGGCGAGCGCCGCGGTCAGCATGACGGTGGCAACGGCCAACTGGCATACGAGGGCGATGTGCGAGATCATGCGCATGCCGTAGCGGCCGACGATGCGCGAGTTCAGAAAACCGGCAACAGCGATGCCGATTGCGATGGCGGCAAAGGCCAGCGGGAAATAGTGGCCGAGCCCGTAGATTTCAGTGAAGATCTGCTGCGACGACAGGACGTAGCCGAACAGGATTCCCTGAACGCTACCTGCGGCCAGCGCATAGCCGAATGTTTGCCGGTTGCGGATCGTCTGAAGGAAGTTCCTGGCGACTTCGCCGACAGCCAGCGATTTTCGCTCGCTGACGGGCAACGTTTCCGGCAGGCGAATGACAATCCAGCTCAGGATCAATACGCCATAGACAAGCAGAACGATGAAGATGCCATGCCACTCCGCGGCGAGCATGATCGCCTGTCCAAATGAGGGGGCAATCACGGGGACCGAGATGAAGATCATCATGGCCAGCGACATCACGCTCGCCATGCGGCGTCCACTGTAGCAGTCACGCACGATGGATGTGGCGATCACCCGCGCGGTTGCCGTGCTCAGACCCTGCAGCGCGCGTGCAAGCAGCAGCGTCTCAAACGTGGGCGCGACAATCGCGAGCAGGCTCGCGATACCGTAGATGATCAACCCGCCGAGCAGGATCGGGCGTCGTCCGAAACGGTCAGCCAGCGGTCCAATGACGAACTGGCCGGCGCCGAAGCCGGTGAGGAACACGGAGAGGACAGCCTGGGCGTGATTGACGTTGCTGATGTTGAATGCCTTGGCCACTTCGGGGAGACCCGGCAGCATCAGGTCCATGGCCAGCGGGTTGAGCGCCATGATGGCCGCCACGATTGCGACGAACTCGCGAAACCCCATCGGGCGATGGGTCGATGAAACCCAAGCGTTGGCACTGGTATCAGTCATGAAGAAATCGCTCGCGAAGAGGAATTCCTCACTTAGGCGTTGATATTGCGACGCACAATGCCGCTTCGGGTATGGCTGCCAGACGGATTTGCGGACAGAAATCAGCCTGCCTGATAACGCGCCAGCCGTGCCATTTCCACGAGCATCGCTTCGCCGGCGTCGACCAGTTGCTCAAACGTCATCCGGCCCGGCGCGTGGCGCTCGGTGGGACTTCGAGGCACAAGCGGAACATGGACAAAGCTCGCGAGGCGAGGGCCGCCCTCAACATGGGTTGCCTCGATCGCGCGCCAGCTCAGATAATTGCAAAGGTAGTATCCCGCGCTCAGGGAGAGGCGGGCATCCACGCCTGTCAGTTGCGCCGCGCGCAGCAGACGGTGCGTGTGCGGTCCGAAGCGCCGTGTGGAATCTGAGTTCGTCACGATGGTGCGGCTGCTGACTTGGGTATGGTCGGCATCCGGCCAGATCTGGGTGACGGTGTTGCGGGCGCGGGTTTCGAGGCGGAGGAACGGCGTGCGGGTGGCGAGGCCGAACATCAGAAGCGCATCGGGGCGATGTGTTTCAATCAGCACCGGAAGTTGCCGATCCACCGCGCTGTAGGTTACCGGGAAGATGTGTCCGATCCGCTCGATGCCGTCGAACAGGGGACGGCGCAGGCGAAGCAGCCGCTCGACGAGTTTTCCAGTCGGATTGTAGGGGGCGCCCGGAAAGGGGCGAAAGCCGGTGATCAGGATACGCGGCTTCGCGCCCATCATCGCTCAAGCAGTGCGGTAATTGTATCCGCAGCGACGGCGGGCGTCATGCGGCCGTTGGCTACCGCGGCTTCGGTTTGCTTCACCTTGGCGCGGATGGCGGGATCGGAACGCAGCCGGGCGTGCAGCCGGTCCTCAAGGATGGTGTACATCCATTTGACCTGCTGCTGCCGCCGCCGGGTCTCGAAATCACCTGACGCGATCATGGCCGTGCGATGTGCGAGAATTTTCTCCCACAGCGCCTCGATCCCGTCGCCGGTCAGAGCGGAATAGGTCAGCACCGGCGGAAACCAGTGTTCCGAGCGCGGCGCGAGAATGTGAAGCGCGGCGTTGTATTCGGCAGCGGCAGCTTTCGCGCGCTTGAGGTTGTCGCCGTCCGCCTTGTTGACGGCGATCATGTCGGCCAGCTCGACAAGGCCCTTCTTGATGCCTTGCAATTCGTCGCCAGCGCCCGGCAACATCAGCGCCAGGAAGAAATCCGTCATGTCGCACACCGCAGTTTCCGACTGTCCGATGCCGACCGTCTCCACCAGAACCACATCGAAACCGGCGGCCTCGCATAACAGCATTGCCTCGCGCGTTTTCGCAGCGACGCCGCCAAGCGTACCAGACGACGGCGAGGGGCGGATGAAGGCATTGTCTTCGGCGGAGAGCCGGGCCATCCGCGTTTTGTCGCCAAGGATCGAGCCGCCGGTGCGCGCCGATGACGGATCGACCGCGAGCACCGCGACCTTGTGGCCCTTTGCGATCAGCGCCATGCCGAGTGCATCGATGGTGGTGGATTTGCCGACACCCGGCGAGCCGGTAATGCCGACACGAACCGCGTTGCCGGTCAGCGGCAGCAGGGCCTGCACCAGATCGCGCGCCTGCGCTTGATGATCGGCGCGGCGGCTTTCGATCAGCGTGATCGCGCGCGCCAGTGCAGCGCGGTCGCCGGCGCGAAGGGCATCGGCGAGATGGAGCGAGGCTTTCTCGGGATCTGTCACCGGGGCCATACGCGATGTTGTTTCAATCGCCGCTCACTCCGCCGCTTCGCTGGAGTGCCCCAACCGGACATTCAGCTTGCGGATCAGTTCCTCGGCGGCATCCGCGATCACGGTGCCCGGCGGGAAGATGGCCTCGGCGCCAGCCTTGTAAAGGGCGTCGTAATCCTGCGGCGGGATCACGCCGCCGATGATGATCATGATGTCTTCGCGGCCGCGCTTTTTCAGCGCTTCCTTTAACTCCGGAACGGCTGTGAGGTGGGCCGCGGCGAGCGACGACAAGCCGAGCATGTGAACGTCGTTCTCGACTGCCTGCCGTGCCGCCTCGTCGGCGGTGGCGAACAGCGGCCCGATATCGACGTCGAAACCGACGTCGGCGAAGGCCGAAGCAATTACTTTCTGTCCGCGATCATGGCCGTCCTGACCGATCTTCGCGACCAGAATACGTGGGCGGCGGCCTTCCGCATCCTCGAAGGCATCGATAAGAGCCTGCAATTTTTCGACCCGGTCCGACATGGTGGCGGCCTCGCGCTTGTAAACGCCGGTGATGGATTTGATCTCGGCACGGTGACGACCGAACACCTTTTCCATCGCATCGGAAATTTCGCCGACGGTAGCCTTGGCACGCGCCGCATCGATGGCCAGCGCCAGCAGATTGCCATTGCCTTCGCCTGCGCTGCGCGTCAGAGCAGCAAGCGCGGCATCGACATCTGCCTGTTTTCGTTCGGAGCGAAGGCGCGCCAGCTTGTCGATCTGCAGGCGGCGCACGGTGGAATTCTCGACCTTGAGAACGTCGATCGGTGCTTCATTTTCAGGCTTGTATTTGTTGACGCCGATCACGGCCTGCTTGCCGGCGTCGATCCGCGCCTGCGTTTTGGCCGAGGCTTCCTCGATCCGCAGTTTCGGCACACCGGCCTCAATGGCCTTCGCCATGCCGCCGAGTTCCTCGACTTCCTGAATATGCGCCCAGGCCTTGGCGGCGAGGTCGTGCGTTAGCCGCTCGACATAATAGGAGCCGCCCCACGGATCGATGATCCGCGTGGTGCCGCTTTCCTGTTGCAGGAACAATTGCGTGTTGCGGGCAATGCGCGCGGAGAAATCTGTCGGCAGCGCCAGCGCCTCGTCGAGCGCATTGGTGTGCAGCGACTGGGTATGACCCTGCGTTGCGGCCATCGCCTCGATGTTGGTGCGGACGACGTTGTTGAACACATCCTGCGCAGTCAGCGACCATCCGGATGTCTGGCAATGGGTGCGCAGCGACAGCGAGCGTGGATCCTTCGGATTGAACGGCTTCAGCAGCTTGGCCCACAGCAGCCGGGCCGCGCGCATCTTGGCGACTTCCATGAAGAAGTTCATGCCGATGGCCCAGAAGAACGACAGTCGGGGGGCGAAGCGATCGACATCGAGGCCGGCGGCCAATCCGGCGCGGAGATATTCGACGCCATCGGCGAGCGTGTAGGCGAGCTCGAGATCCTGCGTCGCGCCGGCTTCCTGCATATGGTAGCCGGAAATCGAAATCGAGTTGTACTTCGGCATCTTTTGCGACGTGTATGCGAAGATATCCGAGATGATCCGCATCGAGGGAGCCGGCGGATAGATGTAGGTGTTGCGCACCATGAATTCTTTGAGAATGTCGTTCTGGATGGTGCCCGACAGTTTCTCCGGCGGCACGCCCTGTTCCTCGGCGGCAGCCACGAATAGCGCCAGGATCGGCAGCACCGCGCCGTTCATGGTCATCGACACGCTCATCTGGTCGAGCGGGATGCCTGCGAACAGCGTGCGCATGTCGTAGATGGAGTCGATGGCGACGCCCGCCATGCCGACGTCGCCGGAGACGCGCGGATGGTCGGAGTCATAGCCGCGATGGGTGGCAAGATCGAACGCGACCGAAAGACCCTTCTGGCCGGCTGCGAGGTTGCGGCGATAGAAGGCGTTGGAGTCTTCCGCCGTTGAAAAGCCGGCGTACTGACGCACGGTCCATGGCTGATTGACATACATGGTCGGGTAGGGACCGCGCAGGAATGGCGCGATGCCGGGCCATGTGTCGAGGAAATCGATGCCGTTGAGATCGGCTTCGCTGTAGCTCGGTTTGACGAAAAGACCCTCGGGCGTGAGCCACGGCTGCGCGTTGCTTTCGCTGCCCTTCACGGCCGCGGGTTCGAATGCAACGTCGGCGAAATTCGGTATGCGGGTCATTCTGCTGTCTCAAGTTTTGCGCGATCAGAGCGGGGATGCGCAGCTCACGTATTATGGTCCGGATGCTGATAGCTGACAATGCTGCCCGCCTCGGCAGAACCCCATGATTCGGCTGTCGTTTTGCCCGGCAGGTTGTGCAGATGGGCGACCCAGGCGAGCTTCGATTCAATGCCGATCTGATAGGTCGGAATCACGCGATCCGGGCGATCGAAAGCGCCGGTCAGAAGCTCGATCACCGACCCGTTCAGCTTGCGATAGCTTAGTGGTGTTCCGCATTCTTTGCAGAAATCGCGCTCCGCCATCGATGACGAACGAAACGTCCCCGGCGTGCCGCGCGTCCATGCGAAGTCGCCGTGCGGAATTTCGACGAAACAGGCGAACGGTCCGGCCACGGCTTTCTGGCACATCCGGCAATGGCAGACGCTGATCCGGCCCGGATTGCTGTACGACGCAAAGCGCACCGCGCCACATTGGCAGCCACCGGTCAGAACAGGAACTCGTTCCTTCATGGCTTCACCCAATTCGTTCGTAGGCCGCCTTGAGCATTGCGAGGGCGTCGCCTCCCGCAAAGATGAAATCGCCGACACCCGCAGCGCGTAGGGGGGCTTCGAGTTCGCCCGGCCGGCCTGCCAGATAGATATGTTTTGCGCCGGCGTCGTGAAGAGCTTTCGCGGCGGCCTCGGCATGCGCAGCATAGACCTTGTCGGACGAGCAGAGGCAGACGAGCGCCGCGCCTGACGACTTGAAGGCCGCAGCGAGCGCCGACGGATCGGAGAAGCCTTCGGTATCGATGGCCTCGATGCCGCCGGTCTCGAAAAAGCTTTTCGCGAAGGTCGCCCGCGCAGTGAAATCGGCCGCGGTGCCGAGATTGGCCAGAAACACCTTCGGGCGCTTGCCGGTCTTCGACATCTGATCGGAGCGATCGCGCAGCGCCTCAAAAGGTGCCGCGAGCCGAATGGGCGCGAGCGCGTCGAACCGGATCACGATGTCATCCGGCAACAGCCCCGTCACCGGTTTGGCATCGAGCACGGCCGGTGTCTTTTCGTGAAGGTTCGGAAACTCGCTGGCTCCGGTCAACACATCCTTACGCCTGGCGATATTGACATCGCGTGCCGCGCGCACGGCGGCCACCTTGGTCTGGATGATGTTCTTTTCGAGCGCGGCAAACGGGCCTCCGGCCTTTTCGATGTCCTGAAACTGCGTCCATGCGGCTTCGCAAAGCTGTCTGGTGAGCGTTTCGATGCCGCCCGATCCTGCGGCCGGATCGGAGACTTTGTCGAGATTGGATTCTTCCAGCAGCACGAGCTGGGTGTTTCGGGCGATACGGCGCGCGAATGCATCCGGCAGTCCGAGTGCCAGCGTGTGCGGCAGTACATTGATGCTGTTTGCGCCGCCGAGTCCCGCCGAGAACGCTGCGATGGTCGCGCGCAGCATGTTCACGTCGGGATCTCGCTGTGTGAGCATTCGCCACGCGGTGTCCGCCGCAATGAAAAGCGGCTGTGGGGTAAGCCCGCAGCTTTGCTCGACGCGCGCCCAGAGCAGACGCAGCGCACGGAATTTCGCCATGGTTAGAAACTGGTCGGCGTCGGCGCTGAGGCGCGCATAGATCATGCGCCGAGCCTCTTCGAGCGCAATGCCGGCGTCTTCCAGCGCGCGCAGATAGGCGACACCGACCGCGAGAACGTAAGCCAGTTCCTGCGCTTCCGAGCCGCCCGCGTCATGGATCACCCGGCCATCGGCCGGGGCGAAGGGCCCGCGAAAGCCGAGTTTCGCAAGCTGGGCGATCTTGCCGCCGAAAACCTTGGCGATGGACTCCCACGGGCCGTGGCTGCTGCCGCGCACGCCGCCGCCGCCAATCGGATCGAGACCGAAGCGGACATTGACAGCCGCAGGTGAAATCTTGCGTGCGGCGAGCAACTCGGCAAGGTGCAGCCCCATGTCGCGCGACTGCGGGCCGATCTCGAACTCAATGCCGATGCCGGCGTCGAGGTACACGCCGTCGAGCGCGCGCGCCAGCGCCTCCTTGGTCGGCGGCAGGCCATAGCCGCGCGCGCCGTTGGCTCCGGCGAACACGAGCGTCAGACCGGTGGCGCCGTTCTCGAGATCATGCAGCGCCTGCGCGTTCGCGATCGCCGCATCGGGATGATCCACCCGCTGCATGATCTGCCAGGGGCTGCCTGCGGCACGCGCGGGAATGGCGGTCGCATTGCGGGCACGCTCATAGATCGGATCGATCCGCAGCCCGTCGTAGGTCTTGCCCACCAGCTTGTCGAATGGAGCACCCTTGAGAACCCCGTCAGCCAGCTTCCGCCAGTCGTCACGCGTGGCAGGGGGGAAATCGGCCGCGAGCGGCAGGTCATCGGTTTCAGCGGACATTCAGAGGGTTAGCTCCCGGACACGTGTTTGTGGGCCGGAAAATGCCATGTGGCGGGGCGCAAGCCAAATGGTTGTTTCAGGCGTTTATTGCAAATCAGGCAGGCGTTCGATGCCATCGGCGGGAAGCCGGGCGAGGGCCTGAAGCGGCGTTTGTCCCGCAATCGGACGATTGGGTACGATCTCGGCCAGCGGCACCAGCACGAAGGCCCGCTCGAACAGGCGCGGGTGCGGCAACATTAGTTCGGGCTTGTCCAGGCGGACGTCGTCATAGGCGATGATGTCGAGGTCCAGAGTGCGCGGCCCCCAACGCCGCTCATTGGCACGGTCACGGCCGAATTTCTTCTCGATCTTGTGCAGTGTGAACAGCAGCGCATGCGGATCGAGACTGGTCTCGATCTCGATGCAGGCGTTGATGAATGGTTCCTGATGCTCGTCACCCCACGGCGGCGTCCTATAATCTGATGACCGTGCGACCAGGGCGGCCTGCGTCATGCCGCAGATATTGGCGATGGCCTTCACGAAGGTTGCGCGGACATCGCCGACATTGCCGCCGAGAGCAATCAGGACGCTCGCCATATCAGCTCAGGACCGTGTTCGCGTGATGACGACGCCGACATCGTCGAAGATCGCAGCGATGGGGGCGTGCGGCTTGTGTACCGTGACCTTCACCGCGCTGACGCGGACAAATGCAGTGAGGACTGCTTCCGCCACGGCACCCGCTGCGCGCTCCAGCAGATAGTAGTTGTGCCCCTTGAAAGCCGCGCTCGCGGTCGCGACCACATCCGAATAGGATACCGTGTCGGCGAGCTTGTCGGTGCGGGAGGACTCCGCCAGATCAATCGACAGTTCGAGGTCGATCACGAACCGCTGGCCGACTTCGGCCTCATGATCCATCACTCCGTGCCGGGCGTGGATCAAAAGTCCCTTGATGAAAATCACGTCGCTCATCGTTTGTCCTCGATTGCCGATGCCACGCGCAGGCCCTGCACGGTTTCCGCGACATCGTGCGCGCGGATGATTTTTGCGCCGCGCTGTGCTGCCAATAGGTGCGCCGCGATGGATCCGCCGAGCCGCTGATCCGGTTCGGACGGGGCGACCGACGCGATGAAGCGTTTTCGCGATGCGCCGACCAGCAACGGAAGGCCGAACTGGCTCAAATCATCGAGTCGCGCCAGCGCGATCATGCTTTGCTCGGGTGTCTTGCCAAAGCCGATGCCGGGGTCGAGGACAATGTTTTCCCGTGGGATATTTGCATTGGTCGCGATGTCGAGCGATCGGGCGAAGAATCCCACCATGTCGGCGACAATATCGATAGCGGGATCGACGCTGTCGCGGTTGTGCATGACGATCACCGGCGCGCCGTGATCTGCGACGACCCGCGCCATGTCGGGATCGCGTTGCAGGCCCCATACGTCGTTGGCGATCACTGCGCCATTGCCCAGCGCCCATGTGGCCACTGATGCCTTCATGGTGTCGATCGAGACGGGACTTCCCAGGCGGGCAACGGCGGGCAGGACATCCCGCAACCGTTGCAATTCGTCGTCCGCCGAGACGGGCTTCGAGCCATACGGGCGGGTGGATTCCGCGCCGATATCGAGGATATCCGCGCCCTCGGCGATCATGCGTTTCGCCTGTACGAACGCCTGCTCGGGCACGATGAACCGGCCGCCGTCGGAGAAGGAGTCGGGGGTGACATTGAGCACGCCCATCACCGCCGGATAACGCCGCACGAAGAGGTCCTGCAGCACCGGATGATACTGCGAGGCAGCCGGATTTGAGCGGGACGGAGCAGCCATCATGCGGTGGCTTTGCGCGGTCCCCGCTGACGAGTCAAGCGGTAGCGGGAGGGGATATGGCCCAAGGAGTTTCGGGTAGCCGGTTCAGCCGTACCCGTGGGCGGAGTTTCAGTAGGAAATCTTCAGCGGCAGCTTGCGGGCGCGCTGGATCAGCTCCGCGACAGACTTGTCCGAGGGGAGAACCTGAACAAGCTTTCGCTTGTCGTTGGCTTCCTTCATGGCCTGAGCCAGCCGCTGGGGGTTGCGCTGCACGAACTCACGCACCGTCACCACCCCTGCCGCCCGGAGCAGTTCGGCCTTGGCCTTGCCCATCCCCTTGATACGCATGCAGTCGACCATATTCGCCCAGGCCAGCAACTGCTGTTCGCTGAGCCCGGTTTTTGCCGCGAGCGCCTTGCGGCCTTTTGGCGTACTCGCGCTGTCAAGCAGCGCGGCCGTCGTCCGAATACCCTGGGCTTTGAGTTTCGCCTGGGCATGCGTGCTCAGGCCGTCGATTTTGGAGAGTGGATACGCTGCAAGCGGATTGGACATGGATACTCGAACTTGGAAAATGAATTTTAAGCGAGCTTGGAAAGGCCGGGGGTCTCGGCAATGATCGTGCGCATTCCGTCCGCGCCAATTTTGTCGCGGCCAAACCGGAAAAGTTCACGCGCGAGACTTTGAATCTCGTTCATGCCAAGACCGAAACCCATCAGTTTGGCGCCGAGCGCCATCACACCGCCGCCCAGCATGCTCGCGAAGCCGCCGGTGGAACCAGCAGCTTCGATCGCCGGTTCTGCGCCGGGAATCTTTTCGATCAGCGCACGCACCTGATCGGCAGGACCTTCCTTGCGCAGGAACCCCAGAATGGCGCCGATGGCCTTTTCAGCCACGGCTTTATCGATGCCGGCTTTTGCAGCCAGAGCGTCAGTCAATTCGTCCATTAAATGCCCCGTGCCCTCCGGTTGCTTGCCGGATCTTTGTTTGTGATTTTATCTTGAGCGTGTGCGTTGCGAATTACAAGCGATGCCGCTTTTCGGAACCGCGGTTTGAGCGCAATCGATCGTGAAGTGTTGCAGCTATGCAAGCGTTGCCGCTGTCTTGATGAGGATTTCCGTGTGAATGGTGCCCCTTGATGAGGTGCGGCCCAAGATTACGAGGCGAATTGGTTTCAGTTTTACGATCGATCTTTCGCGGACGATACGGATAAGAATTCCCGATGTCCGGGGAATAATTCGTTCATCCGCGGCGGCTGGACGCCATATTATAAATAATGCGGCGCGGTATTGGCTTGTGCGATGAGACGCGTTCTGCGGGTTGACCGGCGGGTTCCGGCCTGCAAGATCATGCATGACGCGCCGCTTCTGAGGCGAGCGCAAGATATCGAAAGCCTGCGAGAGGCGAGACATGGCCAAGAAGACGTCCAAGACCGTTTCTGACAAGGCTGCTTCCGACAAAACCGTTCCCTCTCCAAAAGCTGCCTCGGCGGCGAGGCCTGCCGGTAGCGGAAATGTTGCATCAGCCGATACCGACAAGACGCTTTTCATCGGAAAGGGCGACCAGTCAGCATTTTTGACGCTCGGGCTGGCGAACCGCCACGGCCTTGTCACGGGTGCCACCGGTACCGGTAAGACAGTTACGCTTCAGGTGATGGCCGAAGGTTTCGCCCGCGCGGGCGTTCCTGTGTTCGCAGCCGACATCAAAGGCGATCTCTCCGGCATCGCGGAAGTAGGCGAGGCAAAGGATTTCATCCTCAGCCGCGCCAAGGAAATGGGTCTTCAGTTTCAGCCGGATCAGTTCTCGACAGTATTCTGGGACGTGTTCGGCGAGCAGGGGCACCCGGTCCGTGCCACCGTCACCGAAATGGGACCGTTGCTGCTGTCCCAGATGCTCCAGCTCAACGATGTGCAGGAGGGCGTCCTCAACGTCGCGTTCCGCGTCGCTGATGAGCATGGCCTCGCGCTGGTCGACATGAAGGATCTGCGGGCCTTGCTGGACGCCATCGTACCTGGCTCTGCGAAGGACGCCGACGTTGATCCGTTGCAGGATATCCGCAAGGCCGCGCAATCCTTCGGCAATGTCAGCAAGGCGACGGTCGGCACCATTCAGCGCCAATTGCTGGTGCTGGAAAATCAAGGGGCGGACAAGTTCTTCGGCGAACCTGCGCTCCAGTTGAAGGATTTCATGCGGACCGACTCCAGCGGCCGCGGCATGGTCAACATCCTTGTCGCCGACAAGCTGATGTCGAGCCCGAAACTGTATTCGACGTTCCTGCTCTGGATGCTTTCGGAGCTGTTTGAGGAACTGCCCGAGGTCGGCGACCCGGCAAAGCCCAAGCTGGTGTTCTTCTTCGACGAAGCGCATCTGCTTTTCGACGATGCGCCCAAAGCCCTGATGGACAAGATCGAGCAGGTCGTCCGTCTGATCCGCTCGAAGGGTATCGGTGTCTATTTCGTGACCCAGAACCCGATCGACGTTCCGGACAAGATTCTCGCCCAGCTTGGTAACCGCGTTCAGCACGCGCTGCGCGCGTTTACCCCGCGTGATCAGAAGGCCGTTCAGGCGGCGGCGCAGACGTTCAGGCCCAATCCCAATCTCGATACCGCCCAGGTCATCACGGAGCTCGGCAAGGGCGAAGCTCTCGTGTCGTTCCTGGAAGGCAACGGTACGCCGTCGATGGTCGAGCGCGTGATGATCCGCCCGCCGACGGCGCGGATCGGGCCGATCACTCCTGAGGAACGCAAGGCGATTATTGCCGCGAGCCCGGTGAAGGGGAAATACGACACCGCGATCGACGGGGAAACTGCATTCGAAATCTTGCAGAAGCGTCTGTCAAACACTGCCGCGCCGGTTGGCACGCCGGGTGCCGATGGATCGGCGCCGGAAGGCGGCGGCGTGCTCGGCCAGATCGGATCGATTGTCGGGACGGTCTTTGGCACCAACACGCCCCGCGGCAAATTGTCGACCACCCAGGTCATCGCACGCAGCGTCACCCGTTCTGTGACCAACAAGGTCGCCGGAGATGTTGCTTCCAGCATCGGCAAGTCGGTCGGCGGTTCGCTTGGCGGGTCGATCGGCCGTTCCATCGTGCGCAATGTGCTGGGGAGCCTGCTGCGGCGGTAGTTTCTGCTCTTCGCACGCGAACTGCCCGGATCAGAGGAACAATCAAGCATGTCAGCCACACCGCAACTCGCCGCCGTTCTCGATCACATCGACAAGGAATTCGACAACAGCCTCGAGCGGTTGTTCACGCTGCTCCGGATCAAGTCTATCTCCGCCGATCCGGCTTTCGCGGATGATTGCAAAAAGGCGGCGGATCATCTCGCTGCGGATATCGCCTCCATCGGTTTTGCGACCGACGTGCGCCCGACCGCCGGGCATCCGGCGATCGTCGGCAAGAGCAACGGTCAGAGCGGTGCGCATGTCCTGTTCTACGGTCACTATGACGTGCAGCCGGTCGATCCGCTGGACCTCTGGCACCGCCCGCCGTTCGAGCCCGTCGTCACCGATCATGCCGACGGCCGCAAGATCATTGTCGCGCGCGGCGCCGAAGACGACAAAGGTCAGTTGATGACGTTCGTTGAAGCCTGCCGTGCCTGGAAGAACGTCACGGGATCGTTGCCGCTCAATGTGACGATCCTGATCGAGGGCGAGGAGGAAATCGGCTCGAAGAACTTCGGCCCATTCCTCGACAAGAACAAGAAGGAGCTCGCAGCCGATTTCGTGCTGGTCTGCGACACCGGCATGTGGGACCAGAACACGCCGGCGATCACAACCTCGCTGCGCGGTCTCGTTTATGACGAGGTCAGGATCAAGGCGGCGAACCGCGATCTGCATTCAGGTATTTTCGGCGGCGGCGCGCAAAACCCGATCCGCGTGTTGACCCGCATTCTCGGCAGCATCCACGACGACAACGGCCACATCACCATTCCGGGTTTTTACGACGGCGTGAAAGATCTTCCGGCGGATATTCTCGCGCAGTGGAAGAATCTCAACCTGTCGCCGGAGACATTTCTCAAGCCGATCGGGCTTTCGGTTCCCGCCGGTGAAAAGGACCGGTTGCTGATCGAGCAGGTTTCCTCGCGGCCGACCTGCGATATCAATGGCATCTTCGGCGGCTACACCGGCGAAGGCTCCAAGACCGTCATTCCCGCGCACGCATCGGCGAAAGTCTCGTTCCGTCTGGTGGAGGGACAGGACCCGGAGAAAATCCGCAAAGCCTTCCGGGATTTCGTCACCTCGCGTCTGCCTGCCGACTGCTCGGCTGAGTTCATCGATCACGCCGGTGCGCCGGCGATCGCGCTTGATTGGAGCATGAAGCCGCTGGCGGCGGCAAAGCATGCGCTGACCGATGAATGGGGCAAGGATGCGCTGCTGATCGGGTCGGGGGCGTCGATTCCGATTGTCGCGGATTTCAAGAAGACGCTTGGACTCGACACGGTGCTGATAGGTTTCGGCCTCGAGGATGACAACATCCACTCGCCGAACGAGAAATACGACCTGAAGAGCTTCCACAAGGGTATCCGCTCGTGGGCGCGCATTCTCGCAGCGTTCGCGGACACGCCGCGCTAAGGCGGTTGATGCTGAAGCATCCGCCAAACGCAAAAACGCCGCCCGGAATTGGGCGGCGTTTTTAGTCTCTGTCAGTGTAGAGGCTGACGGATGGAATCTATATCCGAAGCCGATCCTGTCAAGTCTTGTAGCTTGGATCGAGCCGGTCGAGCTTGCGCAGCAACGGCGGCCAGACGAGCTTGGTGGAGCGCAGGTCCGAACGATCCGGGTCGCTGACCAGCTTTTCGTTTTTCTCGATCACCAGCTTTTCGACCGGGTAGGCGGTCGGCCCGAGCATGCGGGTGCGGACCTGCATCGTGCAGGCGCGCTCAAGATGAAACATGCGCTCGAATGCGGAAGCGACTGAACGTCCGACTGTCAGCGTGCCGTGATTGCGCAGCAAGAGATGGTTCTTGGTGCCGAGATCCTTCTGGATGCGTGGGCGTTCGTCGTGGTCGAGCGCAATCCCTTCGTAGTCGTGATAGGCGAGGTCGCCGGTGACGAGCTGGGCGGTCTGGTTCAGCGGCAGCAGCCCTTCCATGCAGCTTGCAACCGCGGTGCCGTCGGGCGTGTGAAGGTGCAGAACGCAGCCCGCATCCTCGCGAACCTCGTGGATCGCCGAGTGAATGGTGAAGCCGGCGGGATTGATGCTGTATTCGCTCTGGGTGAGCTGGTTGCCGTCGAGGTCGACCTTCACCAGGCTCGATGCGGTGATCTCGTCGAACATCAGGCCATAGGGATTGATCAGGAAGTGATGTTCTGGACCGGGGACGCGGGCGGAGATGTGCGTATCCACCAGGTCATCCCAGCCATAATACGCAACAAGGCGATAGGCCGCGGCGAGATTGACGCGCTGCTCCCACTCACCGGGAACCATGTTGGATTGGACTTCCTTGAGACGTGCTTCAGCCGGTGACATGGCGATTTTCTCCCGCGATTTGTTTTGATCTTGCTCGGGGAGGAGCCTAGTCCCGGGATACCGCTATCGCAACATGCGACGCCCGCAGGGGCGCCATGCCGCGAACCCGAAACGCACAGGGATCAGGGTGCCGGAATAGTGAGCAGACTGGCGATGCTCTTGCCGCGGATGTCGTACACCCGCGCGAACACCACGTCGTCACGCTTGATTTCGACCACAACCGGCGCGTTCAGTCCCTTGCAGTAGAACTCGCCGAGCGTCATGGCGAAATCCGCGGCCTGGCTGTCCCAGCCGATGGTGAAATCGGGGCCAAGTGCGACCTGTGCCGGACGCTGCGGACCGCACACCGCGACACGCCACTTGCGATTCTTGGGAGCAGGTTCCTGACGTTCCTCGATCTCCTGCCGCAGTCCCTCGGACGCCTGTTTGAGCGCGAGCCCCCAGTAGTCGAGCATGTAGCGGTCGTCGGCGGCGCGAACCGTGCCGGCGATGTGATTGAAGTGCGTGTACTGATAGGGATGCAGCCGGATCATTTCGTTGAGCGGCAGCATCAGCCCAAGCATAAACATTGCGACGAACACGGCCTGCGCGGGGCGGCTGCGTTCCTTGAGCCATCCGATGATCGCCGCGAAGGCCACGCCCCCGAGGACGGCCATCGGCGGGATCACGAAGATGAAATGGCGAATGCCGTTGTAAAGCGCCGGGCGCTTTACCATCGCGATGATAAGAGGGAGCGTCGCTGCCAGTGTTAGCATCAGCAGAATGCTTTTGCGCCGGGTATCGACGTTCGAGCGCATCAGCGCGACGAACGTGCCCGCGATGCCTGCGCCGAGCAGGCCGAGCATGACTTCTGGAAGTTGCAATGCGAACAGCGTCGGCAGATAGGACCACGGCATGTCCGGCACGGAGACGATCGCGCCGTTGAACAGCTCCTTCCACGGCTTCTCAAAGAAATGCGAGAAGTAGGTCAGCGCGTGGAATGGATTGGCGGGGTTGATAATCGACCAGGGCCAGACGAGGCCCATGATCAGATAGCCCAGCAGCACGCCGGGCAGCAGAACATAAACGACATGACCGAGCCGGTGCGCGGCCTCGCGCAGGCCATGGGTGCGGACGTCGGAAATCCAGATCGGCAGAAATCCGATCGCAGCGTAGATCAGCGCCAGTCCGCCGAGGATACGGCAGCCGATCGACAGACCTGCACCGAGACCGATGATCAGGATCGTGTTCGGCTTTGGCGAGGGATATTCCTGCGCCAGCCTGACGAGTCCGAGCATCAGTATGACCATCGCCACGGCGAACGGCGCATCCTTCGGATTCATGAACATGTGTCCGTAGAAGGTCGGACAAAGCGCGAGCAGGACGATCGCGGCAAGACCGGCCACCGGTCCGCCGACGCGCCGCGCCAGCCGCCATGTGACGCCGATGCCGATCACACCGACGATAGCGCCGAGAAGGCGCCGCGTTTCGAACAGTTCGAGCGGGATGATCTTGTGCAGAAGCGCGGCCGCCATGTCGAAGCCGCCACCATACATATAGAGGTTGGCGAATGAGAGCGCGCTGGTGTCGGTGAAGCCGCTGCCGAACATCTTCAGCAGCAGGTCGGCATATTCCGCGTGCGTGTAGTCGTCCCAGCCGAGGCCGTAGTCCTTGAACGTCAGGCCCGCGACGACTGTGACAACAGCCAGCACGGCCAGCGCAAGATCGTCACACGTCTGCTCGATCGAGCGCCCGGCCGGCGTATCGAGGGCCGATGTTGTAATGGATGACATCTCAGCTAATGAACCCAGCCGTTTCAGTGCCTGCGTCTCTTCCGGGCAGGCCGCCCCGGGAACTTTCTATCCCAGATCGGTGTTCAGGTAATTGCCAAATGTGGCGCATTTTCTCTAATTGCAATGCAACATTTGCCGTCAGGGTAAAAAACCATACTCCAGGCGTGTGTTCCATGCCGGACAGATTGCGCTTCTGAATCTGAACAGCGTCTGACCAGCGGCCCCTTTCATCGAAAAAGCGCTCAATTACCAATTGGTAATGCGTCGACTTGAAACTATTATGGAACTCACCCTGTTGAGTCCGCTGGCGCGGGTCTGGAGATTGTAATGATTGCGCTATTGATCGGCGGAACGGTCGTCGTGTGCATCGGCCTTCTGACGGTCGTTTTCGGGATTCCGATCAAGGAGTTCAGTTTCGGCAACACAATGATCCTGGCCGGGGCCGTGGTGTCCTGCACCGGGCTGGTCCTGATCGGACTGTATTTCGTCGGCCGGGAATTCCGGAATCTCGCGCGGCGCCTGGAAACCGGTTTGCCAGTTCCAGCCGTATTGCCGCGCGAGTCAGTGGCGGAAGCCGGGGCCGAAACTTCCGCGCCGCCAATTCGTCCGGCGCGGACCCTGCCTGAACCGCCGCTCACGCCGCGTCCGCTGCCGCCAAGGCCGGGCCGTGAAGACACCCTGTTTACGCGCGACCAGCCGGCGGATTTGCAAGACCGGGACGATTTCAGCGACACACGGGACGATCATGGGCGTGCGCCGCTTTCCACGCAGGAATCTGCGCCCTGGCCGGAGCATCCGGTCTCGCGCGCTCGCAATCCTGTGCCCGCTGCAGAGTCACTAGACCCCGCCGCAGAAGCTCCGCGCCAGCGCCGAAACATCATGTTTTCGTCGCATCGGCGCGACAAGTCTCGCGACCTGCCATCGCGCGATCCGCCGCTGGACGATACCGCTGACAGGCCTGCAACGGAGGACTTCGGGCATCGCGATCCTGAACCGGAAACCGGTGGCGCGTTCGATAGCGCGTGGCCTCATTCCGACAAGGGACGCCAGGATTCATCCCTGTCCCGGCCAGGCCGGAGCGCGCCGCCGCCGGAGCCCGAGCCTGACGCGCCTGAGCCCGTGCGCGAACGATTTCCGCCTCGGCGTGCGGATGCTTCGTCGGTCACCATCGTGAAGTCGGGTGTCGTCGATTCGATGGCGTATTCCCTGTATTCCGACGGATCGATCGAGGCGCAGATGCCTGAAGGCATGGTGCGGTTTGCATCGATTGACGAATTGCGCGCGCATCTGGATCAGCGCGGCTGATCCATCCTCCGCGGGCAGGTACTTTCCGTTGTAAATAATGCAGGCCGGTATTCTTGTTGTGCTTGTCAGCCCGGCAGCATTTCTCACATACTCCCAAGTATAGATGGCGCCGAAAACTGCCGCCCGGCGCACATTTGCTTGGACCATCTGCTTTTCGGCTACGCTTGAGCCCTGAAAGACATCGCGATGAGTGAAACCACCCCGAAGGGATTCGTCGACCTGACCGCGTCGATCGTTTCCGCCTATGTCAGCAACAACGCGACCACCGCAGCCGAAATCCCGGCCCTCATCAGTCAGATTCATGCTGCGCTCGTGCGGGTTTCGAATGGCGGCACCGAGGCTGCGGCGGAGCCGGCCAAGCCTGCCGTTTCTGTCAAGAAATCGATGACCTCGGACTACCTCGTGTGCCTGGAGGACGGAAAACGCTTCAAGTCCCTGAAGCGGCATCTGCGCTCGCAGTACAATATGAGCCCCGAGCAGTACCGGGAGAAATGGGGTCTTCCGGCCGACTATCCGATGGTTGCCCCGAACTATGCGGTGGCCCGCTCGCAACTGGCCAGGAAGATGGGCCTCGGCCAGCAGCGGCGGCGGCGGAAATAACCGACTTGCCGTAGTCTAGGAATAATTCCACATTAGACGTTTCCGGAGTCAAGTCCGGAGAGGCTTTTATATTTTTCGGGGATGGCTATCCCCGGTGTTGGCATCGTCACTAGGATATAGGTATAAATTCCTAGTGAGGTTCCGACGATGCTTGAAATCCAGCCGCCTGCGCCAGCTTTCTCCCCGCCGCAAACCAGTATCGCCGAGCCGCCCCCAGATGAAATCTGCCGCGTGGTCGCAGCCACTGTCGCGTTCGATTTTGGTGTCAATGCTGCCGCCCTTGAAAGCGGCTTGCGGGGCTCGCAGCGTCTGGCTTTTGCGCGGCAGATCGCGATGTACCTCGCCCATGTCGGATTTGGGCTCAGCTTCGAGATCGTCGGACACGTCTTCGGGCGAGACCGGACTACCGTCGCCCATGCGTGCCGCGTCGTGGAAGACGGCCGCGACGACATCTGGTTCGATTGCCGTGTCGCGACGCTTGAGCTGATCTGCCGCGCGAAAACCGGCGGAGGCGTCCGATGAAGCGACAGGAGAAGAACGGGCAATCTGCTGCACGGGTTTCCGGTGACGAAATCGATTCATTCCGCGCGCAGCATCTCGATCTTGCAACGCGCGATCTCATGACGGAAGCCGGACTGACAAAAGTCGTTGTGAATGACAGCGAAAGTCCGCTGGCATGGCTGGCGCGCCGCAAAGGACGCGATGGCCGGGCCATGATCGGACCGGATCAATTCATCGCTGGTGAGCGCCTGCGTGCAGACTTCACCCGTGGGCACATGACGCCGCGCATCACATCGAGTTGGTCGGGGATCGGACGGACGCGTGGCAGCGGAGGTGGCGGCGAAATGACGGATCTGATCGTCGCGTCACGCCAGCGCGTGCGCCTTGCGCTCGACGCCTGCGGTCCGGAGTTTTCCGGGCTATTGCTCGATGTCTGCTGTTTTCTGCGCGGTCTGGAGGATATCGAGCGCGAGCGCGGCTGGCCGTCGCGTTCGGCTAAAGTTGTGCTGCAACTGGCGCTCGACCGGCTGGCGCGTCATTACGGATTGCGCAGCGATACGATCGGCACCGGCACGGCTATCAGGAGCTGGCTCGCGGACGACGCGGCTTTCACGCCGTAAGGATTCAGGATGCCGCCGCCAGCGTTTCGCGGGCGTCGTTCTTGATCCGCTCCACCATGGACCGCAGGCCATTGGAGCGCTGCGGTGTCAGATGTTCGCGGAAACCCAACTCGTCGAAGATCGCGATCGGGTCGGTGTCGAGAATCTGCCGCGGTGTTCTTCCGGACTGGATGGAGAGCAGGATCGCGATCAGCCCGCGCACGATATGCGCGTCGCTGTCGCCCTTGAAATTCAGCACGGGCTCTTCGCCGCTGCGGTCGATGTCGCGCGACAGCCAGACCTGGCTGGCGCAGCCCTGAACCTTGTTCCCGGCGGAATGCTCGGCGTCGGACATCGGGGCCAGCGTGCGGCCAAGTTCGATCACATAGCGATAGCGGTCGTCCCACTCATCGAGCAGTTCGAAATTGTCCCTGATGTCGTCGATGGTCATGGCGGCCCGCATACTCGTATCAAAGGTCTCATTCGACCCTTATATGAGATCGCGGGGCATCGATAGCCATAAGTTCCGGGCCTTTTTCGGCCCGGGATATCGCCTGTCGGAGCCTTCAGGGTGCCGCTGTGGCTCCTGGTGGCTGCCAGTCGATCGCAAGATCGTCCTGCGTCAGCGTTTGGTGAACGACCGCCGCAACCTCGGATTCGCCGGTCGTGCGATCATCCGGCGTTCCGATGGAGCCGGTATGATCAGGCGCCTTCTTGCCGGCCTTGTCGGTCGAATCCGGCACCTTCTTTTCGTTCTTGTCGGCCTTATCCGTGATGAACTGATAGACCTTCTTGGCGCCGGATTGGGCGCGCTCGCCGATCACGGTCGCAGCCTGTCCGCCGACGACGCATGCCGCAGGCTGCCGGTTACAGAACTGGCTCATGTCGGACATGGCCGCAGTGGCGGCCGAGATGGCGTCCGACGCGCCGATCTGTAGACCCTTGTCCGAATCGGGCGTCTTGTCGGTCGGGAGCAGCACAAGCACCAGCCCCAGCCAGAACGCCATGCGAAGGAGGAAAAACATCTCACACCCCGTTAGTCACTTTCACCGGAGTGGCTTCACGCGAGGAAGCACTCCGCCCCGTTGCGATTGATCTCGCAATCATTCCGTGTCGTATCAGACGCGGATAAATCTCCGGTTCTTGCGCTGTCTAAAATTTGAATGGTTTGATTTGGCGTAAATTTTCGATTGATACGGCGGCATTTTGCTTCGATACGCGCAGGCATGTCCGCGCGCCGTGCACGATTTCGAAACCATAACGGCGCGGCATGGAAACTTCGCGTTCACCATTCGACCGGATGAAACCGCCGAATATCGTGAAAACAGCGCATCCAGCCGACGTAACTTGCAATCGGATGCGCGCCTTAGCGTTCGCTTAAGTTCACTCTGACACGATCCGCCAAACGAAAAACGGGGGCGTTCCGGCCGTCAAGACGACGACCGGCCGAACGGTGAGAACAACGTGAGATTGTCCGGCATCATACGCGATCATCTGGACTCGCTGCTGCATCCATCAGCGCGGCGGGATCTGATGACGAAAGCCCGCCACCGCGCCTTCATCGGGCCGCGGCTGTTGGGCGGCCTCGCGGCACTTGCATCGCTTCCGCTTTATCTTGCGGTTTGCGGCGCTCCGCAGGAAGTCGAGGTCATGGTGTTCGCATGGCTGATCGCGCCCATTCTCGTCTCATACTATCTGTCGCGCACCGGCCATTATGAGCGCGCGCATATTCTGTCGTCGACCGCGCTGGCGGCGGTGGTCATGGCGGTCTGCGTCAATACCGGAGGAATTTCGTCGTTCGCGGCAATCTGGCTCGTGGCCGTTCCGCTCGACGCGGCGCTGTCCGCCTCGCGGCGCGCCGTTATCATCGCGGTGGTGCTGGCGCTCGGCTGCGCGCTGGGCCTTGTCATGATCGACGCTTTCGGCGTCCTTCCGGCTTCGAGGGTGCCTGCGTCCTACAGTTCGCTGTTCGAGGCTCTCGGGATTGCTTCGGCGACGATCTATGCATCGGCTCTCGCGTTCAGCGCGGAATCGCTGGCCCGGATGAGCAGAAAGCTGCTGATGGTCGAAGAGGAGCGCTATCGGCTGCTCGCGCACAACATCAGCGACGTGATTTCCCGGCACAGCCGCAACGGCGCGATCCGGTTCATTTCCCCGGCGGCGGAAACCCTGCTTGGCACACCGGCAGCGCTGCTTCACGAACATGGCCTGTTCGACAGGGTCCATGTCGCCGACCGGCCAGCCTATCTGACCGCTCTCTCGGAGGCCGCGCGCAGCGGCGACGAGCGCAGCGTCGAGTTCCGCGTGAAACGGGACGCGGCACGCAACTCTGATCACGAACGTACACCGGCTGCCGAATTCATCTGGATCGAAATGCGCTGCCGGCCGATCGATGCGGTGTCGCAGTCGCTGGCCGATCCCGGCGTCGAAGTTGTCGCGGTGATGCGCGATGTGACCGAGCGCAAGCTTCAGGAGCAGGCGCTGGAAAACGCTCACATGGAAGCGGAGCGCGCAGGAGCCTCCAAGTCGCGCTTCCTCGCCACGATGAGCCATGAACTGCGTACCCCGCTGAATGCCATCATCGGATTTTCGGAGATGATCGTCCGCGAGAAAGAAATGATGATCGACGCAGCGCGGCGGCAGGAGTACGCCAAGCTGATCAACGAATCCGGCCTTCACCTGTTGTCGGTGGTCAACGGCATTCTCGACATGTCGAAGATGGAAAGCGGAAACTTCGAGATTCTTCCCGAGTTGTTCTCGCCGCGCGAGTCCCTGATCAGCTGCTGCAATCTGATGGTCCTGAAGGCGCGCGAAAACGGCATTGATGTCGTGACGCGAGCGCCGGCCGACTTACCGCAGATCACCGGCGATCCGCGTGCCTTCAAGCAGATGATCCTGAATCTGCTGTCCAACGCGATCAAGTTCTCCGAGCGCGGCGGTACGGTCACCGTCACCGCGGCGATCGAAGGATCGCGCCTGCTGGTTCGCGTGATCGACAGCGGTGTCGGAATTGGCGCCGAGGATCTGAAGCGGATCGGCGATCCGTTCTTCCAGGCCGGGAAAACCTACCAGCGCCGCCACGAAGGCACCGGTCTCGGGCTCTCCATCGTCAAGAGCCTGGTTGCGATGCATGGCGGTGAAATGATCGTGCAGAGCCAGATCGATGAGGGTACGACGGTCACGGTCGCGCTGCCGATGGTGTTTTCGCCGCCAGCCGAGAAATCCAGCAACGTTGCAAAGCTCGCGCCCGTGCGCGCGGAACCTCAAGATTATCAGGTGAAGAAAAGTGCCTAGACAGATCGCAGAAGATGACGAGAAACCACGCCGCCGCCGTCGCGCTGCCGCAGTTGCTGCGGTCGAGGCAGAGCCGGAACGAGGCCTGATCATGCGCGTTTTGTTGCACAGCCCGAAGGATACGCTGGCGGCAACGGCGGCGCTCGCCGCCGTCATCGCCATCGTCACCAATGCAATGTTCCTGCAGGCCGGGCGGCATCCATCGCCGATGTTCAGCACGGCTTCGGTGTCGTCGCTGCCGGCCGTTGCTCCGGCTTCCGCGCCATTGCCGCGCGTCCGTCCGGCTGAAGCTGAGCCGCGCGTTGTCGAGAAGCCCGCGGAATCAGCAACGCCGGTGCCGGCGAAGCAGGCTGCAACAGCCGCTGCGCCGCGGCCACTGGCCCCCGTTCACGCTGCAAAGAGTGATCCGGTCGGCGATCTGATCGTGTCGACCCGGCGCATAGCTGCCGTCCAGCGTGCCCTGACCGAGTATGGCTATGGCCAGCTCAAGCCCACTGGCGTTGTCGGCACTGATACGCAGGCCGCGATCCAGAAATTCGAACGGGACCGCAAGATGCCGGTCACCGGCCAGTTGTCCGACCGTCTGATCCGCGATCTGACGGTTCTGACGGGACGGCCGATCGAATAAGAGTCAGTCGCGCGGCCCATACCACCAATGGATTGATTGGCGCGGGCGATGCCCTTCCTTGTGCGGCGTCAATCCGCGCCAGAATCCTGCCAGCAGAAAAAGGTACAGTGCAGCACCGAGCACATAGGGCAGGAATTCGAGAAAGGCTGTAAACATCGGGGCTCGGACTATGGTAGCACCTGCTCGTCTTTCCATTCGCCTGATCGGTTCAAATCTCCATGTCCCGTCTAAAATCATCGATCTGGGTCGCGGGCTATCTGCGGCGATGCCAGGGTGCCGGCATGTTCGGTGCCGTTCGCCGCCGCGGCGCGGAAGAGGCGGGCGCGGTCTTCGTCAAGATCGCCTTGATGGATGGCACGGCCATGCTGTTCGTTCCGGCCCCGCAGACCGCTTATGACGAGAGCCGGCCTGCCGAGCGAGTCTTCATCCAGTCACCGGCGCAGGCCGTTGACGAGCAGGTGGTCGAATCGCGTCTTGCGAAGGAAATCGGTTTCGATCCAGATGTCTGGATTGTCGAAATTGAGGACAGGGAAGGACGGCACTTCCTCGATCTGGCCAAAGCCTAGCCGCGCGAGGTGTTCCGGGTTGTGATGTGCGTGCCGGGCTGGGCCACCGGGCGCGATTGCGCGGGCGTTGAACGGGCGCGCTGACGCTCGTCATCGTAGAGAGCAGGGCGGTATTTCGCGCGGGTGGCAGCGAGCGCCGAGCCACGCCATGCGGCAAGCATGATCAGGGCGGTTCGCAGTTCGATCACCTCATAGAGCCGCGCCAGCCGGTAGACGTCCATCACCGATGCGCCGAGCGACGGATTCAGGAACAACAGCACGCGCTGATACGACTCGCCCGGCATGCCGAGGGCCTTGAGCGCGCAGGCGAGCGGTTCTCCGCCCGGTTCGTTGACGATCTGGGTCGCAACCTTCGATGTCAGGATCAGCGCATCAGCGAGTTCGGCCGCGAATCCTGCTGGGTCGGCCGCCAGCGCGGCCTGCTCCAGCGAGATGACCGCGCGCGCGGCGCGGCGCGGATCGACCTGGGTGGACGGTTTCAGCGGTGTCTCGGTGAGACCACGCAGCAATTGGGCGCGGCGGCTCTTGTCTGCGGACAGAAACATCTCGATCAGTTCTGCTGCATCGTCGGGCTGCATCGACATGGTCGGCGCAGGCATGACGGGAGCGAGCGGAGCTTCGGGCTCCGATACGATTTCGATATCTGCCGCAGGGTCGGCTTCGAGCGTGTCGTCAAGGATATGCTCGTCGTCCGGCGCGACCGGCTGGCGATTTCCGGTCGTGTGTTTCAGTTGCAGCTTCCAGGCGATCTCACGCGGCGTGTTGGGATAGATCGCAAGGCGTGCGCGCACAGCCGCGCGGGTGGCATCGTCCACCTCGTCGATCAGGCGCGTGGCGAGTTCGGCGAACTGGCGCTCCTCGTCGAGGGTATGGTCCGAGGTCTGGACATAGAGATCCGTCAACACGCGAAGCAGCGTCGGGCGTATGTCGACGCCCTCGCGCCGGGACAGTGTCATCAGGCCATCGAAGCCGTGAAACATCGGAAGTGTCGTCATGCCGGATACGCGGGTTTAAGTCTGCGCCTGACGTTATCGGGTGCCTGTTAACAAGCCATTAACCATGACCGCTCTTAATGACCGGGTGCCGTCGGCGCAGGAAGCAGGCGGTCAGGAGAGATCGATATGGGCATCATTGTTGAATTTCCGGCGGATGCAGCGGCGCGGCGCGCCGGGCCGGACGTGAACATGGTCCCGCGCGAGGGAACGGCAACGATCCTGATTCTCCCTGCTATCCGGATCGAGCGCTACGCTGACGAAACCAGCGATGGGGTCGGGCCGGGGGAGGGAGCGGCTCCGGGACGCCGCCGCAAGCGCAGGGCGCGTTCCTGAGGACAAGTCAGGCTCTCCGGCGGACAACACGCCGGATCAGCAACGCTTTCAGACCGGACCGCGATGTGTAATCCGCTCTATCTTTTGCCATTCGTTGCGAGTCTCGCTTGCCCGAGCGACGATTTCGGCCGTACCCGCTCGACCTTCTATCATGAAGACATGCACAGGTGGGTCGGCACCGAAGCCACCACAAGTCTGGGCGGGCAGCCGTCGCAATTCCAGTTGACCGATCTGGAACGATCGCTGCGCGATCTCGCCTACTACTTCATCGAGCCGCCGCATTCGCATCCGGCCTGGAAAGCGGTGTTCGGCGACTACAAGAAGATTCCCGCGCCGTGGAATCAAAAGGCCGTCTTTGACCACACGCTGTATGGCCGGCGCATGATCGATGAGCCGCACCGGTCTCAGACCGCGGCCTATGCAGGATTGATCGAAGACGTGCGCAACGACGGCGTGATGCTCGATCAGTTCATTCCCGTCGCCCTGAAGGTCAACGATCTCGACATCAAGCGCAACAAGGCGCTCGGAATCGTCTCTGAAATTTCACCGCGCGAATACGACGATGCGCAGGCCCGGATGCGCGAGAACGTTCTTGTCGTGCAGTGGGCGCAGCAGTGTCTGCAACAGCGTGTAGCGTCGTACCGATGGGCGCTGGATCGGCTGGTGATTCACGCACCTGATCCGATGGCCGCCGATGCCGACCGCCTGATCGCGCAACTGTCCCAGCGCGCATCGGAACTTTGGATCAAGGCGACGCCTGTCGTCGGCCGCGCGCTGCGCGTCGGCGGATAAATCAAAATCCTGAATCTCTGCGACGTTCCGACACGCGTCGTTCGGACACGCGGCGGATGGTCGCGTTGAGTCCGTCTGCAATCGGTTGTTTGCTTTTCCAAGACATCGAACCAACTGATTTGCCATGAAGATGGGGGATGGAATGACAGGTTCCCCAGTCGAAAGAATATTTCTTCTCGGAAAGTCTTTTGGAACTCTGATCGCGCTGAGTTTTGCCGTTGCTGTGCCTGCGTTTTTCATTGTCTACGCACTGGAACCGCATCTGGTGCTTCCGGCGCTCAGTGTGCTGTTTTTCGCGGCCGCAGCTCTCGCCGCGATCACGGCGCTCTCGATCAGGACCAACAAAAACACCGAGAATCTGAATCTCTGGGATGTCGCCGGCGGCCTTGTCATCACCGGTTGCGCAGCCTCAGTGCTGGGCGAACCGGAACAGGTCGCACAACTGTTCGAGCATCTGTTCGAACGCAGAAGCAACATACAGTAACGGGAGATGTTTTAGACGTTAGACGACCAGGCCGGGCCCCTCTGGCAGCTTTGATGCTGCGATGTCGGACTGGAATTCAATTGGAGTGGCCCTTTAGAATATACGGCTGTTGTCCGGCAACATGATCCACCGATCTCTGGTCGGTGCGTGATTCCTGTTGTGACGCATCGTATTCGCCTGTGACAGGGCCGCTCTTCCACAAAATAGGGAAGCCCGGCTCATGTTCGATCTTATCACCCCAGAAGCCCTGACTGCACTTGTTCAGGTCATCCTCATCGACCTTGTACTCGCCGGTGACAATGCGATTGTCATCGGTCTAGCCGCTGCGGGTCTGCCAAAAGAGCAGCGCAACAAGGCAATTCTGATCGGCGTTGGCGCCGCGACACTCCTGCGAATTGTCTTCGCAACTCTCACAACCCAGCTCCTGGCCATTGTCGGTCTGCTGCTCGCGGGCGGCATCCTGCTGCTCTGGGTCTGCTGGAAGATGTGGCGAGAGCTGCGCGCCGGTCATGAAGAGCATGCCGTGACGTCGGAGGGAACGGGCGAAGGTGCCCCGACCAAGACTTTGGCCCAGGCCACATGGCAGATCGTTATCGCCGACGTGTCGATGTCGCTCGACAATGTGCTCGCGGTTGCCGGTGCGGCGCGTGAACATCCCATGGTGCTGGTTTTCGGCCTCGCCTTGTCGATAGCGCTGATGGGGCTTGCTGCTTCGTTCATTGCGAAGCTGCTCCAGAAGCATCGCTGGATCGCCTATGTTGGCCTCGCGGTCATTCTCTATGTTGCGGGCGAGATGATCTATCGCGGCGCGCTGGAGATCTGGCCGCATCTAAAGTGAACTGCGCTGTCAACGCCGCTCGCAGCATTGCGGGCGGCGTTGGCGTGTTCCGGAGATCTGAAGCTATCGTTTGGCTTGCGGTGTATCGGTTTGCAGGCCGCATTTCGCTGCCGCCAGTGACGCCTGCGCCTGTGGCATCAGGCCAGGCTCTGCCGCCAGCGCCTTGAGCACGATGAGGCCCGTTGTGGTCGGTGAGTCGATGATCAGGCGGTCGGCTGCGGTGACCTCTTCGTCTTCCGGCAGTTCGGCATGCTGTGCCTCCGTCATCAGGTCGAGCTCGATGACGCGCCGTCCCGCCGAGCGATCGTTGATCGCGTAATAGGCGACATCGTTGCGGGTGTAGAACGACACCGAGGTATAGGCCTGACTCACCGGGACTGTGAGTTTGAGCGGACCACTGGAAAGGTCATAGCGGCAGGCGGCGCTGGCGAAAGCGGGGTCCATGAACGGCATCGGAGCGCTGTTCGGCGCAGCCACCGGCAACGCCGTCACTGCATTCAGCTTCGTGATCGGAGCGAGGCGGGAATATGCATCGAGCGTTGCGACGCGCGGAAGCACCAGCACGCTCACGAGATGAACCACGCCGCCCAGGATCACGCCACCGAGAATTGCAAACAGCCAGCGGATCATGGGCAGCTCACCGTGCTGATGGATGGCATCGGCGCATCCTTTTGCGTGCGCGTTCCGACGCCGACCGGCGTATCATAGAGCCGCAGCACCAGCATGTACCGGTCGAGGCCCCCGGTCGGCAGCCAGTTGCCGGCGCGCGGGCGCGATGTCACCCGCATCTCGAAGCTGCCATCCGAGGCGCGCACGATTTCCTGGCTGGTGAATCCGTAACGCTGGAGCGAGTTGGCGACGAGCTGGCCCTTGGGATCATAGATCGTCATGGTCCAGAAACGCGCCGGGGGCGTCACGCCTTTCACGACCACATCGCATCGTCCGTCGAGCGCGCGGCCTGCATCATCCTTGTTTGCGGTGAACATCACGCCGTCACCCGTGCCGACCGGTAGCTCGCCGCTGCGGGCGACCGAGGCGCGCGAGTAGGGATCGATACTGCTGGTGCCGGTCCGGGGGCGGGCGGTCCATGCGCCGATCGTGATGGTACCGACGTTGACGCCGCGTGTCGCCGTCGTCCACGTCGCGCCGAGGCCGACGACGGTTGCGATGATCAGCGTAACAAGGGTGATAAGGATCAGCCGCACGATCGAAGCGCACTCATGACGCGGTTAGTTCTTGCGCGGCGGCTGGGCCGCCGCAGGCTGATCGGTTGCCGATGCGAAGCTGTCCGGGAAGGCCACGCTCGAGGCCGGCGCGGGCTTCCCGCTTTCGTTCGAGGAAGTCTTGCCGGGCACGGTGATGGTCTTTGCCGCGTCGTCAAACAGCTTCTCGACGCGCACCAGAATGTTCGCGCCGCGCCGTGTCAGGATTGGAGGAGGGCCGGGATTGACCTCGGAGGCTTTCGCATTGGCGTTTGCCGATGCAACGGCGTCCGGCCGCTTCTTGCCGGCACCGATGCCGGGGATGTCCTTGATCTCAACGCCCTGGTGCGCGACGACCATCACGTCGTGCCATGTCTGTGCCGGCAGCGAACCGCCGGTCATGCGGTTGGTCGATGAGTAGTCGTCGTTGCCGTACCATACGGCCGCAGTGAAGTTGCCGGTGTAGCCGACGAACCATGCGTCGCGGAACGCGTTCGTCGTGCCGGTCTTGCCGGCCGCGGGAATGCCGTCGAGTTGGGCGCGCCTGGCGGTGCCTTCGTCGACAACGTGGCTCATCATTTCCGCCATGTCGGCCGCCACCGATGCAGGAATGGCTTGTGTCGGCTTCTTGCCGTCGCGGTCCCAGCGCCAGACCAGATCGCCTGCGCCGGTGCGGACCTCGAGCACGGAATGCGGCTTTACCGCGCGTCCCTTATTCGGGAACGTGGCGTAGGCGACCGCGTGCTCGACAACGCTCACTTCGGTCGAGCCGATCGGCAGCGACGGCGTATCGACGAGGGGAGCCGTGATGCCCATCTTGCGCGCCGTCTCGACGATCTTCGCGCGGCCCGCCTTCGGTGGATTGGGGCTGCCTTTGCCCATCGCGATCGACAGCTTGACAGGCACGACGTTGATGGAGCGCGTGATCGCCTGCGTCAGCGTCACTGAGCCCGAATACGAACGTCCATAGTTCTGCGGACACCAGTTGCCGATACAAACCGGGCCGTCCACCACGATGGACTTCGGTGTGAAGCCGTTCATCAGCGCAGTGGCGTACACGTAAGGCTTGAACGAGGAGCCAGGCTGGCGCATCGCGTCGACGGCGCGGTTGAACTGGCTGGCGCCGTAGTCGCGGCCGCCCACCATGGCGCGCACGCCGCCGTCGAGATCGGCAAGAACCACGGCGGCTTGGGTCGCGTGATAGTCGCGGCCGAACTGGCGCAACTGGTTTTCGACGGCGGATTCCGCGGCGTGCTGCACATTCATGTCGATCGCGGTGCGGACCACGAAGACGCGCTCGACATAGGATTTCGGGAACGTCATGACGAGCTTGCGCATCTCGTCGAAGGCATAGTCGAGATAATAGTTGGGCGAATTCTCGTCGCGCCGGTCGACGGCGTTGGCCGGATTGCGGCGTGCGCCGAATACCTGGCCCTCGGTCATGAAACCGGCGTCGACCAGATTGTCGAGCACGACGTTGGCGCGGGCGCGGGCTGCGGGCAGGTTGATGTGCGGCGCGTATTTGGTCGGCGCCTTGAACAGGCCGGCGAGCATCGCGGCTTCCGCGAGATTCACATCGCGTGCGGACTTGTTGAAATAGAAGTGCGCGGCGCCGTCGACGCCGAAGGTGCCGCCGCCCATATAGGCGCGGTCGAGATAGAGCTTCAGGATTTCGTTCTTGGTCAGCCGTGTTTCAAGCCAGATGGCGAGGAACGCTTCCTTCACCTTGCGCTCGATGGTGCGCTCGTTGTTGAGGAACAGGTTCTTCGCAAGCTGCTGTGTGATTGACGAGCCGCCTTGGCGCACACCGCCCGCCTGCGCGTTGGTCATAAGAGCGCGTGCCGTGCCGGCCACATCGATGCCGAAGTGATCGTAGAAGCGGCGGTCCTCGGTGGCGAGGGTGGCCTTGATCAGGTTGTCGGGGAAATCTTCGAGCGGAATCGAATCGTTGTGCTTGATGCCGCGGCTGCCGATCGGATTGCCGTAGCGATCGAGGAAGGTCACAGCGAGATCGGATTTTTTCAGCCAGTCGTCATCGGAAGTTTCGCGAAAAGCCGGGATAGCTAGCGCGAGCATTAGAACGAGGCCGGCGAGGCCGATTGTTGCGCCTTCGGAAAGCGGCTCGATGAAAACCCAGCGCTTCCAGCGGCCGACATAGAAGCGATCCATGAAGGTCGAATAGCGCTCCCAGAGCTCGCGCAGGCCGACAGCCGAATTAAACAGCGATGAATCAATTCGCGCGTCGAGGTCCAGCAGGAAATGCCGGAACCATTTCTTCCACTCGCTGGGTACGATCTGGCGCACCGGAACCCTTGAAAATGACGCGGCGACCGAGTCGCAGCCTGAGAAAATCGCTGGTCAGACGATGCTGATCTATTTGCGGCATCCCCAAGGCGCTAGGAGAGCCGATTTTGCCAGCGGGAATCCGCCATCTTCTAGCCGACCATGAACCATAAACCAATGGCCGCGTTGGTTTTTTAATGATGACGGTGAATGCTGCCCACGCTTTTTAGCGCCGGAAACATCGACCGGCACCTTGCCGCTTGCGCAACAGCCGCCAAGGCTCATAAAGCACCATATTAGCGTAAGGACGCTTTAATATCCCAACAGGTTCAAAGCCATGACAGCCCGGCCTCGGCCGCCCTCGACCCAGAGCGAATCTTTCTGGAAAACCAAGACGTTGGAGGAGATGTCCGACAGCGAGTGGGAGAGCCTGTGCGATGGCTGCGCGCGCTGCTGCCTGGAAAAGCTGGAAGACGAGGATACGGGCAAGATCTACTTCACCCATATCTCCTGCTCGCTGCTCGATGCCGGGCTTTGTGCCTGCAAGGATTATCCCAACCGGTCGGCCAAAGTATCCGATTGCGTGCGGCTGACGCCGGAGAACGTCCGGACGTTGAACTGGCTGCCGCCGAGTTGCGGCTACAAGCTCGTGGCGGAGGGCCGCGATCTGTACTGGTGGCATCCGCTGATTTCCGGCGATCCCAACACCGTCCACGAGGCCGGCGTTTCGGTGCAGGGCAGGGTCTGGGGCACCGAGGACGAGATCGAGGAAGCCGACCTCGAGGACCACATCGTGCAGTGGCCCGGCGTGATTCCAAGGCGCGCCCGGCTCAAAAAGCGACCCGTGTCCAAGTAATCCATTCCTCGATCAAGACCGCGTTCCGCACGGATAACGGCCACGTGATGGCCTTTCCGCGCGGTACACCCATGCGGCGTTGCCGGTTATGAAGGGATGCGAAACAGGATAAAGCTGACCTCATTCCGTACATTTCGAGTTCAAGTCATTTGCGACTTGATCCTTCCGCAGAAGCATTTTCCGGACCCCGTCCAGACTCATGACCGAGACACATCGACAGCGCGGCGACATGGCGAGTGACTCGGCCGACGAAGCTCAGGCGCTGGATTCACCTGATGACGTTGCAAACATCGCCACCGAAGTGATCGATCTTACTGAAGCGCCGCCGATCGTGCCGGCGCCGCCGCTCTCGAAAAGCGAAGTGCGGACCATCCTGCTGAGCCTGATGCTCACGATGTTCCTGACCGCACTCGACCAGACCATTGTCGCGACCGCGCTGCCGACCATCGGCCGCCAGTTCGGCGACGTCAGCAATCTGTCCTGGGTCATTACCGCGTATCTGTTGTCGGGGACCGCGGTCGCGCCGGTCTATGGCACGCTGAGCGACATCTACGGCCGCCGCGCGATGATTATCGTTTCGCTGGCGCTGTTCCTGCTCGGCTCGGTGCTGTGCGCGATCGCGCCGAACATGCTCACGTTGATTCTCGCCCGCGCCCTTCAGGGCATCGGCGGCGGCGGCATCCTGCCGCTCGTGCAGACGGTGATCTCCGATGTGGTGACGCCGCGCGAACGCGGCCAGTACCAAGCCTATTTCTCATCGGTGTGGGTTGCCGCCGGCATCGGTGGTCCGGTGCTCGGCGGGTTGTTCGCCGAACATCTGCACTGGTCGGTGATCTTCTGGATCAACCTGCCGCTCGGCGCGCTGTCGCTGGCGCTGCTGCTGCCGAAGATGAAAAAGATTCCGGTGTTCCACCGCAGGCGCAAGGTCGACTGGCTTGGCGGCGTGCTGCTGATGGCGTCCGCCGTGATCGTGATGCTGGTGCTGACATGGGGCGGCAACCGCTTCGCGTGGGCGTCGCCTGCGATCCTTGCGATGATCGGGTCCGCGCTGTTTCTCGGCGTCGCATTCGTGTGGCATGCGAAGCGCACCAGTGAACCGTTCCTGCCGATTCCATTGCTGTCGGGATCGGTGGTGCCGTTCGCGATGGCCGCAGGCGGCTGCGCCATCGGCACGATGATCGGCCTCACGGTGCATATGCCGCTGTACTACGAGGTGGTGTACGGCCTCTCGGCGAGTGAAGCGGGACTCGCTTTGATTCCGCTGGTCGCGGTGTCGGTGCTCGGCGCATGGGCGGCGGGCCGCGCGATGATGTTCACCAGACACTACAAGCGCGCGGCTATCGGGGGCGTATCGCTCGCGGCTTGTGCCGCGACCGCGCTCGCGCTGGCAACGCCGCTGCCGCTGTGGCAACTGCTTGCGGCGCTGTCGTTGATGGCGGTCGGTCTCGGCACGGTGTTTCCGGTCAGCGTGGTGTCGATCCAGAATGCCGTGCCGCGCATGCAGGTCGGCACCGCGACAGGCGCGATGAATTTCTTCCGCTCGCTGATGGCGTCGTTCACCGTTGCGGTGTTCACTGCGATCCTGCTGATGGTGCTCGGGGGAAATCTCACCATCGGCGCGGAGCATCAGATCGGCTCCCGGCATGCGATTGCTGCGAGCGACATGATCGCCGCGTTCCGTTACGTGTTCGCCGCGGCGGCCGTGCTGCTGACGACCGCTGCGACTCTCGTGATCCTGATGGAAGAGCGCCCGCTGGCCGGGCCGCAACAGGCTCCTGCCGAGATGGCGGAATAGGGCAGGATCCGATCGTTCGCGCGAAAAGGCGAAACGGTGACGAACTTCGGCGCATAAGGCGGACCCTGAGGGCGGTGTTGCGCGGTCTGCCGCGTCGTGCTGCACTCTCCGAGGAGGGTTGCATGCTCAACGCCGCTTGGCTCATCGTTCATCTGATCGCAACCGCAACATCGTTGCCGGGGACGGCGGCCGCCTCTCAACCCGTGGGTGTGACCTGCACCTATCAGGCGTGCATGGCGAAATGCACCCGGCTCAACGGGTCCATCTGCAACAGTTACTGCGACGCGCGAATCCGGCAACGGGTTGCGGCGGGACTTTGTGCCGCATCGTAAGCCTGTCGACGCCAGCGGCTACACGCGCATCCAGATGTTCCGAACGAAGTGCCTGGCAATCAAGGAACAAAACCCGGTCACGCAAGTTTGAGCGATCAGAATTCCCATGGCTGTTGCCAAAGGATGATGGGATGAAAACGGATCGTCACTTCGAAACAAAGCCAGCGCTACCTCCGGTGGTGGGATGCCCCAATTGCAAAGGCTACCCCATGGAAATCCAGGGACTGGCGCTTCGGACGCGCGGAGGCGGCACGACAGATCGTGCCGTCTATTTCTGTACCCTGTGCGGCTACACGAGAACCGAGGCCGTCGTGCTGGATGAGGAATAGGCCAAATGGCGCGCCGCTTTATGGGCGGCGGCTCTTGTTCCGGCGACACCCTGGTTTCTAGGAAATAAATCCTTGACAGTGTGACGCTGCCGGGTTAGGGTCGGTCCATGCTCCAGAATTGTGTTTTTGGCCCCCGGCAGGGGTTTGAACGCCGTTGACGCGCGCAGGCAGGGTTCCTATCTTATGCAGTATCGCAGAGGATAGGCATATGTCTGCAAATCTGCAGAAGGCATCGGAACTTATTCCTGCCGACCGTCACGGCCTCGCGCTGGAAGGTTTCTTCCGCATCATGGCCCGCTGGGGCGTCGGCAACAGCGACGCGCGGCGCATCCTCGGCAACCCCGCGGAGCGCACGTTCTTTCAATGGAAGAGCGGCAAGGCTGCGCGCCTGCCGGACGATACACTGCGCCGGATCGGTTATGTGGCGGGCATCTGGAAGGCGCTGCAGATTGTCTATTCCGATGCCGTGCTCGCCGACGGCTGGGTGCTGCGCCCGAACCGTGCCTTTGCGGGACAGACTCCGCTGGCGCGGATGACCGCAGGCGATGTCACCGATCTCGCCGCTGTGCGCGCCTATGTCGATGCCGCGCGCGCGCCGTGGTCGTGAACGCCGAAAGTCCCGACACGACGCGGGTGCGCTGGCGCGAAGCATGGCGCATCATTGCCTCGCGCTATCCGCCGATCGCGCTGTTCGAGCGCGTCTCGGATGATCCTGCCGTGTGGGATGTGCTGATTGACCTTGAGCAGGCGACCAACCCGCGCGTGCGTGATGAGACAGGCGAGATCGCGCTGGTGCCGCCGGAGCGGCGCGTGACCGGGCCGAACGCTTCGTGGGTGATGGCGCCGTTCACCCATGTAAACCGGAACGGCTCGCGTTTTTCGGACGGCAGCTACGGCGTCTATTACGCCGCGCGCACCTTGCACACCGCTATCAGGGAAACCGGCTATCACTTCGCGCGCTTCGCAGCGGATTCCAACGATCCGCCGCGCCGGGAAGACATGCGCGTACTGCTCGGTCACGTCGATGCGAAACTTCACGACGTGACGAAGCTCGACGACAAGACAAGGCGGCTGATTCTGGACAGCGAGAGCTACGCGCACAGCCGGCCGTTCGCGGCGAACCTGCGCGAGAGCGGCAGCGACGGCATCGTTTATCCGAGCGTGCGGGACAAAGGGGGCTCGTGCATTGCCGCGTTCTGGCCGGACGTGGTGGGCGTGCCTGTGCAGGAACGGCACCTGCAGTACGAATGGGACGGCAGCCGCTTCAGCCGGTGGTTCGATTATAAAGAGGAGAGGTGGGTGAGCGCGTTTTAGCGCTACCGATCGTGTCGCGACCCACGATCCAGATTGATCATCGCTATCCATACGATGTTGCCGCAGGAGCGGCGCGCCATACGAATGGCGGTCGCATCAACTGCTGGTTCGACGAGGAGGAGAGGCGGATATGTGCTTGGACGTATCCGACGCCATCGCCGCGTGAACTGCTTCCAGATTCAGAATGTTGACGGCGTTGGTCAGCCTGTCGTCAGCGAAGATCGCGTAAAGCTTGGTAAGCGTCTGGGCACAGTCGCGTGGGCCTGGTTCGATATAGTCGGCCAGAACGCCCTGTGCCCGTAGAACCGCGTCGAGAACATGCTCTTGAGCTGTCATGATCGGGTCTCCACACTGTGAGGTGGAAACGGCTTTCGAGGGTTCCGGTTCCTCCGGCGGAGTTCCATTCGGCAATGAAAAATCCGCCTCGGTCAGGCGGGTCATGCAGTTTTGCGGCAGCTTCTGTCGAATGAGAATTAAATATGCGGCTCGGTTTCCCGCAGCCGCGCATTGCCGAATTTGGTGAGTTGCGCCGCGCGTTTCTCCAGAAGTTCTGCAACGAAATCAGAAACCTCGTCGCGGACGCGGCGCTCCTGTTCGGGCGTCATCGCCTTGTGCTTTTGTGCGAACGCCTTCATCACGCGGTCGACGGTTTGCTTCACGATGTACCTCGATGGTGTAGCTCGTTTCGCGAAGGAAAACGTGACATTGCTCATTTGGTTCCTCAGCACCAGGCGAACTTCTCCCGCCTTTGTGCATTGCCTTTCTTCATGGAAAGGGGAGACCCATGGGACACGCTCTGAAACAGACTGTGCTGGTTGTCGAAGACGATCAGCTGCAGCGGGAACTCGTCAGCCTGATTTTCGAAGAGAGCGATCTCAACGTCATTCAGTGCAGGAGCGCCGAGGCGGCCGCTGCCGTGCTTGAACGAACCGGCGGTGACCTGATGCTGATGTTCACCAACGCGGATCTTCACGGCGAGATGTCGGGAGTCGAACTGGCCTGGATCGCGATGGAGCGGTTTCCGCATATCGATGTCATCGTGACATCGGAGCAGGCTATCGAGGAGGTCCCCGACAATGCGATGGTCATGCAAAAGCCATGGCTGCCGCTTGAACTGCTGCGGCAGGCCGAGATTTCGCGCCAGCGGCACACGGTGCACTGAGGGACCGGATTAAGCAGGATTGATTCTAGGAAAATAGTCCTTGACAGCGTAACGCTCCCGCAGTAGGGTTATGGCATGCTCCAGAGTTGTGCCCGAGAGACATGCACGCGGCGGCGTCGGTTCGATCAGGAACCTCGTCTGCCATCGGGCGTTGCCCTTCATATGATGCGCGGGCTGTTTCGCGCATTCAGTGAATGAGGACGCAATGGCAAAAGTCGAACACGCAGAAGGCCATCGGCGGGTTGTCGAAACGCCCACCGAAGCGCGGCAGGCGGAGCCGGGGCCGTCGATCTTGGCGCTGCTGACCGTCAGCACCGTCGCCGCGATTTTCGTGCTGGCGATTGTCTGGTTCGTTTTCTTCAGGACGTAGGCACGCTGAACAGATCACGTGATGCTCTGAGTGTCATGCGCCGGAAAGCTTCGTCAAGAAAATGGATTGCCGGGTCGAGCCCGGCAATGACAGCAATAATCTGGTTGATCGCCGCGCCTTGAGCGCGGCGTTTTCGTTTCAGTGCGAGAGCTTCCACAATGCCGAAAAAGCCTTTCTCAGCTCCGGTCAAGAGGCCGGCGGCGAAGAAGGCTGCACGCAAGACGGTTGTGAAGAAGACGGCCAGGACAACTGCCAAGAAAACTGCCGGGAAAATTGCCAGGAAAACTGCGGTCAAGAAGGCGCCTGTCAAAACGACCAGCGCCGGAAATATTGCCGCGAAGACTGCAAAGAAGCCCATCGCGGCGAAGCCTGAAAAGGAAAAGCGTCCGCGCGCGAGAGTCATTCACGAACATCCCGGTAATCTTGTCGCCGATCCGCACGATCATGCCGCGAACGAGGCGATCGCGGCGCGCAGCGCACGGCGGACAACGCGCCCCAAGCCCAGAAAGCAGACGGCTACCGACATCGCGGCCGTTCCGCCGCCGGGCGAGACGCCGGCGGGGTCCATGGTTGAGCGCGTGAGCAACGCGATCGAACGCGAACTGTCGAAGATCGAGCACATTGTCGGAAATCCGTCGCGGCTCTATCCGGCGCAGCGCATCGAGACCGAAAGCCGCGCCAGGGTGCTGGCGTCGCTGGCGCGCACGCTGAAGGAAGTGATGCGGCTTCGCGATCAGGAACGCGGGGCAGGAGACGACACTACGAAAGCCGCCGATGACGACGCCGTTCCCCGAGACCTCGACGAATTCCGCCGCGAGCTTTCGCGACGCCTGGAAGGGCTGGTCGAAAGCGCAGCGCCGGTTTCTGATCGAGGGGATGAGCCAGGCTGAGATAGAACTGGTGCTGTCGCGCTGGGATATCTTCGCGCATGACCATCAGGTGCCGCCGTCATTGGCGCCGAACGGCCAGCCATGGCTGACATGGCTGCTGATCGGCGGACGCGGCGCGGGCAAGACCCGCGCGGGGGCGGAATGGGTGAGGGCGCAGGCGCTCGGGCTTCCGCCGCTGGCCGATGCGCCGGTTCGGAACATCGCGCTGGTTGGGGAGACCGAGCATGATGTTCGTGAAGTGATGGTGGAGGGAATTTCGGGGCTGCTCGCCGTGCACCCGCGCGATGAGCGCCCGGTCTGGACGTCGTCGCGGCGGCGGCTCGAGTGGAGCAATGGCGCGGTGGCCTATGCCTTCTCGGCGGAAGATCCGGAAAGTCTGCGCGGGCCGCAGTTCGGCTGCGCCTGGTCCGACGAAATGGCGAAGTGGCGTTACGCGCAGGCCACCTTCGACATGCTGCAGTTCGGCCTGCGCCTCGGCGCGCAACCGCGGCAACTGATCACAACCACGCCGCGGCCGACCGCGCTGATCAAACGGCTGATGCTGGAGCCGACCAGTGTCGTCACGCGCGCGGCGACGCAGGCCAATGCCTGGCATCTTGCGCCAACGTTCCTGAAAGGCGTGCTCGCGCGCTACAAGGATACGCGGCTCGGGCGGCAGGAACTGGACGGCGAGATTATCGAGGATCGCCCCGACGCGCTGTGGTCGCGCGCGCTGATCGAGAGTTGCCGCGTGAGCGACGCGCCGCCGCTGGCGCGTATTGTCGTTGCGGTCGACCCGCCGGCATCATCCGGCAAGCGCGCGGATGCGTGCGGCATTGTCGCGGCGGGCATCACAAGCGAGGGCGCGATCCATGTGATCGCCGACGAGACGGTGTCGCAGGCGACGCCTGCGGTGTGGGCGGCGAAGGCCATCGCGCTGTGGCGGCGGCTTGAGGCGGATTCGCTGGTGGCGGAGACCAATCAGGGCGGGGAGATGGTGCGCTCGGTAATCAACGAGGTCGATGCCGGCGTGCCGGTGGTGTCCGTCCGCGCGCATCGCGGCAAGTATCTGCGCGCGGAGCCCGTTGCGACACTCTACGAGCAGGGCCGCGTCAGGCATGCGGGAAGTTTTTCGGCGCTGGAAGACGAGATGTGCGACTTCGGCCCCGGCGGGCTGACGTCCGGCCGCTCGCCGGACCGGCTCGACGCCCTGGTGTGGGCGATCGCGTCGCTGACGTTTACCGCAAGGGCCGCACCGAGGGTGCGGGGGTTGTAGGTTAGCTGTTATGCGCGGCCTGGAAATTTTTCACGATGTCGTCCCCGCGAAAGCGGGGACCCATAACAACCGGAACGGCGTGGAGATAGCGGCCTTGCCGACACAGCAGCGTCCAAAACGATAGTTCAGGGAGTATGGGTCCCCGCTTTCGCGGGGACGACCCTGATGATGTTTGCGCCGACGTTCTCTCTGCCTCCTGAGAGAAAGGACACCCATGCTCAACTTCAAAAACCTCTTCCGCGCACCCGAAGCGAAAGCCTCGCGCACGTCGCAGGTGCTGGCATTCGAGTCCGGCGGGCGGGCACGATGGACGCCGCGCGATTACGGGGCGCTGGCGCGCGAGGGGTATCTCACCAATGCCATCGTGCATCGCGCGGTGCGGCTGATCGCGGAGAACGCCGCGTCGTGCAGCTTCCTTTTGTATGACGGCGCGCAGGAGCGTGACGCGCATCCGCTGCTGCAACTGCTGACCAGGCCGAACGCGCGGCAGGACGGCGCAAGCTTCTTCGAGGCGCTCTATGCGCACATGCTGCTCGCCGGCAATGCTTATGTCGAAGCCGTCGCGCTCGGCGACGAGGTGCGCGAGCTTTATGCGCTGAGGCCCGATCGCATGAAGGTGGTGCCCGGTCACGACGGCTGGGCGGAGGCGTATGAATACAGCGTCGCGGGACGCAGCGTGCGGTTCGATCAGCTTGGCTCAAGCGTGCCGCCGATCCTGCATCTGACGTTCTTTCATCCGCTCGACGATCACTATGGATTGGCTCCGGTCGAGGCTGCGGCGGTCGCGGTCGATACGCACAATGCCAGCTCGCAATGGAACAAGGCGCTGCTCGACAACGCGGCGCGGCCGTCCGGCGCGCTGGTTTACTCCGGGCCGGAAGGCGCGGTGCTGTCGGATCAGCAGTTCGACCGGCTCAAGCGCGAACTCACCGACACCTATCAGGGCGCGGTGAATGCCGGGCGGCCGCTGCTGCTGGAAGGCGGGCTCGACTGGAAGGCGATGTCGCTGACGCCGAAGGACATGGATTTTCTCGAGGCGAAGAATTCCGCCGCGCGCGAGATCGCGCTCGCCTTCGGCGTGCCGCCGATGCTGCTCGGCATTCCCGGCGACAACACCTATGCGAACTTCCAGGAAGCCAACCGCGTGTTCTGGCGGCAGACGATTTTGCCGCTGGCCTCGCGCGTCGGCAGCTCGCTGGCGCACTGGCTGTCGCCGCAGTTCGGCGAGAGCCTGCGCATCGTTGTCGACACCGATCGCATCGATGCGCTGGCAAGCGACCGCGCTGCGCTGTGGGACCGCGTCGCCAGTGCGCCGTTCCTGACGCTCAACGAAAAACGCGAAGCGACCGGCTATGCGCCGGTGGCGGATGGAGACAGGCTGGGATGACCTGCTAGGCCGCAGGAACGGGGCGGCTGCTATCTGCCGCAGCCCAGCGCGGCAACAAATATCGTTTCGCGGGCGTCTCGATCAGAAACCAGGACAGGACTGCAAAGCCGAGCGTGATGAGAAAGCAAACCACCGCTCTTTGCCAGATCGGCAAACCGTAGCCGGGCAGCGTCAGCAGCACCGGCAGGTGCCACAGATAAAATCCGTAAGAGATCCGTCCGAAGAACACCAGCGGAGACCATTCCAGACATTGCGTGACCACGCTTCGGGGAGTGGCGATGATTCTGGCCAGCACGATCGCCGTGGCACATGCGACGAGCAGGTAGCCGCCAAGGAAGAGCCAGGCCTTCGGCCACTGATAGTTATAGAGTGCAGCAGCAAGGACCACCGCCGCGAGCGGAAAGAGCCTTCCGATCGCTCTGATCGTGCCGATGCTCACGAACGCCAATGCTGCGCCGACCATCAGCCCGTCGAACCGCGTATCGAAGCGGTGGAAGATTTCGTTTTCGGAATGGCCGCTCAGGAGAAGGTGCGCACGCCAGACCGCCGACGCGGCCGCGAGCGCGAGCGCAATTGTGACGGCATGCGACCGCCAGCGCAGACAGGCGAGCAGGGCGAAAGGCCAGACCAGATAGAACTGCTCCTCCACGGCCAGCGTCCATGTGTGTCCCATGAGAACCGGGCCGCCGAGGTCGAAGGCGCGTGTCCAGTTCGAATAATAGAGTAGAGACGGCAGGATCTCGTTCTTCAGCGGCATCCGGGAAGAGTCGATCAGCACGAACGTCAGGATCATCACAGCCAGCGCGGGCCATAACCGGACGGCGCGGCGGAGGTAGAAGGCGGGGATATCGATCACACCGCTGCGGCCATGCTCGGCGAGCAGCGATCGGGTGATGACGAAACCGCTGATGATGAAGAAGACATCGACGCCAATGCCGCCGCGCTGGGCGAAGGGGAGCCCGGCATGAAGAAGGTAAACACCGACCGCGGCGAGCGCGCGCAATCCGTCGATGCCGCGAATGCGGCTGGCTGATGCCGCAGGCGATACGGTCCGCGACAGGTCGATGGCTTCGGACGGCATGGATAAACCCGGTGAGACGGAAAACCATATCCGAGAGGATAGAGGGTCTCAACCGCGGGACGGCCGCTGTCCCCCCAATTGGAGGGCACGACGCCCATGTCCGACCTGATACGCATCTTCACCGAGCGCGGCGATCTCGCGCATCTGGCGCTGCTGTTGTGGGCGCTCGCGGCGAGCGCCGCGTTCCTGGTGACGCTCCGCGAACTGGCGGCGGCGTCGCAGCGCTTCGACGAATTCGTCCGCCAGCTCTCGCGTTTCAACCGCAGGGCGAAGGGCCATCGCAGTCTCTCTCATTTCATCAGCGAGGATTGAGTTATGGATACGTTGCACACGGTGCTGCGCGCGATACAGCCGGAGAAGAAATCGTCGCCTGACCATCTGACGGTGTTTCGCGAATTTCTCGCGCATCTCGATCGCATTCAGCACAAGGCGCCGGTGAAGCCGGCGTCGAAGTCTCCGCGCGCAAAGCCCGCGCGGCGGAAGAGTCCCAAGCGCGGGAAGTAACCCGCGAAAAAACGCTACGATTATTTCCGATGTCGTCCCCGCGAAAGCGGGGACCCATACTCCCTAAGCCATCGACTTTGCCGCGATGGTTCGGGACGTCCTCCTTCGATCAGCGGAAAATCTAGTGGTTATGGGTCCCCGCTTTCGCGGGGACGACTCCGAGTTTGAATCGCGCTTTGCGGCGCAAGCCATCTTTGAAAGTTCACGCCTCTCCACCCACGCGCCGTTCGCGAGGATGCCCATGCACGCGCCGATGTCATCGTCATCCCGCATTTCGCTCTCCAGCGACGGCAATGTGGAAGGCTATGCGAGCCTGTTCGGCGAGGTGGACCAGGCGCGGGACATGGTGATGCCCGGGGCGTTCACGAAGACGCTGGCGCAGCGCGGCCTGCGAAAAATCCCGATGCTGTTTCAGCACGATCCCGCCGAGCCGGTGGGCATCTGGCTGGACCTGCATGAGGACTTTCGCGGGCTTTGGGCGAGGGGGCGGCTGATCCCCGATGTCGCGCGCGGCCGCGAACTGTTCGCGCTGGTGAAGCAGGGCGCCATCGACGGCCTTTCAATCGGCTATCGCACCGTGCGCGGCCAGATCGATCCGAAGACGCGCGTGCGCAAGCTCTATCAGGTCGACCTGTGGGAAGTGTCCATCGTCACCTTCCCGCTTCTCGCTGGAGCGCGGGTGCGGGCGGTAAAAGGTGCGCCGCCGCAGTGCAGGTCTTCGTGTGTGCGTAGTTACACGGAGGCGCGCCGATGATCCGGCATGGCGATCTCTACAACGCGCATCAGCAGGCACGTTTCATGCGGCCGGACGCTGCGCGGTATATTCATCCGGATACTTCGCGTTGGCAGAAGCCGCCGCATCCCGATGAGCAGAAGTACAGTCCGAGCCAGCCGCGTGACTGGCGAGGCCGGTGGACGGTCTCTATTGGAGTATTGGCGAGGCCGTTTGGTTCTCTCGACATTCAACCAGCTCAGGAAGGGGCAGAAGGAGAGGCGAATTCGGGTGGCATTCTGGCATTTGCTGAAGAGTCTCAAGCGTCGACAATGTTCGACATCGATCCCGATGTCGTGGGCAATGCGGGGGACGAGCTTGCGCAGAACAGATATGGCCGAAGCGGAAACTCGGTTACGATCAATGGGCAGCAATTTGAATTGACCCCAGCGCAGGGCGCGCGGCTATCAGTTGCGCAATCGAACGCGACTGAGGCGGTTGCCCGTATCAGGGAGCTTGATCCTGGCTGGAGTCCGCCGCAAAGTGCATATCAGTCGCCCGAAGGTCTTATCCGAGCTTATCAGGCTGATGCTGCAGCGGCTCAAGTCCGCGCGAGTGAATTGGCTGCGCGAGGAGCAATGCCGGGGCCGTTCGCAGGTGAATCCATTCCAGCGCGGGGGCCGGGTTATTCCATAACGTCTCAGGCGAGGGAGGAGCTAAACCGCATTGGCTCGGAGACAGGATGCCACACATGTGGGAGACTGAATTCCGGAACGCCCTCAGGCAATTTCTTCGCCGATCACCAGTTTCCAACCCGGATAAATCCTGAAGGACGCGCCCAGAGACTTTATCCTCAATGTCGCTCATGTAGCGCAAGGCAAGGCCCTTTTGTGAGAGATCTTCAAAAGTAGGACCCATGAAACAGGTATTTAGGGCTGCACCGCCAAACGGCATTTTCTTCCTTGAGGATACAGTTCAGGGCAAATCACCGGAAATCGATGATCGGCCCGTCGCTGTCTGGTCGACACGTTCATGCATCATTGTTGGATGTTTGCCATGGGTCGACGGAGAAACCGAAATGATCGTTTCCAGCTCCGCCGAAGATGTACTGCCGACAGCGCCAATTTTCGATGGTGTACTGGAAACACCCAACCGGGTTTTCCGTGTATCGACTTCGGAGAAGGAAACGTTGCTAACCATGCCGGTTTCTACTCACTTTACCAGAGTCAGAGTCTGGACCAATCATTCGATCTGTCCGGATCGTATTCTCGTCGTGCTGGGATAGGTGGTTTCGCGGGTATTTCGGCGGATATTTCGTTTCCGTGGCCGAGGGGAGTGAAAGGTGAACGCTAAACTCGAGGCGATCCGAGCCCACGAGGCCATCTGGCGGACACTCCATGCGCCGGTCGTTGAAGTACTCAGAGAGTTCTGCGAGCAGGGAATGCTCAAGGAACGCGACTATTTTGTCGTCGAGGACGATTTAGGCTGGGATATTGTGGAGATCGAGCTCGTTTTCTCTCCTTTGTGGCCGCGGATCGCGCGAAGTTTTCAGCTTCTTCTGGCTGATTTTTCGCATTGGCGGATTACCATGCAGGTGATGAGAAAATACACGGACAAGCAGCCCGGCATGGGCGTCATTGTTTCCGTCAGTGGCATCAAGGACGAACTCAGACGGGAATTCCTGCCGGCAGAGTTGCGTGACATGACGTTCTGAACGCTTCGAACTTGTTGTCACTGTAATTGGAGAAAGCTGCGTTGCGCATTTGAACTCCACAACTCGGTGTGACGATGATGAGCGAAATTGACCTCGACAACGCGCACGAACGCGTCTGGAAAAACCTGTTTGATGAAACGGAGGCCATTCTCAAGGATTTTGCCCGTCAGGGATTGATCGGAGAGTCTGACTACTGGCTCGTCGATGAGGACTGGGGCTGGGATGTCCTGCAAGTCGAATTGCCGTTGTCTTTGGCGTGGCCCCCAATTGCAAAGAAGCTGCAGCTTATTCTTGAGCGGTATCCTGATTGGCGGATCACCATTCGCCTTGCGGGACGCCCGCAGGGCTGGCCTGGCATGGGCATTGTTATTTCCAGAGATAAGATTATCGACGATCTGAAGCGCGAGTATTTTCCTGAACTGCTTCGCAGTCTCACTTTTGATTAACAATCGTCGCTAACGATACTGCTGACCGCAATTCGCCGCCCCCTTCGGGCGGCGTTTTTGTTTGCGCATTTCACTTTCAACCCGATCCTAACCAAGGAGAACCACATGGACTACGACATCAACGACACGGCGCCGGAGCACAAGTCCGGCATTTCATCCGCTGCGCGGGGCGAGCACGACGCCATCATGGCGATGTTCGAGGAGTTCAAGGCATCGAACGACGAACGCCTCGCATCGATGGGCCGCCGCGCCGACGTGCTGCTGGACGAGAAGGTCGATCGCATCAATGGCGCGCTCGACGCGCAGATGAAGCGGATCGACGATCTCGCGTTGAAATCCGCGCGTCCCGTGCTTGAAGGCACCCGGCGGGACAGCAGCCGTTCGCGTTTTTCGGATGGCGCGGCGCGCGAGCACAAGAGCGCGTTCGAGGCTTATGTGCGCCAGGGCGAGAGCGGGGCGCTGCGCGCGCTGGAAACCAAGGCGATGTCCGCCGGCTCCAATGCCGATGGCGGCTATCTCGTGCCGGCCGAACTCGAACACGAGATCGGCGCGCGGCTTGCGGTGATCTCGCCGATCCGCGCCATCTCGTCGGTGCGCGAGATATCCGGCAATGTCTACAAGAAGCCGTTCATGACCGCAGGTCCCGCCACCGGCTGGGTCGGCGAGAGCGATGCGCGCGCGCAGACCACGTCGCCGACGCTCGATGCGCTGAGCTTCCCGGCGATGGAGCTTTACGCCATGCCTGCGGCGACCGCGACGCTGCTCGATGACTCGGCGGTGAACATCGACGAGTGGATCGCCTCCGAAGTCGAGCTGACCTTCGCGGTGCAGGAGGGCGCGGCCTTCGTCAACGGCGACGGCAGCAACAAGCCGAAGGGCTTTCTCAACTACACGGCGGTGGCCAACGGCTCGTGGACCTGGGGCAATCTCGGCTATGTCGCGAGCGGCAGCGCGGGCGCGTTTCCCGCAAGCAATCCGTCCGATGTACTGGTCGACACCATCTACGCACTGAAGGCGGGCTATCGCCAGAACGGCACCTTCGTGATGAACCGCAAGACGCAGGCTGCGATCCGCAAGTTCAAGGATAGCGGCGGCGCGTATCTGTGGCAGCCGCCGGCGCAGGCGGGCGGGCGCGCATCGCTGATGACGTTCCCGCTGATCGAGGCCGAGGACATGCCGGATATCGGCGCGAACTCGCTTTCCATCGCGTTCGGTGATTTCCGCCGCGGCTACCTGATCGTGGATCGCGTCGGCGTGCGCGTGCTGCGCGATCCGTATTCCGCCAAGCCCTATGTGCTGTTCTATACCACCAAGCGTGTCGGCGGCGGCGTCCAGGATTTTGATGCGATCAAGCTCGTCAAGTTCGCGGCGAGTTGACTTCGCCCTCTCCCCGCCCTTGCGGGGAGAGGGTTGGGGTGAGGGGTCTTTAAAAAGTTGCCCCTCATCCGGAGACTTCGCTTCGCTCTGTCTCCGACCTCTCCCCGCGCGCGGGGAGAGGTGAGCGCCGTACAGCACGTGTGACCGCTTTTCCTTTCATTATGTCCCACAGGATCACGTCGCATGTCCGCACGCGAGGATGCCTACGCACGCCATCAACAGCAGAGATGGCTGCGGCCGGATGCTTATCGCTGGGTGCGTTCGGATGTCGCGCGCTTTCTGGCGCCCAGTGCAGCAGCCAGCGTCTATTGCGGTGTCGAGCGCAAATACAGCCCGAACCAGCCGCGTGTGCCCGCCGGAAACGGGCGCGAGAGCGGACGATGGACGGACGGCAGTGGCGGCGGTGCTGGCAGCGGAGCCAATCCCGCCGCGTCACCGATGGGAAATATCGATTTTGGCGATCTGCCGAACTTCAGCGATGTGTTTTCGCTGTTTCAGATCACTCCGGGCGAGACGGACAACAGTGTCTACACGCAGCTTGCGGCCGTATCGGAGGACGGCGACGGCCCAGGCATTGGTCACAACGAGGGGCCACCACTTGAGCCGTCGGAGATTCCACAACAGCGGCCCCAAACTCCATCAGGTAGGATGGAAATCGTCTGGGGGATTGCGCGGTGGGTGAGCCGGGTTGGCCGATATGCTCCGGTTGTAGATATGTTCTTCGGAGCGAAGGACCAGATTGAGTGGTTGAAGTCCTACGATCCGGCGATGAAATCATATAGCGATCCGCCGCGAACGTTGGATGAACTTCAGAGCAGGGTAAGTCCTGTCAGCGAGAGAGGTTACGAAGACCATCATATCGAGGAGCGAACCTTGCTGGACCGACTGGGGTTCACACGGCGCGAAATCAATGAGCCGAGCAACATCGTGCGAATTCCGACGCTAAAGCATTATGAAATTTCAGGATGGTACGATACACCTAACGAGGAGTTCGGGGGAGTAACCCCTCGAAATTATCTGAGAGACAAAGACGCAGGCGAACGGAGGCGGGTCGGGATAAGAGCGTTGATCGATGCTGGAGTTCTCAAGCCATGAGTCAGGGTGATCTTGAAACGGCAACAATCGAAGACTTTGTAGCTATATTCACAGCGATCGCTGAAAAACAGAACGCGGCATTGGAAGGCATTAGAAGTGCCGAATACAATCGTCTCTACAGGCAGATGGAAAAAGTTGAAGCGCAGCTTAAAGCTCGAGAAGGCGATCAGCGTCGCGCGCTATTACCACTCTATCGTCACCCAAGTCCGACCGTGCGGTTCAAGGCTGCGATAGCTACGTTTGTCTTTGCACCCCGAGAGGCAAGGGAAGTCTTGCAATTGATCAAGGACCGGAAGGAATTTCCGATTGCGATGAATGCATCTCAGATGCTGAGCGCAATTGATGAAGGGCGCTATACTCCAGGTTAACTCTGCCGGTGATGGCGAAGAACTCTAAGCTGGCGAATGTCAGAAGAGGCCCGGCTATGACACGCATCATGTGGTGGAGCAGACATGGGCGGAGTACTTCGGTTTCACGCGAAGTCAGATTGTTGATCCGTCAAATCTGGTTAGTATCCCTAGGCTAAAGCACTACCAGATTACGGGTTGGTATGCGCAGCGTAGTCCAGAGTATGGCTGGCTGTCGCCGCGTGAGTATTTATCGGACAAGAGTTGGGAAGAGCGAAAAAAGGTCGGGCGGGACGCCATGATTCTGTTCGGGGTTTTCAAGCCATGAAGAGAGTTGATCTTTCGAAATTAAGCGATGATGCCCTCATTCAGCTTTTTGCGGAAAATACACGAGAGCAGGATAAAGCGTTACTCGGTGGTCAGAGCGCGAAATACAACCGGCTGTTCGAGCGAATGAAAGACATCCATGACGGGTTGAAGGCTCGCCCTGGGGATCAGCGCAGGATGCTCGTCCAACTCTTTGAGTTTCCTAATATGCATGTTCGTCTCCAGGCTGCTAAACTCACGCTTGCAGTCGCTCCGCTGGAAGCGCGATGCCAGCTTCAGGCAATTGTCGATTCAAAATGGTTTCCGCAGGCTGGCGATGCCGGAATGTGCCTTCATAATCTTGACACTGGATTTTACAAGCCGACTTGAGGCGCGCAGCCAGCTTGAGGCGATTGCTCAGTCTAAGTGGTTTCCCCAGGCGGGTGATGCGGGAATGACGCTCTTGAATCTCGACCGAGGCGTTTTTAAGCCATCGCAACGCATCGTGGATCGCGTCGGCGTGCGCGTACTGCGCGATCCGTATTCCGCAAAGCCCTATGTGCTGTTCTACACCACCAAGCGTGTCGGCGGCGGCGTCCAGGATTTCGATGCGATCAAGCTGGTGAAGTTCGCGGCGAGTTGACGTCGCCCTCTCCCCGCTCTCGCGGGGAGAGGGTTGGGGTGAGGGGCCTTAAAAAATTGCCCCTCACCCGGAGACTTCGCTTCGCTCTGTCTCCGACCTCTCCCCGCGTGCGGAGAGAGGTGAGCGCCGTACAGCACGTGTGACTGCTATACGATTAAATCGGCTAATGATCCGCCAAGATCACTTGAGGAACTGCAGGATCGAGTTAATCTAGAAGATAGGAGCGGCTACCACCGACATCACATTGTAGAGGAAAAAGCTGCACGAACGGCGGGCTTTTTCCGAGGATTTGGTTCAGGGGCGCGAAAATCTCGTTCTGGTGCCGTTCTTGAAGCATCTTGATATTACCAGCCACTACGCGAGGAAGGTCGAACAGGCAGACGGAAGCTGGCTTTCGCCCCGGGACCTGTTGAAAGACAAGGACTTTGAGACCCGAAGGGAATACGGACTCAAAGTGCTCCGGGATTATGGAGTTCTCAAATGAGCAAGCGAGACTTTACGACCTGGAAGGTCGATGATTTGTGCGAGCAATATGCTGAGCTCAGTGTACGTCAGAGTGTTGCATCCGATTTAGCGCAAATGTCCGTCGTCAACCGGCTAGGCGGCGAAATCCGTGAAATCGGCGACGAGCTGAAATCTCGGCCGGACGATCGAGGTAGGACTCTCATGAGGCTTTTCGATCATCCAAATCTTAACGTGCGGCTCAACGCTGGCAGAAGTTTGATGAATATGTTTCCCGAGGAGGCTCGAATGCAAATCCAAGCTATAGCGGACTCAGGAAAATATCCATTCGCTATCGAAGCCGGCTTATACCTTAGCTCGCTCGATGGAGAATTGGCTGAGATGTTGCGGCGAAACTGAATTTACTCCGTTCGCGGTCTGTCTTTCGCGAGAAACGTTGGGAAGAGTGAAAAAAGGTCGGACGTGACGCCATGATCAGAATTGCCTTGTTGATGCTTGTTGCGGCGTCCGGTCTCTCCGCAGCCACCCCGGCCTCCGCGCGCGGCGCAGCGCCGAACATCATGAGTTCGCCGGGCTATCAGCGGGCACTGGAAGAATCGCGCAAGCGGTATCAGCAGTCCGTACAACCCGTTCAACCGTCAAAAGTCCACAAGCGCAAGAAGCACCATCACTATCAGCGCTGAAGGGCGAGGAAGGTCCTGGCAGGCGCGATCTTTCGCGCGCCGCCGTTTGCGTTGCTTCTCAAGGCACCGCGCCCACGCCGATCCCGACACCGCCGCCGAAGCGGATGCAGCTGTCCGAGCCAGGCATTCGCACGAAGCCTGCGCCGAACTCGGAGCAGGGTGTTGGGCGCCGACGCGCGACGGGCTGCGGCTTTGCCGCCTGATGCGATGGCGCGGCGTGCTGGCGTTGCCTGACTTTCGGGTCGCTCTGCTGCGCCGACGCGGCGGCCATTAGCGCGACTGACAACGCAGCAACGGCGACTGGCCGAAGACCATATGCGAGATCCCGATGCATCTTTGTCCCTCACAGATTGTTTTATTCGCGGACGGATCCTAGCGCTGCTGCGAGTCCACGCGCTGCACCAGGATGCGCGTGTTGTTGCGGCCGCCCGCGAAGACAGCGTGGCGGTTGGTGTTGATGAACATCAGGCGATCGCCGTCCGAGATGCGGGCTTGCAAAGCGTAGGTGCGGCGCGGCTTGATCAGGTTCTGGTCGAAGCGCAGTTTGTAGGGAATCGGGCTGCCGGCGGCGCCGGTGATGCGATCCTCGGCGATCACCTGGGCGGGCGCATCGGCAAGCGAGATATCGAGGAGCTGCACCAGAACGGTTGCATTCTGCGGCAGCGCCATGCGCTCATTGTAGTTCACGGTTCCCATCAGCATGGTGGTCTGCGCGCCTGCGGTTGCGGCGGGCAACAGCAGCGGCGCGGCGAGAAGTGCGACGATACCGCGTCGTGAGATCATGAGGAGCTCCCGTTTCTTTTTATGAATCGAAGGGTAGGCGATCGCCGGCCGTTTGTCAGGCCCTTGGGGCGGGAACCGGAGCGGCGATGCGGCACGCCGCCGCATGGCGTTTACGGAATCCCAGCGCCCCAGCTTCGCGCGGTGGTGACGATCCAGTCGCGGTAGAGCGTCAGCGGCGTTACGCCGGTGAGGCCGCCGCAGCCCGCCGAGTTGTTTGCGCCGGTCGACCAGCTCACCACACCGGTGATGACGCTGCGGCCGTCCTGATCCTCGAACGCGGGCGCGCCGGAGTCTCCGGTGCAGGCGCCCATGCCAGCGCTTTTATTCTGGGTTTGCGGATCGACCAGGCGCACCTGCAATGTGCCGGGCTGGCCGGTGACGGCGAGCGGCGCCGCGCGGACGGTGCCGACGCCGCTATCGCTGCCGGCGACCGTCGATCCGATGCCGACGACAGTGAAGCGCGACACCGGCGAAAACGGAATGCGCGGCACGCCGAGAAGCGCGGCCGACTTGCCGGGCATCGGCGCGGACAGGCGCAGCAGCGCGACATCCGCTGTTGCCCGATGCGCGGCGATGGATTGCGCGTTGTAGCGCGGATGCACCGCGACCTGCTTCGGCGCGATCAGCGTCGGCGGCTTCGATGAATAGTCGATCACACGATTGGCCGTGCCCGGCGCGATGCAATGCGCGGCGGTCAGGATAATGCTCGGCGAAATCATCGTGCCGGTGCAGACGCCGCCACCCGCGGCAACCACTGTGACGATGGATCGCGCAACGTCGCTGCTCGGCGCGGAGCGGCTGCCGGTGATCGCATGCGACGGCTGCACGAAGACCGACGAAATGACGAGGGCGGCGCAAAGGCGGGAAAGCGGGATCATCCGCAAGGTTGAGCCTCGCCGGGCGCGCTTTGTCAACCGCGTTGCGTAACGACTGAACACAAAGGTTTCATCAATGCCTGCATACCTTCTTACCGCGCCTGCGGCGGAACCGCTCTCGCTTGTGGACGCGAAGCGCTTTCTGCGCGTGGAGCACGGCGACGACGACGCCATCATCTCGTCGCTGATCTCCGCGGCACGCAACCATGTCGAGGCGCTGACGCGCCGTGCATTGATCGCGCAGACCTGGCGGCTGGTGCTGGATCGCTGGCCGGACGGCGGGCGCATCGCGCCCCGCATCGGCCCGCTGCGGGCGCTTGCGGGGGCCCGTGTGTTCAGCGCGGCGAATGAAGCAAGCGCGATCGATCCGGAAATCTTTGTGATCGATGCCGCCACAGGCGTCATCGCGGCGCCGAGCTGGTCGCTGCCGGTGCCGGGACGCAGCGTCGCGGGGATCGAACTCGATCTCGACGTCGGCTTCGGTGCGTCCGGGGCGGACGTGCCGCCGACATTGTTGCAGGCGATCCGCATGCTGGTGGCGCACTGGTATGAGAACCGCGGGCTGATTGCCATTGGCCAGTCTGTGCCGATGATGCCGGCCAGCGTCAACGCCATGATTTCGTCGCATCGGGTGCTGTCGCTATGATCGATCTCGGACAGTTGAAAACACGGCTGGCGGTCCAGCAACCGGTCGAGACGCCCGACGATCAGGGCGGCGTGGTGCGGACCTGGACAACGTTCGCCACAGTGTGGGCGCAGGTGACGCCGCTTGGCTCGCGCCGCGACGTACAGGCCGATGCCGACGGCGCGACGCAGGATTATCGCATCGTCCTGCGCAGCAATCTGTCGCTGACGCTGCAGCATCGCTTCAGCGACGGCGCGCGGATCTATCGCATCGTCTCGATTCGCGAGCGCGACGATCGCCGCTTCATCGAGATCGATGCGGACGTGCGGATGGGGTGACCCTCTTGAAACCTCTCCCCGTTTTTACGGGGAGAGGTCGGGTCGCGAAGCGATCCGGGTGAGGGGCCGATCTCAGGTTTGTCAAAGAAGCTGCCCCTCACCCCAACCCTCTCCCCGCGGGCGGGGAGAGGGAGCCATACACACTCAGCTCCCCTCAAGGGGAGATCGAAAGAAAGACCCCATTTATGACTCTTGCCAACGTGGCGCTGCGCGCCGCGATCCATGACGCGCTGCTCGCGGATAGCGCGCTCGCATCCGTTCTCGGTGGGGCGCGGGTTTACGATGAGCCGCCGCGCGATGCTGAATTTCCTTACGTAACGCTGGGCGAGGCGCGGCTGATCGATGCCTCGTCTGACGGCGGGCAGGCACAGGAACATCAGCTCACGCTGCATGCCTGGTCGCGCAAGGGTGGCCACCGTGAGGCGCATGTGATCGCCGGTGTGCTGTTGCAGGCGCTCGACGACGCACCGCTGGAGCCGGATGGCCACCGGCTGGTCAACTTACGATTTTCAATCGCCGACATCCGCCGCGAGTCCGACGGACGCACCTATCACGCGCTGGTGCGGTTTCGCGCGGTTACTGAACCCATGATCTGAGGAGACAATAATGGGCGCCCAGAAAGGCAAGGATCTGTTGCTGAAGATGCACGACGGCACGAGCTTCGTCACCGTCGCCGGATTGCGCAGCCGCAGGATCGCGTTCAACGCGGAAACGGTGGATGTCACCCACGCGGAATCCACCGAGCGCTGGCGCGAACTGCTCGCGGGTGCCGGAATCAAGCGTGCGTCGGTCTCGGGCAGGGGACTGTTCAGGGACACAGCTTCTGACGCGCTGGTGCGTCAAGTGTTCTTCGACGGCGCACTGAAATTGTGCCAGGTCTTGGTGCCGGACTTCGGCATTATCGAAGGCCTGTTCCAGATTTCGAGTCTCGAGTTTTCCGGCGAGCACAACGGCGAGGTGACGTTCGACCTTTCGCTGGAATCGGCCGGCGCGCTCACATTTACGGCGGCGTAGCGTCATTGCGAGGAGCACTTGCGACGAAGCAATCCATTCTTTCGAAATCCAAAGATGGATTGCTTCGCTTCGCTCGCAATGACGGGAATAGAGGAGAGAAAGATGCCCAACACCTATCGCGGGGAAATTTCCGCCGACATCGGCGGCAGGCGGCGCACATTGGTGCTGACGCTCGGTGCACTCGCCGAACTGGAATCCGCGTTCGGTGCGAATGACCTTATGGCACTGGCGGAGCGCTTCGGCACCGGGCGGCTGTCATCGCGCGATCTGACGAAAATTATCGCCGCGGGCCTGCGCGGCGCGGGCGAGGCTGTGTCGGACGATGAAGTCGCGGCCATGACAGTTGACGGCGGTGCGGCGGGTTATGTGCGCATCGCTGCCGATCTGATTGCTGCTACGTTCGACGACGCACCGATCGGTGAGGCGCGATGAAGCCGTTTCCCTGGCATGAAGCGATCGGCTTTGGCATCGGCGTGCTGCATCTGCCGCCGGATCAATTCTGGCGGATGACGCCGCGCGAACTGGCCTGCGCAGTCGCGGCGGTGCGCGGTCCGATCACAGCGCCGATGGACCGCACAGCGCTCGACAACTTGATGAAGACGTTTCCCGATAAACCGCGTGGAGAGTAATTCATGGCAATCGATTCATCTGGCGACGACGTTTCGCTGACGCTTGGCGCGCTTGGGTTGCGCACGCGCGAACTCACGACCGGAGCGATGGCATTTTCGCGGGCGATGACCAGCGCGTTTACGGCGTCGGTGGTCGGCGGCAGGCAGTTCGACGACGTGCTGAAGTCGCTGACGCTGCGGCTGTCCGACATGGCGGTGCGTCTCGCATTCAGGCCGCTGGAGAAAAGCATTGCGGGCGGGTTGTCAAACCTGCTCTCGGGCCTCACCGGAACGGGGTCATCGGCCGGGATCTCTTTGGCTGCTGCCTCCGGGGCGGTGAAGCCGTTCGCGAGCGGCGGGGTGATCGGCACGCCGGAATATTTCCCGCTGATGCAGGGCGGCGTCGGCCTTGCGGGCGAGGCGGGGCCGGAAGCGATCATGCCGCTGGCGCGGGGACCGGACGGCAAGCTCGGCGTGACCGGGCGCACGAGCGGTAACAACGTCACAATCCAGATCGCCACGCCGGATCTCGAAAGTTTCCGCCGTTCAGAGAACTATATCACCGGCCAGATCGCGCGCGCGGTGTCGCGCGGGCAACGCAGCCTTTAATGCACGCGGTCGCGCAACCCCTTGACGCCCTTGTGCTCGGCGCAGTGGTCGCAGCAATAGAACGTGCCCTTGTTCTCGAGCCCGTGACCGACAATGCGCGTGCCGCAGTTGGCGCATGACGGCGCCAGGGCGTGGATGGCGCATTCGAAGCTGTCATAGGTGTGGGTCTTGCCACCCATCGTGACCTGAAATGCCTTGTCGTAGTCGTTTCCGCAGGTTTCGCACTGGGCCATGGTCCGGTCTCCCGTTCGTGGCGATCTCCGATCAATCAATGTCCGCCGGGCACATCGGTTCCCGGCCGTCGTTAACAAACACGGGATTGAACCATGCCCGCCGGTTTTCATGAGGTGCTGTTTCCGCTCGACGTCGCGCTGAAAAGCGCGGGCGGACCCGAGCGGCGCACCGACATTATTACCTTTGGCTCCGGGCGCGAAGAGCGCAACGCACGCTGGGCCCATTCCCGCCGCCGCTTCGATGCCGGTTACGGCGTCAAGACGCTCGACGCATTGCAGCAGGTGGTAGCGTTCTTTGAGGAGCGGCGGGGACAGCTCTACGGCTTCCGCTGGCGCGACCGGCTCGATCATTCCTCCGCGGCGCCAGCGTCGAGCGTTACGCCGCTCGACCAGACGCTGGGCACGGGCGATGGCGCTCGTGCGGCTTTTCAGTTGGTCAAGACCTACGGCAGCACCTATGCGCCTTACACACGTACTGTCGCGAAGCCGGTGCCGGGCAGCGTGCGGGTCGCGGTCGCAGGCAGCGAGGTTTCAGCGGGCATCGCGTTTACCTGTGACCCCACAACGGGCGTTGTCACGTTTTTGCCGGGACACGCCCCTGCGAGCGGCGCGGCAGTGACGGCAGGCTTCCTGTTCGATGTGCCGGTGCGGTTCGACACCGATTATCTTGAGGTCGACCTGTCGGCTTTCGCTGCGGGCGCGATCCCGAAGATTCCCTTGGTGGAGATCCGCCCATGAGAGACATTCCATCGGAACTTCAGGCCAGGCTTGATTCCGGCGTCACCACACTGGCGCATTGCTGGAAGCTCTCGCGGCGCGACGGTGTGGTGCAGGGCTTCACCGATCATGATGACGATCTGGTCATTGCCGGCGTGACCTATCGCGCCGGCACCGGCTTTACGTCTTCAGAAGCCACCAGCCGCTTCGACCTTTCGGTCGATGGCGCGGAAATCGCCGGCGCGCTGTCGGACGACGCGCTGCTCGAAAGCGATCTCGCCGCGGGCCGCTATGACGCTGCAGGTGTCGAAAGCTGGCTGGTGGACTGGAGCGACGTGTCGCTGCGTGTGCTGACGGCGCGCTCGACGCTCGGCGAGGTCAAGCGCGAGGGGCAGGCATTCAGCGCCGAACTGCGCGGGCTGGCGGACTCGCTTTCGCAACAGAGCGGGCGGCTGTTCACCGCGCGATGCAGCGCCGATCTCGGCGATCCGCGTTGCAGGTTCGATCTCGTCGCTGCGGGGCTGCAAGGCGCGGGCAGCGTGATGTCCATCGAGTCCACGTCTGCGCTCGTTGCGGCAGGGCTCGATACGTTTGCGGATGGCGTTTTCACCGGCGGCAGGCTGACCTGGACGTCCGGCGCCAACGCCGGACTGTCCGTCGAGATCAAGGATCACCGCATGGCGTCGGGACACCCGCGGCTGTCGCTATGGCAGGCGATGCCGGAAGCGATCACGAGCGGTGATGCGTTCGCGGTGACGGCAGGATGCGACAAGCGGTTTGCCACCTGTCGCGAGCGTTTTTCCAATGCCGTCAACTTTCGCGGCTTCCCGCATATTCCGGGCAATGACTTCGTCATCGCGTCGCCGGATGCGGGGGCGGGCAATGATGGCCGGTCGTTGGCGGGATGAGTAATAGCGGATGCTTTCACCCCACCCGACCGACCTGTCGGTCGGCCACCCTCCCCATCGAGGGGAGGGATCAACTCCTGGCGGGATCGCGCCCGATTTTATCCCTCCCCCTTGTGGGGAGGGTCGGCGCGCAGCGCCGGGGTGGGGGTGGCTCCATTTTTTGGACGTATCGATGACCTCATCTCTTACCCGCGCCGCCATCGTCGCCGAGACGCGCGCATGGATCGGCACGCGCTATCGCCATCAGGGTTCACTGAAAGGTGTCGGCTGCGATTGCCTCGGCCTCGTGCGCGGGGTCTGGCGCAACTGTATCGGCGAGGAGCCGGAGCTGCCGCCACCTTATGCGCCGGACTGGGCCGAAGCCTCTGGCGCGGAGACGCTGGTGGACGCCGCCACGCGGCATCTCGTTCCGGTGGCGCGCGATGAGATCGGCGGCGGCGATGTGCTGCTGTTTCGCTGGCGCGACGGCTTTGTCGCCAAGCACGCGGCGATTGCGACCGGCGAAGGCACCATGATCCACGCCCACGACGGGGCTGCGGTTTGCGAAGTCGCGCTGTCGCCCTGGTGGCGGCGGCGGCTCGCATTTGCGTTTCGGTTTCCGGGAGTGACGGATTGATCGCCGAAACATTCACTGGTCGTCCCGGCCTGCGCCGGGACGACGATGAAATCTTCGCGCGTTTACATTTTCTCCGCTCATTCCCGCGAAAGCGGGAATCCAGTCCATTTCCGTCTGGGTCCCCGCTTTCGCGGGGACGAGCGGACATCTGAAACATATCGACATTCAGCGGGTCCACATGGCAGCTCTCGTTCTTTCAGTCGCAGGCGGCGCGGCGGGTGCGGTATTCGGTCCGGCCGGCGCCATCGCGGGCCGGATCGCCGGCGCGCTGGTCGGCAACATCATCGACCATTCCCTGTTCGCGCAGGACCGCACGGTGCAGGGGCCGCGCCTTGCGGACCTCGACGTCATGGCCTCCACTGAGGGCGCGCCGATCCCGCGGGTCTATGGCCGCGCGCGGCTGTCGGGCCAGGTGATCTGGGCGACGCGGCTGGAGGAAGTCGTCTCCACGCGCACCGAGGGTGGCAGCGCGGGCGGCAAGGGCGGGATCACAGGTAGCGGCGGCAGCGTCACCACGACGACGTATTCCTATTATGCGAACTTCGCGGTCGGGCTTTGCGAAGGTGAGATCGGCCATGTCGGCCGCATCTGGGCTGACGGCAAGCCGCTCGATACGTCGAACCTCAACGTGCGCGTTCATCGCGGCGGCGAAGACCAGGCCGCGGACGATCTGATCGTCGCGAAGGAGGGCGCAGGCAATGCGCCGGCCTATCGCGGGCTGGCCTATGTCGTGTTCGAGCGGCTGCCGCTGGCGGATTTCGGCAATCGCATTCCGCAACTGTCGTTCGAGATCGTACGGCCGATCGGCAAGCTCGAACAGATGACGCGCGCGGTGACGCTGATCCCCGGCGCGACCGAATTCGGTTACGAAACATCGGCCGTGGTGCGCGTACTCGGCCCCGGCCAGTCCGCGCCGGAAAACCGTCATGTCGCCAATGCGCCCTCCGATGTTATCGCTTCGCTGGACGATCTTCAGGCGACCTGTCCCAATCTCGAACGTGTCGCGATTGTCGTTACGTGGTTCGGCAACGATCTGCGCGCGGGCAATTGCACCGCGCAGCCGCGCGTGGATAACGCGATCAAGGTCACATCCAGCGGGACGTGGTCTGTGGCGGGGCTGAGCCGGGGGACAGCCTCGGTTGTTTCCTCGGTGGAAGGGCGTCCGGCCTACGGCGGCACCCCGTCCGACGACAGCGTGCGGCATCTGATCGCGGAGCTGAAGGCACGCGGATTGAAGGTCACGCTCTATCCGTTCCTGATGATGGATATTTCGGCGGGCAATACGCTGACCGATCCGTGGACCGGTGCATCGTCGCAGCCGGTCTATCCCTGGCGCGGGCGTATCACGTGCAATCCAGCGCCGGGCGTGAGCGGCTCGCCAGACGGGACGAGCACGGCTGCGACGCAGATTGCGAACTTCTTTTCCGGCGGCGGCACCAGCGGCTGGAATTATCGCCGGATGATTTTGCATTACGCCAATCTCGCTGTGTCATGCGACGGCGTCGATGCATTCCTGATCGGCTCGGAACTGAAAGCGCTGACGCGCGTTCGCTCGGCGTCAGGCGTGTATCCGGCGGTGCAGGCGCTGACGACACTGGCCTCGGATGTAAAGGCTGTCGTCGGCGCAGGCACTGTCGTGACCTATGGCGCGGACTGGACCGAATACGGCGCGCATGTCATCGGCGGCGAGGTCCGTTTTCCGCTCGATCCGCTGTGGGCGTCATCGGCGATCGATGCAGTGGGTATCGATTACTATGCGCCGCTGTCCGACTGGCGCGATGATGCAGGACAGCTTGATGCGACCATCGCGTCATCGATCCATGATCGCGACTACCTCATGGCGAACCTCAGCGGCGGTGAGGCCTATGACTGGTATTATGCCGACGATGCCGCGCGTTCTGCACAGACACGCGCGCCGATCACCGACGGCCCCGGCAAGCCGTGGATCTATCGGGCGAAGGATTTATGGAGCTGGTGGGCCAACCCGCACATCGAGCGCGTCGGCGGCGTCGAAGTCGGCAGCGCAACGTTATGGACGCCGCGCAGCAAGCCGATCTGGCTGACGGAAGTGGGATGCCCCGCCGTGGACAAGGGCGCGAACCAGCCGAGTGCGTTTCCCGATGCACGGTCGATCGAAGGCACCGTTCCATATTTCTCGAACGGTCAGCGCGACGACCTGATCCAGCGCCGCTATCTCGAGGCGGTTATCGCTGCGTTCGATCCCGACTTCGGGGCGGCGACGCTTAATCCGGTGTCGCCGGTTTATGGCGGGCGGATGCTCGATGTTTCCGGTCTGCACCTGTGGACCTGGGACGCGCGGCCTTATCCGGTGTTTCCGGCAGCGGAAGATGTCTGGGGCGACGGCCCGAACTGGCAGACCGGGCACTGGCTGACCGGACGGTTGGGGGCCGCGCCGCTCGATGCACTGGTCGGCGCGATCCTCGATGATGCAAATGTCACGGACGCGCGCACCGACAATCTGCGCGAAAGCTGCGACGGCTATGTGGTGGATCGCCCGATGTCGCCGCGTGCCGCGATCGATCCGCTGGCGATGGCCTATGCGTTCGATGCGACGGTGGCGGGCGGCGACCTGACGTTCGTCCAGCGCGGCGCGCCGCCAGTGGCGGAGATCGATGAGGACGAGATGGTCGATCCGCAGAAGGGAGCACTGGCGCGGCTGACACGCGGGCAGGAAACCGAGTTGCCGCGCAAAATCTCGTTCGGCTTCACGGATGGCGCGGCGGACTATCGCCGCTCCGCCGTCACCTCGCGGCGGCTGGTCGGCGGATCGAACCGCACCCTGCATTCGGATTTCGCCGTCATCACCGATGATGCCGCCGCGACACGCCGCGCCGACATCTGGCTGCAGGATCTGTGGGCCGGGCGCGAAAGCGCGGAATTTTCGCTCGGCATGAAGGCGCTGGCGCTCGCACCGGGCGATGTGATCGGCGTGACCATCAATGCGCGGCGGCGGCTGTTCGAGATTTCGGAACTGGTCGATACGCAATCGCGGCAGGTCAAGGCGCGCAGCATCGATCCGGAGGTCTTCTCCGTGCCGTTGTCGGCGCCGCGGGTGAAACCGCCAGCTATTCCACCGGCATTGGGTCCGGTGCAGGCGCTGGTGCTCAGTCTGCCGGGCATCGATTCATCTGAGCCGCCCGTGCTGACGCGTCTGGCGATTTTCGCCGATCCCTGGCCGGGTTCGGTGACGGTGTGGCGCTCGGCTGACGGTTTGAGTTTCGAGAAAGCGGCGACGGCGTTCGCGCCCTCGATCATCGGAGAGACGCTCGATCCGCTTCCCGCCGGGCCCACGAGCCGCTGGGATCGCGGAAGTGAAGCGCGCGTGATGCTTTACGGCGGCGCGCTGGCGTCCGTGGCCGATGCGCGCGTGCTTGACGGCGCCAATGCGGCAGCGGTGCTGAACGCATCAGGTGAATGGGAGATCCTGCAGTTCGCCAACGCCGAGCTGGTGGACGATAAGACTTACAAGCTCTCGCGGCTCTTGCGCGGGCAGGCGGGCAGCGAATACGCGATTGCCAATCCATTGCCCGCCGGTTCGCCGTTTGTGTTGCTCGACGATCATGTGGCGACGATTGCGCGCGGCCTTGGTGCGCTCGATCGCGCCATCGATCTGCGCATCGTGGCGACCGGCCGCAGCCATGATGATCCGTCGGCGCTCGCGCTCACAGTGATACCGCAACCGACTGCGCTGCTGCCGCTGTCGCCTGTGCATGTCAAAGCGGTGCGTGGGGGCGACGGCATCCATGTGTCGTGGGTCAGGCGGACCCGCCGCGACGGCGACAACTGGACTGTCGAGGTGCCTCTTGGTGAAGACACCGAGGCCTACACGCTCGATATTCTTTCGGGCTCCTCCGTGGTGCGGAGCATCTCGTCGGCATTGCCATCCGTGCTGTATGCGAGCGCCGACGAACTTGCCGATTTCGGCACGCCGCAATCGAGCCTGCATGGCCGCGTCTCGCAGATGTCGAGCACGGTCGGGCGCGGCCATCCGGCCGAATTCACTCTCACACTCTGAGGGTATCGCCGAAGGTGTCCAGTTCTGCGTGACCTCTCCCGTGGGGAGAGGTCGATGCACGAAGTGCATCGGGTGAGGGAGTACGCTCTCTCGATAGCTTCTACGCCCTCACCCCAACCCTCTCCCACGGGAGAGGGAGCTTGATCATGCCGGCGGAGAGCCGCGTATTTCATCGCAAACAGAGTTATCTCTCTCATGACAGACACAGTTCATCTCGGGATGCCTTTCATCGAAGGCAGCCAGGCGCAGAAGCATGTCACGCACAACGAGGCGTTGCGGATTCTGGACGCCGTGGTGCAGATTGGCGTGCTCGATGCCGATCGCACCGCGCCTCCCACCGCACCAGCGGAAGGCGATCGTCATATCGTCGCGGCTGGGCCGACCGGCACATGGGCAGGACACGCTGACGCGGTTGCCGCTTATGAAGACGGCGCATGGCGCTTTCTGGTCCCGAAGCCCGGCTGGTGTGCGTGGTGCGACGCCGATAGCGCGTTGCTGGTCTATGACGGGACGGCATGGACCGATGTCGCGGGCGGCGCTGGCGCCATGTCAGGCAGTGTCGCTCAACTCGGCATCAACGATACCGCGAGCGCTCCTAATCTGCTGACCGTGAAATCGAATGCGGCGCTGTTCAATGCGGTTTCCGTCGCTGGAGGCGGCACCGGTCACATGCGCGTGCAGATTTCCAAGGAAGCCAGCGCGAAAACAGCGTCGGTCGTGTTCTCCGATGCGTTTTCCGGCCGCGCCGAATTCGGCCTGATCGGATCGGATGCCTTCAGGCTCAAGGTTTCGAGCGATGGATCGGCGTTTGTCGAGGCGCTGGCCATCGATCAGAGTTCGGGTAACGCGGCGTTTCCACGCGGGATGTCGCTGACGGGTGTCATCTCGCCGTCGCAGATCAGCTCGAACCAGAACGATTACAGTCCAACCGGCTTCAGTTCGGCATCTGTCGTCAACCTGTCGTCCGATGCATCGCGCAGCGTCTCGGGTCTGGCGGGCGGGGCAGAGGGCCGCGTCGTCGTCATCCTCAATACCGGCAGCCAGATCATCACGCTCCTGAACGAGAGCGCGTCCTCATCCGCCGCCAATCGCTTTGCGCTCGGCAGCGATGTCGTGATTGGCGCGAAGAGAGCAGCGCTGCTGCGCTATGACGGCACCGCGTCGCGCTGGTATGCGATCGCGCGTCCAGCCCCCGTGGTCCGCGAGCTGCTGACCGCAGCCAGGACCTATTATGTCCGCTCGGATGGCAGCAACAGCAACGACGGGCTGGCCAATACATCGGGCGGCGCATTTCTGACCGTGCAGAAGGCGATCGACACCGTCTACAACAAGCTCGATCTCGGCGGGTTCAATGTCACGATCCAGCTCGGCGCGGGAACGTTCGCAGGATTTCAGGTGAGTTCTCCGCAGATCGGCGCGGGGACGATCAAGGTAAAGGGCGACACCACGACACCGGCGAATGTCGTGATCAGCGGTGGCGGCGCCAACGCCATTTACTGCTCGAATTATGCCGTGGTCTCGGTGGAAGGTCTCAAGATCACCACCACGGCAGGCGTCGGCATCTCCGCCGATCTCGGTGCCCAGTGCAACATCACGGGCAAGATGGAATTCGGGGCATGCGATGTTGCTCACATGATGGCGCTGCAAGGCGGATCGATCATCGGTTTCGTCGCCTACAGCATCACCGGCGGCGCTTACTATCATCTGCACGCCAGCATCGGCGGCTCGATCCGCTATCAGGCGGCGACGGTGACCATCACCGGCACACCGGCATTCGCCGGCGGCTTCGCCCATGCCGATACGCTGTCGCTGATCTATGGAAATGCCAACACCTACAGCGGCGCGACCACCGGACCGCGCTACGCCATCGAGGGCAACAGCGTGATCTTCACGTCCGGCGCGCAGGCGACGCCATCCACCGCGTATTTTCCTGGCAATGCGAACGGCACCACCGCGACCGGCGGGCAGATCCTGTAGTGAACGTTATGATGTGAGGTTGGGGTTGCGCCAGATCTGGCAACCGTCCCGGGTCAGGATCGACGGGACGATGTATTCGCCGGATGTCATGCCTTCGCAGACCCAGCCCTTGAAGATTCCGATCAAACGCTTTTCGATGTCGAGCGAATGGGTGCCGATGACGACGCGTTTGACCTTCGCAAGCGCGACATCCATTCCGGCCTCGAACACGTCGGCTTCAGCGCCCTGCACATCGCAGTGAATAAGATCGACGCGGTCGAACGGCGCCAGGATGGTCTTGAGACTGAAGGCAGGGACCTTCAGCATCTTGACGTCCTTTTTCGCGGCATTGAAGTCCGCGGCAAGGCCGTAGTTGATGTTGGGATCGACCGACAGGTCGGGAAATTCCGCGAAGCCGTCGAACGGGCCGACGACGCCATAGGTGATCGTGGTGGCTTTCTCGTCGATTCCATGCGCTGCAAAGTTGTCGCGGATGAAGGCGATCTTGCCCTTGTCGCCTTCGACCGCGACGACGGAAATGTCGGTGATCCCCATTTTCTTAGCGGCAACATATCCGGCAGCGCACCACGGCGCCCATCCGGCGCCGAGTTCGACGATGGAGTAGGAGCCACGTGCATCGAGCACGGATTGCAGTGTGCCCATCCACTCGATGGTGCGGCCCTGAATGTTCGCCGGAATCGGGTAACCTTCGACAAAGCCGGATCGGCCGCCGAGCATGTCGATCACATTGACGGCCACGACGCCGCCCATGAAATTTGTCGTGAAGCCTTCGCGTGGCTTGCGGTCCGGGTCCTCGAATTTCGCGAACATGGCGATCGCTTCGGCCTTCGAGCAGCCTTCGGGCTCTTCTTCGCCGCTCTTGGGATTTTTCTGTCTGAATTCATCGGACGAGACCAGGCCGCTGATGAGTTGCGACAGCGGCACGCCGCTCCTGAGCAGGTTCAAATGGTGCGCGCGGCCATCGGCATCGGCCTCGCGGCCGAGCAGGCCGCGGTAAAGCTCATCGACGACGTTGCGATACTTGATGAGGTTCAGAACAGAACCCAAACCCATTGTCTGTCTCCAGAAGGTGTCCGTGGTTTCGGCAGCCGCATGTGCCGAGACCGCAGTTTCTTGTGAGGTGTTCTAGTTGCCTGACCCGTCCAGCTTCTCGATCCGGAATTCTATCATGGCGATTCCGAGCTTGCGAGGGTCGCCGCCGACACCGGTTTCGTGAGGCGAGGCCGGTTGAGGGACCGCGATGGTGATGGTGTCGCTTGCGCCGGGATTGCCGAATTTGAGTTCGATGTTGCGGGGAACGTCGGTGAGTGAGAAATCCCTGGTCTGGTCGCCGACGCGCATCGTGAATGGCTTGCCGACATTCGGGCCGAACGCTTTCGCGCGCAGGTGAACGCGCAGGGATTCCGGCAAGTTCTTTCTGAACTTCAATGTCACGAGGGCGCCCTCGGACCATGCCCCCCAGGATTCAGGGAGTGACATTCCGGTGGTATCTGCAAGTGCCCCGGAGGGCATTTGCCTTGTAAAATCCACGTACAACTCGGGATTCGCACTCCTGATAATGGAGAAACCGTCTCCCTGTATTTCTGTTGTGCCGGTTGGTGCGCCGAGAGTTGGTCCTAACACGACGGCAATTTTATTTGTATTTCGAATTGCCTCAAAGTTAGGAAGCGTTCCTCGATCTGATTGGACGTATTTAGCAAGTGGACTATCGATATGGAAAAGAATCTTGGAGATGTAGCCAAAGTCGAGCCCGTAAACGGTTACATTGCGAAGCTCGGAACTTTGAAAAAGTTGGTGTGCGACTATGCCAGCCCGATCCGCGGCATCGGGTTGCTCAAATTGTTGAGCATATCGATTCACTGCGTACAAGTTTAGCAGGATCATCACCGGCGCGAAGGCGAGTAGGAAAATTCTGCTGCCGAGGCGTTGATTGACCGCCCATGCGATGGTGGTGAACAGACCAAAGGCGGCAACGAGGTAAAAACTTTCCGGCACTTCAGCGGCTGCCGTCGCTTCAGGCGCGTCTATCCATGACGGAGTAAATCCGGAAATGCGGGTGCCGATAGCATAAGCTGTAAGACCGGCAATAGCGACCGTGATCGCCGCGACGACATTAATTCTTCGATGCGGATTATCTGCAATCCCAGCCCCGGCCAGAATAAGCAGAAGCGGGAGCGAAAAATTGTAATAACGCATGTGGACGCGGGCAAGGGACTCGGCGGGAGCTAGGCCCATTACGGCCGCAGTAAATATTGCCGACAGAGCGATCATCGATCCGATAACGAGAAAGCCGAAGATTGCTATCTTATGCGCTTCGCCGGGTTGTTCTTTTTGGAAGAGCCCGTTCATAGCGATATAGAGCAAGACGCAGATCGCGGTTCCAAACAACACCGCGAGAATCATCAAATGACCGCTTAGGCTTCCGACAGCATTCGACGCAATTGCTATGTATCTTTCCGTGCCTCCATCCATGCGTTCCGCAAGGGCTTCGTATCTTCCCCCAAATAGTGTCAGGCCGGCCTTTCCGGCGAAGATGGAGCTGATCGCCAGTTTTGCAAGCAGCGAAACACCAACGAAGATCGCGGACCGCATCGCCCACAGCCTTAGCCATGCGGCATACGTTGCCTGCCGGGACATGTATCCGAGATACACGATCAGCGCCGGGTACATGAAGATCGGATGCGGTTTCACGAGAGCCATGAACCCGAACAGAACAGCGGGAACGATCAGGTCCACGGACTTGTGTGCTGCGTCGAGCCGCAGCAGGCACCATGCGAACAGCCAGAAGGCGAAAAAGAACATCGCCTCCGGCATGAAGTAGGCCGTGTAGGAATTCATCGGATTGATCGCGACGAGAAGGGCGATCCACACCGCCAGCGCCGGCGTCGCGACTTTCCGCGCGATCAGATAGATGAATGGGATTGCGGAGAAGAAAAACGCGACATTCATCAGCCGGGCGCAGGACAGAAACCCGTCGCCGCAGACATTCGTCAATCTGTAAGTTGAAAGATATAAGAAGGATGGTATTTCCGCTTGCGATAAGGCATCCAACCGAGACATCCTGCTGTACGTCCACTCGTCAGAGAACACGGTGGGATACAGCGCGTGAATCCGGAAGAAGACCACAAGAGCGACCAGAAGGGTCCCCGCAGCTAAAATGACGGGCGGCTTCCGCAAGACAGTCGAAATGGTCATGAGTGCTTTTCTGCAGTGGGAAAGATGCGACTTCACCGGCCGGTCTGCTACATGCCACATCTCCCGGGCATCCGCCAGACGCGCCCGGATTGCAGCAAATACCGCTACAGAACGCCGCCTTTTTCGATCACGACAACGCAATTCGCCCAGGTGATTCCGTCGCCGCCATAGGCGCGCCACGCCAGCGAGCGAGGCGCCGGGCGCCAGCTTTCGTCCGGGTTACGGACGAGATAGCGGACCTTGCCGAATTTGTCCGCGCCGCCCGCGAATACGAATTCATCGAGGATCTGGTTGTAGCCGGCAGGAAATGTGACGAGATAACGCGCGCATTCCCGGAACAGCTTTTCCAGTCCCTGCATCGACGTCGCGGTTTCGTTCATGCCGTAGCGCTGTTCGCCGATGTGCTCGACCGTCGAAATGCTGAGAACGTTTCGGCCGGTAAGATCCACCTCGAGCAGAGATGCCTGTTGTGTGACGTGAGGTGACTGATCCGCGGGATCGATGACGTGCTTGACCCGTCCCGGCCAATAATAAGGTGTAACGGCACCGACCTCGACAGCGTCCGTCACCCTGTCCAGCCAGAAGTCCGCCAGCGCCAGCTCGATCGTGCGCTCGGTTTTCCGCTTGCCGGGAAAACCGCAATTATGCGCGTGATGGAAGTAGGGGAACGACCGCAGCGATAATCCGATCCGGAAACGGTCACCCCCGGAGGGGATGATCTTCCGTCCGATGAAACTCGATGTGCGGTCCGCCAAGGCTCTGAGCATGCGGTGGTCGTATCACGTTGTGGCCGCCGCGCCCCGGCCACTCCGGCAATAACCCCAGAAAATATCGATCTGACCAGCTGGCCTTCGCGAGCCGCGAACCCATGGAGCCAAGCCCATGCGCTGGCCTGCCATCGGAATTCTGCTGACGCTTTCCTGCGTCTTCGTCTGGTTCATCTGCCTCTGAAAACGGAGAACATCCATGACCTTCCTGACCATTGCCGGGCTCGCGGTCCTGTACGCCTTCGGCGTGCTTACCGGTTTGTGTGTGCCGAAAATCATTGCATGGGCGAATGTCCTGAAGACGAGGATCTGAGTCATGCTGTCGTCATACGACGCATCGCTCACGCGTCTTCTGAAAGACGAGGGCGGTTATACCGATCATCCTTCCGATCCCGGCGGGCCGACCAATTTCGGCATCACGCTTGCCGACGCGCGGCGTTACTGGAAGGGCAACGCCACGGCCGATGACGTGCGGACGATGCCGCAGAGTGTTGCGCGGAAGATCTATCGCGAGCGCTACTGGAATGCGATGCGCTGCGACGAGCTTCCCGCCGGCGTCGACTATGCGGTGTTCGACTACGGAGTGAACTCCGGCATCGGCCGTGCCGGCAAGGTCCTGCGCCGCGTGCTCGAGATGCCGGACACCGCAAGCACGATCACGAATGAGGTCATCGCTGCGGCTGCCAGATGCAATGCGAGTGATCTTGTTGCCGCGATTTGCACGGAACGGCTGGCGTTTTTGCAAGGGCTGAAAATCTTTCCCGTGTTCGGGCGCGGCTGGACAACGCGCGTCAATGGGGTGCGCGCGGCCGCAACCGCCATGGCGGAGGGACGTGCCTTGGTCACGATGACGTCTTCTGACACCTCACCAGGGAAAGCCGTTGTGCCGGTGAAGAACCCTGCCGGTCCCGCGTCAGCCGGCGCGGTGATCGCGGCAGGCACCGCGGCCGCAGCGGTTACGTCACGCTTTGAGGTGGCAGCACTCGTTATTGCGGCCGCGCTCGCGGCGTCAGTCGCGGTGTTTCTGATCTGGCGCTGGCGTCACCGCCGGCAGCAAGAGGCGGCGGTCACGGGACTCTCGGAAAGGACATCCAATGGATTGGGCTGACATCGCCAAACAGGTGATCGGGCTTGGCGCGCCGATTCTCGGAACAGCGCTTGGCGGGCCGCTCGGCGGCGCGGCGGGACGCATCCTGGCGGAAGCCGTCGGTGCGTCGGACGCAACGCCCGAGGCCGTCGGCAAGGCGCTGCCGACCTGCGGTGCGGAGCGGATCGCGCAGGCCGAAAATACGTGGGCCGAAGCTGTCCGCGCCGAAGCAGAAGCCGCCCGCGGTTCGGTCGCCGAGACACAGGCGACAATCCGGGCGGAACTCACCAGTCAGGATTTATTCCAGCGGCTTTGGCGCCCCCTTTACGCGCTGGAGTTAACACTGGAGTGCGCCGCACTCTGGGTCGTCCTTGTCCACGAATTCTGGACCGGCGATATGACGGCGATCAACGCCCTGATCGGCGCGACCGGCCTTCTGGTCAGCTATTGGGGGTTCCGATTCGGCGTGTTAGGCGTTTACGTCAGCGGCCGGACCCGGGAAAAACTCTGTCTCGCGACCGGTCAGGAGACCCCCGGCGCGTTTGACAAGCTGGTCAAGGCGGTCGCGAAGAAGAAATGAGTATGGAGAAAAAGTAATCTCCGGCCCGGCTTCCGTTCATGGAGCATTCACCGCCGCGGCGTTCATGTTAGGTTATTGCAAGCCTGTCACTGGAGACGACGTTGCGCCTTCTTGTTGTTGAAGACGATCCCGATCTCAACCGCCAGCTCACGACGGCCTTGTCGGACGCAGGCTATGTCGTTGACCGCGCATTCGATGGCGAGGAGGGACACTTCCTCGGCGACAGCGAGCCCTACGACGCCGTGGTGCTCGACATCGGACTCCCCAAAATGGACGGCATTTCGGTGCTGGAGGCCTGGCGGCGCAACAAGCGCACCATGCCGGTGCTGATCCTCACCGCACGCGACCGCTGGAGCGACAAGGTGCAGGGCTTCGATGCCGGCGCGGACGACTATGTCGCCAAGCCGTTTCATCTCGAAGAGGTCCTCGCACGCATCCGCGCGCTGCTGCGCCGGAGCGCGGGCCATGCCCAGTCCGAACTGACCTGCGGGCCGGTGATGCTGGATACGCGCACCAACCGCGTCAGCGTCAACGGAAATCCGATCAAGATGACGTCGCATGAGTATCGCCTGCTGGCGTATCTGATGCATCATTCCGGCCGCGTGGTGTCGCGCACCGAACTGGTCGAGCATCTCTACGATCAGGACTTCGATCGCGACTCGAATACGATCGAAGTGTTCGTCGGCCGCATCCGCAAGAAGCTCGACGTCGATATTATTCAGACCGTGCGAGGCCTTGGCTATCTGCTGGCGCCGCCGCCCGCGGCCAATGCGCATTAGCGCCGTGCAAGGGCTGAAGTAGAGGCGTGCGGCATGATCGATGCGCTATTCAGCACGATATTGGAGGTATTTTTTGCAGGAACAGGGCGCCGATTGTTCAAGCTCTTCGGCCAAAAGCCGCCCGAAATAATATCAATGTTTACGGGGATGGCGGTTTGGATTGCGCTTGGAATTCTTTGGTTTGCAGTTCTACGTTAGCATCGGAGAGTTTGGATTTATCGCGTGATTTCATGCCGCGTATGATGTTTCTAGCATTCAGTGGTTAGGTCATTACGCGATGCGCGCGAAATCCCTCGCAACACGACTGTTCCTGTCGGCAACGGCCTGGGTGGTACTGATCCTTGTCATCACCGGCATCGTGCTGTCCACGGTCTACAAGCGTTCGACCGAGCGCGCGTTCGACCGCCGGCTCAATTTCTATCTCCGCACCCTGATCGCCGAAGCCGCGCAGCCTGACGATCCGAACGACAAGAGCGACAAGTCCGAACGATCCGTGCAGTCGCTGGGCGAGCCGCTGTTCGAACTGCCGTTGTCAGGCTGGTACTGGCGCATGGCGCGAACCGACGGCGACAAACCGGAAGTGCGCGCGTCACGTTCGCTGTGGGATGCGTCGCTGCCCAAGCTCGAAGACAAAGGTATCGAACTGGATCAGTCCGGCGTGCGGCTCGGCTATGTCATCGGACCGGAAAACCAGCATCTGCGCATGGTGGAGCGGCCGGTCGATCTCGGCACCGAGGGAAAATTCCTCGCGACGGTGGCGGGCGACGCCACCGAGATCGAGGAAGAGACCTGGGCGTTCAATACTTATCTGGCGGTGACGTTCGCGGCGCTCACTGTCGGACTGTTGCTGACCACGATCTTTCAGGTGCGCTACGGCCTCGCGCCGCTCAAGCGCATTTCCAATTCGCTGGCGGCCATTCGCTCGGGTCAGGCCGACCGGCTGGAGGGAGAGTTTCCCGAGGAGATCGCGCCGCTCGCGCGCGAAACCAACGCGCTGCTCGACGCCAACCGCGCCATTGTCGAGCGCTCGCGCACCCATGTCGGCAATCTTGCCCATGCGATCAAGACGCCGCTGTCGGTGATCGTCAATGAAGCGGGCGCCAACCGGGACGATCCGCTGGCGATCAAGGTTCTGGAGCAGGCCGACATCATGCGCGATCAGGTCGCGCATCATCTGGAGCGCGCGCGCATCGCCGCCCGTGTCACCACCATCGGCACCGTGACTGAGGTTGCGCCGGTGATCGAAGCGTTGACGCGGACGATGGAAAAGATTCATCGTGACCGTGACATTCTCATCGATGCCGAAGTCAATGCCGGTGCGAAATTCCGCGGCGAGAAGCAGGATCTCGAGGAGATGGTCGGCAATCTCGTCGACAACGCCTGCAAGTGGGCGGCGCAGAAGGTCTTCATTGAGGTGCTGCTGGAACTGACTCCCGGCGGCGCACTCGATCCGACGCTGCGCATCATCGTCGATGACGACGGTCCTGGATTGTCACCGGCGGAGCGGACGCAGGTGGCGCGCCGCGGCAAGCGGCTGGATGAGACCAAGCCGGGTTCCGGCCTCGGCCTGTCCATCGTCACCGATCTGGCCGCGCTTTACGGTGGCAGCCTCACGCTCAGCGCGGCGCCGATCGGCGGCCTGCGGGCGGAACTGGTGCTGCCTGGAATCTGAAACCCGCCGCTCTCTCGCCCCATTCGTCCGTTCAAAGCGCCCGCCGGACGATTTGTGTCCGCAGCGAATTTGGGGACGACAATATGCATCATCCGAAAGCAGCCATTCTGTTCGCGGCCGCGCTGACGCTCGGCGGCTGTGCCGCCGACAGCGGACCGAAGGAAAATTCCGGAACCGTGCTCGGCGCGGTGAGTGGCGCGCTGATCGGCTCGGCTATCGGGGGCGGAACGGGCGAGCGTGTTGGTGCCGCAATGGCTGGCGCGGCAATCGGCGGTCTCATCGGCAACCGGATCGGTGCATCGATGGACGATCAGGATCGGCAATATGCCTACGAGGCGGAGATGATCGCGCTCGACCGGGGCGCACCCGGCGCGCCTGTGGACTGGCGTAATCCTGACACCGGCCGCTACGGCAACATCGTGCCGGGTCCGGCCTATACCAAGCGCGGGACTCGCTGCCGAGCCTTTACCCACACCGTCTATATCAACGGTCAGCCGACCGCCGAGCGTGGCACAGCCTGCCGCAATCCGGACGGCACCTGGACGGCAGTGGGCTGACAGCACTGCCGATCACGTAACGAGTCCGCTTCATCGCCGCCCGGTTCGTCATCCGACGAGCCGGGCGGCTTTTTGATTCATGAACTCATGCGGCCGCGCGTGCCATCAGTCGATCAATCGATGAGGCAATCTCCGGCGCATGGGTTTCCAGCGCGAAGTGGCCGGTATCGAGAAGCTCGACGACGGCATTGGGATTGTCGCGGCGATAGGCTTCGGCGCCCGGCGGAATGAAGAACGGATCGTTCTTGCCCCAGATGGCGAGCATCGGAGGCTTCGCCGACCGGAAGTAATCCTGAAACGCCGGATACAGTTTCACGTTCGAGGCGTAATCGAGAAACAGGTCGAGCTGGATGGTGTCGTTACCCGGCCGCTCCAGCAGCGCCTGATCAAGCATGTAGGACTCCGGCGCAATCGTCTCCGGATTACTGACACCGGTGACGTATTGCATGCGCGTTCCGTCCAGCGTGAGAAAGCCGCGCAGCACATCGCGATTTTCGGGTGTCGGGTCTTGCCAGTAACGCTGGATTGGATTCCACGCATCGCTCAGGCCTTCCTCGTAGGCATTGCCGTTCTGCGAGACGATGGCTGAGACACGCTCTGGATGGGCGAGAGCCAGCCGGAAGCCGACCGGCGCGCCGTAATCGAAAACATAGATGGCGTAACGCTTCAGACCGAGTGCGTCGACGAAGGCAAGCGCCGTCTTTGCAAGCGAATCGAAGCTGTAGCGATAGTTGCGTTCTGAGGGGACGCTGGTGAAGCCGAAGCCGGGCAGGTCGGGCGCGATGACACGATACTTGCTGGCGAGTTGGGGAATCAGCGTCCGGAACATATGGGAGGAGGTCGGGAAGCCGTGAAGCAGGAGAATGACGGGCGCGTCCGGCTGCCCGGCCTCCCGATAGAAGACTTTGACGCCGTCGGCGTCGATGGTCCGGATTGAGGTGGCGGGTACGGATAAGGGGGACATCGCAGGCACTCCGGGGTTGAAACCGCTAAAAATGTCTTTGCTGGTTACAAACTGGGTTGTAACTTGTCAAATGCTATTTTGATGGTTACGTTCATGGCTGCGAGAGACAATGATGACCCAACAGATTTTCGATCCGTCCGAGCCTGTCCTGCCCCATGTGGCGGCGGATCATCCGGTGCTCGACATGCTGAACACCCTGGCGCAGATCGACGGGAAAGCCGTGGATTCGTGGGCCTCGGATGCCGATGTGCGGGACTGGCTGGTGCGGACGGGGTGGTACGGCGAAGGCGAACTTCCGCCCGCCATGCCGGGTCTGCTGACGTCCGCGCGCCGCCTGCGCGAGACGGTGCGCGCGCTGGTGGTGGATCGTAAAGGCGGCGGTGCGATCGATCCGTCGCCGCTTAACGACCTTCTCGCAAAGTCGCCCGGTCATTCGGAACTTGTCTGCGACGAGCCGGGCTTGCGGCTGACGCGCCGGCGGACGCTGAAGACGCCCGATCAGGTGCTCGGGCCTGTCGCGGAAGCAGCCGCCGAACTGCTCGCCACCGGCGACTTCAACCTGATCCGCAAGTGCGAGGACAGGACCTGCGTGATGTGGTTCTACGACCGCACCAAGTCCCACCGGCGCCGGTGGTGCAGCATGGCGCTGTGCGGCAACCGGAACAAGGTCGCTGCGTTTCGCCAGCGCAGGCAGGGCTGAGCCGCACGCTCCGGCCAGTCTCCTCAACGCCAAATTAACGACGCCCCGGCTATGACACCCGGTGGACACCCGCCGGTGTCACCGAAGGTGAGCGTTTGGGCGCATGAGCCAATCGTCGATCGAGCGATTGAGAGAGTATCTCGGGCAGCTGCCGCCGAAGGCGCAGGCGCTGCTGATGCGTGAGTTCGAGCGTGCGATCGAGCGCGGCGAGGACGTTGCGGTGGCGGGCTTCGTGCTCGAACAACTGCGCATGATCGTGCGCGCGCCGAGCGAGGACATGACCCCGCGCACCAGCGACCCGATGCGGCTGGTGTTCCGTCCGCTCGAGCCGTTTCTGGTCGAAAACATTCCCCATGTCAGGCCCGGCCAGATCAGGCGCTCGTCGCTGGGCCCGATCTGGATCTGGCTCGGCCGCGAGGGCGCTCCCGATGCGGTTCGCGCGTTCGAGGCGGCGCTGGCGCAGGCGACTGCCACACCCGAAATCAATGCCGCTGTCCGTGCCGTGCAGGCTGCAGCTTCAGACGCGATCGCCAATGTCACCGGCGCGCTGTCCAGCGGCGAGCGACAGCGCACACTCGGACGCCTCGGCGCGCCGAGTGTGGTCGAGGATATCGTGCCGATCGGCGCCGTGCTCAGCGCCAACGATGCACTGGAAAAGCTCGACAACAAGTTGACCGGACATATCCGGGTGTTCGCGGATTCCCACATCACCTCGACCATGGCTGCTCTCAACGTTCCATCGCTGCAAACCCCACAGGTGCTGCCGTTCGCGATCTCGCTGGTGATGCAGCGGCTCGCATCTCCCTGGCAGATCGTCCGCCTCGGCATCGCGGTCGCCGCATCCGACGATGAAATCCGCGTGGCCGGTACGCCGTTCGGCGTCACCGTGACGATGGCGATCCACGATCTGTCGCGCGTCGCCGCCGAGCTGCGCAACGACATCAAGCGCGGCCAGTTTCAGGACACATCCAACCATCTCAAGACGCTGCATGATGGCGTTCGCGGTCTGCGCACCGAACTCGACATTCGCTCGGACTCCGCATGGGGCAAGCAGCTCGCGGCGATCCGCTCAGAAATTTCCAATTCGCTGCAATCGGAAATCGACAGCGTGCCGGGCCGCGTGCGCCGGCTGCTGCGGCAGGGACCGGACAAGGACGTCACCACGGCGAACCGGATCGATCCGGTGGACGTCGAGGAGACAGCGGCGCTGATCGATTTCGTCGCCGTGTGCCGCAACTACGCCAGCGAGCTTGCGATCAACGAAGTGTCGCTGCGCGCGCATACCGAATTGCAGCACTATGTCGAGAAGGCCACCGAGACGCTGGTGGAATCGCTGCGCACCCACGACCAGAGGGTCCGCGCTTTTCGCCTGATGCAGATGAAGGCGGCGATCCGGTTCTGCGAGGTGATGTTCGGACCGGATTACGCCTCGCTGATGAGCAAGGCGGCCGAGATGGCGCGGCCGGTGGAGCGCAAGGCGGCCGAGCCCGCAAAACCTGCCAAGCAGCCACGCGCCGGTTGATCTTGCGCAAGGGGCCAAAAGCCTCCGCGCGCTATTGCCTCCACCTGAGCGATTCTCAAAAGGCCGCAAGACGGCCTCGAATCCCATTGAATCCGTGACGGAAATGTCAATTGCGCCCATCGGCCAGCCATGGTGTAACCCGGCTCGGAATAGCCGCTTGTAACGGTTCTACTTTGCCGGGAACCCTTTGAAATGACGCTCTGGTTTGTGTTCGCGCTGATGACTGCCGCAGCGGTATTTGCCGTGCTGTGGCCGCTCGGGCGCGGCAACACCTCGGCGCGCGAGGGCAGCGAAGCGGTGGTCTACAAGGATCAGCTCGCCGAGGTTCAGCGCGATGCCGCCGCCGGGATGATCGGAGAAAAAGAGGCGGAAGCGGCGCGCGTCGAGATCAGCCGCCGTCTGCTCGCGGCGTCGGACGCCGCAGCGGTTGCTCCATCGACGTCGAGCCTTTCGCTCCGCCGGGCGGTCGCGGTGATCGCGCTCATCGGCCTGCCGCTGTTCGCCGCGGGACTTTACGCGAAATTCGGCTCGCCATCGCTCGGCGACTTTCCGCTCGCGGAACGCAGCCGCGCGGCTGTCGCGACCGCGTCGATGGACAAGCTGGTGGCGCAGGTCGAAACCCATCTCGAGAAAAATCCGACCGACGGTCGCGGCTGGGACGTGCTCGCGCCGGTGCTGGCACGGATCGGCCGTTATGACGACGCGGTGAGGGCCTGGCGCAACTCCATCACCTACAACGGCGAGAGCGCATCGCGCCGCGCCGATCTCGGCGAAGCAATGGCCGCCGCAAGCGGCGGCGTTGTGACTGCGGAAGCCAAGGCTGAATTCGACCGCGCCATCGCGCTCGATCCGAATGAGGTGAAGGCGCGCTACTTCACCGGCCTCGCTGCCGAGCAGGATGGCCGCAAGGACGATGCCGTCAACATCTGGCGCACAATGCTGGCGTCGGCGCCGGCCGATGCGCCGTGGCGTCCGCTGGTGCAGGGCGCGCTGGTGCGCGTCGGCGTTGTCGCGCCCAAGCTGTCCGACGACACCATCGCCGCCGCCAAGGACATGACCGAGGGCGACCGCAACGCGATGATCCGCGGCATGGTGGATCGTCTCGCGACGCGGCTGAAGGACAACGGCAACGATGTCGAGGGTTGGTTGCGGCTGGTGCGGGCCTATATGCTCCTCGGCGAACGCGACAAGGCGCAGGCAGCGCTGATCGATGCGCGGGGCGCGGTTGGCAACGATGCCGCGCGGCTGCAGCTTCTGAATGACGGCCTCAAGAGCCTTGGATTGGACGGGTAAATGCGAGTTGCATCAGCCACGTCATTGCCAGCGAAGCGAAGCAATCCATCTTTTGGAACAGAAAGAATGGATTGCTTCGTCGCGAGTGCTCCTCGCAATGACGGAGCTCTTTTCACCTCTCCCCGACGGGGAGAGGTCGGATTGCGAAGCAATCCGGGTGAGGGGGATCGGATTTCACTTCGAGCATCTAGCGCCCCTCACCCCAACCCTCTCCCCATTGGGGAGAGGGAGCAGAGCGCGAGGACGGCAAGCATTCAGATACAAACGGAAATGATACGATGACGCGCAAGCAGCGGCGATTGACATTGATCGGGTGTGCGCTGGCGGTGCTGGCGATTGCGGCCGCACTTGTTCTGAACGCGCTGCGCGACTCTATCCTGTTCTTCTCCACGCCGACCATGGCTGCCGAAAAGCACATTCAGCCCGGCCAGCGCTTCCGCCTCGGCGGCATGGTGCGCGAGGGATCGCTGGTGCGCGGCGAGCAGCTTAAAGTGAAGTTTGATGTGACCGATGGAAATGCAACCCTGCCGGTGACTTATCAGGGGATTCTTCCAGATCTCTTCCGCGAGGGGCAGGGCATCATTTCCGAAGGCGCGCTCGACGCGCAGGGCGTGTTCAAGGCCGACACCGTGCTCGCCAAGCACGATGAGACCTACATGCCCAAGGCCGTCGCGGACGAACTGAAAAAGACCGGCCACTGGAAGGACGACTACGACAAGAAGCCGTCCGCACAGAACGTGCAGGGGAACGCGAAGTGATCGCCGAGGCGGGACATTACGCGCTGGTGCTGGCGCTGGTTCTGGCGCTGATCCAGTCGGTGGTGCCGGTGATCGGCGCGCGTCTGCGTGATCCTGCGCTGATGAATGTCGCGCGCTCCACGGCGCTGACGCAGTTCGCATTCGCCGCGCTGTCGTTCGCGGCACTGACATGGCTGCACGTCACGTCGGATTTCTCGGTCGCAAACGTCTATGAGAATTCCCATTCGCTTAAGCCGATGATCTACAAGATCACCGGAGTATGGGGGAATCACGAAGGCTCGATGCTGTTGTGGGTGCTGATCCTGGCGCTGTTCGGCGCGATGGTGGCGGCATTCGGCAATAACCTGCCGCGCACGTTGCGTGCGCTCGTCCTGGCGGCGCAGGCGTGGATCGGTGCGGCGTTCTATCTGTTCATTCTCGCGACCTCGAATCCGTTTGCGCGGATCGCCAATCCGCCGATCGAGGGCCGTGACCTCAATCCGATCCTGCAGGACATCGGCCTCGCGATCCATCCGCCGATGCTCTACCTCGGCTACGTCGGGTTCTCGATTTCGTTTTCCTTTGCGGTGGCCGCGCTGATCGAAGGCCGCATCGATGCTGCATGGGCACGGTGGGTGCGGCCATGGACGCTGATGGCATGGATTTTTCTCACGCTCGGCATCGCGATGGGGTCGTACTGGGCCTATTACGAACTCGGCTGGGGCGGCTGGTGGTTCTGGGACCCGGTGGAGAACGCCTCGCTGATGCCGTGGCTCGCGGGCACTGCGCTGCTTCATTCCGCGGTAGTGATGGAAAAGCGCGACGCGCTGAAGGTCTGGACCATTCTTCTGGCGATCCTGACATTCTCGCTCTCGCTGCTCGGCACCTTCCTGGTGCGCTCCGGCGTGCTGACTTCGGTGCATACCTTCGCCAGCGATCCCGCGCGCGGCGTGTTCATCCTGATGATCCTGTGCCTGTTCATCGGCGGCAGCCTTAGTCTCTATGCGTGGCGGGCGTCGGCATTGAAGCAGGGCGGGTTGTTTGCGCCGATCTCGCGCGAGGGTGCACTGGTGCTGAACAACCTGCTGCTCACAACAGCCTGCGCGACGGTGTTCGTCGGCACGCTGTATCCGCTGGCGCTTGAGGTTCTCACCGGCGACAAGATTTCGGTCGGTGCGCCGTTCTTCAATCTGACATTTGCGCCGCTGTTCCTGCCGCTCCTGCTCGCGGTGCCGTTCGGGCCGCTGCTGGCGTGGAAGCGCGGCGACATCGTCGGCGCGGCGCAGCGCCTGACCGCAGCGGGCATTGTCGCGCTGGTTACCATGGCGGTGCTGTGGGCCTGGACCAAAGGCGGCGGCGCGTTTGCGCCATTGATGATCGGTGTCGCGGCGTTCGTGGTGCTCGGCTCGCTCACTGACATTGTCGAGCGCACGCAACTGTTCCGCGCGCCGTTCGCCACATCGCTCGGCCGCGCACGAGGATTGCCGCGCTCGACCTGGGGCTCGGCCTTTGCGCATGCCGGGCTTGGGATCGCGCTGATCGGAATCGTCTGCGAGACGACGTGGAACAGCGAGAGCATCGCCTCGATGCAGCCGAAGGATGTCGTCACTGTCGGCGGTTATCAGGTGCGGCTCGATGATGTGACGCAGCAGCAGGGGCCGAATTACCGCGAGGCAATTTCGCACTTCACGGTCATGCAGGACGGAAAGACCATCGGCATCCTGTCGCCGTCGAAGCGCAATTTCTCGACGCGCGGCATGTCAACCACGGAAGCCGCGCTGCTCACGCGCGGTGTGAGCCAGATTTATGTCTCGCTCGGCGACAGCCACGCCGATGGCTCGATCGCGGTGCGCATCTATCACAAGCCGCTGGTGCTGCTGATCTGGTTCGGGCCGGTGCTGATGGCGTTCGGCGGATTCCTGTCGCTGACCGACCGGCGGCTCCGCGTTGGTGCGCCGAAGCCGGCAAAGGCCACCAAGACTTCCGGCGCGTTGCAGGCTGCGGAGTAGGGATGTTGCGCGCAAACGCAAAGATATTTGCGATATCGTCCGCGCATTTGGCGGGACGACATCGCGCATGGAGCGAACGTCTGCGGATGTTTCTTCACCTCTCCCCAATGGGGAGAGGTCGGCGCGCAGCGCCGGGTGAGGGGGATCGGATTTCAACTCTGACATCCAGCGCCCCTCACCCCAACCCTCTCCCCGTGGGGGAGAGGGGGCGCATCCTCCGTGTTTCGCGCGCATTGGCTTCCAGTGTAGCGATTCTGTTGATTGTTTGTGCCGTTCTCCTGCCCTCCGTCGCCTTAGCCGTGCAGCCTGACGAGATCATGGCCGATCCGGCGCAGGAGGCGCGGGCGCGCAATCTGTCACGCGAACTGCGCTGCATGGTCTGCCAGAATCAGTCCATCGATGATTCCGACGCGCCGCTGGCGCGCGATCTGCGTCTCCTGGTGCGCGAGCGCATCGCGGCCGGCAGCACCGATCAGCAGGTGATGGACTTCCTCGTCGCGCGCTACGGCGAGTTCGTGCTGCTCAAGCCGCGTGTTGAAAGCCGTACGCTGTTGCTGTGGCTGATTCCGCCGCTGGTCCTCGCCGGGGGCGGGCTCGCGCTCTGGTTCGGTAACCGCCGCCGCAACAGGGCTGCCGCAGCCGAGGAGGGGGCGCTATTTCGGCTCACGCCGGAAGAAGAGGCCCGGCTGGAGAAGCTCATCGCGGGCGAGGAACCGCCGAAAACGTCCGTTTAGCGGGCTTTTCGCGCGCGGTTCCGATCTCGATCCGGCGCAGGCATCAAGGGCCGCTGAGGCCCTGTTTTCATTACAAAACATTAATTCCCCCGTCAGAGCGCGGTAAGGCTGCGCCCCCCATCTTCCAGAGCACAGGTGCACACATGCACCGCGAGATTCGCACCCCGTTTTCGCGCCCTTCTGGAGATTGTTCATGACCGACCGCCCCACCGATCTTTCCAAACTTCCATCCTATGTCGCTCCCCGCCGTTCCATTTTCTCCGCGCGCAAGTTCGCGCTGATGGCTTCGGTCGTCGCGGGCCTCGGCGTCGCCGCTTATGGTCTCAGCCCGTCGAATAACTTCGACCTGCTGACCACGACCGCGCATGCGCAGGTCAATAAGGAAGTCCGTCAGGTTCAGCAGCCGATCGGCTTTGCCGACATCGTCGAGCGCGTGAAGCCCTCGGTGGTTTCGGTGCGCGTCAAGATCGCGGAGAAGACAACCACTGGTGAAAACGCAAGCCCGGAAGACAATCCGTTCCCGCCGAACTCGCCGATGGAGCGCTTCTTCCGCCGCTTCGGCGGTCCGGATGGATTCCCCGGTGGCCGTGGCGGCCGCGGTGGTCGTGGCGGTGGTCAGATGACCGGGCAGGGCTCGGGCTTCTTCATCTCGGCTGACGGTTTCGCCGTGACCAACAATCATGTGGTCGATGGCGCCGACAAGGTCGAAGTCACCACAGACGACGGCAAGGTTCACACCGCTAAGGTGATCGGCACCGATCCGCGCACCGATCTCGCGCTGATCAAGGTCGATGGCGTCAGCAACATGCCGTTCGCTAAATTGTCTGACGGTCAGCCGCGGATCGGCGACTGGGTGCTTGCGGTCGGCAATCCGTTCGGCCTCGGCGGCACCGTGACCGCCGGCATCGTTTCAGCCCGCGGCCGTGACATCGGCAACGGTCCGTATGACGATTTCATCCAGATCGACGCGCCCGTGAACAAGGGCAACTCGGGTGGTCCGACCTTCAACACCGAAGGCGATGTTGTCGGCGTGAACACCGCGATTTATTCGCCGTCGGGCGGCAGCGTCGGCATTGCCTTCGCGATCCCGGCTTCGACCGTGAAGAGTGTTGTGCAGCAGCTCAAGGACAAGGGCACGGTCAGCCGCGGCTGGATCGGTGTGCAGATCCAGCAGGTGACGCCTGAGATCGCCGACAGCCTCGGCCTGAAGAAGCCGGAAGGTGCGCTGGTCGCGGAGCCGCAGGCCAATGGTCCGGCCGCGAAGGCGGGCGTCGAATCCGGTGACGTGATCACCCGGGTCAACGACCAGCCCGTGAAGGATGCGCGCGAACTCGCCCGCACCATCGGCAGCATGGCGCCGGGTCAGACGGTCAAGCTGGTCGTGGTTCACAAGGGCCAGGACAAGATCCTCAGCATGACGCTCGGCGAATTGCCGAACGCCAGGGCTGCAAGTGCCGATACCGATCAGAAGGACAGCGGCAAGTCGGGCCGTGGCAACGTCACCGTGCCGAACCTCGGTTTGACGCTGGCTCCCGCGAACAGCGTGGCCGGCGCGGGCAAGGAAGGCGTGGTCGTGACCGACGTCGATCCGAACAGCCCGTCGGCTGAGCGCGGCTTCAAGGAAGGCGACGTCATTCTCGAAGTCGCCGGCAAGCTGGTTTCGAACCCGGCTGAAGTCCGCGAGGCGATCAACACCGCGCGCAGCGAGAACAAGAACAGCGTTCTGGTTCGCGTGAAGTCCGGAGACTCGTCGCGCTTCGTCGCGGTGCCGGTCGCCAAGGGCTGAGCATGATCCTCGCCGAAAGGTGAGGGCGAGATGGGGAGTTGTCGCCGGCAAAGTAGCCCCCGCCGACGGCTCCTTCCCGGGGGCGGGCCACAAGCCCGTCCCTTGAAATCAAGGCGTGATGCGATTTTCAGCGTCATGCAGGAATGCTTTCGATGGAAAACGCCCCCCTCCGTCGAAAGCGGCGCGATCGCACTCCAGTCGGTCGTGCAATGCGGGCGGCGAAGTCCCCCAGCTTCGCCGCCCGTTCTCTTTCTCTTGTCGGGGCTGGCGGCCGCGGGCACGTCATTCGCTGCCTTGCATGAGGACGATCATCGCGCCATGGTGACACAAAGCTCTGCTGCTCAGACCCAGACCGAATCACAGATGCGACTGCTTATCGTTGAAGACGACCGCGAGTCGGCTGACTATCTCGTGAAGGCATTTCGCGAGGTCGGCCACATCGCCGACCATGCGGGCGACGGCGAGGAGGGCCTCGCGCTGGCGGAGTCGGGTGATTACGACGTACTCGTGATCGATCGCATGCTGCCCAAGCGCGACGGGCTGTCGATCATCGGTACTCTGCGCGGCAAGGGCAATCATACCCCGGCGCTGATCCTTTCGGCGCTCGGCCAGGTCGACGACCGCATCAAGGGACTTCGCGCCGGCGGCGACGACTATCTGCCGAAGCCTTATTCATTTGCCGAACTGCTGGCGCGCGTCGAAGTGCTGTCGCGCCGCCACGGCGGTCCATCCGAAGAAACGACCTATCGCGTCGGCGATCTCGAACTCGACCGGCTCTCGCACCAGGTCAAGCGCGGCGCCACCGAGATCACGTTGCAGCCGCGCGAATTCCGGCTGCTCGAATACTTGATGAAACATGCGGGGCAGGTCGTGACCCGCACCATGCTGCTCGAAAACGTGTGGGACTATCACTTCGATCCGCAGACCAACGTGATCGATGTGCATATTTCGCGGCTGCGCTCCAAGATCGACAAGGGACAGGATCGTCCGCTGCTGCACACCATTCGTGGTGCCGGATACATGATCCGTGACGGCATTCGGTAAACTGATACGAACGACCGCGTTCCGGCTAACGCTGGTCTACCTGTTCCTGTTTGCGCTGTTCGCCGCGTCGTTGCTGGGCTACTTCGCCTGGAACACGCGGCGCATGATCACCGAGCAGATCACCGACACCGTCAATTCCGAGCTGGGTGAACTGACCGACCAGTATACGCGCGGCGGCTTGCGCGGACTCGTCGCCGCAGTCGAAGGACGCGCACTGCGCCCAGGCGCCAATCTGTATCTCGTCACCACGCCCCAGGGGCAGGGCGTTGCCGGCAATGTCGCCTCGCTCGAGCCGGGCGTGATGGATCATCCCGGCTGGGCCGAGACGTTTTACAAGCGGCTTGAAGAGACCGACACCAAGAGCCACTTCGCGCTGGTGAAAGTGTCCCAGCTTTCCGGCGGCTTCCGGATTCTGGTGGGACGCGATCTCGAAGAGCGGCGGCGGCTGTTCGCCATCGTCGCCAAGGCTGCGCAGTGGTCGGTGCTGATCGTGGTCGTGCTCGGCCTCAGCGGCGGCGTGTTCGTCGCTCGCCGCGTGCTGCGCCGGATCGACGCCATGACCGGCACCACGCAGCGGATCATGGCGGGCGATCTGTCCGAACGATTGCCGGTGGGGCGAAGCGGCGACGAGATCGACCGGCTCGCGGAAAATCTCAATGCGATGCTGGAGCGCATCGAGGCGCTGATGGTCGGACTCAAGGAGGTGTCCGACAATATCGCCCATGATCTCAAGACGCCGCTGACGCGGCTGCGCAACCGCGCCGAGGATGCGCTGGCGAAAGCTGGCAACGAGAGTGAGTACCGCGCGGCGCTGGAACGGACCATCGATGAGTCCGACGGCCTGATCAGGACCTTCAATGCACTCTTGATGATCGCACGCGCCGAGTCCGGCCAGGCGCGCGACAACATGACCGATTTCGACGCTGCCGAAGTCGCCCACGGTATCCACGAACTTTACGAGCCGCTAGCCGAGGACAAAGGCCTGGCCCTGGAGGTCGCAGCCGATCCCGCCACGATTCATGGCAACCGCGAACTGATCAGCCAGGCGCTGGCCAATCTGGTCGAGAACGCCATCAAGTATGGCCAGCCGGCTGCCACGGCGACTTCCGTGGATACTGCTGCCGGCTCAAAACCCCCGGATATTCTGATCGAAGCGCGGCGGGACGGGGACAATGTTCTTCTCAGTGTCACAGACCACGGGCCTGGCATTCCAGAGGCCGACCGCCAGCGTGCGGTCGAACGCTTTGTCCGGCTGGAAGCCAGCCGGACCCAGCCCGGATCGGGGCTCGGTTTGAGTCTGGCATCCGCAGTCGCGACGTTGCATGGTGGCGACCTGCGACTCGCCGACAGCCAGCCGGGGCTGCGCGTGACGCTTGTGATCCCGAGCCGGGGCGTGGAACAGAAGACTGTATGAGTTCACCTGAGATGGGCCGCGCTGACCGGCCCACCCTGGCGGCCCGTTTTGTGGCCGGGCCAAAACTGTTTGCCCCCCAGGACGCCGAGCGGCGGCTCGCCGACTGGCTAGGGGATGTATCGCCTGAGTCTGCGAAAGCGCTCAGGGAGGTGTCTGGTTCCTTCCCGCATGCCAAAGCGATCCTTGAAGGTATCGCGGAAGCCTCGCCCTATCTGTTCGACCTGATGCGCGCCGATGCGGGCCGCGTCGTGCGGCTCCTTCAATGCGATCCCGATGATCATCTCGCGGCGCTGATCGAGAAGGCAGTGGCCGATGTCGCCGCCGCTGCGACCGAAGCCGATGTGATGACGGTGCTTCGCCGGATGAAATCCGAAGCCGCATTGATGATCGCGCTGTGCGACATCGGCGGCGTCTGGCCGGTGATGCGGGTGACGCGGGCTCTGACCAACGTTGCGGTGGCCTCTGTTCAGTGCGCCATCCGTTTTCTGCTCAAGCAGGAAGCGGCGCGCGGACGTTTGTTGCCGCCCGATGCCGAACATCCCGAAATCGGCAGCGGCCTCGTCGTGCTCGCCATGGGCAAGATGGGGGCGCATGAGCTGAACTACTCCAGCGATATCGACCTGATCGTGTTCTACGAGCTGGAAGCCCCGACACTGGCCGAGGGCATCGAGCCGTCGCCATTCTTCGTCAAGGTTGCGCAGGGGCTCTCGCGCCTGCTGCAACAGCGCACCGCCGACGGTTACGTGTTCCGCGTCGATCTGCGGCTGCGGCCCGATCCGGCGTCCACGCCGGTGGCGATCTCGACGGCGGCGGCGCTTCACTATTACGAGCGCGAGGGCCGCACCTGGGAACGCGCCGCGATGATCAAGGCGCTGCCTTGCGCCGGCGACCAGAAGGCCGGCAACGCTTTGCTGGCGGAGATCGCTCCATTCGTCTGGCGCAAGCATCTGGACTTCGCGGCACTCGCCGACGTCCATGACATGAAACGGCAGATGCAGACGTTCCGCGGTCAGAACGAGATTTCGGTCGAAGGCCACAATGTCAAGGTTGGCCGCGGCGGCATTCGCGAGATCGAGTTTTTTGCCCAGACCCAGCAATTGATCGCGGGCGGACGGCATCCCGAATTGCGCGTGCGTCCGACGCTGGAGGCGCTGAACATTCTCGCCGCCAGCAAATGGATCACGAACGAGGCGCGCGACGAACTGACCTCTGCCTATGAATTCCTGCGGCGGGTCGAGCATCGGCTGCAAATGATCGCCGACGAACAGACCCATGCGCTGCCGACCGAGGCAGAGGCCGTCGAGCGGTTCGCGCGGTTCTTCGGATACGACGACCGCGCCGCGTTTGCGAAGGATCTGCTGGCGCATCTCAACTGCGTGCAGAACCACTACAGCCGGTTGTTCGAGGGAGACCCGACCGGCACGGAGAAGCTGCCGGACATCGATTACGGCAAGGGGCCTGACGATAATCGGCTGCTGGAACATCTTCTCACGCTGGGTTTCAAGAAGCCGAAGATGGTGGCGGAGACCGTCCAGCGCTGGCTGAGCGGCGAGTACCGCGTGTTCAAGGTTGAGGCGACGCGGCTGGCCTTCAACGAGTTCGTTCCTGACCTGATGCGCGGGCTGTCGCGCGCCGAGGAGCCCGATGACGCGGTGACGGCGTTCGACCGCTTCCTGCAGGCCTTGCAGCGGGGCGGGCGGCTGATCTCGCTGCTCAGCCAGAACAAGGATCTGGTGGCGCTGGTGGCGCTCGTGCTGGGCGCCGCGCCGCGCCTGAGTGACATGCTCGCTCGGCAGCCGCAGATCATGGACGGCCTGATCGATCCGCGCTTCTTCGGTGCGATGCCCGATCAGCGTGAACTGTCCTCGCGCCTCGCGACGACATTGTCCGACGCGAATTCATACGAGGAGTTTCTGGATCGCCTGCGGCTGTTCGGACAGGAAAGCCTGTTCCTGATCGGCACACGAATCCTGTCCGGCACAGTCTCGGCGCAGCACGCCAGCGTTGCCTTCGCAGATGTGGCCGAGGGCATCGCGCATACGGTGCACGGGCTGGTCATGGACCAGTTCGCGGAACAGCACGGCCGGATCAAGGATCAGGAAACCGCCATTGTTGCGATGGGCAAGCTCGGCAGCCGCGAGATGACGGCATCTTCCGATCTCGACCTGATCCTGATCTATGACTTCGATCACGACGCACCGGACTCGGACGGCGCGCGATCGCTGCACGGCTCGCAGTATTTCGCGCGGCTGACCCAGCGTCTCATCAGCGCTTTCACCACGCGCACCAACTACGGCGTGCTCTACGAGGTCGATATGCGGCTGAGGCCGTCGGGCCGCGCGGGGCCGCTGGCGTCGCGGATCGATTCATTCGCCGAGTATCAGGAGCACGAAGCCTGGACCTGGGAGCATATGGCGCTGACGCGGGCGCGCGTCATTTCGGCATCGCCGGCATTTCAGGCCAAGATCGAAGCCGTCATCCGTGAGGTACTGACGCGCAAGCGCGAAACCGGCATCATTGCCAACGACGTTCTCGAAATGCGGCGCGCTATCGCCGAGGAAAAAGGCGAGAGCGACATCTGGGATATCAAGAATGCAGCCGGTGGCATGGTCGATATCGAGTTCGTCGCGCAGTATCTTCAACTGATCCACGCAGCGGAAAAACCTGAGATTCTGAACGTCAGCACAGTGCAGGTGCTAGACAACGCGGCGCGGCTCGGAGTGTTGCCGCAGTCCGATGCCGATATCCTGCGGGCGGCCTCGCGGCTGTATCATGATCTCACGCAGATCATCCGTCTCTGCGTGATCGGGAAGTTCAAACCAGAGACAGCTGGGGAGGATCTCCTGCGGGTGCTGACACGGGCTGGGGACGCGCCGGATTTTTCGGCGCTTGAAGCGCGGGTGCGCGAGACGCAGAACGAAGTCCGCGACGTTTTCCTGAGGCTGCTTGAGGGATCGCCTCGGCAATAATGCTTGGCGCGGGCTGTTCGCCGTGTCCGCACGGCAGCGTCACGCAGACGATGGTGCCCACGCCCAGCTTCGAGCGCAGCTTCATCGAGCCCCCGTGCAGGTTTGTCAGCGACTTGGCGATGGCAAGTCCAAGGCCGGAGCCATGATAGCTCTTGGTGAGCTGGCTTTCGACCTGCTCGAACGGCCGGCCGAGTTTCGCCAGCGACTGGCGGGCGATGCCGATGCCGCTGTCGGCGATGGTGAGCACGATCGAGCCATTGCGCATCCGGCTGCGCACCGTGATCTTGCCGTTGTCCGGAGTGAACTTCACGGCATTTGACAGCAGGTTGACCGCAATCTGCTTCATGGCGCGGCGGTCGGCGACGATGGGGATCGCGCCGCGGATGTCCGCATTCACCGTCAGGTTCTTGTTTTCGGCCCGACCGGAGACGACGCGCAGGGATTCGGTGAGGGTTTGAGCCAGATCGAGCGGCTCGTAGTCGAGCTTCATGCGTCCGGCCTCGATCTTCGACATGTCGAGGATGTCGTTGATGACGTCCAGCAGGTAATTTCCGCTGGTCATGATGTCGTTGCAGTATTCCTGATACTTCTCCGAGCCGAGCGCGCCGAACATGCCGCTGCCCATCACTTCCGAGAACCCGATAATTGCGTTCAGCGGGGTGCGCAGTTCGTGACTCATGTTGGCGAGGAATTTTGACTTGGTCTGGTTGGCTTCCTCGGCCCGCGTCTTTTCCTCGGCGTATTTCTGCGCGAGTTCGGCCAGCAACTGGGCCTGCCGCTCGAGTTCGGCCTGCGAGCGCTTCAGATCGATCACGTTCGCGGTGAGGCGGAGGTCGTTGTCGATCAGCTTCTGCTCATGCAGCTTGATCTGTGTGATGTCGGTGCCGACGGAGACATAGCCGCCGTCCTTGGTGCGGCGTTCGCTGATGTTGAGCCAGCTTCCGTCTTCCAGTTGCGCCTCGAAGGTCCGGGCGCCGGGGGCGAGGGAGTTCGGCAGCCGGGTGCGGATTTCCGGCATACTGCCGACTTCGATCACGGTCTCGTAGGACGTGCCTTGCTTCACGGCGGAGTCGGGGAGCTTGTGCAGGCGCTTGAAGTGCGAATTGCAGAGCACCAGCCGGTTGTCGGCATCCCACAGCACGAAGGCTTCGGGAATTGTCTCGATGGCGTCGCGCAGCCGCAGATCGGCTTCGACGGTCTTTTCGGCAAGGCTCTTCTGCTCGGTAATGTCGACCGCGATCCCGATCAGGTGGCAGCTGTTGTCGTTCTGGCCCTGGCTGAGTTCGCAGCGAACCCGCAGCCAGATCCAGTGGCCGTTGGCGTGGCGCATCCGGAACGTCTGGTCGATATGATCGAGTTTGCCGGAGACAAGCTGGTCGGCGATGTGGAAGAGGTCGATATCGTCGGTTTTGACCAGCGCATTGATTTCGCCGAATGTCAGCAGGTCGCTGCGGCTTTCGAGGCCAAGCAGTTCGAACATCGACTGCGACCAGAAGATCCGCCCGCGTGACAGATCCCAGTCCCACAGGCCGCAACGGCCGCGATTGAGTGCGGTGTCGATCCGCGAGCGCACGGCATCGTTGATCAGGTCGCCCTCACGGGCGCGGGTCGACTGCCAGTGGAAAGCGAAGCCGAGGATCAGCACGACGAAGCCGGTGGTGGCAGACAGGGTGATCTGCAATGCGGCATCCGAACGCCAGGGAGATTCGACCTGTTCCTGGACCACGACGACCTGACCGGGCATCGATTTGACGGTGCGTTGGGCAGCGAGAGCTCGGGAGGTGTTCGGAAGATTGACTTCGACCACGCTGGTTTGCGTTCCCTGCAAGGTCAGCAATTGAGTCGCGCTCAGAACGTCGATCAGACGGTTGGCGTCGTCGTTCGGCACATCGATGGAGACCCGCGCAATGATGCGCTGGTCGGGGCTGGTCACGATAATATGGCGGCCGGCGGCTGTACCCCATGAGGGCACCAAGCCGGGCAACAGGCTCTGAAGCCGCTCGGCCGACGCCGCACGATCCTGACGCGTCAGGACAATGCGGTCGAGACGTTCCGCCAGCACATCTGCCAGCGCTGAGAGATCGCGTTTGACCGATGCGCGCTTTTGCCGGGTCTGGTCGAGGACCTGGACGAAGGCGCCGATGCAGATGGTGACGAGGAAGGCGATGATCAGGGTGGGAACGGCGCGCCGCAGCGTCGGCTCCGCGATCAGCAGCCGGTGATATGCCGGCTTCGCGATCGACTGTGCCAATCCCTTGATAGAATCGGATTGGACACACGTGGTCGCTGCGTGCGAACGCGCCATTCCTTGCCCCTCGAACTTTTTTGTCTGCACCCCGTTCGGGAGGTTTTCCCCAACCCTCCGAATCAATGTGATTTGAATCCACTTTTCCGGGGCTGTCGAGAGTCAACGAATCGTTAAGACGAAATAAATGTTGTCCCAAGGAAAAACGGACTCGTTTCGATGATGAAAGTTGAGTCCGAAACGAGAACGGAGCAACTGGTCGTCAGCGCGCGGGCTCGGCGTGGCTGATGACGCGCTTCACGGACGGAAATGCGCGGCGCAGGGCGCGTTCAATCTCGTCGACCTTTCCATGGACGTCGATGACGCTCATTGAAGGCACCGCACGGCAGTGAAAGTTCACGATCTCGCCGGCATCGGTATCGCGCACCCGTACGTTATGGACGTCATGGATCGCGCCGCTCTCGGCCGCGTAGCGCGACAGCGCCTGCTGGATGGCTTCGACGCGGTCCGCGCTGGCGTCGGTGCCGTGGGGAAGCTCCGGCTCAAGCGGCTCGATGTGGGTATCGACCTCGACATCGGCGCCGAATTCATCGCGGATGGCGTGTTCGAGCCCGTGGGCGATGTCGTGGGCTTCGTTCAGCGGCATGTCGCCATCGACTTCGAGGTCGATGCTGACGGTCAGCTTTTCGCCAAGGTCGTGCACGGTCACATGGTGGATTGCGAGGCCCGAGTTGCGCGCTATCACCATGATCCGTTCGCGCACGCTCTCATTGTTGCGCGCGACGGGCACCGCGGTGAAGGTCAGGTCGGCGTCATGAAGCGCGCGGGTCACCGCATCCTGCGCCTTGCGCTTGATGCTGTCGATACGGTCGATGGGGTAGGTGCGGGGCACCTGTACCGCCGCATCGACGAAGTGCCGGGCGCCGACCATCCGCACACGAAGCCGCTCAACAGCGACCACGCCCGGAATAGCCCGGATGGCGTCCTCTGCCTTCTCCGACGCGCCGTCGGGCGCGCGGTCGAGCAGCGTCTCGATGGTCGACTTGCCGAGCCGCAGTCCCAGAATAGAGATCAGCACCGCGACTGCGATGGCCGCACCAGCATCACCCCAGGCATAGCCGAAAGCCGCCAGCCCAAGGCCGATGATGACGGCAAATGAGCCCAGCACGTCGGAGGCGAAATGCAGGGCATCAGCTTCCAGCGCCTGACTTTTGGTCTCCATGGCTGTCTTGTGGAGCGTTCGCGCGCGCCAGAAGTTTACCACGATGTCCACGACGAGAACGACGAAAGGCAGGGCAGTCAGTGTCGGCGGTGCTACGCCCTCCCGCAGGCGGCTGTAGGCCTCGACCACGATGCCGCCGGCCAGAATGTAAAGCAGGGCGATCACACCCAGTGCGGAGAGGCTTTCGAGCTTGCCGTGGCCGTAGTGATGCTCGGCGTCAGCGGGCTTGTCCGACACCTGCACCACGACCCAGGTGACGACGGTGGCGATCAGATCGACGGACGAATGCAGCGCCTCGGAAATGAGCGCAAGGCTGCCGATGGCTACGCCCACGACGAATTTGATGGCTGCCATGCTGGCGCTGGCGACAATCGATATCGCGGCTACTCGTTGCTTGACTGCGCTCATCGGCTCCTCAATGCGCGCCTCTTGTCACGTCCCTGCGGCGAAGGTCAACGCATGAGTTCGCGATTCAAAATGCGTATCATTCGCAGGAAGGATAGTAGGTCAGAGCTTGAGGACAATCTTGCCGAAATGCCTGTTGGCGGACATGTAGTCCACAGCCTGCGCAATGCCGCCGAACGGGAAGATTCGGTCGATCGGCAGCTTCAGCTTGCCGGATTCGACCGCGGGCCAGATGTCCTGCTTTACCGCCGCGAAGATGTCGCGGATTTCCTCGATCGAGCGGGAGCGGAAGGTCACGCCGATATACTGGATGCGGCGCGCGGCGTGCAGATCGAAATCGAAGTCGCCATGGGTGCCGCCAAGCCGCCCCACGTTGATGATGCGCCCGAGGACCTTCGTCGCAGCGAGGTTCTGGTTCGCGAGCTTGCCGGAGACCTGATCGATGATGACATCGACGCCCGCGCCGCCGGTGGCCTTCAAAACCTGATCGACCCATGCGGGATCGTTGGAATCGATCGCGAGATCCGCGCCCCACTCGGTGAGTTGCGCGCGTCGTTTCGGATCGGTGGACGAACCGATCACGAGCTTCGCGCCTTTGAGCCTGGCGATCTGCTGCGCCATCAGCCCGACGCCTGAACTCGCGCCCTGGACGAGCAGGTTCTGACCTGGCTGAAGCGCACCGTTGGTAACGACCGCGTTGTGCATCGTGGTCAGCGCCAGCGTCAGCGACGCCGCATGCTCGAAATCCATCGACGCCGGAATGGGAAACATGCGGCCGTAGTCGGTGACGGCATATTCCGCGTAGCCGCCGGGACCAGAGCCCATCACGCGGTCGCCGACTTTTATGCCTTTTGCGTCAGGGCCGAGTTCAACGATTTCGCCGGCCCATTCCATGCCGAGCACAGTGCCGACGCCGCCGGCTGCGCCATGGGCATGCCCTCTGATCATGCCGAGATCCGCCCGGTTCATGCCGCAGGCGTGAACCTTTACCAGAACCTGCGGGCCCTTCGGCACGGGCTTCGGGACGTCGGTGATCGCCGCGCCGTTCGCGCCGTAGACATAGGCTTTCATGGGATTGGTCTTTCGATCGTGCGAACTCGGATGAAGCCAAGGTATAGCAGTAGTTTCAAGGCTCACAAAAGGTGGGTAGCGCGCGGCGCTCGGCAATAACGGCTGGCAATAGCTGATAGATCCCAGCTTTTTAGTAACGTGATGTCGGCAGAATCAGTCAGAAACGCGTCACTGATTTTTCCCGGTCGGCCTTCGGACGCCACCGAACTTGCGGAAGAAGCGATGATCCTGCGGATAGCCTTTCTGGTGCTCGTGTGGTCGTGCGTTCTGCCTTTCGCCCAAGGGCAGGCGCAGAAGGCGTCGGCGCCCGCGAAGCGCGAACTGGTGGTCGGCGTCAACAATGCGCCGCCGTTTGCTATGAAGGGCTCCGACGGCGCCTGGTCGGGTCTCAGCATCGAACTCTGGCGGCAGGTCGCGAAGGCGACGAACCAGACGTTCCGGTTCGTCGAAGTCGAGGACATGCCCGAATTGATTCAGGGGACGGCGTCCTCGCGTTTCGATATTGCGGTGGGCGCCATCACCGTCACTGTCGATCGCGAAAAGATTCTGGATTTCACGCAGTCTTACTATTCGACAGGCACCGGCATCGCCGTTCCCATCGTCAGTGTGATGAACTGGGCGACACTCCGCCGCGCGATGACGTCATTCAATTTCATCCAGGCCGTTGCTGTGTTGATAGGGCTGACGCTGGTGGCTGGTATTCTCGTCTGGTTGCTGGAGCGGCGGCAGAACGAATATTTCGGAGGCGGCATCACCAAGGGCATCAGTTCCAGCGTGTGGTGGTCGACGCTGGCGATGACGCAGCGATCGTCGGCGGAAAAGGGTCCGCAGACCATTCTCGGCCGGAGCGTCGCAACTATCTGGCTGGTGGTGTCGGTCATCACCATTGCGGTTTTTACCGCCGGCGTCACTTCGGTGCTGACGACTTCGCAAATCCGGGGAACGATCTATGGCGCCTCCGACCTTGCATCGGTGCGTGTCGGCACGGTCAAGGGGACATCATCCGAAGGCGATCTTCTGCGGCGCAAGCTCAAGTTCCAGCCTTATGATACGCTTGGCGACGGACTGAAGGCCTTGCGTGCAGGCCGTATCGACGCGTTCGTTTATGACAAGCCGCTGCTGACATGGGCCATCCGGCAGGGCTTCGCGTCTCGGCTCAAGGTACTGGACATTTCCATCGAGGCGCAAAACTACGCGTTCGCATTGCCGCCCGACAGTCCGCTGCGAAAGTCGCTGTCGATCGCGATCCTGGACGCCATACAGAAAGAGTCGTGGATCGAGGCGCGCATCCGCTACCTCGGAGAGGACTCTCTGAGTTCGCCCTGAGCACTGCGGTTTTCACGCGATCGTGTAGCCATTTGGCTTGGTTATTGCGCTGCGCATATGCCGCATGCAGCACCGCCGGTGCAGGCTGAACCTATTCCGGCTACATACGCACCTCACACCGCGCGCGAACCGCCTCAGGACACTTCGCGAAATGGACGCTATTTCGGCGAAGCTGCCTCCCGTGATCGATGGTCTTCCACCGGAAACCAGACGCTGGGCGGTGCTTGCGATCTTCACCGCCCTGGCCATGTCGGCGCTGGACACCGCCATTGCCAACATCGCGCTTCCGGCGATTGCGGCCGATCTCAGCACAACGCCCGCCGATGTCATCTGGGTCGTGAACGTCTACCAGATCGCGATGGTCGCAACCCTGCTGCCGCTCGCGGCGCTCGGCGAAATCGTCGGCCATCAGCGCATCTACCTTGGCGGACTCCTGCTGTTCACGGTTGCATCGCTGGCGTGCGCCCTGGCGTGGTCGTTGCCGACGCTGCTGATTGCGCGCGTTCTACAAGGGTTGGGCGCAGCCGGCGTCATGAGCGTGAACACGGCTCTCGTTAGATTCGTCTATCCTTCAAGACTTCACGGACGCGGTTTTGGCAACAATGCGCTGGTGGTCGCGACCGCATTCACGCTCGGCCCGGCGCTGGCGTCGGGCATCCTGTCCGTGGCCTCCTGGCCGTGGTTGTTCGCGATCAACATTCCGTTCGGCGTGGCCGCCATGCTGATCGGCATCAAGACGCTGCCGGAGACGCCGCGCGCGGCCCACGCCTTCGATTTTCCCGGCGCACTGCTGACGTCGGTCAGCCTGTGCCTCTTTATCCTCGGAATCGGCAGCGCCGCCCACAAGGCGCCGATGGGCGTTGTCGTCATCGAGCTCGTGGGTGCGGTTATCTTCGGTGCGTGGCTGCTTTACAGGCAGGCGGATCATCCGGCTCCCATGCTGCCGATCGATCTGTTTCGCAGGCCGATGTTCTCCCTGTCGGTCGCGACCGCTGTCTGTTCGTTCGCAGTGCAGGGGCTCGCCTTCGTGTCGCTCCCGTTCTACTTCGAGGACGTTCTCCACCGCACCCAGGTCGAGACCGGATTCTTCATGACGCCGTGGTCGATCGTCGTCGCCATCATGGCGCCCATCGCAGGGCGTCTGTCGGATCGTCATCCCGCAGGTCTGCTGGGCGGATTGGGGCTTCTCATGCTCGGGATCGGAATGGCGTTGCTGGCCATGCTGCCGGCCTCACCGAGCGTTGCCGACATCGTCTGGCGCATGGCGATCTGCGGCTGCGGGTTCGGCTTTTTCCAGTCCCCGAACATGAAAGCCATCATGGGCAGTGCGCCTGCCGGGCGCAGCGGCGGCGCGAGCGGCATCGTCGCCACCGCGCGGCTGATCGGGCAGACTCTGGGCGCGGCCCTGGCTGCGCTATGTTTCGCGCTCGCCGGTCATCACGGCGCGACCTTCGCGCTCGCGCTCGGGGCCGGTTTCGGCGCGCTCGGCTGCATCATGAGTTTCCTGCGGCTCGCTGTGCGTTGACGCTCCGAACTTTCCAGCTTACCGATTGTTCAAAGAAACAACTCTAGTGTCCTGAATCCGAAGTTCGCCTTATTTGGCAGCGCGCTCCGCAGCGAACTTCGGATTCAAAAGGACACTAGAAATTATTATTTTAGTGTGGTCTTGGTTCGCAAGTCCGCAAAAGAACGCGCTGTAAAGATGATGCGGACTTGCGAACCACCACACTCAAGGGAGTTGTCAGTGTCAGATCAGCCGGTACTTCTGAAAGTCGATGGACCGATTGCGCGCATCGTTTTCAATCGTCCCAAGGTCCTGAACGCGCTGAGCGTCGATGCGGCGAACGCCTTTCTCGCGGCCTGCAAAAGCGTCGCCGCCGATAAGGGAAACCGCGTCATTATTCTTGCAGGTGAGGGCCGGGCCTTTATGGCGGGTGGTGACATTTCCGCATTTCAGGGACCGGCAGACGAAGTTCGCAAGCACGTTCCAACCATCATGGAGCCATTGCATGAGGGTCTGGAAATCCTTGCGGGCCTGCCGCAACCGGTGATCGCGAGCCTGCACGGCGCTGTCGCCGGAGCGGGCATGAGCATCGCGCTTTCGACGGATCTCGCGATTGCTGCGGACACCGCGATTTTCACGCTGGCCTATTCCAAGCTTGGCACGAGCCCTGACGGCTCGTCGTCATGGACGCTGCCCCGGCTGGTCGGCCTGCGCAAAGCGCTGGAGATTGCGCTGCTGTCGGATGTTTATGATGCCGCGGAAGCGCTGCGGCTGGGTCTCGTCAATCGCGTGGTGCCCGCGGCCGATCTCGCCAGCGAGACCGAGAAGCTGGCGCGACGTCTCGCGGAGGGGCCGACATTCGCCTATGGACAGGCAAAGGCGCTGCTGCGCGGCTCGCTAGACAACTCCTTGCACGATCAGATGGAGGCTGAGGCGAAGGCGTTCGGCGCCTGCATCGGTACGAAGGACTTTGCCGAAGGCGTCAACGCGTTTCTCGCCAAGCGACAGCCGACCTTCACGGGCAAATAACTAGGCCACCGGGGATGCCGCCGCCGCAGGTTTCTGCAGCGGACCGATCAGCAGCTTCGTCAGCCAGCGCCGGGCCGGATTCTCAACCGTCGCATAGGACACGCGGCCCACAGCAAGCACCAGCAGTGAAATCGCCGCCACCAGGAAAAGCTGCGGCGCGAGGCCGATGGTCTTCGACACCTGCGAGATGAGGATCATCCCCACCGCGTAGTGATAAAGATAGATCGAGTAACTGCACTCGCCGATCCAGACCAGCGGGCGAATTTCAAAAATTCTTATTGACGTCGGTTTTGTTGCGAGAAACCAGAATAACGTCAGAAAAAACAGCGCAGCGGCGCTAGCGAAGACCGGATCTCGCCCGATCATCGCGTAGTTTGTGCTGACCCGCGCGATCAGCGCATACATCATGGCGAGCATGATAAGTGCTGCGCCTTTGGCGAGCCGTTCCTTGTACAGTTCGTAGAACACCGCACCGGCCGCGAACCACGGCAGGTAATCAGGAATGAACAGCGCGTCATAGACCCCGTTGTAGCCGGGCATCGCGCGCCGCAGCAGGGCGCGGGCGATATAGACGACGAGTGTAAAGATGACGAGGTTGCGCGCGAGTTTCTCCCGCGAGAAAAGCCAGAACAGGATCACCGCGATCATGTAGAACCGGATCTCGACCACCAGCGACCAGTAGACCCCGGTGACGTAATCCACCTTCGGAAACCAGCCGGACCACAGCGACGGCGGCGTCAGCGTCAACGACGGCAGGAAATTCGGCCAGGACTGTCGGCGGTGGAGGGCGAATGGCGCATCGGACCAGTTCAGCAGAAAGAATGTGAGAATCGCAGAAACAATCAGCGCGGGCCAGATGCGCGCGAATCTGCGGATCACGAAATCAATCACGGATCGCGATGCTTCCAGCGTCATCGCGATGACAAAGCCAGAGATGATGAAAAACAGCTCGACGCCCATGTAGCCGTACTTGAAGATCAGGACGCTGCTGAACGTCTCGCCGTACGGGTACAGCGTCGATTTATAGTAGAACGACTCGAGATGATAAAAATAATGAAAGCCCATCACCAGCAGGATGGCCACGCCGCGCAAGCCGTCCAGGGCTCGGAGTCGTTGGCTGACCATAGGTTATCCGCTCTGCTGATCGGTGACGGCGCAATATAACCGGAAATCCCGTCTTCGGATTTCGTCTACGGCACCCTCCTTGTCAATTTGCACGGTTGCAACGATGCCAATCGAATTCCGGAATCCGCATGCTCTTGTTTTTCGCCGCGGCGAAAACCTCGGCCGCGGTTGTTCAATGCCGAGATGCGCAGGGCGACATTCTCCAGCAACTGCAACGGGATCAATCAAAAGCCATCAGGTTGGTTTACATTGTCGGACAAGACAACAAATGTGCAATCTGACCGGTGAATTTTCGCAATGCAGCAAAAAAGTCGCTGCTAGAAGCCCATTGACGAGCACAAGACACATCCCTACCAATTGTCCGACAATCAACATCGGGCTTTCATGTCGTCGACGTCCCCGAATTTCAAGCGCATCGAAGTCGCGCCCGCCTATCAAAAGGTGGCTGACGCGATTGAGCGCGAGATCGTCAACGGCCGGATCAAGCCCGATGACCCGATCGGAACGGAGTCCGAACTAGTTCAGCAGTTCGGCGTCAATCGTTCGACGGTTCGCGAGGGAATCCGGGTTCTCGAGGAGAGCGGATTGATCCGGCGGGATTCAAGCCGCCGTCTGTATGCGTGCCTGCCGCGATACAACAAGCTCGCAAGCCGGCTGAGCCGCGCGCTTGTGCTGCACGAAGTCACGTTCAGGGAATTGTTCGAGACCGCGATGATCCTCGAGGTCGCTGCGATTGAGTACGCGGTTGATCACGCCACCGACGAGGACATCGCCGAGATCGCTCTCAACATTGAGAAGACCGAGCAATCCATCGCCAATCCCGCGGCGTTCGCCGAACTCGACGCCGAGTTTCATATCCTGATTGCAAAAGCCTCACACAATCGCGTGCTGCAACTGGCGCGCGAGCCGGCCGGTCTGCTGTTCTTTCCTACCACCGAGATGGTGGTGCGCAATGTTGCCGAAGGCATGCCGCGTCTGATTGCCGCACATCATCATCTGCTCGATGCGATCCGGAAGCGCGACAAGCAACACGGTATGATCTGGATGCGGCGGCATGTCGAAGACTGGCGGCGCGGCTTTGAGCGGGCAGGCAACTCGCTCGATCGGCCGGTGGAGCGGATGTACATGGAACATGCGCTGCTGGCGCAGCAGAAGCGATGAGGACAGCGGTTTAAAAACACTTCGCCACAAGAGCGCTGAAGCGCCGGGCAAATCAAAGGGGAGGTCATGGTGACAGGGTTGGGGAATCCGGTGCATCCGGATATTGATAGGCCGATCGCGCGGAGCGCGGCATGACGATGCGTGATCGCGATCCGCTATCGTCCGCCGAACTGAACGTCAGCAATCTGTCGCTGGCTTTCGGCGGCCTGAAGGCGCTGACGGATGTTTCGTTTTCAGTCGCGCCCGGATCGATCACGGCGGTGATCGGCCCTAACGGCGCAGGCAAGACATCGCTGTTCAATTGCATCTCCGGCTTCTATCGGCCATCCACCGGCATCATCGCGTTCGGCGGCGAGGACATCAGCAAACTGCATCCGCCGGCGCGAGCCAAGCTCGGCCTGGCGCGCACGTTCCAGAACATCGCGCTGTTTCGCGGCATGACTGTGCTCGACAACATCAAGCTCGGCCGCCATGCCCACATGGAGACAAATGTCTTCGATGCGCTCTGGTACTTCGGCCGGGCAAAACGCGAAGAGCTTGAACTGCGCTCCGAGATCGAGCGGCGTGTGCTTGACTTTCTTGAGATGGAACACATCCGCGATCAGCCGGTGGCGTCGTTGTCCTACGGCCTCCGTAAGCGTGTCGAACTGGCACGCGCGCTTGCGATGCGTCCGCGCATCCTGATGCTGGACGAGCCGGTCGCAGGCATGAACCGCGAAGAAACCGAGGACATGGCCCGCTTCATTCTCGATGTGAAAGAAGAGTGGGGCGTCACCATCCTGATGGTCGAGCACGACATGGGCCTTGTGATGGACATCTCCGATCACGTCGTCGTGCTGAACTTCGGACAGGTGATTGCAGCCGGCAAGCCGGCCGAGATCCAGAACAACCCCGATGTCATCTCGGCCTATCTGGGTTCGGGCGATGTTGGCGAATTGTCGCGGCGTATTGCGGGCGAGAAGGCGGCGTGATGGATTGGCTCTTTCTCATCGAGATCGTGCTCTCGGGCCTCGGGTCGGGCGCATTGCTGGCGCTGACCGGCATTGCCTTCGTGCTGATCTACAAGGCCACCAAGGTGCTGAATCTCGCGGTCGGCGAAATGCTGATGCTGTGCGCGTATTTCTTCTTCGGACTGACTGCTGCGCTGGCGCTTCCGGTCTGGCTCGCGATCATTCTGACGGTGATCGGCGGCGGCATTCTCGGCGGCGTGATCGAGCGCGTTTTGATCCGGCCGATGCTGGGCGAGAGCCCCATCTCGGTGTTCATGGTGACAGTCGGCCTCAGCTCTGTTCTGATCGGGTTCGTCGAATTCGTCTGGGGAAGCGATCCGGCGACGCTGCCGAACTTCCTGCCGTCGAAACCGATCTTTATCGGCAGCGCTTACGTCTCCCCGAAGATTGCGGTGAGCTTTGTGGTCGCGACGATCTTGATCGCGGTGTTCCTTGCGGTTTTCCGGACATGGCGCGGCGGCGTCGCGCTGCGCGCCACTGCCACGGATCAGGGGGCGGCATTCTCTTGCGGCATCAATGTCCCAGCGGTGTTCTCGGTCTCGTGGATCGTCGCCGGCATGGCGGCAGCGGGCTCCGGGATCCTGATCGGTTCGATCGGCGGGATTTCGCCGACCATGGGCGTGTTCGGTCTGTCGGTGCTGGTCGCTGTCATTGTCGGTGGTCTGGACTCGATTGCCGGAGCGCTGGTGGCGGGCCTGGCGATCGGCGTTGTCGAGGCGCTGGTTGGCACCTATCTGGGCGGCGAGTTCAAACTGCTCGTGACCTTCATCATTCTCGTGGTTGCGCTGATGATCCGTCCTTACGGATTGTTCGGCACTGTTGAAATCGAGCGACTCTGATGCGTATCGGCGCCATCCATCAAACCTACGCCCAGGCGGAAGCGCTGTTCGACACCAGCGTGCAACGGTTCATGCTCGTGCTGCTGTTCGCAGGGCTCGTGCTGTTTCCGTTCTTCGCCGATCAATACTGGATCTATCTCGCCTGCCTCGTCCTGATCCATATCGTCAGCACGACAGGGCTCAACATTCTCACAGGCTATACCGGTCTCGTCAGCCTCGGTCAGGCCGCCTTTATGTCGGTCGGGGCCTACACCGTCGCCATTCTTGAAATACGGGTGGGTACGCCGTTCATTATCAATCTCGTCGTGGCGGGGTTTGTCGCGGCGGGCGTCGGCATGGTGGTCGGCATTCCGAGTCTGCGCGTGAAGGGGCTTTATCTCGCCATCGCCACCATCGCAGCGTCTTTCATTCTCCACTTCCTGTTTGCCAACGGACCGGCAATTCTCGGTGGAACGCAGGGGCTCAGCATGCCGCCGGCGCGGCTGTTCGGATATGATCTTGCGCGTCCGTTCCAGTTGTACTGGCTCTTTATGCCGCTTACGGCGCTGTCGGTTCTCGCGGCAGCCAACCTGTTCCGCACCCGTATCGGCCGGGCCTTCATCGCCATCCGTGATCGCGATATCTCGGCGGAAGTGCTGGGCATTCCGCTGCTGAAGTACAAGCTGCTGTCGTTTGCGCTGTCGTCATTCTATGCGGGCGTCGCCGGCGGAATGTGGGCTTACTTCTTCCGTGTGGTCACGCCGGAAAGCTTCCCGCTGATCTATTCGGTGTTTTTCCTTGCCGCGGTGATCGTCGGAGGGATGGGCACCATTCTCGGCGCGATCCTCGGCGCTATCTTCATGACCATGGTGCCGGAATTTCTAAAGATCGCGGTTTCCTACATGACCTTCATTCCGAATGCGGTGGCGCAATTGTCACCGATCCGGACAATCGTTTTCGGCTTGCTCATCATCGGGTTCCTGCTGTTCGAGCCGCAGGGCCTTGCCGAAATCTGGCGCCGCGTGCGGCGCTTCTTCCATCTGTGGCCGTTCAAAAAATAGTATGCAGGGAGAAACAACAATGAATATCTTTCCAACGCGGCGGAAGCTTCTGTCGTACGCAGCCGCAGGCTGTTTTGCTTTAGGCTTTAACGCACCAGTTCGGGCCGCCGACGACATCGTGATCGGCGCATCGATGCCGATGACCGGCGTGTTCGCCTTCGCAGGGATCGCGCTGAATAATGCCTTCCAGGACTATGTGAAGATCGTGAACGATGCCGGCGGCATCAATGGCCGCAAGGTCAAGTATGTCGCTGAAGACACCGGTTACAAGGTCGATAATTCCGTGGCGGTGTTCAATCGCATCACCAGCCAGGAGAAGGTGAGCCTCTACTACGGAGACTCCACCGCGTTCTCCAAGACCATCAACGCCGAACTCAATCGCCGCGGCGATATCGTTCTGGCCGGCGCGTCGTTCGCGACCGAGCTGAACGATCCGAAGAATTTCCCGTACCAGTTCATCGCGGGTCCGGATTATTCGGAAATGATCGGCATTTTGCTTGAATATATCGCGAAGACGAAGCCGGGCGCCAAGATCGCTCTGGTCAACTCCGATACCGAATTCGGCCGCGATCCGATCGCGCCGACCGAAAAGCGGGCGGCGGAGCTCGGCCTCAAGGTCGTTGAGAAAATTGCAACGCCGCCGACCAGCGTCGACGTCTCCACCGAAGTCCTCAAGCTGCGCCGTGCCGATCCCGACTACACGATCTTCCACGGCTACATTCTGGCCCCGCTGCCGGAATTCATGACCCAGGCAAAGCAGCTCGGCCTCAAGACCAAGTTCATGGGTACGTTCTGGTCAATGGACAATGCCATCTGGGCCAAGTCGGCAGACGTTGCTGACGGCTTCATGGGCGTGATGCCGTATCGCTACTATTACGACACGGAAGGCAAGTCGCCGATGCTGGAGAAGATCCGGCAGATTCGTCCGGAATATCAGTCGACCGGCTACATGCAGGGCTTCCTGACCGCGATGCTGATGACCGAAGCTGCCAAGCGCACGCTTGACGCCAAGAAAGAGCTCACCGCCGCTAACATGAAGGCCTCGCTGAACTCGATCAAGGACTTCGATACCGGCGGAATCATCGGAGTGCCGATCTCGATTCCCGGCAACACCGTTCCTGTCGGTCGCGTCTATCAGTACGACGGTGCGAACAAGACCATGAAGCCGGTCTCCGACTGGATCAAGATCGCGAAGTAACGACAATGACCGCGGAAGCACTTCTCTCAGTCAACAACATCGAGGTCGTCTATAACAAGACGGTCCAGGTGCTCCGCGGCCTGTCGCTGAAGGTCGACAAGGGAGCGGTGGTCGCGTTGCTCGGCTCAAACGGCGCCGGCAAATCGACCACGCTCAAGGCCGTCTCCAATCTTCTCGAACTGGAAGACGGCAAGGTGACGACCGGCGAAATCCTGTTCAAGGGCGACACCATCTCGCGCTTCGCTCCGCATCAGCTGGTGCGGAGCGGCCTCTTCCATGTGATGGAAGGGCGCAGGATCTTCGAGGACTTGACGGTCGAGGAGAATCTCACCGCCGCGACCTATGCGATGTCGGGGCGGGCGGGCGGCAGGACGCCGTTCGACCTCGTCTACACTTATTTCCCCCGCCTGTTCGAGCGGCGCACCGGGCGCGCCGGATATCTGTCGGGCGGCGAACAGCAGATGTTGGCCATCGGACGTGCGCTCATAGCTCAGCCAGAACTGATGCTCCTTGACGAACCGTCGCTCGGCCTTTCGCCGAAGCTGGTCGAAGAAATCTTCACCATTATCGCCCGCATCAACCGTGAGCAGGGCGTCTCGATGCTGCTCGTTGAGCAGAACGCGGCGGTTGCCTTCGCTGTCTCCACCTACGGATACATCATGGAGTCGGGGAAGATCGTGACTGACGGGCCGACGGAACAACTGGTGCGCGATCAGGACGTCCGTGAATTCTATCTGGGCGTCGGCGCAGCAAATGCCGAGACAAAAGGCTTTCGTGGGATCAAGCACTACAAGCGCCGCAAGCGCTGGCTGTCCTGAGGCTGTGTGAGGATCGCATGAGCGAGAAATTTCCGGAGTTCACGCTGCCGCAGATGTTGCGCGAGAACGCACGCAAACATCCTGAACGTGTCGCGATCCGGCAGAAAGAATACGGAATCTGGAATCCGTGCAGCTGGAAGGACTATTACGCGCGCGCCTGCCATGTGGGGCTTGGCTTCCGGGCGCTCGGACTGAGCGCAAACGGCCACGTCGCCATTCTGTCCGAGAACCGGATTGAGTGGGTGCTTGCGCAACTCGGGGCAAATATTGTCGATGGTGTCGCTGTCGGCGTCTATCCGACCAGCCCGGCCAACGAAGTCGCATACGTCCTCGCGCATTCCGAATCCGAGATCATCGTGTGCGAAGATCAGGAGCAGGTCGACAAGGTTCTGGAGCGACGCGATGAGTTGCCGAAGCTGCGGAGCATCGTCGTCCTCGAAACCAAGGGGATCAGGGACTATCCGCCGGATCAGGTCATGTCGTTCGATGCGCTCGAAGCGCTTGGCGTCGAATTCGAAGCAACTCACGCTGGACTGACAGACAGCACCATTGACCGCCAGCAACTCTCGCAGATCGGACTGGTAATCTACACTTCCGGCTCGACCGGCAAGCCCAAGGGCGCGATGCTCAGCTACAAGAACATCCGGGCACAGGCGATCGCGTCGACGGAGCGGCTGAGTCTTGACGCCTCAGAGAGCCTTCTGTCCTATCTGCCGCTATGTCACGTCGCGGAGCAGATGACGACGGTCATGGTGCCGGTTTATCTCGGTTCGCTGGTGAATTTTGGCGAGTCGATCCGAACCGTGCAGGAGGATCTTCGCGAGGTTGCGCCCAGCATGTTCCTTGGTGTGCCTCGCATCTGGGAAAAGCTCCACTCGTCGATCCACATCAAGCTGCTCGAAGCAGGGCGCGTTCGACGCGCGCTGTTCGACTGGGCTTATGCTGCATGTGAGCCGTTCGCCGAAAAGAACCCGGCGGACAGGACGTTTGCGGAGAGGCTCAAGTTTACGCTCTCGTACTGGCTGATCTTCCGCGCGTTGCAGAATTTCATCGGCCTGCGGAAAACACGCATCGCGATGACCGGCGCTGCGCCGATCTCGCCTGCCATTGTGCATTTCTTTCGCACGCTGGGAGTGCCTTTGATCGAGGTCTATGGGCTCACCGAAAGTTCCGGCATTGCGCTCGGGCAAGTGCTTTCCGATCGCCGCGTCGGGACGGTGGGGCATGGCATTGACAAGATGGAGGTGAAGCTCGGCGCTTCCAACGAGCTTCTCATTCGCGGCGATACGGTATTCGCCGGATATTATCGCAACGAGGAAGCCACCAGGGCCGCGATCCGCGACGGCTGGCTGCATACCGGCGATGTTGCTGAGTTCACCGATGGCCACTTCCGTATCGTTGATCGTCTCAAGGACATCATGATCACCGCTGGCGGAAAGAACCTTAGTCCGTCCGAGATCGAGAATACGGTCAAGTCGAGTCCGTTCATCAAAGAATGCATCGTTATCGGCGAGGCCCGCAAGTTCGTTTCCGCGCTGATCCAGATTGATTATGATCTCGCGGGGAAGTGGGCGGAGGAGAAGGGGCTCGCCTATACAAACTTCAAGAACCTGACCGAGAATGCGAGTCTGCGTGAATTGATCCAGTCCGAAATCGACGGCGCGAATGCGAAGCTCGCGCAGGTCTCGCAGATTCGTCGCTTCTACCTGCTCACCAAGGAACTCGATCACGACGATGACGAAGTCACGGCAACGATGAAGGTTCGCCGGGCGAATGTGCACAAAAAATACGAGACCGAAATCGAAAGCCTTTATCGGTAGAACGTGGCGGCCGATCTTTAATCTGCCTGAGCCAGTTCGTTTGTTGCCGGAGACGCCGGTTGCGAGAGGGCGCTCAGATTGAAAGACTCTCCGCGCAATTGAGACAGGGTTTCCAGCGCCCGGTCGCGGTCTTCCTCAAGCAGTTTGCCGTGGCTAGCGGCCGCCGCCTCGGGGTCCCTGCGCTTGATGGATTCCAGGGTTGACGTCATCAGATCGGTCGCCAGTCGCCGCAGCTCCCGCGTCTGATAGTCGAGCGGCGCCTTCCAGATCGTCGTCCACACCGTCTGATTGGCAAGATCGGTCAGAAGTTCGACCAGAAGCTCGTTGCCCGAGCCGCGCGCAACAGTTTTGACCGCGCGCGTCGTGACAAGTGCAAACGCCGCCGGATCGCCGGTTTCCACCAGCGCTTCCAGCTCTGAGCAGCGCCTTGCGAGAGTTTCGACATAGCTCTCGATCGGTGCGGTTGCCATTGCGCGTACCGCCAGCATCGAGAGGGCCATGCGGACATTGAACAGATCGGCGATCGATTTCAGCGACAGAGGCCGCACGTAAGCTCCGCGCCGTGGCAGCAGCTCGACGAGGCGCCGGCGTTCGAGAATGCGAATGGCCTCGCGGATCGGGCCGCGGCTGACACCGAAGTCTCGTGCGAGATCGAGTTCGACGAGACGTTCGCCGGCCTTGCGGCGGCCAGCAACGATCTCCGCACCGAGTTCTTCGGCAACCTGATCCGGAATTGTTCTTGGCGCGAACTTTCGCTCGAGGTCGGCGTCGTTTGTTGCCTTCTGCATCCGAAGAGGCGCGTCCATTGCGTTTTGCTCCGTGTAAGGACGTTCGCACATCGGACGGCCTCAGTCCCTTTTTACCGCTAAAGTCAATTGTTGACAATTGACAACTGATAACCTTGTATGGCGGCACGTCACCCCGAAATGCGAGCAGCGGCTCGTTTAGAGGGGAAAACGCCTCGCTTGGGCCCGAACTCGACCGGCTTCAGCAAACAAGAGCGGACGACCGTCATCCCCGGCACCAAGACCGGGCGAGGCAGGCAAGGGAGCAGAGTGATGAAGGCGCCGCGTGCGACATTAATCCTTCGGGGTCCATCGACAGGGAATGTCGATCGGGTTGACCCTGACGCCTCGGTTCGTCCCGTGCCGCAGCTCTCGAAGTTTCGCTCAATCCTTCCGTTCGTTTGACGTGACCGCGTGATGGTCACCGTGACGGACTTGTCCAGTTCCACTGAGACGTGCACGCAATCTGCGCCCGCGCCACGATTGCTCGACGTGCGCGGTCTTTCGCTGTCCTTCGCGACCGGAGACGGCGAGTTGCCGATTACCAGGAATGTCAGCTTCTCGATCGCGCCGGGCGAGCGAGTCGGCATTGTCGGTGAGAGCGGCTGCGGCAAGACGGTGACGGGGCTTTCGCTGTTGCGGCTGCTGCCGCCGCAGTCCGCGCGCGTGAAAGGCGAAATCCTGTTTGAGGGCACCGATCTCGCGAGGCTTTCGTCGCGCAAGATGCGAGCTGTACGCGGCCGCGATATTGCAATGATCTTTCAGGAGCCGATGAGCGCACTCGATCCGGTTTTCACCGTCGGTGATCAGATCAGCGAAGCCTATCGTGCGCATTTTCCCGTCAGCCGTGCGGAAGGGCGCGAACGCGCCATTGCCGCCCTGGCAGAGGTGGGCATTCCGGCGCCGGAGAGGCGCTGCGATGAGTATCCGCACCAACTGTCCGGCGGCATGCGTCAGCGCGTGATGATCGCGATGGCGCTGATCTGCAAGCCGAAGCTGTTGATAGCAGATGAGCCGACCACCGCGCTTGATGTCACCGTTCAGGCCCAGATCACCGATCTCCTGCGCTCCTTAAGCGAGCGTACCGGCACGGCGCTCATTTTCATCACGCACGATCTCGGCGTGGTCGCTGAAGTCTGCACCCGCATGATCACCATGTATGCAGGGGAGGTGGTGGAAGACGCGCCCGTCGATGACGCACTGATGCGCCCGCGCCATCCCTATACATCAGGGCTTCTGCGTTCGTTACCCGGTCTAAGTCAGCGTCGCGGTGTTCTGCCTTCGATTCCTGGCCGCGTTCCGCCGCCGAACCGCATGCCTGCAGGTTGTCGCTTTCGCCCTCGCTGCTCCCATGCGGCCGCCGGTTGCGAGCACGAGCAACCAATGATCGATGTCGAGCCGGGGCGCGGCGCGCGCTGTTGGCGTTCGCCCGATCTCGTCTTGCCGGGAGCGGTGAACTGATGACCGCGACGAAAAGCATTCTGGCGGTACGCGATCTGCGCATCCTGTTTCCGACGCGCGACGGCCGCGAGACGGTCAAGGCGATCGACGGAATGGATTTCGATGTATGCGCCGGTGAGACCTTCGGCGTGATCGGTGAATCCGGATCGGGCAAGACGACGCTGGGCCGCGCGCTGGTGTCGCTGATCGCGCCAACTCACGGACATATCCTGCATGACGGAATCGATCCGGCATCGCTCAGCACCGGCCAGTTCAGAAAGCACCGGCGCGACTATCAGATCATCTTTCAGGACCCGAACGCGGCCCTCAATCCGCGCATGACCATCATCGACAGCGTGATCGAGCCGTTGGAGGTGATGCGCGAAGGCAACGATGTATCGCGCCGCAGGCGTGGTATCGAAGCGCTGGAGCGGGTGGGGCTGTCCCCCGAAACGGCAGGCCGGTATCCGCACCAGCTCTCGGGCGGGCAGAAGCAGCGTGTCAACATTGCTCGCGTATTGACGCTCCGCCCGAAGGTCATTGTGTGCGACGAAGTCGTGGCCGCGCTGGATGTGTCCATCCGCGGCGACGTGCTCAATCTTTTCACCGATCTGCAGCGCGAGTTCGGGCTGACCTACGTTTTCATCACCCACGACATTTCCGTTGTTTCCCATGTCTCCGATCGCGTGGCCGTGACCTATCTTGGCAAGTTGATGGAGCTTGGCCCGACCGAAGATGTCATCGAGCAGCCGCTCCATCCTTACACGCGGGCGTTGCTGTCGGCGGAGCCGATTCCACTTCCGTCCACGATGCGGATCGACAAACGGATCATTCTTGAGGGTGAGATCCCGAGCCCCGTCGCGCCGCCCTCCGGCTGCCGGTTTCGGACCCGCTGTCCCTCAGTGCAGCCGCGTTGCGCAGCCGAGGTTCCGGCATGGCGCGAGTTGAAACCAGGACACGCGGTTGCTTGCCACTTCGCTACCCCCGACGGGCCGCCACCGGACAATCAAAAAGCGTCAATTGCGCCATAACAACGGAAGGAAACGAAATGAGTAAATCCGATCACATGCTGGGCCTTTTACACCGTCGTGAGATGCTGGCGCTGATGGGAGGTGCCGCCGCCGCCGGTGCATTCGGTCTGCCGGCGCTCGCTGAGGCGCAAAAGAAGGGCGGCATCCTGAAAGTTGCCGCGCCTGTCAATCCGTCGTCGCTCGATCCGGCAACTGGTGGAGCAGGTTCCGATCACAGCATTCTCTGGACCATGTACGATACGCTGGTCGAGTGGGACTACGACACGCTCAAGCCGAAGCCCGGCCTTGCCAAATGGAACTACCCGGACCCCAAGACGCTGGTGTTCGATATCCAGAGTGGCATCAAGTTTCACGATGGCACACCGCTCGATGCGGAAGCCGTCAAGTTCAACATCGATCGCGGCCGCGCGGATCAGCGCTCGAACGTGAAAGCGGATCTCACGAGCATCGAGTCCGTCGAGGTCACCGGCCCGCTGCAGGTCACGTTGAAGCTGAAGAACGCGGACAGCGCATTGCCTGCGATCTTCTCCGACCGTGCAGGCATGATGGTGTCGCCGACCAACATCAAGGCACTTGGCAACGACACTGACCGCAAGCCGGTCGGGGCAGGGCCGTGGAAGTTTGTGCGGTGGGCCGACAACGAAGCCATTGTCGTCGCTCGCAATGAGAGCTACTGGCGCCCGGGGCGGCCTTATCTCGACGGGATCGAATTCAATATTATTCCCGAGCTAGCGACCGCGCTGCGCTCGGTGGTTGCTGGCCAAAACGACATGTCGTTCGCGCTGCCTGCGCGTCTGAAGCCGGTCATTGACCGGGCGAAGAACCTCACAACGGTGACGTCGCCGACGCTGTATTGCGTTCAGATTTACATCAATACCGCTCGTGCGCCCCTCGATAACATCAAGGTCCGGCAGGCGATCAATTTCGCGCTGGATCGCGACGCCTTCGTCAAGGCGACCATGGGAGGTCTTGGCGAACCGGCAAGGATGACCTTGCCGAGCACGCACTGGGCTTATGACAAGTCCATCGCCAATCTCTATCCGCACGATCCGGACAAAGCCCGCAAGCTGCTGGCCGAGGCCGGTTTCAAGGATGGCCTTGAACTGACCATCGGCGGTTACATGGATCAGGACTCGGTTCGCCGCGGCGAAGTGATCCAGGATCAGCTTGGCAAGGCGGGCATCCGGCTCAAGTTCACGCGCGGTACGATCGCGGAAATCAGCTCGCAGTTCTTCGCCACCGAGAAGAAGTTCGATCTTCTGGTGTCTGCGTGGACCGGACGTCCCGATCCAAGCATGACCTATGCGCTCGGTTTCGATAAGGGCGCCTACTACAACGCAGGCCGCCTTGCGGCACCCGAGCTGTCGGCGCTGATTCAGGAAAGCCGCGAAAGCGAAGACCTTGCGAAGCGCGCAGCGGTGTTCGCGAAGATCCAGCGATTCACCATGGAGAATGCGCTGTCTGCTCCGCTCGCCTTCCAGTTTGAACTCGACGCGCTCTCCGAGAAGGTCAAGGGCTTCAAGCCAAACCTGCTCGGCAAGCCGAAGTTCGAGAACATCTCGCTGGGATAATATCCTTGACGGCGCCGTTGCGGCGCCGGTCATTCGACCACGAGGGCATGGTCCGTCATGATTACCGCCGCAAAGCTCAGCATCATCGGTCGCCGTCTGTTGCAGACGGTCCCGGTGGTCGTGCTCTCGACCTTCATTGTTTTCGGCCTGCTGAAGCTGGTGCCGGGCGATGTCGCGGTAACGCTCGCTGGCGACAATGCATCGGAACAGCGGATCGCGGAAATCCGCGAGATCTACGGCCTCGACCGGCCGTTTCTCGTCCAATACGGGGCGTGGCTTTGGAAAGCTGCGCATGGTGATTTGTCGAACTCGCTCATTTCAAGTGAGGCGGTCCTCACCTCGATCCAGCGGTGTCTGCCACACACGCTTCTGATCGTGACACTCGCGCTGCTGCTGTCGCTATTTATCGGAATTCCGCTTGGTATCGCGGCGGCCAGTCGGCCGGGATCATGGATCGACAGTTTCGTCATGGCGATCGCATCGCTGGGTGTTGCTGTGCCGAACTTCTGGCTCGGCATGTTGCTGGTGGCATTCTTCGCACTGGAAATGAACTGGTTGCCGGCTACGGGGGCAGTGGCGTTCTCGCAGGATCCCTGGGGTGCGTTACGTCATGCGATTCTGCCCGCGACAGCGTTGGCTTCCGGTGGCATCGCCGAGGTTGCAAGGCAGCTTCGCTCCTCGCTGGTCGAAATCCTGTCGTCGCAGCAGGTGCGCACTTTGCACGCCAAGGGCCTGCCGCCGTCGTCAATCCTGTGGCGGCACGGGCTGAAGAATGTCAGCGTTAATCTCCTCACGGTGGTGAGCCTGCTCGCCAATCGCATGCTTGCGGCAACAGTCGTCGTGGAGGCTGTGTTCGCCATTCCCGGTATGGGCAGTCTCATTGTCAATGCTGCGATGAACCGGGATTTTCCGGTGGTGCAGGGCGTCGTGTTCGCAATGGTCCTTATTGTGGTCACGCTGAATCTGCTGACCGACATTCTCTACAGCGTTCTCGACCCGAGGATTTCCTGAGATGGCGGATACGGTTGTCATCGTGGAACGCAAGCCAAGCTGGTTCGCTGGCTTCGGCCGCTGGTTTCGTTCTGATCTGCGGGGCGCTTTAAGCCTGTCGTTTCTGCTGATCCTTATCCTGATTTCGATCCTGGGGCCCTGGATTTCTCCCTATTCACCGACGTTGCAAGATCTCGATGCGGCTTTGTCGCCGATGACGGCGAAGCACTGGCTCGGCGCTGATGATCTCGGCCGCGATACGCTGAGCCGGCTGATCTACGGCGGCATGGCGTCACTCTACGCAAGCTTTCTCGCCGTCGCCATCGCCGTTGCGATTGGCGTTCCGGTCGGTGTGCTGGCCGGCTATCTGGGGGGATGGGTCGACGAGGCGATCAGCCGCGTGGTGGATAGCTTCCTGTCGTTTCCAGCCATTGTGCTCGCCATCGCGGTCACGGGTGCACTCGGGATCGGCCTGACCAACGGTATGATCTCGGTCGGGATCGTGTTCGCGCCACAACTGGCGCGGCTGGTCCGTGCGCGCACGCTGGTGGTGCGCAACGAACTCTATGTTGATGTGGCGCGTTGTTTCGGCGTTTCCACGGGGCGCATCCTCTGGCGGCATGTTCTGCCGAATGCAATTCAGCCGGTGATCGTCCAGGTCACGTTGTTGCTGGCCGCAGCGCTGCTCGCTGAAGCAAGCCTCAGTTTCCTCGGTCTTGGCATTCAGCCGCCGGACCCGAGCTGGGGCGCGATGCTGGCGCGCGCTTACCAGAACATGGAGATCGCGCCTGAACAGATGTATCCGCCTGGGCTTGCGATTTTGTTCACGGCACTTGCGTTCAACACGCTGGGCGAGTCGATGCGTGTTGCGCTCGATCCAACCATGAAGCGCCGTTGATGATTAATTTCTGAAAGATAAGAAGGAAGAACGGAAATGGCCGCGCGCCTGGACGAAAAAGAATATCTGGAGCAGTTGCACGCCCTCTGGAGCAAGACATGGCCAGAGGGAATCCCGCGAGTGCCGCAGTATCCTCACGGCGAGGTCGCGCTTACCGAATATCTGCGTGCCTGGGCGAAACGGCGGCCGCAGCGACCGGCGGTGATTTTCTACGGCCATGTGACGACCTATGCCGATCTCGATCAACAAAGCGACCGGTTCGCAGCCCTCTTGCAGGCGAAGGGCGTGCGCAAGGGCGATCGCGTCGCCGTGTTTCTTCCAAACTGTCCGCAGTTTCACATTGTGTTCTTCGGTATCCTTAAACTGGGTGCGATCCATGTGCCAGTCAGCCCGTTGTCGCGCGCTTTCGAGCTCGCCTATGAGCTCAACGACACAGATGCCGAGGTCATCGTCGCGCTCGACCAGCTTGCGGCGACCGTCGATCAGGTGAGAGCGGAGACCAAGCTGCGCGAGGTCATCGTCACCAGCTTCGCCGATGTTATCCCTGCAAACCCCTCCATTCCGGTCCCGGATTCGATCACCGGCCCGCGCCTCGCGGTTCCGGGCGCGACCGATCTGCTGCCGGCTCTTGCTGCGATGCCTGCGCCTGTTCCGCTGCCGCCGGCCAGTCTCGATGACATTGCGGCGCTCAACTACACTGGCGGTACGACGGGCATGCCGAAGGGCTGTGTCCATACCCAACGCGACATGGTCTATACGGCCGCGGCCAACCATGGCATTTCTGTCGCAGCCAACGAGGACAGCATCTTTCTGTCATTCTTCCCGGAATTCTGGATTGCGGGTGAGAACTTTGGACTGATTTTCCCGCTGTTCACTGGCGCGACGCTCGTGCTGCTGGCGCGCTGGGATGCGGTGAGCACACTTGCTGCTATCGACAAGTATAAAGTCAACATCACGGCGATGCCGGTGGATGGCGCGGTCGAGCTGATGGATCATCCGCGATTCAAGGAGTTCGACCTGTCGTCGCTGACACAGGTCCGCGTGGTGTCGTTCGTGAAGAAGCTCAATCCTGACTATCGCAAGCGGTGGAAGTATCTGACGGGAACAGTTCTAACAGAAGCTGCGTATGGCATGACCGAAACCCATACGTCGAACACCTTCACGGCGGGTTTCCAGGACAATGATTTCGATTTGATCTCGCAGCCGATTTTCGTCGGACTTCCGGTGCCGGGCGCGGAGTTCAAGATCACGGACTTCCAGACCGGCGAACTCGTACCGCTTGGGAGCGAGGGGGAAATCCGCGTTCGCACGCCGTCGCTGCTCAAGAGCTACTGGAACAAGCCGGAAGCGACGGCAGAGTCTCTCGTCGATGGCTGGTTGCGCACCGGCGACATCGGATGCATCGATACCGAAGGGTTTATTCACTTCCTCGGTCGCCGCAAGGAGATGCTGAAGGTCAAGGGCATGAGCGTGTTTCCGCCGGAGATCGAGGCGCTGCTCGGACAGCATCCCGCGGTGCTGGGGTCGGGTGTTGTCGGACGTGATGATCCCGACAAGGGACAGGTGCCGGTGGCGTTCATTCAGCTCAAACCTGAGGCGATCGGAACGACCAGGCCGGAAGATATTCGTACATGGTGCGCGGAGCGGATGGCTGTCTACAAGGTGCCGGAAGTGCGGATCATCGACGCGTTGCCGATGACCGCGACCGGCAAGGTCAAGAAGCAGGAACTTGACGTGAAGACGCCCGCCGCCTCGTGAGTTGATCGCTAAATTGTTCATCCGGTGCGGTGTCACGAGTGCCCGCACCGGAGTGATGTTGTTTTGTGACGGAGAGAGTTATGTCATTTCGCAAGCTGCTGATCGCCAACCGGGGCGAGATCGCGATTCGTATCGCGCGCGCCGCCGCAGACGCAGGGCTCGCAACGGTTGCGATCTATCCGGCTGACGATGCATTATCGCTTCATGTCCGTGCTGCGGACAAGGCCTGCGAAATTCCCGGGCGCGGTGCACGTGCCTATCTTGATATTGAAGGCGTGATCTCGGCGGCGAAATCCACCGGTTGCGATGCACTGCATCCGGGTTACGGATTTCTCAGCGAGAACTCTGTGCTGGCACGGCGCTGCGCGGAAGAGGGGATTATATTCGTCGGGCCTTCGCCTGAGGCGCTTGATCTGTTCGGTGACAAGGTTGCGGCGAAAGCGCTGGCGAAACGTTGCAGTGTCCCGGTGATCGAAGGCACCGTCGGCCCGACCACGCTGGACGAGGCAAAAGCGTTTTTTGCATCGCTCGGCAAGGACGGCGCTGTCATGGTCAAGGCGATGGCCGGCGGCGGTGGCCGCGGCATGCGTGCTGTGGAGAAGGCGTCCGATCTGGAGGAAGCATATGCACGCTGCCAGTCCGAGGCGAAAGCGGCATTTGGCAGCGACGGTGTGTATGTCGAGCGGCTCATTCGCAAGGCGCGCCATATCGAAGTGCAGATTATCGGGGATCGCCATGGCGCGATCAGCCATCTGTGGGAACGCGAGTGTACCATCCAGCGCCGCAACCAGAAGCTGATCGAGGTCGCGCCAAGCCCTTCGCTTAGCGATGGTCTCCGTGCGCGCATCGTTGAAGCCGCAAAACAACTGGCCGGAGCGGCGAACTACGACAGCCTCGGCACCTTCGAGTTTCTGGTGGACGGGGAAGCTGGCGAGGGCGATGGCGCCTTTGCGTTTATCGAGGCAAATCCGCGGCTTCAGGTCGAGCATACGGTCACGGAAGAAGTGCTCGGCGTCGATCTGGTGAAATCGCAGCTTGCGGTCGCAGACGGTGCGACGCTGGGCTCGCTCGGGCTGGCGCAGTCCGATGTCCCGTCGCCGCGCGGCTTTGCGATTCAATCACGCATCAACATGGAAGTGATGGACGAGAGCGGAGCAACGAAGCCGACCGGCGGCGTGCTGGGGGTATTTGAGCCGCCGTCCGGTCCGGGCGTGCGTGTTGATACCTTCGGTTATGCTGGCTACAAGACAAGCGCTGCCTTTGACTCGCTGCTGGCCAAGGTGATCGTTCATACGCCGTCCGCACGCTGGCCTGATGCGGTCGCAAAGGCTGCGCGCGTGCTGCGCGAATTTCGTATCGACGGTGTCGCGACCAACATCCCGTTCATCCAGGCGCTGCTGGCAAATCCGGATTTTGTTGCCAACCAGATCAGCACGAATTTTGTCGATACCCATGCGGCCGCGCTTGTTAGCGCGGCCAGGGAGCCTGCTCAGCCGCTGTTCTTTACAAGCGTGGGCGAGGATAAATCGGGTACCGGCGCCAAGAATGACGGCGCGACGAGCGGGCCGGCGGGATCGGTCGCAGTAGCGGCGCCGCTGCAAGGTACGGTGGTTGCGATCCCGGTTGCTGAGGGCGACATCGTTCATCCGGGACAGCAACTTGCGATCATCGAATCCATGAAGATGGAGCATCTGGTGACCGCCCAGCAGGGCGGAAAGATCACCAGGATCGTCGCGGCTGACGGCGTCACGCTAATGCAGGCCGAAACGATCCTCTATATCGAGCCGCAGGAGATGGTCGGGCAGGAGTTGGTGGAGGAAGCCGAGATCGATCTCGATTTCATTCGTCCCGATCTGGCCGAGATGATCGCACGCCAGGGCAATACACTGGATGAAAACCGGCCGCAGTCGGTGGAGCGCCGCCGCAAGACGAACCAGAGAACGGCGCGGGAGAATATCGCCCAGCTCGTCGACGAGGGATCATTCATGGAGTACGGCTCGCTGGCGATTGCCGCGCAGCGCCGCCGCCGGCCTGTCGATGACCTGATCAAGAACACCCCGGCCGACGGTCTTGTTGCCGGTGTTGCGACAGTGAACGCAACCAAGCTCGGCGAGCAGGATGCACGCTGCATGGTGATCTCTTACGATTACACCGTGCTGGCCGGCACTCAGGGTCACATGAATCACAAGAAGATCGACCGGATGCTCAGCCTTGCCGAGCAGTGGCGCATGCCGCTTGTGTTCTATGCTGAAGGCGGCGGCGGTCGACCCGGCGATACCGACCGGCTCGGCATGACTGGCCTCGACGGGCCCTCGTTCGTGCAGTTTGCGCGGTTGTCCGGGCTGGTGCCGGTGGTCGGCGTCGTTTCGGGCTATTGCTTCGCAGGCAATGCCGCAATGCTCGGCTGCTGTGATGTTATCATTGCCACGGAGAATGCGTCGATCGGCATGGGTGGACCGGCGATGATCGAAGGTGGCGGCCTTGGCGTCTATCATCCGGCGGAAGTGGGGCCGGTGTCGTTCCAGTCGCCCAATGGGGTTGTCGATATTCTCGTCGCGGACGAAGAGGCCGCGACGGCTGCCGCGCAAAAATACCTGTCGTATTTTCAGGGCGCGCTTGCCGACTGGAAAGCACCTGACCAGCGGTTGCTACGCCGCGCGATCCCCGAAAACCGCCTGCGTGTCTACGATATCCGATCCGTCATCGATCTGATCGCAGACGAAGGCTCGGTGCTCGAAATCCGGCGCGACTTCGGCGTCGGCATGATTACGGCGTTCATCCGAATCGAGGGCAAGCCTTTCGGCCTGATTGCGAACAATCCCAAGCATCTCGGTGGTGCGATCGACGCCAACGCGGGTGACAAGGCGGCGCGCTTCCTGCAACTTTGCGACGCGTTCGACATTCCGATCGTGTCGTTGTGCGACACGCCGGGATTCATGGTTGGCCCGGAGGCAGAGAAAACCGCAATCGTTCGTCATGTGGCGCGCATGTTCGTAACCGGCGCAAGCATGACCGTGCCACTGTTTGGAATCGTGCTTCGCAAGGGTTACGGCCTTGGCGCGCAGTCGATGATCGGCGGTGGCTTCCACGCGTCGTTCTTCACGGCGGCGTGGCCGACCGGCGAATTTGGTGGCATGGGTCTGGAAGGCTATGTCCGGCTCGGCTTTCGCAAGGAGATGGAAGCGATTCCCGATCCGGTGGAACGCGAGAAATACTACAAGGCAAAAGTCGCCGAACTATACGCCAACGGCAAGGCCACTTCGATCGCGTCGGTGTTCGAAATCGACAACGTGATCGATCCCGCGGAAACGCGAAGCTGGATCATGGCCGGGCTGCGCTCGGTGCCGAAGCCGGCAAAGCGCGAGCACCGCAAGCGGCCGTGCATCGATACCTGGTGAGAAACGAGAGGAGGTCCTGTCCCCAACAGGGGGAGGGCTCTCCCGTTTTATTGGTAGGATGAAACGATATCGGAGATGGCGCGTTCAAGCTGTCGGGCCGTCGAACACTGACGGACGACGCTGCAATACGTCGCGTATCGCGGCATTTCGGAATCGCCCATTCCCCAGATCATGCGCCCTTCGGGATTGAGCCATACCAGCCGCTTTGATCTCTCCGAAATACGACGAAGGATATCGGCCCGCGGATTGAGATTGTTCGTTCGCGCGTCACCGAGCACAATGACCGTCGTCTGCGGTGTGACGTGGCGCATCCATTGTGACTCGAAATCCGCCAGCGATTTTCCGTAGTCGGACGATCCCAGGCCGACCAGCGACATGATGTCCGCCATGGCTGCCTCGGGCGTTTTTGAATCCAGAATGTCGCTGACATCCACCAGATGACCCGAGAACGCGAAAGAGCGCACATCGGAGACAATTTCATGCAGGCTGTAAATCAGCAGCAGAAAAAAATCCGACACCTTGGCGACGGAGCCGCTGACGTCACAGATAGCAACGATTTTCGGCCTGTCGCGGTGGCGGCGTTTCCACGTGGTCAGGAACGGAACGCCGCCCCACGCGGCGTTGCGCCGGATGGTTCGGCGCACGTCGAGATGCCCGCGCCGCTGGCGCTTGCGGGGCCTGCTGTAGCGCTCGCGGAGCCGCCGCGCCATGACGCGGATGAGCGCGCGCATCTGTTCGACCTGCCGCCGGTCGAGCTGCGAGAGGGGCGCATTCTTCAGGATTTCGTTGCGAAGATTTTCGGTTTCTTCGCGCCCGTACAGAAGGAGTGCCTGTGAGACGCGATCGCGAACGTTTTCGCGCAGGGCCTCGGTCGCGGCAGCGAGCCGCTCGGCTTCGGAAGGGTTGGTTTGCGCCAGTTGCTCGAGATCGTCGCGCAGTTGCTGAATTCCAAGCAGATCGAGAATCCGGCTGGAAAAGATGCCGCGCTGGGTGAAAAACCGGATGTCTGACAGCGAAGCGGCGTTGGCCGCATTGGAAATGGCCGCTTCCATCTCGGCACGGTCCTGCGAAAGAAGCGTCTGCGCCAGTTGGCCGAGGCCGGAGGAGGGCGCGCCGGGGGTGCCTTCAGTCTGCCCAGATTCCGAGCCCTCTTGCTGTTCGCCCGAGGCGTCCGGATCGCCATCGGCGAGGGGCTGGGTCAGCTCGGGATGATCGAAGAACACATCGAAGCAGTCGCTGAGCAGCCGCTTTTCTTCCTGGCTCTTGGCGAGAGTCACGAGAAAGGTGTCGCGCAGAACGGACCGGTCGTAAAAACCGATGTCAGCCACAGCCCTCATCGCATCCATGCTCTCGGACGGCGAGATGCGAACACCTGCGCCGCGCGCTGCACGAAAGAAGCGATGAAGGTTTTCCCTCATTGCATTATCCGAATACGTTCTGTCGGCCGCCCTTGGCCACTAAAGCGCTGACTTGCGGCAGCGTGGTTTCGATGTCCGCTTCGTACTTCAGGAGAACGTTCAGCGTTTCCTTGACGGTCTCGCTGTCGAGTTCCGGCGCTTCCAGGAGGACGAGCACGCGCGCCCAGTCGATGGTTTCGCTGACCGACGGCAGCTTCTTCAGATCGAGAGTGCGAACCTCGTTGATGAAGCCGACGATCTGCTTGCGCAGGGATTGCGAGATTCCCGGAACGCGGCTTTCGATGATCCGCTCTTCCAGCTTCTGATCGGGAAATCCGATGTGAAGGTGTAGGCAGCGCCGCTTGAGGGCGTCGCCGAGGTCGCGTTCGCCGTTCGAGGTCAGAATCACGGTCGGCGGCACGATGGCCGAGATCGTTCCGAGTTCGGGAATGGTGATCTGGAAATCAGACAGGATTTCCAGAAGCAGAGCCTCGAACTCCGCGTCGGCCTTGTCGATTTCGTCGATCAGCAACACGCAGCCGTTGGTCTGCTGCAGCGCCTGCAAAAGAGGGCGGGGTTCGACGAACTCGCGGGAGAAGAAGACGTCGCCAAAATCGTGCAAGCGGCTCAGGGCGGCGGGAAGCGTTTCAGCCCCGCCGAGGACTTCGCCGACCTTGTCTTTCAGGATCTGCGTATAGAGAAGCTGCTTGGCGTATTTCCACTCGTAGAGCGCCTTTGCCTCATCAAGGCCCTCATAACACTGCAAGCGGATCATTGAGAGGTTGCGCGAGGCGGCGAGAGCCTTGGCAAGCTCGGTTTTGCCGACACCGGCGGGGCCCTCGACAAGGATGGGCTTTTCAATTCGCTGCGCGAGAAAGACCGCGGTCGCAATCTGGCGGCTGGCGATATAGCCGGCCGAGGCGAGGCTGGTTTCGACGGCTTCGATGGAAGCCGCCGGCAGATGTTCCGTCACGATCGATATCTCCGGCTGTTGTCAGATCACCCTAAACCGGACGCCGCCGGTCAGCGAGGGCGTATCAGCGCATTGCTACGATGCTGCGCGGCTGGCGTCCATCTTGCTTGAGAAATTCATCGTAAAATATTGATCCGACGTAGCTATTTTGTTTTTGCGAAACAGCAAATTTCCGGGGTCGTATTCGCGTGGTCTGGTGGTGATACGCACCCTTCCGTGGCCGCGCCACATGGCCTAAGACGGCGCAACTTTTTCCCCTGACTCGTGTGCACATGATCCGTCTCGACAATATCAGCAAGCAGAATGGCCATCAGATTCTCTTCATCGAAGCCTCCGCAGCGCTTCAGAGAGGCGAAAAGGTTGGCCTCGTCGGTCCGAACGGGTCAGGCAAGACGACGCTGTTTCGGATGATCACCGGCCAGGAACTCCCTGATGAAGGTCAGGTGGCCGTCGATCGCGGTGTGACCATCGGCTACTTCAGCCAGGACGTCGGTGAGATGTCGGGCCGCAGTGCGGTGTCCGAGGTCATGGACGGGGCCGGGCCGGTCAGTTCCGTGGCTGCGGAGTTGAAAGAACTCGAGGCCGCCATGGCGGACCCCGACAAGGCGGACGAGATGGACGCCATTATCGAGCGCTATGGCGAGGTGCAGCACCGCTTCGAGGAACTGGACGGTTACGCCCTTGAGGGCCGCGCCCGTGAAGTCCTCGCAGGCCTGAGTTTCAGTCAGGAGATGATGGATGGCGACGTCGGCGCGCTTTCGGGCGGCTGGAAAATGCGCGTGGCGCTGGCCCGCATTCTGCTCATGCGGCCTGATGCGATGCTGCTGGATGAACCGAGCAACCATCTGGATCTGGAAAGCCTTATCTGGCTGGAAGAATTCCTCAAAAACTATGAGGGTATGCTGCTGATGACCTCGCACGATCGCGAGTTCATGAATCGCATCGTCAGCAAGGTGGTGGAAATCGACGGCGGTTCGTTGACGTCGTATTCGGGCAATTACGAATTCTATGAGCAGCAGCGTGCGCTCGCCGAAAAGCAGCAGCAGGCGCAGTTCGAGCGGCAGCAGGCGATGCTGGCGAAGGAAATCAAGTTCATCGAGCGGTTCAAGGCGCGCGCCTCGCATGCGGCACAGGTGCAGAGCCGCGTGAAGAAACTGGACAAGATCGAACGCGTCGAGCCGCCCAAGCGACGCCAGACGGTGGCGTTCGAGTTTCTGCCAGCGCCGCGCTCCGGTGAAGACGTCGTGAGCTTGAAGAATGTACACAAGGGCTATGGTAGCCGGAGCATTTACGAGGGGCTGGACTTCTCGGTACGGCGCAGGGAACGCTGGTGTGTGATGGGCATCAATGGCGCGGGCAAGTCCACGCTGCTGAAGCTGGTGGCTGGCTCCACAGAGCCGGATGATGGAATGGTCAGTCTCGGCGGCAGCGTGAAGATGGGTTACTTCGCGCAGCACGCCATGGATCTGCTCGATGGCGAACGCACCGTGTTCGAGGAACTGGAATATTCGTTTCCTCAGGCGGGGCAGGGATCGTTGCGCGCTCTGGCTGGGTGCTTCGGCTTCTCGGGTGACGACGTCGAGAAAAGGTGCCGGGTTCTTTCAGGCGGCGAGAAAGCAAGGCTGGTGATGGCGAAGATGCTGTTCGATCCGCCGAATTTTCTGGTGCTGGACGAGCCGACGAACCATCTCGATATGGCGACGAAGGAAATGCTCATCGAAGCGCTCTCGCAGTTTGAGGGCACCATGCTATTCGTCTCGCACGACCGGCACTTTCTCGCAGCCTTGTCCAACCGGGTGCTCGAGTTGACGCCGGAAGGCGTTCACCAGTATGGCGGCGGCTATACGGAGTACGTCGCGCGCACCGGCCATGAGGCGCCCGGCCTGCGGAACTGAACCAGGAAAGTTTTCGGGCTTATTTCTTTGTCGCGCGAGCAAGGAACTGGACCAGCGCGCTACGATCCTCGGGCGATCCGATCAGCTGCTCCGGCATTTTTGTGCCCGGAGTATAGGCTGCGGGGCCGATCTCGAAAAGTTTCGCCACGGTTTCCGGCGTCCAAACGATGTCGAGCTTTTTCAGTGGCTCTGAAAAATTGTAGCCCGGCAGCGTTGCGATCTTGCGTCCGAAAATTCCCGAGAGCGTTGGGCCAGCCTTGTTGCCCTGATCGGGCGTGAGCGTATGACACGCCACACAAGCTTTAAAAACCTCGGCGCCGCGGTCACCCGCAAAGGCGGCGAGCGGGTCGTTCGGGCTGTCCTGAATTGTCGATCCGATCGGCTCTCCGGTGCGTGCGTTCCAGCGCCGGATCACGGTGTCGGCGCCGCCGGTCAAAAGCGTGCCGTTGTCCGGCAGGAACGCCACCGACCACACCGGAAGTCCCGGTCCGACGAGCCTGCGGGCGAGTGCGCGCGCTTTGCGATCGACGATCGCAACCGAGCCCCGAACATCCGCCGCCGCGAGCAATGCACCATCTTTCGATGCCGCCATTGCAATCACCGGTATCGGTCCCGCGGCAGCTTCGCCGTCCGGTTTTCCCGCGCCGGTGAGGAAATAGATTTTCCCGTCTGCGCCGGCGGTGGCGATCTCGCCGTCACCGGACACGACCACCGCGTTCAGCGGTGTGGGCAGGGCAACAATGACCGGCGAAGCCGTGCTGTCGAGCGGCCAGATGCGAACCGTGAGGTCGTAGCTGACACTGACAAGAGATTTGCCATCGGGGCTGAAGGCGACGCCGTTGACGTTTTGCGTATGGCCCTCGAGCACACGCGCTGGGCCGCCAGCGAGCGGCCAGAGTCGCACAGTGTGATCCCACGCCGCCGAAGCGAGGATTGCCCCATCCGGTGACAGCGCTAACGCGGCGATCGGGGCCGTGTGGCCTTCGAGTACGCTGTCAGGCTGCTGTTTGCCCGGAGTCCAGATTGCGATGCGACCATCAGCGCCCGCAGTTGCTGCGCGGCCATCCCTGAGGAGGGCGGTCGCATTGACGGCATCGGCATGAAATCGCAGCACTTGTTCGGCAGCGTCGCGATCAAGCGACCAGCGAATCGCGCTGCCATCGAAGCTTCCCGAGAGCAGTGTTCGTCCGTTGGATGAAATCGCAAGCGCCCGAACCGGGCCGCCGTGGCCACGTAACTGTGCGATGGCAGGAATCGCACCGATTGCCGCGGCGAGTACACTGACCGCGAGCAAAAGGCGAAACCGGTACCTTATGTTGCGACGGTCAACGCCTTGCACCGGTGGTTCCTTCTCGAAAAGCCATTTTCATTTCTTATCCAGCGAAGCATGAAAGTCCTGTTCAATAAAGTGCTGCCCAAGCGGTCCTGCGTCAGCGCGTCACTGGCTGCAACGGAACAATGGTCACGGACGGGCGTTTGCCTCGTTCGGACGCTTGATGTTTTCCGCTCACAGGAGCCTCAAAATGATTGACCGGATCACCGCAGCCATTCTTGTGGGCGTTTTCACCACGACGCCTGTCTTCGCACAGACGCCGGCACCGTCGGCTGACAAGCCGGAAACCAGTTGCAACACGGCCCCCGGCACAACGACGGGCAAGGCGGCGGATTCATCGTCGACGAACTCGATGGCGATGGAGAAGAGCGCCATCCTGCCGTCAGCCAGCGGCCATGCCAATTCTGCGGCGCCAACTGTCCAGAGTGATGGCAAACCGATGCAGGTGAGCCCGGATTGTCCGCCGGACACCAAATCAAAATAACGTCACGCAAAAAAGCGGACCGTCCCGGCGGGCGAAACGTCATAGCCGGTGAGATCGGTCGCGCGTTGCCTGAGCGGCTTTCTTGAAATAAAGCCGACCAATGCTTGAAGTGCAGGCTTGAAGTAAGAGCGCTGCCGCATCACCAGATCGAAATTTTCCCAGAGCAACGGCACGAAATCGAGACCCGCTGCTCTAGCGGCAGCCCGCGTCGCAATGCCGCAATCGGCTTCGCCCGCGCGGATCGCTGTTGCGAGATCGGGTCCGGTCAAGCAGGGCGGCTCGAGCCGGCGGAGATCTTTCGGCTTCGCGCCATGCTGTTTCAAAAGAACTTCCAGCAGCATCTGAGCGCCCGCACCGGGCTGCCGCAGGGCCATGGTTGCACCGCGCGCGAGGACATCCGCGAGCCCATTCAGACCTTTCGGATTTCCCGGCTGGAGCAGGAGGCCCTGTTCGCGCCGCACGAAACCGATCAACGCCGCATCGTGCAAGCCCGACAACGTGCGCACCGCGGCGACATTCGCGTCTTCGCCTGAACCGTTCACCTCATTGTCCGTATGAAAATGAATGGCCGCGGCGATCGCTTCGCCGCGCAAGACGCGTCCAACACCGCTTTCGGTCCCCTCCGTAAGAGTCGCGAGGCCGGAGCCGGATTCACGCAGGCACCATTCGAGCAGCACGTCCTGGCTTCCACCGACAATGAGCGGCGGATCGGCCGCCATCATTCCGGCCGGCCGCATCAGGCCTGACAGCATCCAGCGGTCGAGCTCGTCGCGCGGGAAAAGCCACTTGCCAGTGACCTTGGTGCAGGGGATCGCGCCTTCCGCGACGAGCTCGTAGAGCTTGCGCTCGCCAAGGCGGAGGTAATCGGCTGCCTCACTGGTCGTCAGCATTTCCATTCTGCGTTTATATGATTATTCCTGCATATTTTCAATTCATTGACACCATCGAAAAATATGCAGGACAACGCATGGGGAGGAAACGGAATGCTGGACGGGCTAAACGCCTGGCAATTGATCGTGAGCGGCGATGCAGCGTTATTTGCCATCGTCAAACTGTCGCTCGCTGTCAGCCTTTCGGCCGTCGTGCTCGCGGCCTGCATTGGCCTGCCACTCGGGGCGGTCCTGGCGCTTACACGCTTTTCCGGACGCAATGCCATCGTGGTCCTCCTGAATGCCTTCATGGGACTTCCGCCGGTCGTTGTCGGCCTTGTGGTCTATCTTCTTCTCTCGCGCTCCGGACCGCTCGGCGAGCTCGGCATTCTGTTCACGCCGTCCGCCATGGTGATTGCGCAGGCGATCCTGATCGTGCCGATCATCGCCGCACTTGCACGCCAGACCATTGAAGATCTTTGGACAGAATATCGCGACGAACTGTCTGCGATGGACGTCGGGCCGCTTGGCCGCATGACGACGCTGTTGTGGGATGCGCGCTTCAGTCTGCTGACCGCATTGCTTGCCGGCTTCGGCCGGGCCGCGGCAGAAGTGGGCGCCGTCATGATCGTCGGCGGCAACATCGACGGCTTCACCCGGACGATGACCACGGCGATCGCACTGGAGACATCGAAAGGAAACCTGCCGCTCGCACTAGGGCTCGGTTTGATTCTCGTCGTTCTGGTTTTTGCGATCAACGCCGCCGCATGGGGCGCGCGTATGTGGTCCGAACGGCAGGCGGGGTGAACATGCGCGCGCCGGTCACCGATCTTCCTGTCATCTTCGATCGAGTTTCCGTTCGCGCTGGCGTCACGACGATTATCGATCGCCTGAGTCTGACGCTCGCATCCGGTGCGCCGACCGTGGTGGTGGGGCCGAACGGGGCGGGCAAGAGTACGCTGCTGCGGCTCTGTATGGGTCTTTCGGTGCAAACCGAAGGCACAATCACCTGGGGCGGGCGGGCCGACATCAAGCCAACACGGCGCGCGTTCGTGTTTCAGCGCCCGGTCATGTTACGACGGACTGCTGCCGCCAATGTCGCTTACGGCCTGACCCATGCGGATTACCCGCGCGAGAAGGTTGCCGCTCGTACGGTGGAATTGCTTGAACGCGTAGGCCTCTCCGAACTCGCGATGCGCCCGGCCCGCCGTCTCTCCGGCGGTGAGCAACAGCGGGTTGCCCTTGCGCGCGCGCTTGCACGGGATCCCGAATTGCTCATGCTCGACGAGCCGACCGCGAGTCTTGATCCAGCGGCGACGCGCGGCGTCGAGGAGATCGTACGTGCCGCCGCTCAATCCGGAATCAAGATCGTCATGGCATCTCACGATCTGGGCCAGGTGCGGCGGCTTGCCGGTGATGTTGTTTTCATGGTGCGCGGCACCGTCCGCGAACAGGCACCTGCCGAAGACTTTCTCAGGAACCCGTCGACACCGGAAGCTGCGGCTTTCGTGCGCGGTGATCTCGTCGTTTGAACCCTCACAAGGACATGTCATGACACATCGATATGCTTATGCCCTCGTCGCCTCACTGCTTGCCGCGGCGTTCACGACACCAGTCTCCGCCCAGGACAAGTCCATCGTCGTCGCCTCGACGACATCGACCCAGGATTCCGGTCTGTTCGGGCACATCCTGCCTTTGTTCAAAGCCAAGACCGGCATTGACGTGAAGGTGATTGCGCAGGGCACCGGGCAGGCGCTTGATACGGCGCGGCGCGGCGACGCCGACGTTGTCTTCGTGCATGCCAAGGCGCAGGAAGAAAAATTCGTCAGCGAAGGGCAGGGCGTGAAGCGCTTCGATGTCATGTATAATGACTTTGTCCTGATCGGCCCGAAAACCGATCCTGCAGGCGTCAAGGGCAAGGACATTGTCGTTGCGCTGAAAACCATTCAGGAAAAGGCCGCTCCATTTGTCTCGCGTGGCGACAAGTCAGGTACCCATTCGGCGGAGCTTGCCTTGTGGAAGCAGGCCGGAGTCGATCTCGAAACCGCCAAAGGACCTTGGTACCGCGAGATCGGGCAGGGCATGGGCGCCGCGCTCAACACCGCGGGTGCGATGAATGCCTACGTCGTTTCCGATCGGGGCACCTGGCTGTCGTTCAAGAGCCCCGGCGACCTCACGATTGTGGTCGAAGGCGACAGGCGCCTGTTCAACCAGTATGGCGTCATTCTCGTGAACCCCGAAAAGCACCCCACCGTGAAAAAGGATCTTGGCCAGAGTTTTATTAACTGGCTGATTTCGCCGGAGGGGCAGGCCGCTATCGCCGCTTATCAGGTCAACGGCAAGCAGCTGTTCTTCCCCAACGCCGAAAAGAAGGCATCCTGACAAGCGTGTTTGAGGCAGGTTCATCTGGCGGTTGCTAAGCCACCGCCAGATGGTCCACCATTCGGCATGATTCAGACACAGCGTTTGACAGCGGCGCTCACGCCGCTCGATGTTGCGCTCAGGTTGCTGTGTAGCGACCTGAAGCCCGTCGATGCCATTGAAGTGCCGCTAGAGGAGGTGATCGGCCGTGTCGCAGCCGCGACGTCTCCGTTAAAGGCGGCGTTCCCGGCCTTCAACACGGCAACCACAGATGGATGGGCGCTGCGCGCGAGCGACATCGTCGGCGCATCGTCCTATTCGCCGCTTCAGCTTGTGAACTCGCCGCATTGGGTCGAGACGGGGGAGTGTCTCCCGGACAATTGCGATTGCGTGCTGGATTCCGATCTCGTGGAGCAGGCCGGGCCGTTGTGTCAGGTTGTGGCCGAAGCCGTACCCGGTCAGGGAGTCCGCCGCGCCGGAGAGGATCTTGCGCCGGGACGCTCGATTGCTGAAGCGGGCCGGGTTGTCGGCTCACTCGATGTGCTCGCAGCCCGCGTGGCTGGACTTGCGCACGTGGCGGTTCGATCTCCGCAAGTTCGCGTGATCGATGTGCAGGCGGCGGACAGCAGCACAGCGTCGTCACAGTTTATTTTCGATTTCGCGAAAGCCGCAGGCGCTCGCGTGACGATGTCGAAAACGAGGGGACGCGACGTGGCAAGCGTATCTGCTGCTATCGGCGCAGAGGGATGCGATCTGCTGCTGACGGTCGGCGGAACGGGGAGCGGTCGGATGGATACGGCAGTTCTGGCGCTCAAGGAGCGCGGCACGCTGCTAGCGCACGGCCTTGCCCTCCAGCCGGGGCGCACCGCAGCCGTTGGTAAAATCGGCGCAACGCCGTTGGTCGCGCTGCCGGGCTTGCCCGATCAGGCCCTGGGCGCTTGCCTTGCGGTGGTTCAACCGGTGCTGGACATGCTGACCGCACGACAGCCGCGGCAGGAAATGGTCCGCCCCCTTGCGCGCAAGATTTCTTCCGCTATCGGTGTCGCCGAAATCGTGCTGCTGAAAATGTCGGATCAGGCCTGGATGCCGCTTGCGGCAGGACAGTTTTCACTCGATGCCATTATCAGCGCCGACGCCTGGCTTGCCGTGGCGGGAAACAGCGAGGGTCATGCCGCCGGAACGCCGGTCGGCGCGCTTTCCCTTCGCGAAGTGTCATGAGTTAAGTGAAATGAACAAGTCAGGGCCAGCTTCAAGCCGCGATGGCGCGGATCAGGATCAGTTTCTCACGATCCTGTCGCGTGAGGAGGCGCTCGCGCGATTCGAGGCTGCGCTGTTTCCGCGCGATCTTGCGGTTGAGGAGCGCGCGCTTTCGGATGCGCTCGGTCTGGCCTTGGCGAGCGATGTGGTGGCAGCGATGGACGTGCCGCCGTTCGACCGTTCCAACGTTGACGGGTTTGCCGTTCGTTCCGCCGATCTGGAGGCTGCGGGCGAGGCGTCGCCAGCTCACCTGCGGTTGAACGATGAGACAATTGCCTGCGGCACTGCGCCGGAATTGCAAGTGGTGCGAGGCTCGGCGACGCCGATTGCCACAGGCGGTCCCATTCCGCGCGGCGCAGATGCCGTGGTGATGATCGAGCATACGCAGCCGCTGCGCAATGACGCGATCGAGATCCGGCGTGCTGTCTCGCCGGGGCAGTTCGTCTCCTATGCCGGCTCGGATATCGCGCGCGGCGAGATTTTGCTGCGCGCCGGCACGCTGGTGGGCTCGCGCGAGATCGGCATGCTTGCTGCATCGGGGATCGCACGCGTTCCGGTGACGAAGAAGCCGCGCGTTGCAATCATCTCAACCGGAGACGAGCTTGTTCAACCCGGCCTGCCGCTGCGTCCGGCTGCGATCTACGACACCAACGGCGCGATCGTTGCCGCTGCTGTCTCCGAAAATGGCGGCGAGGCTGTCTTTCTTGGCGCATTCCCGGACGAGGAGGACAAGCTCGAAGCTGTGATGCGCGAGGCGCTGGCGGCCAGCGACATGCTTCTTCTGTCCGGTGGCACGTCGAAAGGCGAAGGTGACGTTTCCCATCGCATTGTCGCGCGGCTTGGAAAGCCGGGCATCGTCGCGCATGGCGTTGCGCTGAAGCCGGGAAAGCCGTTGTGCCTCGCAGTGTGCGACGGTAAGCCGGTCGTGATCCTGCCGGGGTTTCCCACGTCGGCGATGTTCACATTTCACGACATGATCGTGCCGGTGTTGCGCCGTCTCGCGGGATTGCCGCCGCGCAACGATGCGCGCGTGACAGCGAAGGCGCCGGTGCGTATTGCGTCAGAGCTTGGGCGTACCGAATTCGTCATGGTGTCGCTGGTGGAGGGCGACGATGGATTGATCGCCTATCCGTCGGGCAAGGGCTCCGGCGCGATCACGTCGTTCGCGCAGGCCGACGGGTTTTTGAAAATCGATGCGCTTGCGGACCAGATGCCCGCAGGAACCGACACAGAAGTGACGCTGTTCACACCGCATGTCCGTGTGCCCGATCTGGTCATTGTCGGCAGCCATTGTACGGGACTCGATGTTGTCACGGCGCCGCTGGCGCGCGCCGGACTGTCTGTCCGTTCGATCTCGGTGGGAAGCCTCGGCGGATTGGCCGCGGCGCGGCGCGGTGAGTGTGATCTCGCGCCGATCCATCTCTTCGATGAAAAAACCGATACATACAACACGCCGTTTCTTGTCCCCGGCCTTGAACTCGTGCCGGGCTACCGGCGTATGCAAGGCATTGTGTTTCGTGTGGGAGACGAACGCTTCGAAAGTCTCAGTGCGGAAGATGCTGTGCGGGCCGCGCTGAAAGACCCGTCATGTCTGATGGTCAACCGCAATCAGGGCGCGGGCACGCGCATTCTGATCGATCGTTTGCTCGATGGTGTAAAACCGGATGGCTACTGGAACCAGCCGCGCTCGCACAATGCCGTCGCGGCGGCGGTGGCGCAGAAGCGTGCCGACTGGGGCATGACCATTGCACCGGTGGCGCGCGCCGCCGGGCTGGGGTTCATTCCGTTTGCCGAAGAGCACTATGACTTTGCGCTCGTGACCGCGCGAAAGCAGCGGCCCGCCGTACGGGCTTTTCTGGACTCGCTCACATCGCCGGAAACGCGGGCAGCGCTGGAGCGGGTGGGATTCCGTCCGGCATAGTGGGGCCGGGTCAAGCGTCGTCGAGCGCCGCGAGTTGCTCGGCCTCTGCGACGTCCTCGACGGTGTTGGCGTTGAAGAACGGATCAATCGGCTTGTCCGGCCAGGTCACTGTTGCCAGCTTGTAGCGAGCCGTCCAGCGATCAATCTTGCGTATGTCTTCCACCACCAGCGCGTGCCGAAGTTCGCTGCGCAGTGCGACGTTCCAGAGTCCGATGACCGGATGGGTCTGATCGCCGGAAGCTGCGACCGCAAGTTGGGCGTCTTCCGCGATCCGCGCACGTTGCAATCGCGCAACCAGATCGCGCGGCAGGAAAGGGCAGTCCGTTGCCGCGCTGAGCACCCATTCGACATCCGGCCTGTGCGCGGCCGCCCAGTCGAGCGCTGTCAGGATGCCGGCGAGCGGGCCGGCGAATCCTTCAACGGTGTCTGCGACGACAGGAAGCCCGAACGCCGCGAAGCGGGCAGGGTCGCCATTGGCGTTGAGAATGAGTCCATCGCATTGCGGCGCGAGCCGCGCGATCACACGCTCGAGGATGGTGCGGCCGCCGATGGTTTTCATCGGCTTGTCGCCGCCGCCCATCCGCCGCGCCAGCCCGCCTGCGAGAAGAACACCGACTGTCGATGGCCGGTCCTCAGTCATCGTCGCTGCCCTTGCGCCGGTGCCGCGCGGATTCCTCGGCGACAAATTCCAGGCTTTGGTCGAAGACGATCCGCTCCTGTCCTGACAGTGCGATGAATCGCTTGCCCTTGGTCCGGCCGATCAGTGTCAGCCCCACCTGCCGCGCCAGTTCGACCCCCCACGCGGTGAAGCCGGAGCGCGACACCAGAATGGGAATGCCCATTCGCACGGTCTTGATCACCATTTCGGAAGTAAGCCGTCCTGTGGTGTACATGATTTTGTCCGCGGCATCGACCTTGTGCCGCCAGGCCCATCCCGCGATCTTGTCGACGGCGTTGTGCCGTCCGACGTCTTCCATGTAGCAGATCGGCTCGCCTTCCTTGCACAGCACACAGCCGTGGATGGCGCCGGCTTCGAGATAGAGCGAAGGCGCGGTGTTGACAGCATGGGTCATCTGATAGAGCCACGATGTGCGCAATTCCGCCTTGGGCAGGACGGCACCCTCGATCGCTTCCATCAGGTCGCCAAATGCTGTGCCCTGTGCGCAGCCAGAGGTGAGCGTCTTCTTCTTCAGCTTTTCCTCAAAGTTGGTGCCGCGTTCAGTGTAGACCACCACCACCTGAAGATCGTCATCGTAGACCACCTCGGTCACGACGTCGTCGGGCTTTAGCATGTTCTGGTTGAGGAGATAGCCGAGCGCGAGATATTCCGGATAGTCGTTGATCGTCATCATGGTGACGATCTCCTGCGAGTTCAGATAAAGGGTCAGCGGTCGCTCGACCGGCACGCTGATTTCGACTGGAGCACCGGTCTGGTCGATCCCCATGACGCGCTCGGTGAGGCGCGGATTCTTCGGGTCAGGCATCACGCGCGGGATCGGCTGGTCCTTTCTCGCATTTGCCGACCTGGCTTGAATTGTTTCCGTCATGGCTTACTCGATCACGATACGCGGCGCGGGTCTCACCGCGGCGCCGGTGGTGATGGATGTCCAGAGCTGGCGTGCGATGCCGATATAGTGCTTCGCATGAACGCCTTCTGGGTCGGTGGCAACGATCGGACGGCCTTCATCTGATGTCTGGCGTATCGCCATGTCCAGCGGGATTTCGCCGAGAAAGGGGATGCCGCGCTTTTCCGCGTCAAACCGCGCTCCGCCGTGGCCGAAGATCGGCGTGACATGGTTGCAGGCCGGACAGCAGAAGCTCGCCATGTTCTCGATCAGGCCCAATATCGGGATGTTGACCTTCTTGAACATCTCGATGCCGCGGCGTGCATCGATCAAAGCGATATCTTGCGGCGTTGAAACGATAACCGCACCCGCCAGCGGCGTTTGCTGCGCCATTGTGAGTTGTGCGTCGCCAGTACCCGGCGGAAGATCGACGACGAGAATGTCGAGATCATTCCACGCGACCTCGCGCAGCATCTGCGTGATGGCCGAAATCACCATCGGCCCGCGCCAGACCATGGCGTTGTCTTCCTCGACCAGAAGCCCGATCGACATGACTTTAACCCCGAAGCGCTCCAGCGGCTCCAGCATGCGCGGACCGAGCAGACGTGGTTTGCCGCGTAGCCCGAACAGCTTCTGCTGCGACGGGCCATAGATATCGGCGTCGAGAATACCGACTTTCAGTCCGAGCGCCGCGAACCCGAGGGCGAGGTTGCACGAGGTCGTCGACTTGCCGACACCGCCCTTGCCGGAGGCCACGGCAACGACGTGCTTCACGCCGGGAATGCCCGCGGCCTTCGATGTGGCGGGTGGGTTCGGGGTAGCATGGGTAACTGACAAATTCGATCTCCCGGCCGATCGCGCTCACGGCGCGCCCGGTTCATTGCGATCCGAAAGGATCGTTCTTCTTGTTTTCCCGCGCGCGCAGATAATCCTCGGTGGACATCACGGGCGGCCGTTGCGGTGCGGCATGGGGATCGAAACTCTCATTGACGACAGCCTCGACCCGGCAGTCCGCGCACATCTTGATGACGTCGAGCCGCCGCGCGTTGGGGCCTTCGAACATCCAGTGCTTTTCCTGCAACTTCGATAGCACGCGCTCGATCGAGCTCCTGGTGCCGAACGGCGTGCCGCAGGCGATGCAGTGGAATGGTTCTTCTTCTTTCAGTACGCGCAGTGGTGCATTCCACGCCTGGAAATCGAGCCGCGGCTCTAGTGTGATAACCTTCTCGGGACATGTTGCTTCGCAAAGCCCGCACTGAACGCAGAGGCTTTCGGTGAAGCGCAGCATCGCCCGGTCCGGATTGTCGGAAAGCGCGTTGGTCGGGCACGCGGTGACGCAGGCATGGCAGAGCGTGCAGCCTTCGACATTCAACTGAACGGTGCCGAATGGCGCGCCGGCCGCGAGCGGAACGACATCGACGGGAGCAGGGGCCGCGAGATGCAGCTCCCGGAAAATGGTCTCCAGCACGCCGCGCTTGGCGCCGCGCGGAATGAGGGTCGCGGGATTCAATGAAGCAACGCCATGCGGCATCGCGTCGAGCATCGCGCGCAACTGATCGGGATCGTCGGTTTCCAGAACGCGGACGAGGCCGCCGCCGAAGCCGAGCGCAGCGGCGATCATCCCTGACATATCGGCTGCGCGCCGCAGTCCGGCCGTTTCGTGCCGGGGCTGCGCGCGCATCAGGAGCGCGGCGCCCGTGCCGCCATAGGCGAAGACCGCTGCGAGGGATTCCGGTCCGAGCTGCGTGACTTCGTTGACGCGAACCGGAAGCACGTTAGCTGGCAAGCCGTCGCCAAATCGCGCCAGCGCATCGATCAGGGGCTCGCCGTGGTCGCCGTCATGAAAGAGTACAACAGCGTGTTCGCCACCTCCTTTGCGATAGGTTTGCAGCAACGTGCGCAGGCGACGCATCAGTGCATCGGCGCTGGGGAGCGCATAGGATGCAGCGCCGGTCGGGCAGGCTGAAGCGCAGGAGCCGCATCCGGCGCAGATATTGGGATCGATCGCGACGGCGTTGCCGTTCGGTGTGATCGCGCCGGTTGGGCACAGATCGAGGCAGCGCGTGCAGCCCGTGATGTTGGAGCGCGAATGCGCGCAGAGTGATTCTTCGAAGTGTATGAAGCGCGGTTTATCGAACGTGCCGACAAGGTTACCGGCTTCCGCAATCGCGCGCTCAACGGCGGCGCGGTCGCGCGGATCGGCGCGCAGATAGCCGGGCCGCAGATCATGCGCCGGAAATAGCGGCAGGCCGCCGCTGAGATCGAGGATGAGATCGCAGGTTGAAGTCGCTCCGTCGCGCGAGACGCCGAACAGCAGCTTGCTCCGTGAGGAGGGAGCCGGCAAAGCGTAGTCGTCGATGGAGAGTTCGAAATTTCCAAGGTATCCGCGCGCATTGCGGATCGTGCCTTTGAGTACCGGAAATTCGTTAACAGCACGCGGCGTGATATCGCCGGGTTTGGTGAGAATGACGGTGATGTCGAGGCGATCCGCGAGGCGCCTGGCCGCATCGATGGCAACATCGTCATGGCCGTAAATCAGCGCGACCCCGCCGCTTTCCAGCGTGACCAGCGAGATCGGCGGCATTTCTTCCGAAGCAGCGGCGATCAGCGCCGCGGCTTTCGGCCCAGCCGCCGCGGCATCCTTCGACCATCCGCCGGTTTCGCGGATATTCACGAAGGTAAGGGGAATGTCGGGAAATTCCTCAGCGACTTCCTTGAACAGTGGCGCTTCCTGCGTACACGCGACCGTGATCGCTTGGCCTTCAGCGAGCGCCGCCTTGAACTGGGCGAGGTCCAGACCGCAGAGCTGGTTGGCCTGTGTCATGTGCGCCGCGCACCCGCGCCCGATTGCCTGCGCATCGAGCGGCATGCTCTTTTCGCAACTGCAAACCAGAAGGCGGGACTTTGCGCTGTTCATGATCTGCAACCTTGACCCTTGGCGTCTGCTCAGAGTGGCTATTTCAACCATATGGTGCCGAGATGACGGCTCGCGCAAGCGCCCGGCGGCTTGACCGGAATAGCATAGACTGCCCAAATACAAAGAGCTTAGGGAAATTTTCTACGATGATGGTTTCGCGCACGGCGCAAGCGGAACAGCCGCTCGATCTGCCTCCGGGGTATACACTCGTATCGCTTCGCGAGTATGGCGATGCGTTTGCGCACGGCTGCACTATTGCATCCGAAGCCGGCGCGGGAACGTTGGTCTGGGTCCGGCGCTACGACCTGGTCGAGTTCGCCGTCGTGCTCGAGCCGGACGAGCCGCTGGTGTCGGCGCGCCGGGCGTTCTTCGCCGGGATGAATGCGATCGGGGACGCTATCGCGGTGCATTGCCCGCCGGAGCGGGAGGTACAGTTCACTTGGCCGGATACGATCCTGTTCGATGGCGGCGTGCTGGGCGGTGGGCGGCTTGGCTGGCCGAAGACCTGCCGCGAAGATGACGTTCCGGATTGGCTTGTATTCGGCGTCATTCTGCGCGCCGCGGACATGGCTCATGTTGAGGAAACCGTTGCGGCGGGCGGTGTTGCCCTGCTCAACGAAGGGTTCGAGATGGTCGAGACAGAGGCGATCGTCGGCAGCTTTGCCCGCCATCTCATGACGGCGTTCGATCGATGGAACGAGCGAGGTTTCGAGCCGATTGCGCGGGATTATCTGGAGCGGCTTACGCCGCACGCGGCCGGCCAGAGGCGCGGAATCGACGTCAATGGCGATCTGCTTCGCAGTACCTCCGCGAAAAATCCGCCGGAGCGTGACAGCCTGCTCGATGGGCTGGCCAAGGTCGCATGGTATGACCCTGAATACCGCGCCCCGAAACTGGCGTGAGGCTTACATGCTTAAGTTGCCACGCACCATCAGGCTTGACCCCTCGGACACATTTGTGTTCGAGCGTGCCGCCGAGCCCGGTGAATGGGCGGTGTCCGGTGCGTTCGTGTTCTGGGACGGCGATCCCGCGACCCTCGGACAGAAGCAACGGGTGGCTCTGCGTTCCGGTTTTCTCGGGGTCAATAGTCTCGGCTGGTCGACGCTTGCCGTCGTAACTGAGGCCACCGAAGCCGAACGGCAGGGTGTGGTCGATCAGCTTGCAGGGCAACTGATGGAAAAATACGGAGCACCGGACATTGAGGCCGCGCGCGCCGCAGCGGAAGAAGAAGTCGCGTTTGCGGCTTCGCTTTGCGATCATCCGCCACAAACTTTGCTGGCCGTGCACCGGAGTGTGGAGAACGGAGAAATCCGCGAGCGCTTTCGGACGCTGAAGCCGCGCGCGATCGAACCGGGCGAGGATCGATTGCACACCCATGCAAGCGCCTTTACCTTTCATGAGGTCGAAGGTGACGAACCGGCCGAGGAAGTCGATCTTCTTGGGCTCACAAAGACGGACCGGACATGAGAGAATTCTGGGTTGCTTCAGGCCATCATCTTACGCGCCGGGCCGATCATGGCGGGCTGATTGCGACGCCGGAATTGATCATGGCGTATCTGGCGCGGCCAGAACTGATGCCGCCCGATGATGCATGCGCCGCCGAGCGGAGCCTGCATGCAAGCCTGCTGGCAGACCCGCTTCGGCCGGTATCGAAAGCCGACATTGCCGCACTGGTCGACGCTGACGCCCGCGAAAACTGGACGTTCATGACGGCGTTTCGCGATCGGTTGATGGCGGCGCCATCGCTGGAGGCCGTGTATGTGGCGCTGGCGCGCAAGGGCGCCGGCGATCTGCCGCCGATCTTTCTGTCGCAGCTATCTCATCTGATCCTGCGCAACGCACTTGAAGGCTGCGAAGATCCCTATGTGTTGCGCGCGGCCGAATTGTTCTATCGAAGCCAGAAAGCCACGGTTCACAATGGCGCACTGCTGCTTGCTGATGCCGAAGTCGTTGAGGCGCAGCATCATGCACAGCATGATCTTCATACCTCTCCGTTGACCGCCATGCTCCAGCCGCAGGCCTTCGGCGAGATGGACGTCATGGATGACGAAAATGCATGGACCTATTGGTCGCGATCCGATGCGCATGCGATGGTCATGAATCTGGGCGGCAACCCGAAGGCGCGCGATGCGCTCTGCCGGGTGATCGAACGCTGGATCGCCCATCTTCTGGGTGTCGCTGTGAAAGTGGAGCCGGTCGCGTCTATCGAGGACCGCGACTGGCGCTGGTTCGTCGGGCTCGACAGCGAGGGAACCCGGATCGGCAACGCGCTGTGGAATGGAGATACGCCAGGAGCAGATGCCGCCGAGCGGATCGTGGCGCTGATGCGTATGACATTTGAGGATTCGCGGTTCGTGGATGAACGCGTCGGCAACAAGCCGGTTTATCTCATCCTGGCGATGGGCGCGGACAAGGTGGTGCGCCTAAAGCCGCAGAATCTTGTTGCGGGATTGCCCCTTGCGCCAGCGGCGAATGTTGCGTGATTCACCGGTAACGGGAGGTTCAGACATGACTGAAGCGTCCCGTGAAGTCGGCGTGGTGCTTCGTCGCCGCACCATCGAGAATCCATGGATCGACCACATGTGGTCGCCTGTAACCATTCTCGAGAATGTGCCTGCCACAGCTCCCTGGACAGTCTTGTCGCAGGAGGAGGGTGCGACGCTGTATTACGCTGGTGCCGCATTTATCGACCTGTTCAGCGCTGAGACGACCAATTACCGCGACAATCTCGCTGACGGGTCGCCCCGCATATGGGTCGCGCTGCGGCGTCAGGATGGCGGACCGGAACTCGAACTGACCAAGGTCACGGCCGATCCGACTGAAGGCGAGGCGATGTTCGAAAGCGGCACCGATGTGATCGGCACCGTGCCGATGCCACCGGAAATCGCGGCGTGGATTGCTGCTTTCGTCGATGAGTTTCACGTTGAGCAGGTATTCCACAAGCGCAAGCGCGATCGGGCAAATATCGATCGCAGGCGCGGCGATGATCCATCCGGCGAACGTAAGGACGGCGCATGAGTCAGGACGAGAAGGATACCGAGAAGAGTTTCCTTTCACGCTGGTCGCAGCGCAAACAGGCTGCGAAGCAGCCAGAGACCGACGGCGCGGCTGAAAGATCGGCTGAAGAGGCTGATGCTGCGCCCGCGCCAGTTGTTGAAGGCGATGCCGATGAGGAGTTTGATCTCTCGAGCTTGCCGAAGCTGGAAGACATCACGGAAACCACCGACATAACCGGCTTCCTGCGCAAGGGCGTGCCCGAGAGTTTGCGAAATGCGGCTTTACGTAAATCCTGGGCGCTGGATCCTGCGATCCGGAATTACGTCAATCCGGCGTTGGATTACGCGTATGACTGGAACACGCCGGGAGGTGTGCCGGGAAGCAGCGAGATCGCGGCCGGCACTGATATCTCGAAAATGGTTTTGCAGATCATGGGCGGGGAATCATCCAGCGCTCAGCAATCGTCGGATACCCTGCCTCATAGTGACGCACCCGCCGCTGCGAGCGGCGATTCCGGTATTGCGCTGCAAAATTCAGAAGCGGATCTGCCACTCCAACAGGTGAGAGTGTCTGCCCCGTCGTCGACCACGACGCCTGTTGCCGCTGATTTCAAGCAAACTGAGCAGGACCGGATTGAGATTGTGCAAGCTGTCGACGAAATCAGATCTAATGCGTCGCAACATCCGTCGCGTCGACATGGTTCTGCAAAACCAAGGATTTAGACAAAAGTTTTTGAGGCATAGGACGAACCTATGGTACTAATTGGAACTAGAATAATTCCAGTAAGACAGATGCCTGATTTGAAGGCACGGGTGGGGGAACTCGGTTCGTACCATGCGGGACGCGGGATTAGAGCAGGCCATCAAGGCAGCAGGCGGCGTCGCCTCCCTGGCGAGGGCCATTGGAATTGCACAGCCTTCGGTTTCGGCATGGTCGCGTATTCCGGCTGAGAGAGTTCTCGCTGTTGAGTCTCTGACACAGGTCCCCCGCTTCGTTCTCCGCCCCGACCTCTACGGATCAGCCGGGGATCATATGTCAGCGAAATCAGAGATCGACGAAATCGATCAGCTTCGCGCCGCGGAGTACGGCTTGTTGTCGTTGCTGCTGGGCAAGGCGCCCACCGCTGACACGTTGTCCAAGGTCGCGATGCTCAAAGGCGACGCGTCCGATCTCGGCATGGCGCACATCGAACTCGCCGCAGTTGCGATGGCTTTCGACGAGCGCGCTGTCGCCAAGGAATTTTTCGATCTGTTTATCGGATTGGGACGAGGCGAGTTGCTGCCCTATGCCTCGTATTATCTCACGGGCTTCCTGCACGAGCGGCCGCTCGCGCGCGTCCGTGAAGATTTCGATGTCCTGGGAATTGAGCGCGCTGGACCGGCGCGTGAGCCGGAAGATCACATCGCAATTCTGCTCGAGGTCATGGCCGGTCTTGCGCGCGGCGACTTCGACACGGACTTCGCGGCGCAGGCGCGGTTCTTCGAGCGGCATCTAAAGCCATGGGCCGCGCGGATGTTCGCCGATCTCGAGATTTCGCAATCGGTCAAGTTCTATCGCGCTGTCGGGCGCGTCGGCCGCATCTTCATGGAATTGGAATCAGAGGCTTTCACGCTTTCAGAGTGACGTGAAATCCCGCTGTGGAAATTGACTGGAAGGAGACCGCGATGAGCAAACCGTCCAAGAGCAAGGTGTCCCGCGAGAAGCCACAGGATGCGAAGGGCCTGGATCGTCGCCGCTTCTTCATGATGGGCGGATCCGTCGTCGCTGCGGCCGCTACCGCTGTGCCGCTGGCAACCGAGGCGGAAGCGGACGAGTCGCAGGCCGAGCGCGTCAAGGCTCGCTACAAGGCCGATTCGCCGGACGTCAAAAACTACTATCGCGTCAACCGTTATTGATGGAAGCACGCACATGTTGATCAAGAGAAAAGAAGGAATCGCCGGCCGCGCGCGCTTGCAGGGCATTGCCGCGGGCCTCGCATCCGGTGTTCTCGATCGCCGAACCTTCCTGCGCCGCTCAGGCCTCGTTGCGGGCGCTGGCGCAGCTATCGGATTGATGCCACTCGGATCGGTGCGCAAGGCGCAGGCCGGGCCGAAAATCGTCGGTGCGCCGACGGAGATCAAAAAGAACATCTGCACGCATTGTTCGGTCGGATGCACGGTCATCGCCGAAGTGCAGAACGGCGTTTGGGTCGGTCAGGAACCGGCCTGGGATAGTCCGATCAATCGCGGATCGCACTGCGCAAAGGGTGCGTCGGTGCGCGAGCTGGTGCACGGCGATCGCCGCCTGAAGTATCCGATGAAGCTGGTCAACGGCGAGTGGCAGAAGATCGAATGGGATCAGGCCATCAACGAGATCGGCGACAAGATGCTCGAGATCCGCGCCAAGTCCGGCGCCGACTCGGTCTACCTGCTTGGATCGGCGAAGTTCTCCAACGAAGGCGGCTACCTGTTCCGCAAGTTCGCGGCGTTCTGGGGCACCAATTCGATCGACCACCAGGCGCGCATCTGTCACTCGACCACGGTCGCGGGTGTTGCAAACACCTGGGGCTATGGCGCGATGACGAACTCCTACAACGATATCCGTAATTCGAAGACCATCATCTTCATGGGATCGAATGCTGCCGAAGCGCATCCAGTTTCGCTTCAGCACATTCTGACGGGCAAGGAAATCAACCGCGCCAACGTCTTCGTGCTCGATCCGCGGTTCACGCGCACGGCAGCGCATGCGACCGAGTATGTGAGATTCCGCGGCGGTACCGACATTGCGGTGATCTGGGGCATGCTGCACCACATCTTCAACAACGGCTGGGAAGACAAGCAGTTCATCGCCCAGCGCGTTTACGGCATGGATCAGATCCGCGCCGAAGTTGCCAAATGGACACCGGAAGAAGTCGAGCGCGTCAGCGGTATTCCCGGCGAGCAATTGAAGAAGGTCGCCGAGACGTTCGCCAAACAGAAGCCGTCTACGTTCATCTGGTGCATGGGCGGCACGCAGCACACCGTCGGCACTGCCAACGTCCGCGCCTACTGCAATCTTTTGCTCGCGACCGGCAACGTCGGCTCTTACGGGACCGGCGCAAACATCTTCCGCGGCCACTGCAACGTGCAGGGCGCGACCGATATCGGCCTCGATATCACGTCGTTGCCGCTTTATTACGGTCTCGTCGAAGGCGCATGGAAGCATTGGGCCCGTGTCTGGGAAGTCGATTACGATTACTTGCAGGCGCGTTTCGACGAAGTGCCGGCAAAGGCCGGCCGTCCGGCCCGCACGCGCAAGCAGAACATGGAATTGCCGGGCATTCCGTGGACCCGCTGGTTCGATGCGACGCTTGCCAAACCGGATGACGTCGATCAGCGGGATACCGTGAAGGGCGTGTTCATCATGGGTCATGGTGGCAACACCATCCCCCGCATGACCGAAATGGTGAAGGGCCTTGAAGCGCTCGAATTGCTCGTGGTCGCCGATCCGCACCCGACGACGTTCGCCGCGATCTCGGAACGCAAGAACGGCACCTACCTGCTGCCGGCCTGCACGCAGTTCGAGACATCGGGCTCGCGCACGGCATCCAATCGTTCGCTGCAGTGGGGTGAACAGATCGTCAAGCCGATCTTCGAGTCGAAGGATGACTACGAGATTATCTATCGGCTTTCGAAGAAGCTTGGCTTCGCCGATCTGATGTTCAAGAACATCAAGGTGGAGAACAACCGCCCGGTTCCTGAAGACCTTCTGCGCGAAATCAATCGTGGCGGTTTCTCAACCGGTTATTCCGGCCAGTCGCCGGAACGGCTGAAAGCGCACATGAAGAACCAGGGCAAATTCGACCTGGTCACGCTGCGCGCCAAGAAAGACGAGCCCGAAGTCGGCGGCGACTATTACGGTCTGCCGTGGCCGTGCTGGGGCACGCCCCAGATCAAGCACCCGGGAACGCATACTCTCTACAACACGAACCTTCATGTGAAGGATGGTGGCGGCACATTCCGTGCGCGCTTCGGTGTGGTGTACGAGGAGAAGCAACCCGATGGTTCGGTGAAGAACGTCAATCTTCTGGCCGAAGGCTCCTATAGCTTGGGCTCGGAGTTGACCGATGGTTATCCCGAATTCACCTATGGCGTGCTTAAGAAGCTCGGCTGGGACAAGGATCTCACCGAGGCCGAACTCGCCACCATCAACAAGATCGGCGGCAACAATCCGGACGGCGTGGGCTGGGCGGTCGATTTGTCCGGCGGCATCATCCGCGTCACGCTGGAGCACGGTGTGATGGCGTATGGCAACGGCAAGGCCCGCGCGGTGGCGTGGAATCTGCCGGACCCGGTGCCGGTTCACCGCGAACCGATCTACACGGCGCGGCCTGAGCTGGTCGCGAAATATCCGACGCGGCCCGACGGGCGTCAGTTCCGCATGGCCAACCTCGGCTTCTCGATTCAGAAGGCGGCAGTGGACAAGGGACTTGCCAAGCAATTCCCGATCATCCTCACCTCCGGACGCCTCGTGGAGTATGAAGGCGGCGGCGAAGAAACACGGTCGAACCGGTGGCTCGCCGAATTGCAGCAGGACATGTTCGTTGAAGTAAACACGTCCGACGCGGCCGAGCGCGGCATCAAGGATGGCGGCTGGGTCTGGGTTACCGGACCGGAAAACGGATCGAAGGCGCGCATGAAGGCGCTCGTCACAGATCGCGTCGGCAAGGGCGTGGCGTTCATGCCCTTCCACTTCTCCGGCTGGTTCCAGGGCGTCGATCAGCGCTCGAAATATCCGAAGGGTGCGGATCCGATCGTGCTCGGCGAAAGCGTGAACACGATCACATCGTACGGCTACGACCCGGTCACAGGTATGCACGAGGGCAAGGTGACCCTGTGCCAGATTCAATCGGCGTGAGAGGAGAATAACCAATGGCTCGCGTCAAATTTCTTTGTGATGCCGACCGTTGCATTGAGTGCAACGCCTGCGTGACCGCCTGCAAAAACGAGCATGAAGTCCCTTGGGGCATCAACCGCCGCCGCGTCGTTACCATTAATGACGGCAAGCCCGGTGAGCGCTCGGTCTCCATGGCCTGTATGCATTGCACCGACGCACCTTGCGCCGCGGTCTGCCCGGTGTCGTGCTTCTACACCACGGCAGACGGCGTGGTCCTTCACTCGAAGGATCTCTGCATCGGTTGCGGATATTGCTTCTACGCGTGCCCGTTCGGCGCGCCTCAGTATCCAAAGGTCGGAAACTTCGGCTCGCGCGGCAAGATGGACAAGTGCACCTACTGTGCGGGTGGTCCGGAAGCCGATAACTCGCCGGCCGAATACGCCAAGTACGGCGCCAACCGTCTTGCCCAGGGCAAGCTGCCGATCTGCGCCGAGATGTGTTCGACCAAGTCGTTGCTGGCCGGCGATGGCGCCATCATTGCCGAGATCTACAAGGAACGCGTGATGAAGCGCGGCTATGGTTCGGGCATGTGGGGCTGGAAGACAGCCTACAGCGACTCACCGACAGGCTAGGGCGCAGCTCCGAAGGCCCCCAGCGGCCTTCGGACAACGTGTCCGAAGTTGTTCTTGATTGAAAACTGGAAGGTCGTGCCGATGTCGATCTCGCTCTCAACCCTTAAGGCCATATGTGCCGCCGTCGCGCTGCTATTTGTGCTGGCTCAGCCAGCCGCAGCGCAGCTATCGTTCAAGCCCACCGCCGACGCTGTGCATGAAGACCAGCTTCTCAAGGCGCTGAAGGAAGGTGACAAAATTACCGGGCGGATCACCATTCCTGATCCGATGGCAAGGAGTCTGATTCAGCCCGCCGGAAAGGATTGGCGGGATTTCCAGCGCCACAAGCTTCCCATCATTGGCGGTGTCGCGATCATTGGCATGCTGGTGCTGCTCGCGATCTTTCTCATGGTGCGCGGCCGCATCCGGGTGGAACATGGATTGTCCGGCATCAAGATTCTTCGCTTTGCGAGCTTCGAACGGTTCACTCATTGGCTGACGGCGAGCTGCTTCATCATTCTGGCGCTGTCGGGCCTGAATATCAGCTTCGGCCGCATACTGATCCTTCCGATATTCGGAGCGGAAGCATTCTCCACGCTGACCGCGTGGGGCAAGATCGCGCATAACTATCTCGCATTCCCGTTCATGCTTGGCCTCGTGATCATGTTCCTGATCTGGGTCAAGGATAACATCCCGGGGAAGCTCGATCTCGTCTGGATCAGGAAGGGTGGGGGCATCCTCAAGAACGGCGAGCACCCGCCGGCAAAGCGCTTCAATGCCGGCCAGAAGGGGATCTTCTGGATGGTCATTCTCGGCGGCTTGCTGATGTCGGTATCGGGCTGGCTCATGCTGTTTCCGTATATCCCCGCTAATGTGACTGCGTTGCAGTTCTGGACGGTGATTCATGCGATCATCGCCGTGTTGTTTATCGCGGGCATTCTGGCGCACATTTACATCGGCACGGTCGGTATGGAAGGGGCGTTCGACGCTATGGGCACTGGCGAGGTGGACCTCAACTGGGCCAAGGAGCATCATTCGCTCTGGGTTGAGGAAGAACAGGCCAAGGGCCGCGCCCCTGACACCGGCAGCCCGCGGGCCATGCCGGCCGAATAATTCCATCTATCGATAAAGCTCATACCTATATAAAGGACTGTCCGGCATGGCCGGGCAGTCCTTTTGAGTTTCGGAGCAGGGTATGAAGGTGATTGGTCTTTCGGGATGGAGCGGCGCGGGCAAGACGACCCTGCTGACCCGCTTGATTCCACACCTTATTGCTGAGGGCCTGCGTGTCTCGACAATGAAGCACGCCCATAGCAATTTCGACGTCGACATTCCCGGCAAGGATTCGTGGCTGCATCGGCAGGCAGGTGCAACCGAAGTTCTGATTTCCTCGGGCCGCCGCTGGGCATTGATGCACGAACTGCGAGGCGAGCCGGAGCCGCCTTTGACGGATTTGCTGGCAAAGATGTCCCGCGTGGATTTGCTGATCGTCGAGGGCTTCAAGGCCGATCGCCATCCCAAGATCGAAATACATCGCTCCGCGAACGGCAAACCGCTGATGTTTCCCCAGGACCCAACGATTGTCGGCATCGCCGCCGATATTGCGGTGAATACGGCTCTGCCGTACGCGCACCTTGATGACATTCCGGCGATCTCGCGCATCATGCGGGCGGCCGCGGTGCGGATCGAGGATGTGCTCGCCCATGAGGCTGCGGGAGCCTGATCGCCGATGGCACAACTTTCGGACGATTGCTTCGCATTCGGCGGCCCGATGATGTCGGTCGATGAGGCCGTTTCGATGATAGCGAGCCGCGTTCAGGTCGTGGCGGGCACGGAGCAGGTGGCATTAACCGAAGCCGACGGCCGAATTCTCAGCGCCGACATCAGAGCGCCGCTTCCGCTTCCGCCGTTCACCAATTCCGCAGTCGATGGCTACGCTGTGCGCAGCGCCGATTTGCCGCGCGACAAGGAGCAAGCCTTTCCGGTGTCCGGCCGCGTCCAGGCGGGGTCGTTCGCTTCGGGTTCGATAGCCGCGGGAGAGGCAATCCGTATTTTCACCGGCGCGCCGATGCCAGCGGCAGCGGACACCGTCTTCATGCAGGAAGACGTGCGCCTTGATAAAGCGGGCAAGGTTGTGCTGCCGCCGGGCCTCAAGGCTGGAGCGAACGTGCGGCCTGTGGGCGAGGATATCGCCGAAGGTCATGCCGCGTTGCCGGCGGGCCGGCGGCTGCGTCCCCAGGACATCGCGCTCATCGCAGCGTTTGGATTGACGCGCGTTGAGGTGAGGCGGCGGCTGCGGGTCGCTGTGTTTTCGACGGGTAACGAAGTGGTCTCGCCCGGCGCCCCACGCGCTCCCGCGCAGTTGTTCGACTCTAATCGCTTCATGTTGACGGCGCTGCTGCAGAGGCTCGGCTGCGAGGTGAGCGATCTTGGCATCTTGCGTGACGATCGCATCACACTTGCAGCGGCGTTGAAAGAGGCTGCTATTTGTCACGATCTGATCATCACATCGGGTGGCGTGTCCACGGGGGAGGAGGATCACGTCAAGGCAGCAATCGAAAGCGTAGGCACGCTGGTACTGTGGCGGATGGCGATCAAGCCGGGACGCCCGGTTGCGATGGGGGTCATCGGCGGCACGCCGTTTATCGGATTGCCGGGAAATCCTGTCGCGAGTTTTGTGACCTTTACCTACGTGGTCCGCCCGACGGTTCTGGCTCTTGCCGGTACCGCGCAGAAGAGTCCGGTACCGATGCCGGTGCGCTCGGCTTTCGCCTACGCCAAGAAAATCGGCCGCCGCGAATATGTCCGGGTCAGCCTGCGCAAGGCCGCCGACGGCGTGCTGGAGGCTGTGAAATTTCCGCGCGAGGGGGCAGGGCTACTTTCGTCGCTGGTCGATACCGATGGTCTCGTTCAACTCGGCGAAGAGGTCACGTCAATAAAGCCCGGCCAGACGGTGGGTTTTCTGGATTACGGGAGTCTGATTTAGGCGCTCAGCTCGGCCCGATCAGATTATGGCCGGGATCGCCGACGCGCGCTCCGCTCGTCGTGAACGCGACATATCCGGGCTCCTGAAACTTGTTCAGGAGCATCGACACCGCAGCGGCGGAGAGTCCTGCGAAAACCAATGCGACGATAAAGATTTTCATGACATTCCCCAGCAAATCACCTGTTCCAGCTGCATTTTGTGCTTCGGAACCCGGCAAAGCAAGCTGCCTGTTGTCGCGCTTTCGTCGCACGTCAGGATCAAGCAAAACTGCAATAAACCCGCCCAAATGATGCACTGCGAGAGATGGCGCTCGTCATCGTTGACGCCAGATCGAGCCTCCGCCATTGAGAAGCATGACCATGACCAAGCTCGATCTGACTGGACTTAAGTGCCCGTTGCCGGTGCTAAAGACGCGAAAGGCGCTAAGGGGCCTCACCGCAGGCGACCGGTTGGAGGTCCATTGTACTGATCCGCTCTCTGTCATCGACATTCCTAACCTGATCCGGGAAACCGGTGATCGCGTCGAGATCGTTGAACACGCGGAAAAGCGCATCGTGTTCATGATCGAAAAGACGGATGGGGCGGTCGCTTGAGCGAGCCCACCCCGTGGCCGGTGGAAATCCGGCTAGCCAAGGACAGGCGCTCGCTGAGCATCGCATTCGACGACGGCCAGACCTTCAGTCTGTCAGCTGAACTGCTTCGCGTGACCAGTCCGTCTGCGGAAGTGCAGGGCCATTCGGAGGCTGATCGGAAAACGGTTGGCGGCAAGCGCGGCGTTGCCATCCTGTCCGTCGATCCCGTCGGAAACTATGCGGTGAGAATCGGTTTCGACGACATGCACAACACCGGGATCTATTCCTGGGCCTTCCTGCATGATCTCGGGGCCAATGCCGATCTCCGCTTTCAAAGCTATCTCGACGATCTGGCTGCGAAGGGCCTTAATCGCGACAAACCGGGCGTTCGATAGCCATCTACTGCTTCCGGATACTGATTTGAGGTGTTCCCGGGGCAACCCGCATCGGAACTCCGTTTCATATTGCAAGAACCCAAGGGGATCAGTTGTTCTGGGCTAAGACATTGGAATAATTCTTGGCATACGAAATGCCAGAGGTTATCCTGTCCTGCCTTAAAACCTCGGAATGAGATATTCGAATGAGCCATAGCGCCCAAAAAGTTCAGCCATTCGAGCATCCTGGCGAGGGCCGGCGGCGTGCGAAGGCGACCCCGAAGGGCCGCCAGATCGACCCGGCGGCGGCGCACGAGATCGAGCTTCTGCTGGGGAACCGGCCGAGGCGGCGCGATCTGTTGATCGAGCACCTCCATCTCATTCAGGACAAGTACCATCAGATTTCTGCGGCGCATCTGGCTGCTCTCGCGGATGAGATGCAATTGGCCTTCTCGGAAGTGTTCGAGACCGCGACCTTCTACGCGCATTTTGATGTGGTCAAAGAAGGCCAGCCTGATCTCCCACCGCTGACAATCCGGGTTTGCGATTCTCTCACCTGCGCGATGATGGGCGCGGAGACGCTGCTGAGCGAATTGCAGAAGGGTGCTGGTCCAGGCGTGCGCGTCGTACGGGCGCCGTGCGTCGGCCGCTGCGACACCGCGCCTGCTGTCGAGGTGGGGCATCACTTCGTCGACCATGCGAGCGTCGAGAGCGTGCTGGCCGCGGCAAAAGGCGGCGACACTCATGCGCATCTGCCGAAGTATATCGACTACGACTCTTACGTCGCCAAGGGTGGCTACGCGCTTCTGAACAAGTTGCGCTCCGGTGCGATGACGAATGAAGATTTGTTGAAGGCACTCGATAGCGCTTCGCTGCGCGGGCTTGGCGGAGCGGGCTTTCCGACCGGGCGCAAATGGCGCGCCGTGCTGGGAGAGCCGGGTCCGCGGCTGATGGCGATCAACGGGGACGAAGGCGAACCGGGAACGTTCAAGGATCGCTATTATCTCGAAACCGATCCCCATCGCTTTATCGAAGGCATGCTGATCGGCGCGCATGTTGTCGAAGCACCAGATGTCTATGTCTATCTGCGCGACGAATATCCGGCGTCGCGTGAGATCATCGAACGCGAAATCAAGAAGCTGCCGCCGGGTGGTCCCAAGCTGCATCTGCGCCGGGGAGCCGGCGCGTACATCTGCGGTGAAGAATCCGCGCTGCTCGAGAGCATCGAAGGCAAGCGCGGATTGCCACGCCACAAGCCGCCGTATCCGTTCCAGGTTGGTCTGTTCGGTTTGCCGACCCTGATCAACAACATCGAGACGCTGTGGTGGGTGCGTGACATCGTTGAGAAGGGCGCGGACTGGTGGAAGTCGCAGGGCCGTAACGAACGTCAGGGCCTGCGCAGCTATTCCGTTTCGGGCCGGGTGAAAAATCCCGGCATGAAGCTTGCGCCCGCTGGCGTGACGGTGCGTGAACTGATCGATGAATTCTGTGGCGGCATGGCCGATGGCCATACCTTCCACGCTTATCTGCCGGGCGGAGCGTCGGGCGGCATTCTGCCGGCCTCGATGGATAACGTCCCGCTGGATTTCGGAACGCTGGAAAAGTACGGGTGCTTCATCGGCTCGGCGGCTGTGGTCATCCTGTCGGACAAAGATCAGGTCAAGGACGCTGCACTGAACCTGATGCGGTTCTTCGAGGACGAGAGTTGCGGCCAGTGCACGCCATGCCGTGTCGGCACGCAGAAGGCCGCGACACTGATGGAACAGCGGGTCTGGAACCGTGACTTGCTCGATGAATTGAGTCAGGCGATGCGCGATGCTTCGATTTGCGGTCTGGGGCAGGCGGCTTCGAATCCGCTGACTACCGTCATCAAATATTTTCCCGAGGAATTCGCGCCCAAGGAAGCCGCAGAATGACCAAGATTCAATTCGAGCTCGACGGGAAAATGGTCGAGGCCCAGCCGGGCGAGTCGATCTGGCAGGTGGCCAAGCGCGAAGGTACCGAGATTCCGCATCTTTGCTATTCGCCGGAGCCAGATTACCGCGCCGACGGCAACTGTCGCGCCTGCATGGTGGAGATCGAGGGCGAGCGCGTGCTGGCTGCCTCCTGCAAGCGCATTCCCAACGTCGGCATGAAGGTAAAGTCCGCGAGCGCGCGCGCCGTCTCCGCCCGCAAGATGGTGATGGAGCTTCTGGTCGCCGACCAGCCGGCGCGCGAGACATCGCACGATCCCGATTCCAAGTTCTGGAATTGGGCCGACAAGGTCAACGTCACCGAAAGCCGATTCCCGGCGAATGAGCGCTGGTCGAGTGACACCAGCCATCCGGCGATGAGTGTCAATCTCGACGCCTGCATCCAGTGCGGACTGTGCGTGCGCGCATGTCGCGAAGTGCAGGTCAACGATGTCATCGGCATGGCCTACCGCAATCACGATGCCAAGATCGTGTTCGATTTCGACGATCCGATGGGAGAGTCCACCTGCGTCGCCTGCGGCGAATGCGTTCAGGCCTGTCCCACAGGTGCGCTGATGCCGTCCGCCTACCTCGACGCCAACCAGACCCGTACGGTCTATCCGGACAAGCAGGTCGATTCACTCTGTCCGTTCTGCGGCGTCGGTTGTCAGGTGACGTATCAGGTCAAGGACGAGGAGATCGTCTATGCCGAGGGGCGCGACGGCCCGGCCAACCACAACCGGCTTTGTGTCAAGGGCCGCTTCGGCTTCGACTACATTCATCATCCGCACCGCATCACCAAGCCGCTGGTGCGGCTGCCGAACGCCAAGAAGAGTTCGACCGATCAGGTCGATCCCGCCAATCCGTTTACGCATTTTCGCGAAGCGAGTTGGGAAGAGGCGCTCGATATCGCCGCGCGCGGCCTCGTCGAAATCCGCGACGAGAAGGGCGTGAAAGCACTCGCCGGTTTCGGGTCGGCCAAGGGCTCCAACGAGGAAGCCTATCTGTTCCAGAAACTGGTGCGCACCGGTTTCGGTTCGAACAACGTCGATCACTGCACACGGCTTTGCCATGCTTCGTCAGTGGCTGCGCTGATGGAAGGTCTGAACTCCGGCGCGGTGTCGGCGCCGTTCGCCGCAGCGGCGGATGCAGAGGTCATCATCGTCATCGGCGCCAATCCGACGGTCAACCACCCCGTTGCGGCGACGTTCATCAAGAACGCGGCGAAGAAGGGCGCCAAGCTGATCGTGATGGACCCGCGCCGGCAAACGCTGTCACGCCATGCCACCAAGCATCTCCAGTTCAAGCCCGGCAGCGATGTTGCGATGCTCAATGCGATGCTGCACACGATCATCACCGAAGGCCTGACCGACGATCAATATATCGCGGGCTATACCGAGGGGTTCGACGACCTCAAGGAGAAGATCAAGGAATTCCCGCCGGAGAAGATGGAGCCGATCTGCGGCGTTCCCGCCGAAACGCTGCGCGAAGTCGCCCGCATGTACGCGACGGCGAAATCGTCGATCATTTTCTGGGGCATGGGCATCAGCCAGCATGTCCACGGCACCGATAATGCGCGTTGCCTGATCGCGCTGGCATTGATCACCGGGCAGGTCGGCCGTCCCGGTACGGGCCTTCATCCATTGCGCGGACAGAACAATGTGCAGGGCGCCTCGGACGCGGGTTTGATTCCGATGTTCCTGCCGGACTATCAGCCGGTCGGACGTACCGATCTGCGCGATCCGTTCGAGCATCTGTGGCGGCACGAGATCGATCCGGTGCGAGGGTTGACCGTGGTTGAAATCATGGATGCGATCCATGCCGGTGAAATTACCGGCATGTATATCGAGGGTGAGAATCCCGCGATGTCAGATCCGGATTTACAGCACGCGCGTCAGGCGCTGGCCATGCTCGACCACTTGGTTGTGCAAGACCTGTTCGTAACCGAGACCGCGTTTCATGCCGACGTGATCTTGCCGGCCTCCGCGTTCGCCGAGAAGGTCGGCTCGTTCACCAATACGGACCGCCGCGTGCAGATCGCGCGGCAGGTGGTCAAGCCGCCCGGCGACGCGCGTCAGGATTTATGGATTATTCAGGAGATCGCAAAGCGGATGGGGCTGGACTGGAATTACAGCGGTCCGGCCGATGTATTCCACGAGATGACGCAGTTGATGCCGTCGCTGAAGAATATCACCTGGGAGCGCCTGGAGCGCGAAGGCGCGGTGACCTATCCGGTCGACGATCCTTTCAAGCCCGGCAACGAGATTATCTTCACCACGGGTTTCCCGACCGAGAGTGGCCGCGGCAAGATCGTGCCGGCGCGCGTCACCGCACCGGACGAAATACCAGACGAAGAGTATCCGATGGTGCTTTCGACCGGCCGCGTGCTCGAACACTGGCACACCGGGTCGATGACTCGCCGGTCCGGCGTGCTCGACAGCATCGAACCGGAAGCCGTCGCCTTCATGTCGCCAAAGGACATGCGGCGGCTGAACGTGTGGCCGGGAGATTTCATCAAGCTGGAAACGCGCCGGGGCGCCATTGAGGTCAAGGTCCGTTCCGATCGCGACGTGCCGGAGAACATGGTGTTCATGCCATTCTGCTACGCCGAGGCCGCAGCGAACCTTCTGACCAACCCTGCGCTCGATCCGTTCGGGAAAATTCCGGAGTTCAAGTTCTGCGCTGTGCGGGCAGAGCGTGCCGAGATGCGTACCGCCGCCGAGTGAAAATCCGGCGGCACGCACGGGGAGCGACAGGTCTTCCCCGAGCGGGTGCCACCCTTGGCGCCAGCATTTGGCTACGGTCTGAATGAGAACTGCGGAGGCCCGAGCTGATGTGCCAGACCCGGCTGTACCAGTTCGATCCAGTCGCACAGCCGAGAGCGGGTTTCGCGCGGATGGATAAGGTCATGAACCGAGAAAGCTTCGGCTTTGCGGAAGGGTGACTGTAACGCGGCGAACTGGTCTTCGAGTTCGAGCCGTTTCGCTGCGGGATCGGCCGCCGCTGCTATTTCGTGCCGGAACGCCAGAGCGACCCCGCCTTCCACGGGCAACGCGCCGCTTTCGGCCGAAGGCCACGCCAGCACATGACAGCCCGACGGCATATGGGCGTAGTTGGCAAGGCCCATGCTTTTGCGCACCAGCACCGCCATCCAGGGAACGGTGGAGAGTGCGACTGAGATCAGCGCCGAAGCGCCGTGCCGAATGGTGGCGTCGCGCTCTGCATCGGGGCCGATCATGAAGCCAGGTTCGTCGACAAAGGTCACGATCGGAAGATGGAAGGTCTGGCACAGGTCGACAAAGCGTCTCAGTTTCTGCGCGCCTGCCGCGGTGAGCGATCCGGCGTTGTGTTTTGGATCGCTCGCAAAGATGCCCACCGCATAGCCTGACAGGCGCGCGAATCCCGTAATTTGCCCCGGTCCGTATTTCCTCCCCATTTCAAAGAAAGAGCCGTGATCGACGATCGCTTCCACCACATGCCGCATGTTGTAGATGCGCTTGCGGTTGGCCGGGATGATATCGGCCAGTTCGGGAGCTTCGCGCGTGACCGGATCATCCTTGGCTCCGCGTGGCGTTAATTCCCATACGTTCTGCGGCATATAGGACAGAAACTTTTTGATGGCATCGAAGGCAGCGTTTTCGTCTTCCACCACGTCATCGACGAGACCGCTTTTTTCGTGGACCTGCGCACCGCCGAGTTCCTCCTTGGTCAGCTTGACGCCGAGGGCGCGCTCAACCAGCGCCGGGCCGCCGGTCAGAATTTGCGATGTCGTTCTCGTCATCACGGTGTAATGCGATGCCGCAAGGCGTCCGGCCGGAAATCCGGCGACTGCCCCGACAGCGGCGCTGGCGACCGGCACTGTTCCCAGACATCGCGCGATGGATTCGAAACGGCTGCGTTCGTAGACGGCGCCGGGGAGGGTTTGAACTTTCTTGCCCCCGCTGCCGGTGATGCTTGCACCCGAGCCTTCATGAAAACGCACCAGCGGAATCCGGTACTGCAACGCGAGGTCTTCGGTGTAGATGCTCTTGCGTAGGCCGGCAGCGTTGGGCGATCCCGCTCCCATGGTGAAGTCCTCGCCAGCCACCACGCAGTGACGTCCGGCAATCTTGCCGATGCCAAGCACGAAATTGGCTGGCGTGAACGACAGCGTGCCGTCTTCCGCGCGTTCGCCCGATCCTGCAATCGGACCGACCTCTCTTAGGCTGTCCGTGTCGAGGACGCGCTCGATCCGCTCGCGGATGGTGAGGCGGCCTTTGTCGTGCTGCTTCCGGACTGCGATCTCGCCGCCTTGCCGAAGCGCCAGCTTGCGCCGCTCGTCAATTTCGTCGGTTTTGTCCTGCCACGCTGTCGAACGCATTGTGTTTCTCCCGGACACGGTTGTGGCTCAGATCTCAAGAACCATGAGCGATTGGCCTTCATCGACCATGTCGTCGATCTGGACGAGAATGGTTTTGACCTTGCCCTTGGCAGGCGAGGCAACCGGAATTTCCATCTTCATGGATTCGATCAGGATAAGATCGTCACCCGCGCTCACCTGGGTGCCGATCTCGGAAAATGAGATGACCCGGCCCGCCAGTTCCGCGGTTATTGTCTTGTCGGCCATGTACTGACATCCGTCGCGTGTTTTGTTGCGGCCCCGAAACCCCGTGGGCGATGGGGTTTCAAGTTAGTTCCATAAAGGAACCTGTCAAGCGGTCTCCCTGCGAAGCAGCCCTGCGCGGTGAAGAGCATCGGATATTAAGCGTTTGTGGCTGGTATAGCTTGCAGCCGATGCTATGAAATGACCGACAAATCGGCATGGATAGCCGGTGACCGAGGCTGACGCGTGATTGACAGCAGTATCCGATTTTCCGTGGCGCCCATGATGGACTGGACGGACCGGCATTGCCGCGTGTTCCACCGTCTGCTGTCGCGGCGTGCGCGGCTCTACACCGAGATGCTGACCACAGGCGCCATCATTCATGGCGACCGCCAGCGGCTGCTTGGTTTCGATGCCAGCGAGCATCCCGTCGCGCTTCAGCTCGGCGGATCGAATCCACGCGATCTTGCGGAAGCTGCGCGGATTGGCGAAGGCTTCGGTTACGACGAGATCAACATGAATGTCGGTTGTCCGTCCGATCGCGTAAAGGGCGGAAATTTCGGCGCATGTCTGATGGCGGAGCCGAAACTCGTTGCGGACTGTGTCGCCGCCATGAAGCAAGCCGTGAAAATTCCGGTCACGGTGAAGTGCCGCATCGGCATCGACGATCAGGACCCCGAAATAGCCTTGGATACGCTGAGCCGCGCCGTGATTGCAGCAGGCGCGGATGCGCTCGTCGTTCACGCGCGCAAGGCATGGCTGAACGGATTATCGCCGAAGGAAAACCGCGATATCCCGCCGCTCGACTATGACCGGGTCTATCGTTTGAAGGCGGCGCTGCCGGAGGTGCCGGTCATTATCAATGGCGGTATCGCAACGATCGCGGCCGCGAAGCAGCACCTCGATCACGTCGATGGTGCGATGCTCGGACGTGCCGCTTATCAGGAGCCCTGGCGGTTGCTGAGTGTCGATCCGGAGCTATTCGGTGAAGCTGCGCCGCACGCGACGATGCATGACGCTATCGAGGCGCTGATGCCCTATATCGAACGCGAACTTGCCGCCGGGACACGGCTGCATTCCATCACGCGGCATCTGGTCGGTGCATTTCACGGCATGCCGGGCGCAAGGGCATTTCGCCGCTATCTTGCGGAAGTCTGCACCAGGCCCGGAGCAGGCACGACGTCGCTGCGTGAAGCGCTCACGATTGTCGAACCGCGTTCAGCGGCGCAGATCGCCGCCTGAGATTGAGTTACGGATAGCCGCGCAGCATCAGCTTGTCGGGACGGACTTCCCAGCTTTCCAGCCGGTTGAGGAAGCTCATGCCGAGCAGGTTGGACTTCATCTGGCCGCGTGGCACCACCAGCGCCGGCACCGAGCGTTCTACGAGTTTACCAACTGACAGACGATCGAGGGTCAGGCGCGCCGCGCGGACGCGGCCGCCTGCGGTCTCGACATCCACGTTGTAGTCCAGCAACTCCAGCGGCAGACCGGCCGCTTTCGCGGTTTCATAGGTCAGGACAACGGAAGTCGCGCCGGTGTCGATCACCATCGGTGTGCTGTGTCCGTTGATCTTTGCGCGGAGGGAGAATTCGCCGCTGTCGCTGCGGGCAATTTCAACAGCGCGCGCCGGTTTAACATTCAGGGTCTGATCTGTGGCGCGGATCAACGCCCCTTTCATGCTGGCAAAAGCAACAGGATGGGACATCGACAGCAGAAAGCCGACGGCCGAGACCACTACGGCGAGAATTGTGAGCGCTCGCATCATGCGGCACCTCCCGCGCTCAAGAGTTTTCCTGACGCTCCGGTCGTGGCGCCGGAATCTGAAGTCCAGCATCCTGCATACGTTGATGCAGCGTCGTCATGATGTCGAGCCGTTCGCTGTTGTCCATTTTGTGCCAGCGGGCGATTTCGGGCAGGGTACGTCCGCAGCCAAGGCAGAGCTTGCTCGTGGGATCGATGAAGCAGACGGCGATGCAAGGCGTTTCTTGTTTCATGAGTGGTACTGAGGGGCATTTTCATCGCTCGCGCAAGATGTTCTACAAGCCGGTTCCTGCATTCATGATCGGCTTGAAACGCGGACGGCTTCGGTCTCCGGTCATTCCCTCTGGCGACCTGTCGGGCTGGAGCGGCGGGGAGTCCTCACGCATCGGGGCCAGTGCCGTCATCACGCGCTCAGGCGGATAGGTGACGATCACCTCCGTACCCACCCGCAGGGTTGATTTGAGCGTGAACGTACCGCCATGCATGTCGATCAGGCTCTTGGCGATCGGGAGGCCGAGGCCGGCGCCCTGTTCGGCGGATTTGATCGAGTTCGATCCCTGGCCGAATGAAGCCAGCACGATCGGAATCTCGTCCTCGGCGATGCCGGAGCCCGTATCCTTGACGCTCAGATACTGCCCGCCCGATGCGGTCCAGCCGACCTTGAGCCAGATTTCGCCGCCCTGCGGCGTGAACTTGATCGAGTTCGACAACAGGTTGAGCACGACCTGACGCGTGGCGCGTTCGTCGCCCCACAGTTTCGGCATGTCCTGTTCGAAAACTTCATGAATCGTAATGCCGCGGCTTGACGCGCGCAGCTTCAGCAAATGGTGGCAGTCCGCGACGACATGCACCAGCGAGACAGGTTCTTCATTGAGCTCGTAACGCCCGGCCTCGATGCGCGACAGATCGAGAATTTCATTGATGAGATTCAAGAGGTGGACACCGGAGTTATGAATGTCGGCCGAGTAATCCTTGTAGACCTCGACGGCATGCGCTCCAAAAATCTCGCTCTTCATGACTTCGGAAAATCCGAGAATGGCGTTGAGCGGTGTGCGCAGTTCGTGGCTCATCTGGGCGAGGAAGCGCGACTTAGAAACGTTGGCGGACTCAGCCCGGTAGCGCGCTTCATCCGAAATGGCCTTGGCCTGTTCGAGCTCGCCGATCAGCGCGTCTTTCTCGGCGCGGGCTTCCAGAGTCGCAAGCGTGGTCGAATGCAGGCGATGGGCGAGCAGGGCGAAGTAGCCTTCCGCGGTAACCGCGAGTGCGGCGAGAATGTAATCGTCGAAAGTTCCGCGAAGAATGAAATTCGCCGCGATTGCCGCCGATACCGGGACCGTCGCAGCGAACGCAGCAATCGGCAGGCTCGCCGCCAGCATGCTGGAAACGGCAATGACCAGCAGCATCACGAACAGCATCAGGGTGTTCGAGACGACATCGATGCCGGACGGATGGATCAGGACGAGAGTCCAGGCCAATCCGTAAAGCAGATCCAGCCCCACAAAGCGCATGCGCCACTTGCGCGTGATGGCGGGGGAGGAGGATGTGACCGCAAGAAACTTTGAGCAAAATCGAATGACGATACCGTGGATCGCGAGGATCCCGGCTGTCCAAATCACCGCAGCGACGGCAGGAATCCAGAAACTCGCCAGGATGCCTGTCGAGACCACGAGAAGGATAACGACGAGCGAGGCCGAGATGCGCGTCTGTGCATATTGTCTCAGCAGTTCATGATCGAAGGCCGGGCGTGTTCCGCTGGTGGAGGTCAGGCGGTCACGGGCTTCGCGTACGCGCTGCGCCGCTGCCCGGCGGCTGCGAGCCGGTGCTTCCGCCGATGTCGCGGAGAGCTCTTTTTTGTCGGCGGACTCACTCATTTTTACGCGACAAATCCCGAACAATGACCAATGCCGCGCTGGGCCAAGCGCGCATACTTCTGCCCGCTATTTCTGGCGCTAAATCATTAAGAGGTGGCTTAAAGGTCAATTTAATCGGGTTAAGAAAGTATGAATTTCGGTGTCGCAGGAAGGTCCGAACACACCGGTCAAAGTTGAAAAGAAAAAAGGCGGCACGGGATACCGCGCCGCCTCGGTTGTCACGCAGGCCGATGGTTATCGCTGTAGCCGTGCCAACAGGCTCGACGTATCCCAGCGCTTGCCGCCCATTTTCTCGACTTCGGCGTAGAAGTTGTCGACCAGCGCGGTGACCGGGAGGCTCGCGCCGTTGCGGCGGGCTTCCGCGAGGCAGATCGAAAGATCCTTGCGCATCCACTCCACGGCGAAACCGAAATCGAACTTGCCTTCGTCCATCGTCTTGTAACGGTTTTCCATCTGCCAGGATTGTGCGGCGCCCTTGGAGATGGTGTCGATCACCGCCTGGACGTCGAGTCCGGACTTCTTGGCGAAATGAATTCCCTCCGATAGCCCCTCGACCAGACCTGCGATGCAGATCTGGTTGACCATTTTGGTGAGCTGGCCGGAGCCGGCTGGGCCGAGCAGTTTGCACATCCGGGCGTAGGACGCGATCACGGGCTCAGCCTTTTTGTAGGGGGCTTCCGCACCGCCGCACATGACCGTCAGAACGCCGTTTTCCGCGCCGGCCTGGCCGCCGGAAACCGGTGCATCGATAAACTGGAAGCCACGTTTGGTGGCCTCAGCATCAAGCTGACGTGCGACTTCGGCGGATGCCGTTGTGTGATCGACAAATATGGCTCCGGATTTCATCCCCGAGAACGCGCCGTCGACGCCGATGGTCACGGCGCGCAGGTCGTCGTCATTGCCGACGCAGGCCATCACGAAATCCTGACCTTCGGCAGCGGCCTTCGGTGTCGCGGCGGCGCGCCCGCCGAATTTCTCGGCCCATGCTTTCGATTTGGCGGCGGTGCGATTGTACACGGTCACCTCATGGCCGCCCTTGGCGGCGAGGTGTCCCGCCATGGGGAATCCCATGACGCCGAGGCCGAGAAATGCGACTTTTGCCATATCTTGCTCTTTGGATTGCTGGTGTGTTTTGGCCGGATTTCCCGGCATGTGGGATGACAACAGCTATGCGAAGGATGGACAGCCTTGCAAGGCCGTTGACGGCAAAGGTGACGCGCGTATGAAGGCCACAAGCGGCGGCCCCCGGGGGTAATGCCGGGAGATATGTTGTGGCAGTCGATAAAACCCAGGTTCTCGCAGCGCTTCGCGCCGTATCATCGCCGCGTGGCGTACAGCTGGCCGATGCCAACGTGCTTTCCGAGATTATGGCCTCGGACGGCAAGGTTTTCTTCTCGATCAATGTCGATGCCAACGAGGCGCGGGCATGGGAAGACGTTCGCGCCAAGGCCGAGGCCGCGGTTCGGGCGATACCGGGTGTCACGACAGCGATGGTCGCGCTGACCGCAGAGCGCAAACCCGGCGCTGCGGCTGCTTCAGCGCCGCACCAGCATTCGCATGGGGTGAGGCCTGTTGCGCAGCATCGACCTCAAGGAGCGCCCGCGGATTCTCCCATGGGCAAGCAGGCTGCCATTCCTGGCATCGGCGCCATTATCGCGGTGGCGTCCGGCAAGGGCGGCGTCGGTAAATCGACCACGGCGCTCAATCTTGCACTGGCGCTGCGCGATCTCGGTCTGAGGGTAGGGCTGCTTGATGCCGACATTTACGGCCCGTCAGTTCCGCGTCTGACCGGGGTTCGCGAAAAGCCAACGTTGAACGACGCCAGGAAAATGATCCCGATCGTCCGCTTCGGACTGCCGCTGATGTCGATCGGTTTTCTGGTTGAAGAAGAGACCGCAATGGTCTGGCGCGGACCGATGGTCATGTCGGCAATCCGGCAGATGCTGTGGGATGTCGCCTGGGGTGAACTCGACGTGCTGGTGGTGGACATGCCGCCGGGTACAGGCGACGCGCAACTGACGCTCGCCCAGCAGGTGCCGCTGCGGGGTGTCGTGATCGTTTCGACGCCGCAGGACCTCGCCCTGATCGATGCCCGCAGAGGTATAGCCATGTTCGACAAGGTTAGCGTCCCGACGCTCGGCATCATTGAGAACATGAGCTACTTCCAGTGCCCTGAATGCGGCACGCGCTCGGATATCTTCGGACATGGCGGCGCGCGGCACGAGGCCGAGAGGCTCAAGGTTCCGTTCCTGGGTGAAATCCCGCTACACCTGTCGATCCGCACCTCGTCGGATGCAGGGACACCGGTCGTGGACAGCGAGCCGGACGGGCCCCATGCGGCGATTTATCGAGCCATCGGGGCAGAGATCAAAAAGCAGCTTGCAGGCGCGGCAGCCACCGTCTGACCGGCCTTTCTAGCGGTTTTACCGGCCGGATTCAGGTCCTATTCGACTTTCGTTTAATCGGGGTCGGATGCGCTGTTCCTGCGTTTTCCGCCAATCAACTTCCGTGCTAGAGACCGCCCCAGAGGGATTTCAAAAAGAAACGCCCCCCAAAAGGAGATGCCTAATGAAGCGTCGTGATTTTTTGAAAGTAACTGCTGCCGGAGCCGCCGCCACTGCGGTCGCTTCGCCAGCCATCGCCCAGTCCGCGCCAGAGGTTAAGTGGCGCCTGGCATCCAGCTTCCCGAAGTCGCTTGACACCATCTACGGTGGCGCAGAGCAGCTGTCGAAGTACGTCGCTGAGATGACCGACAACAAGTTCCAGATTCAGGTGTTTGCCGCCGGCGAAATCGTCCCCGGCCTGCAGGCCCTGGACGCGACCTCCAATGGCACGGTCGAAATGTGCCACACGGTTTCCTACTACTATGTCGGCAAGGATCCGACCTTCGCGATTTTCGCGTCGGTACCGTTCGGCCTCAATACCCGCATGCAGAATTCGTGGCTCGAGCAGGGCGGCGGCGGCGAGATCGCCAACGAGTTCTACAAGAAGCACGGTGTGGTGGGCATGCCGTGCGGTAACACCGGCACGCAGATGGGCGGCTGGTTCCGCAAGGAGATCAAGACCGTTGCCGATCTTCAGGGCCTGAAGATGCGCATCGGCGGTATTGCCGGTCAGGTGCTGGCCAAAGTGGGCGTCGTGCCGCAGCAGCTCGCAGGCGGCGACATCTATCCGTCGCTGGAAAAGGGCACCATCGACGCGGCCGAGTGGGTCGGCCCGTATGATGACGAAAAGCTGGGCTTCAACAAGGTCGCGAAGTTCTACTACTATCCGGGCTTCTGGGAAGGCGGGCCGACGGTCCACGCTTTCACCAACCTCGAGAAGTTCAACGCTCTGCCGAAGAACTATCAGGCGATCCTGACCAACGCTGCGGCTCACGTGAACGGCTGGATGCCTGCTCGTTACGACATGCAGAATCCGGGCGCGCTGAAGCGTCTCGTAGCCAGCGGCACGCAGCTTCGTCCGTTCACGAACGAAGTCCTCGACGCCTGCCTCAAGGCGACAAACGAGTTGTGGGCTGAAATTTCGGCAAAGAACGCCGACTTCAAGAAGGCCATCGATGCGATGCAGGCCTACCGTTCGGACCAGTACCTGTGGTGGCAGGTCGCCGAATACACCAACGACAGCTTCATGATCCGCTCGCGCACCCGCGGCTGATTTCGTTCAACTGAAGCACGCTACCAGCCCGGCCTCCGCAAGGAGGCCGGGCTTTTATTTTGCGGTGCGGTCGAAGAATTCGGCATGGATATTGGTAACCAGTTGTTCCATGCTCCAACTTCAAGCCTCGAAAAGAAGGGCAAAAACACACGATCACATTCAGGGAGCTATCATGAAACGTCGCGAGTTTATCAAGGTCGCGGGTATCGGCGCTGCCGGTGCCGCGATCGCATCACCCGCCATCGCCCAGTCGTCGCCGGAAATCAAATGGCGTCTGACCTCCAGCTTTCCGAAGTCGCTCGACACCATCTATGGTGCGGCCGAAGTCTTCTCGAAGGCGGTTGCCGAAGCCACCGACAACAAGTTCCAGATCCAGATCTTCGCGGCCGGCGAAATCGTTCCCGGCCTTCAGGCGCTCGATGCCGCGTCAAACGGCACGGTCGAGATGGCCCATACGGCCACTTACTACTATGTCGGTAAGGACCCGACATTTGCGATCGGAACCGCCGTGCCGTTCGGTCTGAACAGCCGCATGCAAACAGCCTGGCTGCAGGTCGGCGGCGGCGGAGAACTCTTCAACGAGTTCCTGAAGCCTCACAACGTCGTCGCGCTTCTTGCTGGAAACACAGGTTGCCAGATGGGCGGCTGGTTCCGGAAAGAACTGAAGGAGCCGAGTGATCTCAGCGGCCTGAAAATGCGCATCGGCGGCTTTGCCGGCAAGGTTTTGACCAAGCTCGGCGTGGTGCCGCAGCAGGTCGCCGGCGGCGATATCTATCCGTCGCTGGAGAAGGGCACCATCGATGCCGCCGAATGGGTTGGCCCGTACGACGATGAAAAGCTCGGATTCCAGAAGGTCGCAAAGTACTACTACTATCCAGGCTGGTGGGAAGGCGGTCCCTCGCTGCACAACCTCGTCAACCTTGCGAAGTGGGAAGCGCTGCCGGCGGGATACAAGTCGATCCTGAAATCGGCGTCCTCGCTTGCCAATGAAACCATGCAGGCGCGTTACGACGCCTACAATCCGCCTGCGCTGAAGCGGCTGGTGGCGAGCGGAACGCAATTGCGGCCGTTCTCGGCATCGATCATGGACGCATCCCTGAAGGCCGCCAACGAGGTCTACGCGGAAACGTCGGCGACCAACCCGCACTTCAAGAAGATGTATGAGGCGATGGCTGCGTTCCGTAGCGACCAGTACACCTGGTGGCAGGTCGCGGAATATGGCTTCGACAGTTTCCAGATCCGGTCGCGCACACGCACCTGAGTACGGCACTGTCGCCCAAAAGGCGCCGGCCTTCGCGAGAAGGCCGGTTTTTCGTTGAGCAGAACTCGTTGCGCTACTTGGCGCCGCCCGGCGGCCCGAAATCGAGGGCCGGCATTTCCTGTTGCTGAATCTGGATATCGACCTTGTTGGGATCGACGGTCGATAGTGTGCCCTTGTAGTGCATCACCATGGCCGGGAAGGCGATCACGAGACCGACCATGATCACTTGGATGATCACGAACGGCACCGAGCCCCAGTAGATCTGCCCGGTGGTTACAGGCTCCATCCGCTTGCCGCTGACGCGATCCGTATAGGCTTCTTTCGGGGCTACAGAGCGAAGATAAAAAAGCGCAAAACCGAACGGCGGATGCATGAACGAGGTTTGCATGTTTACGCCGAGGATCACGCCGAACCAGATCAGGTCGATGCCGAGCTTTTCGGCCGCGGGGCCGAGCAGGGGGATGACAATGAACGCCAGCTCGAAGAAGTCGAGGAAGAAGGCGAGAACGAACACGAAGGCGTTGACGAAGATCAGGAAGCCGGTCTGGCCGCCGGGGAGTGAGACCAGCAGTTCCTCGACCCACCGGTGGCCGTCGACACCGTAGAAGGTGAGGGAGAAAACGCGCGCTCCAACCAGGATGAAGATCACGAAGGCGGAGAGCTTGGCGGTGGACTCTGCGGCCTGTCGCGTCAGGTCGAAGCTCAGCCGCCGTTTCATGATTGCGAGGATCATCGCGCCGGCAGCACCCATCGCACCGCCTTCCGTCGGAGTCGCGACGCCGATGAAGATCGTGCCAAGCACCAGGAAGATCAGGCCGAGCGGTGGCACCATCACGAACACGACCTGCTCGGCGAGCTTCGACAGAAGCTTCAGGCCCGAGATGCGGTTGATCACCGCGAGCACGAATGACATCGCCACCACAATCGACATGGTGAGGACCACATAGTCCGCGCCTGCCTTCACGTCGGTGAAGCGCATGGCTTCGAGTGCGATCGCCGTCGCGCCGATCAGCACAACGAAAAGCGACAATGTCATCGTTCGGATGATGCCGGTGAAGGGTTTGAAGAACAGTCCGGTGAGGATGATGAACCAGAAGCCGTGAAGGATCAGCGGGTTTTCCGAGATCTTGTTGAAAACCGGTGAAGTCCAGTCGAACAGGCCCAGTTTCACCACGAAGAAATAGGCGGTTGCCGCGGCCGAGATCGCTGCCAGCGGCATGATAATCGGATGCTTGGCAGTTTCCGGCTCGCGCAAGGTCTGCGCTTCCAGCGGAAGGCCTGGCGTTGCCTGCGGGAAAAATGTCGCCACGATGAAGATGTAGAGCGCATAGAGGATCGACAGCACAATGCCGGGAATGAACGCGCCTTCGTACATATCGCCGACGGAGCGTCCGAGCTGGTCGGCCATCACGATGAGGACCAGCGACGGCGGAATAATCTGCGCCAGCGTTCCCGACGCCGCGATTACGCCGGTGGCGACCCGGCGATCGTAGCCATAGCGCAGCATGATCGGTAGCGAGATCAGCCCCATCGAGATCACGGAGGCTGCGACGACGCCAGTGGTGGCAGCCAGCAACGCGCCGACAAAGATCACCGCGTAGGCGATGCCGCCGCGGATGCTGCCGAACAACTGGCCTATTGTTTCGAGCAAATCTTCCGCCATGCCTGATCGTTCCAGGATCAGGCCCATGAAGGTGAAGAACGGAATCGCCAGCAGCGTCTCGTTGTTCATGACGCCGTAAACGCGCTCGGGCAACGCTTGCAGGAAGTCCGGGCGGAAGAGGCCTAGCTCGATGCCGATCAGCGCGAAAAGGAGGCCGTTGGCGGCGAGCGAGAAGGCGACCGGATAGCCCAGCAGCAGGAAGATCACCAGCGACGCGAACATGATCGGCGCCATGTAGTGGATGAACATAGCGGCCATCAGAAATCTCTCTCGTTCTGCGCTGTGACGGCGACGCCGGTCATGGTTTTTCGGGTGTAATGGCCTGAGCCAGCTTCAGGGCTTCAAGTTCGGCGATCTCGTGCGCGCTCAATGCATGCGCGTTCGGATCGGGCAGCAGACCCTGCATCACGGCGGCGCGCTTGATGATTTCCGAGACGGCCTGAACAAGCAGTAGTGCAAGGCCGATCATGATCAGTCCCTTGGCTGGCCACTGCGGCAGCCCGCCTGCGCTAAACGATTGTTCGTTCTGATTAAAGGAAGCGAGGAAGAAGGGGACCGAAGTCCAGATCAGGATCACACAGAAAGGAACAAGGAAGAACACATGTCCGATCATGTCGATCCAGCTTCGGACCTTGAGCGGAAGAGAATGGTTGATGATGTCGATCTTGATGTGTTCGCCTTTGAGAAGGGTCCACGGTGAGCAAAGCAGGAATACGATGCTAAACAAAACCCACTGCAGCTCGAGATAGGCATTCGACGAGATGTCAAAGACCTTCCGGATGACAGCGTTGGCCGCCGATATGAGAACGGCGAGAACGATCAGCCATGACACCCAGCGGCCGACAAACGTCGTGAACGCGTCGATCGCGCGACTCAGTTTGAGAAGCGATTGCAAACCCCATCCTCCCGAATGTGCCCCTGCGTTGCTTGGCTCTACCGGGACCAAAGAGGTGACGGCATGCCGGCTTTTCCAGCCGGAGGCGCATAAAGCTGACCGACCAAATCAGCGTGTCATGCCGCCGTCAATTGGAAGTTTGTTCATTCCAAGGCAGAATCTGCGGCCTACAGAAGGACCGGGAAATTTGTGCCAAGCAAATTCGAGGGGCAGGAAATATTCGGAACTGACTAGCCGCCTGTGACGCTCATATGCCGGCTGACGCTCGGGCGATTGTGGCGGCGATCGATAATGAAATCGTGGCCTTTCGGCTTGAGTCCGATGGCACGGTCGATCGCGGCGGCGAGGAGGGTATCGTCGCTGGATGCCCGCAGAGGCTTGCGCAAATCGGACGCGTCCTCGTGGCCGAGGCAGGTATGGAGCGTGCCGGTGCAGGTGATGCGGACCCGATTGCAGGATTCGCAGAAATTATGGGTCATCGGTGTGATGAACCCCAGCCGGCCGCCGGTCTCCGAGACACGGACGTAGCGTGCGGGACCGCCGGTGTCGTCCGGCAGGTCGGTGAGTGTATACCGGGCCGCAAGGCGTGCACGGAGCAGCGACAACGGCAGATACTGATCAATGCGGCCTTCGCCGATATCACCCATCGGCATGACCTCGATGAGGGTGAGGTCCATGTCCTTGCCATGCGTCCATTCCATCAGCGAGGGGATCTCGTCCTCGTTCATGTTCTTGAGCGCCACCGCATTGATCTTGACCTTGAGGCCGACAGATCGCGCCATCTCGATGCCGCGCAGCACCTTGTCGAGGTCACCCCAGCGGGTGATGGCGCGGAACTTTGCCGCATCAAGGGTATCCAGCGATACGTTGATACGGCGTACGCCGCTATCCCTGAGTTCGGCAGCGAATTTCTCGAGCAGCGAGCCGTTGGTTGTTAGCGTCAGTTCACCGAGCGCGCCGCTGTCGAGATGGCGCGAGAGTGAGCGTACCAGCGACATCACATTGCGCCGGACCAGGGGCTCGCCGCCGGTCAGGCGCAGCTTGCGGACCCCCTTGGCGATAAATGCCGAACAGAGCCGGTCCAGTTCCTCTAGCGTCAGAAGGTCGGATTTCGGCAGAAATGTCATGTCCTCGGACATGCAATAGAAGCAGCGCAGGTCGCAGCGGTCCGTCACCGAGACGCGCAGATAGCTGATCGTCCGCCCGAATGGATCGGTCATTGCAGACGTCGAGGCCAGTGAACTTGAAAAGGGTCCGCTCATTCAGCGCCATGCTTATCGCTTCACCCGGCCGGCTACGCCGACCGTGGTATCCCAGACCCAATCTAGGCACGATGAGGCGTGCTTACAAATGAATCTCGCTGGGCAGACAGCGCTAATGGAACGGCGTCAGCGGGCAGGTGGGGGCGGGAACGGGGAGTTCTCCGCCGGTGCTGCGGCCGGTGCGGCGCGTTTGGCTTTAGGCGCCGCTTTGGGGGCTGCGCGGCCCTTCTTGGTGGGAAGCGCCGGCTGCAGTTCCGCGTAAACCGGATTTGGGTCGACGGTGACGCTGCCCGGGCTGCTTGGGTCCCTGATGATCTGCACCGGTACGGTTTCCGGCTGATATTTCGGCAGCGAGAAGGTCACGGAAAGATTTTCAGCGGCGACCACCGAGAGCGAGCAGGGGGTTTTGCAGGTTTCGCCGCTGGAGGCACGCGCCTCAGCGCCAGCTGGCAGCGATTCAAGCTGAATCGTTGCGCTCGGCGGCGTTGATTTGAACATGTCAGGCATGGAGAACGATGAACAACCCGCCAGGCCAAGACCCGCCGCGACGACAACAATGATACGCATGGTGCATCCGTCATGTGATGCGGTGATAGCCGCATAGTCCCCGCGCGGGACCTTAGGAGTGTCGATCCGCGCGTGCAACGGGTCGCATCACAATCGTTAAGAGAAGGTTAATATTGCTGAAGAATCTGGCGATAGCTAAAAAGCCATTAATCATCAGTGAGTTGCCGATGATGTCATCAGATTTTCAACGGCTTTCGGGAGTTCCCGCATATGACCGATGACGATGTCGGGTTTCAGTTCCGCGATAGGGATCTCGGTGTAGCCGAAGTCGACCCCAATCACCGGAATTCCGGCCCGGCGTGCAACCCCGACATCGGGGCCTGAATCGCCGATCATGATCGATCTGGAAATGTCCCCGCCGGCCCGCGCAATGGTCTGCCGCAGGATGGTGGGGTCCGGCTTTGCCACTCCAAAAGTGTCAGCCCCGCAAATCGCGGCAAACCGCGCCGTCATATCCAGTTTTTCGAGCAGAAGCCGTGAGAGACCTTCCAGCTTGTTGGTGCAGACCGCGAACTTGAACCCGCATCCCTCCAGCTCGTCGAGAGCTGCATACAGGCCCTCAAACGGCTTGGAAGCGTCGGCGATGTGGTCCTTGTAATAGGCGATAAAGTCCCCGGTCAGTCGGTCGATATCCGCAACGCTCATGGCGCGGCCCTCGAGTTCGAGCCCGCGCTCGATCAGTTTTCTTGCTCCGGCGCCGATCATGTTTCGTGCGGATGCAACCGGTACGAGCGGCAGCCCCTCGCGCTGGAGTACGAAATTCAGCGCTCCGACCAGGTCGGGGGCCGTATCGACGAGAGTGCCATCGAGGTCGAAAACAATAAGGGGAGCTGGAGTCATGGCGGATCGCTAGCGGGCGGGGCGGCATCATGCAAGGCCCGCGTCGGGATTGGTATCATGCCCGTCCTTTTTGGCAGTTTTTCCGTCCCAAAGCCGTATCCAGCGGCGCGGAAACCGCGCTATATGCCTCGCGTTCCACGAGAACGGAACGTCGAGGGTACGATGTCGATGGACGATCTGAAGAGGCAAGCGGCGGCGCGCGCGGTCGAGCAGGTGCAGGACGGCATGAAGCTCGGACTCGGCACGGGCTCAACGGCCAAGCACTTCGTTGAGCTTCTTGGCGAGCGCGTGAAGGCAGGTCTGAAGGTCGTCGGCGTTCCGACATCGGAAGCGACGCGGGCCGACGCGGAGCGCTGTGGAGTGCCGCTGACCACGCTGGAGGAGGTTGATCACCTCGATCTCACCGTGGACGGCGCAGACGAAATCGATCCTGACCTCGCGCTCATCAAGGGCGGAGGCGGGGCGTTGCTCCGCGAGAAGATCGTCGCGGCAGCGTCAGATCGGATGATTGTGATCGCGGACGAGTCCAAATGGGTCCCGACCCTTGGGCGTTTCCCGCTTCCGATCGAAGTCATCCCATTCGGTCTCGGCGCAACCCGCCGGGCCATCGAGGCGGTTTTCGCGGAAAATGGCGTTTCAGGGCAAATGGATGTCCGCAAGACCAAGGATGGCCATGCTTTTGTCACCGATGGCGGCCACTGGATTATCGACGCCCATCTTGGGCGCATACCGGACCCCCCCAGACTGGCGGCAGCATTGAGCTCGATTCCCGGCGTGGTGGAGCACGGCTTGTTTATCGGTCTTGCGCGGACAGCTGTGCTCGCAGGCCCTCAGGGTATTCGCGTTGTTGAACGGCGCTAGCGCCGCAATTGAGGAGAATTGATATGAGGAATCTTTCGAACGTTCTGCTTGCGGCAGGCGCAGTGCTGGGCCTGATGCTGGGCAGCGCGATGGCGCAGGCTCCGAAGCCGCCATCCCCCGCCGCAATCGGTTATGCGAAGGAAATCCTGACGTCCAAGAATGTCAGCACGATCTATCAGGGCGCCGTTCCCGGCCTTGTGCAGCGAACCAAGGACGTGCTCTTGCAGTCCAACCTGAACTATCAGAAGGATCTCAACGAAGTCGCCGTTCAGGTCGCGAAGGATCTCGCCGGCCGGGAAAAGGAAATCGGTGAGGAGATGGCGCGGATTTACGCCAATGCCTTCACCGAACAGGAACTGAAGGAGCTTGCTGCGTTCTACAAGTCGCCGCTTGGCATCAAGGTGATCGCGCAGGAGCCCGTGGCATTCAACGCTGCGCGTCAATATATGGATCAGTGGGCGCAGAAGTTCGGCGAAGAAATCAACGCGAAGTTTCGCGCTGAAATGAAGAAGCGCGGCAAGGACATCTAAGCAAGATCGGAAATTCCAGATGGCGGACCTGGACGTTGATCTGTTCGTAATTGGCGGTGGCTCCGGCGGCGTACGCGCCGCCCGGATCGCCGCTGGTTACGGTGCAAGCGTTCTGGTCGCAGAGGAATACCGTATGGGCGGCACCTGCGTGATCCGCGGGTGCGTACCCAAGAAGCTCATGGTCTACGCGTCCCACGTCCGCCATGAACTGGATGACGCAGCGGGTTTCGGTTGGACCATTCCGCCCGCGACTTTCGACTGGCCGACCCTGATCGCCAACAAGGACCGGGAGATTGCCCGGCTTGAAGCTGCCTATACCTTCAACGTCGAAAAGGCCGGCGCCAAAATTGTGAAGGCGCGAGCGACGTTCGAAGATCCGCACACGCTGCGCCTTTCCACGGGCCAAACCGTTAAAGCGAAATATGTGCTGATCGCCACCGGCGGCGCGCCGAACCACGGCGAAGTTATCCCGGGCATCGAGCATGTGATCTCGTCGAACGAGGTGTTTCACCTTCCGAAGTTTCCGAAGCGCATCGTGATTCAGGGCGGTGGTTATATCGCGCTGGAATTCGCCTGCATCTTCGCCGGACTCGGCGCCGACGTCACAGTGATCTATCGCGGCGAGAACATTCTGCGCGGTTTCGATGAGGATGTGCGAAAGCACGTCCGCAGCGAAATGGAAAAGTCCGGCATCACGGTGCTCACCGGCTGTATTGTCACCAAGGTGGAAAAGCACGGCGAGACGTTCGCGACCCATCTTTCCAACGGATCGAGCATTGCCTCCGATCAGGTCATGTTTGCGATCGGCCGCCACCCGAATGTCAAAGGTCTCGGACTTGAGAAGGCGGGTGTCGAACTGAATCCTATCAACGGCGGCATTGCCGTCGACGGTTTTTCGCAGACCAACGTCCCGCACATCTATGCGGTCGGCGACGTCACGCACCGGATCAATCTGACGCCCGTTGCCATCCGCGAGGGACACGCCTTCGCCGATACGGTGTTCGGCAAGCGGCCGATACGGGTCGATCACGCTGACATTCCGACTGCGGTCTTTACCCAGCCAGAGGTCGGCACGGTGGGACTGAACGAAGCCGAGGCGCGGGCGCAGTACACCCACGTCGACATCTACAAGACGGATTTCCGCTCGCTGAAGTCGACCCTGTCGGGAAGCGAGTCCCGGATCATGATGAAGCTGATTGTCGATGCCTCGACGGACCGGATTCTGGGCTGCCACATCGTAGGACCGGAGGCGGGTGAACTGATCCAGGTGGTTGGTATTGCCGTCAAGATGAAGGCCACCAAGGCCGACTTCGACGCGACCATGGCCGTGCATCCGACGGCGGCGGAAGAACTGGTGACCCTGCGCACGCCTAGCGCGCGCCACGTCCGTCAGGCCGCGGAATAGCCGTCTCCGCCGGCTCCTTGCGTCACAATGAGCGGAAGCGGGCTTTCAGCCCGGGCAAGTCATTGAGACTTCATGCTGATTTGCAACTGGCAAGACCGTACCCACCTGTGTATAACCCGGCGCTATCACAAGATTGCCGTTTCCTGAGGAGTTTCAATCATGTCCGAGCGGTGGACGCCCGACAGCTGGCGCAAGAAGCCAGTGATGCAAGTGCCAGACTATCCCGATGCGAAGGCATTGGCCGATGTCGAGGCGCAGCTTGCGACGTTTCCGCCGCTGGTTTTTGCCGGTGAGGCGCGCAATCTGAAGAAGTCTCTCGCCCGAGTCGCAAACGGTGAGGCTTTTCTCTTGCAGGGCGGCGATTGCGCCGAGAGCTTCGCCGAGCATGGCGCGAACAACATCCGCGACTTCTTCCGCGTGCTGCTTCAGATGGCGGTGGTGCTGACTTATGCCGGTGCGCTGCCGGTGGTGAAGGTCGGCCGCATCGCCGGTCAGTTTGCCAAGCCACGCTCATCGCCGACGGAAAAGCAGGGCGATATCGAATTGCCCAGCTATCGCGGCGATATCGTCAACGATAACGCCTTCACGAAGGAAGCGCGCACGCCCGATCCGCAACGTCAGTTGATGGCATACCGGCAGTCGGCTGCGACGCTGAATCTGTTGCGCGCGTTTGCAACTGGTGGCTTCGCTAACCTTGGCAGCGTGCATCAGTGGATGCTCGGCTTCCTGAAGGATTCGCCGCAGTCGCGCCGTTACAAGGAACTGGCCGACCGGATCTCCGAGGCGCTCAACTTCATGCGCGCCTGCGGTCTCGATCTCGAGAGCCATCCGGAACTGCGTTCGACCGACTTCTACACCAGCCATGAGGCGCTGCTGCTCGGTTACGAACAGGCGTTCACGCGCGTCGATTCCACAACCGGCGACTGGTACGCGACCACGGGTCATATGATCTGGATCGGCGACCGTACGCGCCAGCTCGATCACGGCCATATCGAATACTTCCGCGGCATCAAGAACCCGATCGGGCTGAAGTGCGGCCCGTCGCTGAAGCCGGACGAACTGCTCAAGCTGATCGACGTGCTCAATCCCGACAACGAGCCCGGCCGTCTCACGCTGATCAATCGGTTCGGTTCGGACAAGGTCGATGCGCATCTGCCGCAGCTCATCCGTGCGGTGAAGCGGGAAGGGCGCTCGGTGGTCTGGTCGTGCGATCCGATGCACGGCAACACCATCACCTCGACGTCCGGCTACAAGACCCGGCCGTTCGACCGCGTGCTGTCGGAGGTGAAGTCGTTCTTCACCATCCATGCAGCCGAAGGCACCCATGCGGGCGGCGTCCATCTGGAAATGACCGGACAGGACGTCACCGAATGCATCGGCGGCGCGCGCGCGATCACCGACGAGGATCTCAATGACCGCTATCACACGGTCTGCGATCCGCGCCTGAACGCCGAGCAGTCCATCGATATGGCGTTCCTGATTGCCGAACTCCTCAAGCAGGATCGCTCCGGCAAATCGAAGCCAATGCCGGCCGTCGCGGGCTTCTGATGCTCCGCAAGGTGCTGTCGCGGATGTGGAGCGCCACGATCAACAGCCGGAACGGACTGGCGTTTGCCTTCCGTTCCGAGCAGGCTTTCCGTGAAGAGGTCGTCGCACTTGTTATCGCCGTGCCGCTGGCTTTCCTGGTCGGTGTCTCGCCGGAACGCAAGATCCAGTTGATCTGTATCGTGCTGCTGCTGATGGTGGTCGAATTGCTGAACACGGCCATCGAGAAACTGGCCGATCGCCTGACGACGGACCACGACAAGCAAATCGGCCGGGTCAAGGACATGGGGTCGGCGGCCGTAGGCGTCACGCTGGTGATCGCAGGAGGAGTCTGGCTGTTCGCCATCGCCGAGCGCATAGGTCTCATCTGATTTATGCTCATATTGAGCAATTGCGGACCTCTAGCGGAGCGGGCTAAATGCGGTCATGACCAAAGCCACCCAGCTCACGATCACGCTCGCACAGCTCAATCCCGTCGTTGGTGACGTTACCGGCAATGCCGCGAAGGCCCGTGCTGCCCGGAAACAGGCGGTGTCCGACGGCGCTGATCTGCTGGTCCTGCCTGAGCTGTTCATCGCAGGCTATCCGCCGGAAGATCTGGTGCTGAAACCGGCATTCCAGGCTGCATGCCGCGCCGAGATCGAGATGCTGGCGCGCGAAACGTCCGACGGCGGTCCGGCTGTGCTGATCGGCACGCCCTGGGTCGAGGACGGCAAGCTCTACAACGCCTGCGCGTTGCTCGACGAGGGGCGGATAGTGGCGCTGCGCTTCAAGGCCAATCTGCCGAACTACGGCGTGTTCGACGAAAAGCGCGTGTTCGCGCGCGGCCCGGCTGCGGGGCCGGTGACCATCCGCGGCGTGCGGGTCGGCGTTCCCATCTGTGAAGACACATGGATGGAAGAGTCCGAAGACTACGAGAACGTTGTCGAATGCCTTGCTGAGACCGGCGCGGAAATACTGATCGTGCCGAACGGATCCCCCTATACGCGCGAAAAGAACGACATGCGCCTGTCGGTATCGGTCGCACGTGTGGCCGAAAGCGGATTGCCGCTGGTTTATCTCAATCAGGTCGGCGGACAGGATGAACTGGTGTTTGACGGTTCGTCGTTCGCGTTGAATGCCGACCGCTCGCTGGCGTTCCAGTTGCCGGGGTTTGTTGAAAACATCACGACCGTCCGATGGACCAAGGGCGACGGCGGCTGGATCTGCAAGGGGCCGGTGACACCGGTGCTCGACGGCGACAAGGGCGACTATGCTGCCTGTGTGCTCGGCCTGCGCGATTATGTGGGTAAGGCCGGTTTTCCCGGCGTGCTGCTCGGCATCTCAGGCGGTATCGATTCAGCGCTGTGCGCGGCCATCGCTGTCGATGCGCTTGGCGCAGACAAGGTACGCGGCGTGATGCTGCCGTTCCGTTTCACCGCGCAGGAATCACTCGATGATGCGGCGAAGCTGACGAAGCAACTCGGCATCCAGTACGAGGTATTGCCGATTGCCGCCGCGGTTCATGGCTTCGAGGACATTCTCAAGCCGGTCTTTGCGGGCCGGGAGCGGGACGTCACTGAGGAAAACCTGCAGGCGCGCACCCGCGGCGTTCTGCTGATGGCTATTTCCAACAAGTTCGGCTCGATGGTGGTGACCACCGGCAACAAGTCGGAAATGTCAGTCGGCTATGCCACGCTCTATGGCGATATGAACGGCGGCTACAATCCGATCAAGGACATCTACAAGACCGAGGTTTTCCGGCTTTCGACCTTGCGCAACTCATGGAAGCCCGATGGCGCGCTTGGTCCGTCCGGCGAAGTCATTCCGCCCAACATCATCACGCGTCCTCCGACTGCCGAATTGCGCGAGAACCAGACCGATCAGGACTCGCTGCCGCCTTACGATGTGCTGGACGCCATTCTTGTGCGGCTGGTGGAGCGCGAAGACTCGGTCGCATCGATCGTGGCCGAAGGCTTCGACATCGACACGGTGACCCGCATCGCGCGCTTGCTTAATATCGCAGAATACAAGCGCCGTCAGGCTGCGCCCGGCGTGAAGGTGACGCGCAAGAATTTCGGCCGCGATCGCCGCTATCCGATTATCAACAAGTTTCGCGACAACGGAAAAGCGCCTGCTGCTCCGGATCATTCGCTGGTGACGCGATCGAGCCGCGGCTCGGCCGAGGCGTTCGAAGGCTGACCAGCCATGCGTGCGCGCGGGAAAAATCCCGCGCATTTGATTTGCCGATAACGATCGGCCATTTCCGCACGAAGCTAAGTTTAAAACAGAATTCCGATCGATCCGGATTGCGGCTATGCGCTTCGCCGCAATGGACTCATATGATTTTCGTCATTTAAATCGTTCGGATACTTCGGCGTTGCCGAGATTATCCGGGGGTGAAAATGACGATCGATACCGTTCAACACAAGTTCGCTTACACAAATGGCATCCGCATGCATTACGTGGAGGCGGGAACGGGGCCGCTGGTGTTGCTGTGTCATGGATGGCCGGAATCCTGGTATTCGTGGCGTCATCAGATTCCGGCGCTGGCCGCGGCCGGTTTTCGTGTGATTGCCCCCGATCTGCGCGGTTATGGCGATACCGAAGCGCCAGCCTCTATCAAAGAGTATGACATTCTTCATCTCGCGAGCGATCTTGTCGGGCTTGTCCATGCCGTGGGCGAAGACAAGGCGATTCTGGTCGGTCATGACTGGGGCTCGATCATCGCGGGGCCAACCGCGCTGCTGCGTCCGGATATCTTTCACGCTGTCGCGCACCTGAGCGTCCCGTTTCTTCCACGGCGGGCCGTGCGTCCGCTTGTCAGGTTCTTCAATCTGACGCGCGAGAAGCATTTCTATCAGGATTACTTCCAGCAGCCCGGACGCGTCGAGCGTGAACTGGAGGAAGACGTGCGCCGTTCGCTGCTAGGCGTTTTCTATTCGGCATCGGGCGACTGCCGGCGAAGCGATGCGTCCTTCACGTTCGCGTCGTTTCCCAAGAACACGCGCATGGTCGACAACCTGGCGATCCCTGAGAAGATGCCAGCATGGCTCACCGATGCCGACATCGATTTCTTTGCCGCGCAATTCAGAAAATCTGGCTTTCGCGGGCCGATTAATTTCTATCGCAACTTCGATCGCAACTGGCTGCTGACACCGTTTCTCGACAAGGCCAAGTTGCGCCAGCCTTCGATTTTTATCGCCGGCTCCCTCGATGGCGTGCTGCTGATGGCGGCGGAAGAGGTCAAGTCGATGGAGGAGAACGTGCCCAATCTGTCCGGCAAGCATATCATCGACGGTGCGGGACACTGGATTCAGCAGGAGCGGCCGGAAGAGGTCAACAAGCTGCTGGTCGATTTCGCCGAGGCTAATCGCAACCCGCGGCAGCTTTTCGGGTGAACCAGGTTTCCGCCGCCGCGGCCGTCTGAGGGCTAGCGGGCCGGAATAAACGTCGGCCCAACCGAGCGGATCGGCTTGTCACCTGAAGCAGGGGGCGTTTCTGGCGCCGCGCCGGTTGGCAAAGGTTGTGCGTTCGCGGGCGTTGCGACGGTGCCTGATTTCTTCTGCGCCGATGCCGGAGCCGCCTTTTGCGGCTGTGACATCTTCTTCGAGCTTTCATCAGTGACGATGATGTCGCCCTGCTGGGCGGCTGCCGCCTTGTCGTCGATGTTCTTCAGTGCGTCGGACCAGGTCTGGCCGACAGCCTTGCAGCTGCACGACTTGTCGAATGCCTGGCGATATTTGAACGCATTCGGCGATTGCGAATAGGGCTGACCGCTGATCGAGACCGCCTGATTCATGTCTTCGCCGGGATTGCGATAGGTGAACAACGTCGCGTCCGCTGCGGGGCAAAGCGCCTTGCAGGTGCGTTCGTCGTCCGCGAAGCGGCTCGGCACTGTCGCAAATGAGATCGGGAAATAGAATCCATCGCAGCTTCGCGCACAGACCGTGCGATAGGTGCCGGACGCGGCACCGTTGTCCATGGGCGCGCCACCGGGGTTGTTGTTGCCGCCAAACAGATTGTCGAGGAAACCGCCGCCACCGCTGTTGCGCAGTTGAGCCGCATATTGCGGGCCGCAATTGTTCTGGGCCAGCGCCATCAACACCGAACGGCGCTGGTTCTCGCGCTCCGAGCCGCCGAATCCGCCGCCGCGCAGCCGCTCGAGGTTGCCGGTGATCTGGTCGAGATTCGAACGCATCTGCTGAATGCGTGTGTTGATCGGTCCGCACTGTGCGGATGGCCCGGTGAACAGCGAGAAAAATCCTGAACTATCGCAGCCCTGCCGCTTGGCCTGATCCTGCACGCGCTCCAGTTCGGCCTGCTGCCGGGTCTGCGCTTCGACATAACGCTGGATCTGCTCCGCCTTGGCGTTGTCGCCGCCGCCGCCGTCGATGGCCGATAACTGCCCAACCAGCCGCTGGCAGATCGGATTTGCGGTTCCGGGCTGGGCCGCCGGTGGGGGCGGAAAACCCTGTTGTCCCATCGCGCCATGGGTCAACAGCGCCGCGCTTACAAGCGCAGCGGTGGCAAAAGTCCGTCGCAAGAATGTAGAATTCGGCAAGCTGTCACGATCCTGGCTGACCGCGGCGCGGCCGACGGGCTCACATACAAGCTTCCGGCGGCAAGGTCACGTCGATTCAGGGGCGCAGATAAGGCAGAGAATCGTGACGAAAAGAAGCCCCGGAACCGGGGTCTTAGCGCTGGCAGGTGATGGCGATGAATTCGCCGTTGTTCCTGGCGCCGCCGGTGGAGGCCGGGATCGCGCCGGTCACCTCATCGGGATCGACGCGGCGGTAACCGGTGGCCTGCGCAAAATCCCGCGACTGGCAATAAGCCCGCGCAGCTGGAGCCCCGCATTTCTCACCCTTGGCGAGACACTCGTCGACGCCATAGCCGTCCGATTGATTGGCGACGATGAAAACACGGCTGTCGGCACGGGTCTCGGTCGCGGCAATCAGGCATACGCAGGCAGTCAGTGTGAGCAGAAATCGCATGGTGGCACCGGTTCGGGAGAAGCACAGGCGCCTCCATCAATAAACCCGAACGGTTAAGAATGATTAAGGGCGGCAATTCCGTGGCAATTGGGGCTGTGGACGCCGAAATCCATGAGGTGTGACCTTGACGCGGTCCCCCCGGCTGGACCATTGTGCGGCCCATGAACGGCTCACTCTCCATTTTCGGCATCTGCCGCGAGATTATTAGCTAGCGATTCGCTGGCTGGAGCCGTCTTTTCTCAATCGAGATCATGGGACGACCCGGCCGCAAGGCAAGGGATTCTATTTCCATGGAGCTTAAGCTCTACGACACGCTGACGAAGGAGAAGCAGCCGTTCCGGCCGCTCGATCCGAAGAACGTGCGCATGTATGTGTGCGGGCCGACGGTTTACGACTTCGCGCATATCGGCAATGCGCGCCCCGTCATCGTGTTCGATGTGCTGTTTCGCCTGCTAAGGCACACCTACGGCGCCGATCACGTCAAGTACGTCCGCAATATCACTGACGTGGACGACAAGATCAACGATCGCGCCGCGCGGGATTTTCCGGGGCTGCCGCTGAACGGGGCGATCCGCAAGGTCACCGAAGAGACGGAAAAGCAGTTTCATGCCGACGTCGATGCCCTCGGCTGCCTGCGGCCGACGGTTGAGCCGCGCGCGACTGAACATATCGCGGAGATGCGTGCGATCATCGAGAAGCTGATCGCGGGCGGCAATGCCTATGTCGAGCAGGATCACGTTCTGTTCAATGTTGCGTCCGATCCGAACTATGGAAAGCTTGCGCGGCGATCGCTCGACGAGATGCTGGCGGGTGCGCGCGTCGATGTCGCTCCCTACAAGCGCGAGCCGATGGATTTCGTGCTGTGGAAGCCCTCGAAGCCGGGTGAGCCGTCGTGGCCGTCGCCGGGCGGTATCGCAGCCCAAGGACGTCCGGGCTGGCACATCGAGTGCTCGGCGATGTCATGGAAGCACCTCGGCGAACAATTCGATATTCACGGCGGCGGCATCGATCTCGTGTTTCCGCATCACGAGAACGAACTCGCACAATCCTGCTGCGCATTTCACAAAGAACGCATGGCCAACGTCTGGATGCACAACGGCTTCCTGCAAGTCGAAGGCGAGAAGATGTCGAAGAGTCTCGGCAACTTCGTCACGATCAGGGAATTGCTGACGGGCTGGCGCGGACGCTCCTGGCCCGGCGATGCGCTGCGGTTTGCGATGATGCAGACGCAATATCGGTCGCCAATCGACTGGTCTTTGGCAGCCTGTGACAATGCCTTCAACACTCTGAAAGATTTTTTCAGCGTGGCCGCAACTCCGACCTCGGGAGAACCGCCTTCTTCAGTTATCGAAGCCTTGGCCGATGATCTGAATACCCCCAAGGCGGTTGCCGAATTGCACGCCTTGCGCAAGCAGGTTCGCAATTCCGGCGACGAGGCTTCGGTTGCGCTTGGCAATGCACTTGCGTTCCTTGGTCTCGATGCCGCGCGGTTTGAGACATGGGTTGCCAAGGCTGACGCCAAGGCCGTCTCCAAAGCGGGCAATGTCGATGATCTGATTGCGGATCGCGCCGCCGCGCGGGCGCGGAAGGATTTCAAGGAATCCGACCGCATCCGCGACGAACTGGCCGCCAGAGGCATCGTGCTGAAGGACGGCAAGGATGCCGCCGGCAATCCTGTGACGACGTGGGAGATTGCGCGATGACAAAGCCTGACACGCCTTTTCCCAAGCACTGGCGTTACTATATCGCGATCAAGTGGCTGCTCATCGTTGCCGCCATCGCGCTTGCGCTCAAACTCGTCAACGTCTGGTAAGGCAATGGGCCAATCCATACCCAAAGTCGGCTTGCGGCCGTTTCTTCCCGAGGACACACCGGTGCTCGCGGCGATCTTCGTAGCGAGCATCGATGAACTGGCCGAGGACGACTATTCGGATGCGCAGCGCGAGGCCTGGGCCAGCGCCGCCGAAGACGAAAGCAAATTCGGCAAGCGTCTTGCGGGGCAGTTGACGCTGGTGGCAACCATCGAGAGTTCTCCTGTTGGCTTTGCGTCGCTGAAGGGCAAGGGCCACCTCGATCTGCTCTACGTGCATCCGGGCTTTGCGCGGCAGGGCGTCGCCACAGCACTCTGCGAGGCGCTCGAGAAGCTTGCCGGCGCGCGAGGTGCGACCGCCCTGACAGTCGAAGCGAGCGATACGGCGGAGCCCTTTTTTGCCGGTCGTGGCTATACGGGCCAGCAGCGCAGCACGGTCACCGTCGGCGACGAATGGCTCGCCAACACCACAATGAAGAAGTCACTGGGCGGCGAAGCGCCGCGCGGCGAGATGCCGGGAAGATCATCATGAACCGCGAGCGCCTCTATCTGTTCGACACGACGCTGCGCGATGGTGCGCAGACCAATGGCGTTGATTTCACGCTGCACGACAAGCAGATCATCGCCAGCATGCTTGACGATCTTGGCATCGATTACATCGAGGGAGGTTATCCAGGCGCGAACCCATCGGATACAGAATTTTTTTCCTCCAGGCCGAAATTCGATCATGCGAAATTCACCGCCTTCGGCATGACGCGCCGGCCGGGCCGTTCGGTGTCGAATGACCCCGGCATCGCAGGATTGCTTGAAGCCAAGGCCGATGCGATCTGCTTTGTGGCGAAATCGTCTGAATATCAGGTGCGGGTCGCGCTTGAGACCACCAACGAGGAAAACCTCGCTTCGATCCGCGACAGTGTCGGCGCTGCGAAGGCGGCAGGCCGCGAGGTCATGCTCGATTGCGAGCATTTCTTTGACGGCTACAAGGAGAACCCGCAATTCGCGCTCGCCTGCGCCAAGGCGGCGTATGATTCAGGCGCGCGCTGGGTGGTGCTGTGCGACACCAACGGTGGCACCATGCCGAACGAAATCGAGACCATCGTCGGCGAGGTGGTGAAGCATATCCCCGGCGATCACATCGGCATCCATACCCATAACGACACCGAGCAGGCGGTTGCAAACACACTTGCGGCGGTGCGAGCGGGTGCGCGGCAGATTCAGGGCACGCTCAATGGGCTGGGGGAGCGCTGCGGCAACGCAAATCTTTGCTCGCTGATTCCGACGCTGAAGCTGAAGAAGGAATTTGCCGACAGGTTCGAAATCGGCGTTTCGCAGGAGAAGCTCACGACGCTGGTGCATGCTTCGCGCGCGCTGGACGATATTCTCAACCGCGCGCCGGATCGTCACGCGCCCTATGTCGGGGAAAGCGCGTTCGTTACCAAGACAGGCATCCACGCGTCGGCGGTTCTGAAGGACCCGCAGACTTACGAGCACATCACGCCGGAGGCTGTCGGCAACCACCGCAAGGTGCTGGTTTCGGATCAGGCGGGGCGCTCCAACGTCATCGCCGAACTGGAGCGGGCCGGTATTCCGTTCGACAAGAACGATCCGAAGCTGACCCGTCTGGTCGAGGAAATGAAGGAGAAGGAAGCAGCGGGCTATGCCTACGAATCCGCGGATGCTTCCTTCGATTTGCTGGCGCGCCGCACGCTCGGCAAGGTGCCGGATTATTTCAAGGTTGTGCAGTTCGATGTGAACGTCGAGCAGCGTTACAATGCGCTGGGCCAACATGTCACTGTCGCGATGGCGGTGGTAAAGGTCGACGTCGCGGGAGAAATGCTGATCTCGGCGGCGGAGGGCAACGGCCCGGTCAATGCGCTCGACGTCGCCTTGCGCAAGGACCTTGGCAAATATCAGAAGTACATCGAAGGCCTGAAGCTGGTCGATTATCGCGTGCGTATCCTCAATGGAGGCACGGGGGCCATCACCCGCGTGCTGATCGAGAGCGAGGATGAGGCAGGCGAACGTTGGACCACGGTGGGCGTATCGCCCAACATCATTGATGCATCATTCCAGGCCCTGATGGATTCGGTCGTCTACAAGCTGGTGAAATCCAACGCACCTGCGTGATCCGGCCCGGAAAGGGAGCGTCAAATGCTCGATCATGTTTCGGTGGGGGTTGCCGATCTTGAACGGGCAGCGCGCTTCTATGAGGCCGTGCTCGCGCCACTCGGACTGATAAAACTGATCGTGCGGCCTGCGACGATCGGGTTCGGAAAAGGCTATCCAGAATTCTGGATCAATCTGCGTCCGAACATGACGCGCGTGTCGCCGGACAGCGGGACGCATATCTGCCTGCGCGCCAGAACAATAAACGAGGTCGAGACGTTTTATGCTGCAGCCCTGGGGGCAGGCGGCACAGACGATGGTCCGCCCGGCGTACGTCCGCATGATCGCGTAAGATACTTTGCCGCCTTCGTTGCCGACCCGGACGGAAACCGGATCGAAGCGGTGACCTTTCTCAGAGACGATAAGTCGGCCTGAGCCGGATTACAGCCGGCTCGCGACCTGGTCGTCCATCAGCTTTTCCGCTTCCGGCACCTGCGCGGCGACCTTCTGAAGCGTCGGGAGAATGTCCTCGACGCGATCAGCGGTGAGAACATCGACCCACAGGTTGGCGCGGATGAATTCCGTCCGCTTCATGTGATCGATCAGCACGAGCAGGGGATTCCAGAATCCATCGATATTCGCGAGCAGGATCGGCTTGCTGTGGCGGCCGAGCTGCGACCACGTCATCTGTTCGACCAGCTCCTCCAGCGTGCCGACACCACCGGGAAACGCGACGAACGCGTCGGAGTGCTCGAACATCAGTTGCTTGCGCTCGTGCATGTCCTTGGTGACGATGAGCTCTTGCGCGTCCTTCAGGACGTGCTCCCGCTTCGTCAGGAAGGTGGGGATGATGCCGGTGACCTTGCCACCATGAGCCAGCGCGCCGGCCGCAACTGCACCCATCAGGCCGATGGAGCCGCCGCCATAGACCAGACCAACGCCGTTTTCGGCAAGGGTCTTGCCGAAAGCTGTGGCTGCATTGACGAATTCGGGATTGGTGCCGGGGCCGGAACCGCAATAAACACAGACATTCTTGATAGTATTCATCTTATGCGATGTGGCATCGCATTGCGACATCGTCAAGACGCGTATCCTGCGGCGCACAGTCGATTGTTTCTTGAATCGCGATATTTAAGGAAAACCACCCCCGGGCAGGGTGCGAAAAGGGCGGGAACGCTCTATATAACGCCTATGACTCCACCATGCGACATGGCGGCATGCGCCGCCCTCGGCCGCGTCAGGCAGCCCCAAGGCGACCCACGCTAAAATGGCCGACCTCTATCCCGCCGGACCCGCGGAGGCGCCGAAAGACGCCCAGCCGTCCCCTGATGTAACTGCCGAGAAAGCTACGCTGTTCGGAACGCTGGCGCATCTGTGGCCGTATATCTGGCCGGGCGATCGTGCCGATCTGAAGATGCGCGTTGTCTGGTCGATGGTGCTGTTGCTCATCGCCAAGATCGCGACGCTGTTTGTCCCCTTCACGTTCAAATGGGCCGTCGATGCGCTGACCGGCGCAGACACCGCGCCTGTGCAATCGTCGAACTGGGCGCTGTGGTTGATCGCGTCTCCGCTCATCATGACGCTCAGTTATGGCGCCATCCGCATTGTCATGATGGTGCTGACGCAGTGGCGCGACGGCCTCTTTGCCAAGGTGGCGATGCATGCGGTGCGCAAGCTTGCGTTTCTTACATTCGTTCATATGCACGAGTTGTCGCTGCGCTTTCATCTGGAGCGCAAGACCGGTGGTCTGACCCGTGTGCTGGAGCGAGGACGTACCGGCATCGAGACCATGGTGCGCATGGTCATCCTTCAGCTTGCGCCGACCATTGTCGAATTGGCTCTGATGATGGGCGTGCTGCTCTGGCAGTTCGACTGGCGTTACGTGCTTGTGACGTTCGTCACCGTCGTCGTGTACATGCTCTACACCTACTACGCGACTGAATGGCGGATCGAGATCCGCAGGCGGATGAACGATTCCGACACCGAGGCCAACACCAAGGCAATCGACTCGTTGCTCAACTACGAGACGGTGAAGTACTTCAGCGCCGAGGAGCGTGAAGCGCGTCGCTACGACAAATCCATGGAGCGCTATGAGCGCGCCAGCGTTCATACCTACACATCCCTCGCTGTGCTCAACACGGGCCAGGCTGTGATCTTCACGTTCGGCCTTACCGCAACGATGCTGATGTGCGCCCTCGGAATCCGCAACGGCACGAATACGGTGGGCGATTTCGTCATGATCAATGCCATGATGATCCAGCTTTATCAGCCGCTGAATTTCATGGGCATGGTGTACCGCGAAATCAAGCAGGCGATCATCGACATCGAAAAGATGTTCGGCGTGCTGTCGCGCAATCCGGAAGTGAAGGATGTTCGCGGCGCGGAGCCGTTGCAGATTTCAGCAGGCACGGTTCGTTTCGAGGATGTGAAGTTCGCCTATGACCCGGACCGGCCGATTCTGAAGGGTCTTTCGTTCGAGGTGCCCGCGGGGAAGACCGTCGCGATCGTTGGGCCGTCGGGTGGGGGCAAGTCGACCATCTCCCGCCTGCTGTTCAGGTTGTACGATGTCAGCGGCGGCAAGATCACCATCGATGGTCAGAACATTCGTGACGTCACGCAATCGTCCTTGCGTGCCTCCATCGGCATGGTGCCGCAGGACACCGTGCTGTTCAACGACACCATCCGTTACAACATCCGCTACGGCCGGTGGGATGCAACCGACGCAGAGGTCGAGGCCGCCGCGACGATGGCGCAGATCGACGGCTTCATCCGCATGTCGCCGGACGGTTATGAGACCGAGGTCGGCGAGCGCGGACTGAAACTGTCCGGCGGCGAGAAGCAGCGGGTCGCGATTGCGCGCACGATCCTGAAGGGGCCGCCAATTCTGGTGCTCGACGAGGCGACATCGGCGCTCGACAGCCATACGGAGCGCGAAATCCAGGATCAATTGGAGAAGGTTGCGCGCGGCCGAACGTCGCTGGTGATTGCGCACCGGTTATCCACCATCGTCGGTGCCGACGAAATTATCGTGCTGGATCAGGGCCGCATTTCGGAGCGCGGCACTCACGCGCAGCTTCTGGCGGCAAACGGCCTTTACGCCAGCATGTGGAACAGGCAACGTGAGGCTCAGGAAGCGCGGGAAAAGCTGGCCATGATGGCCGACGAGAACATCGCGCCCAATCGTGCGCCGCCGCCGGTCGACGATCCGCTGGCTGCGCCGGAAGCCGCCGAATAGTCTTAGGTCCAATTCAACGCAGGTTCTTGAACGCATGTCCGTCGTTAAGTCCATTCGCGACCAGCTTCCGCCGATCCATCCGGAGGGCTACCCGTTCATCGGAGCTTTTGCCTTCGCAAGCCTGATCCTGTTCTGGATCTGGACGCCGCTCGGCTGGATCGGGGCCGGATTGACAGTCTGGTGCGCTCTGTTCTTTCGCGATCCGGTGAGGGTGACGCCGGTACGTGAAGGTATCGTGGTGTCGCCGGCCGATGGCCGGGTCTCGATGGTTGTGCAGGCTGTGCCGCCGGCCGAACTCGGTCTCGGCGACAAGCCGCTGCCGCGCATTTCGATCTTCATGAGCGTGTTCAACTGCCACGTGAACCGCAGTCCGGTGGCTGGCCGTATCGACCGCATCGCCTACCGTCCCGGAAAATTCCTCAATGCTGATCTCGACAAGGCGAGCGAAGACAACGAGCGCAACTCGCTGGTCATCTCGACGCCGGCTGGCCGGATCGGCGTGATCCAGATCGCGGGGCTGGTGGCCCGGCGTATTGTGTCGTTCGTAAAGGAGGGGCAGGTCCTCGGAGCGGGCGAGCGTTTCGGGTTGATCCGCTTTGGCTCGCGGCTTGACGTCTTCCTGCCGGAAGGCGCCAAGGCGCTGGTGTCGGAAGGCCAGACGGCCATTGCGGGCGAAACCGTGCTGGCCGACTTCAAGCTTGGCGACGGCGGCCGCAGCTACCGGGTGGATTAACCAAGCCCGCGATCATCCTCCTGCCGTTTCGCCACAATGGCGAAGCATTGAGGGGATTGCTATATAAGGGCTTATGGACATGCCATCCGATCCTAGAACGCCTGATCTGCGCCGCCGCCGGTTTCGCCAGATTCCGATCCGGATGCTTGTACCCAACGTCATAACGTTGCTGGCGATCTGTGCGGGTCTGACTGCGATCCGGCTGTCGATCGAAGGCCGCAACGAACTGGCGCTTGCCGCGATCGTGTTCGCGGCGGTGCTCGATGGCATCGACGGCCGCGTGGCGCGTATGATCAAGGGCCAGTCGCGGTTCGGTGCGGAACTCGACAGCCTTGCGGACTTTGTCAACTTCGGCGTTGCGCCTGCGCTCATCCTGTATTTCTGGCAGTTGCACGATCTGAAGAACGTCGGCTGGATCGCCGCGATGATCTTTGCAATCAGTGGTGGTCTGCGGCTGGCGCGGTTCAATGCCACTATGGACGATCCGAACAAGCCCGCCTTCGCCGGAAACTATTTTACCGGCGTTCCGGCGCCGCTGGGCGCACTTTGCGTGTTGTTGCCGATGTATCTGGTGTTCATTGGCGCGCCTCAACTGCCGGCCCCGATTACGGCAGTGTTCACCCTGGCCATCGCATTCCTGATGGTGTCACGGCTGCCGGTGTTCTCCGGCAAGATGATCGGCGGCAGGATCGCACCCGACATGGTTCTGCCGGTCGTCGTGCTGGTGGTGTTGTTCATCGCCGTCTTGATCAGTTATCCGTGGCATCTTTTGACCGGCGGCTCGCTGATCTATTTGCTCAGTCTGCCCCTTGGATGGGCGTCCTACAGGGCGCACGAGCGCCGCGCACGAGAGGCTGCTGTCGCGGCCACAAGCGAACCACGCTACGCAAGTCCTGCGACCGGGGATTTCAACGTCGTAACCGATCCTGTTGAAGATGACCGGCCGCCGCGGCTGAATTGAGCGTAAGCCTGCTGGTCGGGCGCGCTTATGGTTAACGAATTCCTGAGATTTTTCACGATTGCATCCATCAGACTGCGGATAATCGCTCCAATATTCGCTGTTTGAGCCAGATTTTGCCGTGTTCACGGCAATCTTGTCGCAAGCCAGCATCAATTCGATAACCTTTACCCGAACTTAATTGCACCGACGCTAGTGTTCCAATGCGCGCTCAGAACGGGCCGCGCCGTGTTGTTGCGTCGGAGTTTGAAATGGATATCGCCACCGGGGCAGGCCTGCTCGCTGGTATTGCTGTTCTCGTCACCCTGATCCTGATGGGCGGCGATTTCCGGATTTTCTACGACATTCACGCCATCATCATCATTGGAGGTGGCTCGTTTGCCGCAACGCTGATCCGTTTTCCTTTTGTTGCCATTCTTCATGGCATGCCGATGGGGCTGAAGTACGCGTTCACGATGCGGCAAACGACATCGCGCGAACTGGTCGACGAACTGGCGCAACTTGCGGAAGTCGCCCGGAAGCAGGGACCCGTGGGCCTTGAAAAAGTTGAAACCGATGATCCGTTCCTTGCCAAGGGAATCCGCTACGTAGCCGACGGCTACGACATGGATTTTATCCGCGACAACCTTGAGCGCGACCGCGACAATTTCCTGATGCATCTCGACGAGGGACAAAAGATTTATCGCGCCATCGGCGACTGCGCGCCGGCCTTCGGCATGATCGGCACCCTGATCGGCATGGTGCAGATGTTCTCGAACATGTCCGATCCGTCGAAGCTGGGTCCTTTCATGGCGGTGGCGTTGCTCGCGACGCTGTACGGTGCGCTTGTTGCGAACCTGTTCTGTTTGCCGATCGCCGACAAACTGCATGTCAAACTGACGGACGAAGATACCAATCGCACCCTGATCATCGATGGAATCCTGATGATCCGCGACGCGAAGTCGCCGACGCTGGTCCGCGAAATGCTGCTGGCCTATCTGCCTGAAAAGCATCGCCATGAAGAGGGCGAGCCGGTTCCGGCTTGATCTTTCGCGCTGACGTAAGGCGGCATAGGCCATGGCCAAGAAAAAGAAGGGTGCAGCACACGGGGGAGGTCACGGCTGGTTCGTGACCTTCGCCGATCTCATGGCGCTCCTGATGAGCTTCTTCGTGATGCTTGTCGCGTTCTCAACCCAGGATCAGCAGAAGCTCAAAATCGTTGCCGGTTCGATGCGGGATGCCTTCGGCGTCCAGAACGCATCGCGCTTCTCGGGCCTCATCGAGTCCGATGGTTTGCCGACACGTCCCAAGATGCGGAACGTTGCGCACATTCCGCCGGAAGAGGCTTCCAACAATCCGACGCCGGATCAGGAAGACAAGAACAAGACGGCCGGCGCGCGCATGAAGACCGACCGCGAATTCGCGCTCGCCTCCGCTTCGCTGCGCCAGGCGTTGCAGGATCTGCCGGAGATTTCCGAGCTGTCCAAACACATCATGTTCGAGGAGACCAAGCAGGGGCTCAACCTCGAAATCGTCGATCAGGACGGCCGGTCGATGTTCGCCGATGGGTCCAAACAGCCGCTGGAACGGACCCGGCGCCTGCTTCAGAAGCTAGCGGCGCCGCTCAAGGCCACTCCGCTGCGCGTCGCCATTGTTGGCCACACCTCGGCCGGCTTCCTGCCAACGCGGTCCGGATATGACGGGTTTGATCTGTCCGCGGACCGCGCCAACGTCGTTCGCCAGATCCTGGAGCAGGAAGGCTTGCCGGCCTCCCACGTGTTCTCTGTCGCGGGCAAGGCCGATACCCAGCCGTTGTTTCCAGACGATCCCTCGCTGGCCGCAAACCGGCGCGTGACCATTACGTTGATGCGGGAGGACCCGCCGTTGCCTCCTAATCTGAAACCTTGATTTGGGCGTATTATTATACCTTTGCTACAGCGCGGGTTCCCTGTGGATGCGTCGCAGTGGACTTCGGATGTGGGTGATATAAGAAGCGCCACTCAGAAATGATCGCCGGGCTTGCCGGGATCAAAAGACACCGTCAGGGCGTTCCTTCGATCATGGCTGCCAGCGTTTCATCTGCCGATACGCCCCAAGAGGTGCCGGTAACAACCGGATTTTGGGCCCTCACTCTTGGAAGCATTGGTGTGGTGTTCGGGGACATCGGCACATCGCCTTTGTATGCCTTTCGCGAAGCCGTCCACAACGCCACCCATGGCGGCCCCGTCTCGCGGGAGATCGTGCTCGGTGTTCTGTCGCTAATCCTTTGGTCGCTGATCGTCGTCGTCACCATCAAATACGTGCTGCTCCTGCTGCGCGCCGACAACAACGGTGAAGGTGGAACGCTATCGCTGATGGCCCTCGGCCAGCGCGCGCTGGGACGGCGCAGTTGGGTGCTCCTGGCGCTTGGCGTGATCGGGGGCGCGATGTTCCTTGGCGACGCGATGATTACGCCGGCCATTTCCGTGCTTTCCGCGGTCGAAGGTCTGAAGATCGCCGCGCCAGCGCTTGAGCACTATGTCGTCCCGCTGGCGATTGTGATTCTCGTCTGTCTGTTTGCTCTGCAAAGCCGTGGAACCGCCATGGTCGCCAGCGCCTTCGGTCCCGTCATGATCATCTGGTTCCTGACCCTTGGCGTGATGGGACTGATGCACATCAGCGACGATCCCGGCATCGTGCACGCCATCAACCCCATATTTGCCGTCCAGTTCTTGCTGACACACGGTATGATCGGGCTGGTGATTTTGGGTGCGGTGTTTCTGGCCGTGACCGGCGGCGAGGCGTTGTACGCCGACCTTGGTCACTTCGGCCGCAAGCCAATTCAGGCCGCGTGGTTTTATTTCGTTCTGCCGTGCCTGCTGCTGAATTATTTCGGCCAGGGCGCTTTGGTTCTGGCGCATCCGGAAGCCATCGAAAATCCATTCTATCGCATGGTGCCGGAGAGCGTGCTGGTGCCCCTGATCTGTCTTGCGACTGCGGCAACCGTCATCGCCAGCCAAGCGGTGATCACCGGTGCATTCTCACTGGTGCGTCAGGCCATTCAGCTCGGACTGCTTCCCCGGTTTGAGGTTCGCTATACGTCCGAAACCCACGCCGGGCAGATCTATCTGCCGCGGGTCAATATGATGCTGCTGATCGGCGTGTTGTTGCTCGTCGGACTGTTCCGCACGTCCAGCAATCTGGCGTCGGCCTACGGCATCGCAGTGTCCACCACCATGGTTTGCGACGGCTTGATGTGTTTCGTCGTGATCTGGAAGCTGTGGAACTGGCGCGCCGCAACTGCGGCCGCGCTGATCGTGCCTCTGGTGATTGTCGATCTGACCTTCCTGACCGCAAATCTCCTCAAGCTGCTTCAGGGCGCTTGGGTGCCGGTGTTGTTCGGGATTTTGATGGCTGGTCTGGTCTGGACGTGGCGCCGCGGTACCGTGATCCTCATCAACAAGACCCGGCGCACCGAAGTGCCGTTAGGCGATCTCATCAAGAGTCTCGAAAAACGGCCGCCGCACATCGTGAAGGGCACCGCTATTTTCCTCACCAGCGATCCCGCATACGTTCCGACCGCCTTGCTGCACAACCTCAAGCACAACAAGGTTCTGCACGAGCACAACGTCATATTGACCATCCACACCGCCGAGACACCGCGTGTCGACGTGGCCGACCGCGTGCGGATGGAGAAGATCAGCGACAAGTTCTCGACCGTCCGGCTCACCTTCGGCTTCATGGAGTCACCGAACGTGCCAAAGGCGCTGGCAATCGCGCGCAAGCTCGGCTGGCAGTTCGACATCATGTCGACGTCGTTTTTCGTGTCCCGACGCTCGCTAAAGCCTTCCGCCCAATCCGGTATGCCGCTGTGGCAGGACCATCTGTTCATTGCCATGAGCCGGTCCGCGAACGATGCCACCGACTATTTCCAAATTCCGACCGGGCGCGTGGTGGAAGTTGGCACTCAGGTAACTATCTGATTAGTCTTGTTAAATCCAGATCTGCCCTGGATGGTATATGCGTTTAGGACATGCCTGTGGCATGAAAACAGTTTAACGTGTGCGCGAAGCGCGGGGTATAGGCCTGCTGCGCTGCAATTGTGCAGTGAATTTCGAGGCAATTTTCCTGATGACCGATACGACATCAGCCGCGGCGGACACGCCGGCGGCAAACGGACATGGTGAGACGCATTCCACCGCGTCCTTCAAGGGACTGATGCTTGGGAGTATCGGCGTTGTCTACGGCGATATCGGCACCAGCCCGCTGTACGCGTTCCGGGAAGCTGTGACAGCAGCCGGCGCGACGGCCGCGACGGCCAGCACGCAAGCCGTGCTCGGCGTATTGTCGCTGATTCTATGGGCCCTTATTGTCGTGGTCACGCTCAAATACGTGGTGATCCTGCTGCGCGCCGATAACAACGGCGAGGGTGGAACGCTTGCATTGATGGCGCTGGCGCAGCGCGCGCTGGGCACCAGCGGCGGCGTTGTTGTTCTGCTTGGCATCATCAGCGGTGCGCTTTTCTACGGTGATGCGGTCATCACGCCGGCGCTGTCGGTGTTGTCTGCGGTCGAAGGCATCAAGCTCGTGACGTCCGCGCTCGACCACTACGTCGTTCCTATCACGATTCTCATTCTCGTCGCATTGTTTGCTGTCCAGTCGCGCGGCACGGCCCGCGTCGCCGCTTTCTTCGGCCCTATCATGTGTATCTGGTTCGCCGTTATGGCGATGGCGGCGCTTCCATTGATTGCACAACAGCCAAGCGTGCTACTCGCATTCAATCCCGTATATGCGGTTTCATTCCTGCTCAATCACGGGATCATTGGTCTGGTCACGCTCGGTGCGGTTTTCCTCGCCGTGACCGGCGCCGAAGCGCTCTATGCCGATCTTGGTCATTTCGGCAAACGTCCCATCCAGACGGCATGGCTGTTTCTGGTGTTACCCTCGCTGGCGCTGAACTATCTCGGGCAGGGCGCACTGGTCATCGGCAATCCTCACACGATCGAAAATCCGTTTTTTCTAATGTTTCCTGAATGGGCGCTGGTTCCGATGGTTGTGCTCGCCACGGTCGCGACCGTGATCGCGAGCCAGGCCGTCATTACGGGGGCTTATTCTTTGACGCGGCAGGCCATTCAGCTTGGTCTGATGCCACGTTTCGAGATCACTCACACATCCGAAGCGCATTCAGGCCAGATTTACATTCCGCGTGTCAACACGCTGCTGCTTGTTGGCGTTCTGATGCTGGTCGTGATGTTTCGCTCTTCCAGTTCGCTGGCGTCGGCCTACGGCATCTCGGTCACTGGCACGATGGTGGTCACGGCGATGATGGGTTTCGTCGTCATCTGGAAAGTGTGGAGGTGGTCACCGTTCGCTGCGGCCGCTTTGATCTTGCCGTTTCTAGCGATCGACCTGACATTCCTGACGGCAAACCTGCTCAAGGTTTTCGAAGGCGGCTGGGTGCCGCTGGCGCTTGGCGGCGCGGTCATGCTTTTAATGTACACGTGGCGGCGCGGGAGCAGGCTGCTCTATGAAAAGTCGCATCGGCAGGAAATTCCTCTCACCGATCTGATTACGATGCTGGAGAAGAAGCCGCCGCAGCGCGTGCCCGGCACGGCTGTCTTTCTGACAAGCAATCCGGATTATGCTCCGACCGCACTGATGCACAGTCTGAAACACTACAAGGTGCTGCATCAGAAGAATGTCATTCTCACCATCGAGATCGCGTCGACACCGCGCGTGGATATCGCAGAGCGGGTACGGCTAGAGGATGTCGGGGAGATGTTCTCCAAGGTCACGCTTAGGTTCGGTTTTATGGAATCGCCGAACGTTCCGAAAGCGCTCGCCATTGCCCGTAAGCTCGGCTGGCAGTTCGACATCATGTCGACATCGTTCTTTCTGTCCCGCCGCGCCTTGAAGCCCGCTGCACAGTCCGGAATGCCGCGCTGGCAGGATCATCTGTTCATCGGCATGAGCCGTTCGGCGAACGATGCCACGGACTACTTTCAGATCCCGACCGGCCGTGTGGTGGAAGTCGGCACGCAGGTCACGATTTAGGGATAACCGGCGTCCCGCGAAGCTTGATTTTCTTGTCACAAAAAGAGAGGTTGTGCGCCGTTCGCGCTCAATCTTGGGGGCCGATCTTTTGGATGACCCTCGTGGAGGTCGATGTGTCACAGGCTGAGAAAGTTCACGATTTGACGGCGGAAGAGGTGGCCGCCGGAATTGCGCAGGGGCGCTATCTCCTGATCGATGTGCGTGAGCCGAATGAGGTCGCGGCCGAGGCCTATCCGGACGCGGTGGTCCTGCCGCTCTCGACGTTCGATCCGGCCGAAATTCCCGATCCTCAGGGCAAGACGGTGGTTTTTGCCTGCCGGTCCGGCAAGCGTTCGGTAACGGCATCATTGGCCGCTCAGGCGGGCGGCAAGCCGTACGACTCGCATCTCGCGGGGGGCATGCTGGCGTGGAAGGCTGCCGGACTGCCGTCCAAAACAGGCGGCTGATCCTCGTGAACCGGATTTTTGCGGACCTGCCAAACACCATTTTTGACGTTATGTCGCAGGCTGCACGCGACCTCAACGCGATCAATCTCGGCCAAGGCTTCCCGGAAGATCCTGGTCCGCTCGATGTTAGGGAGAAGGCCGCCGACGCCGTCCTGAACGGCTACAACCAGTACCCCTCGATGATGGGGATCCCGGAACTGCGCCAGGCCATCGCCACCCATTATTCGCACTGGCACGGCTTGCAACTCGATCCCATGAGCGAGGTGATGGTGACGTCGGGCGCCACCGAGGCGCTGACAGGATCGATCCTCGGCCTCGTGCAGCCGGGCGATGAAGTGCTGCTGTTCCAGCCGATGTACGATTCCTATGTGCCGATCATCCGGCTCGCGGGTGGCATTCCCAAGTTTCTGCGCCTTGAGCCGCCGCACTGGCGGCTCCCTGAAGAGGCGATCCGCGCTGCCATTACTCCAAAGACGCGTTACGTCATTCTCAACAATCCGCTGAATCCGGCTGCCGTGGTCTATCCGCGCGAGGACCTCGAGATGCTCGGGCGGATTTGTCAGGAGCATAACCTGATCGCCATTTGCGATGAGGTCTGGGAACATGTGGTGTTCGACGGCCGCGAACACATTCCGCTAATCTCAATTCCGGGTATGCGTGATCGCACGGTGAAGATCGGATCGGCCGGGAAGATTTTCGGCCTGACCGGCTGGAAGATCGGTTTCGTCTGCGCCGCGCCGCATATCCTGCGTGTGCTTGCGAAGGCGCATCAGTTCATCACCTTCACGACGGCGCCCAGCCTCCAGGTTGCAGTCGCCTACGGCCTCGGCAAGCCGGATGATTATTTCCTGCAAATGCGGGCGGATCTGGCGCGCAGCCGCGATCGTTTGAGCAAAGGTCTCGCCAGCCTTGGATTCCCGGTGCTGCAATCGCAGGGGACCTATTTTCTGAATGTCGATCTTGCGCCGCTTGGATTGAATGAAAGCGACGTGGCGTTCTGCAAGCGCATTGTGCATGAGCACAAGGTTGCCGCCATTCCCGTGTCGGCCTTCTACGAAGAGAACCATGTCACGTCGGTCGTGAGATTCTGCTTCTCGAAGAAAGATGAAACGCTCGACACGGCGCTTGAGCGGTTGACGCACGTTCTTCACGGTTGAGGAGAATACGGTGATTGCTGGTGGGAAAAGGGGGCTGATCCTTGCTGCAATCGTTGCAGGTGGTCTTTTGGCTTGGACGCCACTCGCGCAGGCGCAGCAGCGCAGCGTGAATTTCTACAACTGGTCGAACTACATGGCGCCCGGCGTCCTCGAACAGTTCACCAAGGAAACCGGGATCAAGGTCACTTACGACACGTTCGATGCCAACGAGACTGTCGAGACGCGGCTCCTAGCGGGCAAATCGGGTTACGACGTGGTCGTACCGACGGCGTATTTCCTGCAGCGTCAGATCGCGGCCAACATTTTCCAGAAGCTCGACAAGACGAAGCTGCCTAACCTTGCCAATGCATGGCCAGAAGTAACCAAACGCCTTGCGATTTATGATCCCGGCAACGCATTTGCCGCCAATTACATGTGGGGCACCACCGGCATCGGCTACAACGTCAAGAAGGTGCAGGACATTCTCGGCGCTGACGCCAAGATCGATTCATGGTCGGCTGTTTTCGTTCCCGAGAACCTTGCAAAGTTCAAGGATTGCGGCATCCACATGCTGGATTCCGCAGATGATATCCTGCCGGCCGCGCTGAACTATCTTGGCCTCGATCCGAATTCGACCAAGCAGGCTGATCTTGAAAAGGCTGCCGATCTTGTCAGCAAGGTGCGGCCTTATGTGCGCAAGTTTCACTCATCAGAGTATCTGAACGCACTGGCCACCGGCGAAATCTGTTTCGTTGTCGGCTGGTCGGGCGATATCAAGCAGGCGCAGAGCCGCGCGGCGGAAGCCAAGAACGGCGTCGAAATCGGATATGCTATTCCGAAGGAGGGGGCGCAGATGTTCTTCGATAATTTTGCGATCCCTGCGGACGCGAAGAATGTCGCCGAGGCCCACGAGTTGATCAACTACCTTTACAGGCCGGATGTCGCTGCCAAGAACTCGGATTTCCTGTCTTATGCCAACGGCAATCTTGCCAGCCAGAAGCTGATCGATCCGAAGGTCATGAATGACAAGACGGTTTATCCGGACGAAACGACTTTGAGCCGCTTGTTTGTGATCACGGCGCGCGATCCGGCGACCCAGCGCATCATCAACCGGCTATGGACGCGGGTGAAGACGGGTCGCTAATCACCGCCACCGGCGGTGGAGCCAGAGCCATTGTTCGGGATGTTCGCGGACCCATCCCTCGATCACGCTGTTGATGGCCTGCGTGGTGGCTTGAACGTCGATCTTGCCTTCGGCATCGCGTACCGGCGTCACCTCGTCTGACACCTCGATGCGAAAGCGATGGTTTGGGAGACGGATGATGCGCACGCCGTGGATCGGTACTTCGATCTGCCGCGCAAGGCGCGCGAGCAATGGATTGGCTTTCGTCTTTCGTCCAAAGAATGTGACATCGACGCCCCGGCCGAAGTGCTGGTCTACCAGCATGCCGACGTGGATGCCGTTCTGCAGGGCCTGTGCTAGCCGCAACGGTGCGTCATGGGTGGTGGCGACCATCGTGCCCATGTTGACGGCACGAATGTCCTGGATCGCGCGATCGACAGCGGCGATGTTTGGGCGGCGGAACAGTACAGCGGATTCGAGACCGTAGGCCGGAGCGGCGAGGGCCGGCAATTCCCAATTGGCGAGGTGGGACGCGAAGATCAGCGCGCCCTTGCCGTCGTCGCGAAGCGCAAGAAATTTCTCTATGCTGCCGGGAGCAGGCTCGATACGTCCACTCTCCCAGTTCTCTGGATTGAGATCCCAGAGGTGGTCGATATGCGCGAACTCTGCGCCGACGCGGCCGAGATTCTCCCAGACGCCCATCAGGATCGTATCGATCTCGGCCGGTGATTTTTCAGGGAAGGCCGCTGTCAGGTTCGCGCGGCCGATCTTATGCTCCCGCAGCCAGGGACCGATTGTCCGCGTGACCGAGCCGAAGAAATTCGCGGTCTTGTCGGGATCGAAATAGCGGGTCGCGCGCAACAGTCCGACCGCAATCGCGCCGACGATGGCCCCTGTCACAGGCTTGAGCGCGTCGCGCAGAATAGCCCTGGTGCGGAGGAACAGGCGGCGCATCACAGTGTGACGATGATCTTGCCGAACACCTGCCGGCTTTCCATTCGCTTCAACGCCGTCTCAACATCGTCGATCGGCGCTTCGGTGTCGATGACGGGCTTCATGCCGGCGGCCATTTTGTCGAGGCTCTCGGCGATGTTCTTGATGGTCGCGCCGAACGATCCGAAGATGCGGTACTGCTGCTGGAAAAGCTGCATCAGGTTGATCGTGGTGGTCGGCCCCGAGGTTGAGCCGCAGGTGACCAGCCGTCCGCCGCGCTTCAGGACCAGCAGCGAGCCGTTGAAGGTATCTGCGCCGACATGCTCGAACACCACGTCGACACCTTTTTTCCTGGTGATCTTCCGCGTCTCGCCTTCGAAGCGATCCTTGCGATAGTTGATGACATGGTCCGCGCCGAGCGCTTTCACGCCTTCAATCTTGGAGTCGTCGCCGACCGTGGTGATGACGGTGCAGCCGATGGCTTTTGCCATCATGATTGCGACGGTGCCGATGCCCGAGCCGCCGGCATGGACGAGCACGGTTTCGCCGGGCAGCAATTTTGCGTTGTCGAACAGCATGTGCTGCACGGTCGAGTAGGCGATCGGAGCGCAGGCCCCGTCGCGGTCCGAGACGCCATCCGGAACGGGAATGACCAACCGCTCGCTGAGGTTCATCAGCTCGCGCGCAAAGCCGTCGACATGAAATCCCATGATGCCGGCAACGTTCTCGCAGAGATTGTCACGGCCGGCCTGACATGCGGGGCAGGTGCCGCAGGTCAGCGCGCCGTACATCACGACTTTCTGTCCCGGCTTGAAGCGGGTCACGCCGTCGCCGATGGCTACAATCTCGCCGGAGGCTTCCGCGCCGACCACAAGCGGCAGCTTGCGCTTGGCGAAAGCCATGCCGCGATAGCCCCAGACGTCGATGTGGTTGAGGGCGACCGCCTTGACGCGGATCTGCACCTCGCCTGTGCCGGGCGGCGGGGGCGGGGGTATATCCGCGACCACCAGCTGGCGGTCGGCAACAAGACTGAGCGCACGCATAAAGGCGTCCTGAAAGGCTGATTTACTTGCAGATTTGGACGTGGGTATCGCTGGTTCGACGGAGGGCGTCAACCGCCGAACACCCGGGCCGGGAGCCTTTAGACGGGCTCGCGGGCCAGGATCAGGGACGCGTTCTGACCGCCAAAGCCGAATGAGTTCGACATCACTGCTGTCACGCGCGCATCGCGCGCCTTGTTCGGAACCACATCGAACGGGATTGCCGGATCGGGCACGTCGTAGTTGATCGTCGGCGGAATGCGCTGGTTTTCCAGCGTGAGCAGCGAGAACACGGCTTCCACCGCGCCCGCAGCCGAAAGCGTATGTCCGATCATCGACTTGTTGGACGAAACCGGAATCTGCTGTGCGCGATCGCCGAACACCGTGGAGATGCCAAGATATTCCATCTTGTCGTTCTCCGGCGTGCTGGTGCCGTGGGCATTGATATAGTCGATCTGCTCGATGCCCATGCCAGCATCGGACAGTGCGTTCTTGACGCAGCCGACGATCGGCTTGCCGTCAGGGCTCGAACGCGTGCGATGGAATGAGTCGGCGAGCTCACCGCATCCAGCGACGATGCCGAGAATCTTCGCGCCGCGTGCAGTGGCGGCTTCAAGGCTTTCCAGCACCAGCGCACCGGCGCCTTCCGCCATGACAAAGCCGTCCCGATTCTTCGAGAACGGGCGTGCCGCCGCATGTGGCGGTTCGTTGTTGGTGGACAGTGCGGACAGAAGTGAGAAGCGAATAAGCGCCTCGGCGTTAACTGACCCGTCGGTTGCGACGCACAGCGCGGCATCGGTTTCGCCGCGGCGGATCGCTTCGACACCGAGCTGGATCGCGGTCGCGCCGGAGGCACATGCCGTCGACAGCGAAATCGGAGATCCCTTGGTGCCGAAAGTCTCGATCAGATGATCGGCGACGGAGCCGAACAGAAAGCGGCGGTGCAAGCCGGTGAAACGGCCGTTACCACTGGCCTTGAGCAGCGCGTCGTAATCGATACCCGCGCTCATCCTAGTCGCGCGGGCGATGTCGTTGCGGGGTTCCCATTCGAGTTCGATAGGGGCGACCGCCAAAAAAAGCGGGCCGGGGAAGTCACCCTTGCTACCGATGCTGGACTGCGCAACGGCTTCCTCGACGGCGACGTCGGCCAGCCGCTCGGAGAGCGTTGTCGACGAAAAGGGTTCGACCGGGATGAAGTCGACGGTGCCGGCTATTGTCGTCTTGAGGCCGTTGGTCGGGAAACGGGTAATGGTCCGGATGCCGGACTCGCCTGCGGTCAATTTGGCCCAGTTGTCGGACTTGCCCGCGCCAAGGGATGTGACAACACCCATGCCGGTGACGACTACGATGGGTCGTCCGAACTTGTCGCGAGTCGTCGTCATGGTTTTTCCCCGCTTAGACGGCCTCAACCAGCGCCATGCCTTCGCCGCGCCAGTGACCGGCCCCGATTACCACAATCTGGGATGGCGCCTTGGTCATTTCAATCTCGACGCCGGTTTTATCGTTCGGCGGAAACAGCGCACCGCGCGAGATCGACAGCGCCGCGAGCGCCAGACCGAGCGGGAACTGAGCCTCTACGACATGGCCGAAAGAAGTGGCGGTGCCGCGCGCAGGGATGTTGCGGTGCTTGTCGAGAAATGCACGCTCTTCCGCGGTCACGGGCGCCGCGCCGGTTGCGCCTGTGATAATCGCGCTGTTTTCGCCGATCGCCCCGATCTTTGACCACAGTCCCTCGAGGACTGCCGTCACGGCACCGGGGTTCTTGCGCCGTGCATGGTCGGAAACGACCTTGGTCAGCTTTGCATAAGGCTTTGCGCCGCGCGCCTGGGCGTGTTCTTTCGACTCGATGACGAGGAACACGCCGCCCGCACCGAGTGCGAAGCCATTGTCGCGCTCCCAGACAGGCATAAACTTGTTCTTCAGGTTGAAATCGCCGAACTCGTAGAGCATCAGCATTTCCTTGCGCTCGCTGTTCTGGGCAGCGCCGACAAGGGCAATGTCGCTTTGTCCGTCGAGGATGCGCGCCAGTGCGATACGTGCCGCATCAACGCCTGCGGCTTCCTCGCCCATGAAGGTCCGGGATGATCCGGTGACGCCGTGAACGATGGCTATGTTGCCGGCGAGGAGGTTCGAAAGTTGCGCCAGGAACAGGGTGGGGCGCAGATCGTTCATCAGCCGTTCGTTGAGCAGGGCCGGGTCGGCGTTGCCCTGGATGTTGGCGTTGACGATCGAGGAATCCACCGCGAGGTCGCGTTCGCCACCACCTGCGGCAACGATCATGTCCATGCGCGAGAGGATCTCGCTATTGCCCTTCACGCCGGCGGAGTCGAGTGCGAGACCTGCTGCATACGTACCGATGCGCTGCCACGCTTCCATCTGGCGCTGGTCACCCTTCTTGGGGATCTGCCCGTCGAAGCTCAGTTTGGTCATCGGATGGACGATGTAGGGCGCGAAGGTTGTCTCGTCGACGTTGATCGTCTTGGCGTTAAGCGCGTCCCAATGCGCATCCAGCCCTTCGCCGAGCGATGTAGCGAGGCCGATGCCCGTGATCCAGGCTTCGCGCGGTCCGCCTTTTGATGAAGGGATCTCAGTCATGAGCGATTGCCTGTTGAGGAAAGCCGATACGCTTCGCCATCGCTTCCATATGCACGCGCAAGTCCGGGTGAGGGAATGGCGTATGGCGGAAAGTTAGTGTCGCGTTGCATTTCAACTTGCCACCGATACGGACGTTAGCGTCGGTGACAGCGAAACCCGAGCCGTCATGAACGAGGCTCGCGTTGATCGTTAGCAGCTCGCCAGGCTTCACGAAGTCGCGCATCTTGGCTTCCTTGACGCTGGCAAGGAATGGCATGCGCTCGAACTTCAGGAGCGCGATCAGGAGCCACCCGGACGTCTGCGCCATCGTCTCGGTCAGCAGCACGCCCGGCATCAGCGGATAGCCGGGGAAGTGCCCCTCGAAGACGGTACTGGTTTCGGGGACCTGCGACTCGACCGTAATCGTCCGCTTACCGACGTCGAGGTCGGTGATGCGGTCAACCATCTGGAAGTATTCGAGCTGCATGGCAGGGGCGTCAGGCACCCTTGGCGGCGACCAGTTCGTCGATGCGCGCGCTGAGGTTCTTCAGGACAAAGTACTGCTCGGTCGTGGCCTTGCCGTCGTTGACCTCCTGCGTCCACTTCTCCAGCGGCAGCTTGATGCCGAAGGCCTTGTCGATGGCGAAGGCGATATCGAGAAAGTCGAGGCTGTCGATGCCCAGATCGTCGATCGCGTGGCTTTCCGGGGTGATCGTGTCGCGAGGAATGTCGCACGTTTCCGCAATGATCGTGGCGACCTGATCGAATGTAGACGACATGCTAAACCTTTGAGATTTTTGAGGTAAATGCCATTTCTGGCATGGGGCGCTGGGCTCGAAACCGTGCCACAAGCCCCTTTGGACGGGTTGAACCCCGTATATCGGAGCCATGATCCGAGTTCAATGGCGCAACGTGACAGCGAAATGACCCGTTTCCGACCCTAGTTGTGGCGAATCGGATCGGTTTTCTGTGCTGAGATGTGTGCGCAATCCCGTCGGCCCATCAGGACGCAGTCCTGCGTGTTCCGGAGATCGGCAAGGGTCATGGCGAGCCAGATGCCGGCCCCCGTCAACGCTGCTGTAAAGGCAATGGCAGCGGCATTCGCGATCATGCGATGACGATAGTCGTCGGGACTTTCGTTCGCCCGTTCGTAGCGGGACAGGTCGGGCGCGAGTTTGCCGGCCGGATTTGCCGTCGGGGACCGTGCCCGTGTGCGCGGGCGGAATTTCAGCACGCGATGATCGCCGTCAGTCATGAAAGACAGTCCAAATCAGCAAAGGTATCCTAAGTCGGTCGCACAACTATATCTTCGGCGAAGTAAGGTATTCCTGTGATACCGAAAAGAATAGGCCGGAATCGATCCAGCCGAGTATCGGCCCGAAGCACGGTCGTGGCCTGTAAAATAATGCCTCGAAAGTGATGTTATCGGGCCGCGCTTCTTTGCTCGGGGATGGCTAAGGTCTGGGAACCTCCACCGGAGTGCCGTCCAATGGCCAACAAACGCGAACCGATCCTTGAGCCCGTTTCAATACTGTCCCTGCGGCCGACCCAGATGACCGTCGGCATGCGGGAGGTCGGCGAGAAGCGCAAGCGATGGCGCACTCACAAATCGAAGAAGAAGGCCGAGCTTCTGGGGCGCCACATGATCCCGGTCGTAGTCGGGCCCGACAAGCGAAACTATGTGATCGATCATCACCACCTGGCACGCGCGCTTCATGAGGAAGGTGAAAAAGAAGTCCTCGTCTCGGTGGTCGCTGACCTGACGATGGTCGATCCGAAAGCGTTCTGGATCGTGCTCGACAATCACCGGTGGGTTTATCCTTATGACGCGAAAGGCGAGCGCCGTAACTACAGGGATTTGCCGAAAGACGTGACTGGCTTGAAGAATGATCCATTCCGAAGCCTTGCAGGTGAATTGCGCCGGGCCGGTGGCTTCGCAAAGGATACAACGCCATTCAGCGAGTTCCTGTGGGCGGACTTCCTGCGCCGGAGAATGTCGCGCAAGACGGTCGACAATGATTTTGCAAAGGCAATCGAGCAGGCGCTGTCTCTCGGCAAGAGCAAGGACGCGATTTACCTGCCGGGCTGGTGCGGTCCCGCGGACGACGACTAGGATCCTGCGATCTCAACGAAATCGCGCCGCTAATTCGGCGGCGGTTCGTCAGGGCTGCCGCGAAGAGCACGATGGAGCGCGCGCTCGAAGGGGCCGCCAAAGGCGAGGACGATAAGCGCAATTGCGAGGGCGATTGTCACCAGCCGCCATTGTCCGAGACCGCACACGATTCCAATACAGGCCGTGAACCACACGCAGGCTGCGCTGGTCAGTCCTCTTACCTTTGCCTGCTCGCTGTGAACGATGACCCCTGCGCCGAGAAAGCCGATGCCGGTGAGTAGTCCCTGGATGACGCGGCTGGTTGCATCGGATAGCCGGCCGGCTTCCAGAGCCACCGGATTGGCGAGCAGGACGACGGTTGCAGTGGCGAGACCCACCAAGCTCAGCGTGCGCAGGCCAATCGGCTTTCCATGCAGATCCCGGTTCAGGCCAATGACGCCGGAGGCGACCGTCGCGACCCCGAGCCGTAAAATGATGTCCCACCAGTCAAGCAACGCAGTCGCCTTTCTGAACAGGCTGATCAGGCCTTCGGCACGCGGCCCATCATATAGAATTCGTCGTTGGGCCGCATCTCTGTAACGCTGGCCATCCGGTTCGACAGGGCAAAGAACGCTGCAATCGCCGCAATGTCCCAGATATCGTCGTCGCTAAATCCGTGGCCGTGCAACACCTCGAAGTCCTGCGCCGATGTTTTTTGCGATTCCAGGCAAACCTTGACCGCGAAATCGAGCATGGCGCGCTGCCGGGGCGTGATGTCGGCTTTGCGGTAGTTGTTGGCGATCTGATCCGCGATCAATGGATTCTTCGCACGAATGCGCAGCACGGCGCCGTGCGAGACGACACAGTAATGGCACTGATTGGCGGCGCTGGTCGCAACCACAATCATTTCGCGCTCGGCCTTGCTCAGGCCGCCGTCCTTTTCCATCACCGCATCGTTGTAGGCGAAAAAGGCCCGGAATTCGTCCGGACGATAGGCCAGCGCGAGAAACACATTCGGCACAAAGCCCGATTTCTCCTGCACGCCGAGAATGCGCGTGCGGATGTCGTCGGGCAGCGAATTCAGGGCAGGAACGGGAAAGCGGCTGATGGCAGGCATGGTCATGTCAGGTCCGATGCAGAAAGTGGGAGCGTCACGGGACAACCATAGTCGAGGACAACCCTCGCGCAAAGCTGATGCTGTGCACGGCTGTCCCGCGGAGGGCCGCGATCAGCGCAAGGGCTTTTTCAGTAACGAGAAGCGATCGGGATCGAGACCGAGCGAGGGCTGCAGCATCGGCGCTTCCGGTACGCGGGGAACGGGACGCTCCGCGATGCCCCGGTCGAATATTGGATCGTTCGGCGTTTCGCGATGGGATGTCGCGCCGCGCCATCGCTCCAGCACCGAGCCGACAAAGGTGATGTCGTGGCCACTGAGTGCCGAAGGCGTGGTCGCGATGGTCGCTTCGCTGCGCGGCAATTGATGCGCCGGAACCTCTTTGAAGCGCAGCCGGGTCGGGAGAGCAACGCCTTCGCCGAACGCTAGCACTTCGCGCGTTCCGAGCGAGGGCACGAACGACAGAAGGTTTGCGGCGGCATCGGAAACTGCGGAGCGCAACAGCATCTGGTCACGCTCGTTTGCAAGTCGCATCGCAAACAGCGTGTTGCACTGGGAGATGATCGTTGCGTCGAGTTCGGCGGGGCGCTGCGTCACCAGCGCAAGATAGACGCCGTATTTGCGGCCTTCCTTGGCGATGCGCGACACGGCCTTGCGTGTCGGTCCGAAACCTACGCCGCGATCCGCGGATGCATAGCGATGTGCTTCCTCACAGACGAACAGCATCGGTGACGCGCCATCGCTCCACAATCCGAAATCGAACGCCATCCGGCACAGCACGGACACGACAGAGTCCACGACTTCCGCCGGGAAGCCAGCGAGCTGCATGACCGTCATTGGCCGGCCATTCGCCGGCATGCGAAACAGGAGGCTGATAACCTCGGCCATCGTATCGCCGCCGACGTTGGCATTCTCGAACATGAAGGCGTAACGCGGATCGTTCTTGACGGTTTCGATACGCGTAATCAGCTTGTGATAGACGATACGGGAGGAGCGGTTTTCCAGTTTGCCCATGCGCTCGTCGATCAGCGAAATCAGATCGACCAGCCGATATGGTACCGGCGTATCGGCCGTGTAGCCGACGGTCTTGGCGTCGACGCGTTTCAGGCCAAGGCGATCCGTGTTTTGGTATTGTGTATAGGTCGCCTTTGCCACCGGAATGAGTTCGATGAGAACTTCGAGTTCTTCTGGAACGCCGGGGCGCCCGCCGAAGATGACGTCGACGAATTCCTCGAAATTGAAAAGCCAGAACGGCAGCTTGAGATTCCGGGGATTGAGAACGAGCGCCTTGTCGCCGAAGCATCGGCCGTATTCGTTATGCACGTCGAGCAGGAACACGCGCAGGTTTGGCCGTACGCGCAGAATTTCATTCAGCAGCAACGAGACACCGCTGGATTTACCGACGCCGGTGGAGCCCAGTACCGCAAAATGCTTGCTCAGCATGTCCTCGACATCGACATAGGCGATAACGGACGGATCCTGTTGCAGCGTGCCGATGTTGATCTGCTCGGCCTTTGACGGCGCGTATACAGTCCTCAGTTGCTGGTTGGTCAGGACGTCCACCATGTCGCCGATTGTCGGGTAGCTGGTGACGCCTCGCTGGAAGCGGCCGGAAGGGCCAGTCCCGATTTCCCCCAAAAGGTCGACCGAGGCGATAGCGATGTAATTGTCGGTTGCCGGCAGGTTTTCGCGGCTGACCTCGGTGATCATCGCAACGATGATAGTGGTAGCGGTCCGGATACCGAAAAATTGGCCGACAGTGGCGCGGACGTTGGCATCATTGATCTGGCTCGTCGCCATAAGACCGACGCGTGCCTGCGAGCCGCGTACCGAAATGACGCGCCCGAGCGAGGCTGGCTGCGGAGAAGTCAACATAGAGAGGTGTAGCCTGTCTTAATGGGCCGAATTTCTCCCGATTGTACAAAGGCTTGTTGCAGGAATGTTAAACGGTCCGGAAGAACTCTTCCGATTCCCAAAGGTGGTTGTCGGCAGACGCTGCAACCGCTGAAATCCCGTGGTGGGGTAAGGTCCCGTAGTTCAAGGGGTATTTTCGTCCTGACAGACCGAGCCGTTCAGTTGCCTCTCGAATGCGATTAAGCCTTTGTTTACCTTGGATTAATGGATGGCATCCGGCACCCGGCCAGGGACCGGCGGTCATCTTCCGAGCGCCGTGATCAGGGGATAGGGAAAGGCAGGGGTAGACCGCGGCGCAGCACCGCTTTATATCCAGCGCGCGATATCGATTTGCTGATTTGGACAGCGATCCGCCGGTGCCACACCGTGTGTCAGATCAAGGTCCGCAATCGATTGGGGAATGGTGTAACGGTAGCACAACAGACTCTGACTCTGTTTGTCTAGGTTCGAATCCTAGTTCCCCAGCCAGCCAGTCCGGCTTTCAGAGAATATCCTTCGCAGACACCAGAAAGGCCCGCAAAATGCGGGCTTCTTTGACGTCGATGAGTCTCCAAAATTCCAATTGTCGAACTTTTGCGGCGAGAATTCCTAGTCTCCGGCTGTCTATTGAAAATCCCCTCTTTGAAGACTCGCTCTGAAGACGGGACCATGATGGTCCCGGTCACATTGTTACGGGCCCATACAGATCGCCACTGGCGCGTTTCGGGATTCCATTCGACGCGCTCGCAACCGGTCGGCGGATCGAACACTGGTCCACCCGCGATCACATCGACGAGGTTGTCCTTATGTCCCTGTAATCGGATGTTGTTGACAACGAAGGCTCCGTAGCCATTCACCACGACTGATTGCTCGCTTTGAACGAACTCAGCTGGGGCGATAATCCGCACGTCGAGACGGCGATGGATTCGATGATGTTCGAGATGAGACAACACGCAAGCCAAACTGGAACTTAAGACTGCTTGGTGTCCGTTCCAGTGCCTTTTGGCCTATCGCTTTGGACCGCAGGATTGGGAATCTGCCTCGCTTCTTCCTCTGCGAGAAGTTTGCGGATGATATTCCTCTTTTCCTCGTCCTTTTCTTCCTCAAGCAGCTTTCGATAACGCCGTATATTCTCGTTGTGAATGAAGCGTTCCATGACGCCTCCCAACACCAATGACGAGGCTTAATCTCAACAGCGGCAGGGAAAATTTCAACTCACAATTCTAAACAGCGGATGGCATAGCTACCCAATTCGCGTTAGCCGATTGATGGCTTCAGGTATTTATATTAACGATTACAAGCGTTTATTCGCGGGCCGCATTGATGCGAAGTGGGGTACGACTGCGTCGTCGTCGGTTATCAGCAGGGCGTCGAGAAGGAATTTCTCTCCGCGACGCAGTTCAATCTGACTGGAAGACGTCTGGACGCAGGGGCATGCGAATGCCGTGATACGATCACGACATTTTCTCGGCCCATATCGATATTGGAGAAGCGAATCTTGAGCCTGGGCGCGCAATCGCGCCGGGCAAAAGATCATGTCATGTCAGACCGCATCTGATCCAAATCAATATTGTTGCCAGTCGCTCCTCGCTTCCAAGATTGAACTTCTTGATATGTGTCAATCCCGCGGTTTGGGGAGAGTGCATATTCCTCGTTATCGGCTTCCCGGAGGACTCCATGATCAAGGATGTCATTCTTAATATCGAGCAAGATGCTGCGCGGGATCATGCAAGTGACTTTGCGATTTCCATTGCAGAGCAGTTTGATGCTCATATTGCCGGATTCGCATTTGCCTATAGGAGCATCTCTCCAAGCCTGATGGCGGAAGTTCCTTCCAACGTTCTGTCCAGCATTATCGCTGAGGACGAAAAGAAGACCCGGGAGGCCGTCGACCGTTTCGAGGCCGCAGCCAAGCGAAGCCTGCTTTCCGCAGAGCCTCATTTGGTAACCCGCAGTGATTCCGGACCAGCCGAGATGTTCTCGAGCATGGCGCGGCGTTTCGACCTAAGCGTCGTGATGCAGTCCGATCGAGATAGTTGGATTAACAATGACTTTCTGATCGAAATGGCATTATTTGAGTCCGGCCGGCCGGTTATGGTTGTGCCGTATACGCAGAGAGACGGGCTTAAGCTCGAAAGGATTGTTTGCTGTTGGGATGGCAGTCGCACGGCAGCGCGCGCCATTAACGACGCGCTTCCGTTTCTCAGAAGGGCACAGGCCGTAGAATTGCTTACGGTGTTGACTGAGAAGAGTCCTGGCGGACGTGAAATACCGGGGGTCGATATAGGCGCTCACCTTGCGCGTCACGGTATCAAAGTCGGGGTGGAATCAATCCCGGCAGCAGATATCGATGTGACGAATGCCGTTCTGTCGCATGTGTCCGATTGCTCTGCCAATATGATTGTCATGGGCGGCTATGGGCATTCCCGATTTAGAGAATTTGTGCTGGGCGGGACGACACGTCAAATGCTGTCTACAATGACGGTTCCGGTGCTAATGTCGCATTAACGAGCCGGCGAATTTGATGGGAGCAAAGGTTTCCCAGCCGACAGGATGCCACCGGCTCAAAAGATAGCGATTACTTTCGCATGCCGTCCCGTCCAGCTTATTTGAGTGGTGGTTTGACGACACCCAGGCAGTTACGCCGCTGGATTCGGCAGAAATAGCCGAGCTTCCGGATACAACCCGTTCGGAGTGTAATTTGATCCTGGGCAGCCTACTCACTTGGGCCTTGTACCGAGGAATCCAATCATGCGTGTCACGGATATTATGCGAGAGTCCTTTGCAACGGTGAAACCCGGAACATCCCTTATCGAGGTCGCGAGACTGCTGATGCAGACAAATCAAAGAGGACTGCCCGTGCTTGATGAGAAAGGAGAATTGGTTGGAATTGTTTCTGAGGGTAATCTGCTTCACCGAAATGAATTGGGCGTGATCCCTCTAGCGGGAAATTGGCTTGGGCGTTTTCTTGGAAGAGAGGAGAACGATTCTGCCCGGCGGCAGATGCGTGGGCTGTTAGTGGAAGAAATCATGACTCCAGCGCCTGTCTGCGTCGAAGAGGATGCAACGGTCGATGATGTCGTAACCGTCATGGATGCCAGCAAAGTCGGCCAGGTTCCTGTGGTGGCCGCCGGACAAGTGATCGGTATTGTCAGTCGCTTCGAGCTCATAGCAGCCCTGGAGCGGTGCTTGCGCCGGACCGAGGAAGAAGTTTCCAGTGCCCCGACCTTGTGAGGAAATAGCGCGTTTTCCTTTAGGACTTTAGGGCGGGCGATGTAACGCGTACAACCTCGATGCAATCGGCATTCAGCAAGGCGTCTTTCAATTGGCGCTCGGCCGCGATACGCCGGCGGGCGATTGATCGGTGATGATGCCGCTTGGCTCAACAACGCCATTTAGTACGGCAACACCCAGACCATACGATTACGAGTGAATGATCGATCGCGATCTGCCACTGGTCAGTCACTCCCATGAATGAGAGTTACGCATCACCAGATTGTCGTTGACGGCAACGACGCCAGGGACCGAACTGGCGGCGACGTTGATAGCCTTTCTTTCCGTGCCGGAATCAACGACTCCCCAGAGATCGACGACACCATCAACAACTGTGACGCTTAGATACAGCGTGTGGGCCCATGGCTTGGACTTCAGCATCGAAAGGATACGTTCACGAATGTCGCGGTCACCCGGTGATAATTCGAGCGAGCTACGCGAGCTGGCGACGGCCTGAAGAAGATTTGCACGGCTTACGATCCCGACGAGTTGGCCATGCTCCACAATGGGGATCCGCTTGATTGCATGTTTCTCCATCGTTGCCGCAATTTCCTGCAGAGGGGTATCTGGTGTCGCCGCGATGACACGGTCCGTCATGACATCAGAAACATTTTGCGCATGAGCCTTGATGAACTCTGCTGCAAGTGTATCGTTCGCAGCGAAGGCAGTGAGCCACCATGACCGGCGCCGCTCCGTGCCGGCCTCCACGCGATGCAGCAAATCGCCTTCGCTAATGATACCGACAAGATTGCCAGTTTGATCGAGGACGGGTACGGCACTAATTCTGTTATCAAGGAGAAGCTTTGCCGCCTCCCGGACCTTGGCAGATGGACTTATGGTGATGACGGGAGAAACCATGACGTCGCGAGCCAGCATCACAACCTCCACACGTTTCGATCTAAATAGAGTGGTTCCACATAGTTGTTGTTGATTCAGGTCAATCAGTTGAGGGCCAGCAACTCCCAGTAAGCCCATTTGACGCATGTCAAATGAGGTCACTCTCATGGAGTTCTCGGTCGTGTCGTTTAGTCCGCTGGCCTTCCGTTTCGTTTACTGCCCTTGACCGCATCTAGTCCGTTCTGGGCGTAAGCGAGTTGCCGAATGCAATTGGTCAACTCAAGCCTGAAACACATAGGTTCCAGGGGCCGCTTCGTACGGCGACGAGCCGTCAGCAGCAACGGAGCGACAGGAAAAGCTAACCCTTTCGCCTGAAGAACGGGAATCGAGCCAGCGCACCCATTCGGGCCACCATGACCCCTGTCTTTTGGAAGCTGAGGCAAGCCATGTATCGGGGTCAACGTATTCGTTGGGATTTCTGCATGTGCTGATGCGATAATAGGCACCTGTCTTTCCGGGTGGACTCACGACGGAACTATTGTGCCCACCGCCGGCTAAGACGAACTCGGTGTTGGCGGAGCTATAGAGCTGTGTCTTGTAGACGGATCGCCAGGGAGCAATGTGATCTCTTTCCGCTCCGAGAGTGAAGGTGGGGACTTTCAGGTCCTTCAGCGCCACAGCACGCCCATCGACGAGATATTTCCCATGAGCGAAGGTGTTATCGAGAAAGAGTTGGCGGAGGTATTCACTGTGCATCCGCGCCGGCATGCGCGTAGCGTCGGCCAGCCAGGCATCTAGCTCGGTCGGAGACCTTGGCTGACCGAGAAAATACCGTTCGACAAACTGCGAGAAAATCATTTCATTGGCACGCAGAACGGAGAATGCCCCCGCCATCTGCCGTGTATCCAAGAAACCCTGAACATGCATCATGTCGTCGAGCAACGCGAGCTGGCTTTCGTCGATGAAAAGCATCAGTTCACCAGCGTCTTCAAAATCGGTCTGAGCGGCGAGCAAGCTCAGGCTTAGGAGTCTGTCATCATGGTCGCGATCCATGGTGGCCGCTGTAATCGCTAGAATCGTGCCGCCGAGGCAGTATCCTACCGCGTGGAGCTTCTGATTTGGAACGGCTCTGCCGATGGCATCGAGCGCAGTCATCACACCTTTGCTTCGGTAGTCATCAAGCGACGTATTTCGCAATTCCGGACCGGGATTTCTCCACGATATTATGAAGACGGTGTATCCCATATCGACCAGATAGCGGACGAGTGAGTTCTGGGGGCTGAGATCGAGGATGTAGTATTTCATGATCCATGCTGGAACGATGAGGATCGGCTCCTTATGGACTTGGGGTGTTGTCGGAGCATACTGGATGAGCTCCATCAATTCGTTCCGAAAGATGACCTTGCCTTGCGTCACGGCCATGTTGCGGCCGACTTTGAACGCCTCGAGGCCTTTAAGCTTTCCGCCGCGCGCCAACCGGAAGAAGTCCTCAATGAGCAGCGACGCTCCGCCAACAAAATTGATACCGGAGGAACGCATGGTCGCTTCCAGAACCGTTGGATTGGTCCATGCGAAATTTACAGGCGAGAGAGAGTTGAGCAGAAAACTACCGATGAACTCGACACGCTTCGCATGATGGCGTTCGATGCCCGGGATATCACGAGTGGCCGCGTGCCATTGAGCTTCGGCCGCGAGTTGAGCTTTAGCCAGCAGGCTAAATGGTGGGGTTTTCCAGCGAGTATCGCGGAAGCGGCGATCGAGGGGATCTTCCTGCTCCTCATTTTTCCGGGCGCCGGTGAAGATTTCGTGCCAGAAAGAAGTCACCGAATCCAGAGCAAGCTCCCAAAGCTCAATCTGCTTTCCGCTCGAAAGCATCAAGTGGAACGCCCAGTCCTGCCATGCCTGCGTAGCCGCCCACGGCGATTGTCCGCCGGAAAGAATTCCAAAGCGGCCAATCCGTCGGCGGTCGAATTCGCGGAATGGCGAGGTGGGCGCGGCAGGCAGGGCAGTTGCAGCATCAGGATCGGCCACAGGTTTGTCGTTAGGGCTCATGCCGCTGCTTCCCGAGACGAATTCAACATGTCTATGAAGACTGGCGGCGTCTCATCCGAGGCGCCGCGCGGCCGATCGATCATGCGATTACGAGCCGGTCATCGACCGAGGCGACGCCGGGAGCCGACCACGCGGCACTCTCAACGGCCCGCCGTTCATCCCAATTGTCGACACTGCCTTCCAGAATGATCTTGTTCCCGTTCTGCACGGTGACGCGGATTGCTTTCGCCTCCACCTCGGCATGACGCTTGAGCGCCGATTCAATTTTGCTTTTGACGTTCGAAGCATCCACGCGGGGGCTAATAGAGATATTGTTCGTCACCCCACGCACGCCTGACAGCTTGCGGACATCATCTTCAGCTGCCGTTTTTTGGTAGTACCAATCGGCACTGCCGCTGAGTGTCACCCAACCGTCCTGAACCAGGACGTCAATTCCGCTCGGAACAAGAACATCCCAGTCCAGGATGTCAGAAGCGCGTTTTGCGATTTGATCGTCCGCAGTTTTGTTCTGGAATGGATAGCGTACTTCGATGTTTTCGGCGATCGCATGCACGCCCTTTACACGGCGGACGGCAGCGATTGCCGCCACTTTCTCCGCGTAACTTCCGACATGCCCGGTGAGCGTGACGACATTCTTGTCAACGGCCACACCAATATGCTCTCCGCGAAAGCTGGGATCGAATTCCAGTTCGTCGACTATGTCTTGCCTGAGTTGAGCGTCAGTCATGTCATTCTCCATCGTTGAACCAAACAAATGTTACGGCCGCAAACGGTCCTCACCTTGATCAGGATCAAGGCACCAGAGGTTGGAAGACCGATTATGGGACTCGAAAATGACGCCGTCGCGCCGCTACGTAAGGAATGCAGGAGCATGCCAAGTATTCCGCATGATGCTTTGATAGTCGTTGGTGATGGCCGGAAGGCCTTGTTTCTTCGCAATCAAGGAGATGAGAGATTTCCAAATCTCGTGACCGAAACGGTGTTCGAGAATGCAAATCCACCAAGCCGGGAGCAAGGCACCGATCGCCCCGGACGGGTGCATGAAGCTATTCACCTTGGCCGCAGAAGCGCCGTCGACGCCACCGATTGGCACGACATAGGAGAGCATCGGTTTGCGCGAACGATTGCCGCCTCGATAGAGCGCATGGTTCGGTCGGGAAAAGGGAAGGCGCTTATCCTCGTCGCGCCGCCGAGAACATTGTCCGCGCTGCGAGGCGCATTTCATCCCGACGTGAGGGCCAGCATCATTCTGGAAGTAAACAAGGATCTTACGCGTTCGCCTGTCTGGGACATTGAGAAACATCTTACTGGTGCAAATTGATCTACGGTCTGGTGCCGTCGTGTCGCGCACAATCACCGGCGGTATGATTGAGATATTTCCGATATCTAACGACCGCTTCTCAAGAAGGACTTATCAGTTTGGATTAGGCGCACGCGGTATTGCCGCAATCGATGCGGCCGCTGCTTCGCCCATCGCATTAAGGTCGGGATTAATGCAACGGGTCTAGGGCTTGATAAAGCGCAAGCCGCACGCTCTGCCGGCTTGCGAAATTCGCGACGTGTCGTGTTGACCGCCCTGCGACGCCAAGGGCAGGTGAGTGGAGGGTCGAATGAGGTTCCGCTTCCATATTCTAGTCCTGCTTGTACTTCCCGTCTTGATCCCGTTCGCTATTGTAAAATCTGGAGCCCAGGACAACGAGAACGGGCGGCATATCCTGCGGCTGGCCGATATTATGAGCGGCACGCAGTTGCGGCATATGAAACTGTGGTTTGCCGGTCAGTCTTCGAATTGGGAACTCGCCGCCTATGAACTTCGCCAATTCAGGGCGAGTCTGATCGAGGCGGCTTCGCTGTATCCGGGCATTCCAGTGACGAATGTCACCACAATGGCAGATCCCATTGAGGCTGTCGCCGGTGCGATCCAGGCAAAGGATACGCGAGCATTTGTAACCGCATTCGGTTCACTGACAGCAGGGTGCAACTCCTGCCATCAGTCGATGGAACGTGGCTATATCGTCATAAGGGTGCCAACCGCTTCACCTTTCAGCGATCAGGTCTTCCCGGTTCAGGGCAAACCATAGATAGGCAAAGGGGAGTGGAGTTTTCGTCATGGCATTGCGCGGGTTTGCTCTGGTTGGTTTGGCGCTTTTTGCGAGCCTCGCTTCGCCCGCGCAGGCTGAGGAGCCGTCTGCCGATCAGATCGCAGCGGGGCGCAAATTTGCACAAATGGTCTGCGGCGCCTGCCATGTCGTAACGTCAAGGTCTGACGAGAGCCCGCTGCTGAGGCCGCCCGCACCGAGCTTCGCTGTACTCGCGCAGCGGCCGTCATTAACGGAAAAGTCGCTACGGGAACTCCTCAGCTCGAATCATCGCAATCTCGGGCCTGCGGAGGCTATGCCAAATCCTCGGCTTGTGGACTATCAGATAGATGAGCTCGTTGCATATTTCATGGCGCTAAAGGCCGCAAAATAGACCTACCGCCAATGGCGAACTCATCAGGGCGTCAAGATGAACCCGATAAAAGAGCTCGATGCGGAGGAAATCTGGCAGGAGCCGGTTGATCGAATTCTCGCGCGACTGATGACGAGCGCCGTTGGTCTTGATGCCGCAGAAGCTCAACTACGTTTGAAGACGTTTGGGCCGAACGACGCCGCTACTGTCAAGCAATCGCCGCGCTGGCTCCAGTTTCTTTCGCGATTTCGAAACCCGCTGGTCATTATCCTACTCGTGGCGAGCGGATTGTCGGCGGCAAGCGGCGATGTCGCGAGCTTCCTGATCGTCGTGATGATCGTATTGATCAGCATGACGATCGATTTCGTTCAGGAAGTTCGCGCTCAGAATGCGGTCGAGGCACTCCGCCGGTCGGTCGCGGTACATGCAACGGTACGACGCAGCGGCACCTGCCTGCCGGTGCCGACCGATTGTCTGGTGCCCGGCGATATCGTCGAACTCATCGCTGGCGATCTCGTGCCGGCAGACTCGCGGCTGCTCGAAAGCCGAGATCTTTTCATCAATCAGGCGCTTTTGACCGGGGAGGCATATCCGGTCGAGAAGCAGTGTAGCGATGCTCCGTCGGGTGCCAAAAACCCTGCCGGAGCTTCCAATGCCGTATTTGCAGGCACCTCTGTGATCAGCGGCACCGCGACAATTGTTATCTGCCGAACTGGAGGCAAGACGGCTCTCGGCCATCTGGCGGCAAGCCTCGGGGAAAAGCCACCAGCCACCGCCTTTGAGGTCGGCATTCGTCGGTTTGGCCTGCTGATCATGCGTCTTACAATATTGATGGTGCTCTTTGTCCTGGTGGTGAACATCTCATTTCACCGGCCAGTGCTGGAGTCCTTGATGTTTGCGCTGGCGCTTGCTGTCGGTTTGACGCCTGAGCTGTTGCCGATGATCGTGAGCGTCACGCTTGCGCGTTCAGCATTGGAGTTGTCGAAGCGAAAGGTGATTGTGAAGCGCCTGTCCGCAATTCACGATCTCGGCGCCATGAACATGCTTTGCACGGATAAGACTGGAACGCTGACTGAAGCCAAGATCAAGCTTGCGCGCACAATTGACGGGCGCGGTGCTGAGAGTGCATCTGTCTATGCCTACGCCTATGTGAACAGCCGCTTTGAGACTGGGATGAAGAGCCCGCTCGATGAGGCAATCCTTGCAGCAAGTCGATTCGATATGACCGGCTGGAAGAAGATCGACGAAGTGCCATTCGATTTCGAGCGGCGGCGCGTCTCGGTTCTGGTGCAGCACGGTGCCGAGCGCCGTCTGATAGTTAAAGGTGCGCCGGAGGAGCTGCTTCGGTTGTCGGGCCGATACGAGGCGGCGGACGGGACGGTTTTGCCGCTTGATCCTGAAACACGTCGTTGCTTCGAAGCCACCCTTGATGATCTCGGTGCGCAAGGATTTCGCGCCCTAGGCATCGGCAGTCACGTGGTTGATGTGGTTCACGAGACCGCCGTGGTTAGCGACGAGAGCGACCTTGTCTTTTCCGGTTTTGCTGTTTTCCTTGATCCTCCAAAGACCAGTGCTGGAGCTACTATCCGCGCTATGACCGCAGCGGGCGTTGCCGTGAAGGTGCTGACCGGTGATAACGAACGCGTGACGCGCCACGTCTTCGAGGAGATCGGTGTGCCGGTCATTGGGGTGCTGACCGGCGACCAACTGATGCATCTTTCGGACGAAGCGTTAATCGGGCAGCTCTCGCAGGTCAACCTATTCTGCCGCGTCAATCCGCAGCAGAAGCTTCGGATTTTGCTCGCGCTTAAACGGCTTGGCCATGTCGTTGGCTTCATGGGCGACGGAATCAACGATGCACCCGCGTTGCACGCGGCCGATGTTGGAATATCAGTCGCCGAGTCCGCCGATGTCGCACGCGCGGCGGCCGACTTGATCCTGCTCGAACAGGATCTTTCTGTTGTGCGTGAGGCTGTGGTCTGCGGGCGCAGCACGGTCCAGAACGTGTCCAAGTATGTCCTGATGGGGTCAAGTTCGAATTTTGGCAATATGTTCAGCATGGCCGGTGCGGCGTTGTTCTTGCCTTTTTTGCCGATGCTCCCGATCCAGATTTTGTTGAACAACCTTCTCTACGATGTGTCTGAGATCGCGATTCCCTTCGACCGGGTGGATGAGGAGGCGATCGCAGGACCGGTGAAATGGGACGTCAAGTTTATCGAGCGATTCATGCTGGTATTCGGGCCGGTTAGCTCTGTCTTTGATTTTCTGACATTCTATGTGCTTTTGTATTTATTCGGCGCTGGCGAAGCGCTCTTTCAGACGGGCTGGTTCATCGAATCGATCACGACCCAGGTTCTAGTGGTTTTCGCCATCCGAACGCGACGACCGTTCTTTCGGAGCACACCGCATATGCTTCTCATCGTCATGGCCCTTGGAGTTATTACTATCGCAATCTCCCTCCCGTTTTCTCCGATCGGCAGATTATTTGGATTTGTAGCGCCGCCGCAGCTATTCTTTTTCTTCGTGATCAGCGCGACACTCGCGTATCTTGCGATCGTGGACATCGCCAAGCACGCTTTCTACCGCCTCATAGCTGCACGATCGACTCGTATTAAGACCATGATTCACACACCATCGTCCTTTCTGAGATAATCCCGAAGGCAAGCACGTCCCAGAATGTGATGCGTGTCGCGAGCTGCGCTTTCAGAGATTTGATATGGGTCAACGGGTCTCTGCTGAGACGTGGACGTAATGCACCTTCAGGCGAGGAGGCAGTTATGTCCTATGCAACGCTAATGGTTTCGATCAATGTCGACCGCAATTCGAGCGATCTGACAAGAGTTGCAACCGCTGTGGCAGATAAGTTCTCGGCCAATCTGGTCGGATTATCGGCGATTGCGATTGTGCCGCCGTTTGTCGCCGAAGGTGTCGTGATCGTCGACAATGCTACGGAATTCGATATCGAAAAAATGAAGGCCAGTCTGGCGGAGGCTGGAAATAGATTTCGATCTGCCGCCGGAACTGGTCGCCGGATCGAATGGCGGTCGGCTATCGGGTTTCCTACACAAACATTGATCGGTGAGGCTAGGTGTGCCGATTTGATTATCGTGCAAAAAGGCAAGTCGGATAATGTCTATCGAACTGTGGATGTAGGTGCGGCCATTCTGGGAGCCGGCCGTCCCTTTTTAGTAGTTCCTACAGGAGTGAAATCACTTACGGCCGATCATGTCGTGATCGGATGGAGGGAAAGCCGTGAGGCACGGCGAGCAGTTCAGGATGCGCTGCCATTTCTTCAGAAAGCGAAGTACATCACCATCATTGAGATCTGTGAGAAGGATCAGATAGACGCTGCGCGCACTCACGTTGACGATGTCGTTCATTATCTCGCGCGGCACAGCATAAGTGCTGAACGCCGCGTTGAACTGTCGGTCGGTGGTTCGGGTGCGGATCAGATTATCGGATTGGCAGAGGACTTGGGGGCCGACCTGCTGGTGACTGGCGCCTACGGTCACAGCCGGCTCAACGAATGGGTCTTTGGCGGGATGACCCGTGACCTATTGATCTCAAGCCCTCTCTGCTGTCTCATGTCCCACTGAGCATTGAGCGAACTGTCTTTTTGCTTGTCCACGACAATATCAGGGCCGAGGAGGCACAGGATTGGCCACATTTGGCCCGCAAGTATTAGTTGATGTGCTGGTACCATTGCCGCCAACGTCGCCAGTTGTCTCCGCGGCCTGGCGAAGCGCCTGGGCGCGGAGATTTTCTTCTGGAAGGTCGAATTCCTTGGCAATTGTCACGCCATCATTGCAGACGATTGGCGCGCCCTAGCCTTTTGAATTAAGATCGACTTTGACTTCGGCCCCAGCGTACCACACACAGCATCGGCAAGGAGGGGCGCGCCCCACGATACCTTCTCACGAGCCGCCGAATAAAAGCAGTATCTCTTTGTTTGCTATTTACTGTTTCCCTGAGCTGTCAAACTACTATGAGTATTGAGTGCACCATACAATGAGGCCTCGCCGATCAGGCGCGATGTGGCGAGGCCAGCATTCTTACTTCGGGTTCACGGGGATCGTCTTCTTTTGCTTGTGCGCTTCCGGAGATTTCGGGAGGGTGATGGTCAAAACTCCGTTCTTAAACGCCGCCTCAATCTTGTCGGCATCGACGCCGCTTGGGACCTGAAGCGAGCGGCGGAAAGAACCGTAGCGACGCTCGGAGACGTAGCGATCCTTCGTCTTCTCTTCCTTGTCCTCCTGCTTCTCCCCCTTCACCGACAACACGTTGTCGGACAATTGAATCTCGATATTCTTGGCGTCGAGGCCCGGCAGCTCCGCCGTGACTTCGAAAGCTTTCTCCTTCTCGACAATGTCAATTGCCGGCGTAATGTTGAAGCCAAGATCACGGCGCCAGAACGGCTCCAAAAGCGGCCGGTAAGACGGCGCATGCAGGAATCCATTCTGAAAATCATGAAACAGCCGGTCTACCTGATTGCGCAGGTTTTCGAACGGTTGCCAGTCTGAGAATTTGGTGGCCTGAGCAACCGGAGTTTCTTCGGTCTTAATGGGCAGCTTGTTAGCAGCTTCCGCCATGACAGATACTCCTCTGAGTTTGTTAAGTTCGAAAAGCATATGCCCGGCGGATGAGGCCTCTCCTTGATCTTAATCAAGCATCACTCGCTAAAGAATAGCCGTATGCTAAAGGATAGCGCCGAGTATTTTACACTCAAGTAGACTCGCGGTGACAACTGGTGCAGGAGACCGCCGAAGGCCGATGAACATGATGAAACTTGGCGCAGATGAGGCTGTCACCAATAGAAAGGTGGTCGCGGAGCAAGAAAGGGGCCGCGTGAGGCGGTCGCGCGGGGCGGCCTTGGATTGTCGTCCTATATCCAGACGGATGGTTTGAAGCTCGACCGGATTGTGTGCTGTTGGGATGGCAGCTGCGCCGCAACGCGTGCAAAATTGAGGGCATCGCGTGCCACGAACAACGCCGTAATCGGAGCCGCGATATAGAGCAGTATGCGCACGATCCAGATCATAATCGACATTCTTTTTTGAGGACTGCCGATCACTCGATACAAAAGAACGAGGACTGTCGATTTTTTTGCGTCAAACTGGCCGTCGCATTGTCCGCCAACGCGTCTTTGTGATCGTCTGCTGATCGTTCAAATCCATCCGGAAATTTGCCACGTCGTCGCGGCAAGCCCCGTTGCAAGGGCAAGACTACTGATCGCGCCTACCAGCATTCCGATGTCTCGCCCTCCGGTCCACCCGGCAATCATGGCTTTCGAGATTGTGTTGACACTAACCGCAAGCATGATTGCCCGAGCAGCTATAGTTAGATCGAGATCTCCTCCGCCCAAGCGGGCCATCGAAATGGTCAAGGCGTCGACGTCAGCCACACCGGACAGAGCGGCGACCATCAGGACGCCTGTGCCTCCGAATGTCTGGCGGGTGATTTCGGCGGTCAGTATCAGAGCGCCGATAAAGGCCGCCGATTTGAGTGCCGTTCCGAACGCCAGTGGATTCTGTATCAAGAGTCTTGGGGTGTGCCGCTCGCTGTTGCCCAAGAGGAGGATCAAAGCTCCCGCCGACAGGATTGCGGCGGCGCTGCCAAGCGGAAGGACAAGCGGATCCAACAGCGCTCGATTTAGCGCTACGGCGACGACCGCGACGCGTGCCATCATGACGGCACCGGCGATCAGGATGCCTGCACTCAGGAGTCTGAAAGAGCCGGGATGCTCGCGGTTGAGTCTGGCGAAGGTCAGGGTCGTGACGGTCGAGGATGCCAAGCCGCCGGCGATAGCCGTTGTAACAATGCCGAGACGTTCTCCAAGGGTCCGGACCGCGACATACCCAACAAAGGATATCCCGGCGGTCAAAATGGCGAGAAGCCAGATTTCATAGAGGTTGACAGAATTCCAGGGATCAATGGTCTTGTTCGGTAGAATCGGCAGCAGCAAGAACGACATCGCGAGAAGAATGAGAACTGCACGAAGCTCATGCCACGTGAGCGAAGCGATCCCGCTGTGAATCCATTCGCGAAAGGCCAGAAGGCTGGTCATCGCAACGGCGCAGGCGATTGCAATGTGAGGATCGCCTGTAACCGACATTGTTCCAAGCAGGAATGTCAGCATCCCGGCGACGACAGAAGTCACACTCAGGTTACGTTCAGCTTTGGCCTCCAGCCAATGGAACGCAGCGAATGCTGCTGTATGACCGAGAAAAACAACTCCGATGATTAGGCCGTTGGTTTGAAGTGCAACGGCGCCGGTCACGCCACCCAGTAGGCCCGATAGCGCAAACGTGCGGAACCCTGCGGCTCGTTGATGATCTTGCTCGTCGCGCGTGCGCCAGCCGCGCTCCAGGCCCACGAGCAGACCGATGGCTAGCGAAATGGTAAGGCGGCTGAGAATTTGGCTCTGATCCATACAGCGTTCACCTTATCACCCTCGTCTCAATGGGGCCGATCGCATCAATGTTCGGCAGGTACTTGTCGGTCGAACGGCTTTCTTCGCGCTTTGATTGACTCAACTCCCCCAGTTCCGTGCCCGTTCGTTACGCTCAGTGTTTAGAAAGTGCCCGAAAGCATGAGTCCATGTTTGAGATGGATCAATGGGTCTCTAACGCAGACAGGTACCTTTAGATTTCTAAATGGTGGAGGCATCCGATGTCTGACGCACAGAATGTCGAAAAGTCCGCGAACGGAAACGGTACCAACAGGATTGCCGATCAGCTTGTCGGCATGAACGCACGATCTATCAATCTGCTTTTTAATGTTCAGAAGGCCGTTCTTGAAGAACTGATCGATGTGGGAAACGATGCGCTTGAGCGCACCAGTACTGAGTTATCGATTGCGAATGAATTCGCGTCCAAGATTGCGGAGGCTCACTCGGCAAATGGCCTCAAACAAGTTTACGAGGAATGCGGCAAGCATCAGACCGATTTTATCCGTCGCGACAGTGAACGGGCTTTCAAGCACTGGCAACGTTTTCTCGACCGAACCTCGAAGGTTTTTTTCAATCAGCCAACGGAATAGTTTTCGGCGCAGTGCAACTTTTTCGCTCAAGGCGTGAAACAGGCTTTCGTCGACTGGATATCTGAGACGAACAGCGCAGCACTGTGGTCGAACGTCTGTTCGGGCGGCCCGGAAGCATCAACAATGGTCCAGTCTACTGCTCCCAAATCATATGTTTCCTGCCGTGCTGCAACTTCAGGTGTGGCGTCGGATGCGTCGCCAGACCGCTGACCAACCCGTTTAATCCGCGTTTCGAGGTCGGCCGTCAGAAAGATACCGACAAAGTTGCAATTCATGTTTCCAGCAACACTGCGGATTGCAGATCGTTCAGATTCGCGGGCAAATACGGCATCGACGATCACGGAGTAGCCCTGTTCGAGAATGCGAACGGCCTTGTTGGCCATCATTTGGTAAACCGCCTCTGCAGTTCCCGAGTGGTAAGCAGCAACAGGTAGTGGATCGATTTCGTTGACGTGAAACAGCATCTTTCGCATCACGTCCGAGCGCAGGAGGATGGCGCCTGGCGGTGGCCGGATCGCGCCGGCTAGCATGCGCCCGAGAGTGGACTTGCCGGTCCCCGATAGACCTCCGATTGCAACAAGACAAGGCGGCGAGGGAGAGATGAGACGCCGCGCGAGATCATAATAAGCCTGCGCTTGCTTCCTTATGTCCTTTGGATGGCCCTGATCATCGAGCCTGGTGAGCAGAACGTTCGCCCGGATGGCCGCGCGCATGGACATGAAGAGCGGTAGAAGTGAAAGCGCGTCAAAATTGTCTTCAGGCGTTTTGGCAAGATATTCATTGAGGACCCGATTCGCTGCGGCGTCTGATCCGTGTCGGATGAGGTCCATGAGCACGAATGCGAGGTCGTAAAGGACATCGACCGAGGCGATATCCGTATCGAACTCGATCGCATCGAAAAGAACCGGCCTGCCATCGATTAGAACGATATTTCCCAGATGAAGATCCCCGTGGCATCGCCGAACAAATCCAAGCCGCCCGCGCTGTTCCAGCAACCCGCGACGACGCTCAAAAATGCGGAGGCTTGCGTGTTCCAGTTCATCGATCTCGCTGGACGCGAGATGGCCGTGGTAGTGGAATGCGGCACTGTTGCGCGTGACAATCAACGGTATGGATTGGATCCATGGATCGTACGGAGCAAGGGTCGATTCTGAATGGGCGTTGGCGATGACGTCGGCGACCGCTGTGGCGGTGCCGGGATTGATCGGCCCGGCTTCTGCGACATGATCGAGCGTCAGACGCTCGTTGAAACGAACCATATCGACGGCCCATTCGACCGGAAACCCTTCGCCATCAATGTGGAGCCTTCCATTCTTGTCGCGTGTAATGGGAATAACGCGTCGATAGATCTGCGGCGCAAACTTCCGGTTAACGTTCATCTCTTCTTCGCAGGCTGTCTTCCGCTTGCTCAATGTCGAGTAGTCGAGGAAAGGAAAGCGGATGGCCCGCTTGATTTTCAGCGCGCGATCGCCTGACAGAAATACAAAAGCAGCGTGGGTATCGAATCGTTTGACGGATGTGCCGCCGTGTGTCGCAGGGTTTGCCAGGAATTTCAGCACTTCGTCCTGCGAAGTCCGGTGCTGTATCGTCATAATGGGCATATCCTGTGATGCGACAATTTCGCCATCGTGCTCGATGCTCGGCATCGCCGTGTCAATCACAGCCTAAGCGGCCAATTCCTACCGGGGATTGAGGCAGGTCAAAAGGTGTTGTCCGGAGTGGCCTAGGAAATATCTAGCCATGGCCTTGAACGGATATCCAACTTGAGCTCCGAACCTGTCCTGAATATCGCAAGTGAGGGTGATGCCCTTAATCTCCGCCCGAGCGGATCGTGGACAGCGACGCATGCCTCTGCCCTCGAGCATCTTTACGAAACCGTCTCGCCCAAGCTCAGTCGAGCAGGGGCGATAAGGGTCGATCTGACCAATGTCGGCGAGCTCGACACGCTCGGAGCATGGCTGCTTGAGAAGATCGCGCGACACGCCCCGCGGTTGGGCCCCCCCGCAGACGTGATTGGGATATCCGACCGTTATGCTGGATTGATTGCCGAAGTGAACCAGGTCAATCGCCGCAAGCCTGCGGCGGAAAAGCCCGAAAACCCAATCATTGTTCGGCTGGAACAGCTCGGCCGCTACGCCGCGGGTATCACCGAAGACGTAGCCATCTTTCTTCAGATGCTGGGGGCGTTGGGTCTTGCTTTGTTCGGTGTTCTACGCCGGCCGCGGTCTCTTCGGCTGACTTCACTTGCCTATCAGATTTATCGCGTCGGTTGGCAGGCCATACCGATCATCCTCCTCATCACTTTTCTCATCGGTGCGATCATTGCCCAGCAGGGCATCTTTCATTTCCGTAAATTCGGCGCGGAGTCCTATGTCGTGGACATGGTCGGCATCCTCGTCCTTCGGGAACTTGGTGTCTTGATCGTCGCCATCATGGTGGCGGGCCGTTCCGGCAGCGCTTATACCGCCGAACTCGGTTCGATGAAAATGCGTGAAGAAATCGACGCGCTGTCCACCATGGGCCTCGATGCGGTCGAGGTGCTGGTCCTGCCGCGAATTCTGGCACTCATCTGCTCCCTTCCTATCCTCGCATTCATCGGCTCGATGGCGGCACTCTATGGTGGCGGTCTGGTCGCCTGGCTTTACGGCGGAATGAGCCCGGCAATATTCATGGCACGGCTGCATGATGCTGTATCGGTTACCAGCTTTGAAGTCGGAATCATCAAGGCGCCATTCATGGCGCTGGCAATAGGTATTGTTGCCTGCAGCGAAGGTCTCAGGGTTAAAGGAAGCGCAGAATCGCTTGGGCGGCAAACGACGACATCTGTGGTCAAATCGATTTTCCTCGTCATTGTGCTCGACGGCATCTTCGCCGTGTTCTTCGCGTCGATCGGAATGTGACGATGGCGGAAGAGGTCGACCAGTTTGCGATCCGTGTCAGCGAACTCGTTGTTGGCTTTGGCCGGCAGACGGTGCTCGATCACCTGACGCTAGATGTCCGCAAGGGAGAGATTCTCGGCCTTGTTGGTGCCTCGGGCGGCGGTAAATCCGTTCTGATGCGAACGATCATCGGTCTTATTCCCAGGCGGAGCGGCCGGATCGAGGTCATGGGTGCCGAAATAAGTGAGGCACGTCATGTCACGCACACGGCTGCCGGCAAGTGGGGTATCCTCTTCCAGCAAGGGGCGCTGTTTTCATCTCTGACCGTTCGCCAGAACGTTCAATTTCCGCTGCGCGAGGAGTTGGATCTCTCCCAGGAATTAATGGATGAAGTTGCTACTGCGAAACTCGAGATGGTTGGGCTTGCGCCTGAGGATGGGGACAAATTTCCGTCGCAGCTTTCAGGTGGTATGACCAAGCGCGTCGCATTGGCCCGTGCGTTGGCGCTCGACCCCCCGATCGTTTTTCTTGATGAGCCGACATCGGGACTGGATCCAATCGCAGCGGGCGATTTCGATGTTCTGATCAAGACACTTCAGAAAACGCTGGGGCTGACTGTCTTCATGGTCACGCACGATCTCGCCAGTCTTAACACAGTATGCGATCGCGTCGCTGCGCTTGCGGACGGAAAGATCGTAGCGATTGGCTCAATGAGCGAACTGCTCCGCTCCGAACATCCGTGGGTTAAGGCCTATTTTCACGGCAAGCGCTCCCAGATGCTCCAACCGGGAAAGATTTAGGATCATGGAAACGCGTGCTCCCTTCGTTATCGTAGGTGCCTTCATTCTGGCAGCTATCGGCGCCGTTTTTGGCTTTGTCTATTGGTTGCACAATACTGGGGGGATCGGAGCGCGAACGTCGTATAACTTGCAGTTCAACGGCTCGGTGCCGGGGCTGCTGGTTGGAGCAGCGGTGCTGTTCAATGGAATTCGCGTTGGGGAGGTGACCAGTCTTGGCCTCGCGGCCGACAGCCCGCGTCGCGTCAATGCAGTAATTTCGGTTATGCCGGACACGCCGGTGCGCGCGGACACCAAAGTTGGTCTGGACTTTCAGGGGCTGACCGGCGTTCCGGTGGTTGCTCTGGAGGGTGGGGTGCAACTCACAGCCTCAGGGCCGGTGCCGACGCTTATCGCCGAGCCCGGTGCGGGCCAGAGCATGACTCAGGCCGCCCGTGATGCGCTCAAGCGTGTCGATGCCGTACTGGCTGAAAACGCGGAGCCCCTGAAGAGCACGATTTCCAATCTGCAGATATTCTCTGATGGGTTGGCGAGAAATGCCGGCCGGCTTGATGGCATCGTCGCGGGTCTTGAGCGGATGACGGGGGGAGGAGCTTCCGCCGCTCCGAAGGTCATTTATGACCTCGATGCTCCTCAGGATTTCGGGTCGTCCAGGAAGCACATCAAGGCTCAGCTTGTCATTTCCGATCCTACATCGATCCTGATGTTCGATACGCAGCGTATCCTTTTCATGCCGCCTGGCGGGAGTCATCCCGAATTTTCCGACTTCCAGTGGAGCGACAGCCTGCCGAAACTTGTTCAGGCAAAGATCATTCAGAGTTTTGAGAATTATGATCCCGAACATGCACCGCTTCGCGCAATTGATGGCGTTGCAGCCGAATATCAGCTTCTGATTGATATTCGCGGTTTTCAGATCAGAACGAGTTCTGAGCCGGTCGCTGAGATTGACTTCTCGGCCAAGATTCTCGGTAAGGACGGCCGCGTCCTTGCATCAAGGCTCTTCGCTGAAAAAAGAAAGCTGGAAGAGCTGACCCCAGAATCGGCGTTGCGCGCCTTTAGCGGAGCATTCGGCAGCATTGCAAAGGACCTCATCAGCTGGACTCTGACCGTAATCGGATAGATAGGCGGTCGCCGGCCTAACCAAGGGAGGTTTCCTCGCATGAATTTGGGAATAGCAGATGTCGACATACCGATTGAGCAGTCTTCTTTCACCGCGATCTGTCGCGCTTATAGGGGCCAGTCCACGGCCTGGATCGGTCGGATTAGCGGTCCTCAAAAACTTTCGCGCTGCGAGATTCCGTGGCGAATTCGGCATCGTTAACCCGAACCACGCGGAAATTGGCGGGATGGCGACGGTCCCAACTGTCGCCGATCTGCCATTCGTCCCCGAACTGATCATCATAACCGCGCCTGCGCGAGCAGTGCCCGGCATTATCGCTGATGCGGGAGGACGAGGTGTTGCAGGGGCCGTCATCATCAGCGCTGGACTTGGTCACGGAATTGGCTCTCTTGCGGAGGCGGCCGATCAGGCGGCGCGAGTCCATGGGATGCGGCTCATCGGTCCAAACTGCCTCGGAATCATGATGCCGAGGGCCAGTTTGAATGCGAGCTTCGCAGCAAGCATGCCGGCCCCGGGACATCTGGCGCTTGTCTCGCAGTCGGGCGCGATTGCTGCAGGCATGGTGGATTGGGCGGCCAGAGAAGACGTTGGATTTTCCGGCATCGTGTCGATTGGCGATCAGCTTGACGTGGACATCGCGGATTTGCTCGATTTCTTTGCACTCGACCCCGGGACGCACGCCATTCTCCTTTACGTCGAAGCAATCAAGGATGCCCGCAAGTTCATGTCGGCAGCTCGTGCTGCAGCGCGCGTTAAGCCGGTCGTCGTCCTCAAATCCGGTCGGATGGCCCAAGGAGCGAAAGCTGCTGCGACCCATACCGGAGCCCTTGCCGGTTCTGATGATGTCTACGATGCGGCCTTCCGTCGCGCCGGCATGCTGCGGGTATTCGATCTGCATGAACTGTTCGATTGCGCAGAAACACTCGGTCGCGCCATTCAGCCAGAGGGCAAGCGGCTCGCCATTTTGACGAATGGCGGCGGCATCGGCGTTCTTGCTGTTGATCGGCTGGTCGAGCTCGGCGGAATTCCGGCCGAGATATCACCATCGGTGCAGGCGCAGCTTGATTCCGCTTTGCCCCCGACATGGTCCGGCGATAATCCGGTCGATATTGGCGGCGATGCTGATGCGGCCCGCTATGCAGCGGCGCTGAAAGTTTTGCTGGCTGATTTCGGCAACGATGCAATCCTCGTGATGAACGTGCAGACGGCAATCGCTTCTTCAAGCGACATTGCGAAGAGCGTTGTACGTGTCATTGCCGCCGACCGTGAAAAGCGCTCGGTATCGAAGCCTGTTCTCGCGGCTTGGGTCGGGGCTGATGGCGATATTGCCAAGACATTCAATGACGCGTCGATTCCCAGCTACTCCACCGAGGATGACGCCGCACGGGGCTTCATGTATCTGGTGCATCATCGTGAAGTTCGCGAGGAACTCGCCCAGGTTCCACCAAGCTTGCCGGCCGAGTTCGTCCCGGATGCCGCTACGGCAAGCAAGGTTGTCGAGGACGCCGTTGCGGCGGGGCGCTCCTGGCTAGACCCGATCGAGGTGAAACGGCTGTTCGATGCCTATCAAATTCCCATGGTGCCGACGCTTGCTGCCGCCGATGCCGATCAAGCAGCCGCGCTGGCTTCACCCTTCCTCGCGCAGCGAATGAAGGTCGTTGTGAAGGTCTTGTCTCGGGACATCACGCACAAGTCAGATGTTGGCGGTGTCGTGCTCAATCTCTCCGATGCAGATAGCGTACGTACCGCCGCCGGGGGTATTCTGGCGAGGGCGAGTGCGAAGCGTCCGGATGCGAAGCTAGCAGGCGTTATCGTGCAGCCGATGATATTGCGGCCAAACGCGCGAGAATTGATCCTGGGAATCGCGGACGATCCGACCTTCGGGCCGGTTATCGTGTTCGGGCATGGCGGAACAGCGGTTGAGGTCATTAAGGACAAGGCATTGGCGCTGCCACCTCTGGATCTGAGATTAGCTCACGATCTTATCGAACGGACACGCATCTCGCGGCTGCTTCATGCTTACCGAAATGTGCCGGCCGTCAATCGGGATGATGTCGCGCTCACGCTGGTCAAGCTGGCCCAGCTGGCAGCCGATCTACCGCAGGTGCGCGAACTTGATATCAATCCGCTGCTGGCCGACGACAGCGGCGTACTTGCGGTCGATGCACGGGTCGCTATTGGACCAACCCTGCGGAAGTTCGCCGGGCCCGGGAATGCGAGATTCGCAGTTCGGCCCTATCCGTCGGAATGGCAGCGGCACCTTGACCTCAAGGATGGCTCACAGGTTTTCGCTCGCCCGATCCAGCCAACCGATGAGCCGCTACTTCGCGAATTTCTCCAGAATGTCAGCAAACACGATCTGCGGTTGCGATTTTTCGGCGCAATAAAGGAATTCACTCATCCGTTCATCGCCAGGTTGACCCAGATCGACTATGCGCGCGCGATGGCGTTTGTAGCCTTCGATCAATCGGGCAAGGAAATTATCGGGGTCGTCCGGCTTCATTCCGATTCAGTCTACGACAATGGCGAATATGCAATCCTCCTGAAATCGTGCCTCAAGGGACACGGACTTGGATGGGCGCTGATGCAGCTAATCATTACGTACGCTCGTTCCGAAGGCCTTAAGCGGATTTCCGGTGAAGTTCTTCAGGAAAATACTGCCATGCTGGAGATGTGCCGCGAGTTGGGATTCAGCATAAGGACGGCAGCCGGTGATCCAGACCTTTGCGACGTCACGTTGACGCTGGACACCCGGTAATCCGATACAGGAACCGCTTCGTTTCGTCTCTGGTGCCTGTTTCGGTATTGATGTGGGTCAATCGGCTGCGCTTCCCACACGGTACCAGATAATCCAGCCACTTAATACGACGGGCCTGCTGATCCGCTCGCCGTTGCCACATTTCGGCGAAAGGCTGCGTTATGACCTACCGCATTGCATCCTTGCGGGCGCGCAGGCGTCTCTACGAAATCCTGGAGGCCTCGCCGCATGAGACGCGATCTGGAATGCTGGTAACCTGGCTCATCGCTTCCCTTGTTGTGGTGAGTCTATGTGGAACGGTGCTGGAGTCGGTGCCGCACTTGAACGACAAGTATGGAAGCTTATTTCGCGCCATCGAGATCACCAGCCTCATTGCATTCAGTATCGAATACGCCGCCCGAATCTGGGTCGCCCCGGAGCATCTACCTTACCGGGGACAGAGTGAGCGTACCGTGCGTCGCAACTACATCCTGAGCGGGCAGGGAATCGTCGATTTTCTAGCAATTGGTCCCCTTTGGGGCGCGATGCTGGAAACGGCAGATTTTCGTGTCCTGATCGTGCTCCGGGTGCTGCGCGTAATGAAATTCAGCCGATATTCGTCCGGGATGAACTCCCTGCTCGATGTACTCTGGAGCGAGCGGCGAGCCCTGATCGGCTGCCTCGTAATCCTGATTTGCGCCACGCTGGTATCGGCGGGTGCCATGCATGCAATCGAGGGGACGATCCAGCCCGACAAGTTCGGGACCATACCAGACGCTATGTGGTGGTCGCTCGTCACACTCAGCACGATTGGATATGGCGATGTCGTTCCGGCAACCGCGACCGGAAAGATGGTGGCCGCGGTCATCATAGTTGGAGGCGTTGTCATGATCGCACTTCCGGTCGGCATCGTCGCTAATGCATTCTCGGACGTCATCCATCGGCGCGACTTCATCGTCACCTGGAGCATGGTCGCGCGCGTGCCGATCTTTTCTCATTTGACCGCGGGCGACATCGCCCATGTGATGCAACTGCTGCGCGCCCGGCAAGTCGAAAAGGGGGAGATCATCGCTCGCCGAGGTGATGTCGCACATGCGATGTACTTCGTCACGGAGGGCGAGGTCGAAATCGAGCTTCGACCCGGTCAGTCGGTGAAGCTCGGGGCAGGGCAGTTTTTCGGTGAGCGCGCTCTGCTCAGAAAGACCTCGCGATCGGCAACTGTCATCGCCTGCGCGCGTTCCAGGCTTCTGGTGCTCGACGCTTCGGACCTGAGATCGCTAATTTCCCGCGACCCCCATATTGCCGAACATATCGACAAGATTGCCTCCGGGCGGACTGGTCATGAGGCTAAGGCGTCAATACCAAGCTAGATCTTGATCGGTTTGCGATGAATCAAGAAGCGCGCCCGCGTTCGACGATAACGAAGGAGGAGATTTTTTGAAAAGGAGTTCGCTATGGCATTCGAGGACATTCTGGTTTCCCTGACCACTTATCCCGAGCGAACAAAGCCATCCGGGATCGATGATGCTGTCGCGCTCGCTGCCGCGCTCGAATCTCGTATTTCTGCCATCGCTTGCGAGGTGAAAGTGCCGGCACCAGCTAGTCCACTGGGAAGCGCGTTGCTGAATGTCCCGGCGCTCGTAAGCGCCGAGCTGAAGAAAAGTGTGGCCGCTGCCGCGCAAGAACTGGCTGAATTCCAGAAAGCCGCTGAGCAAAGGGGTGTGTTTCAGGAGGTCATTCTGGAAAAATGCACGACGCCGGAATTTCCCGATCTGGTTACCGACTATGCGCGTCTCCGGGATCTCACCGTTGTCCCGATGCCAGATGTCGATACCGTCGAGCGATGGCTCGCCGAAACCCTGATCTTCGGTTCTGGGCGGCCCACGGTTGTTCTGCCGGAACGACCGAGATGGAGCAAGGCGGTTGCCTTGAACACGGTGGTCGTCGCTTGGGATTTCAGCCGAAATTCCACGCGCGCGGTGGCAGACGCCTTGCCGCTCCTTAAGAAAGCGAAGTTGGTCTGCATACTGACGGTGAACAATGAGAAGGTGTTTACCAGCGGGCGCTCTGGCGCGGAACTTGCTAAATATTTGGCGCGTCACGGCATCAATGTGGTTCTCGACGAAGTCGATGCCGCGGGCCGCGACATCGCCACTGTGTTTGAGTCGCATTTGACGTTGCGCGATGCAGATCTCCTGGTGATGGGAGCCTATGGTCATTCGCGTTTTCGCGAATTTGTTCTCGGGGGCGCCACCAGAAGCATGCTCGTGCGTCCACCGGTTCCGGTGTTTCTCTCGCATTGATGCATGTGTGCGCGACGATTGAATCCAACGATTGCCGCTGCCTACCGTGCGTTTGAGGCGGCCAAGCCGTTCTGGGGTCGCTCACGCACACGCAGATTCTTTAGCCGTCACTCCGGCCTTGATGACATCGCCAAAGGGCTCGCATTTTTCGGCGCGAGGTTGCTCGATCCGCCAGTGCGATAACGGGATCGCTTGCACCCGCGATACTTCCTGCCGGTTGCAGCGATCGTTGTGCTTGTGGTGGGCCATGACGGAATTCGCGAGCAGCGCAGAGAAAGTGAACGCTTTAACACCTGCTGTGTCGCTTCCCAGCACCGCAGTCGGGCATCGTCGCGGCGGTCATCGGCCCATCGACGTCCGCTTTTGTCAACATCTTGAAGCAAAGGTCCCCAGGGAGGGATTATGTTGCGACGCAACAACAAACCGGCTCGCTTCTTTGACGTGTTTGATGCATTCTATCTTGGAACTCACGTTTAAGCGGGGTTTGGGATGGCACATGTTGGCGAGAACTACGTCCGGTTGGTCGGAGGCGATCTTGTATCGTCCGTCATTACCGACACGCCGAGCATGCGCATCGAAGTGCTTCGCAGGGAAACAGTAGGACGAATGCATTGGCATTTTCGCCAGCCGGAGCTGTCACTGTTCTGGTTCGGCAAGGGAGCCGAACGCCTGAGAGCCACGATTGACGGACGGCCGGTGGAGCGCTGGTTTCCGGGCAAGTCGAAGCTCGCGATCTTCCCCGCCGCCATCGAGATCGAAGGTGAGTGGAATGTCGGGCCGACCCTCGACTACACGGTGGTGTTCCTGAACCCGTCTTTCGTGGGTGAGCGCCTTCAACAGGCAATTACGAATCCCACAGTGGCTTTTGAGCACGACGGATTGACCCGCGGCCTCGCCGAACTCTGCCGTGAGGCAGCCTCGCCGGATAACGTTTTCAACCTCATGGCGGAGGGATGGTCGATTCAGGCACTGGCCCATATTTCCCGGGTCAGCGAAAGAAGTCAGCAGGCGTCCAGCGAGTTGCGGGGCGGTTTGCCTGGCCGCAGTCTTCGGCGCCTTGAGGAATATGTTCGGGAGAATCTGACCCAGCCGATCTGTCTTGCGGAACTTTCGGAGATCGCGGGGCTGAGCAAGCGGCATTTCCTGCGGGCGTTTCAGGAAAGCGTCGGCGTGACGCCCTATAACTACGTTCTTTCGCGCCGGATCGATGAAGCGAAGCGCCGACTGTCAGATACGGAAGACAGCATTGTCGATGTCGCCCTCGCGACCGGTTTCAGCCACGCCCAGCATTTCTCGACGAGCTTCAAGAAAGCGACCGGTGTGACGCCATCCGCGTTCCGTCAGCGCTGTCTGTCGTAGGCAGCAACCCTCTCTGACATGCGCCGACCGGTTTTTCCGGACTAAATGGCGTTTTTCCGGAAGTTCTGTCGCTATCCTGCAAGTCAGGATCAGCCTCGCGATCTAACACTATCCCACAAAAATCCACGCAGACTGCGACCGCTCGGCCGTGGCCAAGCGGGAGTTTCGGGGCGGAACGCCCGGCATAGGGAGAGCGGGATGGCTATTTTCAACGGATACACGCGCATTGGTGTGGCAGCGGCGATAGGTCTTGCGGCATCGGCCAGCGTGACGGCGTACGCGCAGGAGAAGACTCCGATCAAGATCGGGCTGATGCTGCCGTATAAGGGCGTCTATGCGCCTCTTGCGGTGAATATTGACCAGGGCTTCCAGATCGCGCTCGAGGAATACGGCAACAAGTCCGCCGGGAGGCCCATAGAGATCATCCGCGCCGACGACGAACTGACGCCGAGTGTCGGGGTCCAGAAATTCAACAAGTTCGTGCAATCCGACAAGGTCGATCTGGTCGCCGGAGTCGTCGGCTCCAATGTCGGTATCGCGGTCTCCGAACTGGCGGACAAGAACAAGATGCCGATGGTGTTCGCCAATGCATTCGCCGACGAAATCACCGGCAAGTTTTGCAGCCCATACATCGCCCGCACGTCTTTCAGCGCCAACGGGTTCGAATATGCTTCCGGAAAGTACTGGGCCAGCAAGGGCGTGAAGACCGCCGTCACGATGGGGCCCGATTACTCGGCGGGGCGTGCATTCATCGGCGGATTCAAGCGCGGCTTTGAGGACAACGGCGGCAAGGTTATCGAGGAAATCTGGACCCCGTTCCAGAAGACCAAGGATTACAGTGCCGCGCTGACGCAGGCTTCGAACTCCGGCGCGCAAATTATTTACGCCTTCTATGCGGGCGCGGAAGCAATCCAGGTCGTCAAGCAGCACGCCGATTTCGGACTGCGGACCAAGATCCCCCTGATTGGCGATCACTGGGTTTATGACGAAGCGCTTTGGCCGGCCCTGGGTGATCTGGCCCTGAATGCGCAGCACGTTGCCACGCATTATCCGGGTATCCCCACCGAAGCGAACCAGAAGTTCGTGAAGGCCTATACCGCGAAGTACAAGCAGGAACCCGACGTCAGCGCGGAGCTTGGCTATGACAACGGCAAGGCGATCATGCTGACACTTGAGAAGCTCGGCGGCCAGATGCCGGAAGATCGCACCAAGTTCATCTCCACGATGCGCGACCTGACGTTCGACGCTCCGCGTGGAAAGATCAAGTTCAATGCGCAGAACAGCGCGTTGCTCGAGAAGGTCTATGTGATCGAGATCGTCAAGGGACCCGACGGCAAGATGCAGCGTAAGTCGCTGGATCAGTTTCCGGGAGCGGGCGATCTGCCGGGTTGCACGAAATCGTTCTGATCCGAGGCGAACTTCGCTTCCGGCGAAGCTCGCGCTTTCTCGACGTTGTGTGAAACATGCAGCTTTTTCTGATTCAGCTTCTTAATGGCGTCCAGCTAAGCATGCTGGTGTTCCTGCTCGCGGTCGGCCTTACGCTGATCTTCGGATTGATGAACATCCTCAATCTGGCCCACGGCGCGTTCTTCACGATGGGCGCTTACTTCGGACTGGTTATTGCCAACAAGACAGGCTCGTTCTGGCTTGCGCTGCTGATAGGCCCGCTGCTGCCGTTCCTGGCAGGCTTTGTGCTGCAACTCTTCGTTCTGCAACCGCTGGCTCAGCGCGGACGCTCGACGCATCTCGATCTCGCCTTGCTAACGTTCGGCCTGCTGTTCGCAACCGCGGGTGCCGTCGAGTACATCTACGGATCGGCATTTCACAGCATTGCCACGCCCGATTTCCTCAAAGGCCGTGTTGCCTTGCTGGGCATCGAATATCCGCTCTATCGGCTTTTCATCATCGCGGTTGGCATTGCCATCGCTGTCGCGCTTGTCCTGGTCATCGACCGTACGCTGATCGGTGCCACGCTGCGGGCCGGTGTTGACAACCGCGAGATGGTCACGGCGCTCGGCATCAACATCAATGTTCTGTTTGCGCTGGTGTTCGGGTTCGGTTCCGCTCTCGCCGGCTTTGCGGGTGTCGTCGCCGCACCGGTCATGAGCATCTACTCCAACATGGGAATCGGAATCGTCGTGACGACGTTCGTGGTCGTGGTGGTGGGCGGTCTCGGCAATCTCAGGGGGTCGTTCTATGCGTCACTTATCGTGGGTATGACCGATACGTTTGCCCAGGCCTACCTTCCGGAGGCTGAGCTCTTTGCGATTTACGCGCTTCTGATCGCTGTGATGATCTTCCGTCCGCAGGGCCTCTTTGGCGCGGTGGGGAGGGTCGCATGAGCGCAGATATCATTCTTGCACGGGACAACGGTTCCAGCGGGGTGAAGCGTCTGTCGCTTCCAATGTCGCGTCGCGCTTGCGCGGCGTTGTTCGCGCTCTTCGGCGTCGGCCTTTGCGCGCTGCCATCGTTCACCTCCGGCTATGTCATGACTCTGGCGGTCGAAGTCATGATCGCGGGCGTATTCGCCTCCGGCATCAATCTTCTGACCGGGTACACGGGCCTCGTATCGCTCGGACAGGCGATGTTTCTCGGGTTTGGTGGATACGGCATCGCGATCGGAACGGCGCTGCTTGGGTGGCCGCTGTGGGTTTCTGCGCCGGTCACGCTGGTGGTGGTAGCCGTGATTGCTGCTGCCATTGGCGCGATTTGCACCCGGACACGCGGCGTCGAGTTTCTTCTGATCACGCTGGCATTCTCCCAGATGTTTTATGGCGCGATGATCAAATTGCGATGGACCAACGGGTCTGACGGCATGACGGGAATTCCGCGTCCCGATCTGTCATGGCTCGGCGTGAGCGCGGATAACCCGACCGTCTTCTACTACTACGTTCTCGCCGTTGCGGTTCTGGCGTTGCTGATGCTGTGGCGGATCGTGACGTCGCCTTTCGGCAGCGTCCTGGTCGGCATTCGTGAAAACGAGCGCCGCATGATGTCGATGGGATACGCGGTTGCGAACTACAAGATCGGATCGTTCGCGCTGGCCGCAGTGATTTGCGCGGTCGCGGGCATTTTACAGGCGCAATATACCTATTTCGTCAATCCGGATGCGATGAGCTGGCAAATGAGCGGCGAGGGCGTGCTGATGGTCATCATCGGCGGTGCCAATGTCATCCTTGGGCCGTTTGTTGGGGCTGCCATCTTTGTCGTTGTGAAGCAGGCGCTGAGCATGATCACCGAAGAATACAACTTGTTCTTCGGCATCTTCTTCATGCTTGTGGTTGCGTTTTTCCGCGGCGGCGTTCTTGGCGCCATCACTGCGCTGATCGGAAAACGACAATGAGCGCGCTCGAAATCAGGAATTTGCGCAAGGCCTTCGGCGGGCTTCAGGTCATCAGTGACCTCGATCTGAAGGTGCCGTCAGGCCAGCGTCATGCTGTAATCGGGCCGAACGGCGCCGGAAAGACTACGCTGTTCAACATCATCACGGGATGGCAGCCGCCGACCAGCGGTGAAATTCTCATTCATGGCGTCCCGGTGCAGCAGGGGCGACCAGACCTTGTTACGCGAGGTGGGCTGTCTCGGTCTTTCCAAAAGAACATGCTGCTCGAGAGCGTTACGGTGCTCGAGAACCTACGCGTTGCCTGCCAGGCGTTTGATGCGTCGCGGCGCTCCGTATTTCGCTCTTGCGCGTCATTTTCGGATGTCGTCGGCAAAGCGCGTCTCGCCGCCGAGCAAATGCACCTTGACACCGTGCTGCATCGGAATGTCAACGAGCTGTCCTACGGACAGAAGCGCCAACTCGAGGTGGCGATCGCACTCTGTGCCGAACCGAAGATCCTGCTGATGGACGAGCCGGCGGCCGGAACGTCACCCGATGAGCGCGCCAGCTTGATCAAGCTGATCAATGGCCTGTCAAGTGAGCTGACTATCGTTCTGGTCGAACACGATATGGATGTCGTGTTTGCAATCTGCGACATCATCACGGTGCTGAGTTACGGCAAGGTGCTCGCAACGGGGACGAAGCACGAGATTCAGTCCAATCCCCAGGTGATCGAAGCATATCTGGGGCAGCACCATGCTTAGGGTCGAACATCTTCACACCTACTATGGTGAAAGCCACATTCTGCAAGGCGTCGATCTCTCCGTGTCTGCCGCGCAGTGCGTGGCGCTGCTCGGACGTAACGGTGCCGGCAAGACAACGACGCTGCGTTCGATCCTCGGTTTGACGCCGGCGCGAGGTGGCCACGTTATTTTCAATGGAACCGATATTACGCGGTTGCCGACACATCGAATTGTGAAGTCCGGCATCGCTTTCGTGCCTGAGGACCGCGGCATTTTCCCGACAGTGACTGTTGAGGAACATCTTGCCATTGCTCTTGGTGCATCGAAGCATCGGCCGCGGCGCAAGCCAGTGGAGTATGTGTTCGAGATATTTCCGCGCCTTGCCGAACGGCGCAGGAGCCTTGGCGGGCAACTGTCCGGCGGCGAACAGCAGATGCTGGCGATCGGACGGGCGCTGGTCGCCGGGCCCGATCTGATGATCCTCGACGAACCCAGCGAAGGTCTGGCGCCGGTGATTATCGAGAAACTAGAAGCGGTACTCAAGGATATCAAGGCGTCAGGAACGCCCATTCTGCTGGTTGAACAGAACTATCATCTCGCCACTCAACTGGCTGACTATGTCTACGTAATTAGTCAGGGACGGGTTCAGTTCGCCGGCGACACGCAATTATTGATCGCAAATGAAGACATCAGGCGGACGTATCTGAGTGTGTGACGTTCACGGATGGCGATGGCCGAAGCGAGTTTTTCAGCACGGGAAGTGAAGATATGCCTGGTCCTTTAAGTGGAGTGCGGGTCCTTGATCTGACAGCGGTGGTGTCGGGTCCGTATGCGACGATGTTTCTGGCTGATCAGGGTGCGGATGTGCTCAAGATCGAGCCGATCGGCGGCGATGGCACCCGCCGCAGCCGGAACCTGATCGATGCGGCCGGTGAGTTCTCGGCTCTGTTCGTCTCGTGCAACCGCGGCAAGCGCTCGCTGTCGATCGATATCAAGAGTGATGCAGGGCGTGAGGTCTTGGCCAAACTGGCGTCGCAGGCGGATGTGCTGGTGCAGAACTTCCGTCCCGGTACCATGGAGCGCCTCGGGCTCGGTCACGAAGAGTTACGCGAAAAGTATCCGCGATTGATCTATGTCTCTATCAGCGGCGTCGGCGACAGCGGGCCTTATGTCAAGAAGCGGGTTTACGACCCCATCGTTCAGGCGCTGTCAGGCTTTGCCGACATTCAGGCGCAACCGATCACGAACCGTCCACAGATGATCCGCACCATCGTCTGTGACAAAACCACCTCGGTCTTCACGGCGCAGGCGGTGTCTTCCGCCCTTTATGCCCGCGAAAAGACGGGCAAGGGCGACCATATCCAGGTGGCGATGCTGGATGCCATGATTTCCTATCTGTGGCCGGAAGGCATGATGCAGTACACGGTGGTTGGCTCTGAAGCCTCGACAACAGATCCGAACGACCGGCCGGACCTCGTGTTCCAGACCCTGGATGGTTACATCACCTGTGGAACGATCTCGGATTCAGAGTGGCAAGGCTTCTGCAAGGCATCCGGCGATCCGGAGCTTGCGAAGGACGAGCGTTTTGCAACGCCGAGCGCGCGGTTCATCAACGCGACGGCCCGCATCAACACGATGCAGGAATACATTGCCAAGCATACCACAGCTGAATGGCTAGAGCGACTTGACGCTGCCGACGTGCCATGCTCGCCGATCCTTCGTCGTGCTGAAATCATCGATAACGAACAGGTGGTGGCGCGCGGGTTGATCGAGGAGTTCGAACAGCCGACGGTTGGCCGGGTGCGGCAACCGAAGCCCGCGGCAATCTTCGAGGTCAATCAGGCTGCGATTGGCGGTCCGGCGCCGCGGGTGGGTGAGCACTCTCGCACGGTCCTGCGCGAACTTGGGTACGCGGACGCAGCTATCGACGCAATGATCGCCGACAAAGCGGTCAGGGCGGCCGGATAAATGAACGAACGGTTTCAGTTTCTGGAGAACGAACAGTGGCGGATAAAATGAAAGTCGCACTCCTTGTTGGCGCAGGCGATGCAATCGGCGCGGCCGTTGCGCAGCGGTTTGGGAGGGGCGGTTACGCAGTCTGTATTGCGCGGCGTGATGCCGAAAAGTCCAAGGGACTTGTCGATTCGATGAGGGCGGAGGGGTACGACGTACGCGCATACAGCGTCGATGCGCGCAAGGAAGAGGAGGTGCAGAAACTGTTCGCGGATGTCGAGAAGGAGGTGGGCCCAATCGAGGTCTGCCTGTTCAACGCTGGATCGAACGTCAACAAGCCGCTGCTGGAGACAACAGAGAAGCTGTTCTTCAAAGCCTGGGAACTCGCGTGCTATGCGGGCTTTCTTGTGGGGCGCGAGGCGGCCAAACACATGTCGGTACGGGGCCGCGGGACCATCCTATTTACCGGCGCAACCGCCAGCGTTCGCGGCGGAAAGGGTTTTGCGGCGTTTTCGGCAGCCAAGTTCGGCTTGCGCGCCGTCGCCCAGGCAATGGCCCGTGAGCTCGGACCGAAGAACATTCATGTCGTCCATCTCCTGATCGATGCAGGCGTCGACAGCGAAGCTATTCATCAGCGCATGAAGGCGGCAACCGGAATCAGCGCCAGCGAAATTCCGCCCGACAGCCTGACCAAAACCGCGTCCATTGCCGAGGCGTACTGGTTTGCTCACCATCAATCCAAAGACGGCTGGACTCACGAGCTCGATCTGCGCCCCTCGGTGGAGACTTGGTGAAAAATGGCAGGCGATCTTATCCTTTGGGGTGTCGGCACTACGCGCACGATACGCGCGCACTGGGCACTTCACGAATTGAATCTTCCGTACAAGTCGCGGCCCATCCTTCCGCGATCGGGTGAGACCAAGACGGAGGAGTATACGATCCTGAATCCAAGGCAGAAGATTCCGCTTTTGCAGGACGGCGATTTGACCATTGGGGAGAGCGCGGCCATCGTTGCATATCTCGCCAACAAGCATCGGACAGGAGACGGAGGGCTCGTCCCAGATTGTCCAAAACTCTATGCGAAGTGGCTGGAATGGTGCTTCTTCATCGTGACCGAGCTGGACTCAACCAGTCTCTATGTCATGAGGCGACATGGTACCAACAAGGGACTGGCGCATATCTATGGGGATGCGCCGCATGTTGTTGCGAAGGCAGGCGAATACTTCCGCGAACAGCTTCGGCATGTCGATGTGGCTTTGTCGGACGGTCGCGATTATCTCATGGGTGCCCAGTTCACCACGGCCGACATACTGCTGACGACTTGCCTGACGTGGGCCATCGATTACGGAGTTGGCATTTGCGACAGCGCTGCGCCATACCTTGAGCGTGTCACATCACGTGCGGGATACCGAGCCGGCGAAACAGCGAATTTCGCGGAAATTTAGCGGGCAGCGCAATCGAGCTTCAGGATTGATTGGCTGCGCTCGGCAGGGCCTTTCGGTTGCCCCCGAATCTCGTGCGTATCAACGCCATCCCGGCTTGCAGAAAATACCCCAGCGTCAATCCGGCGAAGACGCCTAGCACCTTGACGCCTGCGTCACGCAGGCGCGCGTGACGGCCCAGCGACGCGACCTGCGCAAACTCAATGATAAAAACGGCAAGCACAAGCGAAAGCCCGACGATTGAGATTCTGTTTGGGTAGGCGAGAGTGAACAGCATCGCGACTGTGAGAAGGGCGAAAAATCTTTCAACGCTGCCTGGCAAGTGAGTGACTGGCCGCAATCCGATCGGGCCGTCCGTAACAATCACGATTGCGAGGATGGAGGCCCAGGCAAGCACTTGGAATATTGTTCTGAACATGCGCCTTGCTTTGTACGTCTGAGCCGCGTTCTGACGCGCTTATAGAGCCAATTTTATAGATCCGATTATGCCTTGTTCAATAGGTTAACGAAGCGTTAATCGAAGCGCTCATTTTGAGGCAAGGTAAGCCTAACAAGCGATGACATTCCGCTTTGTCTTCCTCTTTCGCCTCCGCCAGCCTACGACTTTAAAAAAAGACGAGGCTCAAATGAATTCATGGCTCGATAGCTCCGATCTGATCGAACTCGCACCGGGAAGCGCGCAGGCGGCTGCCGATCGCTTGCCGGTCATTGCTCCTGTCATACCGAACAACTCCTCTCCACGCCGCATCAGCATCTTTGGCCTGGGCTACGTCGGAGCTGTATCGGCCGCGTGTTTCTCGCGTACGGGCCACACGGTTATTGGGCTGGATACCAATGACATCAAGCGGCAGTGCTTCCGCGAGGGAAAGCCGCCGGTTGTCGAGGCCGGTCTTGACGACTTCATGCAGCAGGGCGTCCGTTCGGGACGTCTGACTGCGACCGACGATGTCGTTCAGGCGATCCGCGACACCGATATTTCGCTGATTTGCGTCGGTACGCCGAGCCGCGATAACGGCAGCATCAACATCGATACCGTCTGCAGCGTCATTGCTGAAATCGGACGCGCGCTTCGGGAAAAGCAGGGCGATCACCTTGTCATCGTGCGTTCGACGATGATTCCGGGTTCGATGCGCAACACGATTATTCCAATTCTGGAGCGCGAATCCGGTCGCCGCTGCGGCGAGGGGCTCTCGGTAGCGTACAATCCCGAGTTTCTCAGGGAAAGCACGGCTGTCGCCGATTTCTTTGCACCACCAAAGACCGTTGTCGGCGCGGATGATCCGGTTGCTGCGCTTGCGGTCGCGAACCTCTATGAAGGAATTCGCGCGCCGCTTTTCACGGTGTCGTTCGAAGCCAGCGAAATGATCAAGTATGCGGACAACACGTGGCACGCGCTCAAGGTTTGCTTCGGAAACGAGATCGGGAACATCTGCCAGGCACTGAACATTGACAGCTACGAGCTGATGAACGTGTTCTGCTCAGATACAAAGCTCAATATTTCGCCTTACTACCTCAAGCCCGGTTACGCGTTCGGTGGCTCATGTCTGCCGAAGGACGCGCGCGCGCTGACGTATCTTGCACGTCAGCTCGACGTCGAGGTGCCGATCCTTTCCAATATCCTGCCCAGCAACCGCAATCAGATCGAAAGAGCGATCAACAAGGTCGTTGCGTTCGGTCAGCGGGATATCGCAGTGCTCGGATTCAGCTTCAAGCCAGGTACGGACGACTTGCGCGAAAGCCCGCAGGTCGAACTGATCGAACGCCTGATCGGAAAGGGTTTCAATCTCAAGCTTTATGATCCGAGCGTCAATCTCTCGGCGCTGACCGGCGTGAACAGGCAATACATCGAGAAGGCAATTCCTCACATCGGTTCGATCATGATGACGTCGCTGCGGAAAACCGTGGTTGCGGCTGACGTCATTATCATCGGAAACGCATCTCCTGAGTTTCGCAACATCGAGCCGATGCTCAGCGAGGACCAGATTGTTCTCGACCTTGCCAGGTTGTGGGAATCTCCAGACATGAAGGCGCGTTATGTCGGAATCAACTGGTGATACGCGCCTTGTCAAGGATGGACGGCCGCTTCGTGTCCTGATCATTGTCGAGAACCTCTCGGTACCTTTCGACCGGCGTGTATGGTCGGAAGCCAAGACCATGGCCAAAGCCGGATGCGTGGTCTCTGTGATCTGCCCGAAAGGGTTTAACGCGCAAGAGAGCTACGAATTCATCGATGGCGTTCACATCCATCGCCACGGAATGCCCTTCGAAGCCAGGCGTGCTTCGGGTTATCCGCTCGAATATGGCTGGGCACTGGCCTGCGAATTCTTCCTGAGCTGGAAAGTTTTTTTCGCGCGGGGATTCGATGTGATCCATGCGTGCAACCCGCCGGATACGATCTTTTTGATCGGCGGCTTCTTCAAGTTGTTCCTTGGAAAAATGTTCGTATTCGATCACCACGACATCAATCCGGAGCTATACGTATCGAAATTTGGCCGGAAAGACTTCTTCTATCGGCTGCTTGTGCTGCTCGAGAAGATGACGTTCCTGACGGCGGATATTTCGCTGGCCACGAATGAATCGTATCGCAGGATTGCGCTGACGCGTGGCGGGATGCGCGATGATAAGGTCTTTGTCGTGCGCTCCGGTCCGGATCTCAATCGTATTCAAATTCTTCCGCCTAATCCGCAGTTGCGGAAGGGCCGGAATTTTTTGGTTGGCTATGTTGGCGTCATGGGTGCGCAGGAGGGGATTGATCTGCTGCTGAATGCCGTGAAGGTGATTGTGGAAGACTTCCGGCGATCGGACATTCATTTTGGGCTTGTCGGGGGAGGTCCCGCACTTGAGGAAATGAAGGCGCTGGCGAAAACGCTCGGTGTGCAGGATTTCGTCACATTCACCGGCCGCGCCAGTGACCACGACCTGTTCGAAATGCTGAACACGGCGGATGTCTGCGTTAATCCGGACAAGGCTGACGAAATGAACGACAAGTCCACCATGAACAAGATCATGGAGTACATGGCGCTGAGCAAGCCGATCGTTCAGTTCGATCTGACGGAAGGACGGGTTTCCGCGGCCGATGCATCGCTTTACGCGCGACACAACGATCCACGGGATATGGCGGGCAAGATTATCGAACTCCTTGACGATCCGGAGCGTCGCGCGGCGATGGGCGCCTTCGGTCGTGAGCGGATCGAAAGGGATCTGTCCTGGGAGCACGAGGCGCCCAAGCTGCTCGGAGCTTACGCTGCTCTGATCAAGAACAAGACCAAACGGCCCAAGGCAAAAAACCCGGTCACTGCGACTCCGCAGGCAAGCTAGGATCGTCTGTCGATATGGCAGGTTCGTTCGGCAAACTTGGATGGTACGTCAATCGGCTCCGGGCCATGAGCATCCCGGAACTGGGACACCGGCTGCGTGAGGCTGGAAAGCGCCGCATATCAGCGACGCGATCTTATGGCTATTCTGCGTTTGCTGCGGAAGCGACTGATCTTCCGTTTCTCCCGGTCGATGCCGGCGGGCTCGGGTTGATCGATGCCGATACACGTTCGCTCTGGCGATCGGTTGCGCCGACCGCGACGCGGCCTGGTGTCTATCGCGCGCTCGCTCATGATTTCGAGTTGTCGAAGGAGATGGACTGGCATCTTGATCCCGCGTCGGGATTGCGCTGGCCGGATAGCGCTTACTGTTTCGACATCGACTTCCGGCACGATCGTCTCCGCGGAGATGTGAAACTTGTCTGGGAACTGAATCGCCTCCAGTTCGTGCCGGTGATCGCGGCGCTGTCCAGACTGGAGAATGATGATGAGCTGGCTCAGTCGGCTCTTGATCTGATCGAAAGCTGGATCGATGCGAATCCGCCATTCAAGGGCATCAACTGGATTTCCGGGATTGAGCTGGCGCTGCGCGTTGTCTCGATCCTGCTGACAATCGGGCTGATCGGCAGAGATCGGGTAGGTGGGCGTCTTTCTCGCAAGATCGGCGCATGTCTGGCGGCGCATGAATACTGGCTTAAACGTTTTCCATCCCGCTATTCGTCCGCGAACAACCATCTGATCGCGGAGGAGGCGGCCCTCTTCATTCTGGGATCCCTTTGGCAGGGAACCGCGATCGATCCGCTACAAGCGCGAGACGTGCTGATTGCAGAGGCATTTCGTCAGATTTACGACGATGGCGTGGGTGCGGAGCAGTCGCCGACTTACACTGCCTTCACGTGCGAATGGTATCTTCTGGCATTTCGCGTTGCGGAAGTCACTGGCGCGCCGTTTCCCGATGACGTCGTTGCGCGCATCACCGCCGCCGGCGAACATCTTCGATGGGTGCTTGATGGTGCCGGAAATCACCCCCGTATCGGTGATGACGATGAAGGCCGCGTGATAGCGTCCGGAGCGGGTCATGAGCCGTTCTATGTCGCATCAATCGTGAGCGGGATCGCGGCCGTGACGGGCCGTTCCGATATTGCTGCCGTTTACGGTGCTCCACAATTGCGAAATCTTCTTGTCGGCCGGCCGGCCGGCGCACCCGCTTCATTTGTGGGGACGCGTACATTTGAGCGTGGCGGATATACGGTTTCACGAAGCCAGATGAGCGGACGCGAAGCGCTCGTCGTGTTCGACCATGGTCCGCTCGGCTATCTGTCGATCGCGGCCCATGGACATGCTGATGCCCTGTCGCTGATGCTGCATCTCGATGCAAAGCCGGTACTCGTCGATGCGGGAACATATCTGTATCATTCCGGCGGCAGGGTCCGCGATCGCCTGCGCGGTACTGCGGCTCACAACACGATTTGCATCAATGGAGCAGATCAGAGCGAGATCTCGGGTGCATTCAACTGGCGGCGGAAGGCTGTATCGAAGTATCTCGGTTTCCGCGAGGCTGGCAGTGACGTTCACGTGTCGGCGCAGCACGACGGATATGCCCGCGATCATGGACTGTTGTGTGAGCGCACGGTGACTATCGATCCCACCGGGTTGACGGTGACGGATAAGTTGCTTGCGACTGGAGACGAGGCATCAAAGCCACTGGTATCGATCGACATCGGATTCCTGTTGCATCCGGACTGCTCGGCGAGGATTGAGGGAGCAATTATCGTTGTCACATGTGGCGATGAGGTATTGATGCGCTTCACTTCGGCCAGAGGTGTAACGGCTACGCTTGAAAATGTGGAGTATTCACCGGCGTTCGGGGTTATGCAAAGCGCAACGCGCCTCGTGTTTCACGCGAATGACCTGCAAACGCGGGAATTCAGCACCCGGATCGAGGTTCAATCTGGTGCCATCACAGAAAGGGTTTCGCCTGCGTTGCAGCCTGATCTGGCGCCAGTCCCGAACCTAGCGGCCGCAGGTCTTCGATGAAAAGCCTGAACGTCGTTCTCTATTTCGGGGCAAATCTCGTGCCCCGCCTGTCGACCTTCGTCCTGCTTCTGGTATTGACCCGGCTGTTGTCGATGGACGACTACGGAATGTTCGCTCTCATCGTCGTGACAGGCGAAATCCTCGATATGGCGACCGGCGGATGGGTGCGGTTGTTTGTATTGAGCAGTGAGAGCAAGGACCGCGTGCCGTCGGCGGGTAGGCTTGGCCGTGCTCTCGTTCTGACCGTTGTATCCTGCGTGCTGTCGTTGCTTGGCGCGCTGCTGCTGTCGATCGTCCAGCCAAGTCTGTCCGGGTGGTTCACGGTTGCCGTCGCGGTTTACGTCCTTGCCTTCGCAGTGCTGCGGCTCGGTTTGACACTGCTGCAGACGCAGCAACGTCACTTGCTATACGCCAGCACCGAGATTGCGCGCGGAGTCTTGTCACTTGCATGCGGAGTAGGCGCGGTCCTGGTCATCGAACCGACTTTCTTTTCTGCCTCGCTTGGAATCTCCCTGGTGACGCTTGTTCTGGGATTGCTGGCCTGTGCGGTGGCTTTTCGGGATCTGCCATGGCCCTATTTCCCGCGTCAGGGTTATCGCGCGGCCCTGCTGTTCGGAGTTCCGATCGTATCGGTCACGCTGCTGGCGCAGACGGTCGGTTGGCTCGATCGCTTTATCCTCAATCATGCGCTTGGACCTGCGAGCGTCGGGCTTTATGCGGCCGCCTATGCGCTCGCAAGGCAACCGGTTGAGCTGTTCAGTGGGTCGCTGAATCCGTATTTGTTTCCGATGCTTGTCCGCAGCTACTCATCAGAAGGGCGAGAAGCAGCCGGCCGGGTCCAGAGCGGCAATGTTCTGACGCTGATTCTGCTGTGCGGCGCCGTTGCAGCCGGCATTGCGTTGCTTGCGCAGCCGTTTGCAGAACTGGTGCTGCCGGAGGCTTATCGCGCTGAGGCTGTGCGGATCATGCCCTGGATTGCGTTTGCCACCCTGTTTGCGAGTTTGAAGAATTTCTGCTTCGACAACGCGTTTTACATCACGAAGAAGAACTGGCTGCAGTTTGTGAGCATGGCACCGCCTGCGGTGATTTCTCTGTTGCTGGGTTTACTCTTCATCCCGCAGGGCGGTCCGGTGGCCGCTGCCATGATCGCGGCTTTTGCCTCGCTCGTTTCACTTGCCGGCAGTGCATTTCTCTCCACGCGCCTGCTGCCGTTTTCTGTTCCCTGGAAGGCCATCGCGGGATTGACGATCTCGTTCGGGCTTGCCTCCGCGGCAACCCTCGGCATGCGCGTGCTTCTGGGCGGACAGCTGCCGCTGATTATATTGTTCGGCGGAACCGCAACGTTCATCGCGGTTTATGCGTCAACGCTCTCTGCGTCCGGATTTGCCCTGGTGCGGATGCTCGACCGGCCATGGGAAATCTGGCGGGGAGATTCCGTGCCGACGGCTACCGCCGAGTCAGTATCGTATTGAACAGGTCGAGATAGCTATTGATCGCGGTTTGGACGTCGAATGTGCGTGCCCGTGCGATCCGCGGCGCCGGATCCCCAGGGTCAGCCAGCGCCTGATTGATGGCCTGTGCGAGCGACTCGATGTCGCCGTTGTCCACGAGCGTGCCGACGCGTCCATGGTCCAGAATCTCATCCGGGCCTCCGCTTCGTGTCGACACGACCGGAAGTCCGGAAGCCAGAGCTTCGACAACCACATTGCCGAAGGCCTCCCTGCGCGATGTTAAAGCGAAACAGCGGGCCTGCGCATAACAGGGCCATGGGTCATCGCGATAGCCGGGAAGTTCTAGTCTGTCTTCAACGCCCAGTTGTTTTGCGCGGGCCAGCAGATTGGCGCGTTCGGAGCCTTCGCCAAAGATTACGACACGCGCATCTGAGCGCAGACGGGGAAGGGCCTCGACCAGCGCAATAAATCCCTTCTCCGGATTGAGCCGGCCGACGCCGAGCACGACGGGTGGACGCTGGATAAGGTCGCTATGGCTGGCGGGAATGGCGTTTTCAACGGATACCGGATTGTGGATGCGCGTCAGCTTGCTTTCGGGGGCATTCCAGTCATCGCGGAGATGATCGAGCAAGCCGTCGGACACACAGACAATTGCAGCAGCGCGCCGCCCAAGCCATGGGGCGAACGAGTAAGACATGTGGCCGAGCCGGCCGCGCCCAACGTCGGAGCGTCCGTGATACGAAAGTACGATTCGAGACTGGCCGCCCGCGAACAGGCGCGCCAGAGAAAGCTTGACGTTTGCCGCGCCTCCGATCGCAAGGACCATGTCCGGCTTCTGCGAGCGCAGGAAGCCGGTAAGGGCGAATACGGAGCTGGCATGCGAATTTCCCAGCACGTGGATTGGCACGCCAGGATCGATGAGCGACCGATTCTCGGATGCTTCGAAATCAACGAGCAGGGTGGTCTGCCAGCCAGCCTTGAAGAAGCCGGATGCCAGCAGGGCTGCTACGCGTTCCGCTCCGCCCCTGTTCAGGGCAGGTACGTAAACCGCGACGTGTTTTGATTGAATAACCATCAATTTGACCATGCACGGTTAAGGTAAATGTCCGATTTACCGCAGGCGAAGCATTGGCTGCGGTACATAGTCGTGTTCGCCAAATCAGGGGGAAACCGATGACAGTTCTGGACGTCGCGCGCGGTGCATATGTCCGGTTGCCGCTATCGACGCGGGCCCAGCTCGGCCGCTTCCTTCGGTACGTGCCAACTTCAATCAAGTTCGGCAAGACCTATCGTCATTGGCGCAGCGTAATCAATCGCGCAAAAACGGATACAGATTTTGTCCGGTCCTATCGCCAGCAGGCGCTTGGCGAAGTGGTTCAACTGGCGATCCGGAATGCGCCTTATTACGCCCGCGCGCTCAAGCCCGTGGTCGGTCACATCGCGCCCGGCGAACTGTTGGGAAGCGAGGCCTGGTCCCGATTGCCTGTCCTTTCGCGGCAGACCGTACTCGACCACCGCGACGAGATGTGCACCGTCCCGCTCGATCGTCTTGATCGCGCATCGACCGATGGGTCGTCCGGTGAACCGCTGTCGATCATGCTCGATCGCAATCGCAGTCCGATCGAATACGCTTTTATTCACGATGCATGGTCAAGAACCGGGTTTACGGCGCATGACTGGCGCTGCGTTTTCCGGGGGTTTGATTTGATCGACGGCGAGAACTCCCACATGGAGGTCGAACCGGCGCTTAAAGAACTGCGGTTCTCGGTTTTTCATCTCGATGATACGACGATGGCATCATACTTGGCCGCCATTCGTGAAAAGAACATCCGCTTCATTCACGGCTATCCTTCCGCGATAGCGATTTTCGCACAGTATCTGCTCCGGACCGGAGCGGCGCCGTTGTCGCAGATTCGCGGAATCTTCCCGATTTCGGAAAAGCTGTTTCCACATCAGCGCGATCTTTTTGCACAGGTCTTCGATCAGGCGACCACTGTGCCCTTCTATGGATTGAGTGAGAAGGTTGCGTTTGCGGTCGAGCGCGCCAACGAGCCGGATACATATGAGTTCGATCCGATTTACGGCTATACGGAACTGGTCGATGACGACGACCGGCCGATCACCACGCCCGGCAAGACGGGCCGTGTGGTGTCGACCGGGTTGATGTTCAGAGGCATGCCGCTCATTCGGTATGACACACGCGATGCTGCACAACTCGTCGAATTGCCGAGCGCGAGTAACGGATACCGACTCGTTCTGAACCACCTGGCGCCGCGGCGAAGCAGCGAATATCTGGTGAGCCGGTCGGGGTCCCTTATTCCCTTTAACGGGCTGTGTGTGCCGATCGACAGGCATGATCTGACGCGTGAAGTGCAATTCTGTCAGCGTGTTCCGGGGGAAGTCGAACTCATGGTGGTCACGGAAGGTGGCCAGGAGCCGGATTTTTCGGATTACCTCACCCGAATGACAGAACGTGCCGCAGGCGACCTCACAATTCACTTGAAGATCGTCGATGAACTGCCGATGACGGGCAGGGGTAAGCGCAAGTTCATCGATCAGCGGCTGACGATCCCGCACATGACTTGAACAGGATATCTGCCGCTACGGCGCTTTGGCGACCTGCAGATAAAGGTCGCGAAGTCGGTCGGCGAATGCCGACACCGTAAAATGCCGTTGGTAGATTTGACGAGAGGCAGATTGCATCTCACCCAAACGAGAGCGGTTGGTGGCGACTTCAAGCAACGCCGAGGCAATCGGCTCAGGCTCACGTTTGACAAGAAGTCCATTAACTCCACCTTCCACGATATCGCGGACGTTGCCGACATCGGTCGCAACAAGAGCTGCGCCGGCACAGGCACCCTCAATCAGGCTGAGCGGCAATGCTTCGGTTCGCGAGGGCAGGACCACCACGTCGGCTTTGCGCATGTGATCGAGCATTTCGCCGGCTTCGATCCACCCCGTGAACGTCACCTTCTCCTCAAGCCCTGCCTTTTGGGCCATATCCATGAAGTGCGGGACGTCGCCGTTGCCGGCGACCACGCAGTGCCAGTTATCGGTCGTCTGACGCAGGTGGGCGAGGGCCGGAATCAGGACGTGCATACCTTTATTTTCAGTCAGCAGGCCGGAGAAGAGAATCGCCAGCGATCCGGTGTCTGGTTTGGGCAGCACAAGACCGGTCGCAAAGTCAGGAATTCCGTTCGGAACGATCGCAATCCGCTCGCGCTGAACGCCAATACGCTCGAAGGCGTCGGCATGAACCTTGCCGAGCGCGACGACGCAATCAGCCTGGTTGGCGATCGCGCTGAACAATCGACCCGGCACTGTACGCGCGGTGATCTGATCTTCGATAAACTGGCCGTGGAAATGGACAATGGTCCGCGCGCCAAATGCTTTCGCGAGCTTCAGTATGGCATACTTGCGCGGCAGGCTTCCGCCGGTGGCGAAGTTGATATGGACCACGTGGGGCCGGAATCGGCTCAGCTCAACTCCGATTTTCGCCAGGATGAGCGGAAATGTCGCAATCCAGCGGTTGCCTCGCGCATCGCCACGCGACTGCGCAAAGCGTAGATCAATGCCGGACACATTCTTGTCGGCAATGAACTCGCGGAAATAGTGGTAAAGCCGATCGATTCCGCCCTTTCCTGAAGGACCGAATGGCGTGACGCACAGAACGCGGACGGAGGACATTTTCGGAGTTTCTTGCATTCGTCGCATGCTGCGGCGTTGCACATGGCGGAAACCAGCACCCACCCATACGCACCGTTTGGTTAGCCAACTGTTAACGCGAATTGTCTACGGTTAATTTCACTGGCCACAATAGCGCAGCTTCCCATGATCCGTTCCGGTTACGCCGTCACCGAGCCGAGCGACAGCCGTATTCTGCTGCGAATGCTGTATCTGTCATTCGTCTTTTTTGTCTTGCTGAGAATTGGACTTAACGCGCTCATTCTCAACCAGTTTATAAATTATACGACACTGGAAGGGTCCACGATCGAGAAGATCCATCCAGCGTTCTACGGGATTGGCCTGGTCGCTCTTGGAATCCTGCTTAATTTTCGCATTGAACTGAGCGGGCAGGACGTTGGAATTCTCCGCGCAATTATCGTTTTCCTGGCAGGCATTTGCGGTCTGCTCCTGATGCTCTCGGTCAGCGGCCAGAGCACGTCATCCGGATACATTCTGGACACTTACATCGTTGCGTGCATGGCAATGTTCGTCATGATGACGCTGCCAAATCAATGGCGATCGAACCTCGGTGAATTGATCCTTCTGTTCCTCATTCTGAGCGCACTCGTCGGCATCGCCGAGTTTGCGCTCAGGACACGCTTGCTGCCTTATGCGGCGGGAGAAGATGTGTTCCGACCGACCGGGCTATCCGATCATCCGTTGCAACTGGGGCAATGGTGCGCCGTCGGCATCTGCTTTCTCAGCGTTGCGCGCTGGAGGCCGTCGTTTAAGCTGATGGGTGTTGTGATCCTGCTTGTCGGTGCTTTGGCGTCCGGAGCGCGTATTGCAAGCCTGGCGGCTTGCGTTTCGTGCGCGCTATTCCTTGTTCTGGAGCCCATGCCTGCGCGATCGCGGGTCGATGCGATCCAGCGGAAAATGATGCTCGGGATTGCAGGGTTGATCGTGCTGATCACAATCATCGCCGTCATGTTTGCCTTGGGAGCGTTGAGCCGCTTCGAAGGCGGTTTCGTTGATCAGAGTTCGCTGGCGCGCGTCAGCATTTACGGTGTATTTGACTATCTCACCTGGAAGGAGTTCCTGTTCGGTGCTGATATCGCCCGGGTTCAGCGGATCGCGCTCGACGTCTTCGGCCTGCCGTTCATCGAAAGTTCTTTCGTCGTCTTCACCGTCCAGTTTGGTTTGATCGGTGCAATTCTGTTCGCATTGCTGCTTGCCAATCTGTTCCGGGCGCTGCTGAAGGGGCGGTCGGCGATTGTCATGCTGGCCACAGTGATGTTTTTCGCCTTGGCGCTCACCAACAACGCACTGTCGGTCAAATCGGCAGATATCCTGATGATCACGCTGTTGACGATGTGTGACTTTACCTCTCGATCCGGGCGCTGGATTTCGTGATGGTGTGGCTGCTGCGCATATTGGTGATGACATGCGCGGTGGTGACCATGACGACCGCGCGCGCGGCTGACGGCTCTGATAAGTTCCGGCGAGGCGTTGGTGTGCATCGGCCCCTTAACTGGGCGTCGGTGTCTCCGCTTGACAGCGCGTTGTATGCGTGGCCGCCGTTTGCAACGGTCGAGCATTATGTCTCGGACGAATTGATCGCGGCGGTTCAGGCGTCGGGATTTGATTTTGTCCGGTTGACCGTTGATCCGGGACCGTTTCTCCAGATGACAGGCGAGCAGCGCGATGCGCTCGACACCATTTTGCGGATGACGATTCAGCGATTTCGCGCGCGACAACTGAGTGTGATTGTCAATTTCCATTCCAATTCCCAGGTCGCTCAATATCGTCCTGAGACGATCTTCATTAGTGTGGATAGGCCGCTGTTTACGGCCTATGCGGCGGCGATTTCCCGGACGGCGCGACTGCTTGCGGACATGAACGATCCTCGCATCGCGCTGGAGCCTGTCAACGAGCCACCAGCAGGCTACGACGCCACGACGGCAGCTCGCTGGCAGGCGATGATGGAGGTTTTGTATCGAGCCGTCCGCCGCGAGGCGCCGCGCTTGACCCTAGTGGTAACCGGCGCACAGGGAGGCAGCTGGAGAGGGTTGACGCTTCTCGATCCTGCTCCGTTTCTCGACGAGAATGTTCTTTTCTCTTTTCACTATTACGAGCCTCATCTCTTCACACATCAGGGTGTTGAGTCATCGGAGCCGAGGGAGCGGTTCTGGCGCGATATGCAGGCATTGCCATATCCGGCGATCAGGGGAGAGGAGAGCGCAGCCATCCGGATTGTACAGGATCGGATATCGGCAGATCCGGCATTCTCGGTGGCCGACAAATCCCGGCAATCCATCGCGGCAAAGGCCGCGATTACTGCATACTTTCGCGAAGGATGGAACGCCAAGGTGATCGATGTCGCTTTCGATGCTGTCGCAGCATGGGCTTTGCGGAATGACATCGATACCCGTCGCATTCTGCTCGGTGAGTTTGGCGCGACGCGCAATAATCCGGCGCCGAACTCAGCGGGCGAGAGGGCGAGGGCGGCGTGGCTGCTGGATGTGCGGTGTGCTGCGGAGCGACGGAATTTCCGCTGGTCGATTTGGGAACTCAATGGAAGCGGCGGAATGGCGATCGTTGACCGCGCCGATGAACGCAGGCTGGATCGTACGACGCTGGATGCACTCGGCCTTCAAATTCCAAAGCCTGGCTGCCCGTCATGATCGAGGTAACAGGCAGGCGTAAGGTGACGATATGGCTTAACCGTGCGCGGTTGTGGCGGTGGCAGCATGAGCTGGTGACGCGTCTTGCGCGGCACCCCGATATCAATCCGGTTGTTCGGTTGGCCGACGGACCGTCGCCGCCTCGCGCGTTCACCCTGCTCCTGATGCTGGAGAAGTTCGCCTTTCGTCTTCACGACGACCATGTCTGCGATCTTCTTAGTGAGAATGCGTTCGAGCCTTATCTGGAAACGTGGGACGCGACGGACAGTGGTCGTGTGCTGGATTTGACCGGGCACGCCCAGAACGATGCCTTGTCGGATCTCAAGATCTTGTACGATGGAACGGCATCGGATGATGCGGCTTTGCTGGCGGTGCTGGATGCTCGCAGTCCTGCCTTGACGATTATCGACGGGGAACGGCGGATACTCATCGCAGGGCTGCCGGCCGTTGAAGACAAGACGGTGGCGGTGCGGGCGCTTGATACGATTTTCTCGGCGCTTTTGCAGTTGTGTGTAAAGGCTGTGACTGTGCCGTTGACGGGTGGTGTGCAATCGTTGTCCAGACCGTCAACGGAAAACCCAATGCATTCCGGCCGAGTGCTGTCGTTTAGCGCAACAGCACTTGCCAGCAAATTGAATGTCCGTATTGCCCGGCTCTGTCATGAAGCACCGCGGTGGTTTGTTGCGTGGCGGCAGATAGATGCAATGGAACCGAGAACATCTTTGCCAGGTGCGGGCGCCTACCATCGATTGGCCGACGACGGCGGGCGGTACTATGCCGATCCTTTTCTGTTCATTGCGGATGGGCGGACGCATCTCTTCGTCGAAGAGTTCGACCAGATGTCAGGAAAGGGACTGATCTCGGCATCGGTGTTGGGATCCGGCGGCTTCGAGCGGCCAAAACCTGTCCTGGAAACGCAATCACATTTGTCATACCCGCATGTCTTCGCCCATGCCGGTGCAATATGGATGATCCCGGAATCCCTGCAGTCGAGAACGGTCGACCTCTATCGCGCCGAGCGCTTTCCGGATCGCTGGGTTCATGAAGCGACTCTGCTGCAAAATGTCGAAGCTTCGGATGCGACTGTCTGCCAGCACGGCGGGTTGTGGTGGATGTTCGCGGCGACACGAAGCTGGCGCGGTTCAAACTGGGATACGCTCAGCGTTTTTTGGGCGCCGGAACTGATCGGTCCGTGGCAACCGCACGCCGGCAATCCGATCCTCCTCGATCATCGTTGCGCCCGCCCGGCGGGCGATTTCTTTCACCACGACGGCGCGCTGTGGCGGCCCGCACAGGACTGTTCGGAAGGCTACGGCACGGGTCTGGCGTTCTGCCGTATCGATTTGCTGGACCTGGAGAATGTCCGGCAAAGCGTACAGAAAACCGTACGGCTGCGGGATGGAGGCGTGAGGCGCGGGCCGCACAGTCTGAATCGTACAAGCACGATCGAAACCATTGATCTTTATGGAGCCTCGGCCTAGCCGATATGTGCTCTGGGGCAGCGATCAGACGGCCAGCCGGACCCGGTCCTTCAAGCAATATTAACCATAACCGGGCCAAAGTGCTTACAAGCTCGATGTGTTGGTTCGGGTGACCTTGTTGCGTTCAGGTAGTCCCATGCGTATGCGGTCAAGTCCGTCGTTCTCGATGCGCTCAGCAGGTGCGTGCGCATGGCAATGACAATCGACATGCGCGAGGCGCCGTCCGCGGTCATCGATTTCCGGGGCCTTGCGACTGCCTTTGGCCGCCGCAAGAAGCTTATCGCAGCCATCACCGGCATATGTACGTTGCTGGCGCTGGTGATCGCTCTTTTCATGACCCCGAGATATGTCTCGCAGATCAAGATCTTGATCGATCCGCGCGGGCTCCAAATTCTTCCAAATGATCTCAGTCCGGCTGCGGCGTCTGCCGATGCAACGTTCGCAGTGGTCGAGAGCCAGGTCCAGGTCATCACCTCGACCGAAGTGCTTGAGAAGGTCATTGCCAAACTCAACCTGACCAGCGATCCGGAGTTTGTTGCGGGTGATGGCGGGGACTCGGCAGGATATTCGTCTGAGGGTGATGCGCGCACCAGAGCCGTACTCCGCACGCTGCGCAAACGGATCGATGTTCGCCGCCCGGATCGCACATTTGTTCTCGATGTTTCGGTGTGGACGTCGTCTTCGCCAGAGAAGTCGAAGCGAATCGCAGATGCAATTGCCCAGGCCTATCTCGAAGTGCAACTGCAGATGCAAACCGAGGCTGCGAGCCGCACGGCGAAAGCTCTGGAATCTCGTTTGAGCACGTTGCGTCAGAACCTGACGAATGCGGAGAAACAGGTCGAAACCTACCGCATTCAGAACAACCTGGTCGGCGGGCAGGGAAATCTCCTGAGCGAGCGCGAACTGACCGATCTGACCAACCAGCTTTCCGCGCAGAGGATACGCGGGGCCGAACTGCTGGCCCGGATGGAGATTCTGCGCAAGCGCAACGCGAATAACCCGCCGATCGACACAATTGCCGAGGCGCTTCAGTCCCAGACCATGTTCGATTTGCGTGCGCGTTACGCTGAAGCCAAGAAGGCCGAAACTGACAGCGCTGTATCGCTTGGTCCGCTGCATCCTGCAGTTATCACGGCTCGTGCGCAGGTTAAGCAGATTCGCGAACTCATCGATGTCGAACTCGCGCGAATTCAGCGGAGTCTTGAAACCGAGTATCAGCGGACAAAATCGGTTGAAGGCGAACTCAACCGGCAGATTATAGCGGCACGGCAGGTTTCGGCGTCGGGACAACCGCCTGTTCAGAAATTGAAGGATCTTGAGAACGACGTCGCAGCGCAGCGCGTTGTGTATGAAACGTTGCAGCGCCGCGCCAAGGAAGTTCGCGAAGAGGGAATGCTGGATCGAACAAATTCCCGCGTTATTTCCCCGGCGGCCATCCAGCCGGCCCAATACGTTGTTCCCCGAACTCTGGTTGTCGGAGGCGGGCTTGTGATCGGACTGCTTGCGGGAGTTTTCGCCGCGGCGTTCCTCAACCAGTTTGAGGGCGGCAGGGGTGAAGACAGGTCCCTGCACGAGCGCAGCGAGATATTCAATCTGGCGACCGTGTCCCGTAAGGCGGTTTTGGCGGCAAGCCGCGCTGCTTCGAATGAAAAGTCCATTCATGTCGATGGACTTGGCGAACTGCCGGGCATCCTCACGCAGGCTTTGGAGAAGTCACCCGGCGCGATCTTGATCGTCGGAGCCGATGGTCCGGCTGCAAGCAGCGCATTCACATTGGCGCTGGCGAAACAGTTCGCCGAGCGCGGCATGCGTGCCCTGACTGTCGACGCAACCGAGACCAGGCAGATTTCAAAGCTGCTTGGCCTGGAAGGCAGGCCGGGTTTTTTCGACGCGATGCGAACCCCGGTTGCCTTGGATCAGCTTGAAGTCGAAGTCGGCGAGCTTCGCGTCCTTCCTGCCGGCGTGCGTGGCAGCCAGGAGGCTTTGCCCCAGACTGCGTTGTCGACGCGGAACGGCTGTGCCCTTGCCTACAACGGAACAACGCTGATCGACGGGGGAGCCATCGACAGTCAGGACTTCGCGTCCCTTCTTTCCGTGGTGGGAATTATTCTGGTTGTGGTCGACGCCGGCAAAACCTCGCACCGCAAGGTTTCGAGTGCCCTTCAAACAATGAACCCTTACCAGACGCGTCTGGTCGCCACGGTGATACAAACCTAGCCGCAATTACGCGGTACCAAGCGGCCAATCGGACAGGACCGTAAAGTTGGACGTCGCATCGCTTTGGCGCAACAGCGCCAGGCGATCAACTGATACAGATTGAAAATCCAGCGCCACAAAACGCTTCTGCAAGGCAGCCAGAATTTTCGCGCGCTGCTCAGAGGGTAGAGAGCCCGTCAGCGTCATGTGAAAACGGAAGTCTTCGAACACGTACGGATAGCCCCAGCGATCCAGGTGCAGGACCTGTCCGTCCGTCAGCGCGGATATGTTGCGCCGTTCTCGGTCCTCGGGCGTCAGCGGTGCGCGGAAGTCGTCGAAGGCCGTGACGCAATCAGCGGCAAGTTTTTGCAGGTCGGGGCAAGGGTCGCGCGGTACAATGGCGACGAAGCTCCCGATGGAGCGAACAACAGGCGTGATCCGGGGGATGACACGCGGCTTGCGCGAAAATTCCTCCAAGGCTCTGGCAAGCTCGTCTTCAGTCTTGCCGGAGCGGAGGTTTATGGGAGCCTTCAGCGTGGCGTGAAAGCCGTATTTGCGCGGATCGGCCGTGAGTTGTTTCCAGCCTTCGACTTCCGCTTCGATGCCGTCGGCGAAGGGCAGCGGCTTGCCTGTATACGCATCGTACCCGAGCAGGTCCGCGCCAAAGCGATAAAGTGCACCTTGCGCTGAAGGTACAAAGTAGATGGCGTAGCGGGGATATTGCGGCATGCAAGTCCTGAGTAACCGCTCGCTCAGGCCGGTTCAACCCTACGTAATGCTGGTATAGCCGACAAAATCCGCTCAGGTTCGGTGAGGTGAACCACGCGCCCGCCGGTCACTGCCGCGACCACGCGCGGCCTGAGCGGTTCCCGTGCATCGACGAGGATGACGTCGGCCCGCTTTCCGGCAGCGATCTGCCCGCGATCGTGCAAGCCTGTTGCGGCCGCGGGAGCACCGGAGATCAGCGCCCAGGCTTGCTGGAGTGGGAGGATGTTGTCCGCGGCCAGCAGGAAAGCCGCATGCAGGGGGGCCGGATAGTAATAGTCCGAAGCCAGAATAGAGCAGAGACCTTTGCTCACCATATCCGCTGCGCTGGTCCACCCTGTATGGCTGCCGCCACGCACAACATTTGGCGCACCAAACACCGTGAAATCGCCGCTCTCGATGGCCGAGCGCGCCGTCTCCTCGTTGATCGGGAATTCCGCGATATCGATGCCCAGCTCGCGGAAGCCATAGCGCTGCTCCGGTGATTCATCATCGTGCGACAGTAATGGAACGCCATGGTCCCGGGCAATCGAGGCGAGCCTTGCAATCGAGGCCGGAACGTCGCCCGCCCTGGCCATCACCCCCTCGACCAGTTTGTCGAATTCGCTTTCGCTGAGCCCGGAGCGCTCCACCATGCGAGCGCGCTTCTTCGGATTGCTCATCGATGCGGCGGTCATATGCATATGGTCATTGAAGGCAAGCAGGTTGACGCGTCCGGCGGCCAGCCATTCGGCGATGGTGGGCTCGGCGTCGAGGTTGAATGTCTCCTGCCGCAGATGAAAGCGCGTGTCGGCAGCAAGCCGAGGCTGCATGTCTTCGATGGCATTGAGCAGGCGGTGTGCGTTCTCGGTTCCGCGCAGGCCGGGCTCCCACGACCATGTGGTGGCATGGAAGACGGTGGTGATGCCGTTCGCAATCGCCTGACGGTCGCTGTCAACCAGTGCCATATCGATCGGAAAATCGACGCCGGGACGGGGCATCATCTGGCGTTCAAAAGCGTCGCCGTGAATATCGACGATACCGGGCAGAGCGATCAGGCCATCGCTGTTGAGGCGGACGGAAGCCGATCCGCTGCGGGACGAGACTTCCGCAATCCTTCCATCTGCAACATGAATGGATGCATCGACGAGATCGCTTCCGATCAGTGCTTCGCCGCCTTCAATCAGTACGTCCATCATGTGCCAACTGCCTTCAATGTTTGATCCACTGATGCGACGCATCTGTATTTCTCGACAAAGCCTTCAACCGGGAGATTTCTGAAATCGTGCAACGCGGCCCTCAAACGGTCGTGCGGCCAATCCCACCATGACAGCGCTAACAGTTCATCCGCGATACGTTCTGAAAACCGCCGCCGGATCGGCTTTGCCGGGTTTCCGCCAACGATCGTATAGGCCGGGACATCCTTGGTGACGACGGCTCCAGCCGCGATCACAGCTCCGGTGCCGATGTTCCGGCCCGGCAGTACAATGGCGCCGTGTCCGATCCAGACATCGTGACCGATCGCCACGTGATGACTGCGCCGCCAGGCAAAGAATTCTGACTCATCGGATTCGCCGGGGAAATAGGCGCTGGCGCGATAAGAAAAGTGCGCCTGCGATGCGCGATGCATTGGATGATTGCCGGGGTTGATCCTCGTCATCGCCGCGATAGAGCAAAACTTTCCAATGGTGGCGTACGCAATCTGACTGTCATTCACGACGTAGGAATAGTCGCCGAGCGTGACCTCGTGCAGAATCGTGCGGGCGCCAATCTCGCAATAGGCTCCAGCGCTGCTGTCATGCAGCCGCGCAGTCGGATCGATGAGGGGGACAGTGGATAATTCTTTGCCGGCCATGAATGAAGTTCTCGGTACGGGTGTTGCGCGCGGCGATGTTCGGTGCACTTGGCGAGGACAACATCTCTTCATGACGTTTCGTGACGACATCGTGAAAGTTGGATGACATGGGCTTTTCGTCACAGCATTTTCTATTTCCGGAGAGAGCGTCTGCCACAGGCGTGGATGTCACACAACTGTAGGAAACCCACGCTAGCGAGGTGAGAGGATATTCAGACGGAGTCGGCGCATGCTTGAGGTGGACGGATTAACGTGCCGGTTTGGCGCGAAGACGGCCGTCGATAATGCCTCTTTCGCGATTGAACCGGGATGCTTCGTTGGCGTGATCGGTCGTTCAGGAGCCGGAAAATCGACGCTGCTGCGTATGATCAATCGGCTGGAGAAGCCGACCGGCGGGCGCATTCTGTTCGAGGGCGTTGATGTAACCGCCCTGCAGGGACGCGATTTGCGTCGCTGGCGTGCACGCTCGGCGATGATCTTCCAGCAGTTCAACCTGGTTGGGCGGTTGGATGTGCTGACCAATGTTCTGATGGGGCGGCTTGCGGGCGTGCCGCAGTGGCGGTCGCTGATCCAGCTCTGGCCGGAGGATGACAAGGCCATTGCGATTTCTGCTCTCGAGCAGTTTGACATGATGCCGATGGCCGCGCAGCGCGCCGATCAGCTTTCTGGCGGTCAGCAGCAGCGCGTGGCGATCGCCCGTGCACTTGTCCAGCAACCCGACATTATTCTGGCGGACGAGCCGATCGCGTCGCTTGATCCGCGCAACACGCGGATCGTGATGGATGCGCTGCTGCGCATCAACAAGCATTTCGGTATCACCGTGATATGTAATCTCCACTCGCTCGATCTGGCGCGGACATATTGTGACCGCCTGATTGGCATGTCTGCGGGCCGCGTGGTGTTCGATGGCGCTCCTGCCGCGCTCACAGATACGATCGCGCGCGAGCTCTACGACCTTGAGGCCGGCGAGGTGATGGATGAGGCTCCGAACTTTGCGCCTGGGACACTGGCGCCGGCTTTCCCGGCCGCCGCTGTTGCATGAGCGTGCCCGTGTCGTGAAGCAGTCTTCGGACTGCGTCATGCTTTGAGTCACCGAATTCGACCCTGAACCCCTTCGATAATCGACCACACAGAGGATACCATGATCAATCGCCGTATCGTCATTGCGGGCGCCGCCGCGCTCGCCCTCAGCGCCACAGCAGTGTCTGCTCAGGACTGGAAGACCAAGTATCCTGAGCTGACGTTCGCCGTTGTGCCAGCCGAGAACGCATCGGGCGTGACGGAGCGCTGGGCGCCGTTCATTTCCTATCTGAGCAAGGAACTCGGCGTTAAAGTGAATCTCCGTATCGCCAACGACTACGCGGCGGTGATTGAGGGGCAGCGAACCGGAACTATCCACATTGCGAGTTACGGCTCGGCATCGTTTGCTCGCGCGCGTCTGACCGGGGTGCATACCGATGCGTTCGCCCATGATCGCAACATCGACGGCACTACCGGCTATTACTCCATGTTCTTCGTTCTGGCGAAGGGCCCTTACAAGAGCATCGACGATTTGAAGGGAAAGAATCTCGGTCTGGTCGATCCGAATTCCACTTCCGGCAACAACGTTCCGCGCTTTGAGCTGAACAAGATGCAGATCACCGATGCGGAATCTTATTTCGGCAAGGTGGTGTTCACCGGCAGTCACGAGAATGCGCTCCTGGCGCTCTCGCAAGGGACCGTCGATGTTGCCGCCAACCAGTGGACGGCCGATAACGACTCGACCCTTGCACAAATGCTGACCAAAGGCATGCTCAAGAATGCAGACGGTTCGGCGATGAAGAAGGAAGATTTCCGCATCGTTCACAAGTCGGCACCTATTCTGAACGGCCCATACGCCGTTCTGACCGACATGCCGGCCGATCTGAAGGCAGGCATCGAGAAGGCCTTCTTTGAAGCTCCCACCAAGGACAAGGTGGCTTTTGATCGGCTGTCCGACGGACAGAAGAAAGACTTTGCGCCGGCCACCACCAAGGATTGGGATGGCATGATCGAACTGATCAAGTTCGTCGACAGCCTTCGCAAAAAGAAGGCATCCTGACTGATGAAGGGCCGGACGGACCTACCTGTTCGGCCCTTCCTCTTTCGCTCATAGAGCGGTTTTGTTTTGACAATCAGTCTTTCCAGCTATCCGCCCCAGCAGATCGCGGCGCTCCAGGCCGCGTATAATGCAGCTATTTCGCGCAAGCGTCTGCGCTTCGCAGCGGGTCTTATCGTATTCGTCGCATTGCTGATCGTCGCAGGATTTGGCGCCGAGGTGGCGCCGAAAATTTTTGTCGAGAAGATCGGGAACTTTGTTGGTTACTTCGACCGCATTCTGAATCTGGACACTGGCAAACGCGTCTGGACCGATCCCGCCGAATGGTTCTGGGGCTGGCAGAAATGGCTGAAGCTGCTCGCGGAAACGCTGCTGCTGAGCTATGTCGGCACCACTATCGGCGCGTTCGGCGCATTTGGGCTCAACTTTTTCGCCGCCGCCAACCTGTCGCCGAATCCAGTTCTAAGGTTCGTCGTGCGCAGATTGCTGGAGTTCTGCCGCACGGTTCCAAGTATCGTATTTGCGCTCATTTTCGTGATTGCCTTTGGCCTCGGCCCGATGGCGGGTGTGCTGGCCATTGCGATTCATTCGATCGGTGCGCTGGGCAAGCTTTATTCGGAGCAGGCTGAAAATATCGACATGAAACCGCTCGAAGGTGTCCGCTCCACCGGTGCGAGCTGGTTGTCTGCGGTCCGCTTCGCGGTCCTGCCGCAGGTGATGCCAGGATTTGCGAGTTACACATTGCTGCGGTTCGAGATCAATGTACGCGAAGCGTCAGTGATGGGCTTCGTCGGCGCGGGCGGTATCGGCCAGGAACTGGTCGTGGCGGTGCGCAAGTTCTTCTACTCCGACGTCAGCGCGATTTTGATCATGATCATCATCACGGTGTTTATTATCGATATCTGCACCGGCTGGTTGCGCGGGCGGCTTTTCGGATCGGATCAGCGCGCATGACACCCGAAACCCGAGATCCGAAGGAGCTTGCGATTCAGTATCCGGACCTTTTCCGGGGATCGCACACTGTCCGCCTGAAGACCCTCGCTGTCGCGCTGGCCGCGATTGCGCTGTTTTTCTTCGGCTGCTGGTATCTCGAGTTTTCGGTTGACCGTCTCGTGACCGGTTTCAGGCAACTCGGCTGGTTCATCACCCTGATGATTCCACCCGATCCCGGCACATCGTTCCCGACCTATTTGGTGGCAATGGGGGAAACGCTCTCCATCGCTTTTCTGGGTACACTGCTGGCTGCGGTGCTGGCGCTTCCAGTGAGCCTGCTTGCGGCGCGAAACATCATTCCGTCGGTTTTCCTTCGCTTTCCCGTAAGGCGTTTCCTGGATTCGATCCGGGGCGTAGATACACTGATCTGGGCGCTGGTATGGATCAATGTTGTGGGGCTCGGACCGTTTGCCGGTGTGCTGGCAATCGCGACCTCGGATTTCGGCGCGTTTGGAAAGCTTTTCTCCGAGGCTATTGAAGGGGCGGACCGCAAGCAGGTCGAAGGCATCCGCGCAGCAGGCGGAAACAAGCTTCAGGAGATTCGCTTCGGCCTGATGCCGCAGGTTCTTCCGGTGCTTGCGGGACAAATCCTCTACTTCATCGAATCCAACACGCGCTCGGCCACCATCATCGGCATCGTCGGTGCAGGTGGCATCGGACTGCAACTGGCTGAGCAGATCCGCGTACTGGAATGGCAGAAGGTTTCGACCCTGATCCTGATGATCCTGGTGGCGGTCGCGGTGATTGACTTGATCTCAAGCCGGCTGCGCTTTGCCATTATTGGCCGGGCAGGCGAAGTACGGGCCTGATTCTTCAGCTATTGATTTTCGATGACGAACTGAACCCGCTCGGCGGCAAAGCGTGAGCGTGAGGTAAGCAGCGGCCTTCCGTCCGGTTCTACATCGAGGCTGTCTACCACCAGTACGGGACGACCCAGCGCGAGGTCGAGCCGCGCGGCATCGCCGGCCTCTGCGATCGCGGCAGTGATCTTGGTCCAGTCGCGCCGGTAGTCCCGCACACCGAAGTGAGCCACCAGCTTGGTGGTTGATCGCAGTTTCTCGTAGATTTTCGCGCCGCCGGGGAAGCGGTCCGCGCTCATCCACTTCGTCCCAACACAAATCGGAATCCGGTCCGCAGTGCGCAGAGCATCGATGCGCAGCAGCGGAGCGCCGGTCTTGAGGCCGAGGCGCTTCGCCAAATCCCGCGATGCAGCTTCGATCGATGAATGCAGTAGCTTTCCGTCGGCTTCGTGCCCGTCAGCGCCGACGATTTCCGAGAACCGCGTTCGCGAGCGCAGCGGATAGGCGATGCGCGGGGCTTCCACATACGTGCCGCTGCCGCGCTCTGCGCGGACCAGGCCGCGTTCGGCTAGCGCCGCCAGCGCACGCCGCACCGTATGACGGTTGACGCGATGGATTTCCGCAATCTCCAGTTCACCGGGAAGGCGCGTATCGCGGGCATAGGTTCCGTCCGCAATGGCCTGCTCGATGGAATCCGCTACGCGGCGCCAGAGTGCGACACCTGTCGTTGGCTCTCCGGACAAACTCATGAACGTATCCGCGTCTTTCGACGGCCAGTTCCGGACGCTGTGAAAATCATGTCGATGTCACCAGTTTGTCATGGCGCTGCGTTACGAAGTTGTCTACTAACATAGACAACTTGGAATCGGCAAGCCGGACATGACAGAACCGCCAGTCACATCGGAAACCAGTCGTCGCGCCGCGATGTCAGTGCTGGCGCATACGCCGACAGAGCGGATTTTGTCCTGTCTCGAAGCATTCGATCTCCCGCCGCACGAGGCTGCCCGGCAACCCGAGAGCGGTCTTGTCATGATCCGGGGGCGGATCGGCGGCGACGGTGCCCCGTTTAATCTCGGCGAGGCGAGCGTTTGCCGCGCCGCGGTGCGGCTGGCCTCGGGCGAACTTGGCTTTGGTTATGTGCTGGGACGGGATGGCGAAAAGGCGAGGCTGGTCGCTCTGTGCGATGCGCTGATCCAGAACCCCGGATTCAAGGCCGACGTCGAACAGAATATCATCGCGCCGTTGCGTCGCGAACTCGAAGACGCCCGATCCCGTCAGGCGGCGGAGACAGCGGCGACGCGGGTCGATTTCTACACTCTGGTCAGAGGCGAGGGATGACGATGACACTTCATGCCAGCCTCGGATCGGGTGGTGGCTTTGCCGATCCGGTGCAGTCGTCGCAGTCGGTGTTTCGCTGTGTGATGGATGCGCTGGCGCGTCCCGGTTCAGTTCACACGATCGCCGAACCTGTCCATACGCCATCTCCAATGATGTCAGGTACGGCTGCTATTGCGCTGGCTTTGTTCGATCATGACACGCCGATCTGGATGGACGATCGCTTCTCTGCCGAGCCCGAAATTGATGCGTGGCTGCGGTTTCACACCGGTGCGCCACTGACACGTGATGCATCTTACGCGAGCTATGCATTGATTCACGGTGGCGTAACATTGCCGGACTTTGAAACCTTTGCGCTCGGAACGCCGGAATACCCGGATCGCTCGACCACGCTGGTGGTTCAGGTCGATTCGCTCACCGAAGGACCGGAACTGGTGCTGAATGGTCCCGGTATTCGTGGCTCGGCCACATTGCGCGCGGGCGCGCTGCCTTCGGGCTTTCCCGGACGGATGCGAGCCAACCGCGCACTGTTTCCGCGGGGTGTCGATCTGCTGCTGGTTTGCGGATCGGAACTGGTGGCGATGCCGCGTAGCACGATCGTTGCTGTGAAGGAGGTCTGATCCATGTACGTTGCTGTTAAAGGCGGCGAACGCGCGATTGAGAATGCTCATCGGCTGCTTGCGCATGAGCGGCGTGGCGATCCCGCCATTCCTGATATTTCTTTAGGACAGATTTCCGGACAGCTCACGCTGGCGGTCGATCGTGTCATGACCGAAGGTTCACTTTATGACCGCGAACTTGCCGCGCTGGCGATCAAGCAGGCGCGAGGCGATATGATCGAAGCGATCTTTCTGCTCCGTGCATTCCGCGCGACGTTGCCGCGCTTTGGTGCGACCGAACCGCTCGATACCGCAAACATGCAGGTGCGACGCCGTATTTCTTCGACATTCAAGGATGTGCCCGGCGGGCAGATCCTTGGGCCGACATTCGATTATACCCATCGGCTGCTCGATCCATCACTCACCGAAGGCGTGACCATCCCGGAACCAGCACTGGGTGACGTGGACGAGGCGCCAATGCCGCGCGTGACCGATATTCTCGGCGCAGACGGTCTGATCGAGCCTTCACCCGAGGCAGATACCGACCAACCTGTCGGAGACCTGACCCGTGACCCGCTGAGCTTTCCGGCGGATCGCGACCTGCGCCTGCAAAACCTGGCGAGAGGCGACGAAGGCTTTCTGCTGGCCTTGGGCTATTCGACCCAGCGCGGTTTTGGTCGGACGCATCCATTCGCAGGCGAGATTCGCTTCGGTGAGGTTGAGGTCGAGTTCGTCGCGGAAGATGCCGGCTTCGCGGTGCCGCTCGGGTCGATTACGCTGACCGAATGCCAGATGGTCAATCAGTTTAAGGGCTCGGACACGCAAGCACCGTGCTTCACCCGCGGCTACGGCCTTGCCTTTGGGCAGAGCGAACGCAAGACCATGTCGATGGCGCTGGTGGACCGTTCGTTGCGTGCGCGCGAGTTGGGCGAAGAATCGCGCTCGCCGGCGCAGGATGAGGAGTTCGTGATGTCGCATTCCGACAACGTACAGGCGACGGGATTCGTCGAGCACTTGAAACTCCCGCACTATGTGGATTTCCAGTCCGAACTCGGCTTGCTGCGGAAGCTGCGCAAGGAATTTGAGGCTGCGAAGGGGAGTGACGTTTCGCTCGCGGAGGCCGCCGAATGAACGCGCCCGTTTACAACTTCGCTTATCTCGACGAGCAAACAAAACGGATGATCCGCCGCGCCATCCTTAAGGCCATTGCCATTCCGGGCTATCAGGTGCCGTTCGCCAGCCGCGAGATGCCGATGCCGTATGGCTGGGGCACCGGTGGCGTGCAGGTGACAGCTGCCATCCTCGGACAGGGCGATACGCTGAAAGTGATCGATCAGGGGTCCGACGACACGACCAATGCGATCTCGATCCGAAAATTCTTTGAAAAAACAGCGAACGTTAAGACCACCACGGTGACCTCGGACGCAACCGTGATCCAGACGCGTCACCGTATTCCTGAGACGGCGCTCAATGACAATCAGGTTCTGGTCTACCAGGTGCCGATTCCGGAACCGTTACGGTTTCTCGAACCGCGCGAGACCGAAACGCGGCGCATGCACGCGCTTGGCGAGTATGGCTTGATGCACGTCAAGCTGTATGAAGACATCGCGCGCCACGGCCACATCGCTACAACCTATGCCTATCCGGTGAAGGTCAACGAGCGATATGTGATGGATCCATCGCCGACGCCGAAGTTCGACAATCCGAAAATGGATGACTGTGAAGCTTTGCAATTGTTTGGTGCCGGACGCGAGAAGCGCATCTATGCGATTCCGCCGCATACCAAAGTCACATCGCTCGATTTCGAGGATCATCCGTTCGAAACCTACCGCTTCGACGCGCCTTGCGCATTGTGCGGATCGAAGACATCCTATCTCGATGAAGTCGTGGTCGACGATAAGGGCGGCCGGATGTTCGTGTGTTCCGATACGGACTATTGCGAAACACGCCGCGCGGACGGCCATAAGGGTGCCGGTTTCGGCGCCGACCATCAGGTGATGTGATGCGCGACAACGATCGGCCGCTGCTTGTCTGTGAAGGCCTGAGCAAGTCCTACGGCCGGCATATTGGCTGCAAGGACGTTTCATTCCAGCTCTACCCCGGCGAAGTGCTCGCCATTGTCGGCGAGTCCGGTTCGGGGAAATCCACGTTGTTGCAGATGCTGTCGACGCAGCTTCAACCTAGCAAGGGCCGTGTGTCGTATCGCATGCGTGACGGGATCACCCGCGATCTCGCGACGCTAGGTGAGGCGGAGCGGCGCTTTCTGTTTCGCACCGACTGGGGCTATGTCCATCAGGACCCGGCGATGGGTTTGCGGATGGCTGTATCAGCAGGCGCCAATGTCGGCGAACGGCTCATGGCGGTTGGCTGGGGTCATTACGGTAAAATTCGTGAGACGTCGTCGTCGTGGCTGGAGCGTGTCGAGATCTCGACCGATCGGATCGATGACGCGCCCAAGACTTATTCCGGCGGCATGCGCCAGCGGCTTCAGATCGCGCGCAACCTGGTTACCGAGCCGCGCCTCGTCTTCATGGATGAGCCGACGGGAGGGCTTGATGTCTCCGTTCAGGCGCGCCTGCTCGATTTGGTGCGCGGACTGGTCAACGAACTGGGGCTCGCGGTCGTTATTGTGACGCATGATCTCGCGGTGGCTCGGCTGTTGTCGCATCGGGTCATGGTGATGAAGGGTGGCGAGGTGATCGAGACCGGCCTGACCGATCAGGTGCTTGACGATCCGCATGAGCCCTACACCCAGCTCCTTGTTTCCTCGATCCTGCCGGCATGAGGGTCCTATGTCTCCGATGATTGAGATATCAAACGCGAGCAAGACATTTACGATGCATCTGCAAAACGGTGTGCGGCTGCCGGTTGTGTCCGGAGTGTCCATGCAGGTTAATGCCGGAGAGTGTGTCGTACTTTCTGGCCCATCGGGTGCCGGAAAATCGTCTATCCTGAAAATGATTTTCGGCAACTATCGTTGCGATCAAGGCCGCATCTCGGTACGCCATAATGAGACGATGATTGACGTCGCGACGGCTCAGCCGCGGGATATTCTGCGGGTCCGCAGGCAGACTATCGGCTATGTGAGTCAGTTCCTGCGCGCGGTGCCCCGGGTTGCAACCCTCGACGTTGTTGCCGAACCGCTCGTCGCGAATGGTGTCGCTCGTGACGAAGCCTGTGCGCGGGCGGGAACGCTACTGCGCCGACTCAATATCGCGGAACGGCTCTGGACCCTGCCGCCGTCAACTTTCTCCGGCGGAGAACAGCAGCGCGTCAACATTGCACGCGGCTTCATCTCCGATATGCCGATCCTGTTGCTGGATGAGCCGACGGCTTCGCTCGACGGTGTCAATCGCAAGATTGTCGTCGATCTGGTTGCTGAAAAGAAAATACGCGGTGTGGCGCTGGTCGCCATCGTCCACGACGACGAAGTCCGAAATCTGATTGCCGATCGAATTATCGACGTCACGTCGTTCGCGGCGGCAGCGTAAGAGGAAAAGAATGGTCTCCGAACGGAATGAAGGCGTCCTTGGTAATGCGCGCGTGGTCCTGAAGGACCGGGTCATCGAACAGGGCTGGGTTGCGATTGTTGGTGGGAAAATCGCCGAGGTTGGCGAGGGTGACGCGCCCAGGGGTAGCGAGGACATGGGTGGCGATCTTTTGATGCCCGGGCTGATCGAATTGCATACCGATCACCTGGAGGCGCACTACGTCCCGCGGCCCAAGGTGTTCTGGGACCCGGTGGCGGCAGTGGTGTCTTATGATGGACAGCTAGCAACCAGCGGTATCACAACGGTCCTGGATTCCTTGCGCGTCTGGCGCGAGGAGGGCGCTGAGGACGTGGACGGTCAGGCCGGCGTTCTGGCCGGGGCTATCTCCTCGGCGCGAGAGGCGAAACTGCTGCGGGCCGAGCATTTCCTGCATCTGCGCTGTGAAATTCCGATGCCAAGCGTTGTCGAGGAAGCGAAGGAACTGGTTGGCCGGCCGGACGTGCGGCTCATGTCGCTGATGGATCACACGCCCGGCCAGCGCCAGTTCCGCGATGAGGGTAAACTGCGCGACTACTACCGCGGCAAGAGTGGCGGCCTGACGGATGCGGAACTCGATGTGATGTTTGAGCGCCGTTTTGTCTATCAAAAGACCTACGGCGAAACGAATATGCGCGCCATCGTTGCGCTCGCACAGAGCTACGGGATACCGCTCGCCAGCCATGACGACACCACCGAGGAAAATGTCACCGACGCCATCCGCGATCGGGTGTCGGTCGCCGAATTCCCGACCACGATGGAAGCGGCGCGGGGGCTTCACCAGGCAGGCATCGCCGTTCTGATGGGCGCGCCGAATGTCGTGCGCGGCGGTTCTCACTCGGGAAATATTGCTGCGGTCGATCTCGCCCGCGAGGGGTTGCTCGACATCATGTCGTCTGACTATATCCCGTCGAGTCTTCTCATGGCGGCGATGCAGTTGCCCAAGCATGTGCCGGCGATTGATCTGGCAGCAGCGGTGCGAACCGTTACCAAAACAGCAGCTGAAGCTGTTGGGCTTGCCGACCGGGGTGAAATCGTTGCCGGCAAACGCGCCGATCTGATCCGCGTGCATCTTGCACAGGATCTGCCGGTGGTGCGCAGCGTGTGGCGCGAAGGACATCGCGTAGCATGACCGACATCGCGACACTGTCCGTGCCAGGCACGGATTTGATCGGACCGGGCCGGCTGGTTCTGATCGTAGGGCCCAGCGGAGCGGGCAAGGATACGTTGATCGGGCTGGCGCAAGCTGCCTGTGCGGGCGACTCCAATGTCGTCTTTCCGCAACGGATTGTGACGCGCGAGGCGTCGTCCTTCGAAAACAACGAAGCAGTCAGCCCGATGCGGTTCGGCCAGATGCTTGCACACGGCGACTTCGCCTTCCAGTGGGAAGCGCATGGCTTGCGCTATGGCGTGCCGCGCTCGATCGTGGATGACATCCGGGCCGGACATGCCGTCGTCGTGAACGCGTCTCGCACCATTGTCGAGTTTGCGCGCAGATCGTATGCCAACGTCACGGTGGTCTCGGTGACGGCTCCGCCGGAGATACTTGCACAACGTCTTGCCGCGCGCGCACGGTCCAGCGACGGCCAACTCGACGGCAGGCTCCGCAGGGCGGTTGCTGCCCCGGCGGCTGATGTCGTGATCAACAATATCGGCCGCGCGGAGGACCATGCAGCCGAACTGTTGAAAGCCATCGGCCGTACCTGAGACCGTGTTGCAGCGGCCGCAAAGCCCTAGGCCATGGTGCCGGCATAACGCGGTAATTCCGCGGACTTGTCCGGTTTAAGCACGCCCATCACGGCGCGCGCGTGTCCGAGGCTGATAACCGCTATGTCGCGGGTGGGCTGGCCGGCGCGCGGCTGCGCTTTCTCGATCAGCAACAGGCCGCCTTCCTCGTAAATTTTGACACTGCCCACACCGGTCCAGAGCGTTTCGCGGGCATCGAAGAAATCTTCAACGCTCTCCGTTGTGAATGCGATCTGTTCGATTGCGAGTTTGTAGCCGAGGCGTTCGAAACGGCTGACGATGTCTGCATCGGACATTTTGATGCGTGTGCGGGGCAGGCTCAACTTGGGTTTCCTCCCTACGGTCAATGCGGGAGAGCGCGCCGTTGCTCGGTCCAAAGGTGCATCGATCGGGGTGCTTGTGTAAAGAATCGCGCCGTTCATGGCGTCGTTGTTGGCCCTAGGTTCAAGCGGACAGGTATCCAAGTAAAGCCCATTGTTTGGAAAATTATCGGTGTCGTGCGGTCGGAACGGAAATTGGTGCGTCGCACACTCTCGAGGCTGCGGTCACAAACTTGTGCCGGAGGCTCCGGAAAATGGATGACACCACCCCGAAAGTCCGTGTTAGCCTCGGAGTCGGCGGCGGCGCAAAGTTCCGCCCGGAATGGGAAGGAGACCAAGAAAATGGCCTGGAAGACTCCAAAGATTGTCGAAGTGCCAGTTGGTATGGAAATCAACATGTACGCTTGCGCGGCGCGGAAATAAGCCGCGTATCGTTATCAGTTCGGTAGCTGAACTGTCCGGTTTGCGTCAGGAATTCTTCCCATCGGGAGCATTCCTGAGCGACGCCGGTTTTTCTTGCGTCTGTGACACCGAGTTCCGTGACATGAGATATCGTCACGATGAAGTTCGGTTACATTGATCGAGCGCGGAGCTTGTTTATGCGCGTCGTCGTTCTTGGGGCTGCGGCGGGCGGCGGTGTTCCTCAATGGAATTGTAATTGCGAGGTCTGCCGCGCGGCCCGCAGCTCGCAACCTGAACTGCAGGCAACCCAGGCCTCGATTGCCATAAGCGCCGACGGAGAGCACTGGTTTCTGATCAACGCTTCGCCGGATCTGCGTCAGCAGGTGATCGCGACACCACAACTCCACCCCAAGGCGGGCCATCTGCGCCATAGCCCGATTGCCGGCGTTATCCTGACCAACGGCGAGGTCGATGCTGTGGCCGGCCTTTTGTCGCTCCGCGAGGGTTGGCCATTCACGATCTATGCGCATCAGCGCGTGCTTTCCGTTCTCAAGTCGAACAGTATCTTTAACGTGCTCGACGAGAAGCGGGTGCAGCGCCAGCCGATCGAGTTTGATAAGGCATTCGAGCCGGTGCTTCCGGACGGGTCACCGTCGGGGCTCGAAATTCTGCCGTTTGCCGTTCCCGGTAAACGCGCTTGGTATCTTGAAAGTGCGCCACAACCTGAGAGCGACGAGCCCGGCGATACGCTCGGGTTGCGGATCGCAGACAAAAAAAGTGGAGAATATCTTTATTTTTTGGCGGCCTGCGCAGCACTCACTCCCGATTTGCGGCAGCGCCTTCAAGACGCGCCCCTGATCTTTTTCGACGGCACACTCTGGCGCGACGATGAGTTGATCGCGGCCGGACTGGGGGCAAAGACCGGACAGCGCATGGGGCATATGGCGATGTCGGGGGAGAACGGCGCCATCGGGGCGCTTGCGGACCTTGGCATCGCTCGCAAGATTTTTCTGCATATCAACAATTCGAATCCGGTTCTGTTTCCTGACTCAGCGGAGCGCAAAGCGGCGGAAAAATCAGGGTGGCAGATTCCTTCGGACGGAATGGAGATCAGCGTTTGATCGCAACGAGTGTGTTCGCATTGAAAGCAGGAACGCCGCTCGATTCAGTGGAAGATCTTGAAGCGGCGCTGCGGCAGATTGGAGCAACGCGGTATCACAATCTGCATCCCTTTCACCGGCTGTTACATGGCGGCAAATTGAACAAGGGGCAGGTGCAGGCCTGGGCGCTGAACCGTTACTATTATCAAAGCTCCATTCCCATCAAGGACGCGGTGGTGATCTCGCGGTTTCGCGACCGCAACATCCGGCTCGAATGGCGGCACCGCATCGAAGATCACGACGGCGATGTTGGCACCGAAGGTGGCATCGAGCGCTGGCTCAAGCTGACCGAAGGTCTCGGGCTGGACAGCGCTTATGTGGAATCCGCCGAAGGCATTCTTCCAGCGACGCGTTTCGCGGTCGATGCTTATGTTCATTTTGTTCGCGACAAGACGCCGCTGGAGGCGATTGCCTCGTCACTGACCGAACTGTTCGCGCCGAACCTGCACGAGGAGCGAATCTCGGGAATGCTCGCGCACTACGATTTCATCAACCCGAACATTATGAGCTACTTCAAGCGGCGAATGGAGCAGGCGCCGCGAGACGCGAACTTCGCGCTTGATTTCGTCAAGCGCCATGCCTCTACACCCCAGGAACGGGAAGCCGTCTGCAATGCACTGATTTTCAAGACCAACGTGCTCTGGGTCCAGCTCGACGCGCTCTATCATGCATATGTCGATGGCCACATCCCGCCGGGCGCTTTCGTGCCGGAGCAGGGCTGATGGCATTGCGAAGCCGCCGGATCGACATAACTGAAGAGAGCCGGCCTGTGCTGGCCCGGCATGCCAGACTCAAGTTTGATGAGGCCCGGCAGGTCTGGGTCATTTTGGTGCCGGAGCGGGTGCTAGCACCGGACGAGATTGCAGTTGAAATCCTGCAGCTTTGTGACGGCGTAAGCAGCGTGAATCAGATCATCGATGTGCTCGCTGCCAAGTATGCCGCCGATCGTGGTACGATTGGCACGGACGTTATCGCCATGCTGCGCGATCTCGCCGAAAAGGGTTTCCTTGCGGAGGCACGGGACACAAAACCATGAGTCCGACGCTCACCAATGTTTCTCCTGTTCACGCCGGGCCGGCGGACGGACTGGCGGTTCTGGAGCAGCGCAAATCGCAGGCGGAGACGTTTGGAATTCCCCTGGCTGTTCTGGCGGAGCTGACGCATCGCTGCCCACTGCAGTGTCCGTACTGCTCGAACCCGGTGGAACTGGAGCGCGGCGGTACGGAACTCACCACTGTCGAGTGGAAGCGCGTGCTGAGCGAACTCGCGGCCATTGGAGTGCTTCAGATTCATTTTTCCGGTGGCGAACCCACGGCGCGGAAGGATCTGGTGGAACTGGTTCAGCATGCGACCGATGTCGGCCTGTACACGAACCTCATCACCTCGGCTGTCCTGTTGACCAAGGACAAGCTTGCAGCTCTGGCCGATGCCGGACTTTGTCACGTGCAGATCAGCTTTCAGGGTAGCGAGCAGGGTGTGGCCGATCGCGTCGCCGGATTGAAGGATGCGCACGCCAGGAAGATCGATGCGGCAGGCTGGACGCGTGAACTCGGCTTGCCGCTGACGGTCAACGCCGTGATGCATCGCCAAAATTTGTTCCAGCTTGCTGATATCATCCAGATGGCGGTCGATCTCGATGCCGATCGGCTGGAAGTCGCCAATGTGCAGTATTACGGCTGGGCGCTGAAGAACCGCGCTGCGTTGATGCCGACGATGGAACAGATCGACGAGACCTCCCGGATCGTCGAGGAAGCCGAGGCGCGGCTGAAGGGCATTCTGGCTATCGACTACGTCGTCCCTGATTACTACGCGCTGCGTCCAAAGAAATGCATGGGCGGCTGGGGGCGGCAGTTCTTCAATATCTCGCCGTCGGGCAAGATATTGCCATGTCACGCGGCGGAAACGATCACCGGTCTTGCGTTTGAATCTGTGCGGGACCATTCCATCACGTGGATCTGGCAGAACTCGGAAGCATTCAATCGCTATCGCGGCACCGGCTGGATGCCGGAGCCGTGCCAAAGCTGTGAATACAAGGAGATCGATTACGGCGGCTGCCGCTGTCAGGCATTTGCGCTGACCGGCAATGCCGGCAACACCGATCCGGCCTGTGCGTTGTCGCCGGCTCACGAGCGGATATTCAAGACAGCTATGACGGAGGCGGCCGGAGACAACCGCCGGTTCATCTACCGGAACTTTGCAGGCGGCACATTCGAGGCCGATCCACATGGGGCCTGACGCCGCTGACACCGCCTCGTCCAAAAAGGCTGACAGGTTTACGCCGCTGACCGTGCAGCATCTTGCGGTGGGTGGGGGCCACGAGCTTTATGTGGAGACAGTTGGCCGCGCCGACGGCATCCCCGTGGTCTATCTGCACGGTGGCCCTGGTAGCGGTTGCCAGCCCGACCATCGCCGGTTGTTCGATCCGCTGCGCTTTCATGCGGTGCTGTTCGACCAGCGCGGGGCGGGCAGGAGCCGCCCGAAGGGATCGCGCAAGGACAACACGCTGCCGCATTTGATTGCCGACATGGAAATCATCCGCGCGATGCTGGGCTTTGAGCGGTGGCTGGTTGTCGGCGGGTCGTGGGGCGCGACGTTGGCTCTCGCCTATGCGCAGGTGCATCCGTCGCGCGTCAGCGGCATCGTGCTGCGCGCGACTTTTCTGGGCACCCGCGATGAACTGGAATGGACATTCATCGGCGGCTTGCGGCGCTTCTACCCTGACCTGAACGATGATTTTCTCAGCCTGCTGCCGCCGGACGAGCGCGACCAGCCGCTCGACGCCTATTGGCGGCGCATTCTCGATCCCGATCCAGCCGTACACGGACCGGCGTCCCGCGCCTGGCACGACACCGAGCGCATTCTCTCAGAGCACAAGCCGTCGAAAACACGGCTTGACCTTGCGGCGGTGGCGAATGGTGGGCGCGGTCTTCCATCGTCGCCGTTTATGGAAGCGCATTACTTTCAGAATGACTGCTTCATGAAGCCCGGACAACTTCTGGAAAATGCCGGACGCCTGAGGGGCATTCCGGGAGTTGTCGTGCAAGGCCGCTACGACCTCCTGTGTCCGCCGTCGACTGCCCATGCGCTGCTTGCGGCGTGGCCCGATGCCCAGCTACGAATGGTTGAGACCGCAGGGCACTCGCTGTACGATCCTGGGGTCAGGGATGCCGTCGTTGCAGCCATCGAAGAGCTGTCACGCGCCTAGCGGATAACAGTTCGTCTCGCTCACACGCAGGATGGGTGCGCGTCGCGCACGCTTAGTTTGGCAGCGTGACGTCGACCGTTATCCCGGAATACCAGGCAGCGAGATCTGCGATGTCGGCGTCCGATAGCGGTTTCGCTACAACATTCATATTCTCTTCCTTGCGCTCTTCGGAGCGGAAGGCTTTGAGTTGTTTTTCCAGATACATTGCAGGTGAACCCGCGATGTTGGGGGCCATAGGCATCTTGGAAACCCCGTCGATGCCGTGACAGGCCGCGCACATTTGCGCCTTCTTTCGTCCAGCCTTGGCGTCCCCCGCGGCCTGCGCTGTGACCACCCCGTTCAGCGTCAGCAGAACCAGCAGGCCGGCCAGATATGGTCCGGTGTGTTTGTTCGGTTTTGATTGCATGAACTGCTTTTCTTGTTGCTGGATCGGCTCTGCCGTGAACCGGAGGGCTGGTTCACGGCAGGCGACGTGTCCCTTACTTCTCTTCGTAGGTGATACGATACAGCGCGCCGGCGAGATCGTCCGACACCAGAAGTGAGCCGTCGCGCAGCGTTGCGACGTCTACCGGACGACCGGTGTATTCGCCATCCGGCGTCAACCAGCCAGAAGCAAAGACTTCGGTCTTGTCCGCGCTGCCGTCAGGTTTGAGCGACGTGAACATGATGCGTGCGCCGATCGGGTCCGTGCGATTCCACGAGCCGTGCTGGGCGGAGAAGATGCCGCCACGATACTTCGCCGGGAACGATTTGCCGTTGTAGAAGATCATGCCGAGGTCAGCGGCATGGGCGTCCATCTCCACTTCAGGATAGACCACATTGGCGGGCGGAGTATCGGCCTTGTATTCAACGGTGCGAACCTTGCCGCCGCCGAAATAGGGGAAGCCGAAGTTCTGCCCGGCTTGGGTGATGCGGTTCAACTCGCCGGGAGGGATGTTGTCGCCCATTCCGTCGACCTGATTGTCCGTAAACCAGAGCTGGTTATTCTTTTGATTGAAATCCATGCCGACCGAGTTGCGGATGCCGGTGGCATAGACTTCGCGGTTCTTGCCGTCCTGATCCATTCTGATGATCCCGCCAATGCCATTCTTCGCGAAGCCATCGAGCTTGTTCTTCGCCGGCACGTTGAAAGGCTGTCCCAGCGAGATGTAAATCTTGTTGTCGGCCCCGACGCGGCAAACGCGCGCTGTGTGGTTGAAGCTTTCGTCTTCCTTCGGAATCAACTCGCCCTGTGGAACGACCACAGCGACGGCGATGTCCGGGCTTTCATAGAAAAACTCGGCGGCCGGAAAATTAAGAACACGGTTCTGCTCTACCACAAACAGGAAACCGTCCTTGGAAAAGCAGACACCGTTGGGAATGGTGAAGTTCACTGAAGGTGCAAACTCCTTCACTTCCTCGGCAAAGCCGGCCTTACCGCGATCCGTCACGGCATAGACCTTGCTTTTACGCGTCCCGACGAACGTCACGACGCCTTGCGGTCCTACGGCAATATGCCGCGCGTCTGGCACGAGCGCATACAGGCTGATCTTGAAGCCGGGCGGTAGTTTGATCTTGGCAAGGTTCGCCTTGATCGCGTCGACCTTGCGGCCCGTCTGCGGAACAGTCGGAATTTCCGTAACGCCTGTTTTCTGAAAATTACCGAGCTTGTCGAGGTTGTTGTTTGGCGATTGAGCTGACGCCGAAATCGCCAAAGCGCAAAGAAACGCTGCAGCAGCAACCGAATTCAGGGCATGATGTTTGAAAGCGTAAAACATGATTTTGTCCTCCCGGCAGGGTGTCATTTTTGGCGTTTTACGGGGTGAGAGCCTATCGCAGGTTTGCGCCGGCGCAAGACGACCTGCGCGTAAAATCATTCTGGCGACGCAGCATGGAAAATTCTATCGCGTGATTGTGATTTGCGATTGCAGCCCAGCTGCGGTGTTGGCGCGGCATGACCGGTTGTGAAGCAAAAAGGCCGCCCGGTGCGGGGCGGCCTTTCATTGCGTTTGTTAAAATTGAAATCAGCGGGCCTTCAGGAACTCCGCGACATTCAGCAGCACGAACTCGTTGTCGTCAGCCTTGTTGGGCTCACGGCTCGTGGAGAATGGCAGATTGTTATCGTTGCCGACGATGATGTGGGTCTGATCGACGATATCGACGTTCTCGATGGTCCAGAACGGGAAGGTAAGGGCGCCATTGTTCAGCGGCTTGCGCGCCTTCTTGTCAGGATCGGCGATCTTCATCAGGTCGATATAGCCGATCTTGCGAACCGGGCCGTTTGCATTGGCGTCCGTCATTTCGATCTTGTAGACGCGCTTGAACTTGGCGAGATCGTGGAAGCAGTCTGGCTTCTTCGGACCCTCGCAAGCCTTGTCGGCAGTGCCTTCGCCGTTATCGCGCTCGATGATCATCGCAGTGGTCGCATCGATCATGTTGAAATCGCCGATAGCGAGGCCATTGCTCTCGAGCACATACTTCCAGTGACGGCCGGTCCACTTGCCCGCGCCGACATCGAACTCGAGAATGCGCAGATATTCCTTGCCGTCAGCGGTTTTTTCCCAGTCCTTCTTCTCGGCGTCCCAGGCCGGGCCTTCGAGCAGGGGATAAAGGAACTTGCCGTCCGGAGAGGCGGCCATGCCCTCGTAGCCCTTCGAGCGGCGGATGTTGAAGGCCACCGGCGTGGTCGGGGTCGCTGGCGACGTGATCGCATAGTGGTCGGGCGAGCGGGCGGGCTTGCCATCGATTTCGGTTTCGAACACGGCCTCGACCTTGCCGGTGCGATCGGCACGGATCAGATAGGGACCGAATTCGTCGCCGATCCAGATCTTGTCGCCGATCGGCTGGAAGCTCTCGGTATCGAAGTCTGAGCCAGTCAGGTAGCGGGATTCCGTGCCTTCGTTGGCGATGCGGAAAGGCACCTTCTTATCGGGATCGCGCAGGAAGACGGTGGAGACACGCTCAACCGCGCCTTTGGTCCAGTCGATGCGGTAGTTGTTCAGGAAGAGCATGGCGTCCGGCGAGTTCGCCTTGCTACCGAAGCCGTTGTCCGAAATCACCCAGAACGTGCCATCAGCGGCTTTCTTGATCCCGGAGTGGCCCTGCAAGGGCTGGCCCTTGAACGGCAACTTGACGCCAGTCGGGCGGTCGAAGGATTTACCCTCGACGCTGCCGATGGCATCGACGCGGGTGCCGGTGGTAAACTTGCCTGAAACCTTCAGGTCCGCGGGGGCATCCGCGGGGGCTTCGACAAAGGACTCGGCAGGCATCACGGCGTGGCCGGCAAGGGTGGCGGGGAAGGCTTGACCGGATGTTTGAGCCGCCGCGAGACCGGGCAGAGCGGTCAGTGCGAGCAACGACAATGTAGCAATGCGCATGTAATCCTCCTTGAAGACATGCGCTGCTTGTCGGTGTTCTGTGTGTCAGTGCCGCTACATCGGCGTGACACTTCGATAACTGTAAACGTCTTTTCCGTGCCGTATTGTCGCGGGGGCTCAGCCAGGAACTTGCTTGTCGCCGACTGTCGATGCGGCGGACGGGAATGCTGAAGCCAGGTCAGCGACCTGCTCGGGCGTCAATGTACGGGGATTCATGCCGCGCAGCATCAGATAGAGCTTTGCGGTCTCTTCGAGCTCTTCCATGGCAAACACGGCGGCTTCTAGCGTGTCGCCGGCAACCACCGGTCCATGATTGGACAGCATCACGCACGAGTACTTGCCGGCAAGCCCCCGGATCGCATCGGCGACCGCCGCGTCGCCCGGGCGGTAATAGGGCAGCAGCGCGGTCGTGCCGCAGCGCATCACGTAATAGGGCGTCAGTGGCGGCAGCGCTGCATGCGGATCGATATCGGGCAGCATGGACACGGCAACGCAGTGTGCGCAATGCAGATGGACGACGGCGCGCGCGTTGCGTCGCGTCTCATAGAGCGCGGCATGCAACGGGATTTCCTTGGTGGGCGCATCACCCGACAACAGACGTCCCGAACTGTTCAATCGCGAGATGCTGGCCGGATCCAGAAACCCGAGGGAGGCGTTGGTCGGTGTCACCAGCCAGCCGCCGTCATCGAGGCGGACGCTGATGTTTCCTGAGGATCCCGGGGTCAGGCCGCGCTCGAACAACGAGCGGCCGAACTGGCAAATCTGATCGCGAAGCCGTGTTTCCGTCATTCCGTAGCCCTTCCGCATGCCTTTTCTCACGGTTTTCAGAAAGGCTCAAACGCCATTTTGGACGTGCCGTGGGCCGTGCTACCAAGCAGTCAACGCCCGCCACCAAATGCGCGGGCACACGACAATCCGGGAGATCGTATGCCCACTGGACGCATTGGAGTTGTCGGCCTCGGTTCGATGGGCCTTGGTATGGCGCTGTCGTTGAAGCGGGCCGGCTTCGACGTTGCGGGCTGCGACGTAGCGGCGGAAGCGGTTGCGCGGCTGGTTGCTGAGGGGGGCCGCGGCGCGGCGTCGCCGGCCGAAGCGGCGCGGGAGGCCGATGCGGTCGTCAGTGTGGTCGTGAACGCCGTGCAGACCGAGGCGATCCTGTTCGGCCCGCAAGGTGTTGCGGAGACCTTGCCCAAAGGGTCGGTTTTTATATCGTCCGCGACGATGGACCCGGATGTCGCGCGGCACCTGGCAAAACAGCTCGAAGCCACCGGACGGCATTATCTCGATGCGCCGATCAGTGGCGGTGCGCAGCGCGCCGCGCAGGGTGAACTCACAATCCTGGCGTCCGGCAGCAAGGCTGCGTTTGCCAGGGCGAGGGCGGCACTCGATGCGATGTCGGCGAAGTTGTATGAACTTGGCGATGAGCCTGGGCAGGGCGCGGCCTTCAAGATGATCAATCAGCTTCTGGCCGGCGTGCACATCGCGGCCGCGAGCGAAGCGATGGCGTTTGCGGCAAAGCAGGGTCTCGACATCGCCAAGGTTTATGAGGTCATCACAGCATCCGCCGGGAATTCCTGGATGTTCGAGAATCGGATGCCTCACGTGCTGGACGGCGACTACACGCCACGCAGCGCCGTCGATATTTTCGTCAAGGACCTCGGCATCATCCAGGACATGGCGCGAACCGCGAAATTTCCGGTTCCGGTCTCGGCGGCTGCATTACAGATGTTTCTGATGACATCGGCCGCTGGCATGGGCCGCGACGACGATGCGTCGGTGGCGCGGATGTACGCGCGTGTCACAGGCACGAAGCTGCCGGGTGAGTAGGGCCCGATCACAACAACAAGAAACGGAATCATCCAATGCCTCGTTTTGCAGCAAATCTCAGCATGATGTTCAACGAAGTGCCGTTTCTCGATCGCTTCGACGCGGCGGCAAAAGCGGGCTTTTCGGCGGTTGAGTTTCTGTTCCCATACGAACATTCGCCTGACGAGGTTGGTGAACGGCTTCACCGCAACGGCCTGACCCAGGCGCTGTTCAATCTGTTTCCCGGAGACTGGAACAAAGGAGAGCGCGGTTTCGCCGCGTTGCCAGACCGCCTCGCGGATGTACAGGCGAGCGTCCAGCGGGCGTTGCCTTATGCGGCCGCTACCGGCGTTAAACGACTGCATCTTATGGCAGGCATTGCCGACCGCCGCGATCCGAAAGCGGTCGACGCGTTCCGCCGCTCGGTGGCGTGGACTGCCGAGGCGCTCGCCAAGGAAGAGATCGATCTCATGCTGGAGCCGATCAATCCGCGCGATGTTCCGGGGTATTTCCTGAACGATTTTGATTTTGCGGCTAGCGTGATCAGTGACTTGAAAATGCCAAATCTGAAATTGCAGTTCGATATCTATCATCGGCAGATCGTGCACGGCGATGTTACCGTTGCGCTTCGGCAGATGATGCCGATGATAGGACATATCCAGATCGCAAGTGTTCCTTCACGTAACGAACCGGCAGGCGAGGAACTGAATTATCCTTTCCTGTTCGAGGAACTCGACCGGCTGGGGTATGGCGGCTTTGTCGGCTGCGAATACCGTCCAAAAGGCGAGACGTCCGAGGGGCTCGGCTGGTTCGCGCCTTATGCGAAGTCCAGGACTGGAGCGCGCGCGTGACGCTGGCTCTGGGCTGTATCGCAGACGACTACACCGGCGCATCCGATCTCGCTAACACGTTGACCCGCTGCGGGCTGCGCACGGTGCAGACCATCGGCGTTCCGAGTGACGCGCTGGCGCTGCCCGATGTCGATGCCGTTGTTGTATCGCTGAAGAGCCGCTCCATTGAGGCGTCGCAGGCGGTTGCGCGCTCCCGTGACGCGGACAAGTGGCTGCGGGCGCGGGGCGCGGCCCATGTCCTATTCAAGATCTGCTCGACATTCGATTCAACGGATGCCGGCAACATCGGGCCGGTGATGGATGCACTGCGCACCGATTCCGGCGATGCCATCGTGCTCGTGACGCCCGCGTTTCCCGGAACGGGGCGCACAGTTTACCAAGGCAACCTGTTCGTGGGTAGCGTGCCGTTGAACGAAAGCCCGCTGAAGGATCATCCGCTCAATCCGATGCACGACTCCAATCTTGTGCGGGTGCTGGCGCGGCAGAGTAAATCCAAAGTCGGTTTGGTTGACCTCGCCACCGTCGCAAAAGGCGCCGAAGCGATCCGCGCAAAGCTGACCGATTTTGCCAAACAAGGCGTCGGGGCTGCGATCATCGATGCCGTGTTCGATCCTGAGCTTGAGATCATTGGTCAGGTTGCGCTGGATCATCGTTTGTCGGTGGGTGCGTCGGGAATGGGCCTTGGGCTCGCCCGCGGTCTTGTCGCGTCGGGCAGGGTGAGGGCAGCCTCGGCGAGTGCCGATCAAAAGACGATCGGTGGCCCGGTCGCTTGCCTTGCCGGGAGCTGTTCGCAGGCGACGCTGACGCAGATCGCCTATGCCGAGAAATCCATGCCGGTGCTGCGGCTCGATCCTGAAAAGATCGTCGCAGGGCCGTCCGAGGTTCAGCGCGCGCTTGGCTGGTCACGAGAACACCTCGGCAAGGGACCGGTTCTGATCGCGAGCAGTTCGACGCCCGATCAAGTTTCCGCGCTTCAGGCAAAGTACGGCCGCGATGTTGCAGGCCGTGCCATCGAGCAGGCGATGGCGGCCATCAGTGAAGGTCTGGTTGCCGCCGGCGTCAGGCGCCTCGTGATCGCTGGAGGCGAAACCTCAGGCGCCGTGGTCGACCGCCTTGGCATTCCGGGTTTTCTGGTGGGACCAGAAATCGCCGCAGGCGTACCGGTGCTGCGGTGCGTAGGCTGGAGCAAGGGCGAGGCGGTGACGGCGCTGAAATCCGGCAACTTCGGTGGCCCGGATTTCTTCAACGACGCCATCCGCCTAATGCCGTAATTTACGCTTCCTTGAAACCGTATTCTTGCTGGTTGCCGGTCGCGCCGTAATACTTGTACGGCAGGAATTTGCCCGACATGGTGATCTTGACGCGATCTCCCTTTGGATTGGCGAGGCGTTCCATGTCCATGTCGAAATCGATTGCGGACATGATGCCGTCACCGAATTCTTCCTCGATGAGCGCTTTCCACGCCGGTCCGTTTACCATCACCAGTTCGTAAAGCCGGTAGATCAGCGGGTCGGTGGGCGGCATCTGGATTCCTTCGCCGCGCATCGGCACCTCATTGATCATCGCCTGTTCGACCTTGGAGAGGCCGAACAGTTTGGCGGCATTCTCGGCTTGCGGTTTTGTCAGTTTCATCTGGCCGAGGATGGCGCCAACCACCAGCACTTCGGAGTGGCCGCCGATCTGTTCGCAGATATGTTTCCAGCTCCAGCCGTTCTCGCGCTTGATGTCGAGCAGTTTCTCGGTGAGGTCGGATCGCTTCATTTCAATTCTCCAGTTTTGAAAGTTAATCAGGCGGCGCTGATCTGGCCGGCCGCTGGCTTATCGGTAGATGCGTTCGTGGTCACGATTGCTGGCTCCGTGAATCCGGGGCGGACAACGGGCACGTTGCGCGGGTCGTGATTCTTGTTGGTTTCCACGAACGTCTTGCTGCGTGTGACCAGGAAGTCGATGATGTGATTGCGCAATGCGTAATACTGCGGGTGCCGGTGGAGATCGATGCGGCCCCGATCCTTCGGCAGCGGATTTTCCAAGACCTCCGCAAGCACCGCACCGGGGCCGTTGGTCATCAGGAAGATCTTGTCGGCGAGATAGATCGCTTCGTCCACGTCGTGCGTGATCATGAAGGCGGTCTGGCCGGTCTCCAGGCAGATGCGGCGAACCTCGTCCTGCAACGTTCCCCGCGTCAGCGCGTCGAGTGCGGAGAAGGGCTCATCCATCAGCATGATTTTCGGCGTGATCGACAGCGCGCGCGCGATACCGACGCGCTGCTTCATGCCGCCGGACAACTCTGAGGGCCTTTTGTGCTCGGACCCGGTGAGACCGACAATGTCGATGAACTTCTGGGCATGGGCACGAACGCGCGCCTTGTCCCACTTGCGCCATTTGGATGAAACCGCGTAGGCGACGTTGCCCATCACCGTGCGCCACGGCAACAAAGCATGACTCTGGAAAATCACGGCTCGATCGAGGCTGGTGCCCTCGATAGCCTGACCGTCCACGATCACGGTGCCTTCGGAGGGTTCGTCCAGCCCGGCGAGGATGTTGAGAACGGTGGTCTTGCCGCAACCGGAATGCCCGATCACGCAACCGAACTCTCCGCGCGGCATCGACAGCCAGAGGTCCTCGAAGATGGTCGTCTTCCTGCCATCTGGTGCCGGATAGTGCTTGGCGATGCCTTCGATAGAGATGAATTTCTCGATCATTACATCACTCCGGGAACGTGACCATGCGCGTGAACCGCGCAAGGATCTGGTCGAACATCATTCCGACCAGACCGATGACCAGAATGGCGATGATGACGTTGGTGATCGACAGGTTGTTCCACTCGTTCCAGACGAAGTAACCGATGCCTGTACCACCGACGAGCATTTCAGCCGCGACGATGACGAGCCAGGCAATGCCGATGGAGATGCGCATGCCGGTCAGGATGGTCGGCGCAGCGGCGGGAAGGATCACAGTGAAGGCGCGGCGCATCGATCCGACCTCGAGCGTTCGTGCAACGTTGATCCATTCCTTGCGCACGGCGGAGACACCGAACGCCGTGTTGATCAGCATCGGCCAGATCGCGCAGATAAAGATCACGAAGATCGCGGAGGTGTTGGAATCCTTGATGGTGTAGAGCGCCAGCGGCATCCAGGCGAGCGGAGAGATCGGCTTCAGAACCTGAATGAAAGGATCGAGCGCCTTGCTGATCAGCGGCGACATGCCGATCAGGAATCCGAGCGGGATCGCCACAATCACGGCGAGGAAGTAACCCAGCAACACGCGGGCAATCGAATAGCCGAGCTGGATACCAAGGCCCTTGTCATTCGGGCCGTTGTCGTAGAACGGGCTCTTGATATGCTGCCAGAGCTTAGCGCCGACATCGAGCGGTCCCGGCATTGCCGATTTGCCCTGGGTCGCGGTCACACCCATCAGCTTTGCGTATTCCGGGCTCATGGTCGCGACCGACCCGCTGCCGCGCGTGGCAAGATGCCACGCGCCGATGAAGGCGAGGAAGATCGCAATCGACAGCACGGCCGCGCGAAGTTTCAGCGACGAGGTCATGCTTAGCTCGCCTTGCTGATCTTGAAGCTCTTGAGGTAATCCTCAGGCTTTGTCGGATCGAAAGGCTTACCCATCACGCTGAAGGACTTTGTGGTGGTTGTGGGAGGTATGAGACCGACTTCCTTCATGAGTTTTGCTGTATCGGTGGCGAGATAGACCTGGCTCGCGACACCGGCGTAGTCGACGTCACCCTTGATCTGTCCCCAACGCTTCATCTGGGTCATGATCCAGACTGCGAACGACTGCCAAGGGAACGGATCGAAATCGACGCGGTTCGGCTGCGTCACGATGTTGCCGAGTCCATCGGCGAACGTGCCGGTGAGAATTTGCTCGAGCACGATTGGCGGCTGGTTGAGGTAGTTCGCCGGGGAGATAGCCTCGGCAATCTGCTTGCGGTTCTCGGCCTTGTGCGCGAACGCCGTCGCATCGATGATCGATTTCAGCAGCGCAGCGTAGGTATTTGGCATCGTGGTGACGAATTCCTTGGACGCCGCAAACGCGCAGCAGGGATGGCCCTCCCAGATATCCTTCGTCAGAATGTGGATGAAGCCGACGCCATCATACACAGCGCGCTGGTTCATCGGATCTGGACCGAGGAAGCCATCGATGTTGTCGGCGCGAAGATTGGCGACCATTTCCGGCGGCGGCACCGCGCGGATTTGAACGTCGGTATCGGGATCGATGCCGTGCTCCGCCAGGTAGTAGCGCAGCAGGTAATTGTGCATCGAGTAGTCGAACGGCACCGCGAACTTGAAGCCCTTCCAGTCCTTGGGGTTGCGCTTATCCTTGTGCTTGATGGCGAGGGTGATGGCCTGACCGTTGATGTTTTCAACCGCGGGCATGGTGTAGGGGATCGGATTGGAGCCGGCGCCCATTGAGATGGCGATGGGCATAGGCGAGAGCATGTGCGCCGCGTCGTATTCCTTGTTGATGGTCTTGTCGCGGATGACAGCCCAGCCGGCAGTCTTGATCACTTCGACGTTGAGGCCTTGCTTTTCATAGAAGCCCATCGGCTTTGCCATGATGATCGGCGTGGCGCATGTGATGGGAATGAATCCGACCTTGAGGTCCTTCTTTTCAAGCGGCGCGCCCTGCGCGAAAACCTCGGTGGCGGTCTTCAGGGGAAAAAACTGCGAGACAGCGGCGACGGCAGTCGCAGCGCCGACCGATTTCAGGAACGCGCGGCGTGCGACGTCTTGCGGAAACATCGCGCGCATGACGGCCGATGCGACGACGCCTTCATAGCGCTGCTCGTCGCCCTGTGAGGCAACAGTCTGGAGTTGGAGTGCTGCATCGTGCTCCGCGTCGTTCGCGTGCTGGCCGCAAGCGCAGCCGAAAGAGGAGAGGCGACGGTTTGGATCGAATGGATTGTCGAAGGTGGACATGAAACCTCCTGCATAGCGTTTCAGTCCACTACGCAAGCTGCGTGCCATTCCCGTTTCGCGCGATTTATCAATAAGCCTACGCTGCAGCGGTAATATTGCCGGTTACGAAATTTCGTGTTACACGATTATTCGTAGATCAATTACGATATTTCGTAGTGAGAGTTTATGGACGTCTCCTTGTCCCCGATAACGGAGAGGGGCCCCGATCTGTGGGGCGCCGCGTTCGATTTTTCGGCCGAGCCGACGATGTTGCTGGATCCTCATGGCGACCGCATCGTGGAGGCCAATCCCGCCGTGTGCGCTTTGCTTGGATACGACCGTGCACTGCTCCGGCAGATGAAGATCAGCGCCTTGCATGCCGGTCAGGTGCCGGCGCTGATTGTGTTCACCCAGGCAGTGTTCGACAGGGGCTCATTCTGGACCACGTCGCTGACACCGCGTCATGCCGCGGGTAACAAGCTGCGGCTGGAATATACCGGGTCGCTCATCCCGCAGGAGGGCACGCCGCTGGTGCTGCTGGCGATGAGTGACCTCGAACAGCGCCGCCGGCGGTTTGTCGACGTTACGGCGGAGGATCACATGCGCGGCGGTATTGCTGCCTGGCAACGCGTGGAGCGTGTCTTCCGTGATATCGAGCGCGAGAACCAGTTGATCCTGCGCGCGGCGGGCGAGGGCATCTATGGGGTCAACGCCGAAGGCAAGACCACATTCGTCAATCCGGTCGCCGAGCGCATTCTCGGCTGGTCGGCGGAGGAACTGGTCGGCACCAATATTCACGCGACCGTGCATCATACACACCACGACGGCAGGCATTATCCGCACGAGGACTGTCCGATCTATGCCGCGTTCCGCGACGGCGCGGTGCATCAGGTGGATGACGAGGTGTTCTGGCGCAAGGACGGCACGCCGGTCTGGGTCGAATACACGTCCACGCCGATCCGCGATCGCGGCGTGGTGGTTGGCGCGGTGATTGTGTTCCGCGATGTCAGTCAGCGCCGCGAGGCGGATGAAAAGCTTCGCGCGGCGCTCGCCGAGGTCGATCAACTGCGCGAGCGTCTCGAGCAGGAAAACGCCTATTTGCAGGAGGAAATCCGCACCGAGACGAATCCCCGCGGCATCATCGGCCGCACGGCGGCGGTGCAGAAGACGCTGCGGCAGGTCAGCCTCGTCGCGCCGACCGACGCGACCGTGATGATCACCGGCGAGTCCGGCACTGGCAAGGAGTTGATCGCGCGCGCCATCCACGAGGCGAGCCAGCGCAGCGATCGTCCGCTGATCCGTGTCAACTGTGCGGCAATCCCGCGTGAGCTGTTCGAGAGCGAATTCTTCGGCCATGTGCGCGGAGCGTTTACCGGCGCGTTGCGCGACCGTGTCGGACGATTTGAACTCGCCGATGGCGGGACACTGTTTCTGGATGAGGTCGGCGAAATTCCGCTGGAACTTCAGGGCAAGCTGTTGCGCGTGTTGCAGGAGGGGCATTTTGAGCGCGTCGGTGAGGAGCGGACACGTGCCGTAAACGTCCGTGTTATCGCCGCGACCAATCGCGAACTGAAGCAGGAAGTGAAGCAGGGGCGATTCCGCGAGGATCTCTATTTCCGGCTCAACGTGTTTCCGGTTGAAACCGTGCCGCTGCGTGACCGTCGTGAGGACATCCCGTTACTCGCGCAGCATTTCCTGAGCAGCGAGAGCAAATCGCTCAAATCCAACCTTCGATTATCGGAAGGCGATGTGCGTCGCCTGATGCAGTACGACTGGCCGGGCAACGTCCGCGAGTTACAGAATGTGATCGAACGCGCCGCCATTTTGGCCCAGAACGGCCGGCTGCGGATTGATCTGCCCATTCAGCAAACCGGAACCGAACTCCCCGTAGCGTCACGGCGTCCCAGGAATGGCGCGCCTCAAGTTATCATGACGGACGATGAGATGCGGGAGCACGAACGCAACAATATCCTGACCGCGCTGAAGGCATCCGGCGGCAAGGTTTTTGGCAAGGACGGCGCGGCGGAACTGCTTGCGATCAAGCCGACCACCTTGGCATCGCGCATCAAATCGCTCGGCATTTCGGCACGAAACCTCGATTCGCCAATGCGTTAGGCAGGGCTTGCCCGTTGTTAGCGCTTGATAGAGGCTTGGTCCGGTGTTCTGCTTAAAAACAAGCCATTGAGGTTGTTGCGCAGTGTCCATCGCCGTCGCCCTGCATCACGTCACACATTATAGGTATGACCAGCCCGTCAGCCTCGGGCCGCAGGTCATCCGGCTGCGGCCGGCACCGCACTCGCGCACACGGGTTTCCAGCTATTCGCTGAAGGTTTTGCCCGAGAAGCATTTCGTCAACTGGCAGCAGGACCCGCAGGGGAACTGGCTCGCGCGCTTCGTGTTTCCCGAGCCGACGTTGGAATTCAAGATCGAGGTGGACTTCATCGCCGATATGGCGGTGGTCAATCCGTTCGATTTTTTTGTCGAGCCGTACGCGGAAACGTTTCCATTTCAATATCCGGCTGACCTTGCCGACGAGCTTACGCCGTATCTGAAGACCGAGCCGGTCACCCCGTTGCTCGCGGAATATCTTGCGAGCATTCCGCGCGGACCGACCAACACCGTAAACTTCCTTGTTGAGCTCAACGCGAAGCTGCGCGACAGGATCAACTACGTCATCCGTCTGGAGCCGGGGATTCAGACGCCAGAGGAGACGCTGCGGAGCGGCGCGGGCTCGTGCCGCGACTCCGCCTGGCTCCTGATCCAGGCGCTGCGCAATCTTGGATTGGCGGCGCGCTTCGTCTCCGGCTATCTCATTCAGTTGCGTCCTGACATCGACCCGTTGCAGGGGCCCCGAGAAGTCGAGGCTGATTTCACCGATCTTCATGCCTGGGCGGAGGTTTATCTGCCCGGCGCCGGATGGATCGGCTTCGATGTGACGTCGGGCATGCTGACGGGAGAGGGGCATATCCCGGTCGCAGCGTCACCGCACTACCGGACTGCTGCGCCGATCAGCGGCAATGTCAGCGCGGCCAATGTCGATTTTGGTTTCGAGATGAAGGTGACGCGCGTCAACGAAGCGCCGCGTATCACCAAACCATTCTCTGATGAGTCATGGCGGCGTCTCGACGTGTTGGGCGAGAAGGTTGATGCCGACCTCGCAGCCGACGATGTGCGGCTGACCATGGGCGGCGAGCCGACATTCGTTTCCATGGACGATCTGGAGTCCGCCGAGTGGAATACAGCCGCAGTCGGCCCGACCAAACGTGGCATTGCCGATGATCTCATCCGCCGTTTGCGCACCCGCTTCGCTCCGGGTGGCCTTCTGCACTACGGACAGGGCAAGTGGTATCCCGGTGAAAGCCTGCCGCGCTGGGCTTTCGGGCTCTACTGGCGCAAGGACGGCGTGCCGATTTGGCGCAATCCTGACCTGATCGCGCCGATGGAAGGGCCGCGCTCCGCGAAGATCGAGCAGGCGGAAAAATTCGCGGCGGGCATTGCAGAAAAACTCGGCATCGATGCAGGCAATGTGCTGCCGGCCTATGAGGATCAGGCGCACTGGCTTTTGAAGGAGAACAGCCTTCCGGGCAATGTCGATCCGAGCGATTCGAAGCTGGCCGATCCGGAAGAACGCTCGCGCATGGCGCAGGTGTTTCAGCAGGGGCTGAACGTGCCGCGTGGCTTCGTGCTGCCGGTACAGCGCTGGAATGCGAAGGTCGCCAGCCGCTGGCGGAGCGAGAAATGGAATCTCCGGCGGGGAAACCTGTTCCTGATGCCGGGCGATTCACCGCTGGGTCTGCGATTGCCGATGAATTCGCTACAATGGATTCCGCCGGAGGACTATCCCTATATCGTCGAACAGGATCCGACGGAAGAACGCGAAGCGCTGCCGGTGTTCGATGCTACGGCTGCTTCATCCGAGCCGGTCGCTCAGCCGCCCGTATTCGATGGTGGAGCATTGGCAGATGGCGGGCCGCGCCAGTTCATTCAGGAGCAGCAGGCTGGCGGAAAGGGCGGTGTCCGCACGGCGCTGTCGATCGAGATTCGCGACGGCATTCTCTGCGCGTTCATGCCGCCGGTGGAGAAGCTCGAGGACTATCTCGAACTGATCGCGGTGGTGGAGGCAACCGCAGAAGACATGAAGCTTCAGGTTCATGTCGAGGGCTATGCGCCGCCTTACGATCCGCGTGTCGAGGTCATTAAGGTCACTCCCGACCCAGGCGTGATCGAGATCAACATTCATCCGGCGAAGAACTGGCGCGAAATCGTCGATACGACCATCAGTCTCTATCAGGAGGCCGCGCATGTTCGCCTTGGTGCGAACCGTTTCCTGATCGATGGCCGTCACACTGGCACTGGCGGCGGCAATCATGTCGTTGTGGGCGGCGGCACGCCCGCGGACTCGCCATTTCTGCGGCGCCCCGATCTGCTCAAGAGCGTGGTGCTATACTGGCAACGCCATCCGTCGCTATCGTATTTGTTCTCCGGCATGTTCATCGGCCCGACCAGTCAGGCTCCGCGCATCGATGAAGCCCGGCATGACGCGCTCTATGAGTTGGAGATTGCGATCTCGAAGATTCCGCCGAAAGGCGAGAAGGTGCCGTTGTGGCTGGTGGATCGCACGTTCCGGCATTTGCTGGTGGACATTACCGGCAACACCCATCGTGCCGAAATCTGCATCGACAAACTTTACTCACCCGACAGCCCCACGGGCCGCCTAGGTCTTGTTGAATTCCGTGCATTGGAGATGCCGCCCGATGCGCGCATGAGCCTCGCGCAGCAACTGGTTATCCGGGCCTTGATCGCGAAATTCTGGCGTGAGCCGCAGGATGGCCGCTTCGTGCGATGGGGAACGACGTTGCATGATCGCTTCATGCTGCCGCATTTTCTCTGGGAAGATTTCAGAAGCGTGCTCTCGGACCTGAAGCAGGCTGGCTACGATTTCGAGCCGGAATGGTTCGAAGCGCAACTTGAGTTTCGTTTTCCGCTTTTCGGCAGCGTCCAGCATGGCGGCGTGACGCTTGAGCTGCGGCAGGCCCTGGAGCCGTGGCATGTGCTCGGCGAGGAAAACGCCGGCGGCGGCACGGTGCGCTATGTTGACTCGTCTGTCGAGCGCTTGCAGGTTAAGGTTAGCGGCTTCATCGAAGGACGGCATGTGATCACCTGCAATGGCCGCCGATTGCCGATGACCAACACCGAGCGCGCAGGCGAGGCAGTCGCGGGCGTTCGTTTCAAGGCATGGCAGCCATCGTCGGGTCTCCATCCGACGATTCCGGTTCATGCGCCGCTGACCTTTGACATCCTAGACACATGGAATGGCCGCTCGCTGGGCGGCTGTGTTTACCATGTCGCCCATCCGGGTGGGCGCAGCTACGATACCAAGCCGGTGAACAGCTACGAGGCCGAGGCGCGGCGGCTTGCCCGCTTTCAGGACCATGGGCACACGCCGGGCCCAATAAATGTGCCGCCCGAGGAAAGAACCCTCGAATTTCCCCTGACTCTGGACCTTCGGACACCGCTCCCGCATTGAGGCCGCCGCCATAATCGGCGAAGTTGTCGCAAAAGGCAGAAGGCGAGTCGGATGGCGGACACAGATAGCGGAGAAAAGGCACAGCGAGGGGCACAGCGCGATCTTCTGGATTGCACCCGCGGCTACGCGCCGTTGCCCGGAATTCCGGACGAGTTTCAGGACGCCGAGGGCCAGCCCCGCGAGGTATGGACCCGTTTCTTTGACGCGTTCTCGGCGCTTTCGTCCGGCGAGATCGAGCGCCGCTTCGCATCCGCGGATCAGCATATGCGCGATGCCGGCGTCACATATCGCGCCCCCGGGGAAGCTGCGGACCGTTCCTGGCCGCTTAGCCATTTGCCACTGCTGATCGACGAGGTGGAATGGAAGCAAATATCGGAAGGGGTCGCCCAGCGCGCGGAGCTTTTCGAGCAGATCCTGCGCGATCTGTACGGTGAAGGCAGACTGATTGCCGAAGGCGCATTGCCCGCAGCGGCCGTTGCCGGGAGTGCAGAGTATCTGCGTTCGGTTTGCGGTGTGACGCCGCCCGGCGGTCAGTATCTCAATCTCTATGCCGCCGACATCGGCCGTGGACCCGACGGGCGCTGGTGGGTGCTGAACGATCGTACGCAGGCGCCGTCCGGCGCGGGCTATGCACTCGAAAACCGGCTGGTGTTGTCGCGTGCACTGACAAATCTCTACACGTCGATGAACGTCGAACGCGTTGCGCCGTTTTTTGAAGCGTTCCGCGACAGCCTGCGCGCCATCGCGGATCGCGACGAGCCGCGCATCGGTTTGCTGACGCCGGGTAATTCCAGCGAAACCTATTCGGAACATGCCACGCTGGCGCGCTATCTCGGATTTCTGCTGGTGGAAGGCGATGACCTTGCGGTGAGCGAGGATCGGCTGCACGTACGCACCGTTGCCGGTCTGAAGCGCCTCGATGTGCTGCTGCGGCGGGTGGACTCGAACTTCCTCGATCCCCTCGAACTTGATGCACGTTCCATGCTTGGCGTTCCGGGGCTGATTGACGTCATCAGGAAGGGTGGTGTCGCCGTCGCCAACATGCCGGGTTCAGGCGTGATGGAAGCCCGGACGCTGCTCGGTTTCCTGCCGAGCCTGAGCCAGCGCTTCTTCGGCGAAGACCTGAAGATGCCGCATATCGCCACGTGGTGGTGTGGGCAGAAATCCGCCCGTGACGAGGTGCTTTCGCGCCTCGATGACATGGCGATCGAGGGTGCTTACGGGCCGTCTGTGCCTGGTTTCCCGGGCCGTGGTCCGATTGTCGGCAGTTCCCTGTCCACAGATGAGCGCGCGCGGTTGGTCGATGCTATCGGCAAACGCGGCATCGACTATGTCGGACAGGAGATGGTGCGCCTCTCCACGACGCCGGTTTGGGACAACGGGCATATCTCTCCACGCCCGTTCGTTCTCCGGGTTTTCGCCGCCGCCACGCCGAGCGGCTGGACCATCCTGCCGGGCGGGTTCTGCCGCATCGCCGACAAGCCTGATGCGCGTGCGGTTTCAATGGGCGAGGGCGCACGCGCCGCTGACGTCTGGGTTGTGTCGGAGAAGGAAGTCGCAACGTCCACGTTGCTACCGCCGAGTGATGCCGTACGCATCAGACGCATTGCCGGATGGGTGCCCAGCCGTGCTGCGGACAATCTATTCTGGCTAGGCCGCTACCTCGAACGCGCCGAGGCGACCTTGCGGCTGGTTCGCGCACTGGGCGGGGCCTTGCGCGAACCCGGCAAGGGGCCGTCGCCGATGCAGCCGGTGATCGAGCGCATTCAGCGCCTGCTTGTTGCCTGGGGCGCCACCTCGCCATCGTCCCGCGCCAAGCTTGCGACCACTGCAGCGCAGGCGCTGCAAGCCAAGGATAAGTTCGGGTCGGCACTGGCGCTTGTCAGGTCGGCGCAACGCACCGCGACGACATTGCGCGAGCGGCTTTCGCCGGATGCCTGGCATGTCATCACCGGAATGGTGGAACGCCTGTCGGAAAAGGCGGAGGACGACGAAGCCTTGCTCGAAGCCGCGGAATGGACTCTGCAATCGCTGGCGACGTTCGCAGGCCTTGCGCAGGAGAATATGAATCGCGCCGCGGGCTGGCGCTTCCTTGAGATGGGCCGCCGGGTCGAGCGCGCCATCAATACGGCACGTTTTGCACGCCAGTTTGCCGACGACAAGGCGACAGCTGAGGACCTCGACCTGCTGTTGACGCTAGTCGATTGCCAGATCACCTATCGTTCGCGTTATCTTGTCGGACCGGTACTCGCGCCGGTGCGCGATCTGGTTGTTCTCGATGCCTTCAATCCGCGCTCGGTGGCGTTTCAGGTCGCTGCGCTTAATGAGCACATCGCCAGTCTCCCCAGCATGCGTGAAGGCGGCCTGATCGATCCTCCGCACCGTCTCGCTGTGACTCTTCAGGCCTCAATGATCGCGGGAGAGGCGGAGTCGTTTGATGCCAAGACCCTGTTCTTGCTTGAGCAGGATCTGCTGAACTTGGCCGACGCCATCGGATCGCACTACTTCCCGCACGGCAGTCTCGCCTTGAGACCGGAGAAGCTGACGGGGTTTGCGTGATTTACGACATTCGTCATGTCACCACGTACTCCTATGAGAGCCCGGTCAGCTTTGCGCGCTGCTCGCTGAGGCTTGAACCGAAAAGCGGCGATGGCCAGCAGTTGATTTCTCATCGCGTTGAGATCAAGCCGGTACCGCTCGATCGCACGGTGAGAACGGACTTTTTCGGAATCCGTACCGAAAGCATCGTGATTGAGACCCCTCATCGCGTTCTGCGCATCGATGCGCGATCACGTGTGGACGTTGCCCGCACGGCTCCGCCGCGCGACATGGTCTCTCCTGGATGGGAGCAGGTCCGCGAGGCTGCCTTCGCATCCAATGGGCTCGCGGCGGTTTCGCCCGTCGGATATCTGTTCGCTAGCCCGCTCATATCAATCCAGCCATCCGTTACGGATTATGCTGCGGCGTGTTTTCCGACCGGCGGCGCGATATTTTCCTCGGTGGCTGACCTGATGCGACGGATCAATCGTGACTTCGTCTACGACTCGAAGGCAACGGAGATTTCGACGCCGCTGCTGGACGTTTTCAGGAAGCGGCGAGGGGTCTGTCAGGATTTCGCGCACATTATGATCGCTGGATTGCGCGGCCTCGGGTTGCCGGCGGCTTATGTAAGCGGCTATCTGAGGACCACGCCTCCACCGGGGAGATCGCGGCTCCAGGGTGCGGACGCGACGCACGCATGGGTTTCTGTCTGGTGTGGTGACGAGATTGGATGGATGGGTTTCGATCCCACCAACGATCTGGTGATCGGCAACGATCATGTTGTTCTGGCGGTCGGACGCGACTACACCGACGTATCACCGGTCGATGGAATTATCGTCGGATCGCGCAAGCAGAAGCTTGCGGTGGCGGTAGACGTCATCCCCGTAGAATAAAAGTGCCCCGGATCACCCCCGGTGGCTGCCATCTGCACAGAAAGAAGCCCGGATGTTGCAATCTGACGGGCTGCGGCCTTCCTTGCGACAGCGCGCCGAGGCAGCATCGATGGCTTGGCCGAGCGTCGGACCTTCGGCGGTGAATGCACCCCAGTAACGGGTTCGGCGGATACGCGTGGTGTAGAACGCCATCGCACCGCATTTGGTTGTGGATGAAACCTTGCAGCCACGTCCGCCGTTGTTGACGCAAAGGGTCAGGGCTCGCGCTTCGGCCTCGTCCCGCGTCGCCTTCTGCCATACGGCGCCCCAGGCGCCGCGCGCCGCAAATCCGATGGCCGCCCATTGTTCGCCAGGGGGCTGGACGGCTTTCTGCTTCAGTGCGTCCAGCCGGATTCTGGCGAGTGCAGCGAATGTACCGTTCGGATATTTATCGAGGTAGGCCGAGATTTCAGCAGGGTTTCTCGAGTCCTTCACCGAATTCCAGAAGGTGATCTCAACACTGGTGTCGGATTGTGCGACTGCTGCTCCAAGCTGCACGAACAAGGCAACGGCAAGCGCCAGCGTACAACAGATCTTGGATCGCATCGCTCCGCCTGTCCCCGGGGTTCGGCGCGCAGACTAAAAGTCCGCCTTGGCCTTGTCGAGCGGGCAGGCTGGGGCCGGTGGAAAACCACATCAGCCATAGGCATTACGCGGTAATCCCGATACATCCCGCATCTGCGCATCTATGATTTCGACCGCTTCGCCTTCTTTGCCTTTTTCGTTTTCCGTGCCTTTGATGCGGACTTTTTCGCTGGCACCTTTTTCCCTTCTTGTCTGGCTTCGGACAGGCCAATCGCGATGGCTTGCTTCCGGCTCGTGACCTTTTTGCCCGATCGTCCGCTCTTCAATGTTCCTTTTTTCCGCTTGTGCATCGCACGCGCGACTTTTTTGGCTGCCCCCTTCGAGTACTTCCGCGCCATCATTGTCTCCGCAGTCGGTTGCAGGGTACGAATAAAGCGGCGGGAAGGCTTATGTTCCGGTTGGGCGATGCGATGCGACGGAAATTCAGGTGTGGCGTGAACTAGCGTGGGTTCGTCGCTGTAACGATCCAGATCGATCCGCCGAGAGGGATGGTGTTGCCCTTCTGATGCGAGGCGAGCATCGTGCGAATCGATTGCGTGGTTGCTTCGATCTTGTCCGGCGGCTGATTCTCGAGCGCGCGGCTGGTGGGACCGATGGCAAGGGTCGTCTCGATGGCCGCTTCAAGGCCGCGGCCGGTTGCGATGTCGAGCAATAAGTCGACTCGGTCCATTCCCACATTCGAGAAGCCGGCCTCGCCAAGAATTCTCCGGACCCGTTCCTCGCTCGCGAATGAGAATGGGCCCGGATCGTCCGGTTTCATTTCAGGAAGCTTCGGCACGTATTTGTAGGCCTCCTGAAGGCCGAGCATCATCCATGGATTGTCGCGCGGTGTCCGCCAGCAGGCGAAGGCGAGGCGACCGCCTGGCCGCAGCGCCTTGCGCATGTTCGCGAACGAATCCGAAGGTTGTGCGAAGAACATGACCCCGAAACGCGAGAACAGCATATCCGCACTTGCAGGAGGGAACGGATATACCGTTGCATCCGCCAGCACGAACTCGATCGGCATGTTTGGCGGTGCAAGCTCTCGGGCCCGGCCCAGCATCGGTTCGGAAATGTCGACACCGGTGACGTGGCCGCCGGGGCCAACCTGCGTCAAAAGATCAAAGGACGTGGCTCCACAGCCACAGCCGATATCGAAGACAGCTTCCCCTGCTTTTACGGCGGCGCGCTCAATGAGGATCTTGGATACCGGGGCGAGGACAACGTCCTGAAGCTGCTGCCGATCGGTCCAGTGACGGCCGCCTGGGCCGTTCCAGTAAGCAATCTGATCGGCGTTGCGAGCGTCGACAGCAGGTTGGGTCATGGGACACTCCGATGGTGCCGATTGTTGTAGGCCAGTCCGGCCGCCCTGAACAGGGGAGCCCACCCATGCATCATCGAAGCGCCGATAAACGTTCGCTTCCGGTTTTGAAGCGATTTCCTCAGCTGCCCTTGAACAGGATTTTGCCCGTGCCTTTGGCGGCGTGGGAAATCGCGGCCTTGGACTCACTGAGCGGGTACGTCGCTTCCACCGGCGTATAGATTGTTCCGTCCGCGATCCAGCTCGCCACTTGCTTCTGAACCTCGAGAGCGCGTTCCGGCGAGTTTTTGTTAAACCAGTTCAACAGCCAGAATCCCTTGAGCGTCAGGTCGCGGAAAATATTCGGAGCCGTGAAGAAGGGGCCGGGTCCGCCGCTCATCACGCCGTATGCGACGAGCGTGCCGCCGTTGGCGAGACAATCGTTCAGCGGCATCAGGCCGGGTCCGCCGACGCTGTCGAGCGCGAGCATGATCCTAGCCTTGTCGGTCGCTTCCCTGACACGCTTGGCCAGATCCGGACCTTCGACCAGCACCGCATCGGCGCCAAGCTTCCTGAGTTCCTCAATCAGTTCGGGGCGGCGTACGACGCTGACGGTATGAATGCCCATCTTCTTTGCGATGGCGATGACGGCGCGTCCGACGGCGGAATTTCCCGCGCTCTGGATCACCCAGTCACCTTTCTTGAGGGCGACATACTCGGTCAGCATGAGATACGCCGTCGGCGGATTGACCATCAGCATCGAAAGCTGCTGCGGGTCTGCGTTCGCCGGCAATGCAAAGAGACCGTCGGCCTTGACCTTGGCGCGTGTGAGCCAGGTCGACGCGCCCCGCGGAAACAGAACACGATCGCCTTCCTTGATTCCGGTCACGCCGGAGCCGATTTTGGCAACGCGCGCGACGCCTTCGGCGCCAACTGGTGCCGGCAAGTTCGGTTTCACGCCGTAAAGACCCCGGATGAGCACGAGGTCGGATGGATTGATCGGAGAAAATTCCATGTCGACGACGATCTCGCCGGCACCCGGTGCTCCGGGATCGGAGAGACTGACGGTCTCTACAACTTCCCATGGCTTGCCGAAAGCGTTGATCTGAACGCTGTGCATGCTGCTCTCCCATAATCACCGCTTGGCGGCTTGATGCGAAATGTTCTAGATGGTTCGATATTGCAACTAGTCTTAATTGGCAACTAAATGAGGAAAATGACTGGTATGCGGGAGCCTTCTTTCAGCCGTTTAAACTGCTCGATCGCCCGTTCGCTCGCCGTACTTGGCGATTCATGGTCGCTTTTGGTCCTGCGAGATGCGCTTGCCGGCGTCCGCACGTTCGAGGGCTTCACGCGCGGACTTGGCATTGCACGAAACACACTCGCCGATCGGCTCAGGCACCTCGTTGAGAAGGGAATGCTGACGCAGATCGACGTTGGCAAGCGGGGAACGCGGTTCGAGTATGTTCCGACGTTGAAGGCGAAGGAGTTTCAGGTCGCGCTGATGGCGATTCTGCAATGGGGCGACCGCTGGGTGTCGGGACGCGGCAATGAACCGGTCGTGGCGTTCGATCGTGTCAGCGGATCGGCGATTGCACCACTCGTTATGCAAGCCACGTCCGGGCGCGCAGTTTCTTCGGACGAATTGATGTACAAGCCCGGACGAGGCGCAACAGCCGTTACGCGAGACTACCTCACCGCGAAGAACAAACGGCTGACGAATAAGTCCGTTTCAGATTGACGTCGCTGGCCGCGCCTTACCAAGCGCGGAACAGGACGCTCGCGTTGACGCCGCCGAAGCCGAATCCGTTCGACAGCACATGTTCCATGGCCATGGGCCGCGCAGCACCGCGGATGAGGTCCACACCTTCAGCCGCCGCGTCCGGATGATCCAGATTGAGCGTTGCAGGGGCAATCTGATCGCGCAGAGCCAGCACGGAGAAGATCGCCTCAAGTCCGCCGGCTGCACCGAGCAGGTGACCTGTTGCAGACTTCGTCGAGCTGACCGCTACCCGGCCTTCTGTTCCGAACACGGACTTGATCGCCGCAAGTTCGCCGTTGTCGCCGACAGGTGTCGAGGTCGCATGTGCATTGAGATGCTGAACCTCAATCGGCGAAATGCCGGCCTGCCGCAGCGCTATTTCAATCGATCGCCGCGCGCCATCACCGTCCTCCGGGCCGGCGGTCATGTGATAGGCGTCGGACGTCGTGCCGTAGCCGACGAGTTCGGCAATCGGCGTTGCCCCGCGGCTCAGCGCATGGTCGAGTGTTTCGATGACCACGATACCTGCGCCTTCACCCATGACGAAGCCGTCGCGGTCGCGGTCGAACGGGCGTGACGCGCGCTGTGGTTCATCGTTGAAGTTGGTCGAGAGCGCGCGTGCTGCAGCGAAGCCTCCCAAACTGACACGATCAATGCAGGCTTCTGCGCCGCCGGCGATGGCGACATCCGCTTCTCCGGCAAGGAGAAGGCGCGCGGCATCGCCAATGGCCTGGACGCCTGCCGCACATGCGGTCACCGGCGCTCCAAGCGCTCCCTTGAAGCCATGCTTGATGGAAACCTGTCCCGCCGCAAGATTGACGAGGAACGACGGCACGGTGAAGGGCGAGAGGCGCCGCACGCCACGTTCGTCGGTGGTGCGGACCGCGTCGACGATGGCAGGAAATCCGCCGACGCCAGAGGCGATAATGGTTGCCGTGCGTTCACGTGACCGCGCATCTTCGGGCTTCCACCCGGCCTGCGCGATGGCCTCGTCCGCCGCCATCATGGCGAACTGGATGAAGCGGTCCATTTTCTTTTGATCTTTTTTGGGAATGGCGCGATCGGGATCGAATCCGAATTCCGGATCTTCGACGATATCAGGAACGATGCCGCAGGCTTTCACAGGCAGGTCGGCTGCGACATTATCGGACAGTGCCCGGATGCCGGATTGCCCGGCAATCAGCCGCGACCAGTTGGCCTCGACACCGGCGCCAAGCGGGGACACGGCGCCCATTCCAGTAACGACAATCCGTCGTATCGCGCTGCTTCGTTTCACGATCTCACCACAGGTTGCTTGCACAGGAACAACGCAGCCCGCTTGTCGGGTGTGCGGCACATGGCACCGGCGGAAATCCCGCCGATGCACTACAAGTTTGCGCGACGCGCGATCAGTTGAGCTTGCGCTCGACTGCGATGGCGGTTGCTTCGCCGCCGCCGATGCACAGCGAGGCGATGCCACGCTGGACGTTGTTCTTTTCCATCGCATGCAGCAGCGTCACGATCAGCCGTGCGCCGGTTGCGCCGATGGGGTGGCCGAGCGCGCAAGCGCCGCCGTTGACGTTGAGCTTGTCGCGAGGAATCCCGAGATCGCGCGCGGCGGCCATCGGCACCACGGCAAAGGCTTCATTGATTTCGTAGAGATCGACGTCGCTCGCGGTCCAGCCGATCTTTTCCAGAAGCTTGCGAATTGCCGGGATAGGCGCAGTGGTGAACCAGTCCGGAGCCTGGCTGTGCGTCGAGTGTCCCTTGATTTCAGCGAGGATCGGCAGACCCTCACGTTCGGCGATCGAGCGGCGCGTCAGAACCAGCGCGGCTGCGCCATCGGCATTGGCAGAGGAGGCCGCCGGCGTGATCGTGCCGTTGGGCCGGAACGCCGGCTTCAGGTTCGGAATCTTGGCGGGATCGACCTTCAGCGGATGTTCGTCGTTTTCGACGACGCGAACACCTGCCTTCTCTTTCACCGAGATAGGCGCGATTTCCTTTTTGAACGCTCCGCTTTCGACAGCATTGCGCGCCCGCGTCAGCGTCTCGATCGCGTAGTCGTCCTGATCCTTGCGGCTGAACTGGTAAGCTTCCGCCGCGGCTTCGCCGAAGTCGCCCATCGAACGTCCGGTTTCGTAGGCGTCTTCAAGTCCATCCATCATCATGTGATCGATGATGCGGTCATGGCCGACGCGATAACCGCCGCGCGCCTTTTGGAGCAGGTAAGGAGCGTTCGTCATGCTCTCCATGCCGCCGGAGACGACGATGTCTGCCGAACCTGCATTGATGATGTCGTGGGCAAGCATGGTGGCCTTCATGCCCGAACCGCACACCTTGTTGATGGTGGTGGCGCCGGTGGCGTCCGGCAGCTTGGCGCCGCGTGCGGCCTGGCGGGCAGGAGCCTGACCTTGTCCGGCGGGAAGAACGCAGCCCATGAGAACTTCATCGATTCGGTCGGGCGAAAGTTTTGCGCGTTCCAGCGCCGCACCGATTGCGTGCGAGCCGAGGTTGTGCGCGCTGAATGAGGACAGATCGCCCTGAAAACGGCCGAGGGGAGTGCGGACTGCGGATACGATGACAACGGGATCGGACGTAGACATGCAACTCTCCTGGTTCACGGAGCACCGTGTTAGATGACATGCATCATATGAAAAGATGCGGAAATAGCAATCCGCGTGCTGACAATAAAAGCATGAATCAGGTGCGGACAAGCAGCCAGACGTTTAAAACATGCCTTGGCATGCCACTGGCATGAGATATTTTCGTGCGACAGATGAATTATTTTCGTCTGTCGAGAAATGCCTGCATGTGGCGTTGGGGCTCGCCGGTCAGGAACGACTTGCCGAACACTCCGACACTGAGATTGACGGATTCCGTGAGGGGAAGTTCTTCCCATTGCTTCAGCAGCGCCTTTTGGCTTCGCATGGCTTCGGGTCCGCATTCCGCGATCGTCGCAGCGGTTGCTGCGATGGCTGAATCGAGTTCGGTCTCGGGCACGACCTGATCGACCAGTCCCCAGTTGAGCGCAGTGGGCGCATCGATGGTTGCCGCCGTCAGGATTAGCCAGCGGGCGCGTCCCCATCCGATCAGTCGCGGCAGCAATGCCGCATGGATGACTGACGGGATGCCGACCTTGACTTCGGGCATGGCGAACTTTGCGTCCTGCGATGCGATGCGCAGATCGCACGCTGCGGCAAATTCGAGTCCGCCGCCGAGGCAAAATCCGCGCAAACGCGCGATGACCGGTGCGGGAAATTGCCGAACCGCTTCGCACAGGTCCCGCAGGCCGGTGATGAATTTTTCAGCCGAGGCCTGATCGAGCGTGGCCATCTCCTTGATGTCCGCGCCGCCGATCATGCTTTTCTCGCCCGAGCCCCTCACGACCAGCACGCGAATGCTGGTGTCTCCGGCGAGATGCTCCAGTCCCTCGCGAACGCCGCGGATGACGGCAGAGTTCATGATGTTCAGCGGACCCGCATTGCAGATTGTTAATTGTGCGATGCCGTTGTCGCCGCGTACGACGTTGCAATGGTCATTGATTGTTTGCATTTTTATGGACCTGACATTTGCGCGTTGCAGCGCGGGGGACGCAAATGGTGCGTGATCTCTCTCTCGTCGTCAAATCGCGCATGGCAGCTATTTTACGTTGCAAAGTAAGCGCTTCGGCCTCGGGAATGTGTTATTATATGACATAGGACATTTGATGAGGCAGCAATGCGCTATTCAAAAGATCACAAGGCTGAGACCCACGCGCGGATCGTGAAGAACGCTTCCGTACGGCTGCGCGAGCGCGGTGCGGCGAGCCTCGGTGTTGCCGAATTGATGAAGGAAGCCGGTCTTACCCACGGAGGGTTCTACGCGCACTTTCCGTCGCGCGATGCGCTGATCAGCGAGGCTTTCGCCCACGCGATGCAGCAGACCACCGGACGGTGGCGCAAACGCGCGGAACAGGAACCCGAAGGCAAGCGTCTCGCCGCGATCGTAAATGGTTACCTCACGACCGAGCACCGCGACGATGCAGGCAACGGCTGTGCGTTGCCGTCGCTGGGCGTCGAGGTGTCCCGCGCGAGTCCGAAAACCCGCAAGGCTTTTGCCAGCAAGCTTGAAGACATGATTGCGATGCTGGTCGAGCAGTTCCCGGATCTGCCGGCGAAGACAGCGCGCCGCGAAGCCATTGGCGTCATCTCGACCATGATGGGGGCGATGATTCTGGCGCGTGCCGCGGGTACGAGTGAATTCTCCGACGAAATCCTCAGCGCTGGTCGCCAGGCGGCCCTGCGATCCGAGAATGCAGCAAAACCGAGCGCGAAGAAGCCCAAAGCGGCGAAAACCGAGAACTGAGCTACCCCGTCTCTTTGCATTGCGCGCCACCGTGCTGTGCGCAGAACCCGGTTCCAAACGCCGTCGTCGCGATGCTAAAAGCCTCCAAACACACGCTTTTGGAGGATACGCATGCGCACGATCGGTCATTTTATTGGCGGCAAAGAGGTCAAAGGCACGTCGGGGCGTTTTGGGGACGTGTTCGAGCCGATGACGGGCGAGGTGCAGGCGCAGGTTGCGCTGGCGACCAAGGCGGAGGTGCGCTCTGCGGTCGAGAATGCGAAGGCTGCGCAGGAAGCGTGGGCCAACACCAATCCGCAGCGCCGCGCGCGGGTGATGATGAAGTTCCTGGAGCTGGTGCAGCGCGACTACGACAAGCTGGCGGATTTGCTGGCGCGCGAGCACGGCAAGACGGTGCCCGACGCCAAGGGCGACATCCAGCGCGGGCTCGAAGTGGTGGAGTTCGCCTGCGGCATTCCGCACCTGATGAAGGGCGAGTACACCGAAGGCGCCGGCCCCGGCATCGACATCTATTCGATGCGCCAGGCGCTCGGCGTGGTGGCCGGCATCACCCCGTTCAACTTCCCGGCGATGATCCCGATGTGGAAGTTCGCCCCGGCGATCGCCTGCGGCAACGCCTTCATCCTGAAACCCTCGGAGCGCGATCCGGGCGTGCCGATGGCGCTGGCGGCGCTGATGATGGAGGCGGGACTGCCCGCCGGCATTCTCAACGTGGTCAACGGCGACAAGGAAGCGGTTGACGCGATCCTCGACGATCCGGACATCAAGGCCGTCGGCTTCGTCGGCTCCTCGCCGATCGCGCAGTATATCTATGAGCGTGCCGCGCAGACCAACAAGCGGGCGCAGTGCTTCGGCGGCGCCAAGAACCACGCCATCATCATGCCGGATGCCGACATGGACCAGACCGTCGATGCGCTGATCGGCGCAGGATACGGTTCGGCGGGCGAACGCTGCATGGCGATCTCGGTGGCGGTGCCGGTGGGCAAGACCACTGCGGACCGGCTGATGGAGAAGCTGATCCCGCGGGTCGAGAGCCTGAAGATCGGTCCTTCGACCGATCCAAGCGCCGACTTCGGCCCGCTGGTGACCAAGGCCGCGCTGGATCGCGTCAAGGATTACGTCGAGATCGGCATCCAGGAAGGCGCCAAGCTTGCGGTCGACGGCCGCGGCTTCAAGATGCAGGGCTATGAGAAGGGCTTCTACATGGGCGGCTGTCTGTTCGACAACGTCACGAAGGACATGCGGATCTACAAGGAAGAGATCTTCGGCCCGGTGCTGTCGGTGGTGCGCGCGCATGACTACAGCGAGGCGCTGGCGCTGCCGTCGGATCACGACTACGGCAACGGCGTTGCGATCTTCACCCGCGACGGCGACGCGGCGCGCGACTTCGCGGCCAAGGTCAATGTCGGCATGGTGGGCGTCAACGTGCCGATCCCGGTGCCGATCGCCTACTATACCTTCGGCGGCTGGAAGAAGTCCGGGTTCGGCGATCTCAACCAGCACGGACCGGATTCGATCCGCTTCTACACCAAGACCAAGACCGTCACCTCGCGCTGGCCCTCCGGCGTCAAGGACGGCGCAGAGTTCACCATCCCAACGATGAACTGATAAAGAAGGGTGCTCCGGGCAACCGCCTCGGCGGTTGCCCGGCATCATCAGACTTCCAAAGCGTGATGGGGGCGCAATGCAGTTCGCTCTAACCGAGGATCAAATCGCGGTTCGCGACATGGCGCGCGAATTCGCGGCCGAGAAAATCGCTCCATTTGCACAGAAATGGGACGAGGAAAAATTCTTCCCCGTCGATGTGATGCGCGAAGCGGCGGCGCTCGGCATGGGCGGCATCTACATTCGTGACGATGTCGGCGGCTCGGCGCTGACGCGGTTCGACGCCGCGCTGATCTTCGAGGCGCTGGCGACGGGGTGCCCGACCGTTTCGTCGTTTATCTCGATCCACAACATGGCATCGTGGATGATCGATGCCTATGGCTCGGACACGCAGCGTCAGAAATGGCTGCCGCGTCTGTGCACCATGGAACTGATCGCGAGCTACGCTCTGACCGAGCCGGGCGCAGGCTCGGATGCCGCAGCACTTTCGACCCGCGCAGTGCGTGACGGCGATCACTACGTGCTCAACGGACAGAAGCAATTTATCTCTGGCGCCGGAACCAGCGACATTTACGTCGCGATGGTTCGTACCGGCGGCGAGGGCGCACGCGGCGTCTCCACGCTTGTGATCGATCGCGATACGCCGGGCGTCTCGTTCGGCGCGAACGAGCGCAAGATGGGCTGGAATGCCCAGCCGACCCGTGCAGTGATTTTTGAGAACGCCCGCGTTCCTGTCGCCAATCGTCTCGGCGAGGAGGGGATCGGCTTCAAGATCGCGATGGCGGGCCTTGACGGTGGACGTCTCAATATTGCCGCATGCTCGCTTGGCGGTGCGCAGTCCGCGCTGGACAAATCGCTCGCCTACACGAAAGAGCGCAGGGCGTTCGGTCAACGCCTCGATGAGTTTCAAGCCTTGCAGTTCCGCATTGCCGACATGGCCACTGAACTGGAAGCCGCACGCACGTTCCTGTGGCGCGCTGCCGCATCGCTGGACCGCAAGGACCCCGACGCGAGTATGCTTTGCGCGATGGCCAAACGTTTCGGTACCGATGCCGGGTTTGAAATCGCCAATCAGGCGCTGCAATTGCACGGCGGATATGGCTATCTGGCGGAATACGGTATCGAGAAAATCGTCAGGGACCTGCGCGTGCATCAAATTCTCGAAGGGACCAACGAAATCATGCGTGTGATTGTGGCCCGCAAGTTGATCGAGGGCGCGCGATGAGCGCACATGCGGCGATGACGGAGACACCCGGGAAGGATGTGATCATTTGCCGGGAAGGTGCCGCTGGAGTCATCCGGCTCAACCGTCCCAAGACGATCAACGCGCTGACGCTTGAGATGACTCGCGAGATCGTGACCGCGCTTGATGCATTCGAGGCCGACCCCGGTGTATCGCTGGTGCTGCTGGAAGGCGCGGGCGAACGTGGTTTGTGCGCGGGCGGCGACATCCGCGGTCTCTATGAAAGCGCGAAAGCGGGCGGCGATCTCGGCCCGGTGTTCTGGCGTGAGGAATACATCCTGAACGCGCGCATTCCGGAGTATCCGAAGCCGTATGTCGCTTACATGGACGGTCTTGTCATGGGCGGCGGCGTCGGGCTCTCGGCGCACAGCGCGCATCGGGTTGTGACCGAAAAGACGAAAATGGCGATGCCGGAGGTCGGCCTCGGTTTCTTCCCGGATGTCGGCGGAACGTGGCTGCTGTCACGCGCGCCGGGCGAGATCGGTACCTATTTCGCGCTCACGGGCCAGACCATGAGCGGCGCCGACGCGGTTTATGCGGGCGCCGCGGATGTATTGATCGCTACGAAAGACTGGCCGGCGCTTCGCGACGCGCTGACCAATGCGCCATTGCAGGCGAAAAGCAACGACGTTCGCGCCATACTGGCGCGCTTTGCGGTGCAAAATGTGCAAGCGCCAACCGCGAAGCATCGCGAACTAATCGATAGTGCTTTCGCTCGCGGCACGGTGGAAGAGATCGTGGCTGCGCTGAAAGACGATGGATCGGAATTCGCGCTTGCAACGCTGAAGGCGCTTTCTGAAAAATCGCCCACAGCGCTCAAGGTCACGCTCGAGCTGCTTCGCCGCGCGCGAAACTCCAAATCACTCAAGGAATGTCTTGTCCGCGAGTACAATTCGGCACTGGCGGTGTTCACCAGCGCGGAATTCGTTGAAGGTGTTCGGGCCGCGATCATCGATAAGGACCGTAACCCGAAGTGGTCTCCATCGCGGATCGGGGATGTGACGCCGGATATCGTCGAGAAGTATTTCGCGCCGAACGGCAAATACACGCTGGTTTTTCCGGACTGACTGGTTCCGAAGCAACAATAACGAGGGTAGGAAATGGCAAACATTGCGTTCATCGGTCTCGGCAACATGGGCGGACCCATGGCGGCCAACCTCGTCAAGGCCGGGCACAAGGTGCAGGGCTTCGATCTTGTGCAGGCGTCCAGGGATGCTGCCAAGGCGGACGGCGTAGGCATAGCGGCGACTGCCCTGGACGCGGTGAAGGGCGCCGAAATCGTTGTCACGATGCTGCCTGCGGGCAAGCATGTTTTGGGCGTATGGAAGGAAATCATCCCGGCAGTCGGCAAGAACACGCTGATGATCGACTGCTCGACCATCGACGTGGAAAGCGCGCGTCTGGCGCATGCCCATGCCACCGAGCACAATCTGCCGTCGATCGATGCGCCGGTATCTGGCGGCACCGGCGGGGCAAAGGGCGCCACACTGACGTTCATGTGCGGCGGGACCGATGCATCTTTCGCGGCTGCCAAACCTGTTCTGGAAAACATGGGCAAGAAGGTCGTTCACTGCGGTGAAGCCGGTGCAGGACAGGCGGCCAAGATCTGCAACAACATGATCCTCGGTATTTCGATGATCGGCGTTTCGGAGGCTTTCGCGCTGGGCGAGAAGCTCGGCCTGTCGCATCAGGCGCTGTTCGATGTCGCGTCCACGTCGTCAGGCCAGTGCTGGTCGCTGACCTCCTATTGCCCTGTGCCGGGTCCTGTTCCGGCGTCGCCTGCGAACAACGAGTACAAGCCCGGGTTCGCCGCGGCGCTAATGCTTAAGGATCTGCGTCTGTCGCAGGAAGCCGCAAAGGCCGCGGGAGCGGCGACACCGCTGGGCGCCCATGCCGAAAGTATCTATGACGCGTTCGAGAAGGCTGGCCACGGTGGAGTGGATTTTTCCGGGATCATCAAGCATCTTCGCGGGCTGGCGAAATAGGATCTCTTGATGACAACATTCCGGGACGCGCGCGCTTTCCTGCTCAAGCATCGTACCGACTACGACAAGGCCATCGCGGATTTCCGCTGGCCGGATGAAAAGCAGTTCAACTGGGCGCTCGACTGGTTCGATGCAGGACTCGCGCGCGACTCCGAAAGCCGCGACCGCACGGCGCTGTGGATCGTGGACGCCGCGTCGAACAGCGAGACGAAACTGTCGTTCGCCGAATTATCACGGCGCTCCAACCAGACCGCGAATTTTCTCCGCGATCTCGGCCTGAAGCGCGGCGATCATCTCCTGATGCTGCTGGGCAATGTGGTGCCGCTGTGGGAGACCATGCTCGCAGCCATGAAGCTCGGCGTCATCGTCATCCCGGCAACCACGCTGCTGACCGCAGATGAATTGCGCGACCGTCTCAACCGCGGCAAAGCGAAGGTTGTCGTCGCCACGCAGGACCAAGTGGCGAAATTCGAGGGCCTTGGCGAGGACGATTTCACCAGGATTGTGGTGGCCGCTACGTCAGAGCACAAAGGCTGGCGCAAGTTCGAGGATGCGGCGAACTATTCCGAGAAGTTCGCGCCGGATGGCGTCACGAACGCCAGCGATCCGATGTTGCTCTACTTCACGTCGGGGACGACGGCAAAGCCGAAACTCGTCCTGCACAGCCATCGCAGCTATCCGGTTGGATCGCTGTCCACGATGTATTGGCTCGGCCTCCAGCCGGGTGACGTCCATCTCAACATTTCATCGCCGGGCTGGGCCAAGCATGCGTGGAGCTGTTTTTTCTCGCCGTGGAATGCCGGCGCGACGATCTTCATTGTCAACCAGCCGCGTTTCGACGCGAAGGGTCTGCTTGCAACGGTTGCACGCTGCGGTGTGACCACGTTGTGCGCGCCGCCGACGGTGTGGCGGCTGTTCATTCAGGAGCGGCTGGCGGACTACAAGGTATCGGTGCGCGAGGTCTGCGGCGCCGGCGAGCCGCTCAATCCAGAGGTCATCGATCAGGTCAAGGCGGCGTGGGGGCTGACCATCCGCGACGGCTATGGGCAGACCGAGACCACAGCGCTTGCAGGTAATTCGCCCGGCCAGCCGGTGAAGATCGGATCGATGGGGCGGCCGATGCCGGGCTATACGGTGCGTGTTGCAGATGCCGACGGAAACCCGGCGAAAGAGGGTGAGGTTCGCCTCGTCCTTGGTGCCGATCCTCCGGCGGGCTTGATGCTCGGTTATCAGGGTGACGACGGCAAGCCGAAGGGCGCGGACGGGGATGTCTACCAGACCGGCGACGTGGCGTTCCTCGATGACGACGGCTACCTGACCTTCGTTGGCCGCTCCGACGATGTGTTCAAGTCCTCGGATTACCGCATCAGCCCGTTCGAGCTGGAGAGCGTGCTGCTGGAGCACGAACTGGTGGCCGAGGCCGCAGTCGTGCCGACGCCGGACCCGATCCGTCTTGCGCTTCCGAAGGCCTATGTCTCGGTGGTTCCCGGCACTGCCATGTCCCGCGATACCGCGCTGTCAATCTTCCAGTACGTCCATTCGCGCCTCGCGCCATTCAAGCGCATCCGCCGGATCGAACTGGTGACGGAATTGCCGAAAACGATCTCTGGCAAGATTCGCCGCGTGCAGCTTCGCCGCCTGGAGCACGAGAACGACCGCAGGGATCCGCTGCGTGGTCAGGAATTCCGGGAAGAGGATTTTCCGGAATTGCAAAGCAGTCAGGGAGCGGCCCGGTAACGCGCCGGAGACTATTTCCAGGCGTATTTACCTTGCACAGTTTGTTTGAAACGGCATACGGACGCCGCACTCGACGAGGGCTAATGCCGTTCGTGCAACCGTGCCGGCCAGCAAATTTTGCTTGGCCGGACGGCTGATCTGTGGAATGTGCCAACACAGTTCGAATTTCAGCCGGGAGATGGTTCGTGGGCGCTGCGATGAATCTTGATGATTACCTGAAGCTCGTGGGCACAGAGCTTGGCGTTTCGGAATGGCATACGATCGATCAGAAACAGATCGACGCGTTCGCCGATGCGACCGAAGACTTTCAGTTCATTCACATCGACCCGGAACGCGCAAAGCGCGAGACGCCGTTTGGCGGAACCATCGCGCACGGATTCCTGTCGCTGTCGGTGCTGCCGAAGCTTGCGTATGCGACCATGCCGACTCTGAATGGCGCAGCGATGTCGATCAACTACGGCTTCGACAAGATAAGGTTTCTTACGCCCGTGCGTGCGGGCAAGCGCGTGCGCGCGCGTTTCGTGCTTTCCGAGGCGACCATGAAGTCGCCCAAGGAGTTGCTGGCGCGCACCAACACGACGTTGGAAATCGAGGGAGAGCCCAAGCCTGCGCTGGTTGCGGACTGGCTCGGAATGCACTTCTTCGCATAACGTATTTCTTTCCCCGAACGTTAAGGGACGATCATGGCAATCAGATTCGATGGACGTGTTGCGGTGGTAACCGGCGCAGGTGCAGGTCTCGGACGCGCGCATGCGCTGGGATTGGCGAAGCTTGGCGCGAAGGTTGTCGTCAATGACATGGGTGCGGCGCGCGATGGCAGCGGTGGTTCGGTCAGCCCGGCAGAAGCGGTGGTCGAAGAAATCCGCCAGGCCGGCGGCGAGGCGATGGCCGACGGTGCGGATGTCTCGAACTTCGAGCAGGTCAAGGAGATGGTCGCCCGCGCCTCGATGAAATGGGGAAGCGTCGATCTCATGGTGGCGAACGCCGGAATCCTGCGCGACAAGTCCTTCGCCAAGATGGAGCCGGAGGATTTCGCAAAGGTTATCGCCGTGCATCTGACCGGCACGTTCAACTGCTGCCGCGCAGTGTGGGAAGGCATGCGTGAGCGCAACTATGGCCGCATCGTCGTCACGACCTCATCGTCGGGTCTGTTCGGTAACTTCGGGCAGGCGAATTACGCTGCTGCAAAGGCCGGCATGGTCGGACTGATGAATGTCCTCGCCGAGGAAGGCCGCAAGACCAACATTCGCGTCAACACGATCTCACCGACGGCAGCGACGCGCATGACCGAAGGCCTGATCGGACCGGAAATCCTGGCGCTGATGAAGCCTGAAGCGATCACCCCGGCGGTGCTTTATCTTTTGAGCGAAGATGCACCGACCCGAACCATCATGGGTGCAGGGGCGGGCTCTTTCGCGGTCATCAAGGTCGTTGAGACCGAGGGTCTCAACCTGCCGCAGGATCAGTGGACGCCGGACGCCATCGCGGCGAACTTCGCGAAGATCGGCGACATGTCGACCGCGCGTGATCTCGGTGGCGCGTTCTTCCAGACCTTCAAATATGTGGAGCAGGCCGCAAAGGCAGCGGGTATCAAGCTGCCATCGATGGGCGGCTAAACTTGAATATTGCCGTCATCGGTGCCGGTCCTGCGGGACTGATGGCGGCTGAAGTTTTAGCGACAGGCGGCGCGCGGGTCACGATCTACGATCGTATGCCGTCGGTCGGACGCAAGTTCCTGATGGCCGGACGCGGCGGGCTCAATCTCACCCACAGCGAACCGCTGGATGCGTTCCTTCACCGTTATCGCGAGGCCACGCCGCATCTGCGTGCCGCCATAGAAGCGTTTCCGCCCGATGCGTTACGCGCATGGAGCGAAGCCCTCGGCCAGCCGACCTTCGTGGGTACAAGCGGACGGGTGTTTCCGCAAGCGATGAAAGCATCGCCCTTGCTGCGCGCATGGCTGCGGCGTCTCGATCAGTCCGGCGTGCAGTTGGCGCTTCGCCATCGCTGGACGGGATGGGATGCAAGTAACGCGTTGCAGTTCGAGGCACCCGAAGGCCTCAAGTCACTGAAACCTGATGCGACGGTCATTGCGCTCGGCGGCGCGAGCTGGCCGAAGTTAGGTGCAGATGGTGGCTGGATCGATTCGTTCAAGGCGAGGGATATCGAGATCGCGCCGCTGCGGTCTGCCAATTGCGGCTTCCGCGTTGGATGGTCGGATTTGTTCCGCGACCGCTTTGAGGGACAGCCCTTGAAAGGCGTTGCCTTGTCCTTCGGCGGACAGACGGTGCGCGGCGAAGCGACGATTACACGCGACGGCATTGAAGGCGGCGCGATCTATACGCTATCGGCCCCGTTGCGCGAGGCCGTGCTCGCGCATGGTGAGGCTGCTCTCCATGTAGCACTGCGGCCCGACCTTGCCATGTCCGATCTGACCGCGCGCGTCAGCGCGCCGCGGCAAAAGCGGTCGATGTCGACTTACTTGCGAAAAGCTGCGGGTCTTTCACCCGTTGCCATCGGGTTGTTGCAGGAAGCAGCAATCGCAGTTGGAGTAAATCTGTCTACGATGAGCTCAAAGGAACTTGCCGCCTTCATCAACGCCGTTCCCATCAAGCTCACCGGCGTCGCAGCTGTCGCTCGCGCGATTTCCACGGCAGGTGGAGTTTCCTTCAATGAGATCGATGCGAACTACATGCTGCGCAAGCTGCCCGGCGTATTTGTCGCCGGCGAAATGCTGGACTGGGAAGCGCCAACCGGCGGCTATCTGTTGCAGGCGTGTTTCGCGACAGGCGTTGCGGCGGGGCATGGCGCGCTGAATTATCTGAACGGTTAGACCCCGCTTTCGATTTCCTCGCGCAGCATTTCAAGCTCCAGCCACTTTTCCTCGGCGGCGTCGAGTTCGCCATGCGCCTTGGCGATTGCGGCGGACGCGGCATCGAATGCCTTGCGATCTTTCGTATAGAGCTCGGGATCGTCCAGCAGCTTCTGTTGCTTTGCGATCTCGGCCTGCAGCTTGGCCATTGTCTTCGGCAATGTTTCCAGCGCGTGCTTTTCATTGAAACTGAGACGGCGTTTCGATGACGCTACGGGTGCGGCGGTGGTGCTTTTCGCGGATTTTGACGTTTCGGCGGCCACCGCCTTAATGTTCTTTTCCTGCAAGTCCGCGCCGCGCTGCGCCAGCATATCGGAATAGCCGCCGGCATATTCGACCCATTTGCCGTTGCCTTCCGGCGCGATGACGGACGTGACGACGCGGTCGAGAAAGTCGCGATCGTGGCTGACGAGAATCACCGTGCCTTGATAGTCGCTGAGCATTTCCTCCAACACATCTAGCGTTTCAAGATCGAGATCGTTGGTGGGTTCGTCGAGCACCAGCAGATTCGAAGGCTTCGCCAGCGCACGTGCCAGCATCAGCCGCCCGCGCTCACCGCCCGACAGGACTTCAAGCGGGGTGCGCGCCTGCTCGCTGGCGAAAAGAAAGTCTTTCATATAGCCGATGACATGCTTGGGCGTGCCGTTGACCATGATGCTGTCGCCGCGTCCGCCGGTGAGTGCGTCGGCCAGCGTGGTTTTCGGATCGAGGCTTTCGCGATGCTGGTCGAGCGTCGCCATTTCGATATTGGCGCCGAGGCGGATGGTGCCGGTGTCGGGGGCATCGCCACCCGTCAGCAACCCAATAAGCGTCGTCTTGCCTGCGCCGTTGGGACCGATGATGCCGATACGATCGCCGCGCGTCACGCGTGTTGAGAAATCATCGACGATCTTGCGCTCGCCGTATGACTTCCCGATGTGCTTGGCCTCAATCACCAGCTTGCCGGATGTCTCGGCTTCCGCGGCGGCAAGGTTCGCCTTGCCGGCGGTTCCACGATAGTCGCGGCGCTGCTGCCGGAGTTCGAACAGGTTGCCGAGGCGCTTGACGTTGCGCTTGCGGCGGCCGGAGACGCCGTAACGCAGCCAGTGTTCTTCCGCGACAATCTTGCGATCCAGCTTGTGCTGGTCGCGCTCTTCTTCCGCCAGCACCTCGTCGCGCCATTCCTCGAACGCGCTGAAGCCCTTTTCGATGCGGCGTGTCTCGCCCCGGTCGAGCCAGACGGTGGAGCGGGAGAGGTTGGAGAGGAAGCGCCGATCATGGCTGATGATCACCAGCGCGCTGCGGCGGCTGGCGAGTTCGCCCTCTAACCATTCGATAGTGGTGAGGTCGAGGTGGTTGGTGGGTTCGTCCAGCAGCAGGATGTCGGGCGAGGGCGCCAGCACGCGGGCAAGCGCGGCGCGCCGGGCTTCGCCGCCGGAGAGATTGGCCGGATCTTCCGTGCCGGTCAGGCCCAGTTGCTCAAGCAGATACTGCGCCTGATAGTGGTCGTCGCCGGGATTCATCCCCGCTTCGACATAGGCCAGCGTGGTTTTGAAGCCGTCGAAGTCCGGCTCTTGCGGCAGATAGCGGATCGTTGCGCCGGGCTGCACGAACCGGCTGCCGCGATCGGCTTCCACAAGACCCGCGACGATCTTCAGCAGCGTCGATTTGCCGGAGCCGTTGCGGCCGATCAGGCAGACGCGCTCGCCTGCCGAGACGGCAAGCTCGACACCGGACAACAGCGGCGTGCCGCCAAAGGTCAGTGCGATATCTTTCAACTGGATGAGGGGAGGCGCCATGTCGTCGCGGTGCTCTTACTTCTGTTGCGCGCGCTGGATGCGGCGGATGGTCTGGTCGAGGGCCGACAGGAACGCCGAGCGGTCGCGCGGCGAGAACGAACGCGGCCCGCCGGTGACTTCGCCGCTGGAGCGCAGGTCGGTCATCAGGTTGCGCACTGCCAGCGTCATGCCGATCGATTCCTCGGAGAATGGCTTGCCGTTGGGCGCGATCACATCGGCTCCGGCTTTGACGCATCGCGCTGCCAGCGGAATGTCCGATGTGACGACGATATCGCCTTTTTGCGCGCGTTCCGCAATCCAGTCGTCGGCGGCATCCATCCCCGAGCCTGCGGCGATCCGCTCGATCAGCGGATGGTTCGGCACGCGGATGAAATTTCCTGCGACCACGCTGACGGGCAGCCGATGCCGCTCCGCGACGCGGTAAATCTCGTCCTTCACCGGGCAGGCATCGGCATCGACATAGATGCGGGTCATGGGATCAGGTCTTACCCTTTGGATTGGCAAAAGTTCGGCAGGCGGATGCTGGTAGCCCAGACTGGCCGAAATGGCGAATGGAACGCGCGGCGGTCGTGCAAGGCATGCACGGGCACGACTTGCCTTGGGCCGGCCATTGCGTACCATCTCTCCAATTAACGCAGAAAATCCGAGGAAACTGATGACCGCGCTCAAGCCCTACAGCGTCCACGCCTACAATCTCGCCAAGAATTCCGAAAACAAGATGCACGACGACCAGGTCGCGCGCCGCTTCGGATTTCAGGGCGGCCTGGTGCCCGGCGTCGATGTGTTCGCCTACATGACCCACATGCCGGTGGCGAAATGGGGCCGGCCGTTTCTGGAACGCGGGTTGATGGACGGCCGCTTCTTCAAGCCGGTCTACGACGGCGAGACCGCGGTTGTAACGGCGGAAGAGACCGGTGACGGTCTTGCCATCAAGGTGGAGAGCCGCGGCGAACTGTGCGCGTCCGGCACGGCCTCAATGCCGTCCGATACGCCGAAAATTTCGCTCGGGGATTTCCAGATCGCCGCTGTCGCCGGCAAAACTGCTCCCGCCAGCGAGCAAACCTATCGAACCGGCAAGTGGCTTTCGATTCCGCCGTTCAGGCTGGGCGCGGAAGGCTCTGCGGAGTATCTGCGCGATGCTCGCGAAACCGATCCGATCTATGCGAATGAGAAGATCGTTCATACCGGGATGCTGCTGCGGACCATGAACTGGGCGCTGATGGAAAACGCCATCCTCGGTCCGTGGATTCATGTCGGCAGCACCATCCGTTATCTGGCGACGGCGGCAGTCGAAGACGAGCTTACCGTGCGCGCGAAGGTTACCGGCAACTACGACCGCAAGGGCCACAAGTTCGTCGAGCTGGATGGCGTGATCGTCGCGAATGGCTCAAAGCCGATCGCGCATTGCCAGCATGTGGCGATCTATCAGCCGCGCGAGACAATGGCAGCGTAGGTTCGTTCATTCTTGCGTGGGTTCGAGGATCATCAGGCATCTATCAGACATCGCGTAGTCTCTCTCCACGTCGTTTCCGCGCAGGCGGGGACCCACACTCCTTAAGTCATCGACTTGAGGGAGATGCTGGAGCAATCTTCTCGCTGTCACCACGGCCTGTGGTGGTTATGGGTCCCCGCCTTCGCGGGGACGACGACTGAGTGTGATGCGACAGCGTGCCTCGCTTCGGCTCTTCCAGATTCAATTTTCAAACAGCATGCGCGTGTGGGGCTTGCCCCATTCGCGCCAACGAAAGGCGTGCGCAATCGCTCTCGCGCTGAACCGCGCGAGGTGAGATTTGGCTTTGCCCCTGTAAAGCGAGGGGCATGGAGCGCCGCAAGGCGCACCTTTGTATCGTTTCGCTTCCGGCATCGCGTGCGAAGCGATGGTCTTCCGAAAGCGCATCGCCTTGCGGCGCTCCATTGCGGCGATTTTGGGCGAGGGGACCGTACTTCCGGGTGCGGACGGGGGAGGTACTCGACCCCTGATCCGGACGGCTTTCGCCGCCTTCGTCCGCTCCGCGTCCAGCCGGCGAACGGCAGAGCCACGTAGTTGGCCCGGACGGTGACCCCAGCCTCCCGGACGCGTGTGTGCGAGACACGCGCGCAGGCGCCGCATCCTGCTCCGCCTTGAAGACGCCTCTAGAAAGCGCCCCTCACGAACAGAACACGACGAACGTAAGCGCGGTACGGAGCGCGGGGATACGTATCCCCATCACGAAATGTTGCAGCCCGTCATTGCGAGGAGCGAAGCGACGAAGCAATCCAGTCTGCGACTTGCGAGCGGTTCAGAGCCGGGCGTGAGATCGCTGGATTGCTTCGCTTCGCTCGCAATGACGATCGTTACCATTGAGGCTTTGCGCACAATCTTTCCTCGTCATCCTGAGGTGTGAGCCACACTTGCGGCGAGCCTCGAAGGGCGACGGTTAAGAGGCACGAATGCGCCGTCATCCTTCGAGCAGACCGGTCAGTCAAGGTCTGTTGAACCAGCTCTCGCAAGAGCTCGCACCTCAGGATGACGGCTTCATTGACTACGCTGACTTCTTCGCCTTGCGCCCATCCTGGATCGCGCGCCAGACTTTTTCCGACGTCAGCGGCATGTCGATGCTGGTCACGCCTTCATCCGACAGTGCATCGAGCACGGCGTTGACGATGGTCGCGAGGCTTCCGGCGCAGCCGGCTTCGCCGCAGCCCTTGGTACCGAGCGGATTCGATGTGGCGGGCGAGGGATGGCTGCCTAGCGTCATCGACGGAATATCGCCCGCGCGCGGCAACGCGTAGTCCATGAAAGAGCCTGTCACCGGCTGACCGTTGTCATCATAAGTCACGCATTCCATCAGCGCCTGACCGATGCCTTGCGCGACGCCGCCGTGAATCTGTCCGGCGACGATCATCGGATTGACCACGGTGCCGAAATCGTTGACGCCGCTGTAGCCGACGATCCGCACATTACCGGTGTCGGGATCGACTTCGACCTCGGCGACGTGACAACCGTTGGGAAACGTCGAGGGCACGCCCTTTATGGTGTGGTCGACATCGAGCGAAGCAGGCACCCCTTCAGGCATTTTCGAGTCCCGCAGCTTCGAAGCGAGTTCCATGATGCCGATGCCGCGGTCGGTGCCGGCAATCGTAAAGCGGCCGTTCGCGAATTCCATGTCGCCTTCGGAGGCCTCGAGGACATGCGCGGCGGCCTGCTTGCCTTTCTCGATGATCAGCTTCGAAGAGGCGACGATCGCAGCGCCGCTGGCCGTGATCGAACGCGAGCCGCCGGTGCCGTTGCCGGAATGAACGATGTCGCTGTCGCCCTGCGTCAGCTTGATGGCATCGAACGGCACGCCAAGCTGCGCCGCGAGCACCTGCGCGAACGGCGTCGCATGGCCCTGGCCGTAGTCGAGCGTGCCGGTGATGAGCCTGACCGTTCCATCCGGCTCGAACACGATCTTGCCGAGTTCGGCGCTGGGCGGAGCGGTGATCTCCAGATAAGAGCCGACGGCGATGCCGCGCAGCTTGCCGCGCTTGCGACTTTCCTTCTTGCGTTTGGCGAAGCCCGCAACATCGGCCTGTTCGACCGCCTTGCCGAAGACACCGGGGAAGTCGCCGCTGTCGTAGGTGAGACCATTCGCAGCCGCGTAAGGAATCTGCGCGGGCTTGATGAAATTGCGCTTGCGGATCGCAAGGCGATCGATGCCCATCTCATCGGCGGCGCGGTCGATCAGCCGCTCCATGAAGTAGTTGGCTTCCGGGCGGCCCGCGCCGCGATAGGCGCCCATCAGCGTGGTGTTGGTCAGCACGCATTTGATGTCGACGCCGATCAGCGGCATGCGATAGACGCTGTTGATGTTCTTGGCGATGTTGAGCGACAGCGGCAATGGTGCGACGCCTGTGATGTACGCGCCGAGATTGCCGTAGCCGCGCACGCGCACGCCGAGGAATGCGCCATCGGCGGCAAGCGCGAGTTCGCAATGCACGTCCTGCGCGCGGCCGTGACTGTCGGAGAGAAAGCTGGTCGAGCGCTCGTCGGTCCACTTCACCGCGCGGCCGAGTTCCCGCGCGGCATGCAGGATGCAGATATATTCGGGATAGTTCGCGTTCTTCATGCCGAACGATCCGCCGACATGGTGCGTCCGCAGATGAACCTTGTCGTTCGGCACGTTCAGGGTTTTTGCCAGCGACGTGCGGTTGCCGGCGACGCCCTGCGTCGGGATTTCGATGGTGAAGCGCTCGGTTTTTTTGTCGTAGCTGGCAAGCGCCGCGCGCGGCTCCATCGCGACCACGGCGAGGCGGGTGTTGACGATGTCGAGACGGGTGACGTGAGTTGCTCTTGCGAACGCGGCATCGAGCGCGGCGTCGTCACCGGCATGATAATCGAGCACGACGTTGCGGGGTATGTGATCGTAGAGCAGCGGTGCGCCGGGTTTCGCGGCGTCCTCGGCGCTGGTGACCGACGGCAGCGGCTCGATGTCGACCACGACGGATTCACCGGCGTCGCGCGCCTGCGCCAATGTTTCGGCCACGACGAAGGCAACCGGATCGCCGACAAAGCGCACCTTGTCAGTCATCAGCGGCAGGCGGTTGGTTTGCATCAATGGCGAGCCGTCGCGGCTTTTCATCGGCAGGCCGACGGTGAAAGGGTTGTATCCGGCGCTCGCGAGGTCCTTGCCGGTCCACACCCCAAGCACGCCGGGCATGGCGCGTGCCGCCTCTGTGTCGATGCCCTTGATGACGCCGTGGGCGTGGGTGCTTCGCACGATCCAGGCATAGGCCTGGCCCGGCAGGCTGATGTCGTCGGTGTAGGTTCCCTTGCCCCGCACCAGCGTATCGTCTTCCTTGCGCCGGACCGGTTGCCCGATCCCAAATTTTTGCAGTGCGATATCGTTCTCGGAGGAGACACGGGAGGGGTGATCGAGCATGAGAAATCCGCTGAAAACACGGTCTGGCGACGGAAAATCGCACTCCGGCCGTAGGGTGTGGGCTGCATGTTAAACTTAAGACGCCTGAATCGCAGCCACAATGCGTGATCGGGTATGCTGCGGTTGCGCCGGGCACGCACGCTGTTAAACTTTATTTGAACAGGATTGCCGTGGCGTGACGTTCGCGCCGCAGAGATGGACTTTCATGAATGAGGACGTGCGGTTGCACGACGGTCGCGAACCGTCTGTCAGCCCGCCAGTACCGGTTTCCGAGGAGGCGCATGGCCGTGGGCAGATCCGCGTTCAGGGCGGACCTGCGGCCTATGCCGCCCTCGATCTCGGCACCAACAATTGCCGCCTGCTGATTGCGCGCGTCTCGAATGACGGGTTCCGCGTGATCGACTCGTTCTCCCGGATCATCCGGCTCGGAGAGGGCATCTCGACCACGGGCCGCATTAGCGACGCCGCCATCTCCCGCGCGGTCGGCGCTTTGAGCGTTTGCGGCGACAAGATTCGCGCCAAGGGCGCAAAGCGGCTGCGCACCATCGCCACTGAGGCCTGCCGCGCCGCCGACAACGCCGATGCGTTTCTCGACCTGATCGAGCGCGAGACCGGCATCAAGCTTGAAGTGATCGATCGCGAGACCGAGTCGACGCTGGCGGTGATCGGCTGTTCGCCGCTGCTCGATGCCAATGCGAAGGGCGCGATCCTGTTCGACATCGGCGGCGGTTCGACGGAAGTGGTGCGGATCGAGCGTCCGGCCGGCGAGCCGCATGCGCCGCCCTTGAAGGGACCGTGGATTTCACTGCCGCTCGGGGTGGTCACGCTCGCGGAGCGTTTCGGCGGCACCCATGTCAGCCGCGAATCCTACGGCGCGATGGTCGACGAAGTCGCGCACCATCTTGCGCCGTTCGCAGCCAGCCACGGCCACGATCTGTCCGGCATGCATCTGCTCGGCACCTCCGGCACGGTGACAACGGTGGCGGGTATTCATCTCGGCCTGTCGCATTACGATCGGCGCAAGGTCGACGGCTTGTGGATGGACGATGACGAGATGGATCGCGCCATCACGCGGCTGCTCGACATGACCTATCATGACCGCGCGCGCAATGCGTGCATCGGCGCCGAGCGGGCCGATCTCGTCCTTGCCGGTTGCGCCATCCTTGACGCGATCCGCAAGGCGTTCCCGCTGCCGCGCCTGCGCGTCGCGGACCGAGGCCTGCGTGAAGGCATGCTGGTGGAAATGATGCGGGCCGACGGCGCGATCCTGGCCTGCTAAATCCGTTCAGATTTCGTGACGGCGCGGCGGAAACGTCGTAAGGGGTGCGTGAGCGCATTTGCTCTTATTCGGATCGATCCAACTCCCATGGCGAAAGACACCACCGGACGGCTGCATGTGACGGTCAAGAGCGGCGGCAAGCGCAAGCTGTCGTCGAAACTCTGGCTGGAACGTCAGTTGAACGATCCCTACGTCACGCAGGCCAAGCGCGACGGCTTTCGCTCGCGCGCCGCGTACAAGCTGCAGGAGATCGACGACAAGCACCGCTTTCTCAAGCGAGGGCAGGTGGTGGTCGATCTCGGCGCTGCGCCCGGCGGCTGGAGCCAGATCGCGGCGAAACGCGTCGGCTCGGCAGAGGGCAAGGATAACGGGAGGGGCAAGGTCGTCGCCATCGATCTTCTCGAGATGCCGGAGCTTCCCGGCGTGACTTTCGCGCAGATGGATTTTCTCGATGAGCACGCGCCCGACAAGCTGCGCGCCATGATCGGAGGCGGCGCGGACGTCGTGATGTCGGATATGGCCGCCAACACTACGGGTCATCGCAAGACGGATCAGCTGCGCATCATCGGCCTGGTGGAGAATGCGGCGGCCTTCGCCTGCGAAATCCTCAATCCGGGCGGGACTTTTCTCGCCAAGGTCTTTCAGAGCGGCGCCGAGGCCGATCTGCTGGCGCAGCTCAAGCGGGACTTCGCCACGGTGAAGCATGTGAAGCCCGCCGCCAGCCGGCAGGATTCATCCGAGCGCTATGTGCTGGCGCTGGGATTTCGGGGGACGAACACGGCTTCCGCTTAAGCGTCATTCCGGACGGCCGATCCGGAATCCAGAGAGTTTCTGAACGAGGGAGATATTGCTTTGCAATCGCCCCGGAATGACGTGTTCTGAAACTTACCCCAGCTTATGGTCGCGCGCGTCCTGCGTCGATTCCGCTGCCGCGGCTTCCGCCGCCTGCGGAGTCTCTATCGCTGGAATCTTGTGTCCCGAGATTTCGTGACCGGCATCCTCGGGCAATTTCCAGAATGAGTAAGCCGACAGAGCCGACAGCACCGCGACGATCAGGAACGCGGGCCAGAAGTCGTTCGCGCTGAGTTCGACGGAATGGTTTGCGGCCATGGTCGTTTCCACCGCAAACGCGCCGACCGCGACGCCCGCTGAAATCGCGAGCTGCTGGTTGACGCTGACCAGCGTGGTCGCGCGGCTCACCTCACCGGACGTAACTTCGGCGTAGGCCATGGTGTTGATCGCGGTGAATTGAAGCGAGCGGAAGAAGCCGCCGACCACCAGAATGATCATGATCAGCAGCAATGGCGTCGATGGCGTGAACAGGGCGCAGGCGGCGAGGAAGAACGAACTCACCACCGCGTTGATGACCATGATGTTGCGGAAGCCGAAGGTGCGGATGATCCGCGCGGCAAGAGTCTTCATGCCGAGCGCGCCGACCGCGGAGGCAAATGTCACCAGACCCGACTTGAACGGCGACAGACCGAAACCGACCTGCATCAGGAGCGGCAGCAGGAACGGCAGTGCGCCAATGCCAAGGCGGTACATGAAGCCGCCAGTCAGGCTGGCGCGCAACGTCGGATGCCTGATCAGTGTGAAATCCAGCACCGGCGATGCGGTCCGCTTGGCATGATACAGATAGAGCCCCATGCTTATCGCGCCGCCCATGATCAATCCGACGACGATTTGCCATGGCAGCAGGCCGAGACCGGCGACCGACAGCCCGAAGGCGAGACCGGCAACGCCCAATCCTGCAAGGACCAGCCCGACCACGTCAAAGCGTTCGGGATTCTCGCTCTTGATCGGGTCGATGTACTTCAGCGCCATCCAGATGCCGAGCAATCCGATCGGAATGTTGATCAGGAAGATCCAGTGCCACGAGAAGTAGGTGGTGATGAAACCGCCGAGCGGTGGCCCGATCACGGGGCCGATCAGCGCGGGCACAGTGACCCACGCCATCGCGTTGACCAGCGCGCGCTTGTCGATGGAGCGCAGCAGCACCAGCCGCCCGACCGGCGTCATCATCGCCCCGCCGATGCCCTGGATGATGCGCGCGATGACAAAATCGGTGACCGACGTGGACAGCGCGCAGCCGATCGAGCCGACCATGAACACGCCGATGGCGACGCTGAACACCGCCCGCGCGCCGAAGCGGTCCGCGGTCCAGCCGCTTGCCGGAATGAAAACGGCGAGCGAGAGCAGATAAGATGTGATCGCGAGTTTCAGCGTCAGCGGGCTGGTGCCGATATCGGCGGCGATGGCCGGGAGCGATGTCGCGATCACCGTCGAGTCCATGTTTTCCATGAACAGCGCGCAGGCCACGATCAGCGGTATCAGGCGTTCCTTCTGCATTTCTTCGGCTTCTTGGAAGGATTTAGGAGACGACGGGCACGAAGGGGAATGTTTGTCCTAGATAGGCCCCTTTTGCCAGTCTGGCGGGCCGATAAACTCGCGGTGCGCGGACCCGTTCCGGGTAAGGCTATTGTTAGAGGGGCTATTGCAGATGTCCCATGCGTAAAAACCTCTGATTTTCGAGCGAAATGCTTTGAAACGTCATGGGGGCGTGCTATCGACCACCGCCAACCCCATTGATGGGCTTCGATTCGAGCGACGCGTTAGCGGACCGCTCGATTTTGCACATCCTGAGGTTTTTACCGCAGCCGCAGGCTGCCGAACGGAGTTGGCAATGGCAAAGCAGTTGGGTCAGGGTATCCGCGAAGCATTCACATTCGACGATGTGCTGCTGAAACCCGGTCTGTCCGACATCCTGCCGTCCGACGCCGATGTGCGAACCCATCTGACCCGCGCCATTCCGCTCAACATTCCGATCATCGCCTCGGCAATGGACACCGTCACCGAAGCTTCCATGGCGATTGCGATGGCGCAGTCCGGCGGCATCGGCGTGATCCATCGGAATTTCGAAGGCGACGGCCAGGCCGCGCAGGTCCGTCAGGTCAAGAAATTCGAATCCGGGATGGTGGTGAACCCGCTTACCATCGGCCCCGACGCCAAGCTGGTCGATGCACTGACCCTGATGAAGGATCACGGCATCTCCGGCGTTCCTGTCGTCACCGGTGGCGGCAACGGCCAGCCGGGAAAGCTGGTCGGCATTCTGACCAATCGCGACGTCCGCTTCGCGACCGATCCGGAGCAGAAGGTTTCGGAATTGATGACGCATCAAAACCTCATCACGGTGAGGGAGGGCGTGAGCCAGACCGAAGCCAAGAAGATGCTGCATCAGAACCGCATCGAAAAGCTGCTGGTGGTTGATGACCAGTATCGCTGCGTCGGCCTTATCACGGTCAAGGATATGGAAAAGGCGGTGGCCTATCCGCTCGCCTCAAAAGATGCACAGGGGCGTTTGCGCGTCGCTGCCGCCACCACGGTCGGCGATGCCGGGTTTGCGCGCACCGAACGGCTGATCGAGGCCGGAGCCGATGTCATTGTCGTCGATACCGCGCACGGTCATTCGTCGCGTGTGCTGGAAGCGGTCAATCGCATCAAGCGGCTGTCGAATGCCGTACAGGTCATTGCCGGCAACGTCGCCACCACGGAAGCCACGCAGGCGTTGATCGATGCCGGTGCGGACGCCATCAAGGTCGGCATCGGGCCGGGCTCCATCTGCACCACGCGCATCGTTGCAGGCGTCGGCGTTCCGCAACTCACCGCGATCATGGACTCGGTGGAGGCTGCGAAGAAGGCGAACATTCCGGTGATCGCAGACGGCGGCATCAAGTATTCCGGCGATCTTGCCAAGGCGCTCGCCGCCGGTGCGGACGTCGCGATGGTCGGCTCGCTCTTGGCCGGCACCGACGAGACGCCGGGCGAAGTGTTCCTGTGGCAGGGCCGTTCCTACAAGGCCTATCGCGGCATGGGCTCGGTGGGTGCAATGGCGCGCGGCTCCGCCGATCGCTACTTCCAGCAGGACATCAAGGACACGCTCAAGCTCGTGCCGGAAGGCATCGAAGGGCAGGTGCCTTACAAGGGGCCGGTCGCCAACGTACTGCATCAGCTCGCCGGCGGCCTGCGCGCCGCGATGGGTTATGTGGGCGCGAAGGACATCCAGGACTTCCACGACAAGGCGGAGTTCGTCCGCATCACGGGCGCGGGTCTGCGTGAAAGCCATGTCCACGACGTCACCATTACGCGCGAAAGCCCGAACTATCCTGGCGGTAGCTAAATAAGCCCGCCTGATTTCGGCCCCATCGGCCTGTCAAAACGCGCTACACTCGTGCGGCAGTCCTGCTGCTTCGCGCGCATACTGGACGCACGTGTTTCAACGCCTCACGTCCATTGAACCGGCCGGACCGGCCGCAATGTGCCCAACATTTCAGAAAAGAAGAACATCATGGTTGACTGGACAGACGACAGGATTACCGCGCTCTCCGATCAGGATCTGAAAAACCTGCTGGTCAACGCTGAGCGCAGGTCGGTCGCGGATGTCGCCGATAAGTGCAAGGCTGAGCTTGAGAAGCGCAACGCCGCCAAGCCGCGCAAGGCATCGAAGCCGCGCTCGGAGCTAAAGGAGTTCGAGCACTCGGTGTCGGAACAGCTTGCCGAAGTCGGCAAGGAGATGGCGGCCAAATACGATCTGTCCGAGGAGACGGCGAAAGCGAGGTCGGAAGGCGTGAAAGGCTTCAAGGCGCACCGGCTGCTGGACTCGAAAGGCTACGCCAAGCTCGGCGGCATGCAGCGCGACGGATCGGTCGCCATCGAGCGCTACATTTCCTATCGCCGCGGCGACAGCACGGCGTATCTCGGGGTGTTTCTCCTCAAGGATGCACCGGCGGAAGATCACGAATTTCATGTGATCGCGCCGCAGGCATTTCTCGATGGCGGCAGGCCGGTGGCCGAAATCCGCCCGACCGCCACGGACAAGCAAAAGCAGGCGGCGGATAGCGGCCTCGCATTCAAGGACCTGACGAGCGCGGCAGCGGCGTTCGACAAGGCGCTGGCCAAGCTCACGGCCTGACGGCATCGGCCTCGCCATATAGATTCTGTTTTAAACGGGAGGAGCGGTATGGATGCCATGCCGCTCCTCTCGCGTTTGTGCACATGGCAATGCGCGGTCCTCTCGGCTAAATAACGTCCACGTTCATAAACCGAGGAAACAACATGTCCCAGTCAGCCAAGCGTATCGTGCTCGCGTCCCGTCCCGTCGGCGAACCCAAGCCGAGCGATTTTCGCCTTGAGGATTATCCGGTGCCGGCACCGGGCGAGGGGCAGCTCCTGCTGCGCACGATCTGGCTGTCTCTCGATCCTTACATGCGCGGCCGCATGAGCGACGGGCCGTCGTACTCCGCGCCAGTGCCGATCGACGGCGTGATGGAAGGCGGCACGGTGGCCGAGGTGGTTGCGTCGAACAATCCCGGCTTTGCCAAGGGCGACATCGTGCTCGCGCATTCGGGCTGGCAACAGTACGCGGTGTCGGATGGCAAGGGGCTGCGCAAGATCGATCCGAAGATCGCGCCGATCTCGACCGCTGTGGGTGTGCTCGGCATGCCCGGCATGACCGCCTACACCGGCCTGCTCGAAATCGGCAAGCCGAAGGCGGGCGAAACGGTGGTGGTCGCTGCTGCGTCGGGTGCGGTGGGTTCGGCGGTTGGTCAGATTGCGAAGATCAAGGGCGCGCGCGCTGTCGGCATCGCGGGCGGCAAGGACAAGTGCGATTACGTCAAGAACGAACTCGGCTTCGACGACTGCCTCGACCATCGCGATCCGGACCTGAAGGCCAAGCTGAAGGAGGCCTGTCCGAAGGGCATCGACGTTTACTTCGAGAACGTCGGCGGCAAGGTGTTCGATACGGTGTTTCCGCTATTGAATCCGTTCGCGCGGATTCCGGTGTGTGGACTGATCGCCGATTACAACACCATCTTCGGCAAGGACACGCCGACGCCACCCTGGGCGAATTCGATCATGCGCGCCATCTTGGTGAAGCGCCTGACATTCCGCGGTTTCATCGTCAGCGACTTCGCGGCGATGTTTCCGGATTTCATCCGCGACATGTCGCAGTGGCTCAAGGAAGGCAAGCTCAAGCACAAGGAGTTCGTCACCGAAGGTATCGAGAGCGCGCCGGAGGCGTTCATGGGCCTGCTCAAGGGCGCGAACTTCGGCAAGCAACTCGTGCGCGTCGGGCCCGACAAGGTTTAACGCGGCTTCACCTCTCCCGTGGGGAGAGGTCGGATCGCTCTTGCGATCCGGGTGAGGGGGTACGCTCTCTCGATAGATTCTACGCCCTCACCCCAACCCTCTCCCCACGGGAGAGGGAGTTGCATCGCATGTGCATCGAATGCGGTATTTCAGTTCAGACATTCAAGGTCACGCCACCGTCGAGGGCTCCGGCACCGAAAACAGATCGAGATTGATCTGTCCCGCCGCGCGAACGTGGCGAACTTCAAAACCGTCCGGCTGGAAGACATATTCCACCAGCCCGGTTTCCTTGATGCCGATCAGTTCCTGCTTCGCGTTGGACCGGATCACGAATGACGTCGACGGCGCCCAGATGTGCCGCACGTTGCCGAAGGTGAAGTCCCGGCGCTGATGGACATGGCCGCAGGCGACCAGCCGCAGGTCTGCGCCGCCGAACATCGTCACCAGATCGCTGCGCGCGGGCATCGGCACATAGCGGAACGATGTCGCCGAGATCTCTTCATCGCCGGGAGAGTCCTTGTACAGCGGCTTGTGAATGAACAGCGCCACAGGCTTGCCCCGCGCTGCGGACAATTGCCCGGCGAGCCATTCGCGCTGTTCGGCCTCGCAGGATAGTGAGGTGTTCATCACCAGCGAGTTCAATCCGATGAAGCACCAGCCTGCGGCGTCGAACTGCCAGTGATCCTCGCCGAACGCCGCGATGAAATTCTGCCGGTTAGCCTCGGACGCGCGCTGTGCCGGCTGCTCGCCGACCATCGTCGGATTGTCGCCGATGTCGTGATTGCCCGGAAGATACCGGCAATCGACGGGCAGTGCGTCGTGAAGGGCTTTTGCGAAATCGAGATCGTCCGGATGATCCGGCCCGTCGAAGGCGACGTCACCGCTGTTGATGACGAGATCGGGCCGGTTGTCGTCGATGTGTTGACTTACGCGATGAAAGTTTTCGACGAACTCGGGAAACCTTGCGCCGAGATGCGTATCGGTGATCTGGGTCAGGCGGAAGCTGGGCTTTAAGCTGGACATGGCGTGACTCCTTTGTGGAGCAAACTACACGCTGCGCATGTCAGTGAGATGGCTGATGAATTTATGCAGTACGTTTAAAACGCGCGGAGAAAATTGGAAAATTTTTAGGTGATTGAAGTGAGTCCGAGTTGAAAATATCGTCGTGCAAATGCTTCGGTCATGAAATTCTGGCGCCGGTGCCTCACAGCACGCGGTAACGGATAGCGAAGGTGTCGTCCGGCATTCCTCGTGCCGTCTCAGAGCGCGCGCCGGAAATGACGCGATCGACCATGTGCCACGGGCCGAACTCGTCGGACGGGCTGGGGTTCGGCGGCAGCCGCAGCTTGAAGGCGCGCTGCGCCTCGCCGGGCAGGCTAAGGATGACCATGCGCTCCGAGGTGCGGAACTTCAGCGGGACGTGGCCGCGGAGCACGGCGCGTCCGTCTTCGGTCGCACGCAGGTCGCCGTCGAGCTGAGCGAGCGTCTGGTTGAGATCGGTCAGGAGTTCGACCTGCGCATCGCGCTTCAGGTCGGTTCTGGCCATGGCTGGCGGCAGCCGGATTTCAAATTCCACGGCCGGCGCCCTGGCCATGACGCCGAGATGCGTCAGCGCCGCAGTGCGCAGGCTGAAGGCGCCGGCAGCCAGTGCTCCGATCATGAGAACGACGCCGAGGCTGCGCACGGCGACGCTGCGGAGAGTTGTCATGCCCTTTGTTGTGTCGGTCATCTCAGCACCCGGTCTGACCCTGAAAATGGAACTTCTGAGCATTGGTCGTCGTTGTCTGTGGACAGGTTCACAGTCCGCCGGGAATGATTTTCCTGGCGGGCAGAGGCTGCTCAGGCGCGGGCTGCGCTGAATTTTGGGGTATTTCAAATGATGATTCAGATGATTCTGCTGCCGACATTCGTTCTGGTCGGCCTGACATTGCTTGTCCTGTTCTGGCGCGGGCGCGATGGGTCAAGGCCTGCCGTGGATGGGGACTGGTTCGGTTATCATCTCCACACGCTGTTTTATGTGGTGGTCGTGCTGGCGATCGAGACCCGGCATGCCGACCTGATCATGGTCTTGTTGGCCTGGGTGTTCGTGGCGCTGCAGGTGTTTCAGGCCGGATTTCTGGTCACCACTGCGAATGCGCGCGGATCGCTGTTTTTCATCTCAGGGGCGCTGGTCCTGCTGGCCATGTGGCTGTATTTCGCCATTCGCGTCTTGTTTCTCATCTGAGACGCGGCTAGGTCAGGCGTCTGTTCTCTGATCTTGCATGCCTGAAAGACCACGATGACGCCTGCCGCGCGGCTGTCCGCAGCCATTGAGATTCTCGCAGCGATCGACGCGCAGCGCATCCCCGCGCCGAACGCGCTGAAGGACTGGGGCACCGCGCATCGCTTCGCGGGATCTGGAGACCGTGCCGCCATCGCGGGACTGGTGTTCGATGTGCTCCGCCGCAGGGCGTCGTCGGCATGGCTGATGGATGCCGACACGCCGCGCGCGCGGCTGCTCGGCATGCTCAAGCTGGAGCGCGGACTCAACGCCGATGCCGTCGCGGCACTGTGCGATGGCGGCCGTTTCGCACCGGAGCCGCTGACGGATCATGAGCGCGCCGCGCTTACATCGCGGACGCTGAAGGATGCGCCGGCGCATGTCGCGGGCGATTACCCCGAATGGCTCGATGCTCAATTCGCCGCCGTGTTCGGTGATACGCGTGTGGAGGAAACCACCGCGATGGCCAGCCGCGCGCCGCTCGATCTGCGGGTCAACACGCTGAAGGCAAAGCACGAGAAGGTGCTGGCCTCGATGAAGCATCTTGGCGCGAGAGCCACACCCTGGTCGCCATGGGGCGTGCGGATCGATCTTGGCGCCGATGCGCGCAATCCCGGCATCCATTCCGAAGAGGCTTTCATCAAGGGCGGCGTCGAAGTGCAGGACGAAGGCTCGCAACTCGCAGCCTTCCTGACCGGCGCGAAGCCGGGCGAGCAGGTGATCGACATGTGCGCCGGCGCGGGCGGTAAGACGCTGGCCCTCGCGGCGATGATGCAGGGCAAGGGCCGGCTCATTGCTACGGATCACGACAAGCGGCAGCTTGCGCCGATCCACGAGCGGCTGTCGCGGGCGGGCATTCACAATGTGGATGTGCGCACGCCGAGGGGCGCGGACGATACGCTGTCCGACATCAAGGCATCCGCCGATCTTGTGGTGATCGACGCGCCGTGCACCGGTACCGGCACGTGGCGGCGCAACCCCGATGCGAAATGGCGGATGCGCCCCGGCGCGCTCGAGGTTCGGATCAAGGACCAGCGTGAGGTGCTTGATCGTGCAGCGGGATTGGTGAAGCCCGGCGGGCGGATCGCCTATATCACCTGTTCTGTTTTGCCACAGGAAAACAACGAGCAGGTGAAAGCTTTCACCACGCGCCATCCCGATTACGAGGTGGTGCCGCCTTCGCAGGTGATGTCCGTGCTCTGGGACAAGGCGGATGACTTTGCCGCCGCGACGATCCAGTCGGACGAGGGCCTGCTGATGACCCCGCGCCGCACCGGGACGGACGGGTTCTTTGTGTCGGTCCTGACGCGCCGGACCTAACTCCTGTCAGCCGTGAATGTGGTTGGCTGATCCCTGAACGATCTTGCCGTCGGCATTCACGCGCAGGTACTCGCAGATCTGGTGTCCAAGCTCGTCGCGATAGAACACGACAAGGCTGTCCGGACTGACGAACGCGTTGATCAGCGTGAAATGAAGCTTCGGACGCAGGGGCAGGGCGCGTCCCCAATAGGTGCGCAGATTCTCCTTGCCGCGTAGCCGGCCGTTCTGGTCGAGACCGAGCTTGATGATCTTGTCGGAAACCATCTCGCTGTCATCAGCGTAAAGCGCGAGAACATTGTCGAGGTCCCGGGTGTTCCAGGCGGCGATCCAGGTGTCCGCGAAGGCGGTCCTTTGTTCGAGCGTCTTCTCCAAGGCTTGCACGTTTCTCTCCCGGCTTGTAATTAGGTCAGTATTATTGACCTATATTTCGGCAAGTCAACCGGAGGCTTTTTGATGGGTGGATTGCATCGGCGTGCATGCTTTGCCGGGTTGCGACTCCGCCCCCCGTCGCGTATTTCCTCTCCATGACAGCACACAGCCAGACCGCCCCAGCGACGCCCGACGTGGCGGCCGCTCACGAGAAGATTCTCATCGTCGATTTCGGCTCCCAGGTGACGCAGCTCATCGCGCGGCGCGTCCGTGAGGAGGGTGTTTATTCCGAGATCGTGCCGTTCCAGAAGGCCGAAGCCGCCTTCAGGGAGATGAAGCCAAAAGCTGTGATCCTCTCCGGCGGACCGGCTTCGGTGCTCGATCAGGATGCGCCGTCGGCACCGATGTCGATCCTGACGGCGGGCGTTCCGGTGCTCGGCATCTGCTACGGCGAGCAGACCATGGCGCAGCAGCTCGGCGGCACTGTCGAGGCCGGTCATCACCGCGAGTTCGGCCGCGCGCTGATCGAAGTCACTGATAACTGCGCGCTGTTCGAGGATGTCTGGAAGGTCGGCGAAAAGCATTACGTCTGGATGAGCCATGGTGATCGCGTCACCAAATTGCCGGACGGTTTTCGCGGCGTGGCGAAAGCGCCGGGGTCGCCGATCTCGGTCATCGCCGACGACAAGCGCAAGTTCTACGCGATGCAGTTTCATCCCGAGGTGGTACATACGCCGGACGGTGCGAAACTGATCAAGAATTTCGTGCGTAAGGTCGCTGGCCTCACCGGCGACTGGACCATGCGCGCCTTCCGCGAGGAAGCGGTCGAGAAGATCCGCGCGCAGGTCGGCAAGGGCAGGGTGATCTGCGGCCTTTCCGGTGGCGTGGACTCATCCGTCGCGGCGATCCTGATCCACGAAGCCATCGGCGATCAGCTCACCTGCGTGTTTGTCGATCATGGCATGCTGCGCAAGGACGAGGCCAAGACCGTCGTCGATCTGTTCCGGCATCATTACAACATTCCGCTGGTTCACGTGGATGCCTCGAAGACCTTCCTCGGAGAGCTTGAAGGCGTCACCGATCCGGAAGTGAAGCGCAAGACCATTGGCCGCCTGTTCATCGATGTGTTCGATGAGGAAGCCAAGAAGATCGGCGGCGCGGATTTCCTGGCCCAGGGCACGCTCTATCCCGACGTGATCGAAAGCGTCTCGTTCACCGGCGGCCCGTCGGTGACGATCAAGTCGCATCACAATGTCGGCGGCCTGCCCGCGCGCATGAACATGAAGCTGGTCGAGCCCTTGCGCGAACTCTTCAAGGACGAGGTGCGCGCGCTGGGCCGCGAACTCGGTCTGCCGGACGTGTTCGTGGGACGCCATCCGTTTCCGGGTCCGGGGCTTGCGATCCGCTGCCCCGGCGAGATCACCTGCGAGAAGCTCGATATCCTGCGCGAAGCCGATGCGGTGTATATCGACCAGATCCGCAAGGCGGGTCTTTACGACACCATCTGGCAGGCATTCGCGGTGCTGCTGCCGGTGAAGACCGTCGGCGTGATGGGTGACGGCCGCACCTATGAGTATGTGGTCGGCCTGCGTGCAGTGACATCCACCGACGGCATGACCGCGGACTTCTATCCGTTCGACATGAAGTTTTTGGGCGAAACCGCGACCCGCATCATCAACGAGGTGAAGGGCGTCAACCGCGTGGTCTACGATGTCACGAGCAAACCGCCGGGCACGATCGAGTGGGAATGAGGGGCCGATAAGCGGCGGAGAGCGGGCGAACCCATGGCGCCAGTCATCGTTGATCCCGAAAAGGTTCGCGCGTTCAAGGACGCCGAGAGCTTTCACAAGTGGCTCGCCAGGTATCACGACAAGAGCGACGAAATCTGGATCAAGATTCACAAGGTGGATTCGGGGCTCAAGTCGATTACGCCCAAAGAGGCCATCGATGTCGTGTTGTGCTGGGGCTGGATCGACGGCCAGCGCAAGGGTTTCGATGACCTGAGCTTTCTGCAGCGCTACTCGCCGCGCAGCAAGAAGGGCACCTGGAGCCAGATCAATGTCGACAATGTCGCACGGCTCATCAAAGAAGGAATGATGACCGAGCACGGCCTGAAGCAGGTCGAAGCCGCGAAAGCGGATGGGCGCTGGGATCGCGCCTACAAGAGCGGCAAGGAGATGAAAATCCCCGCCGATCTTCAGGAAGCCATCGACGCCGAGCCGAAAGCCAAGGCGATGCTGGCGAAACTCAGTGCGCAGAATCGCTTCGCGCTGGCGTTCCGCACTCACAACATGAAGACCGAAGCCGGGCGGAAGAAAAAGATCGAGGCGTTCGTCGCGATGCTCAAGCGCGGCGAAACGATTTATCCGCAACGCAAGAAATGAAGCGAGATATGCCGATCAAGGCCGAAGCGGTTTAGCGGTCTTCGCGCGTCGTTTCGGTGGACGTGCACCTTGCCGATCGTTTGTGGTGCGTTTATTTCACCGTGATCGCCACCTTGCCTTTTGCGCGTCCGGTCTCGACGTAGACCAGCGCGTCGCCGGTCTTCTCAAACGGGAACACCTTGTCAACGACAGGGCGAACCGCGCCGGATTCGATCAGACGCGTAATCTCACCTAGCTGCTGCCCATCTGCGCGCATGAACAGGAAGGAATAATTTATCCCGAGCTTCCTGGCTTTACTTCTCACGCCGCGGCTTAACAGGCGCAGCACCAGCTTCAGGAACGGATTCAATCCCAGCGCCTTGGCGAACGCAGGGTCCGGTGGACCGGAAATTGAAATGAGCAGGCCACCCGGCTTCACCACGCGAAGGGATTTTTCGAGCGTGTCTGGATCCTGACTGTTCAGGACGAGATCGTAGCCCGACAGGATTTTCTCGAAGTCCTGCGTCTTGTAGTCGATGACCACGTCTGCCCCCAGACTCTTGACCATCTCCATATTTTTCGCGCTCGTCGTGGTCGCCACTGTCGCGCCGAGATGCTTGGCGAGTTGGATGGCAAAAGTTCCGACACCGCCGGAGCCGGCCTGGATGAACACTCTCTGTCCCGGTTTTACCTTGCCGACCTCAACCAGCGCCTGCCACGCGGTCAACCCGACCAACGGAAGAGACGCGGCTTCTTCCATGCTGACGTTCGCCGGCTTCAGTGCCACGTCGGCTTCGTCGATGGCGATGAGTTCGGCAAACGTACCGATCCGATGATCGCGTGGCCGCGCGTAAACGTTGTCGCCAACCTTGAAACGCTTGACCTTCGATCCGGCCCTGACAACCGTTCCGGCGACATCGTGTCCGAGGATGAAAGGTGGACGATAGGGAAGGATGAGCTTGAACTCTCCATCCCGGATTTTGGAATCCAGAAGATTCACGGCCGTGGCGTGAACCTCGACCAGCACATCATTCTCCCGCACGTCCGGTTCCGGCCGATCGGTCAGGCGCAGAGGACCCTTCTTTTTGTACTTCTCAACGACGAACGCCTTCATGGTTATCTCCTTAAGAGTTAGCAGCGGCGTCAGGCGCCAAGGAAGGAAAGAGCCTTTTTCACGAAGGCTTCGTGATGCTGGAAGATGCCGCCATGTCCGGCGTCTTCGTAGATCACCAGCTCGGCCCCGGAGATGCGCCGCGCCATGTCGATGCTGTTCACGGTCGGAACCATGATGTCGTTGTCGCCGTTGGCGATCAGGACCGGGATTTTGATGGCGGCAAGATTCTGAGGCGGCTGCCGGCCCCAGCCTTTGATCGCCTTGAGTTGCCGCAGGAAAGCGCGGGGAGTGGGCTCCTTGTCGCGTTCCATCTTGCGCTCCTTCAGCCGGGCCAGAAAGGCTTTCGCGGCGCGATGGCCATTCGCTGTCGAGGTGAAGAACAGGTAGAACTTCGGATCCTGGAACGTCAGCATGCCCTTGACGATCAGTGGCCAGGATACCGATCCGACCTTGTCGATACCTTCGCCTCCCGCCGGACCAGTGCCGGTCAGGATAAGTTTTCGGACAAGGCCGGGAGCTTTCAGCGCGACATCCTGCGCCACGAACCCACCCAGTGAAAAGCCCAGCAGATCGACCTGCCTGAAGCCAAGCGCGTCGATCAGGGCAATCGTGTCCCGCGCCATTTCATCAATAGTCACCGGCGCTGTTCCGCCTGATCCGCCGATGCCCCGGTAGTCGGTCGCAATCACGCGATATCTGCTGGCGAGTCCGTCGACGATCCTCGGGTCGAAATTGTCCAGAACCGCGCCCCAATGGTTGAGCAAAACCAGAGGGATGCCGCCGCGCGGACCGAGATCACGATAGGCAAAAGCAGTTCCCCCAACATTGATGGAGAGGTTGGGGGCGTCGGCGTAGCGCACGCCCGGCCCGAGGTTGCCGACAGGCTTCGTCATCGCTGGCTCTCCACTCTGCGTTCAGTTTGTTGTGGAATATCGATGCAAAACGAGTTACTATCATTTCGAAAGTAAGTCACTATCAAAAAGATATCGATATGCAGAATCTTTCAGACCAGCCCTGCCTGATCGCCCGCAGCCTCGCGCTGGTGGGGGACGCATGGAGCATGCTGATCCTGCGGGATGCCCATGGGGGGCTGACGCGCTTCGATGAGTTCCGCAAAAGCCTTGGGATCGCTCCCACGATCCTGACCCGCCGGCTTTCGGCGCTTACGGATGACGGACTGCTGGAGAAGCGGCGCTATTCGGAGCGGCCGCCGCGCGATGAATACGTCCTGACTCAGGCGGGCAGGGACTTCCTGCCGGTGTTGTTTGCGATCAGCGCGTGGGGACGAAAGCACCGTAACAAGGACGGTGTAACCCGGTTCTTCGATGCTGAGATCGGGACGGAGATCGATCCCGTTACGATCGACCGTGCAACCGGCGCTCCGATCGGAACGCGTCAAATTCGTTTCGCTATGCCCGAGTGAGTTGTATCAGGCGATAGGCGCAGGCGCCGGAATTTCCGCCGCTCAACTTTCGCTCGTTTACTTGCCTGCGCTTCGCTTCGGCCGGCGCACGGCGCGCAGCTTTCCGCTCTTTCCGCCGCCGCAGAACAGTTGATCCTTGCCGTCGGATTCAAGGCCTGAAACTCCCGTTCCCGCCGGCAGCGTGAGTTCTTCGAAAACCTCGCCGGTCTGCGGATCGATCCGCCGCAGCGCGCTGTCGTCGCCTTCCCACACGCCGTGCCAGAGTTCGCCGTCGACCCAGGTGACGCCGGTGACAAAGCGGTTCGATTCAATGGTGCGGATGATGGCGCCCGTCTCGGGGTCGATCTGATGAATCTTCTTCTCGCGATACTGTCCGACCCAGAGTGAGCCTTCGGCCCACGCCATTCCTGAATCGCCGCCGTCGCCGGGCGCGGGGATGGTCGCAAGCACGCGCCCGGAGGCCGGGTCGATCTTGCGGATGTTCCTTTCGAAGATCTGGAACAGATGGCGTCCGTCGAAGGCCGTGCCCGCATGCGCGGGGACGTCGATGGTCCGCACAGGCTTGCCGCTCTGCGGGTCAAAAGCGTTCAGCCGGTCGCCGGACGCGAACCAGACATTCCGGCCGTCGAAGGTCACGCCGTGCACGTCCTCTGCGCCGGGAAAGGGGCCGTATTCGTGAAGGATTTCTGCTGCCGCGCGTTTCATTTTCTGCATCTCCGTTGCTTTGACGATCGCAACCTAATCACCCGGCAGGGCTGCAGGGAGTAACAATGTCGTCGTGAATCCGGCGACCGGCGGGGTCATCCAGCGGCGCGCGCGGGCACGGCCGAATGATTGCACCTTGCCGGCGTCCGCGAGTTCATCGAGCGCGCGCTGCACAGTGCGCTGGCTGGCGCCGAGCGCGAGGGCGAGCGCCGAACTCGACCACGACTCGCCGTCGGCGAGAAAAGCCAGCACCGATCCGTGATCCTCTTCGACCGGCGTCGCCAGCACGGCCACATCGCGCGCGCTGAGTGGCGCCAGCGCGAACCCGTCCTTGGTCGCGGTGATGTCCGCCAGCGGCCGCAGCGCCTTGCGAAGCCGCCCGATCTCAACGCGCAGCCTCGCACGATGGGAGTCATCGGCGTGCTTCGCCCTGAAGGCGCGCGCGAGCAGCACGCTTCGAGGGGCGTCTTGCGGCCACGCTTCAGCGAGCGCGCGGGCAAGCGCGAACAGCACCGGACGCCCCGCGAGCGAGACGCTCGTGCCCGCGCTGCGTACGGCATAACGCGCGGCATCCACGATGAGCGTTTTCGAGGTGAGCAGCCTTTCGACGTCTTCGAGCAGGAGAAAACGCTCTTCGCCATGCGCGATCATACGTGCCGCCGGCGTCTTCAACACGCGGGACGCGCTGTCGACTTCCGCCAGCAGCGCGGGAATGTGGGCCTCGCGTGCCGCGCGTTCGGCTCTCACCAGCGCTGCGCGAGCTTCTTTTGTGCGAATTCTCCGCATCGCGATTCCCGCTACGGTCAGTTCATGCGCCGCGCGCCATGCGGGCGGGAGGGGAGCGGGGTCGAGTTCGGCGATCGCGTGCTCGGCCTGGTCGAGTCGCCCAATCAGAAGAAGACGCCTGATCTCGAGGTGCCGCGCGTGGGCTGCATTGACCCAGTCGCCGTGCTGTTCAAGAACCGTACGGGCGCTGTCGAGCGCCTTCACGGGCCAGCCGAGATGACCGGAAACCACGTCGCGCGAGACCAGCGCGATCTCGGCCTCGGCAACGACACATCTGGCGCGCGCCACGGCCTCCTTCGGGCCGAACGCACGCGCGGCCCTTTGCAGAAGCGTTCGTGCCTTGGCGAGGTCGCCGAGCTGAGCCATTGCAAGGCCCCGGAGCGCAAGGGCTGGCGGATCGTTGCGCAGCGCGACCCGGTTCAGTGCTCCGAGAGGATCTCCCGTTGCGAGCGCGCGGGCTGCAGCCGTGATCAGCGAGTCCATCGGAATCCCGCCAAACTTGTCACTCCCACCGTTTCCACATCCGACCTTAAGTCTGTCCCCGAGCACGAACGATCGGCGGTGAACGGCGTTGCGTTCCGAAGACACGAGCCATTCGGAGGTTCCGATGACCACGATTACCTCACCTGAGACGCCCCGGAAAGAAGGACAGAACGCCATGAACACGCCACCTGTTGTTTCGGCAGAAGAATGGGAGGCTGCGCGCGAGCGGCTTCTGGTCAAGGAGAAGGCCCAGACGCGCGCCCGTGACGCGCTGGCCGCAGAGCGCCGGCGGATGCCATGGATGGCCGTGGAGAAGACATACGCGTTCGACGGGCCGAACGGCAAAATGAGCCTGCTCGACCTGTTTCAGGGCCGCCGCCAGTTGATCGTCTATCGCGCGTTCTTCGAGCCCGGCGTGCATGGTTGGCCGGAGCATGCCTGCATCGGCTGTTCGCTCGGAGCCGATCAGGTTTCCAATCCGGTCCATCTCAACGCGCGCGACACCACGCTCGTCTATGCCTCGCGTGCCCCGCAGGCCGATATCACGCGCCTGAAAGCGCGGATGGGCTGGGAGCATATCCCGTGGGTGACCATCACCGACAGTTTCGATGCCGATTTCGGTGTCGATCTGTGGCATGGCCACAACGCCTTCATTCGCGATGGCGACCGCATCTTCCGCACCTACTTCATCAACACGCGCGGCGATGAGGCGATGGGCACGGTGTGGAGCTATCTCGATATGACCGCGCTCGGGCGTCAGGAAGCGTGGGAAGATTCGCCACGAGGTTATCCGCAGGAACGGCCCTACAAGTGGTGGAACTGGAACGACAGTTATGTTCCGGGCGCCGCGCCCGATCCGAAATGGATTGCCGTATCCGATGCCGGCGAGGAAGCGTTCCGCAATAAAGACAACGGTGCGGCGACATGAGCGCGACCTGTTCGGATGCGCCCCGGAACGCAGGCGCGTTCCGGGCAGGCGAGTGGCTGAGCCTTGCGGCCGCGCCGACCTGCGCGGTCATGGCGCTGCTGACGGGTGTTGCCGATGAAAGCGCTCCGGCGTTTATGTGCGCGCACGGCACATCGTTCGGCGGCATGGCCGCGATGTACGGGCTGATGAGTGCGTTCCATCTTGCGCCGTGGCTGAAGCTGATCTTCGGCCGGTAACCTAACCGATCCTTGATTGGATGATGCCGACTGTTCCCGGTATTCTTGCGGGCATGATCGCGCGCGGCGCGCGCCACGGCAGACGAGGAATGGATTGATGACGATTTCGACACGGCGCGCGGTGTTGGCGGGAGCATTGCCCGTGGCGGCATGGCTGGTGCTGACGCGTTATTCGCATGCAGCCGAAGGGCTTCCCCGGATGACCGTGACCCGGGATCCTGCATGCGGCTGCTGCGGCGGCTGGATCGCACATGTGAAGGCGGCAGGTTTTGCAGTCGATGAAATCCAGTCTGCCGACGTCGCACCGCTCAAGACAAAACTTGGCGTGCCTCTGGAGCTTTCCTCCTGTCACACGGCCGAAATCGGCGGCTATGCCATCGAAGGGCATGTGCCGGCCGATGCGATCAAACGGCTGCTTGCCGAAAAACCGCAGGCGAAAGGCCTGGCCGTTGGCGGCATGCCGACCGGATCTCCGGGCATGGAGGTCGAGGGAAGTCCGCCCGAGACATATGATGTGGTTCTCTTTTCGGCCGACGGGCAACGCGTGTTCGCGCGCTATCGCGGAGCGCAGGCGATCTGATCAAACCGCGCCCGCTATCTCGCGTGCGATGCTGACAAAGCGCTCGATGGTCGGCGTGGTGTCTCCAGTGCGCCATGTGATTCCGGTTTCCAGGATCGGCGCGTCACCCGCCAGATCGACATAGCGGACGCCGGTTCGCGCGAGGTTGCGCAGCGAGGCAGGCACGAGCGCGATTCCCATTCCGGCGGAGACAAGACTGATGATGGTCTGCATCTGGATCGCCTCCTGCGCGATCCGCGCCTGTCCACCATGTGCCGTGTAATACTCGGTGACAAGATCGTGGAAGGCCGGCGCGCTCTGCCGTGGAAAGATGATGAGCGGTGCGCTCACGACAGATTCCGGCGCGAGCCGATCCGCCGACAGCGACAGCGTACCATCGGCAATCCAGCTCTCCGGCACGGCTGCGACCAGCGGCTCGGTGACGAGTGGCAGATAGGAGAGCGGTTTGGGCAACCCCGCGTTCGGCGGCGGGATCACCAGACCGACATGGCCGTCGCCCTCGAGCAGGTTTGCGATCTGCACATTGCTGGTGGCTTCCGTCAGCGAGATTTCGACGTTGGGATAGAGCGAAGCATAGCGGCGCACCAGCAGCGGCAGGATGCTGTAGTCGGCGGTGCTGACGAAGGAGAGCGCCAGACGACCGGCGGTGCCGTCGCGCAATTGATGCGCGATCTCGGGCAGGGTGTTTACGCCATCGAGCGCGGCGCGCACATGGGGCAGCCATTCCGCCCCGAACGGTGTCAGCGCCACGCTGCGTTTGGTCCGCACGAACAGCGGCGCGCCGAGTTCGCGCTCCATGGCCATGATGGATTGGCTGAGCGGGGGCTGGGTCATGCCGAGCCGCTCGGCGGCTCGTCCGAAATGCAGGGTGTCCGCGACGGTAACGAAATGCCTGAGTTGCCGGGTATCCACTATTAATACTCTGAGTGACCTATTTTTCCCTGAATAATATATTTTACAGGATCAAAGAACCCCATTATTGGAACCGTTCCAATAAAAGAGGGAACAACCATGCCGGCATACCGCTCCAGAACCTCCACCCACGGCCGCAACATGGCCGGCGCCCGCGGCCTCTGGCGTGCGACGGGCATGAAGGATGCGGATTTCGGCAAGCCGATCATCGCCATCGCCAACAGCTTCACCCAGTTCGTGCCGGGCCATGTGCATCTGAAGGATCTCGGGCAGCTCGTGGCTGGCGAGATCGAAGCGGCGGGCGGCGTCGCCAAGGAATTCAACACCATCGCCGTCGATGACGGCATCGCGATGGGCCACAGCGGCATGCTCTACTCATTGCCGAGCCGCGAACTGATCGCCGACGCGGTCGAGTACATGGTCAACGCGCATTGCGCCGACGCGCTGGTGTGCATTTCCAACTGCGACAAGATCACGCCCGGCATGCTGATGGCGGCGATGCGGCTGAACATCCCGACCGTGTTCGTCTCCGGTGGACCGATGGAAGCCGGCAAAGTCGTCGTGAAAGGCGCCAAGCGTTCGGTCGATCTGATCGATGCGATGATCGTGGCCGCCGACGACAGCTACACCGATCAGGAAGTCGCGGCGGTCGAGCGCTCGGCGTGTCCGACCTGCGGATCGTGCTCGGGCATGTTCACCGCGAACTCGATGAACTGTTTGACCGAAGCGCTGGGCCTGTCGCTGCCGGGCAATGGTTCGGTGCTGGCGACCCATGCCGATCGTGAGCGGCTGTTCCGGGAAGCGGGCCATGTGATCGTTGATCTTGCGCGCCGCTGGTACGAGCAGGACGATGCGAGCGCACTGCCGCGCACGATTGCGAACTATGCAGCATTCGAGAACGCGATGAGCCTCGACATCGCCATGGGCGGCTCGACCAACACCGTGCTGCATCTTCTGGCTGCCGCGCAGGAAGGCGAGGTCGATTTCACCATGGCCGACATCGACCGGCTGTCGCGCCGCGTGCCGTGCCTCTGCAAGGTCGCGCCGGCGAAGAACGACGTTCACATGGAAGACGTGCATCGCGCCGGTGGCGTGATGGCGATTCTCGGCGAACTCGAACGCGCCAAGCTGATCGATACCAGTCTGCCGACCGTGCATGCGCCGACCATGGCCGATGCGCTCAACCGCTGGGACATCGGACGCACCAACAGCGAGTCGGTGCGTAATTTCTTCCGCGCCGCGCCCGGCGGCGTGCCGACGCAGGTCGCTTTCAGCCAGTCCGCGCGGTGGGACGAACTGGACACCGATCGCCAGAAGGGCGTCATCCGCTCGGCTGAGCATCCGTTCTCGAAGGACGGCGGACTTGCCGTGCTGTTCGGCAACATCGCGCCGGAAGGTTGCATCGTGAAGACCGCCGGCGTGGATGAATCGATCCTGACGTTCCGCGGCACGGCGCATGTCTTCGAAAGCCAGGATGACGCGGTGTCCGGCATTCTCGGCAACCGCGTGAAGCCCGGCGAGGTGGTCGTCGTGCGTTACGAAGGCCCGAAGGGTGGTCCGGGTATGCAGGAGATGCTGTATCCGACCAGCTATCTGAAGTCGAAAGGCCTCGGCAAGGTGTGCGCGCTGGTGACCGACGGCCGGTTCTCGGGTGGAAGCTCGGGCCTTTCGATCGGCCACGTGTCGCCGGAAGCGGCTGAAGGCGGATTGATTGGTCTCGTGGAGACCGGCGATCCGATCCTGATCGATATCCCGAACCGCATCATCAGCGTCGAGCTTGACGATGCCGTGCTTGCTGCTCGTCGCGCGGCGATGGAAGCCAAGGGCAGTGCGGCCTGGAAGCCCGTCGACCGGCAGCGCGTGGTGTCGCCTGCGTTGCGCGCTTACGCGGCGCTGACGACCAACGCGTCGCGCGGCGCCGTTCGCGATGTGTCTCAGGTCGAGAAGTAATAGCTAACGCTGATGCGGGCGAGAGCCCGCGTCAGCGTTTCAGCAACTCATAGACGACCGGGTTGTCGGCGCACGCACTGAGGCCGCATTCCAGCAGTGTCGAGATCACATTCAGCGCCGTCAGCCCGATGACCAGCCACACCGCCGTGTGCGCGAAGGTGGTCATCGCAGGCGGCACGGATTCCTGCTTCTCGAACTGCCTGTCGAACAGCAGGGCGATGGCGATCATTGCGATGGCCACAATGAATCCCAGCAGCGCCCACGTATAGTAATGATAGCCGAACAGCGCCGAGCCGTAGCCGGCGTCACCGGGCATGATGTGCAACAGAACCTGACGCGTCGAAACCATCGCTCCGACAAGCGCGGCCAGCAGCGACAGTGCGTAGTGGCTGGGCCGTGGCCCGAAGCGGATGTTCAGCATCGGCCCGATGGCGAGTGCCGCGAACATGATGCGCTGAAGCAGGCACAGCGGGCAGGGCAGTTCGTTCAGCATGAACTGCGCGGCAAACGCCGCGGCGAGCACCGCAGCAACACCGTAGAGGCCGAGGGCGTTGAGGGTGACGGCGCGTTCCGGGGACATGCGATGCGCCTCAGAACGACAGCTTGAGCGTGTCGGTTGCGTGATGAAGGTAAGTCGCGACGCACGCGATCAGCAGCACGCCTAACAGGGACATTGCAAGCGCTCGCGAGCCGCGCCACGCGACACACATCACGATCGCTGCGGCCAGAAATAGCGCGGTAAATTCCATCTTCGCTTCCCCAGCGGATATATGGATTTACTCTACGCCAGATTCGGCAATCGCGGTCTTGCATTTCAAACAGCGTAACGCCGCCGATGACGCTTGCGCGTCACCGGCGGCGTTGTTCGGGACCGCGTTACCCCTTTACATAGGCAGCCAGCTTTTCCAGCGTCTGCATGCCGAGTTCGACCGCACCGAACTTCATGACGGCATTGCGCGCCTCGATGGACGGGAAGACTGACGTCCTGGTCAGCAGCGTCCGCTTTGGGCCAAGTGCCTTGAAGGTGGTCGTGACCTCGAATGCGTTCGGATCGTTGTCGATGTCCGAACCGTGGCGATAGTCGAGGCGTTCTGCCGGCGTGATGTCGCGATACTCGATGCGGTTCGGATAATCGGTGCCGTCCGGACCATGCATGGTGAAGCGGAACAGGCCGCCGACGCGAAAGTCCATCGCGAGAACCGTGATGGTGAAGCCATTGGGGCCGTACCAGGCCTTCAACGCCTCGGCCTCGGTGAAGGCGCGGAACAGCACATCCGGCGGAGCATCGAATTCGCGTTCCATGGTGATGGTGGGCTGATCGGCCGGTGAGCTTGCCCTGACTTTGAGAGTCGCCGCTGTCATGAGTCTGTTTCCTTTGACTGGATGTCTTTCAAATACAGATCGAGCTTGCCGAAGCTCTCCTCCCAGAACCGCCGATATTGATCGAGCCATTCGGTCGCTTCCTTCAGCGCCTTGGGTTCGAGGCGGCATGGCCGCCACTGGGCCGTGCGCCCGCGCGTGACGAGGCCTGCGGTCTCCAGAACTTTCAGGTGCTGGGAGACGGCGGGGAGGCTCATGTCGAACGGCTTCGCCAGTTCCTGCACGGAGGTCTCGCCAAGCGCGAGGCGGGCGAGGATCGCGCGCCGCGTGGGATCGGCGAGAGCCTTGAAGGTCATGTCGAGAGCGTCTGCTGGCATGGCTCAACCTGTATTTAAGTAGATGCTTAAATACGATGGGAAGATCTCATCGTCAAGCCCGAAAATCCCCTTGCATCTCGGACTTCGGCATCAACAATGTTCGTTGTTTGTTCTATTGCGCAAGCAGGTTCAGATCGTGCCCGAACAGCTTGTTTTTCAAGGATTTGAGCATCAGCTCTTGCATGAGCCTACGGACGGATTGTTCCTGGCCGTGGTGCCGCCGGCGAGTATGGCTGATCGCATCAGCAACCTGATTCCGGAGCTTCGTGCCCGTCACGGATTGAGAGGCGAGCCGCTTTCGCCGAGGCGGCTCCATGTCACGCTGCACTATCTCGGCTCATACAACGGTTTGCCCCGGAAACTCATGGAGACGGTTTGCGCGGCGGCACCGGCAGTTTCAATGCCGCCGTTCGAGATCAGCTTTGATCGTGCCCTGAGCTTCACCAGCAGGAAAAAGGCAAGGCCCTTTGTACTGCGGGCAGGCGGGGACGTTATCCCGCTGCTGGGGCTTCACCGCGCCGTGGGTGAGGCCATCACAAGAGCTGGCCTTGGCCGGTGGGTGACGCGGCATTTCACACCGCATATGACGTTGCTTTACGACAGGCGGCTGGTGGACGAGCACCCGATTGAATCGCTCGGCTGGACCGTGACCGATTTCGTTTTCGTGCACAGCCTTGTCGGCCAGGGAGTGCACAATCATCTCGCGCGCTGGCCGCTACAGCGCTAAATCCTGTTTCAGAAATGCGAGGGATTGAGCTTGCCCATCACCATCTACGGCATCAAGAACTGCGACACGATGAAGAAAGCGCGCGCGTGGCTGGACAAGCATGGTGTCGACTACAGTTTTCACGACTACAAGACCGCCGGCATCGACAAGGACCGCCTTGCGCGCTGGAGCAAGACCGTCGGCTGGGAAACCTTGCTGAACCGGGCCGGCACCACATTCCGGAAGTTGCCGGATGCCGACAAGGCCAACCTCACAGAGAAGAAGGCGATGGCACTGATGCTTGCTCAGCCGTCCATGATCAAGCGTCCCGTTCTTGAAGTTCGCGGCAAGCTGCTGGTCGGCTTCAAGCCGGAGAACTACGCGGCGGTGGTCGGGTAGGCCGCGCGAAGCTGCGGCACGGAACCTTCGTCAGGATGCTGCCGATAAAACGTTATTGATCCGCCGATTTTCCTTGAGGGGTGCGACGTTCTGGCGCACCGTCGCGGGACGTGCCATTTTACCGTCCGCGCTCTTCCCTCAGGATATCTCCGATGACAGTCACCGCCGCGCCATCAGTACCGGCCTCAACAAAATCGCCCTGGTATTCCATCCTTTATGTTCAGGTGCTGATTGCCATCGCACTCGGTGTTCTGGTCGGACATTTCTATCCGGGCACCGGCAAGGCGCTGAAGCCGCTCGGGGACGGCTTCATCTCGCTGATCAAGATGATGATCGCGCCCGTCATCTTCTGCACGGTGGTGCACGGCATTTCCTCGATGGGCGATCTCAAGCGCGTCGGCCGCGTGGGCCTTAAGGCTCTGCTGTATTTCGAAGTCGTCTCAACGATCGCGCTGGCGGTGGGCCTGCTCGTCGGTGAAATCGTTCAGCCCGGCAGCGGGTTCAACATCGATCCTGCGACGCTCGATCCGAAGGCTGTTGCGACTTACGTCCACAAGGCGAGTGAAGAGGGGATCGTCTCGCACTTGATGGCGATCATCCCGAACAGTTTCATCGGCGCTCTGGCGAATGGCGATCTGTTGCAGGTGCTGCTGGTCTCCATCCTGTCGGGTTTCGCGATTGCCTTCATGGGACCCGCGGGCGAACCGATCGCAAATGCCATCGACATGGCCGCGAAAGTCTTCTTCGGCGTGATCCGCATCATCGTCCGTGCGGCGCCGATCGGCGCATTCGGTGCGATGGCCTTTACGGTTGGCGCTTACGGGCTCGGCGCGTTGTGGAATCTGGTCGCGCTGATCGGTACTTTCTACCTGACCAGCATGCTGTTCGTCTTGCTGGTGCTCGGCGGGATCGCGCGGTTCGCGGGATTCTCCATCCTGCGCTTCATCGCCTACATCAAGGATGAGCTTCTGATTGTGCTTGGCACCAGCTCATCCGAAACCGTGCTGCCCAACATGATCAAGAAGATGGAGCGGCTCGGTGCATCGCGCGGCGTGGTCGGTCTCGTGATCCCCACCGGCTACAGCTTCAATCTCGACGGCACCAACATCTACATGACGCTGGCGACGCTGTTCCTTGCGCAGGCGACCAACACGCATCTGACGATCTGGCAGGAGCTTGGCATTCTTGGCGTTGCGATCATCACCTCGAAAGGCGCATCGGGCGTAACGGGTGCTGGCTTCATCACACTGGCTGCCACGCTTGCGATCGTGCCGGATATTCCGATCGCGTCGCTGGCGATCCTGGTCGGCATCGACAAGTTCATGAGCGAGTGCCGCGCGCTGACCAATCTGATCGGCAACGGCGTTGCGACCGTGGTGATCAGCCGCTGGGAAGGCGAACTCGACAAGGACAAGCTGCACGAAGCGATGGCGCATCCCATCGAACTCGGCGAGGCGATGGAAAACGTCCGTGCATAGCCGTCGTAATTGTTAGACGAACTCGATGGTGTCGCCGGGCGCGATCCGCCCGGGAGCCTTGTGGAACAGGTCCCGGTCGATGACGGCGCGCAACTTGTAGTTCGGCGGCATATCGTTCGCCCGCATCAGGTTTCTGATCTCGAAGCCGCCGTCGTCGGAAATCGTCTTCAGCGAGGCGATGATCCGGTTGACACCGTCACCGTCTGAGAAAGGCATCAGGAGCCGCTCGTAATCGACCTTGCGGCCGTAAAGGTCGCTGACCTGCGAGATCGTGAACATCGGGAGTTGCCTCCGGACACATTCCCGGTAGATCGGCATGACAACCGGCGCGAGTTTGGCGCCCATATATTCTTCAAGGTCGCGTCCCTTGCCGGCGGTCCCGAATGCGATCGACATCCGGTCGCCGTCGCTCTCGATGAAAAACCGGGGTGCGCCGCCGGAGCAGTCGGCCAAGATGTAGACGAGGTCGTCGCGCTCATCGGCGAGACGATCGGGACGATAATCGTCAAATGCCGGCAGGCGCTCATGCCTGGCATAGAGCCGCAGCCAGAAATTCAGAAGCTCGCGCTGCTTGATCGACTTTACGACAGGCGGACCTGCGCTTTCGAAATCCATGGCCGCAATCCCCGCTACAACTGAGGGAAAGTCCTTGCCAGCAATCATCGGTTTGCGGTCGAAATATTTGATGAAGAGGAGACTTGGGCGAATATTAGGCTTAACGATGCGTTTCCGGGCACCTGAAAGAGAGCCGGAATAGCCCTAGGTGGCGGTGGACATTATGCTTTTTGCGCATTACGCATCGTGCGCTGGGCAGCATTGCAGCTTGCGCATCGCTAACAATTCGCTGCATATTCCCGGCCGAGTTACGGGTCGAGGGCGGCTTTCTGACAGCCGGGGGACTCGGCAACCAAAACGGCCACGCGCGGAAAACCTGCGTGAAGGCTGACAGGGGGAAATTACTTGTCTGATGAGTTCATTCTAGAAACCTCTGGGTTGACCAAGGAGTTCGCGGGTTTTGTGGCCGTGAGCGACGTCAATCTGAAGGTTCGTCGCGGCAGTATTCATGCACTGATCGGCCCGAACGGGGCCGGCAAGACGACATGCTTCAACCTGCTGACCAAGTTCCTGAAACCGACGCGCGGCGAAATTCGCTATAAGGGGCAGGACATTACCGCGATGGCGCCGGCCGATGTGGCGCGCCTGGGTCTTGTCCGCTCGTTCCAGATCTCGGCGGTGTTCCCGCATCTGACGGCGCTGGAGAACGTGCGGGTCGCGTTGCAGCGCCAGCACGGCTCGTCGTTCGATTTCTGGCGCTCGAAGTCGGTGCTCGACCGCTTCAATGGGCGTGCGCGGGAACTGCTCGAGGATGTCGGTCTCAGCGAATTCGCCAGTACGCCTGCGGTGGAAATGCCCTACGGCCGCAAGCGCGCGCTGGAGATTGCCACCACACTGGCGCTCGATCCGGAAATGATGCTGCTCGACGAGCCGATGGCCGGCATGGGCCATGAAGACATCGACAAGGTCGCCGCGCTGATCAAGCGCATCTCGCAGAAGTACACGATCCTGATGGTCGAACATAACCTCAACGTCGTCGCCAACCTGTCCGATACGATCACCGTGCTGACGCGCGGCAAGGTGCTGGCGGAAGGCGACTACGCCACGCTCACGAAGCATCCGCAGGTCAAGGAAGCCTATCTGGGAGCTGGCCATGAGTAATGCGGGCGCTCCGGTGCTGACCGTCAAGAATCTCGAAGCGTGGTACGGCGAGTCCCACATCCTTCACGGCATGAACTTCGATGTGCGCCCGGGCGAGGTGGTGACGCTGCTCGGCCGCAACGGCGCGGGCAAGACCACGACGCTGAAATCGGTGATGGGAATCATCGGCAAGCGCACGGGCTCCGTCGAGTTCGAGAACAAGGAGATGATCCGCCTGCCGTCCGACAAGATCGCGCGCCTTGGCGTTGCGTTCTGTCCGGAGGAGCGCGGCATTTTCGCGAGCCTCGACGTCAAGGAAAACCTGATGCTGCCGCCAACCATCCGCGGCGGCGGCATGACCCTCGACCAGATTTTCGAACTGTTCCCCAATCTCAAGGAGCGTCTCGGCAGCCAGGGCACCAAATTGTCCGGCGGCGAGCAGCAGATGCTGGCGATCGCCCGCATCCTGCGCACCGGCGCGCGCTTCCTGATGCTGGACGAGCCGACCGAAGGTCTTGCACCGGTCATCATCCAGCAGATCGGGCACATGATCAAACGCCTGAAGGCGGAAGGCTTCACCATCCTTCTGGTCGAGCAGAACTTCCGTTTCGCCTCGACGGTCGCCGACCGCTACTACATCGTCGAGCACGGCAAGATCATCGATGCGTTCGCAAACTCCGAACTCCAGGCCAACATGGAGAAACTGCACACCTATCTGGGTGTGTAACGGCAACTTTTTAGAACAGAAAGTCCACGAGTAACGACAACGCCGCAACAAGCGGCATCCAGGAGGAAAAGATAATGAAAAACACGATTTCGGCACTCATGCTGGGTACCGCGCTGATGGTCGGCGCAGGAACCAGCGCGTTCGCGCAGGACAAGGTCGTCAAGATCGGCAACCTGACCGACATGTCCGGGCTTTACGCCGACGTGGGTGGAGCGGGCTCGACTCTTGCCGCGCAGATGGCTGTCGAGGACTCCGGCCTCGCCAAGAAGGGCTGGAAGATCGATGTCATTTCGGCAGATCACCAGAACAAGCCTGATGTCGGGACCACGACGGCCCGTCAGTGGATCGACGTCGAGAAAGTTGACGTGATCGTCGACGTTCTGAATTCCGGCGTTGCGCTCGCGGTGAAGAACGTCGTCACCGAGAAGAACTCCATCATGATCAACTCCGGCGCGGCGTCGTCGGATCTGACCAACGCGCAGTGCTCGCCGAACGTCGTGCACTGGACCTACGACACCTACATGCTGGCCAACAGCACCGGCACGGCGCTGGTGAAGGCCGGTGGTGACACCTGGTTCTTCCTCACCGCTGACTACGCATTCGGCGCCGCGCTCGAGCGCGACACCACTGCGGCCGTGACCAAGGCAGGCGGCAAGGTTCTCGGCAGCGTCAAGCATCCGCTGAACTCGTCGGACTTCTCGTCGTTCCTGCTGCAGGCGCAGGCCTCGAAGGCGAAGATCGTCGGTCTGGCGAACGCCGGCGGCGACACCACGAACTCGATCAAGCAGGCGGCCGAATTCGGCATCGTCAAGGGCGGACAGAAACTGGCCGGCATGCTGATGTTCATCAGCGACGTCAATTCGCTCGGCCTGAATGTTGCGCAGGGCCTGAACTTCACCGAGACGTTCTACTGGGACCTGAACGACAGCACGCGACAGTTCTCCAAGCGCTATTCTGAGCGCATGAAGAACAAGGCCATGCCGACCATGGTGCAGGCGGGTGTCTATGCCGGTCTCATGCACTACTTCAAGGCGCTCGAGGCACTCGGCGGCAACCCGCACGACGGCAAGGCCGTCGTGGAGAAGATGAAGTCCATGCCGACCGACGACGCGCTGTTCGGCAAGGGCCTGATCGAGCCTAACGGCCGCGCACTTCATCCGGCCTATCTGTTCGAGGTAAAGAAGCCGTCGGAGTCGAAGGGTCCGTGGGACTACTACAAGCTCGTCGGCACGACGCCCATGGACAAGGCCTTCCGTCCGCTGTCGGAAAGCGTCTGCCCGCTGGTGAAGAAGTAATCGCAAATTCGCCCGGCGGCTTTGCGCCGCCGGGCATTTCTCAATATCGCTCCAACTGCGCGCGAAAGAATCGATACGATGCAAGCTCTCTACGCCCAGCTTCTGGTTGGACTGATCAACGGCTCGTTTTACGCGCTGCTGAGTCTCGGGCTGGCCGTTATTTTCGGAATGCTCAACATCATCAATTTCGCGCACGGCGCGCTCTACATGATGGGTGCGTTCGTTGCTTACTTCCTGCTGAACCTTTTCGGCGTCAACTACTGGTGGGCGCTGATCCTCGCGCCGGTGATCGTCGGCGGCTTCGGCATCCTGCTTGAGCGCACCATGCTGCAATGGCTGACCGGGCTCGATCATCTCTACGGCCTGCTGCTGACCTTCGGCATGGCGCTGATCATCCAGGGTGTGTTCCAGAACTATTTCGGCTCGTCCGGACTGCCTTACGCCATTCCCGATCTGCTCAAAGGCGGCGTCAATCTCGGCTTCATGTACCTGCCGATCTATCGCGGCTGGGTCGTTGTATTCTCGCTCGTGGTCTGTCTTGCGACTTGGTACCTGATCGAGCGCACCCGGCTCGGCGCCTATCTGCGCGCCGCCACAGAGAACCCGACGCTGGTGCGCGCGTTCGGCATCAACGTGCCGCGCATGATCACGCTGACCTACGGTCTTGGCGTGGGGCTGGCCGCACTCGCCGGCGTGCTCTCGGCGCCGATCAATCAGGTGCGTCCGCTGATGGGCGCGGATCTCATCATCGTGGTGTTCGCCGTGGTTGTGATCGGCGGCATGGGATCGATCATGGGCTCGATCATCACTGGCTTCGCGCTTGGCGTGATCGAAGGCCTGACCAAGTATTTCTATCCCGAGGCGTCCAACACCGTGGTCTTCGTACTGATGGTGCTGGTGCTCCTCGTAAAGCCGACTGGACTGACGGGGCGGGCGAACTGACATGACCACGATTACTGACAACGCCGCTCCCGTGAAGGGCCGCACCAGCGACGAAATGATCGCGTTCGTCATCATGACGGTCCTGCTGGCCGTCGTGCCGCTGACCGGGCTCTATCCTTACTTCGTGATGCAGGCGCTGTGCTTTGCGCTGTTCGCCTGCGCGTTCAACCTGCTGATCGGCTACGGCGGCCTGCTGTCGTTCGGCCATGCGATGTTCCTCGGCACCGCGGGCTATGTGACCGCCCACGCCCTGAAGGTCTGGGGCGTCTCGCCCGAGATCGGGATCATTCTGGGTGTTGCGGCATCCGCCGCGCTCAGCGTCGTGACCGGCCTGATCGCCATTCGCCGCCAGGGCATCTACTTTGCGATGATCACGCTGGCGCTGTCGCAGCTGCTGTTCTTCATCTACCTGCAAACCCCGTTCACCCACGGCGAAGACGGCATCCAGGGCATTCCGCAAGGCATGATGTTCGGCGTGTTCGACCTGTCGAAGCCAACCACGCTTTATTACGTGGTGTTGGCGATTTTCCTGCTCGGCTTCCTCGTGATCTACCGGGCCATCAACTCGCCGTTCGGCGAGGTGCTCAAGTCGATCCGCGAGAACGAACAGCGCGCGATCTCGCTCGGCTACAAGACCGACCAGTACAAGCTGCTGGCGTTCATCCTGTCCGGCACGCTGGCGGGTCTGGCAGGGGCGGTGAAGGTGTTCGTGGCGCAGAACGCCTCGCTGACCGACGTGCACTGGACCATGTCCGGCGAAGTCGTGCTGATGACGCTGGTCGGCGGCCTCGGAACGGTGTTCGGCCCGGTGGTCGGCGCCTTCGTGATCATCGCCATGCAGCAGTATCTGGCCGGCTTCGGCCAGTGGGTGACGGTGATTCAGGGCGCGATCTTCGTGATCTGCGTGCTCACCTTCCGTCGCGGCGTGATCGGTGAAATCGCCCACTATTTCAAGCGATCGCTGTAAGCGCCCGATTTCACGAGCGTTTTGCCTCGATAAATCAGTGGATGACCGGCGTTTGGGCGCCGGGCTTTCGCCTGTTGGTCTGCGAAACGGTTTATGACAGATATGTGACGCGTTCTGTCGTGCCGGAGAAAGATCAATGCTTGGTTGGTTTCGTAGGTTGCTGCCGCGGGAGGAGCGGTTCTTTGACCTGTTCGCCCGGCATTCTCAGGCAGTGGTGCAGGGGGCGGAAGCGCTGGAAGGAATGATGCGCGGCGGGGAGGAGACCCCGGTTTACTGCCAGCGCGTCAACCAGTTCGAAAACGACGCCGACCAGATCACGCGCGAAGTGCTGACCGCCGTCCGCCGGACCTTCATTACGCCGTTCGACCGCGGCGACATCAAGAATCTGATCACGGCGATGGACGACGCCATCGACCAGATGCAGCAGACCGCCAAGGCGGTGATGCTTTTCGAAGTGCGGATCTTCGAGCCGCCGATGCGCGAGATCGGCGCCATCCTCGTGCAGTGCGCGAATCTCGTCGGCAAGGCCGTGCCGCTGATGCAGGCGATGGGCGCGAACGTCACCACGCTGACCGCTTTGACCGAGGAAATCACGCGGCTTGAAGGCCGCGTCGACGATCTCAACGACATCGGCTTGAAGGAGCTTTTCCTCAAGCACCGCGACGGCAACACGATGGACTTCGTGGTCGGGGCGGAAATCTACAAGCATCTGGAAAAGGTCGCCGACCGCTTCGACGACGTGGCCAACGAGATCAACAGCATCGTGATCGAGCAGGTTTAAGGTCAGGACCGCACAGTGGACGCCTCGCTCGCTTTCCCCATCCTGGTCGGATTGATCGCCGTCGCACTGCTGTTTGATTTCCTCAACGGTCTGCATGACGCCGCCAACTCCATCGCCACGATTGTTTCGACCCGCGTGCTGCGGCCGCAATACGCGGTGGCATGGGCGGCATTCTTCAACTTCATCGCCTTCGCCGTGTTCGGCCTGCATGTGGCGCAGACCATCGGCACCGGGATCATCCATCCCGAGGTGATCGACGCGCATGTGATCTTTGCCGCGCTGATCGGCGCCATCGTGTGGAATCTGGTGACGTGGGGCCTCGGCATGCCGTCCAGCAGTTCGCATGCGCTGATCGGCGGACTGCTCGGTGCCGGCATGGCCAAGGCCGGGACTTCGGTCATGGTCTGGAGCGGTTTGTCAAAAACGCTGCTTGCGATTGTGCTCTCGCCGCTGGTCGGATTTTTGCTCGCCCTGTTGCTGACGGCGATTGTGTCATGGGCGGCGGTGCGTTCGACGCCGTTCGCGGTCGATCGCGCGTTCCGTATCTTGCAGTTCGCGTCGGCCTCGCTGTATTCGCTCGGCCATGGCGGCAACGATGCGCAGAAGACCATGGGCATCATTGCGGTGCTGCTGTACTCACAGGGCTATCTCGGAGGCGAGTTCAGCGTACCGTTCTGGGTGGTGATTGCGTGTCAGGCGGCGATGGCGCTCGGCACGCTGATGGGCGGCTGGCGCATTGTGCGGACCATGGGCCTGCGCATCACCAAGCTGACGCCGATGCAGGGATTCTGCGCCGAGACGGGCGGGGCGGCGACCTTGTTCGCCGCGACGTTCCTGGGCGTCCCGGTCTCAACCACCCACACCATCACCGGCGCAATTGTCGGCGTCGGCGCAGCGCGCCGCGTGTCGGCGGTGCGCTGGAATGTGGCGAGTTCGATCGTCTGGGCCTGGATCTTCACGATCCCCGCCGCTGCGCTGGTCGCAGCAGCCACCTATTATGCCGTGACACTGGCGGGCTGGCGCTGATCTTTCTTACGCCACGACCTTGAGGCCGACGATTCCCGCCACGATCAGCCCGATGCAGACGATGCGGAGGATGGTTGCGGGATCGCCCAGCAGCCAGATGCCGAGGATGGCGGTTCCGACCGAACCGATGCCGGTCCAGACCGCGTAGGCAGTGCCCACCGGCAGCGTCTTCAGCGACAGGCCGAGCAGAAGGACGCTGGCGATCATGCTCACGATGGTGAGGACCGACGGCGTCAATTTTGTGAATCCGTCGGTATATTTCAGGCCGATGGCCCAGCCGATCTCCAGTAAACCCGCAACAAACAGCATGGTCCATGCCATGGCGAATACCTCCACAACAGGGCCGTCCCTGCGGATATGTGAGTGAATCGAGGCCGTCCTCGTTGCCTGAACATGCCTCACGGGCAAAGAAGATGCAAGTGCATGGAGTTCAAATACCCTTGATCCTGCCGCGTTTCTTTGCCACACGCTCGCATCATGTCCGACACCGCTATTGCCGCCGAGTCCGCCTCGCTGACGCCGCTTGCCGAAGAAGTGGCGCGCCGGCGCACATTCGCGATCATTTCCCATCCTGACGCCGGCAAGACCACGCTGACCGAAAAGCTGCTGCTGTTCGGCGGCGCGATCAATCTCGCGGGTCAGGTCAAGGCCAAGGGCGAACGGCGCAACACGCGATCCGACTGGATGAAGATCGAGCGCGAGCGCGGCATCTCCGTCGTCACCTCGGTGATGACGTTCGAATTCCAGAACCTGGTGTTCAACCTGCTCGACACGCCGGGCCACGAGGACTTCTCGGAAGATACCTATCGCACGCTGACCGCAGTCGACTCGGCTGTCATGGTGATCGACGCCGCCAAGGGCATCGAGGCGCGCACGCTGAAGCTGATCGAGGTCTGCCGCCTGCGCGACATTCCGATCGTGACCTTCATCAACAAGATGGATCGCGAAAGCCGCGACGTGTTCGATCTGCTCGACGAGATCGAGAAGACGCTGGCGCTCGACACCTCGCCGATCAACTGGCCGGTCGGCCGCGGCCGCGATTTCATGGGCACCTATGACATCGAAACCGGCGGCATCCGTCTGCTGGAGGGCGGCGGCGCCAAGACCGGCGCGCTGGAGAAAATCGAGATTTCCGATCTGGCGGGCCGCAACGCCAATCTCGATACCGGCGAGATCGCCGACGAACTCGAACTGGTGAAGGAAGCCTCGAAGCCGTTCGATCTGCAGGCGTTCCGCGAAGGCCATATGACGCCGGTCTATTTCGGCTCGGCACTGCGCAATTTCGGCGTCGGCGATCTGCTGGAAGGTCTCGGCCGCTTCGCGCCGTCGCCGCGTGCGCAGGACGCCGACAAGCGCAAGGTCGAGGCGGACGATCCGAAGATGAGCGCGTTCGTGTTCAAGATTCAGGCGAACATGGACCCCAACCACCGCGACCGCATCGCGTTTGCGCGTCTGTGCTCGGGCAAGCTGACGCGCGGCATGAAGGCCAAGCTGGTGCGGACCGGGAAGAACATGAGCCTGTCGTCACCGCAGTTCTTCTTCGCGCAGGACCGCGCCATCGCGGACGAGGCATTCGCGGGCGACGTGGTCGGAATCCCCAATCACGGCACGCTGCGGATCGGCGATACGCTGACCGAGGGCGAGGACATTACCTTTGTCGGCGTGCCGTCATTCGCGCCGGAAATCCTGCGCCGCGTGCGCCTCACCGACGCGATGAAGGCGAAGAAGCTGAAGGAGGCCCTCCAGCAGATGTCGGAGGAGGGCGTCGTGCAGGTGTTCCGTCCGCGCGACGGCGCGCCTGCGCTGGTCGGCGTGGTGGGCATGTTGCAGCTCGACGTGCTGAAAGCGCGCCTCGACGCCGAGTACTCGCTGCCGGTGGATTTCGAGATTAGCGAATTCCAGCTCGCGCGCTGGATTTCATCCGACGATCGCAAGAAGCTGGAAGCGTTCCTGACGGCGAACAACTCCGGCGTCGCTGACGACGTCGATGGCGATCCGGTGTTCCTGGCCAAGAACGAATTCTATCTCGGTTACACCCGCGAGCGCGCCGAAGGCATCGTGTTCTCGTCCGTCAAGGATGTGAAGAAGAAGGCCTGAGCGAGAGCGTCCGCTCGTCTCTTGAACCTGTCCGCCACGGCATGGGACCAATCGGCGACGGGAGCGACAATGAGCGATCAGCCGAAGACCACATCGGAGCAGCAGGATACACCCGAGCATCGGCAACGGATTGCCGTGCTGCTGCTCAAGCTTTCCCCGCTGATGTTCGTTCTTTGTTATGTGCTCGCGGCCCTGCAAGGCGCGAAATGGCAGCACTCACTGCTGATCGCCGTAGTCGGCACGCTGATGTGCCTCGGCGCGGCGGGAATCTGCAAGTTGCGCGGATCGAAATCGGCCAGCGATCTTGTCTGGCTCAACATCCTGCTGCGTCTGTTTACACGCTAGGCCTTGCCTGCGCGCTTCTCCACATTCGCCTTGATGTTCCCTAAGCCGATCGCAGCTTCCGCATCCATGTTGGCGATCTGCTCATCGGTCGGCGGCTTTTTGCGTGCGGGATTGCGCAGGGTGCGGGTGAACTTCGTGCCGCCGCTCACATCCTCGCAGGTGTACTGAACGACGATAGGGCCGATGAAGTCGGTCTCGGCCTGCACGATCCACAGCTTCGGGCTGACACAGGCGCGCACGATCCAGTTCAGCGACACTTCACCCGAGCGGATGTGCCATTTCTCGTGGAACAGCTCGCCGGTATCGAGCGGACGGTTTTCGCTGTCGATATGGTGCGACGCCGCCAGCCACTCCGGCCAGGATTGCGGGTTGGTGACGTAATCGAACACTGCTTTCGCCGGCGCGTTGATGACGATGTCGTGGCTGCGCTCGAAGGCGACGGTGGCAGGGGCGTTCATGGCGTTCTTCCTTCCCGGATTTTCTTGTTCTGCGTTGCGGGTATCAATTGATCCTGATGTCACCGCGCTTGATGACATCGGACCACAGCCTGATCTCGGCGTCCATCCGGTCGCGCAACGCGCCCGGCGTCGAGGGCGCCGGTTCGATCAGCTGCGTTTCCAGCCGCTCGCGCACGCTGGGCTTGGTCAGCGCATCGTGCACTTCGTCATTGATTTGCGCGACGAAGGCGGGCGGCGTGCCGGCGGGCGCGATCAGCGCATTCCATGCATCGGATTCCACGTCGATGCCGCTTTCCTTCAGCGTTGGAATATCCGGCAGGAAACGGGAGCGTTGCGCGGTCGCGACCGCGAGGATCTTCACCTGACCGCCCGCGAGCTGCGGCGTCACCGCAATGGCGGGGAGGCACGCGGCCTGCACGTCGCCGCGGATCACGGCGGTCACCGCCTGCGGCGAGCCTCCATAGGGGATGTGCACCATGGAGGCGCCCGCGCGCTGCGCGATCGCTTCCATGGTCAGGTGCGACAGCGAGCCCGCGCCGATCGAGCCGAAGGCCAGCGGCGTTCCCTTACGCTGGAGCATCGCCAGAAACTCGGCCACTGAATTGACGTTGAGACTCGTGGGCACGACAAGCACGCTCGGCAGCGAAGTCAGCATCGTCACCGGCGCAATGTCGCTGGCGGGATCGTAAGGCAGCTTCGAGAACAGCAGGGTGTTGATGGCGAGCGGGCCACCGAGACTGATCCCGAGCGTCGCGCCGTCGGGCGCGGCCTTGGCGACGGCATCAGTACCGATGTTACCGCCTGCGCCGGGCTTGTTCTCGACAATGAAACTCGCACCGGGATGGCGCGCCTGAAGATCGTCGGCGACAATCCGCCCCACCAGATCCGGCGTCGAACCCGGTCCATAGGGCACAATGATTCTCACGATTTTCGGCGGCCAGGCTGGCTCGGCCGCATGGGCCTTCAAGGCGGGCGCTGCGAGAACCAGCGCGAGCGTAGCGATTGCAAGGGATTTCATTGGGCCGGAAAGAACTTGGAGCAGGGTTGCGATGCAGAAGCGGCATTGCGCGCCGCACCCTAAAAGTGATACCGGGGCACGATGCCGCCGGACATTAACAGGGTCCCGCGCGCGGTGGAATGTCTCGGAAGGCGGTGCTGAAAACCGCTGCGAGCAGAGCGGAAAAGGGAGGGGCGGGCAGATGGGCTTGTTGATCCTCATCGCCGGATTGGCGCTGTTTCTCGGCGTCCACACGCTGACCACGTTGCGCGGTCCGCGCGCCGCTGTGATCCCGCGGCTCGGCGAGGGCGGTTACAAAATTCTCTATGCGCTGGTGTCGTTCGCAGGGCTCGCGCTGATCGCGTGGGGCTTCAGCGTCTATCGCGCCACCGGGTGGATCAACGTGTGGTATCCGCCGGTCGCGCTGCGCCACCTTGCGCTGGCGCTGATGCTGCCGGCGGTGATCCTCGTGGTGGCATCCTATATCCGTGGCCGCATCTATACGACGGTGAAGCACCCGATGCTGGCCGGCGTGAAGCTGTGGGCGCTGCTGCATCTTCTCGCGAACGGCGATCTCGGATCAATCATCCTGTTCGGGTCGGTTCTGGCATGGGCGGTATACGACCGCATTTCGCTCAAGCGCCGCGAGGATCCCGGTGCGCCGCCGATTCCGGTTGGCGGCGTCGGCAACGATCTGATCGCGGTTGCGGTTGGCGTCGTGGTCTATGCCGCGCTGGCCTTCGCATTCCATCCTCTCGTAATCGGCGTCCCTGTGATTGGAGCTTAAGACATGTCCGTGCAGACAGCGGTGAAGCGCAAGACCGCGCCCGATATCCTCAAGCGCAAGGGCGGCGATCCGATCGTGATGCTGACGTCGTATCACGCGCATACTGCGGCGCTGGTCGACCGCTATTGCGACGTCATTCTTGTCGGCGACTCGCTCGGCAACGTGATGCACGGATTCGAGACGACGGTGCCCGTCACGCTCGACATGATGATCCTTCAAGGCCGTGCAGTGATGCGCGGCTCGAAAGAGGCTCTCGTCGTAGTGGACATGCCGTTCGGATCGTATGAGGCCTCGAAGGAACAGGCGTTTCATTCCGCGGCGCGTGTTCTGAAGGAAACCCATTGCGGCGCCGTGAAGATGGAAGGCGGCGTGCGCATGGCGGAGACCATCGAGTTTCTCACCACGCGCGGCATCCCGGTTATGGGACATATCGGTCTGACGCCGCAGTCGATCAACACGCTTGGCAGCTTCAAGTCGCAGGGCAAGGACGAGGCGATCAAGATCGCTGCGGGCGAGAACGGCAGCGGTCCGTTTCAGGATGACGCGCGCGCGGTGGCGCAGGCCGGCGCATTCTCGATTGTCGTGGAAGCGGTGGCCGAGCCGCTGGCCCGCCGCATCACGGAGATTGTCTCGATCCCGACCATCGGCATCGGCGCCAGCAATGCCTGCGACGGTCAGGTCCTGGTGCTGGAAGACATGCTGGGGCTTTCGCCGTGGGTGCCGAAGTTCGTCAAGCGCTACGGCAATCTCGGGCCGGGCATCGAGGCCGCGATTCAGGATTATGCGAAGGAAGTGCGCTCGCGCGCGTTTCCGGGGCCGGAGCATGTTTACGGCATCAAGCCCAAGGGCTGATACGTACGAACAGTTGTTTAGCAAAAAGCCCGGCGCATCGCGCCGGGCTTGAGTTTGAAAACTGGAGATTCGGATAGCAAAGCGGCGCGGCTGTGAAGCCGCGCCGTTACCGTTCAGAACTTGTAGTTCACGGCTGCCCGGACGACATGGAATCGATTGTCGTAGGTGGTCACGAGGTTGAATCCCGGCGCACTCGTTGGATTGAGAACCGTTTCGTTGCCGAGGTCGTAGTAGAGATACTCAGCTCTCACCATCCAGTTGCTGGAGACTGCGTATTCCACGCCGCCACCTGCAACCCAGCCGGATAATGTTCGGCTTGTTGTGAGAGGGTTGTTCACTGCGAAGCCGGTGTAGTCGGTGCGATAGTCCACGTCGGCGAAGGCGCCGCCGCCGGTGCCGTAGATCAGCCAGCGATCCCACACCCAGCCGAGCCGGCCGCGAATGGTGGCCAGCCAATTGACGTTCTGATCCGCGACATGGTTGAAGCCGAAGGGGCCGATCGGAACGCCGCCCGCGGTGATTGGACGGGTGTTGTTGTTGCGGATGCCTGTGCCGGAGAAGTCGCCTTCGATGCCGAGCAGCCAGTTGGGTGCGAACTGCCAGTTGTAACCAATCTGGCCGCCACCCACGACGCCTGCCTGGTTGCCGTTGCCGAATGAGGCTGTATCAAATCCCGGAAAGAGATCGTTTCTCTGGGTGATGTCGGAGTCACTCCAGCCGCCGCCGACATGGACGCCCGCATAGAAGCCGGTCCAGCTCCACACAGGAGCAACAATCGGTGGAGGGGCTTTGTATCGCGGAGCCATGTCCGCGGCAGATGCACTGACTGTGTAGGCTAGAGATGCGCTGCTGATTGTGAGGGCCGCGAAGGCCGTCGTCTTAAGTAATTTCCGCATGATGCACTCCCCAAAAAAATGTCTGAGTTTGGCAGTCGAGCCGGAAATGCCCTTGAGAAAATTCCATCACAAAAAGCAGCCAAAGGCTGTTACCCGCAAGTCACGTTCCGCCAGCAATTTGAAGAGGTTAGGTCAGCGGTACTGGCGCATTTTGAAATGCGTTTTCGCGCAGTTCGCCCGTCTTGATTCAGGGCGTGCGCGCGATAGCGCGTGCATCGCGAACGAAATGAAAAAGCCCGGCGCAGTGCACCGGGCCTGAGTTTCGAAACTGGAGAAAAGAATTGATGGCGCAACCGTGAGGCCGCGCCACCTAAGGACTCAGAATTTGTAGTTCACGCCTGCACGGACGACATTCACCTTTGTGCTGAAAGTGGTGTTGTACGCGAGAGGCGGGGCCACAACCGACACGTTCGACACCGCCTCCGAGCCGAAATCGTAATAGAGATATTCGAGCCGCGCGGTCCAGTTGTTGGCAAATGCATATTCAGCGCCGCCGCCGACAGTCCAACCCGATTTGGTCGTGTTGAAGTTGCCGGAATTGAAAAGTCCGAATCCGGTGAGGTTGGTGCGGTAGTTAATGTCGGCCCAGGCAGCGCCGCCGGTCACATACACAAGCCAGCGATCCGCAGCATAGCCGAACCGGCCGCGTACGCTTGCCATCCAGTCAATGTTGCGCTCAGCCTCGTGCGTAAACGCTGCGCCTATCGGCGCTCCGCCGAGCGTGATGGGTGCTGAGCTCGACTTGCGAATTCCCGTTCCGGAAATGTCGCCTTCGATGCCGAGCACCCAGTTCGGCGCGAATTGCCAGTTGTAGCCGATCTGGCCGCCGCCAACGACGCCACTGCCGTTGCCGCCCAGTCTGGCGGTGTCAAAGGGACCGAATCCCGAGACAGTCGCGGTCGCGTCGCCATCGCTCCAGCCGCCGCCGACATGACCGCCGATATAGAAGCCGGTCCAGCTCCACACCGGCGCCATGACCGGCGCCTTGGTGTAACGCGGTCCGAGATCGGCCGCCGATGCCGATGCCGACGTCACTGCAATCAACGCTGCGGCAGCAAAAAGCTTTCTCATAATTTTCTCCGTATGATCTGAATGAATTCATCTGCCCAGCCGTCCGGGGCTGTGTTCATTGTCAGCGAACAGTCCCGGTTCGACGGCGCAAATCATCGTGGCGCGAACCTAGGAGTGCGGAGAAAGCGAGTCTTGGACTGCGCGGCACGTTCTTGGACTAAACGCTACCCGCACCCCGATTTGAACCGGCTGTGTCTATCCAGCGACACACCCTTGGGCGGGCATCGCCCCAAGGGTGGATGGATTTCATGGATGGCTATTCTTTTGCGATGCGCAGTTCGCGGTTGAGCGCGATCAAGGCGTACATCGTTTCACAGATCGATAATCCTGCGCTGTGCCTCGCCGACATCGCCGCGCATCAGGGTATTTCGTCGAGCTACGTCAGGAAGCTGTTCGCGGCCGAAGGAACGAGGTTCACGGCCTTCGTTCTCGATACCCGCCTCGAATATGTTTCGCGGATGCTGCTCGATCCCGACAACCGCGCGCAGTCCATCAGCGCGATCGCGCTGAAATGCGGCTTCAACGATATTTCCTATTTCAACCGGGTCTTCCGCAAGCGCTACGGCTGTACGCCGTCCGATCTGAGGCGCGGGCGAGATGTGACGGGTGCGGCGGAGAGTGCGACGGCGTAACGCTGTCGCACGGAAGCAGCCAGACTTATTGGGAGCGGCTGAGCTGCTCTTCGGTCACGATCCGCTCGATGTTCTCGGTCTTGCTTCGGATGCGATATCGCACGCGTCCATCCGCCTCGATCGGCATGCAGCCGACGATGGTGTAGACGTTCGACTGGATTTTCTGGGCGCGGCCCTGGGGTCCCTGACTTTGATGATGGACGTCGTCGTTGATCGAAAAGCTGTGTGTCATGGATTCTCCCGAGAGTTGACGGGTTGTAGCAGCCGGTCGGGGCAAAGCAACGATGCCGCCGAGGGGGCCTCCAAAACAGTGTTAACACTTTGATCCGGCTGACTTTGCCTTGCAGTCGCCATACCGGTACTGTATCGCCGCGTCACATCGGGGAAGCCGCGGCGGCTGCGCGGCGGGTGGTGCGGCCACAGCTCTTTCAAAACAGACCGGGCGGGACAATTAAGTGTCTGAAATATTTAATGAAATCGACGAGGACTTGCGCCGGGAGCAGCTCAAGAAGCTCTGGGAGCGCTATTCGATCTTCATCATCGCGGGAGCGATTCTGATCATTGCGGCGGTCGGCGGCTGGCGCGGATACCAGTATCTGGAGGCCAAGAAGGCCGCCGAGGCCGGGGCCGCCTTCGAGGCTGCGATCACGCTGTCCGAAGAGGGCAAAAAAAGCGAGGCCGAGGCTGCCTTCGCCAAGATCGTAGCCGACGGCTCCAAGGGCTATCGCGTGCTGGCGCGTCTGCGCGCCGCTGCGGATGCCGCTGCCGCCGATCCGAAGGCCGCTGCCAAGCTGTACGACGCCATTGCGGCCGATCCCGCGGTCTCTGCGTCCCAGCAGGATCTCGCGCGTATTCGCGCTGCCGGTCTGCTGATGGAAAGTGAACCCTACGCGGAGATGCGCCAGCGCCTTGAGCCGGCGACCGGCGAGGGCCGGACCTTCCGGCATACCGCCCGCGAGTTGCTGGCGCTGTCGGCCTACCGGGCCAACGATGCGACGGCTGCCCGTCAGTGGCTGGATATGATCGGCAACGATGCGCGCACGCCGGCAAGCATGCGCAGCCGTGCCGAGGCACTGCAGGCCTTGCTGCCGCCCGCCGCGAAAAGCTGAAGCGAGACATCGATGCGCCGTCCGCAACGCCTGATTGCCGCCACCATTCTTGCCACGATGTCGCTCGCGCTTGCCGGCTGCTCCAGCGGCAATTTCGATCCGACCGATCTGATGGACTGGTTCGACACCAAGAAGAAGATTCCCGGTGAGCGCAGGCCGGTATTTCCCGAGGGCGTGCCGGGCGTCGAGCAGGGCGTGCCAAGGGACATGTACAAGGGCGCCCGCCAGGATCCGCCGCCGCCGGTAGCCGAGACCCCGCCGCCTGCACCGGAGCCGAAGGCCAAATCGCGCAAGTCCGCGACGCGGGAGGCTGAACCGTTCCCGCAGCCCGTGGATGAGCCCGGCGCGGCTGCGCCGAAGATGAAGAAGCCCAAGCGAACCCGCATTACGGCGCCGGAGCCTGATCCAGAGCCTGCAGCGCAGGCCGCGCCAGCGCCGCAGCAGGCTGCGCCCCAGCAGCAGGCGCCATCCTCATTCCCTGCGCCACTGCCAAGCGGGGGCTTCGCGCGCTGATTTAGACTCCCGGCGCGGTCCTTTGCGCCGCGCATTTTGATCCCTTTATTGACACGAGGTCCGTAAAGGGCGAACGGATCACCCATGTCCTTCACCATCGCGATCATCGGCCGGCCCAATGTCGGCAAGTCGACCCTGTTCAACCGGCTGGTTGGGCAGAAGCTGGCGCTTGTCGATGACCAGCCGGGTGTGACGCGCGACCGCCGCGAGGGGGACGGGCGTCTGGGCGATCTCGAATTCACCCTGATCGACACGGCCGGTCTCGATGAAGGCCCGAAGGGCTCGCTGACCGCGCGGATGCAGGAGCAGACCGAAGCGGCGATCGCGCTGGCCGACGCACTGATGTTCGTGATCGATGCACGCGCGGGACTGACGCCGACCGATCGCGCCTTCGCGGACTTCGCACGCCGCGCCAACAAGCCGGTGGTGCTGGTCGCCAACAAGAGCGAGGGGAAGCACGGCGAAGCGGGCGCGATGGAATCCTACGCGCTCGGGCTCGGCGATCCGATCCCGATTTCCGCCGAACACGGCGAAGGGCTCAGCGATCTTTACGACGCGCTACGCGTGCTGATGCCGGAGCCGGCCGAAACCGATGAGAACGAGGATGATCCGGACTCGTTCGAGAACGTGGACGGCGAGGATGAGAACCTGTCGACGCGCCCGATCCGCGTCGCCGTCCTTGGACGACCCAATGCGGGCAAATCAACGCTGATCAATTACCTGCTCGGCGAGGAACGGCTGCTGACCAGCCCCGAAGCCGGCACCACGCGCGATTCCATTGCCGTCGACGTAATGTGGAAGGGCCGCGAGTTTCGCGTGTTCGACACCGCCGGCCTGCGGCGGCGTTCGCGCATCGAGGACAAACTCGAAAAGCTTTCGGTCTCGGACGCACTGCGCGCGGTCCGCTTCGCGGAAGTCGTGGTGCTGATGATGGATGCGCAGAACAGGTTCGAGGAGCAGGACCTGCGGCTCGCCGATCTGATCGAGCGGGAAGGCCGCGCCCTCGTGATTGCCGTCAATAAATGGGATCTGATGGAGCGCGCGCCGAACCAGATCGCCCGGCTGCGCGAGGATGCCGACCACTGGCTGCCGCAGGTGCGCGGCGCGCCCATCGTCGCGGTGTCCGGCATGATGGGCGAGGGCATCGACAGGCTGATGAGCGCTATCGAGGACGCCTACGGTGTCTGGAACCGGCGTATCTCGACTGCATCGCTCAATCGCTGGTTTGAGCAAGCGGTCCAGACCAATCCGCCGCCGGCGGTGTCGGGCCGGCGGCTCAAGCTCAACTACATCACACAGGCCAAGGCGCGTCCGCCGAGCTTCGTGGTGTTCTGCTCGCGCTCGGACGCGATCCCGGAATCCTACCTGCGCTACCTGATCAACAGCATGCGCAGTTACTTCGAACTGCCCGGCACTCCGGTCCGCATCACGCTGCGGGAGAAGGACAACCCGTTCGCACATAAAGCGAAGCGGAAGTCTTGAGATTCCGGCAGACGGAACAATTTATCACTTAATGGATTGATCCAGGTTTCGCGCCGTCGGGACCCGCATGTGCGGCTCCCGTTGTCCGTTGCAGCGGAGGGTGCCATGCCGATTGTCAGGTCAGGATTCGTTACGCTCCTTGCGCTGGTTTTCGGCGCGCTGTTTTTCCTCGCGGCCTATGACGCCGCCTCAGCAAGGCCCGGCGGCGGCCATGGCGGCGGAGGCGGAGGTTTCCGGGGCGGCGGAGGTGGCGGCTTCCACGGCGGCGGCGGTGGTTTTCGTGGGGGCGGCTTCCATGGCGGAGGCTTCCATAGCGGAGGCTTCCGCGGTGGTGGCGCGGCGTTCCGTGGCGGCGGCGTCCGGATGGGCGGCGGACATGCCTTCCACGCCCGGCCGTATATGTCCCGTTCATTTTCCCGGCCGAGCTACCGGGGTGGGCGGTCCTACGCCGTCCACAATCGGCAATTCAACCGCAGCGCGCGGTTCAACTCGTCTCGCGGCGCCGTTGCTCGCAACGCACTGGGGACCTCGAGCACAAGAGCGCTGAACGTTCGAAACACCCGCAATGCAAACGCAGTGCGGAATGCGTTCCACGCCCGTCCGGTCAACCGGGCCCTGCGCAACACCACCGCGCTTCGTAACCCGGCAACCCGCGCGCTCGTCACAACACGTCTGGCGACGGCGGGCTGGCATGGAAATCATGGCTGGTGGCGTCACCGTCACGGCGGTTTCGGATGGGTGGGGCCGGTATTCTGGCCGTTCGCCTTCTATGACATCTACGGTTACTCGCTGTGGGGCTACGACTACGACGTGGCCTTCTGGGACTATGGATATCCCGACATCTACGCGGGCATCTTCGCGCCTTACGGCTACGACGATCTGATCGGCTACTCCGGCTATCTGCCAGGTTATGCCGCGCGGAGCGGGAGGGGCCGGGAGTCCTTTGCCTCGGCCGATCCGAATGATCGTGTCAGCCTGACACAAATGTGCGGCGAGGACAGCCGCGACATCGCCGGATTGCCGATCGACGCGATCCAGAAAGCGCTTGCGCCTGATGCGGCGCAGCGCGCGGCGCTCGACGATCTCGCCAACGCTTCGCTGAAAGCCGGGCAGGACATCAAGGCCACTTGCCCGACTGACATTGCGCTGACGGCGCCGCGTCGCCTTGCGGTGATGCAGCAGCGGATCGAGGCCATGGTGGCAGCGGTGAAAACCGTGCAGCCGCCGCTCGAGAAGTTTTACGGGCTTCTCAGCGACGAGCAGAAGGCGAAGTTCAACGCGCTCGCGCAGCGGCAACGGCCCGCACGGTCCGGACAGACCATGGCGACGGCGCGGCCGAGCTGTGATGTGTCACAGCCCGGCGTGACCGATTGGCCGGGCGCGATGATCGATCAGGCGGTGAAGCCGACTGACGATCAGCGCAAGGGACTGGAAGCTCTCCAGAGCGCCGCAGCCAAGGCATCGGACATGCTGAAATCATCCTGCGTGTCGGAGAATGCGAACACGCCGCCGGTGCGGCTCGCGGCTGTCGGCAAGCGGCTCGATACCATGCTGCAGGCGGTGAAGACCGTCCGCACGCCGCTGGACAGTTTCTATGGATCGCTCAACGACGAGCAGAAGGCGAGCTTCGATGCCATCGGCCCGAAGCGGATGAGCGCCCTGGATGAAAACGCCATCGCCCGCAACGACGCGGATACGCCGCGCCGCGCACGTGGCCGCCGCCACCATCATTATGGCAACGTCGACTACATGATCCGGCGTATGATGTCGTTCGTTCGCTAAATCAATTCGTGGCGGTGATGACATGAGCCCGGATGAGGCCGTCGATCGGTCCATTTCCAAATCGGCGCGCCAGCGCGTCCGCCGCGACCTCCGTCGCCTTTTCGAGCAGCGATGCATCGCGCGTCTCGATTTCATTTCTGAGCGGTGTTCCCTGACAGTAGGCGATCGCAACGTCGCGCGGTGATGCAGCTTTGCTCTTGTGGTTGACGGTTTCAGGGGAAATGCCGGTGAAGCCCGCAGCGGCCAGCTCGCCCCGTATTTTCGCAACATCGTGGTAGCCGTGCGGCGTGCGGGCCATGAACATCGGCGGGTCTTGCGGAAATAACGTGGCCAGTGACGCGGTCACGACATCGGCAAATTCGTTGTTGCCGATCCGGTCCCACACATTGAAGAAAAAATGGCCGCCCGGTTTCAGGACGCGGCGGGCTTCGCTGAAACCCTTGACCTTGTCGGGAAAGAACATCGCGCCGAACTGGCAGGCAACGACGTCAAACTCCTGATTTCCGAATGGCAGGGCGAGCGCGTCGGCCTGCCGCCATGTGACCCGGCCGGGGTGAGATTGCTTCGCCATGGCATGATCGAGCATCGGCTGATTGAGATCGGTTGCCACGATCCGGGTCCGGGCGGGAAGCCGCGATACCATGGCTCGCGTCAGGACACCCGTTCCGGCAGCGGTCTCAAGCACATTTGCGGGATCGACCTTGGCGATCCGCTCGGCGAGGTCGTTTGCATAAGGTTGAAAAATGAGAGGAACAAAAAGCCTGTCGTAGATCTCGGGAATTGATCCCGAGAACAGCTTGTCGGTCGCGTCCATGTCGATCCTCCGCCATCTGGAAAATGGAGCGCTTCTGATTCACCGGCGGCTTAGTTCGCCCGTGTCCATGTCGAGGACTTGCAGATCATTCCGCCCATGGCGCAGCCTGCTGTTGTCAACGTGCCGCCTGAGAGTGACATCTTGCCGGCATAGGTCTTGCCGTCTTCCGGATTGAACGCGGAGCCCTTCCACGCATCCGTGCCGTCCGGTTTCATGTCGTAGAAAATGCGCTGGCCGACCTTGGCAGGCGTTTCGACGCCCGGCTTGAGCCACACAAGCGAGCCGCAATACGCGCCGCCGCCACACGAGCCGATCTTGACCTTCGATGCGCCAGTGTCGCGCAGCCACGTGCCGCTGGGATCGCCTGCCAATGCCGATGTACTAACGAGCGCGAGAGCAGCGATTGCGGCTGCAATTTTCAATGCCATTCCGTTTCCCCTCAAATATGCGCCAGCCTCTTTGTGCGGGCTTGCGCAAATTGAACAGGGGGACGTGAGGAGTGTCAACCGCGGGGCCTTGTGGCGGACGTTACTCGACCGGCGTGCGAAAGTTCTTGAGCGTCTTCGACGGGTAATCGAAGAACTTTCCGGTCTCGGTCCAGGACGGTGCGCACATCGGCACAATGAATTCTGCGGCCTGTTCCGGTGTGTCGAGGATCATCGGGTCCTCTCCGGGCATCACGGTGGCGCGCATGCGGGTGCGGATCGGTCCGGGGCTGAACAGGTTGACGCGGATCGGTGTCGTTGCGGTCTCGTTCGCCCACACGCGCACGAGCGCATCGAGCGCGGCCTTCGATGCGGCATAGGGCCCCATATAGGCGGTAGCCTTGTGAGCGATGCCGGAGGTGATGAACACCGCGCGCCCCGCGTCGGATTTTTGCAGCAGCGGCTCCATGCAGCGGATCAGCTGGAAGTTTGCGGTGGTGTTCACCGCGAACATGTTGTCCCAGAATTTCGGATCGGTGTGACCGAGCGGCGAGGACGTACCCGCGACGCCCGCATTGCCGATCAGAATGTCAAGCTTGCCATGGCGTTCGTTCAGTGCGGCACCAAGGCGCGCGATACCGTTGAGGTCGGTCATGTCGAGCGGCACCAGCGTAGCATTGCCGCCGTCGGCGCGGATGGCATCGTCCAGCTCCTCGAGGCCGGCTTGTGTTCGCGCCACCGCAATGACATGCGCGCCGGCTCGCGCCAGCGCGCGCGCCGTGGCGTAGCCGATGCCACGCGATGCGCCGGTGACGAGGGCGATGCGGGCGGAGAGATCAACGGGCATCCGAAAGGCATCCTTTTCGTAACGGCCGGATTGGGCGGCCAGCGTGAGCAGTCTTTTAAAGGCGCCGTCGCGTGGCACAAGGCCGGAATGCCAAAAGACCGGAGTATAGCCGGGCAGGGCATGGTACAGGGACGCCATGAGTTCGACGCTTCATTCCCGGGCGGGCCGCTGGCGCCCCATGTCGGAGGCCGATCTTCCGGCCGTCAATGCTCTCGCTAGCCGCATTCATCCGGACTATCCGGAGGATGAAGCGGTGTTTGCCGAGCGGCTGCGGCTCTATCCGGACGGTTGCCGGGTGCTGGAGGGCGAGCAGGGTCTCGTCGCCTATGTCGTCAGCCATCCATGGCGGCATCTGGAACCGCCGTCGCTGAACGCGCTGCTTGGCGCACTGCCGCCGCAGCCATCGACGTTCTACATCCACGATCTTGCGCTGGCGCCGGAGGTGCAGGGCACCGGCGCGGCAACAAGCGTCGTCGTTTGGCTCGCGGATCATGCCTCCGCCTGCGGTCTGCCCGACATGTCACTGATAGCGGTCAACGGCTCTGCAGGCTTCTGGCAACGTCAGGGATTTGAAGCCGTTCACGATCCGATACTGGAGTCCGGGTTGCGCAGCTATAGCGACGACGCCCGCTTCATGTCGCGGACACTCGAGTGGCATGCGTCGTCGAAAGAAATTGGCGGGCTGTATGAGCGTCACGCCACGGCATTCGATCGGGATCGCGGCAACCGGCTGGTGGAGCGCGCCTGGTTCGAGCGCTTCAGGGATGTCATGCCGGACGGTGCGGACGTACTCGATCTCGGCTGCGGGTCGGGCGAGCCGGTCGCACGCTATCTGATCGAAGCAGGGTATCGCGTCACCGGTGTCGATTCAGCGCCGACGCTGATCGGGCTGTGCCGCTCGCGCTTTCCAGGTGAGACGTGGATCGCGGGCGACATGCGCGAGGTTTCTCTGTCGCGCCGCTTCGGCGGCGTTGTGGCCTGGAACAGCTTCTTCCATCTGACGCCGGACGATCAGCGCAAGATGTTCAGGATTTTTGCGGATCACGCCGGTCCGGGCGCAGCGCTGATGTTCACCAGCGGGCCGCGTGCCGGCGAGGCGATCGGCTCGTATCAGGGCGAGGCGCTCTATCACGCCAGCCTTGATGCGGCGGAATATGAGGCGCTGCTCGCCGCGCACGGCTTTTCAACCGTGCAGCATGTCGTCGAGGATCAGTCCTGCGGAGGACTAACGGTGTGGCTGGCGCGCACGCTGTCCGCCTAGTTGTTCGGCGATTGTGTGCAATTTGTTGAAAATTGAAGACTCATTTGCAGGTTGCGGATAACCGCAGAGATGAATTCCGCCTTTCGGGTCATTTCCTCGTAAAGTTCAGCGTATTAGAGCCAGCAGGCTTTATCGCGAGGATCACGCTTTGTCCGTCAAAGAGTTTCTCAAGCAGCGAGCCGTCAAGGTCATAGTTGGCGGTAATTATAAACTTCCAAACTGGTATGATCCGCAGGGGCGGCTACGCACCTTCGCATGCCGGACAACCCGCGTTTCACCGTTCCGGATGATGGTCGAGGTGCCGGTGGTCGGCAAGGTCGGCGACCGCGTCACATCCTATTTCCGTGACTTCGGCACGTTCGACGGCTCCATCACTGACACGATCGCGGGTGGCTTTCTGGTCGAGCTGGAGATGGTTCGCGCGATGCGTGAAAAGTTTGCGAGCAAGCTCACCTGGCTGGAGAAGAAGCAGAAGGACCCCAGCATTTCCGACGAAAGGAAGGATGCGCGCATTATTCCCGCGAGTTCGCATTCCACGCTGACCCTGGCCGACGGCAATATCCAGGAATGCTTTGTGATCGACATGTCGGCTTCGGGCGCAGCAGTCTCGGCCCAGTTGCAACCGGAGGTCGGAACGCCGCTGGCCGTTGGATCCTGCATCGGCCGCGTGGTCAGGCTTCTGCCAGACGGGTTCGCGGTCAGGTTCGTCGAGCGGCAGAATTGCAATGATCTCGACCGCCTCATCATCCGGCCGGTGTCTCTGCGCCCGGCAGCAGTTCAAGCGCGACGCGTGGCGGATGTGACCATCATGCAGTCGACGAGAACGATGTCTGGGGGAGCGGATTTGATCGAGAGCTGCTGACCGCTCAGCCACGCATGACCACCCGCGAGCGGAAACGCTTCCGCTCTCCTCATGTCCCGATTGTTACGGCACACAACACGCGAAGATGGAGACGGCTTAGCTCGCTTCGGCCAGCAGCGAGAGCTGGTGCTGCGGCTGTTCGACCTGGGTCTGGTCGGTGAGGTGGGTCGGATAGGCGCCGGTGAAGCAGTGATCCGCGAACTTCGGATTGGCCGGATCGCGCTCCGCGAATCCCATCGCGCGGTACATGCCATCGATCGACAGGAACGCCAGGGAGTCCGCGCCGATGATGTCGCGCATTTCCTCAAGCGTATGGGTCGCCGCCAGAAGGCCGCCACGGTCCGGCAGATCGATGCCGTAGTAATCCGGGTTGATGATCGGCGGCGAGGCGAGGCGGAAGTGAACCTCCTTCGCGCCGGCGTCGCGCATCATGCGCACGATCTTCTTCGATGTGGTGCCGCGCACCAGCGAGTCGTCGATCAGGATAATGCGCTTGCCTTCGATGGCGGCGCGGTTGGGCGCATGCTTCATGCGCACGCCAAGCTCGCGCACGCTCTGCGTCGGCTGAATGAAGGTGCGGCCGACATAGTGGTTGCGGATGATACCAAGCTCGAACGGCACGCCCGAATGCTGGCTGTAGCCGACCGCGGCGGGGACGCCGGAATCCGGCACCGGCACCACCACGTCAACATCGACATGGCTTTCCCGTGCAAGCTGCGCGCCGAAGGCCTTGCGGACTTCGTAGACTGAGCGGCCGCCGACGATGGAGTCGGGCCGCGAGAAATAGATGTATTCGAAGATGCAGGGGCGGGGCGGCTGCGGCGGGAACGGCTTGTGGATTTCCGTGCCCTTCTCGTCGAACACGATGACTTCGCCGGGCTCGATGTCGCGGACATATTTCGCGCCGATGATGTCAAGCGCGCAGGTCTCGGAGGCGAGAATCGGACAGTTGTCGAGTTCGCCGAGCACCAGCGGGCGGATGCCGAGCGGATCGCGCGCGCCGATCAGCTTCTTGTTGGTCAGCGACACCAGCGCATAGGCGCCCTCGATGGCGCGAAGAGCTTCGATATAGCGCTCGATGAAACGGCCGCGCTTCGATTGCGCTACCAGATGCAGGATCACCTCGGTGTCGGTGGTCGACTGCATCATTGCGCCGTGGCGGACCAGCTCGCGCCGCAGCGTCAGGCCGTTGGTGAGATTGCCGTTGTGGCCGACGGCAAAGCCGCCTGCATTGAGTTCGGCGAACAGCGGCTGCACGTTGCGCAGGATGGTGCCGCCGGTGGTGGAGTAGCGGACATGGCCGACGGCCATATTGCCGGGAAGGCGTTCGATCACTTCGGCGCGGGAGAAGGTGTCTCCGACGAGGCCGAGGCGGCGTTCGGAATGGAAGCGGTGGCCGTCGTAAGTGACGATGCCGGCGGCTTCCTGTCCGCGATGCTGAAGGGCGTGGAGGCCGAGGGCGGTGATCGCCGCGGCTTCGGGATGCCCGAAGATGCCGAACACGCCGCACTCCTCGCGCAGCGTGTCGCCGTTCAGATCCTTGTCCAGATCGTCATCCAGGTCGTAGTCGGATTTGGAGGGAGGAGTGGAGTGATCGCCGGAAGGGGTTTTCATATGGTCCACCGCGCCCTTGTCTGAGGCAGGACTAGAACTGAATCTAGCGTCCTGCGGCTTTGCCTTCGATCAACTGCTTCATGCCGTCACGGGCTGTTTTCCCGTACCCGCCGTCGTTCCCCACCGTTGCCGTTGTGCGCGGTTCGGGAGCCGCATCAGTCTGCTGCTCCTCGTCGCCTTTTTTCTTGAACCTCTTCAAGATGGTGTTTTCGGGATCATCCGGCAAGAGGCCCATCAGCCAATCGCCGGTTCCCTGCAACATCACCCGCGACTTGGCGTTACGGACCCAATCTGGCTGTTGTTTGTCCGGCACCAGCCAAGCGAAGAACAAAAATGCCACCACCATGATCAAAAGTCCGCGCGCGAGCCCGAACAGGAAGCCGAGGGTGCGGTCGAGTGCGCCGATCCGCGAATCCAAGATCATGTCCGAGATGCGGACGGTGATGATCGACACCACGATCAGCGTCAGAATGAACACGCCGGCGACGACGGCCACCGCCGCGACGGTCTCGTTGTTGAAGTAGGTTTTCGCAGTCGGCAGCAGCTTCTGATAGGCGTAGAGCGTGGTCAGCGCAGCGGCGCCCCAGGCAGCGATCGACAGAATCTCGCGCATGAAGCCGCGGATCATCGCCAGAAGGCCCGACAACAGCATCACGGCAAGAACGATAATGTCGAGAAGCGTTATCGGCATCGGCTGGTCAGATCCGCTTTCAGTTTCAAAACCCCGAATCGGGTTGTCTCAGGTCCGGATAGCTGACGGCCATATCGCACGTCCCGCAAGGGCCGGGAACCCGCAAAAACCCAGACATCAACGGCAAAACTGCATCGCTCTTATGGATCGCCTGTTGCGGTTAACGATCCGTAGCGGACGCAATCTGCAGCCGTTCAACGTCGCGGGCTATATAGCGGCCGGTCACGCCAGCGTCACGCCGCCTTTGGTTCTCGACAGGCTTAATTCAGCCTGAAGCTGCGGTTTTCCCTCGGGCTGTGGCTTTGCTGCCCCGCGCGGCAATGTCCGCAACCAGCGAGGTCAGCGATCCCACCGTATTGAGCGACATTCCGGCGTCGCCGCCGGTATCGCCGCGCGCATTTTCAGGCAGCACGGCGCGGCCGAAGCCGAGCTTGGCGGCCTCCTTCAGACGGGCCGAGGTCTGGGCCACCGGCCGAACCGCACCCGACAGCGAGATTTCGCCGAAATAGACCGCATCGACCGGCAACGGCGCGTTGGCGAGCGACGACACCAGCGCCGCTGCTGCCGCCATGTCTGCCGCAGGCTCGTTGATCCGGAGGCCGCCGGCGACATTGAAGTAGACGTCGTAGCCGGAGAGCTTGACCCCGCAATGCGCCTCCAGCACCGCGAGCACCATCGAAAGGCGGCTGGATTCCCAACCCACCACCGCGCGTCGCGGCGTTCCGAGCGTTGTCGGCACAACCAGCGCCTGCAGTTCGACCAGCACCGGGCGCGTGCCTTCAAGACCGGCGAACACGGCTGTGCCGGGGCTGCCGAGATCGCGCTCGGACAGGAACAGTTCGGATGGATTTGAGACTTCGCGCAGGCCCAGACCGGTCATCTCGAACACACCGATTTCGTCGGTAGGACCGAAGCGGTTCTTCACCGCGCGCAGGATGCGGAACTGCTGCGAGCCTTCGCCCTCGAAGCTCATCACCGCATCGACCATGTGCTCGACCACACGGGGGCCGGCGATCTGGCCGTCCTTGGTGACGTGACCGACCAGAATAAGGGCCGCGCCGGATTTCTTTGCGAAGCGGATCAGTGCCTGTGCCGATGCGCGGACCTGCGTCACCGTTCCGGGCGCGGATTCGACGGTGTCGGTCCACATGGTCTGGATCGAATCGATCACCACGAGGCGAGGCGGGGTTCCTTCCGACAGCGTGGCGATGATGTCTTCGACGGAGGTCTGCGCGGCCAGTTGCACCGCGGCGTCGGCGAGACCGAGACGCGCGGCGCGAAGACGGACCTGCGCGACGGCCTCTTCACCCGAGATGTAGACCACGCGATGTCCCGCGCGCGCCATCAGGCTGGTGGCCTGGGTCAGCAGTGTCGATTTTCCGATGCCGGGATCGCCGCCGACCAGCAGCACCGAGCCGCGAACGAAGCCGCCGCCGGTGACGCGATCGAGTTCACCCATTCCGGACGACAGGCGGGGCGCTTCGGGACTCGAACCGGTGAGGGTTTCCAGCGCGAACGGCCGGCCCTTGCGCTTGGGGCGCAAATTCGCGGGCATGGACGTCGCGCCGGTCGTGTCTTCTTCAGACAGCGTATTCCACTCACCGCAGGATTCACATTTACCCTGCCATTTATTGTAGGCAGCTCCGCAATTCTGACAGACGAAGGAGAGGGCGTTTTTCGCCATGGAGGGGCCTGCCAGCGTCGGAGCAACGGGAATCGTGTGTTCCTCTTTTGTTCACATAAAGCGTTAAAAAGTCAACCCATGTCAGCGCCGGGGACCGATAGCGGGTTACCTTCGGATCGGACTATCGTCTCGGGCGGCCGGCGGGAGGCGACATCTCACATGCGCCGGGACAACAAAACAACGACCACGCTTGACCGGCTACCGGCAAGACGCGGCAAAGGGAGTGACGCCATGAAATGGATTGCCGCCGTTGCCGGCCTCATCCTCGCGAGTGCGGTTCAGGCCGCCGATGCGCCGAAATTCCAGGTCGATGCGCAATGGCCGAAGCCGCTGCCCAACAACTGGATCATGGGACAGGCGGCGGGCGTTGCGGTCGATGCGCAGGATCACGTCTGGGTGTTGCAGCGGCCACGTACGCTGACCGATGACGAGAGGGCGGCGAGCTTCAATCCGCCGCGCACGAAATGCTGCGTGCCAGCGCCGCCGGTGATGGAGTTCGATCAGGCAGGCAATCTGATCACGGCGTGGGGTGGCAAGGGCGAGGGCTACGACTGGCCGACCAACGAGCATGGCATCTATATCGACGCGAAGGGCTTCGTCTGGCTCGCGGGCAACGGCGAAAACGACGGCCAGATTCTGAAGTTCACCCGCGAGGGCAAGTTCGTGATGCAGATCGGCAGGTCCGGTCTGCAGACCAATAGCAGCGACACCACGCGCCTCGGCCGTCCCGCGAACATGACGGTCGATATTGCCGCGAACGAGGTCTATGTCGCGGACGGTTACTACAACCATCGCATCATCGTGTTCGACTCCGAGACCGGCGCGTTCAAGCGGATGTGGGGCGCCTACGGCAAGCCGCCGACAGACGAACGGATGGGGGCCTACAATCCGGACGCACCGCCATCACAGCAGTTCGCCAACCCGGTCCATTGCGTGCGTATCGCGAAGGACGGACTTGTTTATGTGTGCGATCGCCAGAACGACCGCATTCAGGTGTTCAGGAAGGACGGCAGCTTCGTCAAGGAGATGTTCATCGAGAAGCAAACACTGGCCAACGGCTCGGTGTGGGATCTCGAAATCTGGAATGATCCGGCCCAGACATTTCTCATCAATGCCGACGGCGCCAACAACGAGGTCCGCACACTCAAGCGCGAGAACGGACAGATTGTCGGACGCTTCGGCCGCAACGGCCGCATGGCCGGCGACTTCCACTGGATTCACAATCTCGCGCTGGACTCCAAAGGCAACATTTACACAACCGAGGTCGACACCGGAAAACGCGCGCAGAAATTCATGCTGGTCGGCAACATGGTGCTGAAGAAACGGAGCAAGAAGTAGAGGTAGCGGTCATCGAGAGACCGACGGGGGTACGGCTTTCTTTTCTCACCGCGCGTCGATCACCAGTTCGGTCCGCACGCTTCGTACGTCCACCTCGAACTCCATGCCGATCACCGGCGGCCAGGCCGGATACCAGGCAAGACCGATCTGGCTCACCTTGTCTTCGGCAAAGACCGTGTCGAGCAACGGACGGATGTCGTGCACGGTATAAATCTGCGCGGCAGTCACATCGTCCCACTTGCATCCCAGCGCATCGACGCGCTCGCGCATGGCGTTCATGACAAAACGTGCCTTGGTCTCTAGTCCTTTGAGCGACACGTCGCGGCCGCCGACGATGCGGTCGGTGGTGACGCCGTCGCGGATTTCAGGCTTGCCCGAGATCAGGAAGTCACCCGAGGCGCTTGCTTCGGGAACGGTGTAGGTGAAGGCGAAGAACATCGCTTCGGTTGGGACCTCGGTGATCGGTGCGAGGTTGCTGCGCGCCAGCGGATTGACGTCGCCGGACTTGCAGCCCCATTGATGCAGCGTCTTCAGATATTCGCCGTTGAAAGCCTGAAATTGCTCAACGGTCATCGCGGCAGGCGAGCGCAGTTCACAGGCGGCCAGCGCCGTGACGGGGCGGCCCTCCCGCTCAAGATGCGCCTTGATGAAGGCGAAGCCATCGGCCATCGGGATCGGATGCGCAAAACGGACGCGCCGCAAGGCGTAACCGGGCATCGCGGCAACGCCGCTGGAGAACGGCCCGCCCGGGGAGACGATGAACCTGTAGTTTCCGGGTTTGAACTCCATCACGTCCGGCATTCGGCGTTCCCTTCGGGTCTTTTCTCAAATCTCATTGTTGAATCGGGGAGTCTTGAAGTGGAAGGATCATCCATGCAAGCATTGCAACATTTGAACAAGGGATTTCTGGCATGGCATTTTTCAGATGCATTCAGGAAGTTATCAATCGCGGTTTTGTGGTCGAGATTACCGACGAAGCTACAATAAAGAAGGCTCGCGCGATCCTGTCACGAAGGATCACGGAGAGTACGAGCATAAGAGGCGTGATCGTCAAAACGCCGAAACCTTACAACAGGCCATGGAGCTGGCATCTCGATCCGGCTTCGATCGAGTTTTTCGGACAGGCGATGGAAGTGTGCGAGGCTTCGATTGTGCAGGTCGAAAAGCACCTGGACGAGGTGGGCGGAGCATTTCTGCCGCACAACAACTGGTGCCCCTGGCGATCAAGCCTGGTCGAGGAAGTGGTGTTCGACAGCGGGGCTGGAATGGTTGGCCTGCCGATCGAATATGCTGACAGCTGATACTCGCAAGCCGCGGGTGACTTGAGCTGGCCCTTTACTCACCGCCCTTGTAGATGCGCGTATATCGCTTGCCGAGACTGGTCAGCACCTCGTAGCCGATGGTGCCGAAGTGGTGCGCGAGTTCATCGACCGTGATCTCGTTGTTGAGAAGCGATACCAGCGCGCCGCGCCGCGTTGCTCCGGGCGGCAGGGCAGTGATGTCGATCGCCATCAGGTCCATCGAGATGCGTCCGGCAACCGGGCAGCGCTTGCCCGCGACCATCACTTCGGCGCTGCGCATGTTATCGATGCTGCCTGCGGCACGGAAATATCCGTCGGCATAACCTGCCGTGACGATCGCCAGCCGCGTCGGCTGCCGCGCCGTCCAGGTGCCGCCGTATCCGACGTGCTCGCCTTTCTCGATGTTGCGCACCTGCGCCACGCGCACCTTGAGATCGACCACCGGCAGCATCGGCGTATCGGCTTCCGGCGTTGGATTGACGCCGTAGAGGGCCGCGCCCGGACGCACCAGATCGAAATGGAATTGGGGTCCCAGAAAAATGCCGGAGGAGTTCGACAGCGAGGCGGGAACGCCGGAGAACTGCGACGCGATTTCCCGAAATGCCGCGACCTGGCGTCCATTGGCCGGATCGTGCAGCATCTCGGCGCTGGTGAGATGGCTCATCACCAGCGAAATGCCGTGATTGCCGTTCTTGATCCGTGGCAGCAGCGCCTGCGCTTCCATGACGCGGAAGCCGAGACGGTTCATGCCGGTGTCGATGTGAATCGCTGCCTGACCTTCCCAGCCGCTGGTCTTGCGGAACGCGTCCCACTCGGCGAGTTCGGTGGCGTCGCCGATCACCGGGCGGCAATCGATCTTCGCAAACTGATCGCCGGAGCCCGGAAAAAATCCATCGAGCACGTAGATAGCGGAGGTGGGAGTGACTTCACGCGCCGCGCGCGCCTCGTCCAGTGTGGCGACGAAGAAGGTCCTGCATCCTGCCCGCGCCAGCGCGCGGGTGACCTGTGTGATGCCGCAGCCATAGGCGTCGGCTTTCACGACGGCGGCGCAGTCCGCAGGCACCGCATGGCTTTCGAGTTTGCGCCAGTTGGCGACGATGGCGTCGAGGTCGATGGTCAGAACGCCGGTCGCGCTGGCAGGCATGCGCACGTCTGCGGTATTCGCAGTCGCGCCAGATGTCGCGGTCTTGAGATCGGAAGCAGGAGGCATTGGCTCGGGCGGAGGTTCGCAGTGTGATTCAACAGTTGAACCGCACCCTAGCACACTCTTTGCGAGCGAAAGTATGTCCGATCAGCCAAATCGTTCGGGCACCTGGCCGTCATGCGCAAGGTCACCGAACCGCGTGACGTTGGCATCGAAGTGCAGGTTGATGGTGCCGGTGGGGCCGTGACGCTGTTTGCCGATGATGACTTCGGCCTTGCCGTGGACCAGCGACATGTCGAGCATCCATTTTTCATGCTCGGGCGTACCGGGGCGCGGCTCCTTGCTCTGGAGATAGTATTCCTCGCGATACACGAACAGCACCACGTCGGCGTCCTGCTCGATCGATCCCGATTCGCGCAGGTCCGCGAGCTGCGGGCGCTTGTCGTCGCGGTTTTCGACCTGACGCGACAACTGCGACAGCGCAATGATGGGGACGTTCAATTCCTTGGCCAGCGCCTTGAGGCCGGTGGTGATCTCGGTGATTTCCTGCACGCGGTTGTCGGAGCGCTTGCCCGATCCGGACAGGAGCTGGATGTAGTCGATGATCAGAAGATCGAGACCTTTCTGCCGTTTCAGCCGCCGCGCACGCGCTGTGAGCTGCGAGATCGAGATGCCGCCGCTGTCGTCGACATAGAACGGCAGGTTCTGCATCTCGATGGAGTGCTCGCGGATCTTGTCGAAATCCCGCTCGCTGATGCCGCCGCGGCGGATCGAACTTGATGAAATACCGGTACGCTCGGACAGAATACGTGTGGCGAGCTGTTCCGCAGACATTTCCAGCGAGAAGAAGCCGACAATGCCGCCGTCGACCGATTTCATCTGGCCGTCGGCCTGCACTTCGCCGCGCCAGTTGCGCGCGATGTTGAAGGCAATGTTGGTCGCGAGCGCCGTCTTGCCCATCGCGGGGCGTCCGGCGAGGATGATCAGGTCGGACGGCTGCAGACCGCCCATCTTGGTGTCCATGTCGCGCAGGCCGGAGGCGAGGCCCGACAGGTTGCCGTCGCGGCTGTAGGCGGCGGCGGCCATGTCCACGGCGGTCGTCAGCGCCCGCGAGAATTTCTGGAAGCCGCCGTCGTAGCGTCCGGACTCGGCGAGGTCGTAGAGCTTCTTTTCCGCGTCCTCGATCTGCGCGCGCGGCGCGAAATCCACTGGCGCGTCGAACGCGACATTGACCATGTCTTCGCCGACGCGAATGAGATCGCGCCGGATCGAAAGATCATAGACGGTCCGCCCGTAGTCCTGGGCGTTGATGATGGTGGTTGCCTCGGCGGCGAGGCGGGCGAGGTACTGAGCGACCGTCATGCCGCCAATGTCGGTTTCCGCCGGAACGAAGGTCTTCAGCGTGACCGGCGTCGCGATCTTGCCGGCGCGGATCAGGCTGCCTGCGGTTTCGAAAAACAGCTGATGGATCGGCTCGAAGAAATGCTTCGGCTCGAGGAAGTCGGAGACGCGGTAAAATGCGTCGTTGTTGACCAGGATGGCGCCGAGAAGTCCCTGTTCGGCCTCGATATTATGAGGCGCAACCCGGTAGGCCGGCGTGCCGGCTTCCGGCGCGAGCTTGATAATGTTCGAATCAGTAATGGCCATCGTGAGAAAGTATGCTTCCAATTCGGCGAATGCGGGGCGCGTATCAAGCACCCCTGCAGGGCAGGGTGAAAGCGCCATATGGTCTTATGCACGATTCACACAACTTGTTTCGAATGAAACTTGGATTGTCATCCGTGTGAGGCTTGACCGGTCTATATGCCTGAGCCAAACGCGTTTATTCGCCCGCCAGCCGCAACGCCGGACGCTTCGTAGCCTCCACACCGCGCAGCCGTTCTTCCTCGCGGGCGATGTAATCGCGCGTGATCGGAACCGTGTCCTGCTTCCTGGTGAGCTGGATCTGGAATACCATGCTGTTCTGTTTGCGGAACGACATCTCTGACGCTCCCAGATAGAATTCCCACATCCGGACAAAGCGTTCGTCGTATAGCTTCGCGGCTTCCTCGCGCCGGGCGAGGAAACGCTCGCGCCAGGCTTTCAGGGTTTCGGCATAGTGCAGCCGCAGGATTTCAATGTCGGCGACCAGTAGTCCCGAGCGCTCGATGGCCGGCAGCACTTCCGAGAGCGCGGGAATGTACCCGCCAGGGAAAATGTACTTTGCGACCCACGGGTTGGTAATGCCGGGTCCTTCCGGGCGGCCAATGGCATGCAGCATCATCACGCCGTCGTCGGTGAGCAGTTCCGCGCAGCGTTTGAAATAGGTGTCGTAGTAATCGACACCGACATGCTCGAACATGCCAACCGACACGATGCGGTCGAACGGGCCGGGCGTCTCGCGATAGTCCTGCAAGCGGAATTGTGCGCGGTCGGTCAGGTTGAGTTCGCCGGCGCGTGCGTTGGAGACGCCGAGCTGTTCTTCGGAGAGGGTGACGCCGGTGACGTTCGCGCCGGTCATTTCCGCGAGATAAAGGCCGAGGCCGCCCCAGCCCGAACCGATGTCGAGCAGACGATGGCCCGGTTTGACCAGCAGCTTGGCGGCGAGATGGCGCTTCTTGGCGAGCTGAGCGTCGTCGAGCGTGGACTCCGGCGTCTCGAAGTAGGCGCAACTGTATTGCATGTCGGCGTCGAGGAAGAGCCGGTACAGCCGCCCGTCGAGGTCGTAGTGACTGGCGACGTTGCGTTTCGAACGTTCGGGCGGGTTGAACTGTTGCCAGTGCCGGATCAGGTAGCGGAGCCACCAGCGGGCTCGCGACCAGCGCGGCACCAGATCCGGCTGACCGAGTACGATTTCCAGAAGATCGGTTATCGACCCAATTTCGACCACGAAGTCGCCGTCGGTGTAGATTTCGCCCAGCGCAAGTTCGGGGTCGAGCAACAGGTGACGTTCGGCTTCCTTCGTCAGAAACCTCACCGCGACCGGCTTCCCTGTGCCATCGCCGCAGGTGAAGGTCGCTCCGCTCGTCATCGCAAACGTCACTGAGCCACGCCGGATGAACTGGCCCAGGAAAAACCGCAGCAATCGATCCATCGAACGCATGTCCAACGATCCAAAGTGGTCTCACATCCAGATAAATGTTGGCAATTTTTGTTCCGGTTTCAATCGCAATTTGCCGTAGGTGGCGGCCGCGGAAGGCTGCTCTGCGTTTTTGTCCGGTGAGCGGAGGGCGGCATGCCAAAAGGGAACGGCTTTGGCGGTCTGTGACCGGCTCACGCAGTTGCGAAATGTCCAATACCGGCGACTTCTTCCTCGCTTGGCGCTGCACAGAATTCGATCAGCCGGTGTATCTCGAGATTGGATTTCTTCTTGACGATGGCTGCGAGCCACGCGTGGTTTGGATCTGCGTTTTTCCTCCGGCGGCTGCGGTGATAGACTGCCTCCCGAGTCCCGGGTCGTGCCGGGATCGTGGCCGGAGTGGTGCTCGTGATCACTTGGCGCGGCATCGTTGGCTTGATGACTGCCGGGCTTTTGTTCGGGGCCGCATCTGCGCAACATCAACACCCGCCGGAAGACGAGCAAATCCACGAGAAGTTTTATTCGACATGGATGAGGCCGGATAACCCCCACTTATCCTGCTGCAGTCAACACGACTGCTATCCGACCGAAGCCCGCGTCGAAGGCGGCGTCTGGTTTGCCAGACGTCGTGAAGACGGGAGGTGGCTTCGTGTTCCTCCTGAGAAGGTCGAGCAGAAACGAGACAATCCCGACGGACGGAGTCACCTCTGCGCGCCCAGGCCAGACCGTGCGTACAGCGCAGATGTGTTCTGCTTCACCCCCGGCAGTGGAATCTAATTCGGCTAACAGCCGGGACTGGAACGGAGTTCAGCAATATCAACAACGTTACCTTGATGGGAAATCTCGGTGCTTCCATTCGCGTCATAATCCGCTAAAGGTGACCCGAGGCTGAGGGCAGGGGGTACCGCCATCCGTCCTTGACTGGCTGATAGATCTGGAGACCTTGGATGTTGAGCCGAGCGCTCATTTTGGCGGCGGTGGCTTTCGTGTTGGGCTGTTTCGGGGCGACCCCGGCGGACGCGCAGAATCTCGAAGCCGGCAAGCCTCCGTCCCAGATTTTCTCCAGCACCTGCTCGCTCTGCCACAAGAGTTCGCGCGGATTGCTGAAAACCGTCTCGCCCGGATCGCTGCCGGGCTTCCTGCGCCAGCACTACACCACCAGCACCGATATGGCTGCGGCCATGAGCGCCTATGTGCTTTCCAACGGAGCCGCGAATGCTGCTCCGGGCGGAGGCAACCTGACCAAGCAGGGACAAGAGGCGAAGTCCGGTCCGAAACCGGCTCAGGAGCCGGGTCCGGAACATGCCGCCAAGGGCCGCAAGCCGACGCGCGAAGCCTCCCGGCCGGATGCCGACGGGTTCCAGAGTGGTCAGCCCGATCCTCAAACGCTGACGGCAAAGCAGAAGGCCGCTGCGGAACGGCGGGCCGCGCGACAGGCGGCCCGAGAGGCTGCGAAAGCGGGCAAGGACGGCTTGCCGCCCAAGAACGAAGCTCGCCATGGTGAGCAGCCCGCAGAGGCGGCCAAACCGGACGTCAAACCCGAGGCAGACAAGGCCGAGCCGCCCAAGGACTCTGACAAGACCGAGACCGCCAAGGTGGACGGAACGCGTGCCGATCCGGTACCTGCGGTCACGCCTGCGCCGAAGGAGGCTGAAAAGCCTGCCGAAGTGGCCGTGGCTCCTCCGAAACAGGATGCGCCGTCGGGTCCGCTGACTATCGACATCGGGCCTGCACCGACACCGAAACCCGTGGTTTCGGCTGGTCCGCCCCCGGTTCCGGCGGGAAACCCAGCGCCGCCAATCTCCCGCTAATCCGCTATCTGGCCGCGCAGCGGGTTGCCGCGCGATGGCTGTCGTCTTGACTGGAGTCGTGCTCTAGAGCAATACTCCAGTCGACAAGGATGGCGAGGATGGCCGGCGCACGCGACGATCTGCTGACTGCGGCTTTGGCGGTGTTCGATCAGGATGGCTTCGAGGGCGCGACCGTGGCCGCGATCCGCGAACGCGCGGGCGCGTCCAATGGCAGCTTCTTTCATTTCTTCAATTCGAAGCGCGAACTGGCGGGCACGCTGTTTCTCGAACTGCTGCGCCGTTATCACATTGCCATGCTCGATGTGATCGACCCGCCGCCTGGCGCGGCGGAAGGCATCGCGCGCCTGATCCGCACGCATCTGGATTGGGTCGTCAACAACCGCCGCGAAGCCAACTTCCTGTTCGAGATATCGCGCAGTGAGTGGGCGCAGGATGTTCGCGACGCGCGCAAGGCGCGGAATGCGACCGTTGCCGAAGGCGTCGAGGCATGGCGCGCGCCGCTGGTCGCGAGCGGCGAACTGGTGCCAATGAAGGCATCGTTGTTCTTCAGCCAGATCATCGGCCCCGCGCAATTCGTTTGCCGCGCGTGGCTCTCGGGCCGCGATCCATCCGATCCGCGCGATCATGCCGATGAGCTGATCGCATGTGCCGTTCGTGCCTTGATGGTGAGGGGAGAGCGATAATGCTTCACAGCGATACGGAGTTCACGCCGATCGCGGACCACATCCGCAGCAACGTCATGCGTCAGGGATTCATGACCCATGTTGGCGCGGAGGTAACAGATCTGACGCGAGGCACTTGCGTGCTGTCGGTGGATCGCCGGCCGGAGCTGTTGCAGCAGAACGGATTTTTCCACGGCGGCGTCACCGCATTCCTGATCGACAACGCAACCACGATTGCGGCTGCGACAGTGAAGGGGCAGGCGGCGCTGACCGCGGAATACAAGCTGAACCTGCTTGCACCGGCGTCGGGCGACCGGCTGATCTGCCGTGCGCGCGTGGTGAAGCCGGGACGGCAGGTGTCGGTCGTCGCGGCCGACGTGTTCTGCATCATCGACGGCGCGGAGAAGCACACCGCCACCGCGCTGGCATCGATTGCGATGATTGACCAGGCGATGGCGCCGAAGGTTGTCAGCTAAACAAAAAGCCCGGCCTCGATGAGGGCCGGGCTTTCCTTATTGCAGCAATTGGCTTGCGCCGGAGTCTTACTTCTCTTCGGCAGGAGCAGCCGGCTCGGCAGTGTCGTCGTGCTGCGCTTCAGGATCAAAGAACTCGCCGGCTGCGGCGATAGCTTCTGCGGCCGCGTCGCGGTCTTCCTGACGGCTGTTGACGTCTTCGCCGCGGTTGATGCGCTCGGCTTCGGCTTCGGAACGGGCCACCGTCGTCGACACATGCACTTCGACTTCAGGATGCACGGCGATGGTGATCTGGTGCTGACCGATGACCTTGATCGGCGCGTCGAGCAGAACCTGCTGGCGGTTCAGTGCAACGCCGTCCTTCTCGAGGGCAGCCATGATGTCGCGCACCGAGACCGAGCCGTAGAGCTGGCCGGTTTCCGACGCCTGACGGATGATGACGACGTTACGTCCGTCGATCTTCTTGGCGACTTCGGTGGCTTCACCCTTGGCCTTGATGTTCTTGGCCTCGAGGTCGGCCTTCATGCCGTCGTACTTCTCGCGGTTTTCCTTGGTCGCGCGCAGTGCCTTGTTGCGCTTGAGCAGGAAGTTGCGGGCGAACCCGTCCTTCACTTTGACCACGTCGCCCATCTGGCCGAGCTTGGCCACGCGTTCCAGCAGAATGACTTCCATTTGATTTCTCCGTTCGGTGTCTGAGTTGGGTTGATGAGTTCGGGTTGAATGTCAGGTTGTCGGCATGGGCGGTGGCCCGTGCCGCGTCCAGTAGGCTTGTCGAATTCCAAAAATCGCGTCGGCGAGACCGAGGCCGACCATTCCAAGCAGCGGCCACCCGATGAGCATCGTGCCGGCGTAAGCGGCTCCGAGCACGAAGGTGCGGCCAGAGAACGTTTGAGTGACTGTATGCAGCACCGCGAAGCCGGTGGCGGCATAGGCCATCAGCAATGCAGCGGTCGTGATCTGCGCCAGCATCGCCAGCAGTCCGCCGACAAAGCAGAGCAGGATGGCGACGAGCAGCGCACCGAGCACGATTCTCGGCAGCGTCGTTGTGCGCAGGTCGGGCCACGGCCGCTTCAGCCGGCCGGACATCGTGGTGATTTTCGCGGACAGCCACAGGTTGAGCGTCAGTGTCAGCATCGCGATGATGGTGGCGATACTCGGTCCGATCATGACCAGTGCGTCAACGGCGCGATCGGTCTCCCCCTGGGGGATGCTGGCGCGGTTACGCATGACGCGCATCAGGAAGCCGCGCAAGGCGGCATTGATCGTTTCTGCATCGCTGCCCAATGTCAGGAATGCGCTGATCGTGGTGATGCTGGCGAACACCGCCACCCATGCGAGGATTCGGCCGAGCGGATACCAGTCGAGCGCGGGAGCCAGGTTGGCGAGCTGCGGGTCGTTCGAGACCGGACGCGCCAGTAGGGTCAGATGTCCGAGCCACCACGCAGGCAGTGCGATGGTCAGCGCGAACGCCGCCATGTAGGGGATGCCGAAGATGGTGCCGAGGCCGAGGGCCGCGATGATGCCGCCGATCAGTGCGGTGGCCGATCCCCAGCCGAGCGCCGCGACCATCAACGGGAGCGGGGCGAGATAAAACAGGACAAGCGAAATCAGCGCGCCCGAAACAATCGACGCGAACATCGTCGCCGACGCGAGGCCGGCCGCCAGTGCAATGAGAAGTCCTGTCATCATCAGCTGTCCTGCTCCTTTCGAGCAGTTAGAGGTTTCTTGAACCCCAACCATCCACCGTGGGACGACCCCGCAGTGTTATGAGAATAAACGTCGAGAAAGTAAGCGAGCGCGCGAAAGCCGCGCGCTCGCTGTATCGTTAGCGGATCACGTAAGGCAGCAGACCGAGGAACCGCGAGCGCTTGATGGCGCGGGCGAGTTCACGCTGCTTCTTTGCCGACACGGCCGTGATGCGGCTCGGCACAATCTTGCCGCGCTCGGACACGTAACGCATCAGCAGCTTCGAATCCTTGTAGTCGATCTTCGGCGCGTTCGGGCCCGTGAACGGGCACGTCTTGCGGCGACGGAAGAACGGACGGCGTGCACCTGCTTCAGCCATTGTTCTTACTCCTCTACCGACGCAGTTGCGTCATCGTCACGCGAGCGGCGCGGACCGCGGTCACCACGGAAGCCACCGCCTTCGCGGTCGCCGCCACGGAATCCGCCGCCTTCACGGTCGCCACGGAAGCCGCCGCCACCGCGCTCGTCGCGGTCACGCTCGGCCTTGCGCATCATGGCGGAGGGACCTTCCTCCAGCTCGTCGACGCGGACGGTGAGATAACGGATGATGTCTTCGTTGATGCGTTCCTGACGCTCGATCTCGGAGACCACCGCTGCGGGGCCGTCGATGTTGAGCAGCATGAAGTGAGCCTTGCGGTTCTTGTTCATGCGATAGGTGAGGGAGCGCACGCCCCAGTTCTCGGTCTTGGTGACCTTGCCGCCGAGACCTTCGATCACGCCGGTAATCTGCGTGGTGAATTCCTCGACCTGCTGGGCGCTCGCATCCTGACGCGCGAGAAAAACATGCTCGTAAAGAGGCATGGGAGTCCTTTCCAGTGTGAGCGCGGTTCCCGGCGGCAAGCCCTTCGAGACCTTCGGAAAGGACTCGATATGCTCAGAAGGCGGAAGCACGGGACGACGGACCGACTGGCCCTGTCACATCAACATCGCCAAGGGTGGTGAGATTGGTGAGACCGTCCGTTCAGCTCCCGGCCGGGATCCACGGATGGCGCGGTTATAAGGATTCTGGGGCTGGTTGCAAGGCAAAACAGGGCTTATGGAGGCCAGAAAAGCCCCCACAGGCCCGTTTTACCGACACTTTCAGCCACCCAGGCGGCTGTCACCCTATTTTGTGTCCGCCAGCCTTGGCGCTTCCGTATGAGGGGAAATCGGGAAGGAAGGGGCGCCAACAATCGGAAAGACCTTGCCGACGTCCATCCGCTGGCTGGAATAACCCAAAGCGCCTCCGAGGATAACGGCGCCTATGGCGGCGCCCCAGAGGAACTTGTGGTAGGCGCGTTTGCCGCCAACTGTGTCATCCAAATTGCTATTCGCGATCATTTGCGCTCCGTGGTGGGACGGGATTTTGCCAGGCCGGTTGTGCCGGGCGGTGCGGTATCTGTGGCGGTCACGACCATCGGGCTGCGGTCAAATGTGGTGATCAGCGCCGCCCCAAATACGGCGGCGAGAACCAGCGCGAAGATCAAGACCGGCGCCAAGGCTAGCGTCTGTGGTTTGCGAGGGTCTTCGTCCATATTGCGCACTCCACTGGGCGCCCCAGGAACGAAACGCGCATCTCTGGAGCTGGGTTCCCGCCCAGCTCGGTCATTGGCCTGCGGGGCCGCTGGGCGAGCCGTCCGGTGGCCGACCGGATCTGGGTTTCATAGGGTTCACCGCACCACAGCTTGACACCCGTGGCCCCGGCGGTGTCTTACGGCCTGCTCACCTTTGGGGACTTTCATGACAGCAGCATTCACCTTTCCCGGTCAGGGATCGCAGGCGGTCGGCATGGGCAAGGCGCTCGCCGACGCATTTCCGGCAGCAAAGGCTGTGTTCGACGAGGTCGATGCGGCGCTCGGCGAAAAGCTGACGGCGATTATCTGGGAGGGGCCGGCGGAAACGCTGCAACTCACCGAAAACGCGCAGCCAGCGTTGATGGCCGTGTCGCTGGCGACGCTGCGCGTGCTGGAGACCGAAGCCGGGATCGACATCGCGCGCGATGCGGCGTTCGTCGCCGGTCACTCGCTCGGCGAATACTCCGCGCTGGCCGCGGCTGGCACTTTCTCGATCAGCGACACCGCGAAGCTGCTGCGCACGCGCGGCCTCGCCATGCAGAAGGCCGTGCCGGTGGGTGTCGGCGCAATGGCGGCGCTGCTCGGGCTCGATTACGACGCCGCAGTCGCGGTGGCCGAAGAGGCGGCGCAGGGACAGGTCTGTCAGGCCGCCAACGACAACGGCGGTGGACAGGTGGTCGTCTCAGGAGACAAGGCCGCCGTGGAGCGTGCGCTTGAGATCGCCAAGACCAAGGGCGCCAAGCGCGCGATGCTGTTGCCGGTGTCGGCGCCGTTCCATTGCCGCCTGATGCAGCCCGCAGCGGACGCGATGGCGCAGGCGCTTGCAGGCGTGACCATCAACAAGCCGAAGGTGCCGGTGGTATCCAACGTGCTGGCGTCGGCGATCACCGACCCGGACGAAATCCGCAAGCGGCTGGTCGAGCAGGTGACCGGCACGGTGCGCTGGCGCGAGAGCGTAGCGTGGATGGCGTCGCAGGGCGTGACGCACTTCCTCGAAATCGGCGCGGGCAAGGTGCTGTCCGGTCTGGTCAAGCGTATTGCCGATGGCGCGGTCGGTGTGTCGGTGGGCGGACCGGGCGACATCGAGGCGGCAAAAGCCGCGATCGCAGCATCGCGTTAAGCTTACCGCCGGACTTGGCCCGCGCGGGCCTCGTGGCGGCGTTCCTTCGTGGCCCGATTGTTGCTAGGTCAGCCGGGCCGCTCATTTACTCCAGTTTTTGAGCGGTGCCCCTTTTGGGCTGGGGCATTGCCGCCAGTGTCTTCTGACACTGGCGGCTTTTTTATGTGCCGAGATCAGCTTCAGCGAAGCAGGATGATCAGCAAAATCAGCGGCAGTGGAATTCCAAGTAGCCAGAGCAGAATTGGCATGAGCTTTACTCCCTCGTGAATGGGGCGGTGCCCCAGTTGCGATCGCGAAATGCCCCGGCTTCAGCCGCAGCGATGCTTGCCGCGAAGGCACCAACCAGCAGAGACGCAGCCATCCAGAACGCCAACTGCGCCGCGGCCTTGCGGGCCTTGTCGAGATCGGACTTCGCCTGTGTCACGACGTCGTTGACGCGCTTCTCGGCGTCGGCCTGGCTCAGCGAGGTGCGGCGGGCGACCACCTGAGCCACATAGGTGCGATCGGCGGGCTTCAAGTCGCGTTCTGTGCCGAAGCTGGACGTCAGCAGCCGGGTCAACTCGTCGCGGATGTCATTGGCGTCGCCAGCCGGAACGGTTGCGGCTGCCGGGTCGGGGCGGAGAAGCTGGTCAACATAACCGCTCATCGGGCCGGAGGATTGCGCGGCTGCGGTGCCCGCGCCCTGCGAGAGGCCGCCCGCTGTGCTGCCGATGATGGAAGTCGCTGCTGAAGCCAGCAACAGGGCGCCCACGACGGATGCCAATGCCCACGCGAGAAAGCCCTGCGCGGTGTCGCGGAAGTAGGTCTCGTTGCTGTGAATGCCGTACCACGGCGTTCGCAGGCGACCGGCGATATGGCCGCCTATCGCGGACGAGATCATTGCCACGACGACGAGATAAAGCCCGGTTCCAATCTTGAATGTCGTGGCAGAGACACCCGAGTCGCTCCACGGCGATACCACGGTGAATCCCATCCCGGTTCCGAACCACAAAAGCACGAGGGTCAATGCCAAGGCGGCGAGGGCTCCCGCCGCAATCGCCGCCCACGACACGCCAGACGTAGGCAGTTCGGTAACCGATGTTCTCAGATCAATCGTCTTTTCCATGATAGGCGCTCCCAGCAATCCCTCCGATCGAGGTGCACATCAATCACAGAGAGCAGAGAGAGTTCCGGAAATATTTGAGGGCACGAATGATCTCGAAGAGAGATTTGAGTAAGCGTCTCATTGCTCCAATTTGTCTCAACGGCTTCTGCACAACTGTCTAACGCCATTTGGAACGATCCAATCATTGCTGCGTTCTCGGCTGACAACAAAGGAGTGTGCCATGGGCATTTTCACGAAAGACATTAAGACGTTTGACGATCTCCTGCTTCACGGCCTGCAGGACATCTTCTACGCTGAGCAACAGATCACGAAGGCGCTGCCGAAGATGATCGACAAGGCCACCAACGGCGATCTCAAAGCCGGGTTGAAAAGCCATCTCGAAGAAACCAACAACCAGATCGAGCGTTTGAAGAAGGTATTTGCGAAGCTCGGTCAGGACCCGAAAGGGACCACGTGCCCGGCGATCGACGGCATCATCAAGGAAGCCGACGAAACCGCGGGCGAGATTGAGGACAAGGCAGTACTGGATGCCGCCATTGTCGCGAACTGCCAGGCCGTCGAGCACTATGAAATCGCCCGTTACGGTACGCTCATCGCATGGGCGGAGTCACTCGGCCATGAGGAGATCGTGCGCTTCCTCACCACAAATCTGAATGAGGAAAAGGCGGCGAACACCAAGCTCAACACCGTCGCGCTTCGCAAGGGCGTGAATACCAAGGCAACGGCTGCGTAAGCGGCCATACAATCGAAAAGCCGTGCTCCGATTTTGAGAGCGCGGCTTTTTGATTCAGTTTCTGCGAAAATCCGTCAAGCGATCGGACCGGGCAGGCGAGCGGTGTTGCCGCCCGTGACCAGCGCCAGGTCGCTCTCGTCCTTCAGGTCAACGCCGGTCAGGCCGCGGTTCAAGGCCTCGCGCACCAGCCACGAAAGCTTGAACGCGGCGGCGGCGTAGCTCAGCCCCTCGGGGCGTACGTTGGAAATGCAGTTGCGTCCGGCATCGTTACGGCCACGGAACGGCGCGTGCGTGATGTAGATCCCGAGACTGTCCGGCGAACTCAGGCCCGGCCGTTCGCCGATCAGCATGATCGACAACTTCGCCTGCAACAGTTCCGCGATCTCGTCGGCCAGCGCGACCCGCGCCTGCGTGGCGATTACCACTGGCGCCTGTTTCAGTTCGTTCGCGAGAAGCGGCTTCAGTGCTGCGAGCAGCGGCGCGGCATGGCGGTCGATCGCGAGCGACGACAATCCGTCACCGATCACGATGCAGACGTCGCTGCGCACGAGAGGCACCGTGCGCAGTTTTGCAATCTCGTCGGGATCGATCACGCGGCCCAGATCAGGCCGCCGCAAATAGGTGGTGCGATCCGGCGCGCGGCTATGGGTATGGGCCACGGTCCAGCCCTGATCGTGCAGCGCCGCTTCGAGTTTCGTCACATCGAGGGCGGCATGGATCGCATCGCGTGCCATCGCATGGGCCCAGCCGAAGCGCAGCACCTCGTCGGTCGGCATGCCCGCACCGGCGCGCCCGAGCGCCAGCCGCGCCGGCGTCACGCTGCGCCATTCGGCCCATGGAGACTCGGTCACGTTCTTGTCCGTCATGCGACCAGCGACTTGAGATTGCCCATGCCGCCGAGCAGCGCGTTGGGGGAGGGCGGGCGCAATCGTCCGTCGGCATCAGTGATCTGCATGCGCTGCAACCATGCCTCGAATTCCGGCGCGCGCTTGAGATTCATGGTCTCGCGCAGGAACAGCGCATCGTGAAACGAGGTGCTCTGGTAGTTCAGCATCACGTCATCCGCGCCGGGGATGCCCATGATGAAGCTGATGCCCGCGCTGCCCAGCAGCACCAGCAGCGTGTCCATGTCGTCCTGATCGGCTTCGGCGTGATTGGTGTAGCAGATGTCGCAGCCGAGCGGCAGGCCGAGCAGCTTGCCGCAGAAATGATCCTCGAGCCCGGCGCGGATGATCTGCTTGCCGTCGTAGAGATATTCGGGGCCGATGAAGCCGACCACGGTATTCACCAGCAGCGGCTTGTAACGCCGCGCCAGCGCATAGGCGCGCGCTTCGCAGGTCTGCTGGTCGACGCCGAAATTTGCGTCGGCTGATAGTGCGCTGCCCTGGCCGGTCTCGAAGTACATCACGTCATCGCCGATGCTGCCGCGCCTCAGCGACAGCGCCGCGTCCTGCGCTTCATCGAGAATTTCCGGCGTCACTCCGAACGAGAGGTTGGTCTTTTCGGTGCCGCCGATCGACTGGAACACCAGATCCACCGACGCGCCGCTCTCCGCAAGCCGGATCGTGTTGGTGACATGGGTCAGCACGCAGCTTTGCGTTGGAATCTCGAAACGCTGGATCACCTCGTCGAGCATGTGCAACAGATCGCCAAGCACCGGCATGCTGTCGGAAGCAGGGTTCAGTCCGATCACCGCGTCGCCCGACCCCATCAACAACCCATCGAGCGTGGACGCGGCCACGCCGCGCAGATCGTCGGTGGGGTGATTGGGCTGAAGGCGCACCGACAAATGTCCTTCCAGCCCGATGGTGTCGCGGAAGCGGGTGATGACACGGCACTTGCGCGCCACCGCAATCAGGTCCTGATTGCGCATGATCTTGGACACCGCGGCGACCATTTCCGGCGTGAGCCCGCGCGCGAGTGCCGCAAGCGCCTCGGTCGTCGCCTGCTCGGATAAAAGCCAGTTGCGGAAATCGCCGACGGTCATGTGCGAGACCGGCGCGAACGCCTTCGCATCATGGCTATCGATGATGAGGCGCGTGATGTTGTCCTCTTCGTAGGGGATCAACGCCTCGGTCAGAAACTGCTTGAGGGGTACCTCCGCCAGCACATGACGGGCCGCCATCCGTTCCTGTGCGGTGGCGGCGCCGATGCCTGCGAGATAATCGCCGGAGCGGGCAGGCGATGCGAACGCCATCACCTGCTTCAGGTCATCGAAGGCGAACAGTTGCTGATCGATGGCGGTACGATAGCGCAACGGTTTTTCACCTCGCGTTGGAATGCCCTATTCGGCGGGCACGGTGTTTGCCGTGACGGCCAGCATCTCGTCGGGTGCTGCGGCGTCGCGCTGACCGGCGGTCATCCTGAAGTAGGCGTAGGCGAGCGCCATCAGCACAAGGAACAGCACCGTCAGCATAGCATTGAACCACACCATGGCGAACAGGCAAACGAGACCCAGCCCGAACGCAACCGCTGGGAACGCCGGATAGAACGGTGTGCGATAGGGGCGCACCAGATCGGGTTCGCTCTGGCGAAGCTTGAACAGCGACGCCATCGAAATCAGGTACATGATGATCGCGCCGAACACCGACATGGTGACGATATTGGCGGTAAGCGTCTGCCCGCCGAACTGCACCCATTCGTCGCTGAAGATCGCGATGACGCCGATCACGCCGCCGGCCAGCAGCGCCCGATGCGGCGTGTTGAAGCGCGGGGAGAGCGCCGCGAACGTCTTCGGCAGGTAGCCTGCGCGTGCGAGCGCGAATATCTGGCGCGAATAGCCCATGATGATGCCGTGAAACGAGGCGATCAACCCGAACAGGCCGATCCAGACCAGCATGTGCAGCCAGCCGCTGTTCTCTCCGACCACGACCTTCATCGCCTGCGGCAATGGATCGTTGATGTTGGAGAGCTTGCTCCAGTCGCCGACACCGCCCGCGAAGATCATGACACCGAAGGCCAGCACAACGAGGGTGAGAATGCCCGCGACATAGGCGATCGGAATGGTCTTCTGCGGGTCCTTGGCTTCCTCCGCGGCCATCGCAGCGCCTTCGATGGCAAGAAAGAACCAGATCGCGAACGGGATCGATGCGAAGATGCCGGAAATCGCCGCGCCATTGAACACGTTGCTGCCCGCCCAGCCGTTTGCGACGAAGTTCGCCATCGACCAGCCCGGCGCGACCACGCCCATGAAGACCAAAAGTTCGGCAATCGCTAAAATTGTCACGAACAGTTCGAACGCCGCGGCGATGCCGACGCCGATCCAGTTCAGCGCGATGAAGATGATGTAAGCGCCGAGCGCGAAGAATTTCGGGTTGATGCCCGGAAACTGCACATTGAGGTAGGCGCCGATGGCGAGGGAAATGGCGGGCGGCGCGAAGACGAATTCGACCAAAGTCGCGAAGCCGGCGATGAACCCGCCGGTGGGGCCGAACGCGCGCCGTGCATAGGCAAACGGTCCGCCGGCATGCGGGATGGCGGTGGACAGTTCGGTAAAGCTGAAGATGAAAGTTGTATACATCGTCGCGACGAGCACCGTCGCGACCAGAAAGCCGAGTGTGCCCGCGCTGTTCCAGCCGTAGCTCCAGCCGAAATATTCTCCTGAGATGACGAGTCCCACGGCAATGCCCCAGAGTTGGAACGGGCCGAGTACTTTTTGCAGGCCGGCGGAATGGGGCGGGACCTGGTTGGGAGCGACTTCGGTGGGAGCCATGTGTTCGTCCTCCGTTGTGATGCAGAGCAATATGCAAGGGAGGTGCCATGGGACCGCACCGGCAGGCACGGCCGGGGCCGTTTTATTAGGCACAGGTCATTGACGAGCGGCGTTTTCTTGCGGCAAACGGAGCACGAAATTTGGCCCGGGTTTGCCGGGTTGTTCCCAAGGGGGCGACATGTTCGATTTGACTGGCAGGACCGCGCTCGTCACCGGGGCGACCGGCGGCATTGGTGGCGCGATTGCAAAGGCGCTGCATGCGCAAGGCGCAACCGTTGCGATTTCGGGCACCCGGCGTGAGGCGCTCGACGCGCTGGCGGGTGAACTGAAGGACCGCGTGCATGTGCTGCCGTGCAATCTGTCCGACATGACCGAAGTCGAAGCGCTGGTCCCGGCTGCGGAAAAGGCGATGGGTCAACTCGACATCCTGGTCGCCAATGCCGGCATCACCCGCGACAACCTGTTCGTGCAATTGCGCGACGAAGATTTCGACGACGTGATCCGGGTCAACCTGACCGCCACGTTCCGTCTGGCGCGCGCGGCGACGAAGCTGATGATGCGCAAGCGGTTCGGACGAATCATTGCGATCACGTCGGTGGTCGGCGTCACCGGCAATGCGGGGCAGGGCAACTATGCCGCCTCTAAAGCCGGATTGATCGGAATGATGAAATCCGTGGGTGCGGAATATGCGCGCCGCAATGTGACAGCCAATTGCATCGCACCCGGGTTCATCGCCACGCCGATGACGGACGTGCTAAACGAAAAGCAGCGCGAGGCTGTGCTTTCGAAGGTGCCCGCCGGGCGTCTCGGGACGCCGGACGACATCGCCGCCGCCGCCGTTTACCTTGCGTCCAACGAGGCGGCCTACGTGACGGGGCAGACCATCCATGTCAACGGCGGGATGGCCATGATTTAAGCCCTGTTCCGCAGGGTTTTTGTCAAGCGGAATGGCTGCTGGACGGTCCCCGGGGCCGTGTGGTCAAGTCCGGGGAAGTATGGTAACCGAACGGCACTCGGTTGGGGAAAACGCCATTGCAGGATCGCCAAACCCCGTATATTGCCGTTCCGGCGCCAGCCGCCGTTTTCGGTGACTTCGTCCCTGTGGCGAAGGGACAGGGATGCGTGGTACGGACGGCACGAATTCGCATTTTTTCGCACCGCGAGGGGCTCGTATCGTTTTGCGGTCGAGTTTAATGGAACAAGCACGAGGTTAAACGATGAGTGAGATTGGCGAGCGAGTTAAGAAGATCGTGGTCGAGCACCTTGGTGTCGAACCCGAAAAGGTTGTCGATGCTGCGAGCTTCATCGACGATCTCGGCGCCGACAGCCTCGATACCGTCGAACTCGTCATGGCTTTTGAAGAAGAATTCGGCTGCGAAATTCCGGATGACGCTGCTGAAACCATTCTCACCGTGGGCGACGCCACGAAATTTCTCGAGAAGAACGCCAAGAGCTGACGCCAGCGCGCAGCCACGATGACACGCGGCGGGTTGTGATCGAACGACCCGCCGTCTTGCTGTCATAGTGGCTCCGATTGGCCTCAGCCGGTTGAGCCGGAAAGGAAGACTATGCGGAGGGTTGTCGTCACGGGTCTGGGCATGGTTTCGCCGCTCGCCAATGGTGTCGAGCCGACCTGGAAACGCATCCTCAACGGCGAAAGCGGCGCCGCCCGCATCGAGAAGTTCGAGGTCTCCGATCTGACCTGCCAGATCGCATGCATGGTTCCGCGTGGCGACGGCAGTAACGGCACATTCAATCCCGACGACTGGATGGAGCCGAAGGAACAGCGCAAGGTCGACGATTTCATCATTTTCGCCATGGCGGCTGCGAGCCAGGCGCTCGACGACGCCAACTGGCACCCCACGACCGAAGAAGATCGCTGCGCCACCGGCACCATGATCGGCTCCGGTATCGGCGGCATCGAAGGCATCGGCGAAGCCGCTGTGATCCTGAAGGAGCGCGGCCCGCGCAAGCTGTCGCCATTCTTCATTCCGGGCCGTCTCATCAACCTTGCGTCGGGCTATGTGTCGATCAAGCATGGCCTCAAGGGCCCGAACCATGCGGTGGTCACCGCCTGTTCGACCGGCGCGCATGCCATTGGCGATGCCAGCCGCCTGATCGCCTTCGGCGATGCCGACGTCATGGTGGCGGGCGGCGCGGAGTCCGCCGTCAATCGCCTTGCCATGGGCGGCTTCTGCGCGCTGCGCGCGATGGCCACCAAGTACAACGACAATCCGACCATCGCATCGCGGCCCTACGACAAGGATCGCGACGGCTTCGTCATGGGCGAGGGCGCCGGTGTCGTGGTGCTCGAGGAATACGAGCACGCAAAAAAGCGCGGCGCGAAGATCTATGCCGAAGTCGTCGGCTATGGTCTGAGCGGCGATGCTTATCACATTACCGCTCCCGCCGAAGACGGTGACGGCGCATACCGCTGCATGAGCGCTGCAATGAAGCGCGCCGGTGTGACGGCTTCCGATATCGACTACATCAACGCCCACGGAACCTCGACGCCACTCGGCGACGAGATTGAGCTTGGCGCAGCGCAGCGCCTGCTCGGCAATGCGGCGTCGAAGGTATCGATGTCATCGACCAAGTCCTCGACCGGTCATCTGCTCGGCGCAGCCGGCGCGATCGAAGCAATCTTCTGCATTCTGGCGATTCGGGATAATGTCGCGCCGCCGACGATCAATCTCGACAATCCCTCCGTCGAGACGGCGATCGACCTGGTCCCGAATAAGGCAAGGCCCCGCGAAATCAACGTGGCCCTGTCGAATTCGTTTGGATTTGGCGGCACCAATGCATCGCTGGTCGTCCGGCGGCTGGCGAATTAGAGCGTTTCAAGAGTTAATGGGCTGACGGAACGGGCAAAACTGTCTTCAAGGTTTTGCCTCATTTGGACATAATTTCTCTCACGGGCGCGCGTATAACGCTGAATTGTCAAGCTAAACGCCGGCAAGATTTTAGGTTGCTCAATGAGTCAGAGACCCCCCATCGCGCCACGTAGCCCGCGTGCGGCGCTCGAGCCCGAGCAGGTGCCGCAGCCGCCGAAACACTCCCAGCGCGCGCGCAGTACACTGGTCGTGGTGGGGAATGCGATCTTCACGTTTCTGATCGTCGCAATGCTGCTGGCCGGTGGTGCGTTCTTCTATGGCAAGAAGACGATCGAGGCCAAAGGTCCGCTTGCGGAAGACAAGGTCGTCAATATTCCGCCGCGCGCCGGCATGACCGACATCGGTGACATCCTTCAGCGCGCCGGCGTGATCAACGCCGACCGCTGGACATTCATCGGCAGCGTGCTGGCGATGAACGCGCGCTCCGGCCTCAAGTCCGGCGAGTATCTGTTCCAGAAGAATGCCAGCCTGCGCGACGTCATCAACACCATCGTTGAAGGCAAAGTGGTGCAGCATGCCATCACGATTCCGGAAGGTCTGACGTCGGAGCAGATCGTGGCCCGGCTTCAGGACAACGATATCTTCTCCGGCTCGCTGAAAGAGCAGCCGCGCGAAGGCACGCTTCTGCCTGACACCTATAACTTCCCGCGTGGCACACCGCGCGACCAGGTGATCCACCGCATGCAGCAGGCGCAGAAGAAAGTTCTCGCCGAGGTCTGGGCACGTCGCAACCCCGACATTCCGGTCCGTTCGCCGGAACAGCTCGTGACGCTGGCCTCGATCGTCGAGAAGGAAACTGGACGCGCAGACGAGCGCAGCCGTGTCGCCGCCGTTTTCACCAACCGCCTGCGTCAGCGCATCAAGTTGCAGTCCGATCCGACCATCATCTACGGTCTCGTCGGCGGCAAAGGCACACTCGGCCGGCCGATCAAGCGTAGCGAAATCACGCAGCCGTCGCCCTACAACACCTATGTGATCGAAGGGCTGCCGCCGGGACCGATCGCCAATCCCGGCCGCGCCTCGCTCGAAGCCACCGCCAATCCCGCACGCACCCGCGACCTGTTCTTCGTTGCAGACGGCACCGGTGGCCACTCGTTCACCGAGACCTACGACCAGCACCAGAAGGGCGTTGCCAAGCTGCGCGCGATGGAGCGCCAGCAGCAGAACGACACCGTGGACGCGGACGATCAGCCGCCGGTCGCCGCCGTTCCCGCACCTGCGACAGGCGCACCTGCAGCTGCGGCTCCCGCCAAGCCGCCCGCGAGCGCAGCGCCCAAGGCCGCTCCAAAGGCGACCGCGCCGAAGGCTTCCGCGCCCGCCAGCATCATGGCGAACGAACCCGCGGCTGATGGCGCGGCCTCGCGCAAGCGCACCGCAAAACGCACCCCGGCCGCCGCACCCGCCGAGCCGGAGCCGGAAGAAGAGAAGACGCAGTAACGCGGCCTTTCTCTTGCGAGTCCGGCCGATTTCAGGGACAAGCTGACGGTTGATCCAAGCCGCTCTGGCGGCTCGCACGTCCGCTCGTTGGACCACCAGTAACGGAGACACTTTCGCGATGGCGCTGTCGAGCATGACCGGCTTTGCGCGAAGCCACGGCACCAGCGGACCCTATGCGTTCGAATGGGAATTGAAATCGGTCAACGCCAAGGGCTTTGATTTCCGGCTGCGGCTGCCGGTCGGCTGGGACGACATCGAGGTGACAGCGCGCAAGCGCGCCACTGAGCTTCTGTCGCGCGGAACCGTTTACGCCAACCTCACGGTGAAGCGCACCGGCGCGGCATCGATCGTGCGTATCAACGAGGACGTTCTTGCATCTATCCTGAAAGTCGCGAGCGAGATTTCCGCGCGCACTGATGCGGTGGCGCCGAGTGTCGACGGGTTGCTCGGGATCAAGGGTGTCATCGAAGTCGCCGAGCCTGAGAGCGATGAGGCAGAAATGCAGGCCGCGCGTGCGGCTGTCTTGGCGTCGTTCGAGCAGGCACTGCAGAGCCTGATCGACATGCGCAAGCGCGAAGGCGTTGCGCTCGGCCAGATCCTTGCGCAGCGCATGGACGAGATCGAAAGCCTCACGAAACGCGCCGAGGCTGCACCCGGCCGCAAGCCTGAGGCGATCCGGGCGCGACTCGCCGAACAGGTCGCGGCGTTGCTCGAGACGTCCGATCGTTTCGATGCCGACAGGCTCAATCAGGAAGCGATCCTGATCGCGGCTAAGGCGGACATCCGCGAAGAACTCGACCGCATCGTCTCGCACATCGCGCAGGCCCGCGAACTGCTCGGCAAGGGCGGAGCGGTGGGACGCCGGCTCGATTTCCTGGCGCAGGAGTTCAACCGCGAGGTCAACACCACCTGTTCGAAGTCGAACGACATCGAACTGACCAACACGGGCCTTGAGATGAAGGGCGTGGTCGAGCAGTTTCGCGAGCAGGTTCAGAATCTGGAGTAGCGGCCATGGCGGCTGGGGGCACCTTGAAGGGCGGCGAGCGGCGCGGACTGATGTTTGTGCTGTCGTCGCCGTCGGGGGCGGGGAAATCCACTCTGGCGCGCATGCTGATCGACAAGATGCCGGATCTGAGCATGTCGGTGTCGGTGACCACCCGCGCCAAACGTCCGGGCGAAGTCGACGGCGAACACTACTATTTCATCGACAAGCCGAAGTTCGACGCGATGGTGAAGGGCAACGAATTGCTCGAGCACGCCACCGTGTTCGACAATTCGTACGGTACGCCGCGCCAGCCGGTGGAGGACGCATTGTCTTCAGGGCAGGACGTGTTGTTCGATATCGACTGGCAGGGTACGCAGCAGCTGCGCGAGAAGGCCCGCGCCGATGTTGTGAGCGTGTTTATCCTGCCGCCGTCCGCCGCCGATCTCGAAAAGCGGCTGCACACCCGTGCGCAGGATTCGGATGCCGTGATTGCCGGACGCATGAGCCGCGCCAGTCATGAGCTGAGCCATTGGGCGGAGTACGACTACGTGGTCACCAACACCGAACTGGACGAGGCGTATTCCCAGGTCGTGACCATTCTCAAGGCCGAGCGGCTGAAGCGTGAACGCCAGACCGGATTGTCAGCCTTCGTGCGAGATCTTCAGAAACAGCTCGAAAAGTAAGCGGCGGGTTTTCTCCCGCCGCTTTAAGCATTGATCCTATGCCGCCGAGCGCTTTGAGACCCGCGCGAGCAACTCCTCAATTTCATCGGTGGTAACGTCCAGCATGCGCGGCTCGGGCAGGGCGTGTGCGTGCAGGTCGCGCGCATAGCGCGGCGCTAACGCCGGCGGCGGATTGTCTTGCAGAACTGCCGGGCCGGACTCGTTCAGATCCCAGATCTGACGGCGCTGACCATATGTGCGTTCATCCTCACGCGGCCTCGGCCGGAAGTACTTGAACAGCAGCGGGCCGACAATCGCCGCGAGCGCCAGCACGCAAACGAGAATGCTCAGCAGGACCCTGAGCGACAGGCCTTCGCTGTCCGTGGGCTGCGCCTGTTGCGGCTGCGCCGGAGCCGCCGCTGTCATTACCGGAACTGGAGGGGCAGCTGGTGCGGGCGCAACTGCCGTAGCGAGGCGTTCGGCGGTCAGAGCGGGAGTGGACGGCTGCGCAGGTGCCGGTGTTGCGGCAGAGGGCTGATCGCTGGCAGAGGCTGCCGCATTCGGTTCTGGCCATCGCGTAGCGACATTCCAGCCCTGCTTGGGCGCCGTTTCAGGAGCCGGCTGCATCGCAGCCACATGATTGTCGGCGCGCACGTCCGCGGCGGCTGGCGAAGGCATCGGCGGCCAGGTCGTTTCCGCGAGGGAGGAATCGTCGTCCGGTGCTCCCGTCGTCAGCTCCGCGCGTGCGTTTGCGACTGATTTCTGAATGGGCTTCTTCGCAGCTTCCTGCTTTGGCGCGGGAGTGATCTTTGTCGGAGGCGGGGCCGTCTCTTCAGCGGCGTCTGCCGCCGCCGCTGCCGGCGTTGCTGCTTTCTTTGTCTTCGCGACTTCGTCCGCGAGATACCAGCACTTGCGCTTGGTGCCTCTCTCAATGCGGTAGTACCAATGCGCGCCGGCCGGCGTTGCGCCCTTCGGGCCGGAGAGACATTCGTCAGCAGACTTGGCTGCGCTCTCGGGTGTTGCGGGAGCCGCCATAAGCGGCGATGTGATGCTGAAGATTGAAACGCAGCCGGCGATGGCGGCACAAGCAATTGCGGCGGTGCGGTTTGACATTCTGTCCCCCTTACGCAACACGGACCCATTCTCGGGTCGGGTTCTCCGCGACAAGTTGGGTCGGAATAGGCCGCAAATCCGGACAGGCTGGGGCAACATTCGGGCGCACGGGCAGGGCCCCACTCGCTCAATTCTGGCTGGCATTCGGGAACCCGGATGGCATAACGAGAGGCTGCCGCGCGCTGCGCTTGAACCGTCGAGGACATAATCGTTGATCCCCTGGACCCTGCTGGATACGGCGCAAATCCCTGGCGGCGGTGAGTTGCGCCTGATGCGGCGCGGCGCCGAATTCTCCATCAAGCTCGGCCAGAACGAACTAATGAACAGCCGCCTCAGCGGCTCGGAACAGGCGCTCGCCACGCTGACCTGCGATAGGTTGCAGGGCTGCAAGAAGCCAAGGCTGCTGATTGGCGGCCTTGGCATGGGATTTACGCTGCGCGCGGCGTTGTCGGCGCTTGATACAGACGCGCGGATTGTTGTCGCCGAACTGGTGCCGGAGGTGGTCGCTTGGGCGCGCGGACCGATGGCCGAGGTTTTCGGCGACAGCCTGACCGATCCGCGGGTGTCCATTCGTGAGAAGGACATCGGAGCTGCGATACGAGCCGAACGGTCGGCGTACGACGCTATCCTGCTCGACGTCGATAATGGTCCCGAGGGACTGAGCCGCGAAGCCAATGACGCGCTCTACAACAGGAGTGGCCTTGCTGCCGCACATGCAGCGCTGCGACCGGGCGGCGTACTTGCGGTATGGTCGTCAGGTCCTGATCCACGCTTCACGCAGCGGCTGTTCAAGGCCGGTTTCGATGTCGATGAAATCAAAACGCGCGCCAACGGCAAGCGTGGTGGCGCGCGTCATGTGATCTGGATCGCGACCCGGCTGGGCCGCGGAGCAGGAGCTTAGTTCGTCAGCATGATGCGGCCGACGACCTTGCCGGCACGCAACTGGTCGATCCACTTCTGCACGTCGCCCATCGGCTCTTCCTTCATCGGCGTCGGCTTGACCTTGCCGGCGCGTGCGAGCGCCATCAGTTCCTGAGCCTCCGCAAGTGTGCCGGTCATGAAGCCTTCGACCGTCATGCGCTTGTAGATCCACTGCACCATCGGCAGATTGAAGTTGCCGCCCATCAGGCCCGACACGACGATCTTGCCGCCGCGCGCCACGACGGAGGTCGCAAACGCCATCGACTTCTCGTTACCGGCGAAATCGACGATCCCGTCGAAGCCGCCGTCGGTTTCCTTGATGATGCGCTTGGCGATATCGGCTTCTGTCGGATCGTAAGCGGCGGAGGCGCCGTTCTTGAGCGCCGCGTCGCGGGCCGATGCGCTGAGATCGGCGACCGTGATGGGCTGCTTGAACATCGCTTGCGCGAGCGACACGCCCATCATGCCGACGCCGCCAAGACCGATCAGCAGCAGATTGCGCTGGCGAGGCCGATCGACCAGACGTTTGAGTGCGCCGTAAGCGGTGATGCCCGAGCACATCAGTGTCGCCGCCGTATCGACCGGCACCTGGCCGTAGTCGATGAGATACTTCTGGTCGGGCACCAGCACATGGCTCGCGAAGCCGCCATCGATCGACACGCCGAGAAAGCGGTTACGCGCGCAAAGGTTTTCGTCACCGTTCAGGCAGTCGCGGCACTGACCGCAGCCGATCCACGGGAAGACGGCCATCTTCTTGCCGATCAGGGATTTGTCCGCATCGGGGCCGACTTCATCGACGACGCCGGCGATCTCGTGACCGAGCGTGAAGGGCAGGGTCATGCCGCGGGTGGTGTCGAGCTTCTTGCCATTGCCAAGATCAGCATAGCCGTCCTGAATATGCAGGTCCGAATGGCACAGGCCGCAGCGCTCGATCCGCACCAGAACTTCCCGGCCCTGCGGCTTCGGGGTCTCCACGATGGTTTCGCAGAGCGGAGCATCGAACTTGACGAGAGACTGGCGGCGCATCTGAGCCATTGAGCTTTCTCCGTTACACTGTTTTTGATTTTGCGGCTGTTATATCCGCCAATTCGCGGGCCATGGCAACAAAGCCGGACACTGGAATGGTCTCCGCCCGGCGGGTTGGATCGACGCCAGCGGCGGTAGCAAGGAGCGCTGGATCGACGCCGAGCGACTTGAGGCTTTGCCGCAGCATTTTCCGGCGCTGGCCGAAGGCGGCCGCGGCTACGCGCTCCAGCATGCGGCGATCGCAGGGCAGAGGTGCGGCGCGCGGAATCAGCCGCACCACGGATGACGTCACCTTGGGCGGCGGCACGAAGGCGCCGGGCGAGATATCGAACAGGATCTTGGTTTCCGCCCGCCAGTTGGCGAGCACGCCGAGGCGGCCATAGGCATCGTCATTTTCACGGGCGACAATGCGCTCGGCGACCTCGCGCTGAAACATCAGCACCATCATGTCGTACCATGGCGGCCATGGCTCGGCGCTGAGCCAGTCGATCAGCAGGGCTGTCGCGATGTTGTAGGGCAGGTTGGCGACGATCTTCGCGCGTTCGCCATTGAGATGGGGACGCGGATCGAACGTGGTCGCGTCTGCATTCACAATGGTCAGCCGGCCGGGATAGCGCTGGGCGATCTCCTCAAGTGCGGGGATCGCGCGCTCGTCGCGCTCCACCGCAATCACGCGCTTGACGCCTTGTGCGAGGAGGGCGCGCGTCAGACCGCCGGGGCCGGGGCCGATTTCAACAATGGTCGCGTCCTCAAGCGGGGCAGCCGCGCGCGCGATCCGCGACGTCAGGTTGAGGTCGAGCAGAAAGTTCTGTCCCAGCGACTTGCGCGCTGACAGTTCAAAGCGGCGGATCACGTCGCTGAGCGGCGGCAGATCGTCGATGGCGCTCATTCCTTCATCGCCGCCATGCGTGCGGCGAGCCGAAGCGCTGCGATCAGGCTGGACGGGTTGGCGCGGCCTGTGCCCGCGATGTCGAACGCCGTGCCGTGATCCGGCGAGGTGCGAATGAACGGCAGTCCCAGCGTGACGTTGACGCCGTCGTCGAAAGCGATGGTCTTGATCGGGATCAGCGCCTGGTCGTGATACATGCAGATCGCACAGTCATAGGTTTTCCGTGCAGCGGCGTGAAACATGGTGTCGGCTGGCAGCGGGCCGCGTACGTCGATGCCGTCCCGCCGCAGCGCCTCAATCGCTGGCGCGATGATCGATTGGTCCTCGGTGCCCAGCGAACCATCCTCGCCGGCATGCGGATTAAGTCCGGAGATCGCGAGACGGGGGCGAGCGATACCGAGCCGGGTCTGCAAGTCCGCCGCGACGATACGCGCGGTCCTGACGATGAGGTCGCTGGTCAGTTGCGTGATGGCGTCGCGCAGCGGCAGATGGATCGTTACCGGCACCACGGCAAGATCAGGCGACCACAGCATCATCACGGGATGAGGCACCGCACCGCTCACAGCCGCGGAGAGTTGCGCAAGGAATTCGGTGTGACCCGGATGGGAAAAGCCTGCGCGATAGAGCACGCTCTTGGCGATCGGATTGGTGACGACCGCACTGGCGCGTCCGGCGATGACGTCGGCAACCGCATGCCGGATCGAGGCGATAGCCGTCGGCGCACTGCTGTCGTCGGGCTGACCCGGCTTCGCTGTCGCCGCCACGCGTGTTGTGACCACTGGAAGCGCGTCGGCGAAAACGCCTGCGGCGTCTTCGGCGCTCGTGTCGGCGGTCGGAATGCTGACGCCCAGTATCCGGGCGCGGGCTGCGATGAATGCGCTGTCGCCGATCAGATAGAACGCGGGAAGATCGAGTTCGCGCCGCTTCAGCCATGCCGCGATGGCGATATCAGGACCGATGCCCGCAGGTTCGCCGATCGTCAGCGCCAAAGCTTTGGTCATGGCCGCAGCGCCGCCCGGAGGTTCATTTGTTACGCATCTCGATCATGGCGCCCTTGCGGACTTCCTCAAGATACGACTTCGACTTGGCTTCGTATTTCTGGTTGTAGATTTTCTCGCGCGCTTCGCGCTTGGCCGGGGTGTCGGCCTTGGTCGGCTTGCGGCTGCACAGCGCCACCATTTCAACGCCCTGCTTGGTGACTTCCGGCGGGGTCAGCTTGCCGACTGGCATCTTGTCGAGCAGCTCTCGCAGGTTCGGCGGAAGGTCCGCCGAGGTTTTTGTGAGCTGGTCGCGGATCGCCGCGTCCCGCATCGAGCGGAACAGCTCCTGCGCCTCGTCGCAGGACTGGATGCGGTTGCGAAGCAATTCCGCTTCCTTGCGGCGGGCTTCGATGGCGGCGGAGCCGGAGCCGCGCGGCACGATCAGAACGATCGGACGAACGAGATACTCGAAGCTTTCGCCTTCCGATTTACCGGTTTCGATTCCGGCGAGATCCTTTTCCGGCACGAGGAAGCTCGACTGGAACCGGCCCCGCACCAGATTGCCCCAGGTCATGTCCGCCTTGATGCGGCTCTTGAGGGTTTCTGGGCGGATGCCATGCCCTTCGAGCGTCTTGTTCAACTGCTCGGGGCTCATGCGCATGCGCGAGGCCATGTTGCCGTATGCGCCGTCGATATCCGACGACGACATGTCGAGGCCGTATCGCTTGCCTTCCTTGATCTTGAGCTTGTCGTTGATCAGCTCTTCGAGGGCTTCCTGCCGCGAGATCGCCTTTCGCGTCGTAAGCTGCGTGAGCTTGATGCGCTGGTCGATGTCGAAATTGGTAATGGCCTCGCCATTCACCATTGCCGCGACGGATTGCGCCATGACGGCGGAGCCGAGGCTCGGCGTAACGAGAACAGCGGCGGCGAGTGAAACAGCTCGTGCTGCGCGAAGAAAAAAAGTCACGATCATATTCAGACCCGTCTTCAAATCCGTCCCTGGCGAAGGCTGGGGAGTCCAGCGTCTAGCAAATCTACCTCGCGTTTGCGGCGTCAATGCACGCGCTTGATGAATTTTCGGCGGTTCCCGTAGCCTTGCCGGATGCGCCTTGAAGCTGCAACCGCGCGGGCTTCAAAATTCCGCTACCGGGATACTACTGCGAAGCGTTGAACGAACTGGTGCCGATCGTGCGCAAGCCGATTTGCAGCATGATGCGGTGGTCGGTGACGGGAGCCGCATAGCTTGTCGATGTATAGGCGTAATCGGTGATGTAGTTCGCTGCGATAATAAAGCAGTCGTCTACATAGCCGGCGCCCACGATGTACTGGTTGATCGTCTGGTTGGTGATGTCGTAGCGCAGTCCGCCTGACAGCATCCAGTTGGTCGCAACCTTGATCGAGCCGGTTCCCACGATGCCTTCGCGGCGGGTGAGGAATCCGAGTTCAGGCTGCTTGTCGTAGTTGCCATAGAGCAGGCTCACCTGGAAGCGATCGAAATTGGCCCGGCCTTCGAGTTCGAAGCGACGCACGGCTCCCGTTGCCTCGTCGAGCCGGGTGCGGGCGATCAGGCTGTAGATCTTGTTGGGCTGATACGCGATGCGGCCAACGTAATCGGAGCGGTTGGTTTCCAGACCGCTGGCGATGCCGGTGTTGGTGAGGTCCTGCACGGCGAACGAATTCAGTCCGAACAGCTGATAGGACTGCCCGAACAGCACATTGACAAACCCGCCGCGGTCGAACTGCGTGGTTGCCTGGACGCCGACATTGGCACGGCCACCGCCTTCGACGCGGTCGTAGCCCGAGAACTTGTCGACGCGGAACAGGTTGCTGTCGTCGAACGTAAAGCTCTGCGCGTCTTCGTTCGGGAGGCGGCCGGCGTTCGGCTCATTAGGCCGGATGATCAACTGGCCGATCGGCTCGATCGTCGTGGTGCCCCATGGCTGCACGTTGATGAAGGGGTAGCGATACTCGAGGCCGACCGTCGGCATCAGGCGCGCGGTCTGGGTCGAACCGACCGGCAGGTAGTTGGAGACGCCGGGCTGGTTGTCGATGTTGGCGCTGATGACGTCACCGCGCAGCGAGGCGAACGGCGTGAAGATCTGGCCGATGGAGTCGGTGAACGACCGGCGCCATTCCACTTCGGCTGTCAGGCGTGTGTAGTCGCCGGCGACGCCGCGCAGCAGACATTGCGATGGCGTTCTGGCCCGCGGGTCAGCAGAGGCGGGCAGACACCAGCCGTTGTTGAGCGCAATCGTGGTGATCGGGTCGAACGATGCGGTCTGGCGGCTCAGGCTGGTGAAGTTTGCCTTGTAGCTGAACTCGCCGCCGAGAATGTTGCGGTTGAGCACATTCGAATAGTCGATCACCGGGTGAACGACCGGAATTGTGCTCTGGTTATCGGCCGCCGAATAGCCGAGGAAGTGCATGATCCGCGCGTCGAAATAGCTGCGGTTACCGACGCCGGTGAGATAGATCTGCGACAGGCCCGTATCGGGTGTCAGCAGGAAGGAGTTGAGCGCGTTCTTGTACGGGCCGAGGCCGTAGTCGAAGAAGAACGACTTGTCGGAGACCGCAACCGCGTCCCAGCCCCAGACCCATTTGTCGTTGAGCGCGAACTGACCCTTGGTATCGATGCCGCCCCGGAACTCGCGGTCGCCGGGTTCGGCGTTGAACTGCTTCTGGTCGTCCTGGCGGATACCGTAGGCGCGGATTTCGTAAGCGCCGTTGATCAGGCGCTGACGGAATTCGCCCTGCATTAGCAGGCCCTGCTTGGTGGTGTAGCGAGGGGACAGCGTCAGGTCGTAGTCGGGCGCGAGCGCGAAGTAATACGGCACCTCGATGCCGACTCCGTAGCGCGTGCTCGATGAGTAGCTCGGAATCAGGAAGCCGCTCTTGCGCTTGACCGTCGGGTCAGGCGTCGAGAAGAACGGCATGTATGCGATCGGCTGACCGAAGAACTCGAGGCGGGCGTCCTCGAAGTACAGCATCTTCTCGGTCTGATTGTGGATGATGCGTGCGCCCTTGACCTGCCACAGCGGAGGCTTCTTCGGGTTGTCCTTACAGGCGGCGCAGGCGGTGTAGACGCCGTTCTGGAAAATCGTGACATCGCCATCGGTGCGGTCGGCGCGTGTCGCGGCCATGCGGGTCTGATCGGCCGTCTCCAGCCGCAGCGAATCGACAAAGCCGTCGCGATAGTCGTCCGACAGGTCGAGCATGTTGGCATAGGTGATCTTGCCATCGACGTCCGTCAGCCTGACGTTGCCTTCGGCATGAAGACGCTTGGTCTTCTGGTCGTAGATCACCTTGTCGGCTTCAAGGGTCGCGCCGTTGTAATAGATCTGAACGCTGCCGACCGCCGCGACGCGCGAGTTGTTATAGTCGTAATTGACCTCGGTCGCCTGCACGAGCATCTGCCCGTTGCTGTCCGGCCGCGCCTGTTTCGGCGGCTTCGGAGGAAGCTGGTTGAACCGGTAGGACTGGGCAGCCGCAGGCGTTGCCACAGGACCCGCAAGCCCGGCCACCAGGCCAAGCCCCAGAACCACAGACATGAGCAGGCTTTGACGGCGCAAGCGAATGCGCCGCCTGAACGCAGGCGTCCGTCCTTGGAGGGCGGCGACAACGGCCACTACCCGTCCTCCTGGTACAGCAAAGCCAAAAATCCCGAGAGGCCGCCCACGCAAACGGGCAACCACGCGGCAGCGAGCGGATGCATCAACTCGGCCTTGCTTAAATCCTCAGTTACTTTCGACAGGACATAGAGCAGAAACCCTGCTGCAACGCCACTTAAAACCATCTTTTGCACGCCGCCGAAGCGGAAGAACCGCAGGCTTACGGCGGCCGCGAGCATCACCATTGCAGCCAATAAAAACGGGCGCGCGATGAGTTTGTGGTATTGCAGGCGGTATCCGGCTGTGGCCTGTCCCGAGTTCTCGGACGACTTGATGTAGTCGGGGAGTTGCCAAAATGACACAGTTTCGGGGGTGGAGAAGCTGTTCCGGACCTGGGCCAAGGTGAGAGTGGTGGCGATCGTGAAGGTGTCCTGCTCGATCACCGGGTTATCGAGGGTGTAGCGGCGCACCTGTTTGAATACCCATCGGCCGGGCTCGAGGGTGGCTTCCTGCGCCTCGATTCTCTCCCGGAAAATACCCGCCGTGTCATACCGGAACACCGAGATGCCGGTCAGGAGCGCGCCTTGTCCCTGACTTCGGGCGGCATTGATGACGCTCTGTCCTTCGCTGGTGGACTGATTGAGCCAGAAGCCGGCACCGTCCTGCAACGTTGGTGCGCCATCGGTGAAGATTCTCCGCTCCATGCCCTTGGCGCGTTCGAGCATCTCCGCGGACAGCGGATTGTAGATGACGGTGGCGAGCGTCCCGAGCACGAGCGCGCTAATCAGTGCCGGCGTGGTGAACTGCCAGGCCGAGATGCCGGAGGCCCGCGCGACCACAAGTTCGAGCCGGCGCGACAGGGCAAGGAACGAAACCATCGCACCGATCAGGATGCAGAATGGCATCAGCTTTTCGAGCGACAGCGGCACGCGGAACAGCGCTGTTTGCGCGACGAACAGGCCCGAAACATTTGCGAGGCCGCCGGCGCGCCGCATCAGCTCGATATAGTCGACGGTAATAATCAGCACGAAGATCGCGGCAAAGGTCGCGACCGATGCGATCACGAAACGACCAGCGAAATAGCGTGCGAGGATTGTCGTCACCATGCGCGCGACCGCCTTATGCCAACGCCTGCCGCCCGGCACACCGGGCGGTCGCGAAAGGCCAAGCGGACGACGGCGCGGTCGTCCGGTAAACAGTGGTGTCGATCGACCCCATCGGGCAGCGGTATCCCCAACTCCATCCGGTATTCGCGAACTTGCCCAGACCTTTTGCAAGGCTCCCCAAGGGCACGGAATCGCGTTTTCCGGCACATTCTTATTTCATAGCATCCCTTTGATTGGTCAACAAAATGGCCGACCTGAGGCCGCACCTCAAGTACGGTTAATAAAACCTCATCGTTACTTTGGGGTGACTCTTGCAGCGGGACGTCAGGCATGCTTGGCGCGCTTGGCAGCGCGCGCCGGAAAGCGTCATAGTGCGCTGCAGAGAATCCGGCTGGATTCTCGCTCTCTTTGCTGCGCAAGCCGCGATTATCTGGAGGATTTGCCTATGACCGACGCCGTGAAGGTCGGCTTCGTACCGTTTTCCGCCGCCCCACGTGGCGTTCTGGTGGTGTTCTGCGACGATACGTTGAAATTTGGCCCTGCCACGAACAAGGCACTGGGGCCGACCGTAAATGCCATCAAGCGCGCAGCCTCGGCGAACCAGTTCAAGGGAAAGAGCGGTGCCGTGCTGGATATTCTGGCGCCTGAAGGCCTCAAGGCTGGCCGTCTCGTTGTCGTCGGTGCGGGCAAGCTCGCGTCACTCAAGGACAGCGATTTCATCAAGCTGGGCGGCAAAGTCGCGGCCAAGATCAGCGCCGGGACCGAGGCCGTGACGGTTCTCGGCGAATTGCCGTCAGGCGCAATGAAGGGATCGCAGGCTGCACTGATCGCATCCGGCATCCGGCTGCGCGCCTATCGATTCGTGCGCTACAAGACCACGAAGAAAGACGGTGACAATGCGCCGCTGCGCGCGCAGTTCTCGATTGCGGTGGCCGATGTTGCCGCCGCGCGCAAGGCATTCGCGCCAGAGAATCATGTCGTGGACGGCGTGCTGATCGCGCGCGAACTCGTCAACGAGCCGCCGAACGTGCTTTTCCCCGCCGAATTCGCGCGGCGTGCAACGCAGCTGCGCAAACTCGGCGTCAAGGTCGAGGTTCTCGACGTAAAGGCGATGACGAAACTGGGTATGGGCGCGCTGCTCGGTGTTTCGCAGGGATCGGAGCACGACGGACGCACCGTCATCATGCGCTGGAACGGCGGCAAGCCGGGCGAGGCGTCGATTGCCTTTGTCGGCAAGGGCGTGTGCTTCGACACCGGCGGTATTTCCATCAAGCCGGCCGGCAGCATGGAAGACATGAAGGGCGATATGGGCGGTGCGGCCTGCGTTGTCGGTCTGATGCACGCACTGGCTGCCCGCAAGGCGAAGGTCAATGTCGTCGGCGCGATCGGTCTCGTTGAAAACATGCCGGACGGCAATGCCCAGCGTCCCGGCGATATCGTGACCTCGATGTCGGGGCAGACCATCGAGATCATCAACACCGACGCTGAAGGCCGCCTCGTGCTGGCCGACGTGCTCTGGTATGTCGCGAAAAAGCACAAGCCGAAATTCATGGTCGATCTGGCAACGCTGACCGGCGCGATTATGGTCGCGCTCGGCGTCGAATATGCAGGCATGTTCTCGAATGACGACAAGCTCGCGGAACGCCTGACCACGGCAGGGCAGGAGACCGGCGAGCGGGTCTGGCGCATGCCGCTCGGCCCCGAATACGACAAGCAGATCGATTCGCAGTTCGCCGATATGAAAAATACCGGCAGCCGCAACGGCGGCTCGATCACTGCAGCGCAGTTCCTCCAGCGCTTTGTCGACGACACGCCATGGGCGCATCTCGACATTGCCGGTACGGCAATGGGGGTTCCAGCATCGGATCTCAACCGGAGTTGGGGATCTGGCTATGGTGTGCGGCTGCTGAACCGGCTGGTGGCGGACAACTACGAGACGAAGAAGTAACGTTGCTTTCCGTCATTGCGAGCGAAGCGAAGCAATCCATTCTTATTGTAAGCAAGATTGGATTGCTTCGTCGCCAACGTTCCTCGCAATGACGAAATGAACTCCCGGGGTTCCCCTTAGGCGATGACCGAAATCCTGTTCTATCACTTGCAGGACACGACACTTGAGAAGGTGTTGCCGCCGCTGCTTGAGAAATCTGTTGAGCGCGGCTGGCGCGTTGCGGTTCAGACCGGATCGGAGGAGCGCGCCGAAGCGCTCGATGCGCATTTGTGGACGTATCGCGAGGATTCGTTTTTGCCGCATGGCACCTGGCGCGACAGCGATGCGATGAACCAGCCGATCGTTCTGACGATGGACGATGGCAATCCCAACAACGCCAATGTCAGGTTTATCGTCGATGCTGCGGGTCTGCCCAAGGATTGCGCAACATACGACCGCATCGTTTTTGTCTTCAACGGCGACGATGACGAAGCGCTCGGCGTCGCCCGCGCGGCCTGGACCGACGGTAAATCGCGCGGGCTCGATTTGACCTACTGGCAGACCGACGAGCGCGGCAGATGGCAGAAGCGCGCGTAAATGTGCGATCCCGGTAAATGGACGGCCGTTAATGTTACGGTCTTTTTTCGTTGACCTGACCGGCGCTTAGCCACCATGGTGCCGCAAAGGGATGGTGGAAGGCCACGTAAGTGCAGTTATGGGCAAGGTGTTCCATTCTTGCCGCCAAAAGACGCGCAAATGATTGTTTAGGCATTTGCTTTACGACATATCCTGGTTCCCGAGCGCGCAAGAAAAGCGCTGAAGTTGGTGTGAGATCGAATTTGAGCGTCCTGCGTAAAAGCATCCATACAAGATCGTTGGTGGCCCTTGTGATCCTGGCCCCCATGGTGAGTGGCTGCGGCGGCGTCGGCGCTTTGTCGGACTTTTCGCTCAAGGACCAGGAATGGTTTGCTCGTCCGGGCAAGATCTTTAAGGGTAACAGCACCATCGAAACGCCGCCGCTGAGCGTGTCGAAAGAGGTGACGCCGAACGATCTCATCAGCTCCGATGGTCAATGTCCCGGGATGCCGGCGCCGGGGGCACCTGCCGATGCCAATGCTTCCGAAGGCCAGGTTTCCGTGGCTCCCGTCGCACTGGGCCATACCGAATGTGACGTTGCCCGCGCGATTGCTGTCGCCCCCGACAACGTCAACCTGTCGAACAACGAGCGTGGCGACCGCGTCGCGCAGATTACCTGGCGGACCGGACCGCGCCCTGGCGCCTATACCTTCACATCAGGCCGCTTGACCTCGATCGAGCGCGTTGACGTGCCGCCGCCGGAAAAGCCCGCGCGCGGCGCGAAGAAGAAGCGAGCCTGATCTTTCAGCCCGCCGCTTCGTCGTAGGACGAACTTGCTTCCAGCCATTCATCTTCGGCGCGCTGCAACGCCTCAGCCGCACTTGCGCGAGCCTTGGTGAGCTGCGCCGCCTGCTTGGGATCCCGCTTGAACAGATCGGGCAGGGCCAGAGCGGCGTCGATCTTCTCGATAATGCCGGTGATCCGCGCGATTTCGCTTTCCGCGGTTGAAATCTTCTGCTTGAGCGGAACACGCTTTTCGGACTTCGCACGCGCCGGCTTGCCGTTGCTACGCTCGTTGCGTTCGCGGCTCGATGCACGCATGCCGCGCGTTGTCAGCACCGACCGCCGGTAGTCGTCGAGATCGCCGTCGTACGGTGTGACGGCGCGATCCGCCACGACCCATAGCTGATCGGCGCACGCCTCGATCAGGTAACGGTCGTGCGAGACCATGATGATCGCGCCGGGAAAATCGTTGATGGCTTCCGCGAGCGCAGCGCGGCTGTCGATGTCCAGATGGTTGGTCGGCTCGTCGAGGATGATCATGTTCGGGCCGTAGAACGTCGCAAGTCCGAGCAGCAGCCGTGCCTTCTCGCCGCCGGACAGCGAACTTACCTTGGTGTCGCCGGCCTTGCCGGAAAATCCGATGGCGCCGGTGCGCGCGCGGACTTTGGTTTCCGTCTCGTGCGGCATCAGCCGTCGCAGATGGTCGTAGGCCGAGCCATCGAGATCGAGTTCGTCGGTCTGGTGCTGCGCGAAGTACCCAACCGACAGTTTGTCGGCGCGCACGACCTTGCCGGAAAACGGCGACAGCTTGCCGGCCAGCAGTTTCACCAGGGTCGATTTGCCGTTGCCGTTTGAGCCGAGCAGGGCGATTCGATCGTCGTTGTCGATGCGCAGCGTGACGCGGTTGAGCACGGGTTTTGCGGGATCGTATCCGACCGACACATCATCCACCGCAATGATGGGCGGCGAGAGAATCTTGTCCGGCTCCGGAAACGTGATCTCGCGGACGTCTTGCGTCACGAGAGCCGTGACCGGCTTCATCCGCTCCAGCATCTTGACGCGTGACTGCGCCTGTTTGGCTTTCGAGGCCTTGGCCTTGAAGCGGTCCACGAATGCCTGCAACCGCTTGCGCTCGTCCATCTGCTTCTTGGCGTGTTTGGCGTCGAGCATTTCGCGGGTGGCGCGCTGTTCCTCGAATGAGGAGTAGGTACCTTTGTAAAGCGTGAGCTTGCCGCGATCGAGGTGCAGGATCTGATCCACCGATGTGTCGAGCAAATCGCGGTCGTGGCTGATGACGATCACGGTGCGCGGGTAGTTCGCAAGGTGATCCTCAAGCCAGAGCGTGCCTTCGAGGTCGAGGTAGTTGGTCGGCTCATCGAGCAACAGGAGGTCGGGCGCGGCAAACAACGTCGCCGCCAGCGCCACGCGCATGCGCCAGCCGCCGGAGAATTCCGAGCAGGACCGCGCCTGATCGGCGGTGGAGAACCCAAGGCCCGAGAGGATGGCGGCGGCGCGGGCCGGTGCGGAATGGGCGTCGATGTCGACCAACCGCGTCTGAATATCGGCAATGCGATGCGGATCGTGTGCGGTCTCCGCTTCATGCAGCAATGCTGCACGCTCCAGGTCGGCCTTCAGCACGACATCGATCAGGCTTTCCGGACCGTCCGGGGCTTCCTGTGCAAGGCTGCCGACGCGCCAGCGCGGCGGAATCGCAATCGAACCGGCTTCAAGCGGCAACTCGCCGCGAATGGCATGGAACAGCGTCGATTTGCCGACGCCGTTGCGGCCGACAAAGCCGACCCGCGCGCCCGGCACGACCTGCACCGTACTCTGGTCGATCAGCAGGCGTCCGGCGATCCGGATGGATATATCGTTGATGGAGAGCATGGCGGGCTTTTACGGAACAGGCCGCCGAACGCAACAGCTTTATCGGACCATCTGGTCACGGATCGCGGCGCTTGCGACGTGCGCGATCCCGCTCACGAAAGGTGCGCGCTAATGCGTTTCCAGGTCGGGCACGAGCGATGGAGCTTTTTCGCCGTCGAGTTCAGGCAGACGCGCGATAAGCGCGCGCAGACGCTGCGGCATGTCCGGCGACTCGCGGCTTAGCGCATCGCGCAGTCTCTCGCCGATGCCCTGCCAGACGGCTTCGCTATGAAGGTGATCGAGACGGACGTCAGGGGCGTTCAATCGGGTCGCCATGAGCCTGCTCCAATTTATTTCAAGTTCTAATCAATACCACGGGACAATGCAGAGACCGCGGCCCAGGTTCGCGCGTTCTTCGTGCATGGTTTGAAATCGGTAAAAATTTAAATGTTCGGGAACCGGAACTCACGATGAAAGAAGCCCCCGGAACAGGGTTACTGCCGGGGGCCTAGTCTGGGGAGGAGCGGATGCGATCCGCTTAGAAGCAAACGTTCACGATCCGATAGCGAAGGCCGTACGGCGTATTGACCAGGCGCTTTACGTAGCAGCCGCCATAGCCGCCACCATAACCGCCGGCATAGAAGCCGTAGCCATGGCCCCAGTGGCCGTGATGGTGATGATGATGCCAGCCTTTCCAGCCCTTGGCCGAAGCCGCAGTGGGAAGCAGGGCAGTGGTGGACAGAGCAGCGACAGCAGCCAGTCCAAGAACGAGTTTGCGCAACATGACAAGTCTCCTTCGGTTTGGCGCAGGGCGCCTTGATGTGTCCCTGCATGTCTGTCGATCCGGTTGCGCGCGCGGTTCGATCCAGGAGAAGGGTGCGACAAAAAGAACCGGCCGCTTGTGGCGGCCGGTGCAAGTTTCGGGGAAGCAGTCGTGCAGGTCTTGATCAGTAGCAGCGGTTCACCAGCCGGTAGCGATAGCCCCACGGCGTCGGAACCAGACGGCGCACGTAGCAGCCGCCATAGCCGCCGCCGAAGTAGACCGGACCGCCGACGAAGCGCGGGCCGCCCCAGCCGCGGTGGAAACCGCCACCACGCCAGCCACCACCGTGCCAGCCATGTCCGCCGTGCCAGCCATGGGCAGAAGCAACGGACGGGGTGAGCGCAGCCGCGCCAAGAGCTGCAACTGCGGCGCATGCGAGAATGAGTTTGCGGATCATGGTGATCTCCTCGAATTCGATCTGAGGCGCAGCCGGACGCCTTGCTGAATGTTCGTGGGCAACCGATGCCGGCCTACGCGGGCAAACTAGCCGCGCGATCCTGAACTGAATCGGCATGGCGGCGTCAGGCAGCATTCATCTCGATGAAATTGCAGTAAGTTTTCGGGAGGGGCTTGGCAGGCACCTGCAGCAGAGGTATCGGGTGCGGCATGCCGTCCATCCCGGGCGGGCCGCTGGTATACCAGCTTGCCGTTGCATCACCGCGCCGTTATAAGCGCGGCAACCCTTCCAACATCTGCTTTCAAGGACAGTACCATGGCGATTGAGCGCACCTTTTCGATTATCAAGCCTGACGCGACCGCGCGTAATCTGACCGGCGCCGTCAACGCCATCATCGAGAAGGCTGGACTGCGCATTGTCGCGCAGAAGCGCATTCTGATGACCCGCGCGCAGGCCGAGACTTTCTACGCCGTGCACAAGGCGCGTCCGTTCTTCGGCGAACTGGTCGACTTCATGATTTCCGGCCCGGTCGTTGTGCAGGTTCTCGAAGGCGAGGGCGCCATCCTGAAGTACCGCGACGTGATGGGCGCGACCGATCCGTCGAAGGCTGCGGAAGGCACCATCCGCAAGGCGCACGCCAAGTCGATCGGCGAAAACTCTGTGCACGGGTCGGACGCTGCAGAGACTGCGGTGATCGAGATCGCTCAGTTCTTTTCGGGGAATGAAATCGTCGGCTGACTTGAATAACCGGTAACAACAAACGGTCGGGGGGGCCTTAACGTGAACTGGATTGCTCAGATTTTCGATCCCGCCACAATCGGCGGTCTCATCACTCAGTTCGAGAATGAGATTCAGCAACCTCAGTTCTGGGTCGCCCTGACCAAGATCATTTGGATCAACGTGCTGTTGTCCGGCGACAATGCACTGGTGATCGCGCTGGCGTGCCGCGGGCTGCAACCCAAGCAGCGCGTGTGGGGCATGATCCTGGGTGCCGGTGTCGCAGTCCTGCTGCGCATCATCTTCACCTTCATCGTCGTGACCCTGATGACGATGCCGTTCCTGAAGCTGATCGGCGGACTCGCGCTGCTGGTGATCGCCGCGAAACTCCTCGTTCCCGAAAAGGAAGACGAGGATGGTGTACAGGCCGCAGCCCATCTTTGGGCGGCGGTTCGTATCGTTGCCGTGGCCGACATCATCATGAGCCTCGACAACGTCATCGCGGTTGCTGCGGCAGCCAACGGCAGCGCCATCCTGCTGATCCTCGGCCTTGCCATCAGCATTCCGATGATCGTCGCCGGTGCCGCGCTCATCATGGCGTTGCTCGACCGCGTGCCCGCTCTGGTCTGGCTCGGTGCCGCGCTGCTCGGCTGGATTGCGGGCGAGGTGATCGCAACCGACCCCGCGGTCGCGCCTTGGCTGCATCGCGTGCTCGACGGCCATATCGCGCTCGACGTCGACACCACGTCGGCCATGTTCGGCTTTGCCAAGCACCTAAAGTTCAACGGCGAGATCGGTGAGCTGACGCTCGCAGTGCTCGGTGTGATCGTGGTGTTGGTGGTCGGCTCGATCTGGCGAAAGCGTGCATTGCGCGAGCAGCAGGAAGCGCCGGCAGCAGCGTAAACGACGATCAAGGTTCCAGAAATGAAAACGTCCCGGTGAAAGCCGGGACGTTGTCGTTTGGGGCAGATTGCTGCCGCGCGATCCCCGCGCTCAGCAACTCACCACTTCAGCTCGACGCCGACAGTGCCCTGGTGTGATTCAAAGCCGCTGCGGAACCTGCCATCATAGGTGGCGTAGAGTCTTGCCGTGTTACTCAGGATCCAGGACGCGGCGGCGCCCGCGTCGGCGCCGTTCCGGCTTTCGCGGATGCCGGCGACGCCGATGGCGTTGTTGCCGAGGCTGACCTGCACGGTCCCGATGTTCTGCGTGAAGTTGTCGACGAACTTGCCATAGACGGACACGTCGATCGCCTGCTGGCCGACGATCCAGTAGTGCCCGAATTCAGCGCCGGCCAGGACGCGGGCACGCTCGCCATGCCCGTCGGCAACGGTCACAGGAAGAAACCCTCCGGATTCGGAGAATCTGTCGGTGCGGGCGGAGACGTATTCAAGCGCCACCTTCGGCACGATGCGGCTCTGGCCGAAGGAGTAGGTGTAGTTCAGCTCGCCAAGCACGCCATCGATGCTGCCGCGATAGTTGGCATACGCGCTGCCGAGCGGCGTCGCGCGGATTGAGCTGATCCTGGCAAAGCCATGAACAGCGGCCATCGCTACGGTCCACGGTCCGTTGACGTAGGAGGCGTTGACGCCGAGCTGAGTCATGCCGAGCGTCGCGCTTTGCAGCGCGAGCGGCACGTCGATCCATGTCTGGCTCTGATCGGCGGAGAAGCCGACGTTCAGGCCGGGCGCGACGGTCGCGCCAATGCCGCCAACCACGCCGAGCGTTCCACGCTTGTCGCCGACAAAGGTCCCTTGCGCAGCCGTGCGTGCGCGAATGCCGTAGGTTTCGGCCCATGTCCGGTACTGAGGCTCGGCGGTGCTTTGCGATGCGCCGCCGCCGCCGGAATTATCCCGCGCGGCATATCCGTAGGTCGCTTCGCGTCCGAGCCGCTGCAGAAAGCTGCTGCCAAGGTCGAACTGTGCGGCGTTGACGGAGAGTTGGGAGTTGTTGTCGGTGACGCCCGGGGTCGGCGGGATGAACTGTGCGCTGGCGCTCGATGCTGTGCACAGGGCGACCCCGGCCACCGTCACGTGCAGCAGCTTTTTCCGGCCCATGCTCGCTGACAGTGTCATCAAAAGGGGAACTCAAAAGGATTTGTTGCAATAGCGTTATGCGATTTGCCCCGAATCCGCCGCTTGCGTCAACGCACCGCCATGCCGGCCGCGGGGCATTCGCACCCGCTGTGGTGCTGCGGCCACAGGCGTTTGTGGTGTTTTGCAGTCTTGCTAAGCCGAAATTTTCGTGTTGGGATTGTGGCTGCAATCGGATTTGGGCCGTTCGGCTGTGGACTTGGAAGACACGACATTCTGCAAAACATTTGAAGCCCGCTAGCGGCGTGGCACGCGATGAGCGTGACCGCGCCTTTTTTATATCTGGACGAGGAGACGGACGTTGGCAAAAGGTACGGTGAAGTGGTTCAACCCGACCAAAGGCTACGGGTTCATTAAACCGGCGGTCGGTGACAAGGACGTGTTCGTGCACATCTCGGCGGTCGAGCGCGCCGGGCTTTCGACCCTCAATGAAAATCAGACGATCGAGTACGAACTGGTAGAAAATCGCGGCAAGTCATCTGCGGAAAACCTGAAAGTTTCCTGACGTCGCGATTCGACGGAATGTGATGCTCCCCCGGCCACCAGCCGGGGGTTTTTGTTTGATGCGCTATCTAGCTGACAGCTGGAACGATCAGCGCAGTGTCGGGGCCGGCATCGCCGGTCTTGCAAATCCCGCTCATCAGCCGCGTGCGGCCGCTGGCGACGAGGCGGAGTGCATCCGGATAAATCCGGTGCTCAACGCCAAGCACCCGAGCAGCCAGCGTATCCGCCGTATCGTCGTCATGCACACCGACAGCGCCCTGCATGACGATCGGCCCCGAATCCATTTCGGGCACCACGAAGTGCACCGTCGCGCCGTGAATCTTCACGCCGTCGGCCAGAGCTCGCTCGTGGGTGTGCAGTCCCTTGTAGGAAGGCAACAGGGCCGGGTGGATGTTGAGCATCCGGCCGTCCCACTGCTTGACGAACCATGGTGTCAGCAGGCGCAGGAATCCCGCGAGGCAGACGAGATCGATATCGTGAGCCAGCAGAACGCCGTGCAACGCGCGCTCGAACGCTTCGCGGTCCTTGCCGAACGGCTTGCTCTCGATGGTCTCGGTCTTGATCCCGGCAGCGCTTGCCTTTGCCAATCCGCCGGCGCCTGCAATGTTTGAGATCACCAGAGCGATCTGCGCCGGATAGTCCTGCGCGGCCGCGGCCTCGATCAGCGCGGTCATGTTCGATCCGCGCCCCGAGATCAGAATGGCGACGCGGCGTCGTGCCATCTCAATCCGCCAGGTTGAGGTGGCCGTCGTAGATCACGCGCTCGTCGCCTTGCGTTTCGACCACTTCGCCGAGATCGACCACGCGCTCGCCGTTCTGCGCGAACACGTCCATCACCTCGACAAGCTGGTCGCGCTTGACGATGGCGACCATGCCGATGCCGCAGTTGAAGGTGCGCAGCAATTCGAGTTCGGCGATATTGCCCTCGGCCGCGAGCCACTTGAACACCGGAAGAACGGGGACGGCGGCCAGATTGATGCGGACGCCGAGATGTTTCGGCAGCACGCGCGGAATGTTGTCGGTGAAGCCGCCGCCGGTGATGTGCGCGAGACCCTTGACCGCGCCGGTCTGGCGGATCGCGGCGAGGCACGACTTCACATAGAGCTTTGTTGGGGCGAGCAGGGCGCCGCCGAGCGTCATGACGGGCGCGAAAGGTGCCGGCGCGTCGAACGTCACCCCGGATTTCTCGACCACCTTGCGTACCAGCGAGAAGCCGTTGGAGTGAACACCGGACGAGGCGAGGCCGATCACCGCGTCGCCGGGGCCGATGTCCTTGTGCGGCAGCAGGGTGCCGCGCTCCGCTGCTCCCACCGCGAAGCCTGCTAGGTCGTAGTCGCCATCCTTGTAGAGGCCGGGCATTTCTGCGGTCTCGCCGCCGATCAGGGCGCAGCCGGATTCGCGGCAGCCCTCGGCGACGCCTGCCACGATCGAGGCGGTGGCCTCGGGGTCGAGCTTGCCGCAGGCGAAGTAGTCCAGAAAGAAGAGCGGCTCCGCGCCCTGAACCACGAGATCGTTGACCGACATCGCCACGAGGTCGATGCCGATGCCGCCGTGGATGCCGGTCTCGATGGCGATCTTGACCTTGGTGCCGACCCCGTCGGTGGCGGCGACCAGAATGGGGTCCTTGAAGCCGGCGGCCTTGAGATCGAACAGCCCGCCAAATCCGCCGATTTCCGCATCGGCGCCCGCCCGCGCCGTGGCGCGCACCAGCGGCTTGATGAGGTCGACCAGGCGGTTTCCGGCGTCGATATCGACGCCGGCGGATGAATAAGTCAGGCCGGATTTTTGATCGGTCATGCCGGGGATTCCGAGAGTTAGCCGGTGGTTACGTCGGATTTTGCCTTGGCGCAATGGCCGCCGGGCAGGCTGTGCATAGCTAGGAGAAAGGCCCCCGAGCGGTCCGCCGCATCCCCGTATCCTTTGCAAGCCGTCCGGGGCTCGTTAAAACAGGAACAGCCGGGAAAAAGTCGCGTGAATCTACCGAACATCATCACCTTGGGCCGCATCCTGCTGGTGCCGGTCATCGTCTGGGCCATCGCCTCGAACCAGATGACTATCGCCTTCGTGATCTTCGTGGTGGCGGGGGTCAGCGATGCCATCGACGGGTTCCTTGCCAAGCGGTTCAACATGACCACGGAGATCGGCGCGCTGCTCGATCCCGTGGCCGACAAGGCGCTGCTGGTCTCGATTTACGTCACGCTCGGAATCTCGGGCGACATCCCGCGCTGGCTGGTCATCCTCGTGGTGTCGCGTGACTTCATGATCGTCGGCGCGGTGATCATCTCCTGGCTGCTCGACAATCCGGTTCCGATGAAGCCGCTGATGGTCTCGAAATTGAACACCGTGGCGCAAGTGTCGTTCGCCGCGTTGGTACTGGCCTCGCTTGGTTTCCAGTTCAATGCGTCGCCGTATGAGATCATTCTGGCCGGTTTCGTGACCGTCTTGACGCTGCTTTCGGTGTCCTTCTATCTGGTGGAGTGGGCACGGCACATGAGCGCGACTGCGCCGATTCCGTGATACGATTTCACAAGCCGCAGGTTGCGTACGGTTCGGCCAGGAGTCTTACGTGGTAGCTCGCGTCCGTCCTCGTCAGTTGGCCCTTGCCTTGCCGCATGCGGAAAGCCTGACGCGCGATAATTTCCTTGAAGGCTCGGCCAACGCGCAGGCGCTCGCGCTGATCGACGCGTGGCCCGACTGGCCCAACCGCGTGATGATGCTGGTGGGGCCGGAGGGCAGCGGCAAAAGCCATCTTGCGTCGATCTGGGCGGCCGAAGCGGGTGCCCGGTCGGTTGCGGCCCACACACTGACGCCGGCTAACGTACCGGGCGAACTGGCGACTGGCGCGCTGGTCGTGGATGATCTCGACCCGGCGTCCTTCGATGAGCGCGCGCTGTTTCATCTTCTTAATCTGGCGCGTGAAGATGGGGCCCATATCCTGCTGACGGGACGGGTACAGCCGTCGTCATTCGCAGTGACATTGCACGATCTGCGGTCCCGGCTGCGGGCCGTGCCGGTGGTCACGCTGACCCCGCCGGACGACCTGTTGTTCCGGGCGCTGATCGTCAAATTCTGTGCCGACCGCCAGATGACCGTGGATGAGGGGATCGTCAGCTATCTCTCGACCCGTATCGAGCGATCCTTTGCGGCGGCGCGACGGACGGTCGAATTGCTGGACGAGGAGGCGCTGCGGCTGCGCCGGCCGGTGACCCGCGCCCTGGCCGCGGAACTTCTCAAAGACCCTGCGACCTGATCGAACAGGGCTTGGTCGTTAAGACCTGTTGGCTCATCATGTCATCGAACTGTCATGAGACTGGCACATTGTCTCAGTGGAACGGGCCTAAGGTCCGGACTGATGACACGATATGAGGTCTGACTTCATGGACGCCGCGCAAGCTATTGTTAAAAAAGAAGAAAACGAAGAGGTTTCAACCGCGTCGTCGATCGGGTCAAGCCCGGAGCGCTTCATCAACCGCGAACTGTCGTGGCTCCACTTCAACCGCCGCGTGCTGGAAGAGTCGGTCAATCCGAACCACCCGATGCTGGAGCGAGTCCGGTTCCTGTCGATTTCCGCCAATAACCTTGATGAGTTCTTCATGGTCCGCGTCGCGGGCCTCAAGGCACAGATCCGTGAAGGCATCACCGAGCGCAGCCCGGACGGCTCGACGCCCACCGAGCAGCTCGCCAAGATCAACGAGACCGTCTCGAAGCTTGCAAGCGACCAGCAGACAATCTGGCGCGATCTGCGCGGCGGCCTGTCCGAGGTCGGGATCGTCCTGGTCGATGGGAAGGACGTCACCAAGGCCGAAAGCGCCTGGATCGAGGACCACTTCCTTCACAACATCTTCCCGCTGCTGACGCCGCTCGCGATCGATCCGGCGCATCCGTTCCCGTTCATCCCAAGTCTCGGCTTCACGATCGCGCTGCATCTGGCGCGGGTGTCCGACGGCAAGGCGATGAATGCGCTGATCCGCATGCCGGGTAAGATCGATCGCTTTATCCGTTTGCCCGCAGGCAAGGACGGCTCGGTGCGTCTCATCACGCTTGAACAGGCCACGGCGCTGTTCATCGGCCGTCTGTTCCCCGGCTATATGGTCAAGGGTGAGGGCGCGTTCCGCATCATCCGCGACTCCGAACTGGAAATCGAGGAAGAGGCCGAGGATCTCGTTCGCCTGTTCGAGTCGGCGCTGAAGCGCCGCCGCCGCGGGTCGGTGATCCGCCTCGAAATCGAAGCCACCATGCCGGATGATCTCCGCGCTTTCGTGCAGCGCGCACTGTCGACACCTGACGATGACGTGCTGCTTGTCGATGGCGTGCTCGCCATGAACGAACTGTCGCAACTGACGCGGCTCGATCGTCCCGATCTCGAGTTCACGCCCTATGTGCCGCGCCATCCCGAGCGCGTTCGCGACCATGGCGGCGATATCTTTGCCGCGATCCGCCAGAAGGATCTCGTCGTCCATCATCCCTATGAATCGTTCGACGTCGTCGTGCAGTTCCTGCAACAGGCGGCGCGCGATCCCGATGTCGTCGCGATCAAGCAGACGCTGTATCGCACATCACGCGATTCACCGATCGTACGGACGCTTGCCGAAGCCGCCGAAGCCGGAAAGTCGGTGACGGCGCTGGTCGAACTGAAGGCGCGGTTCGACGAGGAAGCCAACATCCGCTGGGCGCGCGATCTTGAACGCGCGGGCGTGCAGGTGGTCTACGGGTTCCTCGAGCTCAAGACTCACGCCAAGCTGTCGCTGGTGGTGCGCCGGGAAGGCACGGGGCTGACGACTTATGTTCATGCCGGGACAGGCAACTATCATCCGGTCACCGCGCGCATCTACACGGACCTGTCGTACTTCACGTCCGACCCGGTGATCGCGCGCGATGCGGCGCGCGTCTTCAATTACATCACCGGCTATGCGGAGCCGCGCGACATCGAGAAGATGGGCGTGTCGCCGCTCACGCTGCGCAAGCGGATGCTCGAGCACATTCATGGCGAGGCGAATTTCGCCCGTCATGGAAAGCCGGCGGCGATCTGGCTGAAGATGAATTCGCTGGTCGATCCCGAGATCATCGACGCGCTTTATGAGGCATCGCAGGCCGGTGTCTCGATCGATCTGGTGATCCGCGGAATTTGCTGTTTGCGTCCCGGTGTTCCCGGACTTTCGGAGAACATCCGGGTCAAATCGATCATCGGCCGGTTCCTGGAACACGGGCGAATCTACTGCTTCGGCATGGGGCACGGCCTGCCGAGCGCCAAGGCCGCTGTGTATATTTCGTCCGCGGACATGATGCCCCGCAATCTCGACCGCCGCGTCGAGGTGCTGTGTCCGCTGCAAAATCCTACGGTTCATCAGCAGGTTCTCGAACAAATCATGGTCGCGAACCTCAAGGACAACGAGCAGAGCTGGCAGTTGTTGCCGGATGGGTCGTCAACGCGTATGAAGGCCGCGAAGGGCGAGGAACCTTTCAACGTGCACGATTACTTCATGACGAATCCGAGTCTGTCAGGCCGTGGAAAGTCGCTTAAAGAATCTTCGCCACGCCGTCTTACGCGCCGTTCGGAGCGTTAGTGGTTCGAAGAACGAATCCGTGAGCCCGGCACTCGTTCGCGAGCGGCCTCGTGCTGCGCGCAAGCCATCGAAGAGCGTCGCGGTCATCGACATCGGATCGAACTCCGTCCGTCTTGTTGTCTACGAGGACAAGACGCGCAATCTCGCACCGATCTTCAACGAGAAAACACTTTGCGGTCTCGGCCGCGAAGTGCAGTCGACCGGATTGCTGGCGGCAGACGCCGTCGAAAAGGCGCTGGCGGCTCTGAAGCGCTTCAAGGCGCTCTGCAAGATCATGAAGGTCGGCGAGGTCCACGCGATCGCCACTGCAGCCTGCCGCGACGCGACCAACGGGCCGGACTTCATCGCCAAGGCCGAGCGCATCTGCGGCTGCCCCATCAATATCCTTTCGGGCGCGCGCGAAGCGAAGCTGTCTGCGCTCGGCGTCGCGTCGGGCGTCTACAAGCCGGACGGCATCGTCGGCGATCTCGGCGGCGGTTCGCTCGAACTCATCGATGTGCGCGGCCAGCGCATTCGCTCAGGCACGACACTGCCGCTCGGCGGCCTCGCGTTGCAGGATGCGTCGCAGAAATCGCTGAAGAAGGCGGAGCGTATCGTCGCCGCCGGGCTGACCGGATTGCCGCAGCTCAAGGCCGGCGCGGGCCGGACGTTCTATGCGGTCGGCGGCACATGGCGCGCGCTGGCACGCATCCACATCATCCAGAGCGGCTATCCGCTGCACGTGATGCACGGCTACACCATTCCGGCGGCCGACGCGCTGGACTTTGTACGGCGGCTCCGCCGTCTGGCCGCAAGCAATACGCTCGCCGACATCGAGACCGTGGCCGATGCCCGCCGGCCGCTGCTGACCTATGCGGCGCTCGTGCTCGAATACATCATCCGCGTCGCGAAGCCGAAGAACATCGTGTTCTCGACCTACGGCGTTCGCGAAGGATTGCTCTATGAGATGCTGCCTGAAAAGGAGCAGCAGAAAGACGGCCTGATCGCAACCGCGCAGACCATGAACGAACTGCGCGCGCGTTCGCCGCGCCATGCCGACGATCTGATCGTGTGGACCGACAAGCTGTTCCGGGTTGCGGGCCTGCGTGAGAGCGAGGACGAGAAGCGGCTGCGTCATGCGGCGTGCTGGCTGTCCGACGCAGCCTGGCGGGCCCATCCGGATCATCGCGGCGAGCAATCGCTCGATTTCATCATCAACGGAAATTTCGGCGCGGTGACTCACGAGGGCAGGGTGTTTCTCGCGCTCGCGGCCTATTATCGCTACGCCGGATTGAACGAGGAGAACGAGGCGCCGCAAGCCGTGCGCGCGCTTATTCCTCCGGCGATGGTCGATCGCGCTCGCCTGATCGGCGCTGCCTTCCGCGTTGCCTTCATGATCTCCGCGGCCCAGCGCGGCGTGCTGCCGCACACGCATTTCCGCAATCAGGACCGCAAGCTTATCCTGGCGTTCGACAAGCGGGCCGCAGATCTTGCCGCCGACCGCGTCACCAATCGCTTCAAGCAGCTCGCGCGTCTGATTGGACGCACTGCCATGATCGTGAAGCCGTAGTTCCATCCCGCCGGAAATCGGGTGGAAGGCCTGTTGCGGTTGTCCTAGTTCGGGGCATTAGACAGGAGCCCGGACATGATCGCAGCAGCAAAAGTCACAACTCCGGCGTCGCCGGCGCGTGTCGAGGCGATGGACTGGCCTGACATCGCAACGCGCCTCGATGGCAACGGCTGGGCGGTGCTGCCGCGGCTGCTGTCACCCGATGAATGCGGTTCGCTCGCCGGTCTCTACGGCGAGGACGGTATCTTCCGCAGCCACATCATCATGGCTCGCCACGGCTTCGGGCGCGGCGAATACAAGTATTTTTCCTATCCTCTGCCGGATAGCATCGCCGCATTACGGACGGCGCTGTATCCGCAACTGGCGCCGATCGCCAACCGCTGGAACGAGTCGATGGGAATCGACGTGCGGTATCCTGCGGAGCATGGCGATTTCATCAAGCGCTGCCACAAGGCCGGGCAGACGCGGCCGACGCCGTTGCTGCTCCAGTACAACGCGGGCGACTACAATTGCCTGCATCAGGACCTGTACGGCGAGCATGTGTTTCCGTTGCAGGTTGCGATCCTGCTGTCGGAACCGGAGCGCGATTTCACCGGCGGCGAGTTCGTGCTGACGGAGCAGCGTCCGCGCATGCAGTCACGCGCGGCGGTGGTGCCATTGAAGCAGGGCGATGCTGTCGTGTTCGCGGTCCATCACCGCCCGGTTCAGGGCACGCGCGGGACTTATCGCGTTAATCTGCGCCATGGCGTCAGCCAGCTCCGGTCGGGGCACCGGCATACGGTCGGCATCATTTTCCACGACGCAAAATAGAGACGGGATCTGGGAGGCTGCGCGTGAGCGCTTTTGGCGCGATTGTCGCGTTGGCACGGTTGTCGCATATGACCACGTTCGATAAGACCGTGTGTCCGCAATCGGAAGCCGAAGCCGAAATGAGCAATGCCACTTTAGATCGCGTCGTCAAGGAAATCGCCGGCGAGATGATGGAACGAAAGGATCGCGGAGAAGTCGCGACCTATATTCCCGAACTGGCGGGTGTCGATGTCAATGCGTTCGGCCTGGTGGTGGTCGATTCCAGCGGGCATGTCGCGGCAGGCGGCGATGCCGACACGTCGTTTTCGATTCAAAGCATTTCCAAGGTGTTCACATTCACGCTCGCATTGGGCATGATCGGCGACAAGCTGTGGCAGCGGGTGGGGCGCGAGCCGTCGGGCAGCCCGTTCAACTCCATCGTTCAGCTTGAGCGGGAACGCGGTATCCCGCGCAATCCTTTCATCAATGCCGGCGCGATTGCCGTGACCGATGCCATCCTGTCCGGGCATCAGCCTCGGGAAACGCTGGGCGAAATCCTCAGATTCATGCAGTTCCTCTCGGGCGACTCCTCGATCAAGATCGATGAGTCCGTCGCTGCATCCGAGCAGCGCACCGGTTTTCGCAATATCGCGCTCGGCAATTACATGAAGTCGTTCGGGGTTATCGAAAATCCTGTGGAGCTGACGCTCGGCGTCTATTTCCATCAATGCGCTATCGCCATGTCGTGCCGCCAGCTTGCGATGGCGGGGCGGTTTCTCGCGCACTCGGGTCGCAATCCGTCGACCGGATTTCTGGTCGTTCCGCCGGAGCGGGCGCGGCGCATCAACGCCGTGATGCTGACATGCGGGCATTACGACGGCTCTGGAGAGTTCGCCTATCGGGTCGGTCTGCCTGGAAAGAGCGGTGTCGGCGGGGGCATCCTGGCCATTGCGCCGGGCAAGGCTTCCATTGCGGTCTGGTCGCCGGGCCTCGATGCCAACGGCAACTCCCGGCTTGGTCGCGATGCGCTTGAAACCCTCAGCAAGCGGATGGGCTGGTCGATCTTCGGTGCGTAACGGGCAGGGCACACGCCCAAAGGAAAAGGGCCGAAGCGCGCTTCGACCCTTTATTTGACTTCGCAAATCTCCACCGGGCGGTCAGGCCACCCGGGCGTCGTACAGGCGGACGCCATCAGTGCTCGCTGCCGCGCTTGGTCTCTTCGATGGCGGCTTCGTGGTACCAGCCGCTGCCAGAGACCGCGTAGTCGAGCATGGGCTTGGCGGGCTCAGTCCGGCTGCTGAGTGCCGCACGGCCGCCCACAGGGAATTGGTAGATCTTGGCCGTCGGCTGGGTCGAATTAGGTGTCATTCCGGTCTCCTCTCGTTGCGATCTCGTCGCGTGGAGGTCTAATGTAAGAGGAACGCACGTCTTTTGCGCGGTTTGCCCTATAAAAAGCAGGCAAATGCATACAATTTGCGCACCTTGGATTCTGCGCCTTCACTCAGCATGCGCCTGAAACCTTAACGCTCTCGCACTTGAAGGGTTTCCCGTTTCCGGCGGCTTGAATCGTGCCGCCGCGAAAGAAGGCAGGCATTGAAATTGATGACAAAACGCGCACAGGGCGGCGCGTGGCTTGCGAATCACCTGACGGGAGCCGTCCGGATGGGGGCGGCGGGCTGTGCAACCGACTGCCTGGCCTTGGGCAGACAGTTGGCACGTTAAATGCTTATTAACGGGCGCAGCCGTTTGCGGCCGGACCCTCCGGCGGCTAAATCGGCCGGGAACTTAGCAACGCAATCGTTCACTCACGAGAGATCGAAATGACCAAATACAAGCTCGAGTACATCTGGCTCGATGGCTATACGCCGACCCCGAACCTTCGCGGGAAAACCCAGATCAAGGAATTCGATGCGTTTCCGACTCTCGAGCAGCTCCCGTTGTGGGGCTTCGACGGAAGCTCGACCCAGCAGGCTGAAGGCCACAGCTCGGATTGCGTGCTGAAGCCGGTTGCTGTCTACCCGGATACGACGCGCATCAACGGCGCACTGGTGATGTGCGAAGTCATGATGCCCGACGGCAAGACCCCGCACGCGTCCAACAAGCGCGCCACCATTCTCGATGACGCCGGCGCATGGTTCGGCTTCGAGCAGGAATACTTCTTCTACAAGGATGGCCGTCCGCTCGGCTTCCCGACGGAAGGTTATCCGGCTCCGCAGGGCCCGTACTACACCGGCGTCGGCTACAAGAACGTCGGCTCGGTCGCCCGCGAGATCGTCGAAGAGCACCTCAACCTGTGTCTCGCCGCCGGCATCAACCACGAAGGCATCAACGCCGAAGTGGCGAAGGGCCAGTGGGAATTCCAGATCTTCGGCAAGGGCTCCAAGAAGGCCGCTGACGAAATGTGGATCGCGCGTTACCTGCTTCTCCGCCTCACCGAGAAGTACGGCATCGATATCGAATTCCACTGCAAGCCGCTCGGCGACACCGACTGGAATGGCTCGGGTATGCACGCCAACTTCTCGACCGAGTACATGCGCACGGTCGGCGGCAAGGATTACTTCGAAGCTCTGATGAAGCAGTTCGACAAGAACCTGATGGATCACATCGCCGTCTACGGCCCGGACAACGACAAGCGTCTGACCGGCAAGCACGAGACCGCGCCTTGGAACAAGTTCTCCTACGGCGTGGCGGACCGCGGCGCGTCGATCCGCGTCCCGCACTCCTTCATCAACAACGATTACAAGGGCTATCTGGAAGACCGCCGCCCGAACTCGCAGGGCGACCCCTACCAGATCGCTTCGCAGATCCTGAAGACGATCTCGGAAGTTCCGACCTCGAAGAAGGCTGCGGCCTAAGATTTCATTGGGTTCAAATGATCGCCGGGCGGAAGTTCAAGCTTCCGCCCGGTTTGTTTTTATAGACAGCAATTTCGGGGAATCGGGTGGAAGCATCGCCTTGAATCGGTTGAAGTGGAGCAGGAGCGGCGAGGCCGCGCTGTTCACTTGGAACTGATGATGCGTGATCTGTTCGACGGCGATGTTGCGGATCTGCGCGATGTGCAACTCGCGCCGGGTGCGATGCTGCTTGCGTGCTTTGCACGGCCGCTGGAAGCTCCCCTGATCGAAGCGGTGCACACAATCATCGAACGCGCGCCGTTCCGCCATCTCGTGACGCCCGGAGGACACCGGATGTCGGTAGCCATGACCAATTGCGGAAGAGTTGGCTGGGTCAGCGATCGCACTGGCTATCGTTATGATCCCATCGACCCGGAAAGCGGTCGGCCTTGGCCGCCCATGCCGGCTGTGTTTGCGGAGATCGCGGAGCAGGCCGCAGCGAAGGCGGGCTTCGCCGGTTTTCGCCCTGATGCGTGTCTTATCAATCGCTACGAGCCCGGCGCAAAGTTGTCACTGCATCAGGACAAGGACGAACTGGATTTTGACGCGCCGATTGTTTCGGTCTCGCTGGGTCTGCCTGCCACGTTTCTGTTCGGCGGCCAGAGCCGGTCCGACAAGACCATGCGCTACCGGCTGATCCATGGCGATGTCGTCGCATGGGGTGGGCCGTCGCGGCTGGCCTATCACGGCGTGATGCCGCTCGCCGACGGCGAGCATCCGTTGCTCGGTGCGCAGCGGATCAATCTGACGTTTAGAAAGACGCGCTGAACGTGTGTCGCGCCATCCGTCATCGCAACATCCCGTCGAAGATCGCAGCATCGAATTGCGCATAAGCGCTGCCGTCCTTGTCGACTTTGGCGCGCAGAACGGTTCCCTCCCATGCGTTCAGCATAAATGCCGAGACAGCGGAGGGATCGAGATCGTTGCGAAGCGCACCGGATTGCTTCGCTTCGCGAAGGCAATCTTCGATGGCGCCCGTCCAGGCTTTCAAAATCTCGGCGAGCCGGTCTCGCACCGCTGGGCTGTGGTCGGCTAGCTCAAGACTAAAATTGCCGATGAGGCAGCCTTTCGAGTATCCCTGCTCGGTAGAGATAGCGAAAAGCGACTGGAAGTAACGCCGCAGGCGCTCGATCGGCGGAATGCTCGCATCACGCAAGATCGGCATCTTGGTCAGTGCGCCTTGCCAATAGCGATCAAGCGCCGCGATCCCCAACACTTCCTTGCTTTCGAAGTGATTGTAGAACGATCCCTTCGGCACGCCGGCCGCATCTGTGATGTCCTGAACGCCGGAGCCGTTGAAGCCCTGACGGTGCAGCACTTCAAGGCCGGCGGCGACAATCCTGTCCTTTACATTCGGTTTGGGCATCGTCGTTGATTCTTCCCTTAGGTAACTTCGTAGATGTCGTAGTGCAGGTCGCGCGACCCCTCCTGCAGCAGCGCCTTTCCAACACCCTGAACGGCATTGAGCCAGGCATAGCGGGGATCGCCGGTGTCGAAACGCGGAGCGATATAAATCTTCCGCGTTCCGTCGATCTGGCGTTGCATGCGGCCATTGTACTGCATGAAGATCAATGCGCCGTCATCAGTTTCGAGCGTGGCGCGCACGTCGAGCGTGCCGATAGTGCCGTCGGCCGACAGTGTCAGCCAGTCGGCGGTCGCGTGGCCTTTCATGTGTGCGGAGAGGCGCACACCCGTGATCTTGAGCGACACTGCCTCGAGAATTGATCTCGTGCCCGTCGGCGTATTCGGCAGCACGAGAGGTTCGGCGAGACGTGCATCCACCCTGCACAGAGGCGTCAAGCTGACGTTTGACGTCTCTGCGCTGTGGTGCGTGCTCATGCGACCTGAACCAGCGTCTTGCCGAAGTTCTTTCCCTGCAACATCCCGATGAAAGCATTCGGGGCATACTCGAGACCCGTCGTTATATCATTGCGGGTTGTCAGCTTGCCCTGACCCACCAGCGTTGCCATTTCTCCGATTGCTTTTGGAATGTGGAGACGATGGTCCGAGATGATGAAGCCGCGCATGTTGACGCGCTGTTTCAGGACCTTGGTCAGGTCGGGGCCGGGCAGGGGCTTTGTAAGGTTGTAATGTGCGCTCAGTCCACACACGACGATGCGCGCGCTGGCATTGAGAAGTGGCCAAATTGCATTGAGCACGTCGCCTCCGACGTTCTCGAAATCGATATCAATACCGTTGGGGCAGGCATCCGCGAGGCGTGCGGCGAATTCGGAGACCTTGTAATCGACGCATGCATCGAAACCGAGTTCGTTGACGACGTAGGCGCATTTCTCCGGCCCGCCAGCGATGCCGACCACTCTCAGGCCTTGAGCCTTTGCCAACTGGCCGACAAGACTGCCGACGGCGCCTGCGGCAGAAGACACGACAAGCGTCTCGCCTGTGGCCGGATGTCCAAGCTCAAACAGGCCGTAGTGTGCGGTCCAGCCGGGCAGGCCCATTGGGCCGAGCCACGCCGCGTCGGGCAGAGCAGGATTGATCTTCCTCACATCAGGTGCTTGGGCGATCGCATAGTCCTGCCAGCCTCCCGTCAGGAAAACCTTCTCGCCGGGATCGAAAGCGGGGTCGTTGCTCGTTACGACTTCGCCGACCGTATGAGCCGTCATCACCTGCCCAAGCTCGACCGGCGCCATGTAGGACTTTCCGTCATCCATCCGTCCGCGCATGTACGGATCAAGTGACAGCAACTGATTGCGGACGAGAACCTGACCAAGCCCCGGCTCAGGGCGTTCTTTCTCGACCAGTTGGAAATCATCGAGGGTCGGCATTCCACTGGGACGGCGCTTGAGCAGGATTTGGCGGTTCTTAGGCATCTGGACCTCCTGAGGGGATGTCCAATTCATAATATGACCGGTCGTCTTAAGTCAATAACCTGGTTATTTGCAGTGGATTATACTGGGAGCGTCGCATCCGAACGCATTGTAAATGCTGAAGCTTTTACTCGCGATCGACCCGCACCACGCGGCCCTTGTCGATGGCCAGCGCGAGGCGGCCTTTCTTCAAAGCCAGCGCAGCTTCGCCGAACAGCTCGCGGCGCCAGCCGTGCAGCGCGCCGACATCGGCGTTGTCGTCGGCCGCGATCTGTTCGAGGTCGTCCACGGTCGCGATCACCTTGCTGGCGACCGCGTGCTGTTCCGAGGTCATGCGCAAGAGCACTTTCAGCAATTCGACGGTCGCGCCGCCATTGGCATTGCCGCGCGGCTTGTCGAGCTTCGGCAACTTGGTCAGGTCGCGCGCAATTCCGCGCTTCACCGCGGCGAGAATGTCCTGGCCCCATTTCGATTTGTCGAAGCCCTTCGGCAGCGACCGCAGACCGGCCAGCCGCTCAAGTGTGGTGGGCGCATGGGTGGCGATGTCGCCGATGGCGTCGTCCTTCAGCACACGCGAGCGCGGCACGTCGCGGCTCTGTGCTTCCTGCTCGCGCCATGCCGCGACTTCCATCAGCACCGCGAGTTCTTTCGGCTTGCGCACGCGCGTCTTGAGCCGCTCCCATGCGCGCTCTGGATGGAAGTCATAAGTTTTCGGTGAGGTGAGAATTTCCATCTCCTCGCTGACCCATTCGCTGCGGCCGCGTTTCTTGAGGTCGGCGTCGAGCGCTGCGAACACATCGCGCAGATGCGTGACGTCGGCGACCGCATAGGTGATCTGGTCCTGTGTCAGCGGACGGTTCGACCAGTCGGTGAAGCGATGGGTTTTATCGGGACGATGACCGGTGATGCGCTCGACAAGCTGGTCGTAGGCGATGCTGTCGCCATAGCCGAGAACCATGGCGGCGACCTGGGTATCGAAAACCGGATGCGGAATGATGCCGGCGCGGTGAAAGATGATTTCGATGTCCTGCCTCGCAGCGTGGAACACCTTCAACACATTCTCGTTGGCCATCAGGTCGAAGAACGGCTTGAGGTCGATTCCCTCAGCAAGCGCATCGACCACGGCGGCTTCGTCCGCGCTGGCCAACTGAACGACACAGAGCAGGGGATAATAGGTGGTTTCGCGCAAAAACTCGGTATCGACTGTGATGACGCGGTGTTTGGCGAGGCGATTGCAGACGGCGGTGAGTTCGTCGGTGGTGGTAATGATTTCCATGCGGGGGTTATGAACGCCTTGAGCGGATTTTTCCATGCGAAAATCGGCTGTCAGGGCAGGCTGTAGGGCATGGCGGGGACATCTCCGTCCCGATCTGAACCCGAAGCATGCGCCGCGCGACCAATGAGCATTGCCGCAATGCACTATTTTCAGGGAGATTCGCCATGGCCGGGAGATTTCGCATCAAGGCTGCAGCCGCAGGTCTCATGATCGTGTCGCTGGTTCCCGCGGCCTTGGCGAACAGCCTCAATGTCAACGCCGGCACCCACATCCCGATCCGGCCTCACGTCAATCTCAACGCAACGATCAACGTCGACGTGAAGGCCCGGACGTTTCACGATATCGATCTCTCAGAAACCTGCCGGCCAGACGAGCGCATCAAAAAGAAAGGCCGGCGTGAGTGGCGCTGCCGTCAGGATCGCTAGCAACATTCCGCAACGTGAAATTCAGGGGTGGCATGCACGGCGGCAAGGGGGCTGCATTGCCCGCGATGACATGATTAGGTGCGGCTTCCCATGCGAGCTTCGTCACCATCATGATTACTGGACTTGATCACGCCGTCGTTCTGGTTCGCGACATCGAAGCCGGCGTTGCCGGTTATCAGACGCTTCTTGGCCGCGCGCCGGTGTGGCGCGCGCAAAGCGACGGCGCAGCCACTGCGATCTTTGTGCTCAACAACACCTCGCTTGAACTGATGGCGCCTGCGGGCGAGGGCGAGGCTGCCGGTCGCGTCCGTGCCGCGCTCGAGAAGCAGGGCGAGGGGCTCGCCAGTCTGGCCTTTGAAGTTGGCGACATCGAGAAAGCGCATCATCGCCTGACGCGTCTTGGCCTTGCGCCTGAAGCTATCAGCGATGGCGCGAGCACGAACCTTGCCTCGGGCCGTACGCTGACATGGAAGCGTACCCGCGCGTCGGCGGAGTCCACCCATGGCATCCGGCTGTTCTTTCTTCAGCGGGGCGAACAGCTCGCACGCTCGCCTGAGATCGCGCCGGCTTCGGTCGAGATGCTCGATCATCTCGTGATCGCGACACCGGATCCCGAGCGGACCGCGGCGCTCTACGGCGCTCGGCTCGGGCTTGATATGAAACTCGACCGGACCATCGAGGCGCTAGGAACGCGCTTTCTATTTTTCAGAACCGGCGGTCTGGTGTTCGAGGTCATCCATCGCCTCAAGGACGGCCGGAGCGACGGCCCCGACAAGATTTACGGCGTCTCATGGCGTGTCGCCGACGTTGCGGCAACGCGGACCCGGCTTGAGAAGGCGGGCCTCGAGGTCTCCGAACTGCGCGAGGGCCGCAAGCCGGGCACGCAGGTTTTCACGGTGCGGACCGGGACCTTTGGCGTGCCGACCATCGTGATCCAGCAGGACAAGCGCGAGGCCTAGCAAGACTTCATGCCCGGCCTCCAAGATTGCTGTCGGGGGCATTGTTTTTATTAAGCTTTTTCCCGCCCTATGGAAGGGTAACCGGCACCATCCGGTTGCCGCGTTCCCTGCGCTCGGGTAAACCCTGCGCGCGCGCACCAGCGCCCGTATCCCTTGATTCTGACCTCTGACGCCGTTTTCCAGGATTTCCATGCACCGTTATCGTTCCCACACCTGCGGCGCCCTCCGCGATTCCGACATTGGCCAGGAGGTCCGGCTGTCCGGCTGGTGTCACCGCATCCGCGATCATGGTGGACTGCTGTTCATCGACCTGCGCGACCATTACGGAATGACGCAATGCGTGATCGATCCGGATTCGAAGGCATTCTCTCTGGCCGAAAAGCTGCGCGCCGAGTGGGTGGTGAAGATCGACGGCAAGGTTCGCCGCCGCCCCGAAGGCACCGACAATCCTGATCTGCCGACCGGTACGGTCGAAGTGTTTATCGCCGATATCGAAGTGCTGGGCGAGGCAGGTGAACTGCCGATGCCTGTGTTCGGCGATCAGGAATACCCCGAGGAAATCCGGCTGAAGTACCGCTTCCTCGACCTTCGCCGCGAGAAGCTGCACCAGAACATCATGACTCGCGGCGCCATCGTCGACTCGATGCGTGCGCGGATGAAGAAGGCCGGCTTCTTCGAATTCCAGACGCCGATCCTCACTGCGTCGTCGCCGGAAGGCGCGCGCGACTTCCTGGTGCCGTCGCGGATTCATCCCGGCAAGTTCTACGCACTGCCGCAGGCGCCGCAGCAGTACAAGCAACTGCTGATGATGTCGGGCTTCGACCGCTACTTCCAGATCGCGCCGTGCTTCCGCGACGAAGACCCGCGCGCCGATCGTCTGCCCGGCGAGTTCTATCAGCTCGATCTCGAAATGAGCTTTGTGACGCAGGACGACGTGTTCGCGGCGATGGAGCCGGTGATCACAGGCGTGTTCGAGGAATTCGCCAACGGCAAGCCGGTCACCAAGAAGTGGCCGCGCATTCCGTTCGCTGAAAGCCTGCGCAAGTACGGCACCGACAAGCCCGACCTGCGCAATCCTCTGGTGATGCAGGATGTGTCCGAACACTTCCGCGGTTCGGGCTTCAAGGTGTTCGCACGCATGCTCGAAGACGCGACCAATCAGGTCTGGGCGATCCCCGGGCCGGGCGGCGGTTCGCGTGCCTTCTGCGACCGGATGAATTCCTGGGCGCAGGGCGAAGGGCAGCCGGGCCTCGGCTACATCATGTGGCGCGAAGGCGGTGAGGGCGCAGGCCCGCTCGCCAACAACATCGGACCCGAGCGCACCGCCGCGATCCGCGAGCAGCTGGGCCTCAAGGAAGGCGACGCCGCATTCTTCGTTGCCGGCGATCCGCAGAAGTTCTGGAAGTTCGCAGGCCTCGCACGCACGAAGCTCGGCGAGGAGCTGAACCTGATCGACAAGGACCGGTTCGAGCTCGCATGGATCGTCGACTTCCCGATGTACGAGTACAACGAGGAAGACAAGAAGGTCGACTTCTCGCACAACCCGTTCTCGATGCCGCAGGGTGGCCTCGAAGCGCTGGAGACGCAGGACCCGCTCACGATCAAGGCATTCCAGTACGACATCGCTTGCAACGGATACGAGATTGCGTCGGGCGGCATCCGCAACCATCGCCCGCAGGCGATGGTGAAGGCGTTCGAGATCGCGGGCTATGGCGAGGAAACGGTCATCGAGCGTTTCGGCGGCATGTATCGCGCGTTCCAGTATGGCGCACCGCCGCACGGCGGCATGGCCGCCGGTGTCGATCGCATTGTCATGTTGCTTTGCGGTACGAACAACCTGCGCGAGATCTCGCTCTTCCCGATGAACCAGCGTGCTGAAGATCTGCTCATGGGCGCGCCATCGGAGGTCTCGCTCAAGCAGTTGCGCGAACTGCATATCAGGCTCAATCTGCCGCAAAACTGAATCGCATAACCGTCGCACGACGGGACTAAACAGCACCGGCGCAGGCCGGGGCGAAGAGAATATCGGGAGCGGGTATGGCGTCGACGTTGTCTGAAGAACTTCGCCTCGCGGCGTTGGCGTATCATCGACTTCCGAAGCCCGGCAAACTCGAGATTCAGGCGACCAAGCCGCTGGCCAACCAGCGCGACCTCGCGCTGGCCTATTCGCCGGGCGTGGCTGCGGCGTGCGAAGCCATTGCCGCCGATCCCCATGAGGCGGCGACACTGACAACCCGCTCCAATCTTGTCGCCGTCGTCAGCAACGGCACCGCCGTGCTCGGCCTCGGCAACATCGGTCCGCTGGCATCCAAGCCGGTGATGGAGGGCAAGGCCGTCCTGTTCAAGAAGTTTGCCGGCATCGATGTGTTCGACATCGAGATCGCCGCCGACACCATCGCGCGCGTGGTGGAGACGGTGGCCGCGCTGGAGCCGACCTTCGGCGGCATCAACCTCGAAGACATCAAGGGGCCGGAGTGCTTCGAGATCGAGGAGCAGCTCAAGGCGCGAATGAAAATTCCCGTCTTCCACGACGACCAGCACGGCACGGCCATCATCGTCTGCGCGGCGGTCCGCAATGCGCTGCTGATCAACGGCAAGAAGCTGGAAGACTGCAAGATCGTGGCGTCGGGCGCGGGCGCCGCTGCGATCGCCTGTCTCAATCTGCTGGTGTCGCTCGGCGCGCAGCGCAAGAACATCTGGGTCTGCGATATCGACGGTCTTGTCTATGAAGGCCGCAATACGCTGATGGACAAATGGAAGGCCGTCTACGCGCAGAAGACCGACAAGCGTACGCTGGGCGACGTGATCGGCGGCGCGGACATTTTCCTCGGCGTGTCAGCCGGCGGCGTACTCAAGCCCGAGATGGTCAAGGCCATGGCCGACCAGCCTCTGGTGATGGCGCTCGCCAATCCGAATCCCGAGATCATGCCGGATGAGGCGCGCAAGGCGCGGCCCGATGCGATGATCTGCACCGGCCGCTCGGACTTCCCGAACCAGGTCAACAACGTCCTGTGCTTCCCCTTCATCTTCCGCGGCGCGCTCGATGTCGGCGCCACGGCGATCAACGAGGCGATGAAGGTCGCCGCGGTGGATGCACTGGCGCAGCTCGCGCGCGATCCGCCGTCTGATGTGGTGGTGCGTTTCGACGGCGGTGAGACGCAGGGCTTCGGTCCCGGCTCGCTGATCCCGTCGCCGTTCGATCCCCGGCTGATCCTGCGCGTTGCGCCAGCGGTGGCGAAAGCCGCCATGGACTCCGGCGTCGCGACGCGGCCCATCACCGATTTCGATGCCTATACCAGCCAGCTCGATCGCTTCGCGTTCCGCTCCGGTCTTGTGATGAAGCCGGTGTTCGCGAAAGCCAAGACCCAGCCGGTCCGAGTGATCTACGCCGAGGGCGAAGATGAGCGCGTGCTGCGCGCGGTGCAGGTGGTGCTTGAGGAAAAGCTGGCGCGGCCCATCCTGGTCGGGCGTCCGTCGGTTGTGGCCGCGCGCATCAAGCGGTTCGGACTTTCGATCAATCCGGGCAGCGATTTCGACCTGATCAATCCCGAGGACGATCCGCGTTATCGTTCCTACGTCCAGAGCTACATTGATCTGGCCGGACGGCACGGCATCACGCCGGAAGCCGCGCGGACACTGGTGCGCACCAATGCCACCGTCATTGCCGCGCTGGCGGTGGCGCGCGGCGAGGCTGACGCCATGCTGTGCGGCGTCGATGGCCGCTACATGAGTCACCTGCGGCGTATTCGCGAGATCATCGGCGTGACGCCAGGACTCGCGGACTATTCGGCACTGGCGCTGGTGATCACCAGCAAGGGCGCGTACTTCATCGCCGACACCCAGATCCGTCCGAACCCGACGGCAGAGGAACTGGCGGAAATGGCGGCGCTGGCCGCCGTGCACGTCCAGCGGTTCGGCATCAAGCCGAAGGTCGCGTTCCTGTCGCATTCGGATTTTGGCAGCTACGACTCGAGTTCGGCCCAAAAGATGCGCCGCGCCACCGAGATTCTGGTGAACGATCACCCCGAGATCGAAGCCGACGGCGAAATGCAGGGCGATTCCGCGCTGACCGCGCTGTCGCGCCAGCTGGTGCTGCCGCATTCGCGGCTCGAAGGGTCGGCCAACATCCTGATCATGCCGAACCTAGACGCGGCCAACATCGCCTACCAGATGATCAAGATCCTCGCCGACGCACTGCCGGTCGGGCCGATCCTGATCGGACCCACACGTCCGGCGCACATCCTGACGCCGTCGGTGACTGCGCGCGGAATTCTCAACATGACGGCAGTCGCAGCGGTCGAGGCGCAGGAGCGGGCGGGGCGGCAGCAGCCGACGCTGTTCGGTTGAGGGTAACTCCTGTATAGTCCTGCTCAGGGATTTATACGGGGCCGCCAAATGCCAGCCATTGTTACTGTCGGACGCGTTCTGTTCGTCGTCCTGTTTGTGTTTTCCGGCGCCTCCAAGCTGTTCGACATCGCCTCGACCACCCAGGCGATCACCGAGAAGGTCGTCCTTCCGGCGATGCTGACGCAATATACGGCTCAGCTCGAGGGCATTACGGGAATGCCGACCGCGCAGATGCTGGCGATCCTGGCCGGCGCGCTGGAAGTTGTCGGCGGTCTGTTCATTGCGCTGAATTTCGGCACGCGGACCTTTGCCTGGCTGCTGGTGCTGTTCGTCGCGGTGACGACGTTCTATTTCCACAATTTCTGGGACATGACCGGCGCCGATCGCATCAACAACATGATCCACGCCCTGAAGAATCTCTCGCTGATCGGCGGTCTTCTGGTGATCGCGGGTTATCCGCGCCCGGTGGCGATGGAAGACAGCGGGCGTTACACCGGGGTCTAACCCCGCCGCCAGGCCGTGACATCCACGCGGCGCTCGGCGTCAAGCACGCGCGTTTCCTCTGGCTTCAATCCATGAGCGGAGAGAATGTCCTGCGGCGAGCGTTGCGGCACGCCCGGAAAGCCGCCCATGCCGCCGGGAATGGTCAGGCCGTGCGCCTGCGATAGCCAGAACACCTCAAAGCGGTCCATGAACATCTCGAATACATCGGGGCCGCCGATGACAGCTGCCGTTCCGGTGGTTATGCCGGCATGACGGCAGGCGTCCTCGAAGGAGGCTCCTGCGGGATTCCACAATGTCGCTCTGGGATTGGATGGATCGGGGCCGAGAGCGGCGACGCTGCGGGTCAGGATGATGCGCGTGCGTTGGGGCGAGCGCGGCTGGTCCTCGAAAGAATTCCTGCCGTGAACGATCAAATCCGCTGCATCGAGCGCGGACTCGAAGAATCTCTGATCGGCTTCGAACTTGAGCGAAGCGGGCATCACGCCGCTGGCATCAGCGAGCATGCCGTCGGCGGAGACGATCACATAGCCTTCAATACGCATGACGTGCGGTTTAGCCATTTCCGGGGCAACCGCAAGTGCGCGTTTGCCGCTATTCGGAGATGGTCTGCACGACGCTGTTGAGCGGACGCGAACTGACCGTCGGCAGCTTCAATCCCTTGACGACTTCCTCGTCGTATTGCGCGATGGTCTGCATCGGCGCCTTGGCCTTCACCTGGACTACCTTGTAACCGCCGGCCTTCAGCCGCTTCATCAGTTCAGGCAGGGCTTCGGCGGTGTGTTTCTGGAAGTCGTGCATCAGCACGATGCCTTTGCCGAACTTGTCGAGCTTCGTCATGACGGTGTCGACGATCTTCTGCGCCGTGCTGGCCTTGAAGTCGAACGAGTCGAGATCGCATGACCAGATCGAGATGTTGCGCTCGCCGAGATAGGTCACCATCGTCGGCGGATGCTGGAGTGCAGGGAAACGGAACAGCGGCGAGGGCGCAGCTCCGAGCGCCCATTTGACCGCGCTGAAACCCTTCTCGATCTCTTCCTTGCGCTGGTCCTCGGTCAGTTTCTTGTTGTTGAGATTGGCGTGCGACCAGGTGTGCGAGCCGATGGTGTGGCCCTCCGCAGCCACATGCTTGAGAATTTCGGGATAGTAGGTGGCATGCTTGCCGATCGGGAAGAAAATCGCCTTGGTGCATTCGTCGGCGAGGGTCTTGAGCACCGACGGCGTGTTGACCGGCCATGGGCCGTCATCGAACGTCAGCACCACTTCCTTATCGCGCAAAAAATCGAGCTGCTTGAAATGCTCGAAGCCGAAGCCCGGACCGCCGGTGGTGTCGATCTGCACCACGCGTGAGACGCCGATGGCATTCGGGTTGGCGCAGTTGGCTTTTGCGGCAGTCGGAGCTGGTGCAGGGGCAGCTGTTGCTGCGGGGGCAGGTGCGGGCGCTGCAGCCGGAGCTGGCGGTGGTGTGGTGCGCTGCGGGATAAGGGCCTGCGACCAGACACTGGTGAAAGCGCAGACCGAAATGGCGCTGGCGGCGAAAAAAGTTGCCTTGATACGCATGGAAGTAACCCCTGAACGCAAAATCCTCCGCGTCCGGTCCGCCGGACGCCGCCGTAGTCCCCGATGGTGAGCCTAGACCCACAACGAAAATCGCGCCAACCGATTTTCCACAGGAGCGTTGGCAGGGTTAATCCCGGCCCGGGGGCGGGTTCCGTCAGGCGGTCAGCGCGCGGGCGACGGCGGTGACGACGCGCGTATCGGTGGGCTCGACGCGGGAGGAAAACGCGTCTGCGATGTGTCCGTCGCGGCCCACGAGGTACTTGTGGAAGTTCCAGCCCGGAAGATCGCCCGGCCGTTCGGTGGCCGCCCATTTGTAGAACGGATGGGCATTCGGACCCTTCACGGAGGTCTTCGCCGTGATCGGGAAGCTGACGTGATAGGTCTCTTCGGCAGTGTGGGCGATGTCGCTTGCGCCGCCCGGCTCCTGCGCACCGAAGTCGTTGGACGGGACACCGATCACCATCAGGCCGCGGTCGCGAAACTGCGTCCACAGTTCCTGCAGGCCGGCGTATTGCGGCGTGAACCCGCAGAGCGAAGCGGTGTTCACCACCAGCACCGGCTTGCCTGCATAATCGGCGAGACGGATGTCACCGCCCTTGAGGTTCTGGAAGGAAAAGCTGTAGGCGGTCATGCGGCTCATGGCCGTCTGCGCGAACAGGGACCGCGCCGTGAGCGGGAGCGTTGCGCCCGCTGCCATGGCCGTGATGACTCGTCGGCGGTCGATCATGATGCGCTCCCTGAGGGTCATTCACTCAAAGATAACGGATTGCCGCAGCCGGGAGTTTCAACAACCCGTGACGATCCTCACGGACGCTTGGGCGGCTTGTCGCACCATGGCATCGGCAGTTCCGGCTCGTAATACTCGTTCCATTCGCAGATGTATTCCGGGCCGCTGCGCTTCATCACATGCTTGATCGGTTCGGCCTGGCTGATCGCAACGTGGGCGACGATCAGCGCTACGCCGATCGGATAGGCCCATCTGCTGAACCGCAGATCGCTCAATTTCTCCAGCAGCAATGCGCCGGCGAGTATAATGAGCGGATCGGTCAGAATGAAGTATTCCGCCTTGAGATTGCGCCGCACGCCGAGCGCATCGATGCCGATGGCGGACAGCAGCAATAGGGCCGCCTGAATGGCGACCTGCCGCTCGCCCCTCAGCCACGCATAAACGATGCCGGGAATGACCAGCCAGGTCAGGAACACGGTGGGACGCGGCGAGGTGAACAGCACGAACGTATAGCGCTGGAGCACGGACTTGACGCCGTCGAACAGCAGGGCGATTGCAGCCCAGATCTTTCCGCCTTCGGTCGCCGATGTGGCTGGCGCATCCGCGAACACCAGCATCTTTTCGATGGGATTGATCACGGCGACTGCGTTTTGCGGATCGAATTGGAGATACAGCGTGAGCAGTCCGAGTGACGCACCGGCAGCGACCGCGAAGATCGACGTCAACGTTTCGGTGGCGCTGATGCGCCACATCGCCGCAAATGCGATCATGCCGACGCCGATCCAGACGAGCAGGGCGACCTGATAAATTCCGAACCTGCCGGCAATCAGAGCGTGAAGCTGGGCGATGTCGACCGATTCAGGCTCCAGCCCCGCAGCGATCAGCGGCCAAGCGAGGGCGAGCAGAACGCCTCCGGCAATGGCCGAGAGCAGAACTGCGAGCCATGCCGCCGAACTGCGCCAGAACGCTGTGCTGGCGCTGTCGCTGCTGCCAAAAGGGAGCATGATCACAGGAAGCGCTGCGATCAGCAGGATGATCTGAACCTTGTTCTGCAATCCGAGAACGCACAGTGCCGCCGCAGCCCCGATAGCCAGCGGCCGCCAGTTGCCGGCGCGGCGCGCGACCGCGATCAGCAGCATCAATGCGAGCGTGAAGAGACAGGCCGCGATCAGTTCGCTGCGAAGGATGCGCATGTGGACGGCCATGCCGCCGGAGAATGCGAATGCGAACGTCGCGAGCAATGCGATCCGCCAGTCGGTAAAGATGCGCCGGGCCAGAGCCGCAAAGCCGATGACGAAGATGGTTGCGGTCAGCCATGCCACGATGCGGCCGGCGCGAACGGCTTGCGTCATCGCGGCATCGAAGGCGGGCACGTTCAGCGCCGAGGGGATCGACGACAGTTTCCATGCATCGAGCAGCCCCAGCGAATGCATCGCCTGAAACCACCACTTCACCGACAGGATGGTGAAGTAGGACGGGTGATCGAAGAACGCCTGCGGCTTTCCATCGTTCATCACGAGCGCGTTGTAGACGATCATGAAGTCCATATCGGCATTACGCCAATAGATGACGAAATAGCCGGCGAGGAAAAATGAGAGGGCGAGGCCGACCAAAATCACGGCCATGCCGCCGTTCCAACCGAATGGCGTCAGCCGCGAAAACGCATCGCGCGGCTGGTCTTTCGGGATGGGAGCGGTGGGGGGCTGGCTATCGGATGAGGCTGTCATGATCGGCGCGTTCTAGCTTAACGCGCCGCCCAAAGCCAACCGGGTTCCAGAGGCCATTTAGCGCAGCGGGACGATGAAATCCGTGCCGCGTCCCGTCTCGTCGCCAAGACCGCGATCCGAGACGGTGATCGATCCACCGGGCGCGAGGGCCGAGGCGATCCGCGTCATGGTCTCTTTGGGGATGGTCAGGCGGTCGAGCGCCTCGGTTGGCGATGACGGTTGGGCAGGGGCTGCCGCTGGCGCAACCGGCTCGCCGCGCCTGCGCCGGGGAGTCTCTTCCGCCGCGCGGATGGGGGCCGGGAGCGAGACCACGGACCAGCGCAGAGCCTCGGCGTCATCCTTGTCGGCGCGGACCGTAAAGACGTGGGTGCCGAGCGGGCGGTCGGGTGCAGCAATCGTGACCGGCGCTTCGAACCAAGGCTCGAAATTCTGCCGGACGTAGATCTTGTTTTCCTTAGCGCTGACGAAGGCGGCGACATGCCCTGTGCGCGGCTTGACCGGCCCGATGAATTCGGCAGAGCCCTCAGGTGCAACCGCCACCGCGACCGGCGTTGGTGCGGCGCTATCGGTCACACGGGTCTGATCCTTATCGGTCTTCGGAGCCTCGGATTTTTTGTCGGCAGGCTTTGCGTCGGGAGACTTGTCGCCAGCTGCCTTGTCGTCGGAAGCACCGGCGTCTCCATCGGCGCTTTTCGCGGCATCGTCCTTCGCTACGGCGCAATCTTTCTGTGCGTTCGGCGACGGAGTCTTGGCATTCTCCTTAGGCCCGTCCTTGGCCGCTTCGGGCTCCGGCGTAACGCCGCCACGGCCTGCATCCCAGGAACCGCCGCCGCGGCTGGCATCCCATGCCTGCGCAACGACGCTGTCCGCGTCGCTCTTTTGCGGCAGTGCGCCGCTGGCGTCAGCCGTGCGAATGGGCGCGTCTTCGGCGATCGACGTCAGCCGCAATTGCAGCTTGTCGTGGGAAGCCGCGTCGACAATTGACGACCGGTCGGACTTCGGCGTGGTCTCGGCGTGCTTCTCCGGCTCCGTCGTGGCGGCCAAAGGCTTTGTGCTCGGCTTGCGAGTGGCGAGCAGCGGATGGGAAAAATCAGCAGGCGAGATTTCACCGGGCGTGATGATCACGCGCGCGCCCATGCGGGTCCAGCCCCACATCCGCATCGCGAAATTCATTGGCATGCGGATGCAGCCGTGCGAGGCCGGATAGCCGGGCAGAACGCCTGCATGCATCGCCACGCCTGACCACGTGATGCGCTGCATGTAAGGCATCGGCGCGCCGCTGTAGATGTTCGAGCGGTGATACTTGTTCTTCTGGATGACGCTGAACACGCCCATCGGAGTCGAATGGCCGCGCATGCCGGTCGAGACCGGCGATTCCGCGAACAGGCCGTTCTGGTCGTAGAGCTTCAAGGTCTGCCGATCGATCGAGATCGCGACCACGATCGGGCCGACTGGCTTTGCGGTGTCCTTCGGGGCATCGGGCAGTTTCTGTTTGGTGCGAGCGATGCGCGGGCGACGCGGCTCGAAGTGCCGCTGCGGCTCGCCGTAGTAAGCGGCTCCGGGATCCATGGGCCAATAGACCTGGGCATCGGCCGGCAGCGCAAATCCTGCGGTCAGTGCCGCGGCGAGCCATGCGGTCTGCAGGCTCACAGACCGGGCCGGACGGGAACTGATGTCACTGCCAAAAGGGGAGGTGGTGCTGACCGTTTTCTGCTGGTGGTCCAGGGTAGGTAGCTTATTCCGGTACACGCGAAATTCCTCAATTGATTCCAGTATTAGTGTCGCCAATAGGCTGAATGTTCATTGCCGTTCGGCCTCGATACCGCATTCTGCGTGATTCACGGTGCCGAAATGCTAGCCGTTGAGCCTTCAAAAGCGCTTAACGGCGACTTATCCGCAGTCACAATCCCGTGCCTTCCAACGGGGGCCATGCCACCCCACATGAGGGGTTCCGGTGCGGGGCAGCCGCGCCGGAACCGTTCTGAAGACCCCTTCCTTGGAGCTTTCCGATGCCTTTCCGTCCAACCCGACTGACAGCCGCCGCGCTGTTGGCCACCGCCTTCGCGTGGCTGGCCACAACGCCACTGGCCGCGGCCGATGAGCCGGATCTGATCTTCCGGCGCTCGACCGTGTTCAAGTTACTCAGCCCGGATGACAAACTTGCTACCTACGGTGTCGATGACCCGGTGGTTGACGGCGTGGCCTGTCATTTCACCGTGCCGGAGAAGGGCGGTTACAAGGGCTGGCTCGGGCTGGCCGAACAGGTCTCCGACATCTCGCTGGCCTGCCGCCAGATCGGGCCGATCCGCTTCAAGTCCAAGGCGCCGCAGGGCGAGGACATGTTCCGGCAGCGCCGGTCGCTGTTCTTCAAGAAGATGCAGATCGTGCGCGGCTGCGACCCCAAGCGGAACGTACTGGTCTACATGGTCTATTCCGACAAGCTGATCGACGGTTCGCCGAAGAACTCGACGTCCTCCGTGCCGATCATGCCGTGGGGCAGCAACGACACCATCCAGAAATGCGGTGACTTCATTTCGGGGTAGACGCGTTTTGCGACGCAGCTTGCCTTTGCCTTTCGGTTGATCGACGCTCGATGCAGCGACAACGAAAATCAAAAGGGTGGACATCATGCGTCTCGAAAAAAAGGTTGCGCTGGTGACGGGAGGCGCATCGGGTTTTGGCGCGGCCATTGCGCGTCGTTTTGTCGATGAAGGCGCGAAGGTCGTCATCGTCGATCTGAACGGTGAGGGCGCGGCGCGCGTTGCCGCGAATACCGGCGGGGCTGTCTCGCTGGCAGGCGATGTGTCGAAGCGGCACGACATCGACAGGGCCGTCGCGACCGCCGTCGAAACATTCGGTCGGCTCGATATCGTGGTCAACAATGCGGGCTGGTCGTTTCGCAACAAGCCGATCATGGACGTGACGGAAGACGAGTTCGACCGCGTCTTCGCCGTCAACGTCAAATCGATCTTTCACATGACCAACGCGACGGTGCCGCTGATGCGCAAGCAGGGCGGCGGCTGCATCATCAATATCGGCTCGACCGGCGGCATCCGGCCGCGTCCGGGCCTGACTTGGTATAACGGCTCGAAGGGCGCGGTGAACCTGCTGTCGAGCGCGATGGCGGTGGAACTTGCGCCGGACAAGATCCGGGTCAACTGCGTCGCGCCGGTGATGGGCGAAACCGCGCTGCTCGAAAGCTTCATGGGCGTGCCGGACACGCCGGAGAACCGCGCGAAGTTCATCGCGACCATTCCGCTCGGCCGCATGTCGCAGCCTGACGATATCGCCAAGGCGTGTGTGTATCTGGCGTCGGACGATGCCGACTTCATCACCGGCGTGGTGCTGCCGGTAGACGGCGGCAGGACGATTTAGGTGGATTTTATAGAAGATCACAGGCCGTCATTGCGAGGAGCGTTAGCGACGAAGCAATCCATATCTTGGACAGAAGAATGGATTGCTTCGCGGAATTTATCATCGGACGGCGCTTTGCGCCGATCCGTTGGCTCGCAATGACGAATAGAAAATCTACCTCTTGCCCTTGCGATCGACGCATTTCTTGGAGCGTTCGACGCCCGCTGCGGTCAGTCGCATGCCACTGACTTCCTTGATCTGCCCCGCGGGGCACGAGCCGTCGTCGACATAAATCTTCTGGCCGAGCCGAAGTTCGGTGATGTCGGATTCGCGTCCGACAATGTCGGCGCACGCGGCGCCGATCAGCGCCACCGAGGCAATCGCGCCAAGCAACAGCGCGCGCGGGAAGAATGTCGCGGTCATTCGAGCCTCACTTGCTTTGAATCTTCACGCCGCCCGGACCGACGTTGATCTGCAATCCCTCCGGCTTCTTGTTGTCCTGATAGACCTTGTAGCCGAGTACGGCGACCGCGATGACGAGGGCCCCGACGACGGCGTAGAGTATATTGCGATTGTCCATGTGGTCTCTCCAATGCGTCAATGCGAAACGGTCGATGAAAACAGATTGATGGTGCCGACGCCGGCAATGATCAGCGCGAGGCCGATCACGGCGGGCATGTCGAGCTTCTGGCCGAACCAGACGAGACCGACGAGTGTGATGAGCACGATGCCGAGGCCGGACCAGATCGCATAGGCGATCCCGACCGGCATGGTCCGCAGGACCAGCGACAGGAAATAAAACGACGCCGCGTAGCCGATCGCTGTCAGGATCAGCGGCTTCGGCTTGGTGAACTGCTCCGACGCCTGCAGCGCGGAGGTTCCGATCACCTCAAGAATGATCGCGATGATGAGGTAGACGAAGGTCATGCCTCATCGTAGTCGGGCGGCCGTGATTCTGGTAGGCGCGGATGCCCCCCGCGGACTTACGGCGGCGTTTAGTGCTTCGCGACAGTGTCCCGGACTTCGGTGCAACACGCCGGGCATTCATAGACGAAGTCGACCCTCGCCAGATCCCAGTGAGGATGCACCTCCCTGATTTCCATGGGAAGGCTCTGGCAGCTTGGACACACGGTCATGGCCGCATGAAATATCTGCTGCTTGCGGTGATGCTGTGCGTAGGCTGGCATGATTGCTCTCCTTATATTTTGGGAGCTCATTTTCATCGCCGGCGATTAAGTCATCGATTGTCGCCGATGATGCGCCATCCTATCGCGCAAGCCCTAAACACCTCATCAACTCTTGCGAACGCACAAAGAACATCCGCACAAACTCGGCGTGTGTGACCAAATCTACACAGTTTGTGCCTTGGTTCGGTCATATTGTGATTGGGCTTTTGCGACATCGCTCATGTGCTGCTCCGCCCAGATGCGCAAGCCGTCAACGGTGTCGCTCAATGTGCGCCCCAGCGGCGTAATCGAATACTCCACCGTCACCGGAACGGTCGGCGTCACCTTGCGCTTCACGAGACCGTCACGCTCCAGTCCCTTCAGAGTCTGCGACGCCATCTTCTGCGTCAGTCCGCCGATCTCGCGGCGCAGTTCGTTGAAGCGCCATGGCCTGCGCGACAGCAGGATCAGCAACAATACGGTCCACTTGTCGGCGATGCGGTCGAGCACCAGCCGGGTCGGACAATCCTGCGCGTAGGGATTCGTCGGCCAGTTTCCGCGCGGAGCCTTGTTTCCACGCGCAGGTTTGGCGGGTGGTTTCTCAAAGGGGACCATGTCTCGGAAAAGTGCCTTCTTCACAGCAGCGTCGCGAGCGGGCATCTGATGTCCATTCGTTAGTTGGTATCCATTGGATACCACATCACGCAAGGGACGCAAATCATGAAAATCGCTTTGATCGGCGCGACCGGCCAGGCCGGCGCGCCCATTCTTAAGGAACTCACCAGCCGCGGCCATCAGGTCACGGCCATCGTCCGCAATCCCGAGAAGGTTCAGGCGCAGGCCAATGTCACGCCGAAGAAGGGCGACGTGTTCGACAAGGATGGGCTCGCCGCGCTGCTTAAAGGGCACGAGGTGGTCATCAGCGCCGTGCACTTTCTGCAGAGCGATCCGCAGATGCTGATCGATGCGGTGAAGGCGGCAGGCGTGAAGCGTTATCTGGTGGTCGGCGGCGCGGGCAGTCTCGAAGTTGCGCCCGGCATTGCGCTGGTGTCGACGCCCGAATTTCCGGCGGCTTACAAGGACGAGGCCACCAAGGGCGGTGAGTTTCTCAAGTTGCTGCGGCAGGAGAAAGAGCTCGACTGGACGTTTCTCTCGCCGTCGGCGCTGTTTTTCGACGGTCCTTGTACCGGCACATTCCGCCTCGGCAAGGATCAGCTTCTGACCACGGAGAAGGGCAGCAGCATCTCGTTCGCGGACTATGCGATCGCGCTCGCGGATGAAGTCGAGAAGCCCGCGCATTCCCGCCAGCGGTTCACGGTCGGGTATTGATCCTCGCAGATCCGCCGCATCAGGTGTGGCGGCCGACGGCGACAAATGCCTTCGGTGCACTACGACCGCGCAGTTTTCCCTTTTGGAGAACTGGCCGTCCCTCCGATGAGTTGTACGGCAATCCAGCAGACCGAACCCGCGAGCGGTATGGGTGCGAGCGGCGCAAAGAGAAGAAGACCAATGCCGGAGTCGGGATCAAGAAAGCGGGGATATGAACCGAACCAGAGCGGCATGCTGAGCACGGCCTGAACTATACCGATGCCTTGACCCGCATCGAAGACGTTGGACACCATCTCGGGAGCTAGGAAGAACAGCGGCACGTTGAGTAAGGACATCACGGCTGCGGAAAGCCACATCGCAGACCGGGCCGACCGAAAGTCCGGTGCCAGCCGGCAGGTCACATACAAAACAACAAATCCCCAGTTCATGACCGCGAAATCAACGGGGAGCTGAACAATGAATGTTGAAAATCGGTATCCGGATGGTCCGGCCTGCAACAGACCAGACTTGTAGCCAAGATAGAGAAGCGTGGCGATTGCGCTTGGACCGACAGAAACCGTCAAGAACGCAATCAGGGGAACTTGAGTCCAGGCGAGCGACCGGGCGTTTGCAGAGACTGCGTGTCGTCCTTTGTAGAATGCGAGCAATATCGCCAGCAGCATCGCTGCGAGGGCTGAGTGTTTAAATAGGTCGGACATCAGAAGCATTGTGTCACGCTTGTCTTGAGCAGGATGGCTGGAACAGATCGCCCCGTTCGTCACCCATCTTTAGCGGCAGCTACGGAGAAATCATTAGTCGTTGCTTCGCCGAATGAGGTTCAATCGGCAGCCAGCAGCCTCTGGAATGCTTACCTCCAAGGTCATCGCATCCCTTCCAACGGTCCCTTAAAACTGGCTACACTCATGCCCATAATCCGCGCGGCAGACGCGGGCATGAAGGGACGGACGCGATGGACGCCAAAACAACCTCGAACGAGGTCCAGCGCCGCATTCTCGATGCGGTGGACGAGGCCTTCGACCGGCAGCTTGAGACGACGAAACAGTTCTCGGCCATTCCTTCGACGCGCGGCGCGGAAGGCCCGTGTCAGGACATGATGCACGACCTGTTGCGCGAACGCGGCTACGAGGTCGATGACTGGCATATCAACGTCGATGACCTGAAGGACCTGCGCGGCTTTGGTCCGATTGAGCATGACTTCTCCCGCGCGCGCAGCGTGGTCGGCACCTATCGTCCGGCGCGCGAGGCGGGCCGTTCGCTGATCCTGCAGGGTCACTGCGATGTGGTGCCCGCCGGGCCGCTCGACATGTGGGACGCGCCGCCGTTCTCTCCGGTGGTGAGGGACGGCTGGCTCTATGGCCGCGGCGCGGGCGACATGAAGTCCGGCACCATCGCCGCGCTCTACGCACTCGATGCGCTGCGCGCGGCAGGACTCAAGCCGACGGCGCGTATCCATTTTCAGTCCGTGATCGAGGAGGAGAGCACCGGCGTCGGGGCGCTCTCGACGGTGCAGCGCGGCTATCGCGCCGACTGCTGTTTCATTCCCGAGCCGACGGGCGGCAGGCTGGTGCGCTCGCAGGTCGGGGTGATCTGGTTTCGCCTCAAGGTGAGGGGCAAACCGGCGCATGTTTACGAGGCGGGCATCGGCGCCAACGCCATCAAGGCGGCGTATCATCTGCTTCACGCGCTTGAAGCGTTGGAAGAGGACTGGAACAGACGCGCCGCCAGCGACAGGCATTTCAGGGTTGTGAAGCATCCGATCACGCTCAATCCCGGCATCATCAAGGGCGGCGACTGGGCGTCCTCGGTGCCGGCGTGGTGCGATGTCGATTGCCGGATCGCGGTGCTGCCCGGCTGGTCGATCGCCGATCATCAGGCCGAGATCGTCGCGTGCGTGGAAGCGGCCGCATCGCGGCATCCGTTCCTGGCCAAGAACCCGCCGGTGGTGGAGTGGTCCGGCTTCCTGTCCGAAGGCTATGAACTGACCGGTGCGGATGAATCCGAAGCCGTGCTGCGTTCGGCCTGCGAGACCGTCTATGGCGGCCCGATGAAGGAACTCGCCTTCACGGCGCTGACCGATACGCGCTTCTATGGCCTCAACGCCGGTATCCCGAGCCTGTGCTTCGGCGCCAATGCCGAGGCGATGCACGGTTTCAACGAACGGGTGGAAATCGAATCGCTGCGCAAGACCACGCGGGCCATTGCGCTGTTCGTCGCGAACTGGTGCGGCGTGGAAACCGCATGATCAGGTGCTTCATCTGTCACTTTAAGTCGCTGACCGGCGCGAAAGCAGCTTCAAGCTTTACATTAACAACGGGAGGGGCGGCGTGACCCTGCTTGAGATGATCCAGTCGCGGCCGATGCCGTTCGCCGTCCTGATGGGTGTCACCTTCGTCGAGGCCGCCAAGGACAAGGTGGTCGCCACCATGGTGGTCCGTGAGGACCTTTGCACCCTGGGGCATTCGATCCATGGCGGCGCGGTGATGGCCTTTGCGGACTCCGTCGGGGCGGCCGCCACCGTCATCAACCTGCCACCCGACGCCAAGGGCACCACCACCATCGAGAGCAAGACCAATTTCGTCGGCGCGGCGAGGGCTGGCGTGACCGTCCGGGCGACCACCACCGCGATCCATCTCGGGCGGCGCACTCACGTCTGGCAGACCCGTATCGAAACAGAAGAGGGCAAGCTGGTCGCCGTGGTGACCCAGACCCAGATGATCCTGTGATAAATTAGCCGCGAACAGCGAATTATCGGCTAAAACAGGCCCGGAAATGCCGCCGGAACCCGCCTGAACAAGCGACTGTGAGTTCAGCGGCGTTGCGTCGCAGCGGCAGATTCAGCTAGATCAGCCCCAGACTGAAAGCGTGAAGACAACTGGTCTTTCCCGCAGGCGCAACGTTGCGCCTGCCGACCGAGAAAAACATAAGATGAATGCGCTTGTCCGGATTGCCCTGAGCCGACCCTATACGTTCGTCGTGCTCGCGCTCCTGCTTCTGATTGTGGGGCCACTTGCGGCTCTGCGCACGCCGACCGACATCTTCCCGGAAATCCGCATCCCGGTGATCGGCGTGGTGTGGCAGTACACCGGCCTGCCGCCTGACCAGATGTCTGGCCGCATCGTGACGCCGTTCCAGCGCGCGCTGACCACGACCGTCAATGACATCGAACATATCGTCGCCAATTCCTACAACACCTACGGCGTCATCAAGATCTTCTTCCAGCCGAACGTCGATATCCGCACCGCCAACGCACAGGTCACCGCGATCGCGCAGACCATGCTCCGGCAATTGCCCGCCGGTTCGACGCCGCCGCTGATCCTGAACTACAGCGCGTCGACCGTGCCGATTATCCAGCTTGCGCTCGGCGGCGAGGGGCTGACCGAACAGAACATGTTCGATATCGCCACCAACCAGTTGCGAACGCCGCTGGTCACCGTGCCGGGGGCCGCGATCCCATGGCCGTTCGGCGGCAAGCAGCGTCAGATCCAGCTCGACATCAATCCCACGGCGATGCAGGCGCTCGGTCTGTCGGGACAGGACGTCGCCAACGCCCTTGCGGCGCAGAACCTGATCACACCGGTCGGCACCCAGAAGATCGGCAATTTCGAATACAACATCCAGCTCAACAACGCGCCGCGCAAGATCGAGGAACTCGGCAACCTGCCGATCAAGGTGGTCAACGGCGCGACGGTCTATATCCGCGACGTGGCGCAGGTGCGCGACGGCAACCCGCCGCAGACCAACATCGTTCACGTCGATGGCACCCGCTCCGTGCTGATGATGGTGCTGAAGGCGGGCGCGACATCGACGCTCGATATCATCTCGGGCATCAAGCAGAAGATTATCGATACCAAGGATCAGTTGCCGGAGCAGTTGCGGGTCAATCTGCTCGGCGACCAGTCGATCTTCGTGCGCGGCGCCATCGCCGGGGTCGCCTTCGAAGGCGTGCTGGCGGCGGCGCTCACCAGCATCATGATCCTGCTGTTCCTGGGAAGCTGGCGCTCGACGATCATCATTGCGATCTCTATTCCGCTGTCGGTGCTCGGGGCGATCATCTGTCTGGCGGCGATCGGCGAGACGCTCAACATCATGACGCTCGGCGGTCTGGCGCTGGCGGTCGGCATCCTGGTCGACGACGCAACGGTGACCATCGAGAACATCAACTGGCATCTGGAGCAGGGCAAGGAGGTCGAGGAATCGATCCTCGACGGCGCGCGGCAGATCGTGACGCCGGCCTTCGTGTCGCTGCTCTGTATCTGTATCGTGTTCGTGCCGATGTTCTTCCTCACCGGCGTCTCGCGCTTCCTGTTTGTGCCGATGGCGCTTTCGGTGATCTTCGCGATGATCTGGTCGTTCATCCTCTCGCGCACGCTGGTGCCGACGATGGCGAAGTACCTGCTGCACAAGCACATCCATCATGAGGAAGGCGAGAAGCCGCCGACCCGAAACCCGCTCGTTGCCTTCCAGCGTGGCTTCGAAGCCCGGTTCGAGACATTCAGGGCGGGCTATTACGGCCTGCTGCAGATGGCGCTGGCGCACCGCAAGGTGTTCGTCACGGGCTTCCTCGCCTTCGTCGGATTGTCATTTCTGCTTGTGCCGTTCCTTGGCCGCAACTTCTTCCCCGCGGTGGATACGGGCCAGATCCTGATCCACGTCCGCACCCAGATCGGGACCCGCGTCGAGGAAACGGCCAACAAGCTTGCTGACATCCAGAAGGTGATCCGGCAGGTGATCCCGTCCGACAAGATCGACACCATGGCCGACAACATCGGCATGCCGATCTCGGGCATCAACCTGACCTACAACAACACCGGCGTGATCGGTCCGCAGGACGGCGACATCCAGATCAAGCTCAAGGAAGACCACAAGCCGACCGAAGAGTATGTCCGAGAGTTGCGCGAAAAGCTGCCGCGCGAATTCCCGGGCGTTTCGTTCGCGTTCCTTCCCGCCGACATCGTCAGCCAGATTCTCAACTTTGGCTCTCCCGCACCGATCGACATCCAGGTACGCGGCGCGAACACGGCTGAGAACTTCAGGTACGCCAACGATCTGTTGCGCCGGATCAAGCTCATTCCGGGGGTCGCCGACGCCCGCATCCAGCAGTCGCCGAGCAGCCCGAGCTTTGAGGTCAACGTGGACCGCACCCGCGCGCAGTATGTCGGTCTCACCGCGCGCGACGTCACCAACAGCATGGTGGTCAACCTCGCCGGAAGCTCGCAGGTCGCGCCGACGTTCTTTCTCGATCCGAACAACGGCGTGTCCTATTCGATTGTAATGCAGACGCCGCAGTACCAGATCGACTCGCTGAACAAGCTGGAGGCCTTGCCGATTTCCTCCGCCGGCATAGCCACAGCGCCGATGCTGGGCGGCATCGCGGACATCAAGCGCTCCACATCGAGCGCCGTGGTGTCGCAGTACGACATCCAGACCATGGTGCAGATTTTCGCCACGCCGCAGGGCCGCGATCTCGGCGCGGTGGCCGCCGACATCAACAAGGCGATCGCGGAGACTGCAAAGGATCTTCCGCGCGGCAGCCGCGTGGTCCTGATGGGTCAGGTGGAAACCATGAACAGCGCGTTCGCGGGCCTGCTGTTCGGCCTGCTCGGCGCGATTGTGCTGATCTATCTCCTGATCGTGGTGAACTTCCAGTCCTGGTCCGATCCGTTCGTGATCGTCTCGGCGCTGCCTGCCGCGCTTGCAGGCATCGTCTGGATGTTGTTCGCAACCCACACCACGCTGTCGGTTCCGGCGCTGACAGGCGCCATCATGTGTATGGGCGTCGCGACCGCGAACTCGGTTCTGGTGATCGCGTTCGCCCGCGAACGCCTTGACGAACTCGGCGATCCGGTCGCCGCCGCGCTCGACGCCGGCTTCGTCCGGTTCCGGCCTGTGCTGATGACGGCGCTCGCCATGATCATCGGCATGACGCCGATGGCTCTCGGAATGGGTGAGGGCGGCGAGCAGAACGCGCCGCTCGGCCGCGCCGTGATCGGTGGCCTGATTTTCGCAACAACCGCCACATTGCTGTTCGTGCCGGTCGTGTTCAGTATGGTTCACAAGAAGCAGCCCGCGACATCCGCGACGGCGCCGGAGATGGTTCATGCAACCTGACAAGACCACACAAGTCTCACCGCGCAAGCTCAGGCTCTATGGCACCGTCGCCATAGGCGTGCTCGCAGCCGTGGTGGTTACCGGGATTATCACCCGCTCGAAGGGCGACGCCAATCTCAAGGAATGGACCGACGCGCAGGCAGTTCCGTCGGTCGCTGTTGCGCTGCCGGGCACCAAGCCGCTCAGCGCGACGCTCGATCTGCCGGGACGTCTGGAAGCCTATTCGCGTGCGCCGATCTACGCGCGTGTCAGCGGCTATCTCAAGAGTTGGGATGCCGACATCGGCGCGCAGGTTACGGCCGGACAGAAACTCGCCGAGATCGAAGCGCCGGACCTCGATCAGCAGTTGTTGCAGGCGCGCGCGGATCTGGCGAATTCGCAGGCCGCAGCGAAGCTGTCGGCTGCCACGCTTGCCCGCCGCAAGACGCTCCTGGCGTCGAACTTCGTTTCGCAGCAGGAAATCGATGAGCGTTCGGCCGACCTCGCCAGCAAGGAAGCGCAGGTCAACGCGATGAAGGCGAACGTGCAGCGGCTTGAAGCGCTCGCGAGCTACAAGAACGTCACCGCGCCGTTCGATGGCGTCGTCACCGAACGCAACACCGACGTGGGCGCGCTGATCAACGGTGGCACAGGTTCGGGCGCGGCGATGTTCGTGGTGTCCGACGTCAAGAAGCTGCGTCTGTATGTGAACGTGCCGCAGAGTTATCTGCCCGGCATCAGGATGGGCGCGAAGGCGACGGTAACGGTACCGGAATATGCGGGGCGCACATTCCCGGCGACCATCGAGGCTTCATCGCAGTCGGTCGACGTGTCATCCGGCACGACGCGGATGCAGCTTGCCATCGAGAACCCCAAGGGCGAATTGCGCCCCGGCGCTTTCGCCAACGTCAAGCTGGCGCTCGCGAGCGAAGCCCAGCCCCTGAGCATTCCGGCCAGCGCGCTGGTGTTCAACAACAGCGGCTTGCGTGTCGCGACCGTCACGGCTGGCGACAAGGTGCTGTTCAAGACCGTCACCATTGCACGCGACCTCGGCCGCGAGATCGAAATCGCCACCGGCCTTTCGCCGGATGACCGGATCATCGTGACGCCGCTCGACGGCATCGCGGATGGCGATCAGGTCCGCATCGCTGGCGGCAGCAAGGACAGTAAGGACGGCAAGCCCCGGACCAGTTCCAACGCCACCACCAAGACCGAGTAGCTCGCCTTCCTTTGGATGAGCCTGGTTCCAGGGACCGCTCTAGATTGCGTGAGCTTTTTGTCGCGGTTCACCTGTCCGGAAAACCTCTACGGTGAACCGTGGAGAATCTCATGCAATCACTTCTTGAAGCGGCAGGCGGTTTCCGGCTCGGCCCTCATCTTGTCGCGTTGACGATAGCCTACGTGCTGGCGTTGCCGATCGGCTGGAACCGGGAAAAGGAAGAGCGCAGCGCTGGCTTGCGTACTTTTCCGCTTGTCGCGCTGGCGACCTGCGGCATCGTGCAGGCCACCGAACACATTCTCGCAGGTCACCCCGAAGGCACGGCACGGATCATCGAGGGCCTGATGACCGGCATGGGCTTCATCGGCGGCGGCGCGATCCTCAAGACCGAGAATACCGTGCGGGGTACCGCGACGGCGGCAAGCCTGTGGGCTACGGGCGCGACCGGTGCGGCGGTCGGACTTGGCGCTTATGACGTCGCGGTGGTCATTTCCCTGTTCACCTTCCTGACGCTCTGGCTGCTCGTCCCCTTGAAGCAGGAAGCCAAGAAGTAAGTCCGCGCGGTGTGAGCACGCCGGACGACTTCGATTGGGGTGGTCGGACTATCGGCCGACCTTACCCGGGTAGCCGGGATTGGACGTGCTATCGCCGGGCAGACCGCTCGGGGATGCGCCAGTCCCGATCCTGCCGGGCGTCGATGTGTTCGGCACGCCGGGCTGATTGATGCCGGTACTGCTGCCGGTTGTAGCCGGCGGCGCGGGAGCCGCTGCGGGTGGTGGGGTTGCGGGAGAAACGCCAGGCGAACCGGCGGCCGAGCCGCCGGGCGACGAAGGCGGGGCGACCTGGGCAGATGCCGCAAGAGTCGATGCCGCAAGCGCAGCGGCGACCAGCGTTGTCAGAAGCAATTTACGTCGCATTAGAACCTCCGTTGCTACAGGAGGCCCAACACATCGCGCGGTGCACCGTTCCGGATCAGCCGCGCGATGCCTTCATGAGTGCCATGCCGTGAAAATAATCATCGTGCCGCTGTTCGTGTCTTGGAACATTCACCAAAAAAGCGCATTGTGAGTTCCGTCGGCTTTTGGATCAGCGTCATGCGTACCGTCGTCGCTCTCGCACTTCTTTGCACAGTGTCCGCGCCTTGCCTGGCGCAGGAAATGTCACCCAATTTTCTGAAAAAAGAACCTTATTTTCTCTCGCCATGGTCCGTCGTCTATGTCGACAACGGCAGCTGTGGCGTGGGGAAGGTGCTGAAGGTGACGGGCGCTCTTGGTGCGCTCCGCCGCAAGAAAGCCTGTGTCCCGATGGGACGCGAGCAGGCATCGCGGGCTATCGCTATCCCTTGATAGCCGCCTAAGCGCTGCGCTTTTTCCATAGCTCGACCAGCGGCCCATGCGATCCGTAGACCGGATCGCTGTCCGGCAACGCAACCTCCGGAATGCTCTGGATCGCGAGACGATAGTTTTCCGGGGTCGGACGCCAGATCTGCATCTGCGGGCCGGGCGGGTAGGCGCCTACCACAACGAAATCGTCGCTGGCCGACAGACGCTGATGCCCTGTGCCTGCCGGCAGGATCGCCACGTCGCCTTTTCTGATCTCGAAGTCCTCGCCGTGGTCGCCGCCGAAACGCACCAGCGCACGGCCACGTGCGACGCCCAGCACTTCGTGCACAGTCGCGTGATAGTGGAGGTAGTCGAAAATGCCGTTGCGCCAGGTCTGGCCCCAGCCGTTGGCGATGAAGGTATCCTCGACCACCTGCTCCGGATTGTCGTGATCGACGGCCAGCGCGCCCTTGTAAAGCAGGAACGGCAGCGAATTGTTCGGGACCAGTCCATCGTCCGGGAAGACGAAGGACACCGGATTGATCTTGAACGATGGCGTCGATGGGTCCGAGTCATACGTCGCAGTCATGGGTCCGAATCCATGGTTCTGTCATCAGATGGGGGATTTTGCCGGCGGCGAATGCCCGCGTGGCCGCCTCAGATACAACGCGGCCACGGCGGCTATGTTCCCGCCGACTTGCAGGTCACCCGCGACCAAAAGCAGAGGGCGCCGCGAGTGATCGCGACGCCCTGATCATGACAGAAGCCTGATGCGAACGCGGCGTCAGTCAGCCTTCACGACGTCGCCGAGCTGATCCCAGCTCTTGCCGTTCCAGCGCTGCATCTGCATCTGCGTATAGGCCTGATTCACCTCGGGTGTCGTGTTGATCTTGATGCCGGGCAGAACCGTCGGCAGCGCAAAGTCCTTGAAGTTCTTGGTCTGCTTCACGATGTTTTCGCGCGACAGATCGTTGCCTGCTTGCTTGATAAGCTGCTCCAGGATCATGCCCTGCTGATATCCGAACAGGTAGTTCTGGTCGGACAGATCGGCGCCAGGGAGATACTTCTGCGCGAAGGCCGTGAAATCCTTCACGCCCTGATCGTCCTTCCACTTCGGATCGGTCGCATCCTTCTGGAAGCCTGCGGTCAGAACGCCGGTGACCTTGTCCAGACCGACCGGCACGAAGGTATTGCCGATCGAGGCCGCGACGAAATTGACGAGCGTCAGCGGCTTCCATCCCATCTCGTTCATCTTGCGCAGCGCCTGCGCTGCGAACTTCGGAGTGCCCGCGATCAGAAGCGCGTCGGGAGCGGCTGCCTTCAGGTTGACGACCTGCGAGTCGACCGTCGGATCGGCGACTTCATAGGCAAGAGCGACCACCTTCGAGGCGAATTCGTCCTTGTAGATCGGCTTGAACGCGTTGACGAAGTCCTTTCCGAGGTCATCGTTCTGGTAAAGGATTCCGACCTTTGCATTCGGAAGCTGCGCCTTGAAGTATTTTGCGTAGACCTTGCCCTCGGTGTCGTAGCTCGGAAGCGAGGTCGTGGTCAGCGGATATTCCTTGGAGTCCGTGAACTTGGTCGCGCCTGTTGTGATGAAAGCGTCCGGGATCTTCTTTCCGGTGAGGTACTTGATCGTCGCAGAATTCGATGGCGTGCCGAGCTGACCGAACATGAACGAGACTTCGTCGCTCTCAATCAGCTTGCGGGTGTGTTCGACAGCCTTCGGCGGGCTGTAGGCATCGTCATAGGTAATGAGGTTGATCTTGCGGCCGTTGATGCCGCCACGATCATTCACCTGATTGACGTAGGCGATCAGGCCCTTGCCGGCGTTGCCGAGGGAGGAGGCCGGTCCGCTGAACGGGAAGGTGGCTCCGACCTTGATCTCGGTGGCGGTGACGCCCGGAGCGTCCGCCGCGACGGCAGCCGTGGTCAGCGTGAGCGATGCGGCCAGCGCGGCGAATAATATCCTCGACATAGTGATTTTCTCTCCCGTAAGCCGCCCGTCCATTCGATGCGGATCATTAGTTCAATTTTAGAACTTGAAACTAGCTTCGGCTAAAAGGCGGTGCAAGCGGAAAGAATCCACTGAGAAATGAGTTTTGTGCGACATAAAGGCCGCCGATTGCCGCGATGCAGCTCTTTCAGTATCAATTTTAGACTAAGAGACTGGCTCGGGAGGCGAAAGCACGGCATCGTCGAAGCGAAAGGACACGGCAGACCGGTCAGTCAAGGTCTGTTGAACCAGCTTGAGGCCGTCCGCCGTCGCGATGTTCGGTGAATTCGTAGCGGTCTCGGATCAAGGTGTTGAAGAAGTCACCTTTCGAGGGTGCCCGGCAGAACTGAAAGTAGACCTCGCCGGGAACGCCGAAATAGCTGTAGGACCGTCCGCTCGTGAAAGTGACGTGAAGCTCGCGCGCCGGCGCGTTATAATCGATGCGCGAAATCACGCTTGATGCGACCTGCGGCATGCGGCTCTCGAAGTTCCCGACCCCGCGAATATGGGGGCGCGGACGATCGATACCAGTCAAATGCCTGCCTATGTGTCCGAGACAGATCGGTCCGAGAGACGCCTGATGAGCCCAGCCACGGTCAAACCGAAAACCACCACCAAAACCAGGATCAAGCTGGAGCGGCCGCCGCTCTACAAGGTGATCCTGCTCAATGACGACTACACGCCGCGCGAATTCGTCGTCACGGTGCTCAAGGCGGTGTTTCGTATGGGCGCGGAGACGGCAAGCCGGGTGATGCTGACGGCGCATCAGAAAGGCGCCTGCGTCATCGCGGTCTATACGCGCGATGTCGCCGAGACCAAGGCCAAGGAAGCGACCGAGCTCGGGAAGGCCAAGGGCTATCCACTGTTCTTCACGACGGAGAAGGAAGAATAGGCGGGGCCGCTTTTCATCCGGTCAGCCTGCTGAAATCGTAAATCATGGCTGCCAGTCCAGGGCCTCGCCTTGCCTGCGCGCCGCTCCGGACGGTAGCGTGCGGCGATGACATCCGACCCTGCAACGATCCTGCCGCCATTGTTCGCGTGCCTCGAGACGCTCGGCGTTATCGCGCGTCACCTCGATCCCCAGGCCTTCGGTGAAGTGATGGAGGCGGTCGGCACGCCGGATGCGGCGTTGCGTGCGGCCTATTCGGACTTCAAGCCGTCCGATACATCGGACGACGTCGGCAAGCGGCTTGTCGCCGCAAGCGATGAAGCCCTGTCGGCGTTCGCAGAATTGCGTGCGGCGCTGGACGGCGGCGACATCCGCTCCGTATTCAAGGCCCTGCGCCATCTGCCGCGTGCGCAGGAGGCGCTTTATCCGCTCGCCTCGATGATTCCGGCGGTGAACGGCTTCTTTCTCGATTCATCCCTGCGCTCCGACGCCGACGTCCTTGCGCGCAGTATGCAGCCGCCGCGCGAGGGCGTGACCGGCGTGATGCACTTCAACAATGAGCCACGCACGCGCGGCGGCTTCTCGCTCTACGTGCCTGAAACCTACACGACTGATCGCGCGTGGCCGCTTGTGGTCGCGCTGCACGGCGGCAGCGGGCATGGCCGTGGCTTTCTCTGGAGCTGGCTGCGCGACGCGCGCAGCTTCGGTGCGATCCTTGTCGCGCCGACATCGGCAGGCAATTCGCTGGGCAGCACGTGGGCGCTGATGGGCGACGACAACGATACGCCGAACCTCGCGCGCATCGTGGAGCAGGTCAGCGCGCAATGGAATATCGATCCCGACCGGCGGCTGCTGACAGGCATGAGCGACGGCGGCACGTTCTGCTATGTCAGCGCGCTCGACAGCGGCTCGCCCTTCACGCATCTCGCGCCGGTGTCCGCGACATTCCATCCGATGCTGATTTCGATGGCCGACGCGCAGCGCATGCAGGGGCTGCCGATCTATCTGGTACATGGCGCGCTGGACTGGATGTTTCCGGTCGAAGTGGCGCGGCAGGCGCAGCGTGCGCTGAGCGCGGCGGGCGCGAACGTGACCTATCGCGAGATTGACGATCTCGCCCACACCTATCCGCGCGAGATCAACGCGCCGATATTGGACTGGCTGAAGGCATAGCGGTGCGGGCCGTTGTCGGGGTATAACAGATCATCAAGTGATCCGGGTTCCCGATGAAGCAGACCGCAGTTTCCATTGCACATATTTTCAGCATCGCCGCGCTCACGCTGATCGCCGCCGCCAATCACGCGCCGGCGCACGCGCAGTCGGCCGATCTGGTGCTGTGCGATCGGCTGGCCGCCGATCCCGCCGATCCGGACAAGCCTGCGGATGTGAAAGGCGTTGCCAGCGTCGCGGCGGCCGATGTCGCGACCGCAATCAAATTCTGCAAACAGGCGTCCGGATCGCGGCGCGCGATGTATCAGCTCGGGCGGGCCTATGCGGCGAACCGCCAGGGCGCGGAGGCCATCGGCGCGTGGCGCAAGGCCGCTGACAAGGGCAGCACGTCGGCGATGGTCGAACTCGGCGTCGCCTATGCGACGGGCGCAGGTATCGCGAAGGACGAAGCCGCCGCAGCAAAGCTGTTCGAGCGCGCGGCGCAGGGCGGCAATCCGCGCGGCGTCAGCAATCTCGCCGCGCTGTCGGGCAAGGGCGGTGCCGCGCCAGCGCCCGCCGACGCTGCACGATCGCGCAGTCTTCTGACAAAGGCGGCGGAGACCAACGCGGAAGCGCAGTTTCAACTGGGACTGATGTTGCAGGATGGCGTCGGCGGTCCGAAGGACGACGCCGGTGCGCGCAACCTGTTCGAGAAGGCGGCGGCGCAGGATCACCCCGGCGCGCTCGAGCGGATGGGCGCGTTCGCGAAGGAAGGCCGCGGCGGTCCGCAGGATTCCAGCGCAGCGAAAACCTACTACGAGAAATCCGCAGCGCTCGGCAACGAGGACGCCAAGGCGGCGCTCAAGCGTGCGGAATGTCCGTATGTGCTCAAGGACAAGTCGGGGAAGGTGGTCACCAACCTGTGCTTCTGACGGCGACGGAGTTGCGTCAGCGTTCGCCCGCTCTTTGTTCTCGCGCGATGTGTGAGCTGATCGCAGTTTCGGTTGCGCGAGGACGTGGCGTGCGCTCGGCAGGCTCGGGATTGAATCGGAAGATCTCCAGGCTGCGCAGATGCGTCGACGCCCGCGAGACGAACACCGGGGTGTCGCCCGCGATCGCCCGGATGGTCTCCGCGCCGCAGCCCGAACACGCATAGGTGAACTCGAGCTTGGTCATCGCCCAGCGCACGTCCATCACCTCCATGAGGTGGCGCCTGCAGTCCGGGCACACGATCACGGCCGGTTTCGCATCCCGGAGCGGCACGTTTTCGAGCATCTGAACTCTCCTTCCTGACCGAAGGACGGCGGACATACGCGTCTGACGGCCCCTGCGAAATCGCAAGCACCGGCGACGGCCGCAGTTTACCGCCATGCAGGGGGTAACTCCCGGGAACTGTTGCGATATGCACAGGAAAGGTGGGTCTGCTAGAGTGGTTCGGTCGGCATTGTCCACAGGGAGCGGGGATGCGAACCATGAAACTGCTTGTCGTGTGTCTTGCTGCGGCGCTTGCCGTTCTGGTCGATGCGGAGTCGTCTCCCTTGGCCGCACAGACCTTCCAGAGCTTCACCTGCGCGGATGGCGCGAGCTTCACGGCAGCCTTCCTGAAATACGATCCGAAGCAGGTCCATCTGCAACTCGATGGCAAGGCCGTCGCATTGAGGAAGCGGTTTACGCTGACGGGTGCGCGCTACACCGGGCGCGGCATCACGCTGACGATGAACAAGTCCGGCACCATTCTGCGGCATGGCAAGCGCGGGCCGACCGCATGTACCAAGCAGTGATGATGACACGCAGCGCTTAAAATGCAGCCACGACAAACTCTGGCCTCATTATCTCGCCACGCTTCCAGTACGCCGCAGGGTGGGGACTCGTCGGCGCAATGCGGGGTACTTGCGTAAAAATCTGAATCAACAAGGCCTTGACGGGCCATCGATGACTCATGGGTTCAACGGCCTGGGGAGGCGACATGAAATCAGCGAGGGAAGCCGCTGCGCGCAGCCTTGCGCATCTGGGAATTATCGCGGCCTTCGCGGTCATCGCCGTTGTGGTTTTCTTGCGCTGAAGCATCTCGAAAACTTCCGGTTGCGTCATGTATCGTCCGGGTTACGGTGATCCTGACGCAACAGGAGCCGTGACCCATGACCGACCGCATTCTCGTTCTCTACGGGTCTTACCGTTCCGACCGGATGGGTATTCGCCTTGCGGATTTCATCGTGAAGGGCTTGCGTGAGCGCGGCGCGGACGTCGAACTGATCGACGCAAAGGCCGTCGGCCTGCCGATGCTGGACCGGATGCGCAAGGAATATCCGAAGGGCGAAGCACCTGCGGCGATGGAAGAGCTGGCGCAGAAGATCATCGCGGCTGATGGTTTCGTGTTTGTCACCGGCGAATACAATTGGGGACTTCAGCCGGGCCTGAAGAATCTCACGGATCACTTTCTGGAAGAATGGTTCTGGCGGCCGGCGGCCATCGCCAGTTATTCGGCCGGACGGTTCTCCGGCGCGCGTGCGGCGCTGGCCTGGCACGGAACTCTGTCGGAGATGGGCATGGTGGTGACATCGAGCACCATCGCGGTCGGACCGATCGGGCAATCGCTGTCTGAGACAGGAGAGCCGACCGGGCCGGGCGGCGAGGCGCTCGCAAGATCGTTTCCGCGTTTCGCCGATGACCTGATGTGGTGGGTCGAGGCCGCCAAGACCCAGCGTGCGAAGAAAGCGCCGCCGTATTAGGGCGCGGACGCGGAATCTAACCCGTCGAAGGAGTCATCCGCCATGCATATCATTCGAAAACTTCGTGAGTCAGGCGACGCCACCGTGGCTGACTACGAAAATATTCTCGCCGCGAATGTTGTTTTTCACAGCCCGGTGTTGATACGGACCATTGAAGGTCGTGAGGTTCTTGCAAAGATCTTCGCGACCTCGACCACGCTACGAGAAGGTGCCTATACAGGTGAGTGGAAGTTGGACGACCGAAGAACCTTACTGAGATGGAAGGGAAAAATTCAGGGTCACGAGCTGGAAAGTTTCGATCTTATCGAAGAAAACGACGAAGGACTCATCGTTGATCGCACCATAGCTTTTCGTCCGATGCCCGCAGCGAAACTTTTCCGGGATGCCATGCGAACCGCTATGGGAGGCTCTATTCCAGACGATTTCTGGGAATATACAAACTAGAGTTTCAGTGGACCGGCGATGTTGTTCGCTGCGATGTTGGTCGTTTTCGGAGTGAAGCCGACATTTCGCGAGCCATGCTGACAGAACGAGTCCTGGTCTAAGGCTTGGGATCGCGCGCGATCAGCATAAACGCCGAGAGTGATGCGCCGATACAAAGCATCGCGGCGCAAACGCACGCGATCACGAACGCGGTGGGGAGGGAGGATCCCATCGTAGCCAGTACTCCGCCGATCAGCGCGGTTGTGACAAGGCCACCGGTGCGTGCGACCGCGCTGTTCAGCCCGGACGCCGCGCCGACATGATGCTCGTCCACCGACATCAGGACCGCAGTCGTCAACGGTGCGACGGCGCCTGCCATGCCGAGCGCGATGACAATCATCGCCGGCAGCACATCGCGCCAGTAGCTCTGTGCCGCGCCGATCCGCATCGCGAGCAGAAAGCCCAACGCGACGACAAGAGGCCCGATGATCAACGGCCACCGCGGACCGGTTTTGGCCGCGAATGCGCCCGCGAGCGGGGAGGCCACGGCGATCACCAGCGGCAACGGCAGCAGTGCCGCACCGGCCTGCGTTGCGGAGTAGCCGCCGGCCGTGATGAGCACGAACGGCACCAGCACGAACAGGCCGCCGAGCGCGCCGTAGAGCAGGAACGTCAGCAACGTGAGGCCGACGAAGCTCGGCGAGCCGAACAGCACCAGCGGCATCATTGCCCTGTCGCCGCGGCGATGCTCCGCCCACACGAACGCGATCAGGAATGCGCCCCCCGCCGCCATCAGCGCCGCGGCAAATGCCGACCAGCCGTGCGCGGAGCCTTCGGTCAGGGCCCAGGTGGTCAGCCCGAGCCCGAGGGTGGCGAGCAGAGCGCCCGTGCTGTCGAGCGGATTCGTTGACTCTTCGCGGTCGGCGGGCACGGCGATGGAGGCGAGCCAGATGGCGGCGACCGCCAGCGGCAGGTTGACCAGAAATGCGAACCGCCAGCTTCCGATATCGATCAGCCAGCCGCCGAGCACGGGACCGATCGCCCCGGCCGCGGCACCCGTCGCGGCCCAGATGCCGATGGCGCGGCCTTTGGCTTCGCCGGAGAATGTCTGTCCCAATATTGCGAGACTGTTCGGCATCAGCATTGCCGCACTCGCGCCCTGGATGAAGCGTGCGGCGAGCAGCCATCCCAGAGTCGGGGCCAATGCACATGCCAGCGACGCAATGGCGAACAGCGCGACGCCTGTAATCAAGAGCCGCCTGCGGCCATACCGATCTCCCGCCGCTCCGCCGAGCAGCAGCAGTGCGCTGAGCGGCAGGAGATAGGCGTTGATCACCCACTGCAACTGGCTGGCGTCGGCGTGGAAGTCTGCGCCGATTGCAGGCAATCCGACATTGACCACCGAGCCATCAATGAAGGCGAGGCTCGACGCCAGGATAGTGGTTGCGATCACAAGGCCGGGGCGGACTGCAGTGCTGCCGCAAGGCTGGATCTGCGCGGTGGCGATGTCACACGAAGAATGGAGAGCGTTGGTCATGCGTCGCTTGTACGGGAAACCCTGTCACGGGGTAAGCTGCGGCGCGGAACGTATGGAACGCCAGCGCGCGTCACGCATTAGCGACCATTGCCGCACTCACGAGAGGTGTGTCCGATGATCCGCAAACTGAAATCGGGCGAATACAGGCTCTATTCACGAAAGGCCGATCCGAAGACCGGCAAGCGGCGCAACCTTGGCACATTCAGGTCGCGGGCCGCCGCGGAAAAGCACGAGCGGGAGGTGCAATATTTCAAGCGGCATTGATCTGCCGCGCTGTGTCATTTCACGGCAGTGCCGTCCTCGGATGTTTGCTCGATGGAGCGAGGCCCCGTCAGCCACAAGGGCACGTAAGGCTTCCGTTTCGGGGCCGCCTTGTCGATGATGACAGTCATCATGGTCAGCTGCGTGTGGATCAGGACCGGGTCGTCGGTTTCAGATGCAGCCTTGATCAGCGTGCGCAGATGCTTGAATGCCTGAGTGGACTCCATCGGGGCCTCCCCTGTGTGCTCGATACGGGTAACTAACTCCAAGGGCTTTCAACGGTCTTCGGCATGGAGCGGCTTCGCTGGCTGATCCGCTCCAGCGCACGAACGACATGATCATCATCAAGTACGGATCGCAGACCGTTGATCGTGGCCTCGCGATCCTGCGGGCTGGATCCAATGGTGCGGCCAAGGATGCGACGCGCCTCCTGAACAGCCGCAATGACGGTTTCCTGATCGTCCATTGTGGAACTCCGCTGTCCCCAACGCAGGCGGGATAACCAGAGATAAACCGGCACGCCGGCGGTTTGGTTCCCGGCGGCTCGGTGTCTGTGGTTGATTTTTCGGGGCCATGCAGGGCGGGGCCGCGGAAGAGGGTTCATGAGCGGCTGCCCGCCATGTAGGCTCGATGCTTCTTACGGATATTCCTGCATTCAGGTGTATCGCCGGTCGCAAGGCACCCAAACCCAAGGAGCCGGACATGAACACTTCCCAGACGCGCAGCAGCGATATGAAGCTGGAGGTTGTCGTCATTCCCGTGGCGGACGTCGATCGCGCCAAAAGCTTTTACGGCGGATTGGGATGGAGGCTGGACGCAGACTTCGCCGCTGGTGACGACTGGCGCGTGATCCAGTTCACGCCGCCGGGCTCGGAGTGCTCGGTCATCTTCGGAAAGAATGTCACTGCGGCGGCTCCCGGTTCCGCGCAGGGGTTGTATCTGATCGTCTCCGACATCGATGCTGCTCGCAACGACCTGCTTGACCGGGGCGTCAAGGTCAGTGAGGTGTTTCACGGCGTCGGCGCGCGGCACACCGGCACGGATGAGCCTTTCCTGTCGGGGCGGCACCGGGTCAGCGGCCCGGCCCCAAATCGCAGCAGCTATGGCTCATATGCCTCGTTCAACGATCCGGACGGCAACGGCTGGCTGTTTCAGGAAATCACCACGCGGCTGCCCGGCCGTGTGGAGGCGGGGGACACGGTCTTCAAATCACCAACTGAACTGGCGGCAGCACTGACCCGCGCGGCGATAGCGCATGGAGAACACGAGAAGCGCACCGGCGGCCAGCATGATGCCAACTGGCCGGAGTGGTACGCCGCATTCATGGTGGCCGAGCAGGCGGGGACGCCATTGCCGACGTAATCACAGGAAGCGCGGGCGTTCCTGCGGGATGTTAGCTGTAGCGCCGCCGGGCGGGGCAGAGTAGATACCCGGCCCATGGACGGCGCAGACGGTTCCTGAGAGTCTGCGCCCTTGAATTGAAGCATTGAAAGGACGCGAGATATGATTGAAACGGTTGGCATTATCGGCGCCGGCACCATGGGCAATGGCATCGCGCAGATCTGTGCGGCGGCGGGCCTTCAGGTCGTGATGGTGGACATTTCCGACGCGGCCGTATCGCGCGGCGTCGCGACCATCGGGGGCAGCCTCGACCGTCTCGTCAAGAAGGAGAAGATGACTGCGGCCGACCGCGACGCCGTGCTCAAGCGGGTCAACGGCACCACCGACAAGTCCAGGCTGTCGTCCTGCGATCTGGTGATCGAAGCCGCGACCGAAAACGAAGACCTCAAGATCAAGATCCTGAAGGACCTCTGCGCCAACCTGCAGCCGCGTGCACTGGTCGCGACCAACACTTCGTCGATTTCGGTGACGCGTCTGGCGGCAGCGACCGATCGCCCGGATCGCTTCATCGGCATGCACTTCTTCAATCCGGTGCCGGTGATGCAGTTGCTCGAATTGATCCGCGGCCTCCAGACCTCCGATGACACCCACGCCAAGGCACTCGCGTTCGCGCAGCGCGTCGGCAAGGTGGCGGTCACCGCGAAGAACAGCCCCGGCTTTGCGGTCAACCGCATCCTGTGCCCGATGATCAACGAGGCGATCTTCGCGCTGTCGGAAGGCATCGCGTCTGCGGAAGAGATCGACGCCGGCATGAAACTCGGCTGCAACCATCCGATCGGACCGTTGGCGCTGGCCGACATGATCGGCCTCGACACCATGCTGTCGGTGATGGAGGTGTTCTACAACGGATTCAACGATCCGAAGTATCGGCCCGCGCCGCTGCTGAAGGAGATGGTCGACGCCGGTCATCTTGGCCGCAAGACCGGCCAAGGCTTCTACAACTACGCAAAGGCCTGAGTCAGGGCGGGCCAAACCCACCGCGTCATCTTAAGGACGCATGAAGGCGAAGTCGGTGTCCGGATCGCAGTTGTCGGCAAGAAAGCGCAACTCCGACTGGACATCGGCCACGCCGCGCGTTTCCAGATATTTCGAGACGACCAGCCCCAGCAGCGCACGGCACACCCCGTCACTGTCCTGTCCTGACGCTGCGGCTTCGGCAATGGCTGCCGCGAAGTGACGGTTTGCGATTTCAGATGCGGACATCGTTGGCTCCTTGGTGCTCACCGGCTTTTGCACGGCAAACCATACGCGTCCCTTGATCCTGATCAAATGCTGAAGTGCCGCAAGGCTGTTTCAAACAGCGGAGGCGGAAAATCTGTCCCGGAAAATTTTTCTCTCTCGCGCGCGAGTGGCGGCGCGGTCGTCCGGTCGCTGTCTTATGGTCGTGCGAGACGGGCGCGCCGCTCGGTGACGGTTCGCGCCCAGACCTCGTGGAAATTTGCGGCACGCCGCTTGTCGATATGCGGACCGATCAGCTTGGTCATGGCGAAGGTGAGGTCCTCGTATTCATAGGGACAAAGCTCGGCACGCTTCTTTGGCAGGAACTCCAGTTCGACCACATCGGCAAACAGCTTGCTGTCAGCGCCGTAAGCAATGCATAGGACGTTATAGGCGCGCTGCGCGGGCAGAGAGTGTTCGTTCGAGAATGCATCCACCTCCATGGTGACCCGCACGCCTTGCGGCATCTGGATATTGTACCCGTAGGCCGCGCCGAGGATCAGCTTGCGCGCCTCCTCCTTGCCGAGCCGGAGCATGACATAGGCGGCGAATTGATCGGCGGCGTCTTCCTGACGGCCAAGGATGGGGATCTGCAGCATGTCATAGACGGCATGGCCGGTCTCATGCAGGAAGACATCGAGAACCGGGCCGAGAATGGTATCGGCGCGGGTAATTCCCATGGGAAGCTCCTGCTTCGATGCGTGCTTCAGAAACTCCGCCAGCAATTCGTAACAGACCTTGACCACCTCGTTGCTGTACCAGGCGTTCGGGACGCCGTCGCAGCCCGCGACCGTGAGTTTCAGCGGATAGGGCAGGCGGAGCGGACTGAGCAACTCCTGCAAGTTCTCGAGGGCGCGGCCCTGCTTCATCTGGTCGTAAATGGCCTGATGCGCGGGGTCTTTCGGTGGCACATATTCGTATTGAATCTGATTGGATTTGCTGCGTGCGGATGCGGGCGCACCGGCGGCGAACAGTGTCACGATTACAGCGGCGGCCATTGCGGCACACAGCGCGAGCGTTCGGCACCACGAGCGGTTCGGTCTCGGTGTGCTCTCCACGGGATCGGGCATGAATAGTCTCACGCGGCAGGAAATGGTGGATCAGTCTCCGCCGGGAGCAAATGCCGGTCAAACGGAAAGTACGGTTGGTAGATGTATCGGCTGTCTGTTTGGATAGTTCGCGCGGGGCCGATCTGGTATAGTCTTGATCCGGTTCTCAGGTTTGATGCGGAGGTCGACATGTCGCTCGTCCGAATGCTGGTTGCTTCTGTTATCGTGATGATTTTCGCGTCCGTGCCGGACACCGCCCGCGCCGCTGACGCGTGGGGCTGCAACTACGACAAGTGCGTCGCCTATTGCACCAAGATCAGCGGGAAGCACTGCACGACCTATTGCGAACGGCGGCTTCAGGACAAGCGGCGCGACAAGATCTGCAAGTAGCGCAGCCCTTCCGTAACGGCAGGTGTGCGTTGCGCCGGTTGCCTCCGGTCGTGGAGCGGCTTACATCGGGCATATGACTTTACCCGCCAATCCGGCCATTCACGCCTTCCATCCTGAGCTGACCGAAGAGAACATCGCGAAGCTTGTCGCGACGTTCTACGGCCGCGCGCGCGAGGACGATCTCATCGGCCCGATCTTCAATGCGGCGGTAAAGGACTGGGATCATCACATCGCGCAGATCAGCGATTTCTGGTCGTCGATGGTGCTGCGGACCGGCCGCTATAACGGCCGCCCCATGCGTCCGCATCTCGTGTTGCCGCTCAGGGGTGAACACTTCGATCGCTGGCTAAGGCTGTTCGAGCAGACCGCGCGCGAGATTTTCGAGAGCGATTTGGCCGAGACCTTCATCGTCCGCGCCCGCCGTATCGCCGACAGCTTCGAGATGGGCATCGCCACGACACGCGGCGAGATCGCCCGGCCGCGGCATAGTGTGTAAGGGACAGCTTTCCAGCCGGCTTCCGCGAAGAAAGACACGTCATCCCGTCATGCGCTCGATGCGACGTGCGGGGAGAGCTTGACACGTTCCAAAAAAGAACTGTAGCGTTCAAACTATAATAAACCTCTCTCGGAGCCGGCTTACGGCTCTTGTGAATGGGATCATAAGGGCTACGGAGGAAACGATATGAACGCTCGCCCAGCCATGCTGGTTGCGATGTCCCGTGCGGCCGCCTGCGGTCCGCTGTCATTCAATGAATGATCCGGGGGCAATCGTGGATAGCGATCACATGCATTATTACGAGCCCTCGCAGGGGCACGGGCTGCGGCACAATCCGTTCAACGCGATCATTGCGCCGCGCCCGATCGGCTGGATCTCGTCCCTGAGCGGTCAGGGACAACTCAACCTGGCGCCCTACAGCTTTTTCAATGCGTTCAATTACGATCCGCCGATCCTCGGCTTTGCATCGATCTCCTGGAAGGACAGCGTCAAAAATGTCTCGGACACGGGCGAGTTCGTCTGGAATCTGGTGACGAAAGAACTGGGCGATCAGATGAACAAGACGTCTGCGCCGGTCCCGCATGGCGTCAGCGAGTTTGATGTCGCCGGATTGACCACGGCGCCCAGCCGTCACGTCAAGGTGCCGCGCGTGCTGGAAAGCCGTGCCGCGATGGAATGCAAGGTGACCGAGATCGTCAAATTCAAGAACTGGAAGGGCGAAGCGGTCGAAGGGTGGCTCGTTCTCGGCGAGGTGGTCGCGGTCTACATCGACAAGGCGCTCATCAAGGACGGCGTTTATCAAACGGCACTTGCGAACCCGATCCTGCGCGCAGGGCGGGGTGGCGATTATGTGGAAGTAACGCAGGATCGCATGTTTGAGATGGAGCGGCCGCCGGGAAGCAGCAATCCGGCATTCCACGGCTCCTGATCAGCTTCCGCGCTGGATGTCATGCGACGCCCGATGATGATTTTTTCTCAAATACGAAGTTGAAGGCAAGATTCTAAGAGCACGAACCCCGAGGACACGAACAAGGGATAGCTGACATGTACCTTAAATCCTTCAGACGTTCTGCGAACGGTCTGCTGCTCGCAGTGTTTGCCGTCTGCCTGAGCTTTGCGGCCATGGCGCAGAACTTCCCGACGCGCCCCGTCACGATCAAGACCGCTTTCCCTGCGGGCGGACCTGCCGACGCGGCGATCCGCGCGGCGAACCAGATTCTGGAGCGTAACCTCGGCCAGACAATGGTGACGGAAAACGTCGCGGGCGCTGCCGGTTCGATCGCCGCAACGGCGGTGCTCAACGCCACCGCCGATGGATACACGCTGCTCGGAACGACGGTGTCGGATCTTGTAACCGCGCCGTTCACGATCGTGTCTGCGAAATACAAGCCGGAAAGCTTCAAGCTGCTGGGGCTGGTCGGCACGTCGGATTTCATCCTCGTGTCCAGCTCGGCGCATTCGTTCAAGTCGCTTGACGAGTTGATCGCCTATTCAACGAAGCCCGGAAACAAGGAGCTGACGCTCGGTCACTGGGGCAGGGGCTCGACCGCACATATCGTCGGTGCCGACTTCCAGGTGCGGACCAATGCGAAGTTCCTCGAGGTTCCGTACAAGGGCGTCGCGCCGGTCATGGCGGACATTACCGGCCAGCATCTCGATCTCACGTTTGCGCCGCTGGGCGGTCCTGTCCTCGAACTGATCAAGGGAGGCAAGGTGAAAGCCATCGCGGTCGCAGGCGACAAGCGCAGCCCGCAATTGCCGGATGTGCCGACCATCAGCGAGAGCGGAGGGAACCTGAAGAATTTCGAATACACGATTTCGTCGGCACTGTTCGCGCCGCCGAACACGCCGGAGCCGATCATCAAGCGCATGAACGACGCGGCGAATGTCTGGGTCGCGAGCCCGGAATATATGGACCGGGTGAACATTCAGGGTTCGCGGCAGATGCCGCCGATGACCGTCGATGAAGCGCAGGCATTCTTCCGCAAGGAGCAGGAGAAGTTCAGCGCAATGGCGCGCACGCTCAAGCTGGAAACGCAGTAAGTCTCGCTTGTTTGCGTGGTGCCGCAAGAGATGCGACACCGCACGGCACGAGATTAAACGAAGCTAAGAGATAGAACGTGTAAAGGGCGGCTGATTTGCATCGGCCGCCCTTTAACCGCTATTCTACCTTGATATCCGCCGCGGTGATGACCTGCTTCCAGCGCGCGATCTCTTCGCCGACGAACGCCTTGAACTCCTCTGGCGAGGTGCCCATGGCGACGATGCCCTGCTGCTCGAGCTTCTTCCTCAGGTCGGGATCGGCGAGGGCCTTCTTGGCCTCGGCGGACATGCGGTCCACGATCTCCTTCGGCACGCCCGCAGGCGCGACGATGCCGGCCCAGGTGCCGGAGGTGAAATCCTTCACGCCCTGCTCGATCAGCGTCGGCGTGTCGCCCGCCGCCGGCACGCGCTCCTTCGCCGCGACGCCGAGCGCCCGCGCGTTGCCCGCGCGCACCTGCTCCATCAGGGGGCCGATGATATCGAACATTACGTTGATCTGGCCGCCGACCAGATCCTGCAGCGCGCCTGCGGTACCTTTGTAAGGCACATGCTGGAGATTGATGCCCTCACGGCTCTTGAGCATTTCCATGGTCAGGTGCGCGGCGGAGCCGATGCCGCTGGAGGCGAAATTGAGCTGGCCGGGCTTCGCCTTCGCCAGCGCGATCAGCTCCTGCATGTTCTTCGCGGGCAGCGACGGCGTCGCGACAATGATCAGCGGCGCCACGCTCATCAGCGAGACGTAGGTGAAATCCTTTTCCGTGTTGTAGGGCAGGTTGGCCTTGAGCGAGGGATTGACCGAATGCGCCGCGATCACAGTGCCGAAGGTGTACCCGTCGGGCGCGGCCTTGGCGACGGTGTCGGTGCCGATGGCGGCGTTGGCGCCCGGCTTGTTTTCGATCACGATGCTTTGCCCGAGCGAGGCTGCGACCTTCTCCGAGACAAGGCGCGCCATCATGTCGGTGTAGCCGCCGGGCGTATAAGGCACGACCATGCGGATAGGCCGGTTCGGCCAGCCTTGAGTTTGGGCCGATGCGCTGCTGGCAGAGGCGGTAATGACGACAAGCGCACCCAGCGCGCGGACGAGGGACTTCATTCAGCGTTTCCTTTCCATATCCGCGATGTCTGGCCGGTGAGCCAGCCGCGGCTTTTGTTATCCGCGAATGCTACACAGCCGGGAACTACATGGAAAGGTGCGCACTGCCGCGCCGCGCGCAGCAGGATCGTGCGGCGGGTTCAGAAAGGCGAGGCGAGCGGGGTACGCTTCACGGTCTGCGCTGTCACCTGATAGTGTGTACCCATGTACAGGATCGCGGACCCCGTAAGGATCATGATCGCGATCACCAACGCCAGACACAGCTGCGTTTCATGTTTCTCGTCGCCGAGATGAAGCCGCATGCGCGTCACTCCGCTCGCCTCTGGAGATGACAATACGCGGAGCGCCGAGGCGTTCCAGCAGCAGGGCTGACGTATCGGCGGACGTTTATGTGCGGTGCGGGAATTGCTGCAGGGCCGCACGATACGGCGTGAAGCGAAGCACAATACGGAATCTGCGCGGGAGAGCGCGACCCCGGACTCCGCTTCGCTTCATCCATGTCAGGCGCGCGATCTGCCGCGCTTCACGATATCGCCGGTGAGTTTATCGATGTTCGGTGCGGAGTCGCCCCGCAACCGTTCGACGAACCAGAACGCCCAGATCGCGGCGAAGGCGAGAAAGAAGATGGCTGCGCACGACAGGGCTGCTTGAAGGGCTGTGGACATAGCATCCTCCGGATCACTGCGATCATCGCAGGACTCGGAGGCTAGACCGGTGCGCGCTTCCCCGAATTGATCTGGCGCAAGCCGGAGAAAGGACGTTACGGCTTGCCGCCGGCGGAGGGAAGTTCGGGAGGCGGTGAAAGCGTTTGCGCGCGTAGCCCGCATGAAGCGATGCGGGGATGACGTCGCATCCGCTCAGCGCCAGCCCAGCGCCGGGGCCACATGCTTCAGGATCGATTCAATGACATGGGCATTGTAATCGACGCCGAGCTGATTGGGCACCGTCAGCAGCAGCGTATCGGCCTCGGCAATGGCCTCGTCCGTCTTCAACTGTTTGATCAGCTTGTCCGGCTCTGCCGTATAACCGCGTCCGAAGATCGCCTGCATGTCGGCCTCGATGAAGCCGATCTGGTCGCCGGCATCGCCACCGTTTCCGAAAGTGTCGCGGTCGCGATCGTTCATCAGCGCGAAGATGCTGCGGCTCACCGAGACGCGGGGCGTACGGGTGTGGCCCGCCTCCTTGTAGGCTTCGCGATAGAGGCGGATCTGCTTGGCCTGCTGCACGTGGAAAGGCTCGTTGGTCTCGTTCTTCTTCAATGTCGAGCTTTGAAGATTCATGCCGAGCTTGCCCGCCCACTGCGCGGTCGCGTTGGAGGCCGCGCCCCACCAGATGCGGTCGCGCAGGCCTTCCGAATGCGGCTCGATCCGCAGGAGGCCAGGCGGATTGGGAAACATCGGGCGCGGATTGGGCTGCGCGAAGCCCTTGCCGCGCAGCATGTCGTAAAACACCTCGCCGTGGCGGCGGCCCATGTCGGCGTCGGTTTCGCCGTCTGCGGGCTGATAGCCGAAATAGCGCCAGCCATCGATCACCTGCTCGGGCGAGCCGCGGCTGATCCCCAGTTGCAGGCGTCCGCCCGCGATGAGATCAGCCGCGCCCGCGTCCTCGACCATGTAGAGCGGGTTCTCGTAGCGCATGTCGATGACGGCGGTGCCGATCTCGATGGTGCGGGTCTTTGCGCCGACGGCGGCCAGCAGCGGGAAGGGCGAGGCGAGCTGGCGCGCGAAATGATGCACGCGGAAATACGCGCCGTCCGCGCCAAGCTCTTCGGCGGCGACAGCGAGATCAATGGATTGCAGCAGCGTGTCGGAAGCGGAGCGTGTCTGCGAATGCGCCGACGGCGACCAGTGGCCGAAGGAGAGAAAGCCGATTTTCTTCATGGAGGCGGGGGACTCGTGCGTGTGCCGGTCCGCTGTAGATGGGGATGGTGGGCGCGTGGGGCAAGGTTGTGAAAGATCGTCATTGCGGGGAGCGATAGCGACGAAGCAATCCAGCTTTTGCTAGCTGAGGATTTTAGATGGATTGCTTCGCTCCGCTCGCAATGACGAATCTAGGATTTTGAAGGCGGTTTTCCACCTGCTTTCAATTTGGCATCTAGCGCAGCTTTTTTTTCTTTTGCAGCAGCCGGCCCTACATAGAAGTGCTCAAATAGTTCTTCAATTGTTTCGAGGCACCATTCTGCCTCGTGAGGCTCAACGTCGATAATTTGGAGTGTCGTTTTATCATCAATTGGATGAGCGGAGAAATTTCCGAAGTTTCGTATTGCGTCTACCGTTTCCCTCAATTTGTGAGGGAGCGCCTTTCTCGGATCCGTTTCTGCGAGGAGAAGGTCTATTTCTTTTGCAAGATCTTTTGAGATGTAGCCGTTCGCGTGCAACATATTTTGCAAGCATCGACGCGATAAAGCTGCTGATGCTTTGGCGCTTAGCGGCAGAACGGTGCAAGCCTCAACATAATCATCGGCAATTTCTTTTGGTACGGTAGGTGAAATTGGTCCTCGGTTTGCGCCGACTGGATAAATTTGTCGCCAACTGCCTACAACTATATCGTCTTTGTTTAGGCGCGCGACTTCGATGGTTATGTCTTTGCAGCCTGGGCATATCGCCGAGCGGTAGTACCAATACAAATTATCTTTGCTGCGCAATACAGAGCTATGACGTTCGAAATATTGTTGGTTCCAATTTTCATGAAAATGAATACTGCAATGCGGGCACTGCATCAGGTTTCTCTAAGTGAATGATTATAAATAACGCGATCCCGTCGATTATAAATCGACGGGATCGAAATTATATCGCGCAATACCTCACGAACACCCCGTCGTGCTTCCGCACGTGTCGCACTTCATGCACGTGCCATTCCGCACCAGCGTGAAGTTGCTGCACTCCGTGCACATGTCGCCCTCATAGCCACGCGCCTTGGCTTCCGCGCGGCGCTCGGCCTTGGTCGGTGCAGCGGCTGCCGCTGAACCGGCCTTGCTCCACTGCTGCGCTTCCAGCTTTTCCGTCGGCGAGAGGTCGCGCGCGGGCTCCGCCACCTTGAGCGCGGCTGCGCCCTCAAGGCTGTCGCCCACATGCGTGCCGGAGAGTGCCGTCACCTTCGCGCCGCCAGCGGGTGCGCTGTCGTCGTTGGCGGAGATCGCCGCCGCGCCGCCGCGCATCACAACCAGGTTGTCCGTGCGCGAGCGGGTGAGGCCCTTCGACAGATACTTGGTCGCGCCATGCGGCTCCGGCGCCTTGCCTTCCTCGACGCCCTTGCCCAGCGCATCAAAGCCCATGTCGCTCGGATCGACATGTCCGAGATCGAAGCGCGACATGTAGCTCACCGCCAGTTCGCGGAACACGTAGTCGAGGATCGAGGTCGCGAACTTGATCGAGTCGTTGCCCTGCACCGGGCCCGCAGGCTCGAAGCGGGTGAAGGTGAAGGCGTCGACATATTCTTCCAGCGGCACGCCATACTGGAGGCCCAGCGAGACGGCGATGGCGAAGTTGTTGATGAAGGAGCGCAGCGCCGCGCCTTCCTTGTGCATGTCGATGAAGATTTCGCCGAGGCGCCCGTCATCGTATTCGCCGGTGCGCAGATAGACCTTGTGCCCGCCGACCACCGCCTTCTGGGTGTAGCCCTTGCGGCGATCCGGCATCTTCTCGCGCTCGCGCATGACCACGATGCGCTCGACCAGCTTCTCGACGATCTTCTCCGAGACCTGGGCGGTGCGTGCCGCCATCGGCTTCTCGTAGAGCGCCTCGACCGCATCGTCCTCGTCGTCATCGTCGGAGATGAGCTGCGCGTTCAGCGGCTGGCTCAGCTTCGAGCCGTCGCGGTAGAGCGCGTTGGCTTTCAGCGCGAGCTTCCACGACAGCAGGTAGGCGGATTTGCAATCCTCCACCGTGGCGTCGTTCGGCATGTTGATGGTCTTGGAAATCGCGCCCGAGATGAAGGGCTGCGAGGCCGCCATCATGCGGATGTGGCTTTCCACCGAGAGATAGCGCTTGCCGATCTTGCCGCAGGGATTGGCGCAATCGAACACCGCGTAGTGCTCGGCCTTCAGGTGCGGCGCGCCTTCCACCGTCATCGCGCCGCAGATGTGCACGTTGGCGGCTTCGATCTCGCGCTTGGTGAAGCCCAGCGCGGCGAGCAGGTCGAAGCCGGGCGCGTTGATCGCGTTCGCATCGAGCTTGAGTTCGTTGCGCAGGAAGTCTTCGCCGAAGGTCCACTTGTTGAACGCGAACTTGATGTCGAACGCGGTCGGCAGGGCCTTCTCGACCTTGTCCAGCGCTTCATCGGTGAAGCCCTTGGCCTTCAGGGTCGAGCGATTGATGCCGGGGGCCTGGCCGAGCGAGCCGTGGCCCACGGCGTAAGCCTCGATCTCAGCGATCTCGTTCTCGGGGTAGCCGAGGGCGCGCAGCGCTTCCGGCACGGCGCGGTTGATGATCTTCCAGTAGCCGCCGCCGGCGAGCTTCTTGAACTTCACCAGCGCGAAGTCCGGCTCGATGCCCGTGGTGTCGCAGTCCATCACAAGGCCGATGGTGCCGGTCGGCGCGACCACCGTGGTCTGCGCGTTGCGGTAGCCATGCTGCTGGCCGAGCTCGAGCGCCTGATCCCAGACGAACTTGGCGCGGGTCACGATGTCGCCCTGCGGGCAGCTTGCGTGATCGAGCGGCACCGGATTGACCGACAGCGCTTCATAGCCGGAGGCTTCGCCATGGGCGGCGCGGCGATGGTTGCGGATCACGCGCAGCATGTGCGCGGCGTTCTTCTTGTAGCCGGGGAAGGGGCCAAGCTCCTTCGCCATCTCGGCAGAGGTCGCGTAGCTGGTGCCGGTCATGACGGCGGTCAGCGCGCCGCACAGCGCGCGGCCTTCCTTGGAGTCATAGGAGAGGCCCATGGTCATCAGCAGGCCGCCGATGTTGGCGTAGCCGAGGCCGAGCGTGCGGAACTCGTAGGAGAGTTCAGCGATCGCCTTCGACGGGAACTGCGCCATCATGACGGAGATTTCGAGCACGACGGTCCAGAGACGGCAGAGGTGCTCGTAGGCTTCGACGTCGAAGCGGCGGGTCTGCGTGTCGTAGAACGTCAAGAGGTTCGCGGAGGCGAGGTTGCACGCCGTGTCGTCGAGGAACATGTATTCCGAGCACGGATTCGACGCGCGGATGTCGCCGCTGGCCTTGCAGGTGTGCCAGTCGTTCATCGTGGTGTTGTAGTGCAGGCCGGGATCGGCCGAGGCCCAGGCGGCGTAGCCGATCTTTTCCCACAGGTCGCGGGCCTTGAGCGTCTTGGTCACCTTCTTGTTGGTGCGGCCGATCAGGTTCCAGTCGCCGTCGGTTTCCACCGCGCGCAGGAAGTCGTCCTTCAGCGAGACCGAGTTGTTGGAGTTCTGGCCGGCGACGGTGAGATACGCTTCGCTATCCCAGTCGGTGTCGTAAGTGTCGAACGAGATGTCGGTGTAGCCCTGCTTGGCGAACTGCATCACGCGCTTGATCAGATTGTCCTGCACCAGTGCGCGGCGCGCGAACTTGATCTCACGGCGCAGCGCCGGGTTCTTCTCGGGATCGAAGCAGTCGTCGCCTGAACCTTCGCAGTTCACGCAGGCCTTCATGATGGCCTTGAGATGCTTCTGGTTGATCTTGGAGCCGGTGACGAGCGCGGCGACCTTCTGCTCTTCCTTCACCTTCCAGTCGATGTAGGTCTCGATATCCGGATGGTCGGCGTCGACCACGACCATCTTGGCCGCGCGGCGCGTGGTGCCGCCGGACTTGATCGCGCCCGCTGCGCGGTCGCCGATCTTGAGGAAGGACATCAGGCCGCTTGAGCGGCCGCCGCCGGAGAGCTTTTCACCTTCGCCGCGCAGGCGCGAGAAGTTGGAGCCGGTGCCGGAGCCGTACTTGAACAGGCGTGCTTCGCGGACCCACAGGTCCATGATGCCGCCTTCGTTGACGAGATCGTCGTCCACGCCCTGGATGAAGCAGGCATGCGGCTGCGGATGCTCGTAGGACGATTTGGATTTGGTCAGCTTGCCGGTCTTCCAATCCACATAGTAGTGGCCCTGGCCGGGACCATCGACGCCGTAGGCCCAGTGCAGTCCGGTGTTGAACCATTGCGGCGAGTTCGGCGCGACCATCTGCTTGGCAAGCATGAAGCGCAGTTCGTCGTAGAAGGCCTTGGCATCTTCTTCCGACGAGAAGTACGAGCCCTTCCAGCCCCAGTAGGTCCAGCAGCCGGCGAGACGGTCGAACACCTGCTTGGCGGAATGCTCGCCGCCGATGCGCTCGGATTCGGGGAGCAGGGCGAGCGCCTCGGTATCCGGCACCGAGCGCCACAGCCACGACGGAACGGTTTCTTCCTCGACCTTCTTCAGGCGCGAGGCAACGCCGGCTTTGCGGAAATACTTTTGCGCGAGAACGTCGGAGGCGACCTGCGACCAGAACTCCGGCACTTCAACGTTCTCAAGGCGGAACACCACCGAGCCGTCGGGGTTGCGGATCTCGCTCGTCGTCAGCCGGAAGTCGATGGCGGCGTAGGGTGACTGGTCGGCTTTGGTGTAGCGGCGTTCGATGCGCATGGTAGTGCCCCGTCCTTTGCCGGCGCTCCCGTCCCTTGACGGTAAGCCGGAGATTTCAATTTGCGAACTGGTTCGTTCGCAGTTTTTTGCCGTTCACGTCGTCCCGTATTCGGGTCCGAAGCCGCGGCCTGTTAACTCTGGCGGGCACGATCCGGTCCCCAAAACCGGCCTTGCCCGAACGCCCCAAACTCGCCTTTTGCGCCGCGGTTTGCCGCGGTTTTGCCATTACGCCCGGATGGCTCTCCGGCTCCGAAAAAAGGGCAGACAAATCCACGTCCCGCGACCTCGACCGGTCTGACGGAGCTGCCTTCTCGACCCTTTTCGGGAGGTGCCCGGCGGGACTGAAAACCCCCGCGCCGAACAGTCCCAAAGCTAGGCCGACTCCATCCGGCACGTCAAGGATTAGTGTCGAAACCTGAATCAAATACTAAATATGGTGGAAAATGCGGATTTCCAGCGGAATGGATCGTCGCCGGCTTGGTTCGCATTGCGGGAAGTATCGGTGAGTCCTTGTGGATTCGGAAGCCGAAATCTCACCGCTTTGTGAGTTCCTCCAAGGTTTGTCGCGGGCCTCCAAAATCGCGCCTTTGGTATGCGCGTATTTTGCGGATTTCGGGTGGATCGCGTGCCGCGTGCGTGGTCTTTCTCCCCGTCATCCACATGGTGTGGAATTCGAGCTGAGGGACCAAACCTGTGGATAGCCGCACACCACCGGAAGCGCTGACTAAAATGTCCCCGGAAGAACGAGTCGCCGCGCAACGGCGAACGCGAACGGTCGGCTACCTCCTACTAGTCGCGACATCGGTCGGCTGGGGATTGAACTGGCCCGTCACCAAACATCTGTTGATGGAATTGCCGCCGCTGTCGGTGCGCGGATTGTCGGGAATTATCGGCGCTGCTCTGCTTGCACTGCTGGCGCGGGTGTTTCGTCAGCCGCTGAGCGTGCCGCGCGAGAAATGGCCGCGTCTGGTGTTGCTGTCATTGCTCAACGTCACGGCATGGATGGCGCTGATGGGTCTGGCGCTGGTCTATCTGCCGGCCAGCGAAGCGGCGGTTATGGCTTATACAATGCCGGTCTGGGCCTCGGCGCTGGCATGGCCGATTCTCGGCGAGCGGATTTCGCTATTGCGCGTCGTCGCCATGGCAATGGCAATCGCCGGACTTATCGCACTGATGGGTGGCGGGGGCATTGCCGCAAGTTACGTCAAGCTGCCTGGCATTGTGTTGGCGCTGGCCGGTGCATTCCTGTTCGCGCTGGGCACGGTGTTTGGCAAACGCTGGCCGCTCGGCTTGCCGCCGCTGACCTCGGCAGTCTGGCAGATCCTGATCGGCTGTCTGCCGGTGGGGCTGGCGGGTCTCCTGCTCGAACAGCCGCACTTCATGGCGCTGTCATCCCTTGGCTGGACCTTGTTCGGCTATTCGATCGTGGTCCAGTTCTGCGTCGCCTACGCCTGCTGGTTTGCCGCGCTCCAGCGATTGCCGGCATCGGTTGCCGCCATCGGGACTCTGCTGGTGCCGGTCATCGGTGTGCTGGTGTCTGCCGCGGCGCTCGGCGAGCCGCTCGGTGTCGCCCAGATTGCAGCGCTCGGGTTCACCATCGGGGGCGTCATTCTGGCGTCGCGATCCTGAGACGGTGGTGTCTCAATGCGCGCAGAAAGCGCCGTTAATACTTCATAAATCAGCGCTGTATCCCAAATGTAACAGCCCCTGGAACCTGAGCCTGTTAGGTTCCCGGCGGGCAATCGGCGGCTGACCTTGCCGCCGGGTAATGGGGTTGGGGCGTGGCGTCGATTGTTGCGGACAGGGCGTTGGAGACGCGTGTGCAGAATGCGCGTGCGATGCGATTGCCTGTCATCGCGATCATGGCTGCGATCATGGCCGCGGCAACCCTGCCATCGACGGACGCGCGTGCGCAATTTGCCTGCGTCGGGACACTCGGCGCGAGCGACGTCACCTGTACCAATACCGGCGCGACAGCCGTTCCGTTTCTTCAGGACCAACTCGGCACGTTCAATCTGGCGACAACGAGTTCGGGTCTGAGTAATGGCATCACCACGACCAGCGTTGACGGCAATGTCACCGCGACGAACTCCGGTATCAATGCCGACATGCTTGATACCTCAGCCAGCGGCCTCGGAAATGCGACATCGAACAATTCGGGAATCATCGGGACGTACATCAGCACGCTGACCGGCGCGGGGAATGCCACGTCGACCAACTCCGGCACTGTCGGCGGAAGTGTTGCCACCACCGCGGACGGCGGAGGTAATGCGACCGCCAACAACTCCGGCGTAATCGGCGGCCTTCTCAGTACGCAGACCAACAACGGTGGCTCCGGTTCGGGTGGCGGCAACGCGACATCGCTCAACTCGGGCACGGTTGACTCGATAGCAAACGTCACCGCCGACGGAGGCAACGCGACCGTCATCAACAGCGGCAAGGTGCTGTTTAGCGGAAGTTGCTGCGGCCCCCCGGTCGGCATTTTCAACGCGACGGCCATGGGTGGTGACGCGACAACGATAAACCACGGTAACGTGAATGGCGGAGTAATCACGACCACGGGACTTGGTGGAGGTGACGGCAACGCAACCCTCATCAACTATGGAACGATTAGAGGAGATGTTTTGACTCTTGCCGGCAACACAGGCGGCACGGGCAACGCAACGTTCATCAACTACGGCACGATTTATACCGATTTCCTGGGCGTTGGAGTTGGCGCTTACAACGGGACGGTCACCGGTTACAATGGAGGCCGGATTTTTGGTGAAGTCGATGTAGCGAATGGCGGCGGTGGCGGCACGGTCGTGTTCAGCAACGCAGGTCTGATCGATGGCACCTATGGCCTTAGCCCAACCGGCGTTGCGCTTGATCTGACCCAGTTTGATCCCGCCACGCCAACAACGCTGAACATCCTGCCGGGTTCGCGCATCGTCGGCCAAATCATTCTCAACGGTGATGTGACAGATCCGTTCGCCGTCGGCACCAGGGTCAACATTCTCAGCGGCCACGACATCTCCTCGGTCCTGACGTTCGGCGGGCCGGGCTGCGGGTGCGGGATCTTCGGTGGTCTTACCGACACCGGAGCGGTTGTGAACATCACCGGGGGAGCGCCTTATGTCATCAACGGCAATACAATTGCCGTTCTCGACCCAACGTCCTTTGCCAATGCAGATCGCAATGTGGTCGATGTGACGCGCACCATCACGTCGCTGGTTACCAGCCGTCTTACAAACCCAGCGCCGATGAATGGCGGTGGCGCGACGACGGCGATCGGTTTCGCCCCGTCGGGTAACGTCGCGCGGGACATGGCCAACGATGCGTTCTCGGGTATTCCTGCGCTGGCTTATGCAAGCAATGATCGTGTGCTTCTGAGCAACCCAAGCTTCACCGCGGCGGACGGCATGAGTATCTGGGCGCAGGGTTTCGGCGGCCAGCGCATTCAGCAGGCCGATGCGCCGACCCTGCGCTCTGTAAGCTACTTCTATGGCGGTGTGCTCGGCATCGACAAGACGGTGCAACCCGATCTGCGCCTCGGCGGCTTCATCGGCGGGGGCGCGATCAAGTCGACCATCGATCTGAATTCCGGCGACACCTCGAGCGATATCTTTTTTGGCGGGCTCTATGGCCGCTATGCGATGGGCCGCGCGTTCCTGGATTTCTCGCTGCTCGGTGGCTATAGTAACAACGACGTGAAGCGCACGATTGCCAATAACCTTGTGCCCGGCGGCTATGAATACGCCGCGGGCAAATACAATGGCTGGTTCGTCAGTCCTGAAATCGCCTACGGACTGAAGCAATCGCTGGGCTACAATCTGACACTGACGCCGTCCGCGCGCGTGCGCTATCTCGCAGCCGGTTTCGGCGGATATCAGGAAAGCGGGTCGAGCACGAATTTGACGGTGGCTTCGCGCACCTCGCACAATTTCGAAGAGCGGGGCGAACTGAAATTGATGCATACGACGAATGCCACGCCCACCGAGCAACTTCAGTTAAGCGGCTCCGCGGGCATCATTGCCTTGCAGCGCGTGGGCGACAGCAACATCAGCACTGTTCTGCTCGGACAAAGCCTCGCCTTCGCGACGCCCGGCAAGGGCAATATTGTCGGCTTCTACGCGGGGGCGGGCTTCGACTGGCGCAACGCTTCTGGCGTCTCCGTCTTCGGCGCAGCTGAATTCACCGCGATGTCCGACCAGAGCCAGACCATCACGGGCCGAGGCGGCGTCAAGGTCTCGTTTTAGGCACGACGTCAGCCAGCATCATTCAGCACCAACAAGAAACGGCGATGCATGGCATCGCCGTTTTCAAATCAACTGCTGTTCAAGTTTACGGGCAGGGGTAGCGGTTGCCGTCATAGTTCAGATACGTGCCGGATGCCGGATCATAAGACCGGTAGCGCCGCATGCAGTAGGCTTCCGCGTCGCCGCCATAGCCCGGCGCAACCACCACAGGGGCGGGCGCAGGATAATAGGCCGGGCCACCGTAGCCATACCCGTATCCCGGTCCGTAATAGGGATTTGCACCGGCGGCGATAGCGCCGCCGATCAGCGCACCGGCGGCAAGCCCGACACCGAGGCCAGCACCGCCGTAGTAATATCCGCGCCGCCGCCACTGAACCTGAGTAATCAGCGAATTGTCGACGCCGGCATGAGCCGCCGCGAGAAACTGGCTCGGCGCCAGCGGTGCAGCATGGCCGGATGACATCGCGGCCATTGGAAGCGCCAGCGCAACGGCTGCGACTGCGCATCCATTCCTAAAGGTGATCATCTTCCTCACTCCAAGCCCGCATCGATCACTCTGCATCGGGAGCTGCGCGGGATGCGCTGCTCCATACAGAGAATGTCAATGTTGGGTTGGATTCAGGCGCTTCTGGGGCGGTTCCATTTCAGGAACACGACCCCAGAGGCCGGAAGTCGGATATTTCGCAATGGCTTACGGGCAGGGATAGCGGTTGCCGTCGTAGTTCAGGTACGTGCCTGACGCCGGGTCGTAGGACTTGTAGCGTTGGGCGCAGTAAGCCGCATCGCCGTCAGCCGCCGGAGCGGCTGCATACTGTTCATCGTCTACGTAGGTATCCGGCGCGTATGCGTAGGAGTTATCGTAGTAATACGGGTCGTTGTAATAATACGATGAGCCGATTGCGCCGAGCGCCAGGCCTGCTCCGAAGCCATAGCCGGGACCACGCCAAGGCCTGTGCCCGTGCCAATGACGGCCGCCGTTCCACTGGCCGCCACCTCCAAGCTGGGCGACCGGACGGCCCGAGATCGCGCGATTTCCGAGGACCGCGGAAGGCGGACCGGAGAACCGAATGCCGGAGTTGCCGACACGCGGTCCACCGCCGAAGTTCGGGCGTGCCGCCATGCCACCGCCGCTGAAGCTTGGGCGGGCCATGCCTGCACCACCGCCGCGAAAACCTCCGCCGCCACCGATCGCAGGCGCTCCGCCACGGGAGGCGCCGCCGCCGTTGAAGCGGACTTGTGCATCAGCGCTCGAGGCGACGATCACAGGGGTGATCGCAAGAAGAGCCGCCGTACCGAAAACTTTGAGATTGATCATCTGTTCGAACTCCGGGTGAACTTCATGAAAGAACGGAAGCCCACATGAGATGTTCCGGGCTTTCAAAAGTCTCAGGTTCACGTTCGCACGAGCAAACCCAATGGAGCATGAATGGATTGCGACCAAACGGTGTCGCAGCTTCAGCCTGCGCGGTGATGCGATACCATTGTGTGAGGCGATAGCGGGCCCTGATCCGATTCGTTGCGCGACACGAACTCTTGGCGCTGGCGCGGCAACGATCCGGGGTACTCCTCCTGCAAGTATGCGATGAGTTTTTCGCGCACATCGCAGCGCAAATCCCACGCCGCAGGCGCGCTTCGTGCGCTGAGCAACGCACGCAGTTCGACCGTGTTGTCCCTGGTGGCGTCGCTGACCTGAAGCACGACGACGCGGCCGTCCCAGAGCGGCGAGGCGCGGGCCACCTCCATCAGTTTTTCGCGGAGTTTTTCCACCGGCACGGTGTAGTCGACATACAGGAACACCGAGCCGATCAGCGCGGAGGTCTCGCGGGTCCAGTTCTGGAATGGCTTTTCGATGAAGTAGCTCAGCGGCACCACCATCCTGCGCCAGTCCCAAAGCTTGATGACAACATAGGTCGTGGTGATTTCTTCGATGGTGCCGTATTCGCCCTCGAGAAAGACGACGTCGTCGAGCCGGATCGGCTGCGCTACCGCGATCTGGACGCCGGCAATCAGGTTGGCGAGCAGGGGACGCGCGGCGATACCGATCGCGAGACCTGCGACGCCTGCCGAGGCGAACAGACTAACGCCGTATTGCCTGACTTGCTCGAAACTCATCATCGCTGCCGCAACCGTCATGATCACGATCAGGGTGTCGGCGGCACGCTTGAGGATGCCCACCTGCGTGACATGCTTGCGCGCGAGCAGATTGTCTTCGGCCTCCAGGCTGAAGCGCCGCAGGTAAACCTGTGAACCGATCTGGGCTGCTATAAGTGCGGTCCATCCCAATAACGCGATGAAGGCGACGTTGAGGACGTTGCTGAAGACGATCGCGGCGCGCTCTCCAATGGGCGCAACCCTGACCACGAGCGACAGAGCGAGGACGATCAAAGCAAGCCGAAGCGGCCCTTTGCTGCGGGTGAGCAGCGACCGGGTCTTGGGATGACGTACGCCGAGCGTGCTTCTGATCGAATGAACGATCATGGCGTTGGCGATCAGCGCGACGAGGATTCCTCCGATCACGAGTGTGGACGCCGTCAGCCAGTTCGGCAGCAGCCAGAGCGTGTTCAGGATCTCGGCATAGCCGTCTTTGATGACGTCGATCATCGTGAGGATTCCGGCGGGGGATGAGCGGTGAGGGCTATCAACGCTTCAGCGCCCCGGAGGTTCACGCATCGCACCAAGTTGCTGTTAGCACTGGACAATTGGGACCCCGGATGGCATCAAACAGCCATCGCGCGCACTGCGCGCCCATTTCGGATTCTCGCCATGAAGCTGTTTTTCCTACGCTTTTTCACGTGGTGGAGTGGCACGACATTCGGCACGCTGCTCTGGACGCGGCGGTTCGGCGAGGTGGTCGGACAGGACGAGGGTGGCAACACCTACTACCGTACGCGTGGCGGCAAGATCGATCCGACGCTGGGCTTCGAGCGCCGATGGGTAATCTACAACGGGTACGCCGAAGCGACGCGCGTTCCGCCCGCTTGGCATGGATGGTTGCACCACACTGTGGACACGCCGCCGACCGAGACCGATTACAAGCCGCGCGAGTGGGAAAAGCCGCACCGCCCGAACATGACCGGTACGCCGGCAGCTTATCGCCCATCGGGCTCGACACTCGCTGCGGGTCGCCGGCCGAAGGCCACGGGCGATTATCAGTCCTGGACCCCCGGACAGTAACGCCGGGGCAAACGAGCCGTCTGGGTTCGGCGGGCGGTGTGAATGGCTCGCCCTTTCCCCGCCGTATTCGGCGTGTTAACCGATGATCTGCGCGCGGCCCGTTTTCTGTAGAATGGCGGGACACGATTCGGTTGAATCGCATATTGGGGCCGCATCAGTTTATGATCTTGAATGTGATCGTTCCGACAGGTGTGGAGCACGATGTTTTCCGGAAATCGCTTCGCACCCTGTGGCACCGTGCTCCTGTGAAGCTGCGCAAGATGCTCCGAACCATCACCACATTCTCTGTCGCAGCCTTGAGCGCCACCCTGTTGATGCTGCCGGCAACGCCCGTGCACGCCCAGATCGGCAATATCTTCTCCGACAGGCCGCGCCCGCCTGCCAATGTGCAGCAGCGCGGCGAGCCCATTCAGGAGCCGGAAGAGGAAGAGGTGCCCGATCTTCCTCCGCAGGGCCGTCTGCTTCCGACACCGAACCGTCCGCTGCCCCCGGGGCAGGGCGCGCCTCTGCCGGGAAATGTCCAGACCCAGCCGCTGCCGCCACCTCCAGGAACGGCGGCCGCTCCATCTCAGCCCGCCGTACCCGGACAGGGCACGCCGAACAACGCTGCGGTCAACCCGTTGCCGGGTCTGCCGCCCGGTCAGAAGCAGCCGCGCAGCGCTCCGCCAACGGCTGCAACATTGCAGCCGGGCGACGAGGTCGTGACCGAACCGCCGGCCCAGAAGATCGTCAACAAGCAGGCGGTTTTTGCGGGTCTCGACAAGATCACGGGCCGCATCATCAAATTTGACGCCGACATCGGAGAGACCGTTCAGTTCGGTGCTCTGCGCGTCAAGCCGCAGGCCTGCTACACGCGGCCATCGACCGAGGCGGCCAACACCGACGCCTTTGTCGAAGTCGATGAAATCACCTTGCAGGGCGAGGTGAAGCGAATCTTCTCGGGTTGGATGTTCGCAGCCAGCCCTGGTCTGCACGGCGTCGAGCACCCGATCTACGATATCTGGCTGACCGACTGTAAAGGTCCGTCGGCAACGGTGGCTCAACAGGAAGCGCCGAAAGCTGCGCCACCTCCGCCGCCCCAGCAGCAGCCCAAGCGGCCGGCGAAGCAACCGCCCGTGCAGCGGCCGCTGCCGCCGCCGAATCCATTCCCGCCATTCCAGCGGTAACCTCGTTCAGGCCCATCGGCTTTAGGTCAGGCACGCCAACGCTTCAGCGCCGGTAACGGGTCTGTCTGCGGGAAGCGCGAAGAAATCGGCCTGTCCCGTGACCGCGTCATCGAGCATGGTGCGGTATCTGCGCCGCGGCACTTCGACTGCACCGAAGGTGCGCAGATGGTCTGTCACGAATTGCGTATCGAGCAGAACGAATCCGCCGGCGACGAGGCGGGCCACGAGATGGACCAGCGCCACCTTCGACGCATCCCGCTCGGTGTGAAACATGCTCTCCCCGAAGAATGCGCGGCCAAGGCTGACGCCGTATAGCCCGCCGACCAGTTGATCGCCGTGCCAGGCTTCGACGCTGTGGCAATGACCGATCTCGTGCAGCGATGTGTAGAGGTCGCGGATACGGCCATTGATCCACGTATCGTCGCGGCCAGGCTGTGGCGCGGCGCATCCGGCAATGGTCTGCTTGAAAGCCGTATTGACGGTGACGCGAAAGACGTCGGAGCGAACGGTACGCGCAAGGCGCGACGCGACGCGGAACCCGTCCAGCGGGATGATGCCGCGTTTCTCCGGCTCGACCCAGAAAATCGTAGGGTCGTCGGCGCTTTCGGACATCGGGAAGATGCCGCAGGCATACGCGCGCAGCAACACACTCGGCGTAATTTCGGACGATGCGGCGTCGCGAGAACTCATGCGCAATCATAGCAGGTTGTGCGGCCTTCCGCGACCGTCAAGCCGCGCCGACAACCTGCTTGATTTGCGGCTGTACGGCGCTCTTCAGCCGCAGCACGATACGTGTTCCAGCGTGGGATGGATCGCGCTCGGCCTTGGTTTCGAGCTTTTGCGCCATCGCACTCACGATGCGCTGGCCCATGCCGGTGGATCGGGGATCCTGCTTTACCTGCAAGCCGACGCCATCGTCGGTGATCGACAGTTCAAGGCCGCCGTTGCACGACCGGAGTTCGACATGGATCGGACCGGCACCGTCCGGATAGGCGTACTTGACGGCGTTCATCACCAGTTCGTTGACGATGATGCCGATCGCAACGGCGCGATCCGGGTCGATCTCGACGGGGTCGGCTTTCATCGTCAGCCGCGACATCCGGTTGCCTTCAGCGGAACGCCGCAGGTCCTCGAGCAAGGCTTCGAGATACTGGTTCAGCATGACCGTCTTGAGGTCCTGAGACGTGTAGAGGCGGCGATGAACCTGCGCGACCGCGGCGACGCGTCCCATCGCATTGGTCAGCGCGGCCTTCACATCGTCGTCGGCACTCGAGTTAGCCTGAAGATGCAGCAACGACGCGATGATCTGCAAGCTGTTGCCGACACGATGATTCACTTCACGCAGCAGGACCTCGCGCTCGGCGGCGAGCGCCGCGTAGCGGTCCCGCGAAGCATGAACTTCCGCTTCTGCATCGTCGCGCGCCTTGCGCACAAGCGCTTGTTCGATAGCGCCTCGTGCAGCGACGTCGAGCAGCGCGAGAAATTCTCCCTGCGTATCCTTGACCAGATAATCGGCAGCTCCTGCCTTGAGGGCGGTGACCGCGATCTTGCTGTCTTGCGATGCGGTCACGAAAATGACCGGCGGCGCATCGGGGATCTTCTGAATTTCGGCAAGCGTCTCCAGACCGTCGAGACCGGGCATGTGCTGATCGAGCGCGACGACATCGATCCCGCCTTGCTTGATGCGCGCAAGGCCGCTCGCGCCGTCAGCCGCGTGCTCGACGGCAAAACCCTGCCGCTTCAGCCCGCGCTCGACCAGCCGCGCAAGATCGGCATCGTCGTCAATGTACAAAAGAAGAGGCGTTGCAGGTTTCATGTTTTGACAGGTGGAACCTTGATGACTGAAAAAAACAATCCCAGTTGGCGGATCGCGTTGGCAAAGCTTTCGTAATTCACGGGCTTGGTGATGTAGACGTTGCAGCCCAGCTCGTAGCAGCGTTTGATTTCGTGCTCGTCGTCCGTGGTTGTCAGTACGACAACCGGCGCGCATTTGACGTGACTGTTTTCTTTGATCCGCTTGAGGATATCGATCCCGGTCATGTCGGGCAGATTCAAGTCGAGCAGAATCAGAAGCGCCTGATCCTTATGATCGACGCCTGAGCCGTCCTTGCCGAACAGGTATTTCACCGCATCTGTACCGTTGGTGAACGGCAAGATCTCATTGTTGACACCCGAGCGCCGGATATTGCGCTCAATCAGGCGGGCATGGCCCTCGTCATCTTCGATCATGATGATTTTAACTGGCAGACTCATTCTTCTTTTCCTTGAGTTCCGAAATTCCACTTCGCAGGCAATGTAACCGTGAAAGTACTGCCTTTGTGAAGTTCTGAGGAGACGTTGATGGTGCCACCCATGCGGCGCACCAATGCACGGACGTGGGCGAGACCGATGCCTTGTCCCTGACGATCCTGAAGACCGGCCCGTCGGAACAGGTCGAAGATCCTCTGGTGATCCTTTGGATCGATACCACGTCCGTTGTCAGTGATTTCGATGATGACAAAACCGAGCTTGAGGCGCCCCTTGATCAGGATGTCGCCCGGCACGCCCGGCTTGAGGTACTTGAGAGCATTGTCAACGAGGTTAGAGAAGATTTGTTCCAATGCGAGGCGATCGCTGACAATATTGGGCAGCGGCTCGACGCGGATTTGCGCATTGGCCTCAGACGCTTGATGCGCCATGGACGAGATGATTGTCTCGATAAGTTCTCTGGTATCGACCTCTACAGGATGAAATTCGCGCCGACCTTCGCGTGTCAGATTGAGTATGGCGGAGATCAGACGATCCATCTTGCCGATGGACGACTTGATGAATCCGAGCGCTTCTGAGAAATCCTGGGCAAGCTGTTTGTCTTCCGCCTGAAGCTCCGGCGCTGTCGCCGGATCTACACCGACGATGGGCTCGGGGACTGACGGCGCCGCCGCAGCGGCACGGCTGTATTTTGCGATACGGGTGAAGATGTCGGTGCGCAGTTCTTCGAGCTCGCTTGTGAAACCCATAATATTCACAAGCGGCGAGCGCAGATCGTGACTTACGATGTAGGCAAAGCGCTGGATCTCTTCATTCGCTTCGCGAAGATCAGCGGTGCGTGTTTCAACAGTCGCTTCGAGGTTAAGATTGTTGTCGCGCAGTTGCCGCTCGGCTTCGTCGCGCGCACGCGTCGATCGCCGCACCAGAAAAAGTGAGGCGCCAGCCAAAAGGAGCACCAGGCCTGAACCGGCTGTTGTGACAACCGCTGCGAGAGTCTGGCTGCGGTCGGCTGCGGCGGTTCGTGCCTGGAAAAGACGGTCTTCCTCCGCGCGCATGGCTGTGGCGATCTCAGTTATGCGCTGAACGGCAGTGCCACTACCGTCGCGCAACATTGCCACGCCGCCCGGAATGTCGTTCCTTTTCACGAAGTCGACAGCTTTGGTGAATTCCGTGAGACGCAATTCGATGGATTCGCGGAATTGCTTGCTGTTCTCGATCTGAACTGGGCTGTCGCTGGTCTGTCTTATGAGCGTCTCGACACCCGGCAAGATGCGTTGGATAGCAGCCTCGTGCTCCGCCAGAAATTTCGGTTGCGACGTGAGGAGGTAACCTCGGGCGGCGCTTTCTGCGCGCCGGATATCCAGCAAGACGGTCGATATCTGATTTTCGACTTCGACGGTGTGAACCACCCAGCGGCTGTCGTCGCGCGCCTTGTTCACCAGAACGATGGAAATGACGCTGATCGCGACCAGCACCAGAAAGCCCGCGGATAGCAAGGCAATCTGCCAGAGCGTGCGCCGACGGGCCTTATCCCGTGTCACGTTCGCCCTGCGGTGTTGCCGGGATAAATAAAACGCTGAAAATTCAAATTGCTACCCCTGAAACCCTATTCCTAGCGTACGTGAAATATCACGCGCAAATAGGAATTTAGTTCCATGGATGGAACTCAAAATTTCAGGTCCGGAACCTCAGGACGACTTGGTGTCGCCGGCGGCCAGATAGTGCTCAAGCCAATGAATGTGGTAGTCGCCGTCGATGATGCTGGGTTCCCGTACCAGCCCCCGGAACAGAGGCAATGTGGTTTCGACGCCATCCACCACCATCTCGTCGAGCGCGCGCCGCAACCGCATCAGGCATTCGCCACGGGTCTTGCCATGAACGATCAGCTTGCCGACCAGGGAGTCGTAATAGGGCGGAATGACATAGCCCTGATAAACGGCTGAATCGATCCGCACGCCAAGCCCGCCCGGCGGATGGTACTGCATGATCTTGCCGGGCGAAGGCCGGAAGGAAACCGGGTTCTCGGCGTTCACACGGCATTCGATCGCGTGGCCGTTGATGACGATATCTTCCTGCGCGCAGGGCAGGTCGCCGCCTGCGGCGACACGAATCTGCTCGATGACCAGATCGATCCCGGTGATCATTTCGGTGACGGGATGCTCGACCTGAATGCGTGTGTTCATTTCGATGAAATAGAACTCGCCGTCTTCGTAAAGGAATTCGATGGTGCCGACGCCGAGATACTGCATCTCGCGCATCGCCTTGGCGCAGGTTTCACCGATCTTGGCGCGTGCGGCTGCGCTAAGGATCGGCGAGGGGCCTTCTTCCCAGACCTTCTGGTGGCGGCGTTGCAGCGAACAATCGCGCTCGCCGAGGTGGATCGCGCCGCCGCGGCCGTCGCCAAGAATCTGGATTTCGATGTGGCGCGGCTTGCCAAGATATTTTTCGAGGTAGACCGAGCCGTCGCCGAACGCGGCCTTGGCCTCGTTGCTCGCGGTGGACAGGGCGAGCATCAGATCGGCTTCAGTCTGCGCGACTTTCATGCCGCGGCCGCCGCCGCCAGCCGCTGCCTTCACCAGAACCGGAAATCCGATCTTCTTGGCGATGCCCATGGCGTCATCGCCGGGGCCGATGCCGCCGTCAGAGCCGGGCACAACAGGAATACCGAGGCGCTTGGCGGTCTTCTTGGCCTCGATCTTGTCGCCCATCAGGCGGATGTGCTCGGCCTTCGGGCCGATGAAATGCAGATTGTGGTCGGCGAGAATTTCCGCGAAACGCGCATTCTCTGACAGGAAGCCGTAGCCCGGGTGAACGGCGTCGGCACCGGTGATCTCGCATGCAGCGAGCAGCGCTGGCACGTTCAGATAGCTGTCCTTCGCGGGCGGCGGTCCGATACAGACGCTTTCATCGGCGAGGCGGACATGCATTGCGTTCGCGTCCGCAGTCGAGTGAACTGCGACGGTCGCGATGCCGAGCTCCTTGCATGCGCGCAGCACGCGCAATGCAATCTCGCCGCGATTGGCAATCAGGATCTTGTCGAACATCGCAGCGCCTGACGGTGAGATTATTCAATAATGACGAGCGGTTCGCCGAACTCGACCGGCTGGCCGTCTTCGACGAGGATTTGCGTGACCGTGCCGGCGCGTGTCGACGGGATCTGGTTCATCGTCTTCATCGCTTCGATGATGATGAGCGTGTCGCCGACCTTCACCTTGCTGCCGACATCGACGAACGGCTTCGCGCCGGGCTCGGAAGCGCGGTAGGCGGTGCCGACCATCGGCGAGGGGACTGCGCCGGGGTGCTTGGAAATATCGGCAGGAGCGGCTGCAGCTACAACGGGAGCTGCCGCGGCAACCGGGGCAGCAGCAGGCGCAGCTTGATAAGACACCGGTGCCGCGATGCTGATGTTGCGTGCAACCCGCAGACGCAAGCCAGCGCGCTCGATCTCGATTTCCGTGAGATTGGTTTCATCGAGCAGCATCGCCAGTTCGCGAATGAGTTCGCGCTCGTCGGCCGGTTTTTCCTTTGGGGCAGATGGTTCTTTCGGCGAGGAGGCCATGTGTAATCCGAAGCTTTCTCAGTAAATGACAGGCAGGCGTATCAGGCTTTCGCCTTGGCGCCGATCTTCGCGGCGAGGCCGCTGATTGCGAGGCGATAGCCATCGATTCCGAAGCCGCACAGCGTTGCCACGGCAGCTGATGCGACGAAGGAATGGTGACGAAAGCTCTCGCGCGCGTAGATGTTGGAGACGTGGACTTCGACCGTTGGAAGTTTGACGGCAACCAGCGCGTCATGGAGTGCGATCGAGGTGTGGGAATATCCGCCGGCGTTGATGATGATACCGGCGGCCTTCTTCGCACCCGCCTCGTGCACGAAATCGATCAGTTCGCCCTCGCGGTTGGACTGGCGGCAATCGGCCGTCAGGCCGTAGCTGGCGGCGCTGTCGTGGCAGAGCTTCTCCACGTCAGCGAGGGTGTGATGGCCATAGGTCTCCGGCTCGCGGGTGCCGAGCAGATTGAGGTTCGGCCCGTTAAGCACATAGATCGTCTTTGCCATCCGAAAACCAAATCCAGCAATGTCGGCGAAATAATGCGGGTGCGCGCAGCTTGGGGCGGTTTATAGGCAACATAGGGCCGGGAGGGAAGCCTGATCGGCTTCGCCATCCCCCGCCAAATCATTCAGAAATCACCTGAAAAGCTTGGTGGAACACTCTGAAATCACTGGTTAACCAATCTTAACGATTGTCCAGGCGGATGCTCCGCCTCAGGGCGGCCCGGCCTAACAGGTCGCCTTCCCGCAGCGCGCTTCCGAGATTTTCTTGGCGAGACCCGCCGCGCCGACAGCACCGACCACGACGTCCTTTCCGATCACATAGCTCGGGGTGCCGTTGAGGCCCATTTCCTCGGCGAGCTTGAAGTTCTCGTTCAGCGTCGCGTTGACCTCCGGGCTGGCCATGTCCTTTTCGAGCTTGGCCATATCGAGACCCGCTTCCTTGGCCGCGGCCATGGCGCGCGCCTTGTCGGCCTGTCCGCGCCCATTCAGCAGCTTCTGATGGAAGTCCAGATACTTCTTCCCGCTCGGGTCCTGCATGCGGACCGCGACCGCGACCTGCGCTGCCTCCACCGAGCCCGGTCCGAGAACGGGGAATTCCTTCAGTACGACACGCAGCTTCGAGTCCGACTTCATCAGGGTGAGCATGTCGGCCATCGCGTGTTTACAATAACCGCAGTTGTAATCGAAGAACTCGACGAAATTCACGTCGCCGTCCCGGTTACCGACAACGACACCGCGCGGCGAGTTGAAGATCACGTCAGCATTTTTCTGAACAGCGGCGCGATGCTTTTCCGATTCTGCGGCCGCCTGCCGCTTCTGCAATTCGGCCGACATCTCCTCAAGCAGTTCAGGATTGGCGACGAGATAGTCCTTAATGATCTTCTGGATCTCGCTCTTCTGCGCGTCGCTGAACGACTGCGCATACGACACGGCGGGCAGACCCAGCACCAGCGCGAAGGCGAACGGAGCAAGAGAGCGGAGCGAAACCATGAGCATTCCTTCGTGACTGTGTGGACCGTTCAATTCTTTATCGGCTTCGTATTAACGATATCGTCGGCCTTGACCCACCCGGGGGTGCCGATGGCAAACCGAGTCTTTGCGCGCGAGGCGAGATCTCGCGCCGTTTTCTGGTCTCCGCGCAGATAGGCTGCCTGGGCCGAGGCGAGATCGGCTTCTGCATAGTCGCCCTTGCGGCCATAAGCCATTGCGAGTTGCGTATAGCCGAGCGCCGCTTCCGGTTCCCGCACGAGCGCTGCCCGCAGAATCTTGATGGCTTCCTCAGCGTAAGCTTTATTGTCCGATGCCACCAAGGACTGGCCAAGTAACATCTCGATGAGCGGCGCATTGTTGGACAGTTGAACCGCCCTGCGAAGCGGCGCGATGGCCTCATTGGGCTTGGCCCCCTCAAGCAGCGCCTGACCCTTCAACTCGTAAAAGTAAGGATTGTTGGGCTGGACCTTGATCAGGGAGTCGATCTGGGCGAGGGCATTGCGCAGATCGCCGTGACGATAGGTAGCGATTGCGCGGGCGTAACGTGCGGGAAGGCTATCGTTCGATGACGGATAGCGGCGGTAGACGGTATCGGCGCGCTCCATGAAGCCGGACACCTTGGCGCGCATCATGTCGTGGCGGAGCTGCAACGCGGGGTCGTCTTTCTTGTCCCAATATGGACTCGATTTCGCCAGTTCCTCCAGCGCCCTGACGCGTTCGGCTGGCATCGGATGCGACTGATTGTAAGGATCGGCGCCGCGCGAAGCGTACAGGCCCTGTTCGGAGAATCGCTTGAACGTTTCGTACATCCCCTTGGATGACTGGCCGGTGGCGTTGAGGAATTTCACGCCCGCCTTGTCCGCGTTTTCTTCCTGCTGCCTCTGGTAGGACAGCATCGTGCGCATGATCGCGGCCTGAGGCGCGGCGACTGCAGCAGCGCCGGCACTTCCTGCACCGGAACGCGCGCCTGCGACGGCGGCGCCGAGGCCAAGCAGCATGGCGATGATCAACTGGGTCTGTGCTCGCGAAATCTGTTCGCGCAGTTTCGCAAGATGTCCGCCGGCAAGGTGGCCCGTTTCATGGGCCAGCACGCCAATGATCTGGTTCGGTGTATCGGATTCGCGCAACGCTCCGTAGTTCACGAAAATACGGCGACCGTCGGCGACGAAGGCGTTGAATGCCGGATCGTTGATAATGACGACCTGAATGTTTTGCTTCTCCAGCCCCGCCGCGCGCAGGATCGGGCGCGTGTAGTCGCGCAGAAGCTGTTCGGTCTCGGCGTCGCGTAGAAGAGGAGGCCCCCCTTGCTGTGCATGCACCGGCCATGACCCGGCGAGCAGTGCCGCCGCAGTGACGACTGCGGTCGCGCGCCGCAGAACGGCGCGGATCGGCGAGCGGGTGGCTGGCGCGGTCAAGAGGGCATTTGTCATGGCTTGGTCAGCGAGCTTGGCAATGGAGCGGCGGCCTGTAGGGTGCTAAAAACACGGTCTAACAAGACGCCGAATGCGGCGGTACAACGGCACGTTGCCGCATGCTTTCCTTGCATGCCGCGGTTCCCGAGAATAGCAGATTTCATGCCAGTGTGGTGGTTCGCAAGTCCGCATTACTTCTACAGCGCGCACATTTGCGGACTTGCGAACCAAAACCACACTAGAATTGTAATTTTCCAGTGTCCTTTTGAATCCGAAGTTCGCTATGGAGAGTGATGCAAACGAGGCGAACTTCGGATTCAGGACACTGGATGTGACGCTTACAGACAAGGCAAAAAGCCTTTTGACACCCTCCAGCCGCGGCAATGTTCCGCCGTTCATGGTGATGGATGTGATGGCGGCCGCCGCCAGGATCGAGGCCCAAGGCGGCCACGTGATCCATATGGAGGTTGGCCAGCCTGCGGCTCCCGCGCCGCAGACCGCGATCGCGGCTGCGCGCGCAGCCCTGGATGTCGGGAAGATCGATTATACCGCCGCTGTCGGCATCTCCTCGCTGCGTCAGCGAATCGCACGCCACTACCGCGAAACCTACAAGCAGGACGTCGATCCCGGGCGCATCGTCATCACCACGGGTTCTTCGGGAGCCTTTGTGCTCGCGTTTTTGTCGGCGTTCGAGCCCGGCGATCGTGTTGCCATCACGTCTCCCGGCTATCCGCCGTATCGGCACATTTTGCGTGCCCTCGGATGTGAGCCCGTTCTGATCGAAACGACCAATGCCACACGGCACGCTCTCACCGGAGAGATGTTGCTGGAGGCCCACCGCAAGACACCGCTGAAGGGTGTGCTGGTCGCCAGTCCCGCAAACCCGACCGGCACCATGATGACGCGTGAGGCCATGGCGGACCTGATCGCCGCAGCGGACAGCGCAGGCATCCGCTTCATCTCGGATGAGATCTATCACGGGCTCGACTACGCGTTTCCGGCGGTGACGGCCGCCGAGCTTTCGTCCGAGGCGATCATCATCAATTCGTTCTCGAAGTACTTCTGCATGACCGGTTGGCGCGTGGGCTGGATCGTTGTGCCGGAAGTGCTGGTGCGTTCGGTCGAGACGTTGCAGCAGAACCTGTCGATATCCGTACCGACGCTGTCGCAGATCGCGGCTGAAGCCGCGTTCGATGGTTGCGCGGAAATGGATATTATCAAGCACGGTTATGAGGAGAACCGGCGAATCCTGATTGAAGGGCTGCCGAAAGTCGGGCTGACCGAATTTTTGCCGGTAGACGGGGCGTTTTATCTTTATGCCGACGTTTCGAAGTTCAACGCCGACAGCTTCGAGTTTGCCAAGACCATGCTGCAGCAGGCGCATGTCGCGGCAACCCCGGGCGTTGATTTCGACCCGTTCCACGGAAAGTCCTTTGTGCGTTTTTCCTATTCGCGCTCGACGCAGGAGATCAGTGAAGCCGTGACACGCATCACGCGCTGGCTCGCCAGGGGCTGATAGGCCGGTTTCAACGGGCCCAAACGCAAAACCGCCCGCTGTGAAGCGGGCGGTTTATTCATATCCTGTATTCGGCCGTTACTCGCCGCGGCGCGACCACCAGCCCGCGCGGCGCGGCTGGGCGGTCTCGGGTTGCGGTTGAGATGGCGCCGGTTCAGTCGAAGGTGCCGATGTCGGCGTTTGAACAGGAGCGGGCTCCGGCTCCTTCGGCGTTTCACCGAAGAAGAAGCTGACTTTCTCGCGGACGGTCGAGCGCTTGCGTGGAGCTGCCTCGGTTTCTTCCGGCGGCGCGTTGTACTGCGCTACCGGTTCAGGCTGCGGAGCCGGAACTGGTGCGGGATGCTCCTCGCGGACCGGCTCTGCTGGTGCGGACAGATCGGCCACAGCTTCGGCAGATTCGGATTCTGGCAGCGGTCCCAGGTCGTCGGCAATCGTCGATACCTGTCCTTCGCCCGGCTGAGCACCTTCTGCACCGCTCAGGTCATTGCCACCACGCCGACGGCGTCCACCGCGGCGTCCGCGGCGGCGCGGGCGGCGTTCGCCATTCGCGTTCTGCTCGGCGCGCGGTTCTCCGTTCTGATCGTCCTGCTCGTCGTCGCCTTCGTCGCCGTCGCTGGCTTCGCCGATGGCGTCATCCTGCGACGCGATGTTGGTCGCATCGCCGCGGTCGGCGGCCTGTGCGCCATCGCGCGCTTCTCCACCACGGCCACGCCTGCGGCGGCGGCGCTTACGGCGCGGACCTTCTTCGCCTTCGGCGGCAGGAGCTGCGTCGGCGGATTGCGCTTCTGCGCTGTCCTCATCATCACCTTCAAACTCGGCCTCGGCTTCGAAGGTTTCGTCATCCTCGTAATCGTAGGTGTCCTCGACCGGGGCCGGGGATGCGGCGAGCTGCGCTGCAAGGATAGCCTTGGCGGCTTCAAGCGTATGAACGGCTTCGCCGCGATCGATCACGTAAGACTGCTGCCCGCTGATCGTCGCATCGGCGATGACCGCCAGCGTGACCTTGAAGCTGCTTTCGAGATCGCGCAGGTGACCGCGCTTGTGGTTGAGCACATAGAGCGCAACGTCGGTGCGCGTGCGCACCGTCAGATTGTGGGTCGGTCCCTTCATCAGGGTTTCTTCGAGGCCGCGCAGCAATTGCAGCGCAACGGACGAGACCGAGCGGACATGACCGGTTCCGCCGCAATGCGGGCAGGGCTCGGTGGAGCTTTCCAGCACGCTGGCGCGGATGCGCTGGCGCGACATCTCGAGCAGGCCGAAATGCGAGATGCGCCCGACCTGGATGCGGGCGCGATCCTGCCGCAGGCAGTCGCTCAGCTTGCGCTCGACCGCGCGGTTGTTGCGCTTCTCATCCATGTCGATGAAGTCGATCACGATGAGACCCGCCAGATCGCGCAGACGCAACTGGCGTGCAACTTCCTCGGCGGCTTCGAGATTGGTCTTGAGGGCGGTATCCTCGATATGGTGCTCGCGGGTTGAGCGGCCGGAGTTCACGTCGATGGAGACCAGCGCTTCGGTCTGATTGATGACGATGTATCCACCGGAACGTAGCGTCACCGTCGGAGAGAACATCGCATCGAGCTGGCTCTCGACGCCCATGCGTGAGAACAGCGGCTGGCCGTCGCGATACTGTTTCACCGCGCGAACGTTGCTCGGCATCAGCATCTTCATGAAGTCGCGGGCCTCGGTGAAGCCGGACTCGCCGGCAACAAGGACTTCGTCGATTTCCTTGTTGTAGAGGTCGCGTAGCGAGCGCTTGATCAGCGAGCCTTCCTCGTAAACGAGGGTAGGAGCCTGCGACTTTAATGTGGTGTCGCGGACGGTTTCCCACATCCGGATCAGGTATTCGAAGTCGCGCTTGATCTCCGGCTTGGTGCGGGACGCGCCGGCGGTGCGCAGTATGATCCCCATGCCTTCCGGCACATCGAGATCCTGGACCACGTCCTTCAGGCGCGAACGATCCTGAGCCGAGGTGATCTTGCGGCTGATACCGCCGCCGCGTGCGGTGTTGGGCATCAGCACGGCATAGCGGCCGGCAAGCGAGAGATAGGTGGTCAGCGCGGCGCCCTTGTTGCCACGCTCTTCCTTCACGACCTGAACCAGCATCACCTGGCGGCGCTTGATGACTTCCTGAATCTTGTACTGGCGGCGCGGGCGGAATGCACGTTCCGGCACTTCTTCCAGCACGTCGTCGCCGCCGACCGACTCGACGACTTCCTCTTCGGCGTCCTCACCGTCTTCGTCGTCGTCGCCATCCGCATCGTCTGCGTGGTGTTCGTCGTCGTCGTGAGGAGCGATAGGCGCCTCATGGGCCTCATCGTGGGCATGGTGCTCGTGCTGATGATCGTCGTGCTCATGATCATCGTGCGCGTGATCGTGGGAATAATCGTCATGGGTATGGTCGTCTTGAGCGGCGACCGGCGCGGACGATTCCTGAGCCGGAAGTTCCTGCGATGCGGCGACTGGCGCGGCGTCGGCATGATGCTCGTCGTGACTCTCGTTTCCGGCCGGGAGGGCCGCAACGTCATGAGCCTCACCATGCTGATGATCGTGTTCGGCGTGATGTACGCCATCATGCTGGTGGTCATGATCGTGATGCATGTCATCGTGACCGTGATCCGGTGCATGATCGCCGACCTGCGAGGCATCCGCGTGCGGCTGCGTGTCGATCTCGGGGCTTGCGCCCTCGATGATCTCGCTCTGCACGCGCTCGCCACGGTCGCGGCGCCGGGAGTTGCGATGGCGGGAGCGCCGGCGGCTGGAACGGTTTTCCGATTCTTCTTCGGCTTCGCGGTGCGCGCGTTCATCGGCCTCGATCAGCGCCTGACGGTCTGCCACCGGGATCTGATAATAGTCGGGATGGATTTCGCTGAAGGCCAGAAAGCCGTGGCGATTACCGCCGTACTCGATGAACGCGGCTTGCAGCGACGGTTCGACGCGCGTGACCTTGGCGAGATAGATGTTGCCGCGCAGCTGCTTGCGCTGGGCAGACTCGAAATCAAATTCCTCGACGCGATTGCCGCGGACCACGACCACCCGGGTCTCTTCCGGATGGGTCGCATCGATCAACATTTTGTTGGGCATTTTTGAGCTCTTGACGGCGAACGGTGCGTTCGGCGGCCAGCGCATGGCGCGTAGCCGGGTCACGTAACGGTCCACCTGATTCGGGGGTGAGGGGAAGGCCAAAACGCCGCCCGAGGCACCGTGCCGATCGCAACGTCAGCGAAACGCGACGCGGAAAAGATTCGCGTCGTATCGATGCTGGCGTCGATGGGATCTTCTGACTGATCCCGTTCGGCAATAGAGTCTGGCGCATCAAGCGTCGGCCCGTCTAATTCAATGTGGCGGCAAAGGCGCCGCCGTATCCTGCCGCCGACGTTGCCAGCGGTTTTGCTGCTGGCAGTGCCAAACGCGGCGCAAGGTGCGCGCGCTGGCTCTCGATGGTCCGCTGCCTTGCGGCAACGGTCGCCGGTTATGAAAGTAGCCGCTCGGGCTGGTAACCGCCGTTCCGTATCAGCCGCGCGCTGCGCTGGCTGTGGAGGGTCGGAAGGTACGCTGGAACCTCTGATTGAATACGAGGAACTGGCGCTGCACCGGGAAGCTGAACGCGACACAACCGCAAGTTTAAACCGTCAGCCTCTCCTACATACGTCGAATGGTCGTTTCTGGCAAGGGAAGCGTCACAGCGCTGCAACACACTCGGGTAATCGTCTCCCGCTCGGTAAGGAGCCGTTAACTGCGCGGTTCTATTGCGGTATGAGGTGTCCGGAGGCTGCGGATTCGTTGACGAGCCACATGAATTATCGCGCATTTCGGGTGGTTGCGCAGGTGTGCGCCGCAGCATTCCTGTGCCTGCCGATTCCCGAGGCGATCGCAGTCGAATCTCAGCCGCCGCAGCCAGCGGTTGCGGCCGCCTTTCCAATCGCCTCCGACGTGCGCGTGGCGGGCGACGACAAGCAGACCCGTTTTATTCTCGACCTCGACCGCAAGGTTGATGCCCGGGCGTTTGTGCTCGGTGATCCGTATCGTGTCGTCGTCGATATTCCGCAGGTCACCTTCAATCTCCCCGCCGGTGTGGGAAAGGAAGGGCGGGGTTTGATCCGCGCTTTTCGCTACGGCCTTGTGATGCCGGGGGGATCGCGGGTGGTTTTCGACCTGACCGGTCCAGCCAGGATTGAAAAGACCTACGTCATCGATCCGGCGAACGGGCAGCCTGCGCGTCTCGTGGTCGAACTGGCTGCGGTGGAACGATCGGCGTTCAAGGCATCGTCGCCGGGCGAGGACAAGGTGCAACTGCGGCCAGCGATCGTCGCCGACGCCAGTGGGGCCGCGGTTGAAACGACAGGTACGACCAAGGCCGCAAAGGTCACCGATTCCCGTCCGGTCATCGTGATCGACCCCGGCCATGGCGGCGTCGACAACGGCACACAGGCAGCTACCGGCGAAAGCGAAAAGATGCTGGTGCTGGATTTCGCCAAGGCGCTGCGGGATCGGATCGAGAAGGGCGGCAAGTTTCGGGTCGTGATGACGCGTGACGACGACACCTTCGTTCCTCTCGGGGAACGGGTGAAGATCGCCCGCGCCAATACGGCGGCGTTATTTGTTTCCATTCACGCCGATGCCTTGCCCAAGCGGGAGGGCGATGCCCAGGGCGCGACCGTCTATACGCTGTCGGAGCGCGCCTCCGATGCGGAGGCCGAGAAACTTGCCGAGGCCGAGAACAAAGCGGACGCCATCGCGGGCATCAACTTGACCGAGGAGCCGGCGGAAGTGGCCGATATCCTGATCGAATTGACCCAGCGAGAGACTCGAACGTTTTCAAATCGCTTCGCCCGTACCCTCGTAAACGAGATGAAGAGCGTCGCCCGCATGCACAAGCACCCGCTGAAATCAGCGGGGTTCAAGGTCCTGAAGGCGCACGACGTTCCGTCTGTGCTGGTCGAACTCGGCTACGTCTCCAACAAGGATGATCTCCAGCATCTGGTCTCCGAAAGCTGGCGGTCCCGCACTGTCGGTTCCGTCGCCCAAGCCGTTGACGCATTCTTCGGAAAGCGCGTGGTTTCCACGGGTCCTTCCAATTAAGCCCGTTCAGATTGAATTCGCAGGGTAATTGCTGCCGAGGCCCTAGTTTGGCCACAGCGGCGGCTCTATAGAAAATCGGGCCAGGAAGAGACCAGAATCGATCCACGCACGGATAGCGGATGGTATAGTTCGGTTTGGAAGCCCGGTCGTGTGCCTCGGGTGATCGCGCCAGATGTTTAAAGACGGATACTGACGATGCGCTTGCTACTGCGGTTCATGGGCTTTCTGTTTGCGGCTGGAACGATCGTGTTCCTTGTCGGCGTCGCCGCAGTCGCTGGAGCGATCTGGCACTTTTCGAAGGACCTGCCGGATTATTCGCAGTTGCAGGACTACGAACCTGCGGTGATGACGCGTGTTCACGCGGCAGACGGTTCGCTGCTCGGCGAATACTCCAAGGAGCGCCGGCTTTATCTGCCGATCCAGGCGATTCCGAAACCCGTGATCAATGCGTTCCTCGCGGCAGAGGACAAGAATTTCTATGAGCACGGCGGCATCGACTTCACCGGCATGGCCCGCGCGGCGGTTCTCTACGCACAGAATTACGGTTCCAACCGCCGCCCGCAGGGTGCGTCCACCATCACACAGCAGGTCGCGAAGAACTTCCTTCTGACCAACGAAGTCTCGTTCAACCGCAAGATCAAGGAAGCCTTGCTGGCGATGCGCATCGAGCGCACCTACACCAAGGACAAGATCCTCGAGCTGTATCTGAACGAAATCTATCTCGGCCTCAGCGCCTACGGCATTGCGGCTGCATCGCTTGTCTATTTCGACAAGTCGGTCAACGAACTCACCATCGCGGAAGCTGCCTATCTGGCAGCGTTGCCGAAGGCGCCCTCGAGCCTGCATCCTGTACGTAACCGCGATCGCGCCATCGAGCGCCGCAATTACGTGATCGACCGGTTGGCCGAAAACGGCTGGATCAAGCAGGCCGATGCCGTTGCCGCCCGCAAGGAGCCGCTGGTGGTGACATCGCGTTCCAACGCAGCGCATATTTTCGCGGGCGAGTATTTCGCTGAAGAAGTCCGCCGCGACATCTTCGAGCGGTACGGCGAGAAGAAGCTCTATGAAGGCGGCCTCTCTGTCCGTACATCGCTCGATCCCAAACTTCAGATGATGGCGCGCAAGGCAATGGTCGCCGGGCTCGTCAAGTTCGACGAGGCTCAGGGCTGGCGCGGCGCACCGCACAAGATCGATCTCGTCGGCGACTGGGGCGTGAAACTGGCCGAGGTCAAATCGCTCTCCGATATTTCGCCGTGGCGGATGGCCGTGGTGCTTGAGACCAGCGACCAATCGGCCCGTATCGGCTTTCAACCCGGCCGTGAGCTTGGCGGCGCGGTCTCCAAGACTCGCGAAACCGGATTGATCTCGCTGGACGGCGTCAGGTGGGCAAAGGCAGCGGCTGGTCCGACACGCTTCAAGACGCCGACCGCGGTGACGCAGGTAATTGCACCCGGCGACGTGATCTATGTCGATCCACTCCTCGACAAGGACGGCAACAAGGTCGAAGGGCAGTACCGGCTGCGTCAGGTGCCTGAAGTTTCCGGCGCGATGGTTGCGATGGATCCGTGGACCGGCCGCGTCGTGGCCATGGTCGGCGGCTTCTCGTTCGACCAGAGCCAGTTCAACCGCGCGACGCAGGCGTATCGCCAGCCGGGCTCGTCCTTCAAGCCGATCGTGTATTCGACCGCGATGGACAACGGCTACACGCCGTCGACCGTCGTTGTGGACGCACCGATCGAAATCGATCAAGGGCAGGGCGCGGGTGTCTGGCGTCCGGAAAACTACTCCACCGGCAAGTACTACGGGCCGACCACGTTGAGGAACGCGCTGATCCGGTCGCTGAACACGGTGACGGTGCGTCTCGCGCAGGACGTCGGCATGCCGCTGATCGGCGAGTACGCCAAGCGCTTCGGCATCTATGACGAGTTGCCGAACTATCTGTCCTACGCGCTTGGCGCAGGCGAAACGACGGTGATGCGCATGGTCACCGCCTATTCGATGTTTGCCAACGGCGGCAAGCGCGTGAAGCCGACGCTGATCGATCGCATTCAGGATCGTTATGGTCACACCATCTTCAAGCACGATCAGCGTGAGTGTCGCGGCTGCGATGCCGGCGAGGGCTGGAAAAACCAGCCAGAGCCTTCGCTGGTCGACCGCCGTGAGCAGGTTCTGGATTCCATGACCGCCTATCAGATCACGTCGATGATGGAAGGCGTCGTGCAAAGCGGCACCGCGACCGTCCTGCGTGAAGTGGGCAAGCCGATCGCCGGCAAGACCGGCACGACCAACGACGAGAAGGATGCCTGGTTCATCGGCTTCTCGCCCGATCTCGTGGTCGGCGTCTACATCGGCTACGACAAGCCGCGAAATCTCGGCCGAGGCGGCACCGGCGGACATCTTGCAGCGCCGGTCGTCAAAGACTTCATGAAGCTGGCGCTTGCCGACAAGCCTGCTGTGCCCTTCCGCGTGCCTGCCGGTATCAAGCTGATCCGCGTCGATGCCAAGAGCGGCATGCGCGCCGGGCCGGGTGACAGCGGCCGGACCATCCTCGAAGCCTTCAAGCCCGGAACAGCGCCGCCCGACAACTACTCGGTTATCGGCGTGGCCGACGCAGACGGGCGCTCACCCGGCGTTTCGCCGGATGCAGACCGGGCCATCTTCCGGCCGGGGACCGGCGGCCTGTACTAACGCAACCTGATAAAGTTGCGCTGCTCACCGTCAGCCGTTACATCCCTCACGTCCTTTGAATCGCGGTCTTTCCGCAAGCTGGAATTGTCATGCGTCCTGAAATCGAACGCCTTGTTGAAGAGATCAAGCAGTCAGTCGGGCTGCTGAGGAGGCATCTTTGACGTTGATGCTGCCACGGCTCGCCTCGCCGAACTGAACGCTCTCGCCGAAGATCCCAATCTCTGGAACGATCCGCAGAAAGCCCAGAAGCTGATGCAGGAGCGGACCTCGCTCGAGAATCAGCTCACCGGCATCGGCAAGATCGAGCGGGAGCTCGAAGACCAAACCGGCATGATCGAGCTTGGTGAGTCCGAGAAGGACGAGAGCGTCGTCCTGGAAGCCGAGAACGCGCTCAAGGCTTTGAAAAAGGACGTCGCGAAGCAGGAGCTGGAAGCGCTGTTGTCCGGTGAAGCCGACAGATTCAATACGTACCTCGAAGTCCACGCCGGCGCCGGCGGCACCGAGAGCCAGGACTGGGCCTCGATGCTGCTGCGTATGTACACGCGCTGGGCGGAGAAGCATGGGTTCAAGGTCGAATACCTTGAAGAGACCGAAGGCGAAGAAGCCGGTATCAAATCCGCGACAATCCAGATCAGCGGCCACAATGCCTATGGCTGGCTAAAGACCGAGGCAGGCGTGCATCGGCTGGTGCGGATATCGCCGTTCGATTCCAATGCGCGGCGGCACACGTCGTTCTCAAGCGTTGCCATTTTCCCGGTGGTCGATGACAGCATCAAGATCGATATCAAGGAATCGGACGTGCGCACCGATACGATGCGTTCGGGCGGCGCTGGCGGCCAGCACGTCAACAAAACCGAATCCGCGGTGCGGCTGACACATATTCCGACCGGCGTTGCCGTGGTTTGTCAGGCCGGCCGTTCGCAACACAAGAACAGGGCGCAAGCCTGGGACATGCTGCGCGCGCGGCTTTATGAAATCGAACTGAAGAAGCGCGAAGAGAAGGCCGCCGCCGATCAGGCTGCCAAGACCGATATCGGCTGGGGCCACCAGATCCGATCGTACGTGCTGCAGCCGTATCAGATGGTGAAGGATCTGCGCACCGGTGTGCAGACCTCCGACACGTCCGGCGTGCTCGACGGCGATCTCGATGACTTCATGGCGGCGACGCTGGCCCAGAAGGCCTTCGGCACTACGCCGGGCGCCATCGAGGACGTGGATTAAACGCAGAACCGGGTTGTCGCGAAACGGGTGGTTTAGCCCCGGGCCTCTGCGTATGGCTTTGCCATGGCTGTGGTCCAGGAAAGACTTCCCGAAACCGACCTGCGGATGGATGAGCGCGACTGGTCGCGGCTGATCTTTCTGTCGGTTCTCTGGGGCGGCACGTTCTTCTTTACCGGCGTGGCTTTGAAGGAATTGCCGCCGCTCACGCTGGTTTTCATTCGTCTGTCGGTCGCGACCCTGATCCTTCTGCCCGTGCTCTGGGCCAACCGCATCCCGTTTCCGGCGGGCATAGCGGGATGGTGGCCTTACGCGGTGATGGCGCTGATCAACAATGTCATGCCGTTTTCTCTGCTTGTGATGGGCCAAACCTACATCCCAAGTGGCATGGCGGCGGTGGTGAATGCCACCACTCCGGTTTTCACCGTTCTGGTAGCGGCGGCGTTCGGCGAGGAGAGGCTGATCCTGCGGCGTGTTGCCGGAGTGCTGCTCGGTCTGTGCGGCGTTGCTATCCTGAAAGGATATGAATTCGACATCAGTTCGCGGCAGAGCATCGGCATCGCGCTCTGCCTTGGTGCTACGACCTGTTTCGGTTTCTCCGCCCTGTGGGCGAGGCGCAAACTGGGCGGTGCTCCGCCCATCGGAGCCGCGACCTTTCAATTGCTTTCAGGGGCCTTGATGATGCTCGTTCTGGCGAGCATCTTCGATCGGCCATGGCAGTTACAGATGCCGGGACTGACCACATGGCTGGCGGTTCTTGGACTGGCGTCGCTCTCTACCGCGCTCGCGTTTATTCTCTTCTTTCAGATTATCGAGCGTTCGGGCGCCAGCAATGTGATGCTTGTGACGCTTCTCGTTCCGATCAGCGCAATCCTGCTCGGTTACTTCTTCCTCGACGAAAGAATTGAAGCCCGCGAAATTGTCGGCGCACTTGTTATCGCAAGCGCTTTGCTGGTGATCGATGGGCGCGTTTTCCGTGTGTTCGGCCGGTCAGGATAAATCGAGCCCGATCTATCCCTGACTGAGGCGGACACCGGCACGGAGAAACTTCTGCGGGTCCACCGCATCGCCGTCGATCCGTGTTTCATAATGCAGGTGAGGGCCGGTGGATCGCCCCGTGGAGCCAACCTCGCCAATCACCTGGCCGATTGCGATACGCTCGCCAACCTTGACGTTGATAGCCGACAGATGTCCGTAACGCGTCGACAGGCCGTTGCCGTGATCTATCTCCACCATGCGGCCATAACCGCCGCTCCATCCCGCATTGACAACCTTGCCGTTCGCAGTGGCGCGAACCGGATCACCGGTGGAAGCGCGAAAGTCCAGTCCGCTGTGCATCGCGGGGCGACCGAGGAAGGGATCACTGCGCACGCCGAATCCGGATGAGAATTCGACATTGCCGACAACCGGCTTGCGATAAGGCACAAGCGACAGGGTACGGGTGAGTTTATCGACCTGCGCACGCGTCAGGTTGATGCGGTAAAGCTGGCGTTCAAATGCCTCGGCGGTTGACGGCGGTTTCACCGGTATGAACGGTCCGCCCATTCCACCCTTGGGAGTTGCAGCCTCGAGCTGCGCCATATCGAGACCGAGATCTGTAATCACGCTGCGCATCCGGCGCATCCGCGATTCATAACCTTCCTCGACGGAGTTCAGGGTCGCGGTCTGCCGTCCTTCGACCTTGTCGAGTGCGGTCTGCAGGTTCGACAGGACGTTGTCGACACCGCTAGCCTTGGCAAATTCGGTGCGCGGGCGGGCAGCCGGTGGCGTTCGGGATTCAAGCCGCGCTTCGCGGTCGGGCGGTGTAACGAAGATCACCGTATCGTTGATCGGCGACGGTTTGGGCATTCCTGTGGTCGAGCCGGCGTCGGTCGACTGCGGTCCGCGCGCCGCCGGCTTGATCGAACCGGTAGGGGCGGTATCCGGCATTGCATTGAGCGCTGCGGCACGCTGCTCCAGCAACGCCTGCCGCCGCATGATCTGGTTGAGCTTCTGGTCGTACTGTTCCTGATCGAGCAGCTGACGGCTGGTGGTGCGATCGACGCGCGCACGCAGCTCCGCAATGCGGTCCTCGTAGGCGTACTGCATCTCCGCCTGGCGGGCGATCAGGCGGGTCAGAACGTCATCGCGGAAGGCAAAATAGGTGGCCGTCGCCGCCGACCACGCGCCCATGATGACGATGGATCCGGCCACGATCCAGAACACGACTGGTCCGAACCGCACGGCCTTGCCGTGATGGACAATGGTGTAGCCATTGCGGTCGGGTCGGTGATGACCATGCGCCGGACGCCGCTGAGGCGCCCTTGCATGATCATGCCCGTGGTGGTGTTGCGGCTCGGAATAGTGGGCGGAACGGCTCGACATCGGTACTCCCGCACCGACCGAAAACTGCTCCGGACGGCTCAATTACAGGCACCGATTTGAACCGTTCATGGTTAATTTTCGGGAAACGGAATGGGATTGCTAGGCGAGGCGCGCCGCCGCGAGGACCTCGTCGGCATGGCCATCGACTTTCACATTGCGCCAGATTTTGACGATCCGGCTATCGCCATCAATCAGAACCGTTGTCCGAGAAATCCCCATGAACGTCTTGCCATACATCGATTTTTCGCCCCAGACGCCATAGGCCGTTAGCATTCCGAGTTTTTCATCCGACACCAGCGGAACTGTCAGTTCATGCTTGTCGCGAAACTTCTCCTGTGCGGCGATCGGGTCGGCCGAAACGCCAAGAACGGCAGTCCGTGTTTCGGCGAAGGCATCGGCGAGCCGGCTGAAGGCAATAGCCTCAAGGGTACATCCCGGCGTGTCGGCGCGGGGATAGAAGAAAATCACCAGTTTGCGCCCGCTGTAGTCCGCGAGCGATACGGACCCTCCGCCGTCGCGCGGCAGCGAAAACGCCGGCGCCAGCTGCCCCTCGGCGAGGGCCCCTGCATTGCGGACGACGGGAGCTGCGGTCTTCCTCGCAGGCGCCCGCTTCGGGCGGGAACGCTTGGAGGCAGCGGCTGAGGTCTTTTTTGTCGCGGGGCGTCGTGCCGCCCCGGTTTTCGCCTTGGCTTTCTTTGCTACTTTCCGGGTGGCGGCTGCACCCCCCTTTCTGGAGGGGGCCCGCTTGGCGGTCTTGGCTTTTCCGCCCTTGGGCCCTGATGTCGATTTGGACGATTTCTTACGCGTTTTCTTGGACATACGCCTTCCTTTCGTCGCTTTCAGCGGGGTATTTTGGGATTCGCGAGACTCGCAATCGGATCATTAAAGCCGCCTTCTTCGGCTGGGCAAATCTGACGTCCCCGAGGTATGGTGAATAACCAGTACAGAATTAACGACTTTCCACGGCGGCGGCCGAATAGCGGACGATACAGAAAACTAAGACCGGGCTTTTAGTCTGGCAGCACATCGACGGAGCGAGTCTCCAATTTGACGCTTTGACGCCCGGCGGCTCGACCAGGCTGACTATCGACACCGAGAGGCAATGCCGAGATCAGAGCCCAAGAAAGCCTTCGCGAAGGCTGCAGACGAGCACCGGCATTGGGACGATTCCGGATGGAATCACCATGACGATGCGGCGTGTGATCGGGCGATCAAGCTCCTCAATCGGCCAAGCATCGGAATTCATCGCGTTACGGACTGGTTTCGCGGACTGCGCCGCAGGATCGCAGGCAGGGTGTGGATCGGACGCACTGCCGTCGTCCTGATGTCGCTCGGCCTCATATTCGCCGCGGGCTTTGGAGCGTTGTGGCTGCGGCTTGGCGCCGGTCCGGTCAATCTTGATATCGTCACGCCGTGGCTGGCAGCGGCGATCGAGGAGAATATCGGCCGCGACCACACCGTGGAAGTTGGAGGCACGCAGATCGAGCGTGCCGGACGGATCAGGATTGCAGTCCGGCTGCGCGACATCGTTGTGCGGGATCGGGCAAGCAATATCGTTGCGAGCGCTCCAAAAGCCGAAGTGAGACTGTCCGGTACGGCGCTGCTGATGGGGCGTTTGCGCGCCGAGACGCTTCGTCTTGTTGGAGCCGAGCTTGCCGTCAGGATCACACCTGACGGACGCGTGATTGTTTCAACCGGTCAAAGCAACAGTCCGCTCGCGACCGGCAAGGTCCCCGTTAAGCCCGAGCCTCAAGCCGTTTCCGCCCCGCCGCCGCTACCATTCCAGGCATCGCCCGCGCCGTCCACGGTTCCGGCCACATCGGCCGCTGCTTCGAATGGTACAGGGGGGCTGCTCGCCGCGCTTGAGTGGCTGGACAGTCTCAGCGCCAAAGGGCTTGACGGTCAGAGCCTCAACGAAATCGGACTGCGCAATGGTGTGCTGACCGTCGAGGATCAGCGCAATGGAGGCGTTCTCAATTTCAAGAACATCAGCCTCAGCCTGCGGCGACCGCTCGGCGGTGGCGCTGCTTTCAGCGTCGGGGAAGAAGGCAAGAACGGCTGGGAACTGAAAGTGGCCGTGGGTGCGCCGTCGAACGGTGTGCGCTCGATCGATATTAGCGCAAACAAGGTCCCGACCAACAATCTGCTGCTCGCCGCCCGGCTGAAGGACTTTACCTATGCGGCGGACATGCCGCTCAGCGGCGAGTTCAAAGGCGAAATAGGCCGCGACGGGCTCCCAACCTACTTCCGGGGCGAGATTGTCGCCGGCAAAGGCACGATCGTCGATCTTAACGTACCGGACTATCCGATGATGATCGACCACGCAGACGCGCGCGTCGAATGGGATGCCGGGCGCCGCGTCATGGTCGCGCCATTTCATGTGAACTCGGGCGCCAATCGCATCACGTTGCTCGCGCATCTTGAGCCTCCCAACGACAGCATACCGAACTGGCAGCTAGGCTTGAGCGGCGGAACCATTCTGCTTGCCGGTAACGACGGAGAAGCGCCCTCGATCTTCAACCGCATCGCCGTCCGACTACGGTTCGATACTGAAAACCGGCGTGTGCTCTTGACCCAGTGCGATATCAGCAACGGCGAGATAGGCATCGCTGGATCGGGCAGCCTCGATTATTCCGGCGATGCGCGTTTGAGGCTGGGCATGGCGGCGACGCCGATGCCTGTCGCCGTGCTGAAGCGCATCTGGCCCGTCCTGATCGTGCCGGAAGTGCGTGAATGGATCACGGAGCGGGTGGATCGGGGGACGGTCCAGCGGCTCGATGTTGCCGTGAATGCGCCTGTCCATACGCTCGTGCGCGGTGGCCCGCCAATTCCGGACGATGGCCTGTCGGTGAATTTTCTGGCGACCGGTCTCACCATTCGCCCGGTTGACGATCTGCCGCTCGTTCGTGATGGCGACATGAAGGGCCGTGTCAGCGGCCGCACCGTCAACATCAATGTCGGACAGGGCGCGGTCGATACGCCGGCCGGAAGACGGTTGAACATTTCCGATCTCACATTCGAGGTGCCGGATCTTGCGCCGAAGCCTGCACCAACCAAGGTCCGCTTCCGCGTTGATGGACCGGTTCCGGCAGCTGCCGAGATTCTGCAATCGGATCGGTTGCGCGATGTCGGCGACACGGTCATCGATCCCAATTCGAGCAAGGGAACGGTGTCCGCGATCGTCACGCTTGCGATGCCTTTGAAGAACGCATTGACCAAGGCTGACACCACCTATTCGATCAATCTCGACCTTGGCGCGCTGGCCGTCGACAAGCTTGCGATGAACCAGAAGCTCGAAGCAAGCTCACTCAAGGTTGTCGCAGACAATCAGGGTTATCGGGTAAGAGGCGACGTCAAGATCGGCGGGCAGCCGGCGGCTCTCGACTATCGCAAGAACAACGAAGGCGATGCCGATGTGCGCGTTTCGGCGACGCTCGACGATGCGGCGCGTGCACGCCTTGGCGTCGATCTGGGACAGAGCCTGAGCGGCGCCATTCCCATCAAGCTGACCGGAAAGATTGCGGGCGGCGAGGGCGACAATCGAGACAACCGCTTCGGCGTCGAAGCGGACCTGACCGCGGCGCGGATCGACAATCTGCTGCCGGGCTGGACCAAGGTCGCCGGCAAAACCACCAAGATGACTTTCAACGTCGTTCAGAAACCTCAGGGCACTCGCTTCGAGGATATCGTCGTCGAGGGCAACGGCACGTCCATCAAGGGCTCGCTGGAAATCGACGAGAAGAACGACCTCGTCAATGCATCCTTCCCGACCTTTGCTCCGTCGGAGGGCGACAAGGCAAGCCTGAAGGCCGAGCGCCAGCCGGACGGAATGCTCAAGGTGACAATGCGCGGCGAAGTGTTCGATGGCCGTGGTTTCATCAAGAGCGCGATGTCGGGCAGGGATCAGAACGCCAAGGAAAAATCCAAGAATTTTGACATCGATATCGATGCCAAGCTTGGCGCGCTCGCGGGATTCTATGGCGAGGCGGTTCGCAGCATTGACCTGAAGCTCACGCGCCGCGGCGGAGCGATCAGAGCGTTTTCGCTCAATGGCAAGCTGGGACGCGATACGCCCGTGATCGGCGATCTGCGCGGGCGGGCGCAGGGGCGCGATGTGATGTATCTCGAGACGAACGACGCAGGAGCGTTTTTCCGTTTCACCGACACCTATGCAAAAATGAATGGTGGCAAGATGTGGGTGGCGGTCGATCCGCCGACATCGGATACGTCACCCCAGGAAGGATTGCTGAACGTCCGCGACTTCACGATCAAGGGTGAAGCGGCGCTCGATCGTGCGGTCGCGAACGCGCCGGGCGCGAATTCGCAGGGCGTCGGGTTCTCCGGCATGCGCGCCGAGTTTACCCGTCAGAGCGGTCAGTTGCGGGTCAAGGATGGCGTGCTTCGCGGCCCGACAATCGGTGCGACCATCGAAGGTCTCATCGATTATCCGGTCAATCAGGTGAAGATGAGTGGGACCTTCGTTCCGCTCTATGGCCTGAACAACATGTTCGGGCAGATTCCCATCGTCGGACTGTTTCTCGGCGGCGGCAGCAATGAAGGCCTGATTGGCATCACCTACGAAGTTGTAGGAACGCCCGGAGCCCCGGTTCTCCGGGTCAATCCGATTTCGGCAATGGCCCCCGGTGTGTTCCGCAAGATCTTCGATTTCAACACCGGCCGGCAGGGTGTTCCCACCGACTTTACGACGCCGCATCAGCAGTGACCGCATTTCAGGTTCAGGATCCCGATTTTGAGGCGCGTGTCCGAAGGACGTTCGCAGGTCAACCGGCGTTGACCACGCTTGGAATAACCTTGTTCAAGGTCGGGCCGGGAACCCTTGAGCTGCGGATGCCGTATGACATGAGATTCTCGCAGCAGAACGGTTTCCTGCACGGCGGGATCGTTTCTGCGGGGCTCGATACTGCGTGCGGGCTGGCGTCCTATACGCTCATGCCTGCAACAGCGGACATTCTCACCGTCGAGTTCAAGATCAACCTTCTGGCGCCCGCCAGAGGGCAAACGTTCCGCTTTGTCGGCAAGGTTGTGAAACCCGGGCGCACGCTGGTCGTCTCGGAAGGCCATGCTTATGCCAGCGACGACGAACGTGAGAAACTCATCGCCACCATGTCAGCAACCATGATGACGATGCAGCGCCAGGATTAGGCACCCGCCGGATTCCTAGACCGGCTTGAGCAGCACATGCTTCTTGCGGCCCATCGAGAGCTTTATCACGCCTTCCGGCGTCAACTCCTTCGGTGTCAGGACCATCTTTTCATCGACGATCGCGACATCGTTGACACGCAGGCCGCCGCCCTTGATCTGACGCCGCGCTTCGCCGTTGGACGCCACAAGGCCTGCCTTGACGAACAGCCCGAGCACCGGCGCGCCGGCATCCAGTTGGGCGCGCGAGATTTCCAGCGTCGGCAGATCGCTGGCGATGGCGCCTTCCTCGAAGGTCTTGCGCGCGGTCTCGGAGGCAGCATCCGCCGCTTCGCGACCGCGAATGAGCGCCGTCGCTTCGGTCGCGAGCACTTTCTTGGCTTCGTTGATTTCCTGGCCCTTGAGCGCTGCGAGTTTCGCAATCTCATCCATCGGCAGGAGAGTAAACAGCTTCAGGAAGCGCTCGACGTCGCCATCCTCGGTGTTGCGCCAGAACTGCCAGTAGTCGTAGTCGCTGAGAAGGTCGCCATTGAGCCAGACAGCTCCGGCGGCGGTCTTCCCCATCTTGGCGCCCGATGATGTTGTCAGCAGCGGACAGGTCAGTGCGTAGAGTTGATGCGTGCCCATTCGGCGGCCGAGGTCGATGCCGTTGACGATGTTGCCCCACTGGTCGGAACCGCCCATCTGCAGGTTGCAGCCGTAACGCCGCGACAGTTCGACGAAATCGTACGATTGCAGGATCATGTAGTTGAATTCGATGAACGACAATTCCTGCTCGCGCTCGAGCCGCATCCTCACCGAGTCCATGGTCAGCATGCGATTGATGGAGAAATGCCGGCCAACGTCGCGAAGCATCTCGATGTAGTTGAGCGCCGTCAGCCATTCCGCATTGTCGGCCATCGCCGCATCGGTTTTGCCCGCGCCGAACTTGATAAGCTTCGTAAAGGTTCCCTTGATGCTTTCCTTGTTGGCGTCGATCTGCTCGTAGGTCAGAAGCTTGCGCGTCTCGTCGCGGCCGGAGGGGTCGCCCACGCGTGTGGTACCGCCACCCATCAGGACAATGGGTTTGTTGCCGGTTTGCTGAAGCCAGTGCAGCATCATGATCGAAAGCAGGTGCCCGACGTGCAGGGACGATGCCGTGCAGTCGTATCCGATATAGGCCGTCACATCGCCCTTGGCGGCAAGCGCGTCGAGACCAGCGGCATCCGAGATCTGATGGATGAAGCCCCGGGTCTGAAGGACGTTGAGGAAATCGGACGTGTAGGCGCTCATGGCGGCACTCTTTAAAGATTCAGCTATTTAGCGTTTATTTGGGCCTGTGGTGTATCAGGTCCGGTGTTGGATTCAACCAAGCGTATTCGGCAAAGTCTGCATCGCCTGGACTGGAAATACGCGTAAATGAGGGCATTTCTGCCCGGAGGTGAGTCGTTGCTGAAGGCGATCGGGTTGATGAGCGGCACGTCCCTCGATGGGGTCGACGTCGCGCTGATTGAGACTGACGGTGAGCGTATCGGTGCATTCGGCCCGACCGGTTATCGCGCCTATGCCGACGGCGAGCGGAATCTGCTGAGGCAGGCGCTCGCCGACGCTGTCTCTGTTACCCAACGCAACGCGCGTCCCGGCAAGCTGGCTGACGCCGAGCAATTGGTGACACGCGCGCATGCCGCTGCGGTGGAAGATTTCCTGCGAACGAACAAGTTGTCGCGCGGCGACATCGATGTCGTTGGTTTCCATGGGCAGACAGTTCTGCACCGTCCCGAACAGAAACTGACCGTGCAGATCGGCGACGGCAACGAGCTTGCGAAAATGCTCGGAATACGGGTCGTTTTCGATCTTCGTGCCGCTGACGTCGCTGCGGGTGGGCAGGGTGCGCCGCTGGTGCCGGTGTATCACAGCGCCTTGGTACGGATGCTTGGCCGTTCAACTCCGACAGTGGTCGTGAACATCGGCGGCGTTGCCAACATCACCTACATTGACGGCGAGACATTGATCGCGTGCGACACCGGCCCCGGCAATGCGCTGCTGGACGACTTCATGCTGCGCAGGACAGGCGAAGCGGTGGACCGCGATGGGCGCACTGCGGCCAAGGGGAGGCCCGATGGTGCATGGATCGCAAAAGCATCAAGCCGTCCGTTCTTCACTGCGCCGCCGCCGAAGTCACTCGATCGAAATGACTTTGCCGCACTGACCGTCGACGGTATGAGCACGGAGGACGGAGCGGCGACCCTGACCGCTTTCACGGCGGCTTCGATCGCGGCGATCACGCCGATGCTGCCTCAGGTTCCCGCAGGCTGGATTGTAGTTGGCGGCGGCGCCAGCAATCCGACCCTGATGCGGGCGCTGAACGAGCGACTGGCGCCCGCCGCTGTCACGCGTGGTCACGAACTCGGATGGTCCGGAGATGCCATCGAGGCCCAGGCCTTCGCCTACATGGCTGTTCGCAGTCTCAAAGGGTTGCCGCTGACCTTTCCGGGAACGACCGGAGTGGCCGTGCCTCTCACGGGTGGTGTTCTCGCGAAACCGTGACTTCATGCACTTGCATGGACCTTGACAATTTCATGCGCCCGCATTTAATTTGATGCAGGTGCATGGAAGGGAATCGCGATGCTGGTCGCCGAGCTTATTTTCGCAGTTCAAATCATTCGTGATGGCGTTTGGCGCTACATGCGTCAGACAACCTCGGATGTTGAAAGCGACCGACCGCCACCATGCTCGCATGAGTGGAGGAAAATGACATGACCGAGAAACTCAAGCTTATCAGCCATAAGCTCTGCCCCTACGTCCAGCGTGCGGTGATCTCCCTGACGGAGAAGGGTGTGCCGTTCGAGCGGATCGATATCGATCTCGACAACAAGCCCGACTGGTTCCTGAAGATTTCGCCGCTCGGCAAGGTGCCGGTGCTTCAGGTTGGCGACAAGGTGGTTTTCGAATCCGCCGTCATTCTCGAATATCTCGAGGAAACCCAGCCCAAGCCGCTGCATCCGAAGGATGCGCTGACCCGCGCCGAACATCGTGCGTGGATGGAGTTCGGCTCGGCGGTGCTGGGCGACATCTGGGGACTGGAAACGGTCACAGATGAGGCGGCGTTCAACGTCAAGGTGAAGCAGGCCACCGAGAAGTTCGCACGTCTTGAAGCGCGGCTTGTCGCGGGTCCGTGGTTCGATGGCGATCAGTTCTCGCTGGTCGATGCGGTGTTCGCCCCGGTATTCCGCTATTTCGATACGATCGATCAGATCGGCGACTTCGGTATTCTCGCCGACAAGCCGAAGATTGCGCGCTGGCGCAAAAGTCTGCGCGAGCGTCCGTCAGTGGCCGGGGCCGTGAGCGCCGAATATCCCCAGTTGCTGCGAGCCTTCATGAAGAAGCACAAGTCGTATCTTTCCCAACTGGACCGGCGTGCTGCTGCTTAAAGGCGCAGGTCCAGTAAATGAAAATGGCGCGGATGCTGTCCGCGCCATTTTTGTATCGAGAGGCTGGATGTTCAGCGGACGTTGGCGAGCCGCATGTCGAGATAGGACGTCACCGACTCCATCAGCGGCTCCATCTTGTCGACGAAGAAATGGTTGGCGCCGGGAATGACCTGCTGATCGATCACGATTCCCTTTTGCGTCTTGAGCTTCTCGACCAGCGTCGTGACGTCTTTCGCAGGAGCGACGATGTCCTTGTCGCCATGGACGATCAGCCCGGACGACGGGCAGGGCGCGAGGAACGAGAAGTCGTAGCGATTGGGCTCCGGCGCGATCGAGATGAAGCCTTCGACTTCGGGACGGCGCATCAGAAGCTGCATGCCGATCCAGGCGCCGAACGAGAAGCCGGCAACCCAGCAGGCACGCGCTTCGGGATTGATGGTCTGTGCCCAGTCGAGCGCGGATGCGGCATCCGACAACTCGCCGGTGCCGTGATCGAATTGTCCCTGGCTGCGGCCGACGCCGCGAAAGTTGAAACGCAGTACCGAAAAGCCGCGCGCCACGAACGCGTAATAAACCTGATACACGATCGGGTGGTTCATATTGCCCTGGAACTGCGGGTGCGGATGCAGCACCATGGCGATCGGCGCGTTCTTCTGCTTCGCCGGGTGGTAGCGGCCTTCAAGACGGCCGGCAGGGCCGGTGAAAATGACCTCAGGCATCAAAGTTCCTTTGAAGCGTCGTTGTGCGGGCCGGCTGGCCTTAAGCAACGATATGTCTCTCGAATGTTGTCAGGGCGCGCGGTACGCGCGATGAACGGCTGCCGCGTTCTAGCATGGGGCAAGGGGCAAAAAGCAAGCATATTGAGCCTGCAGGAACTATCTAGGAGGTCCGGATTGCTGATTATTTTCATGCGATTGTGCGGTAAAGCGCCCTTCGGACCGGACTGGATCGTCAGACGTTATGCGTGATCGCGTCTATCTCGACTGGAATGCCACCACGCCGCTGCGGACGGAAGCCCGCGCGGCGATGACGGCTGCATTAGACGTCAGCGGCAATCCGTCGTCCGTGCACAGCGAGGGCCGTGCCGCCCGGAAGCTTATCGAGGACGCGCGCGGAGCGGTCGCTGCCGCCGTCAGCGCGGATCTGCGGAATGTTGTCTTCACGTCCGGCGGCACTGAGGCGAACATGCTGGCGCTGACGCCTGGGCTGCGCCGAGGCCGTGGGGAACCGGTGCAGCGGCTGATTGTCTCGGCCATCGAGCATCCGTCGGTACTCGCGGGAGGACGATTCGCACCCAACGCTATCGGGAGTGCGCCGGTACTCCCCTCGGGTGTGATCGACCTGGAGAGTCTTGCAGCTTTGCTCGCGAATGGCCCGCCGGCTCTGGTTTCGGTCATGCTGGCGAACAACGAGACCGGGGCGATCCAGCCGGTTCCCCAGGTCGCGGCGCTGGTTCATGAGGCCGGGGGCATCCTGCATGTCGATGCGGTTCAGGCATTTCTAAAAATACCAATCAATATCAAGGCGCTCGGCGCGGATATTCTCACGGTTTCTGCGCACAAGATCGGCGGCCCCAAGGGCGTCGGGGCGGTTGTCGTCGCCGACGGACTGGAAGGATGGAACGCGCTGGTACGTGGCGGCGGACAGGAGCAGGGCCGCCGGGCCGGAACCGAGAATGTCGCCGGAATAGGGGGCTTTGGAGCTGCCGTGAGAGCCGCAGCCGGTTCCATGGACGTTGACGCGGCGCGCATGAAAGCCCTTCAGGCGCGCCTTGAAAGCGGCCTCAGGGACCATCGGGACACCGTGATCTTTTCGGATACCGCGCCACGGCTTCCGAACACCACGTTGGTGTCGGCCCCCGGACTGAAAGCTGAAACGGCGGTCATTGGTTTCGATCTCGAGGGCATCGCGGTATCGTCAGGGTCGGCTTGTTCCTCCGGGAAAGTTCAGCCCTCGCACGTTCTCCAGGCGATGAAGGTCGATCCGGCGCTTCTGCGTGGAGCTATTCGCCTCAGTCTGGGCTGGGACAGCACAGAAGCGGACATAGATCGGTGCCTAGAGGCTTGGAGAAAGCTCTCAGGTGTATTAGGTAAAGCTCATGAAATCGGGCTTGAACGGTTCTAACATTCGCGCAGTGCGTGTGTTCAAGCTACATACAACTTAAGCGGTCCACCGCGGTCCTTGAAACCGCGAGCGGAGGATTGAAATGCCGGCCGTACAAGAGACGGTTGATCGGGTTCGCCAGATCGACGTCGACCAATATCGTTATGGATTCGAGACCATCATTGAATCCGAGAAGGCTCCGAAAGGGCTTTCCGAAGACACCGTCCGATTCATCTCCGCCAAGAAGAACGAACCTGCGTGGATGCTCGAGTGGCGTCTGGAGGCGTTCCGACGCTGGCTGACGATGGAAGAACCGACCTGGGCACGCGTCGATTATCCAAAGATCGACTACCAAGATCTCTATTACTATTCCGCGCCGAAGAAGAAGGCGCTGGCCTCGCTCGACGAGGTCGATCCGGAAATTCTGAAGACCTACGAAAAGCTCGGTATTCCGCTGCGCGAGCAGGAGATGCTGGCCGGCGTTGTGCGCCCTGAAGGCGAGCGCCGTGTCGCCGTCGATGCCGTGTTCGATTCGGTGTCTGTCGCGACGACGTTCCAGGCCGAACTTAAGGCCGCCGGTGTGATCTTCATGCCGATCTCGGAAGCGATCCGCGAACACCCCGATCTGGTGAAGAAGTATCTCGGCACTGTGGTGCCGACCTCCGACAACTATTTTGCGACGCTGAACTCTGCCGTATTCTCCGACGGCTCGTTCGTTTACGTGCCGCCGGGCGTGAAATGCCCGATGGAGCTGTCGACCTATTTCCGCATCAACGAGCGCAACACCGGCCAGTTCGAGCGTACGCTGATCATCGCCGACAAGGGCGCTTACGTTTCTTACCTCGAGGGCTGCACCGCTCCGCAGCGCGACGAGAACCAGTTGCATGCTGCCGTGGTAGAGCTCGTCACCCATGACGACGCCGAGATCAAATACTCGACGGTGCAGAACTGGTATCCGGGCAACTCGGAAGGCAAGGGCGGCATCTACAACTTCGTCACCAAGCGTGGCGATTGCCGCGGCAAGAACTCCAAGATTTCGTGGACGCAGGTCGAAACCGGCTCCGCGATCACCTGGAAGTATCCGAGCTGCATCCTGCGCGGCGACAATTCGCGCGGCGAGTTCTATTCGATCGCGATTTCGAACGGCTACCAGCAGGTCGATTCCGGCACCAAGATGATCCATCTGGGCAAGAACACGACCAGCCGCATCATCTCGAAGGGCATCGCCGCCGGCGTGTCGCAGAACACCTATCGCGGCCTCGTCACCGCACATCGCAAGGCGACGGGCGCGCGCAACTTCACCGCGTGCGATTCGCTGCTGATCGGCGACAAGTGCGGCGCGCACACCGTGCCGTATATCGAAGCCAAGAACTCGTCGGCGCTGTTCGAGCACGAGGCGACGACGTCGAAGATTTCCGAAGACATGCTGTTCTATTGCGTGCAGCGCGGACTGAGCCAGGAAGAAGCGGTGGCGCTGGTCGTCAACGGCTTCGTCAAGGACGTGTTGCAGCAATTGCCGATGGAATTTGCGGTCGAGGCGCAGAAGCTGATCTCGATCTCGCTGGAAGGAAGTGTTGGATGACCGCGTTACTCGAAGTCAAAGGCCTCAAGGTTCAGGTGGAAGATAACGAGATTCTGCACGGTCTCGACCTCAACGTGAACCCGGGCGAAATTCACGCCATCATGGGCCCGAACGGCTCCGGCAAGTCGACGCTGAGCCACGTCATCGCCGGCAAGCCGGGTTATGACGTGACCGCTGGCGAAATCCTGTTCAAGGGCGAAGATTTGCTTGAGATGGATCCCGACGAGCGCGCCGCCAAGGGCGTGTTCCTCGCGTTCCAGTATCCGGTGGAAATTCCCGGCGTCACCACAATGAATTTCCTGCATACGGCGCTCAATGCGCAGCGCAAGGCGCGCGGCGAGACCGAGCTGATGGCGCCTGAATTTCTCAAAAAGGTTCGCGAGATCGCCAAGTCGCTCAACGTTCCGATCGATATGCTCAAGCGCGGCGTCAACGTCGGCTTTTCCGGCGGTGAGAAGAAGCGCAACGAGGTGCTGCAGATGGCGCTGTTCCAGCCGAGCCTGTGCATCCTCGACGAGATGGATTCGGGTCTCGACATCGACGCACTGCGTGTCGCCGCTGACGGCGTCAACGCGCTGCGCTCAAAGGACCGCGCGATGGTCGTTATCACCCACTATCAGCGTCTGCTGAACTACATCGTGCCGGATTTCGTCCACGTCATGTCGAAGGGCCGCGTGGTCAAGAGCGGCGGCAAGGAACTGGCGCTGGAACTGGAGAAGTCCGGTTACGCCCAGTTCGAAGACAAGGCAGCGTAAGCGGGTCCAATCATGAACGTTGCACTGGTTAAGCCCACGACGGACCATGCGCTCGGCGAACTGTTCGCCGCGGCGCGGAGCCGTCTGCCCGGGTCGGGCCCGGTTGCCGAGGTTCGGCAAAACGCCTTCGAAGACTTTGCGCGTCTCGGCCTTCCGCACCGGCGCATCGAGGAATGGAAGTACACCGATCTGCGTGCACTGCTGCGCGAGATCGCGCCGCTGGCACCAGCGCCGGATCAGGCCGATCTCGCGCGTGCGGCCAAGGCGGTGAAGTCGCTCGGCATCGACAGCACCCAGAAGCTTGTGCTGGTGGATGGCGTGTTCGCGCCGCAGTTGTCGGACGTGACGGCGCTGGAAGCGGGTGTCCACCTGCGAACGCTGCGTGAAGTTCTGGAAGACGACGGCAACAAGGTCCGTGCTGATCTGCTGCAAACCAGCGTGGCGTCGGATGCGATGATTTCGCTGAATGCCGCGCTCGCGACGGATGGTGTCGTGATCGATGTCGCCGAGGGCGCTGCGCTCGCAAAACCGATTCATATCGTTCATGTGGCCACGGACTCGGGCACGTCGCTTGTCACGCGCTCGCTGCTCAAGGTCGGGAAGGGTGCAAACGTGACGTTCGTCGAGAGCTTCGTCGCCGCGGAAGGCGCGAAGTCCTATCAGACGCACGATTCCGTCGTCATCTGGATCGGTGACGAGGCTGAGCTTCAGCATGTCCGGCTGATGGAGGATGCGCTCGATGCCGCCAACATCTCGACCGGCATCTTCACGATTGGCGCCAAGGCCAAGCTCAATACATTCAATCTGACCAATGGCGGCAATGTCAGCCGCTATCAGGGCTTCATCACATTCGCCGGCGAAGGCAGCGAACTGACCACCAACGGTGTCAATCTGCTCGGCGCGCGCCGGCATGGCGATACTACGCTCGTGGTTGATCACGCGGTGCCGCACTGCTCCAGCCGCGAAGTGTTCCGCTCGGTGCTGGACGATCGGGCCCATTCGGTCTTCCAGGGCCGCATCATCGTGCGTCCCGACGCGCAGAAGACCGACGGCAAGATGATGACCCGTGCGCTACTGCTGTCGGACGAAGCGGAGGCGGACAACAAGCCTGAGCTCGAAATCTTCGCGGATGACGTGACCTGCGGTCACGGCGCAACCGCGGGTGCTCTCGACGAGAGCCTGCTGTTCTATCTGCGCGCGCGCGGCCTGCCCGAGAAAGAAGCACAGGCGCTTCTGATCGCGGCTTTTGTCGGTGAAGCGATCGAGTCGATCGCGGACGATAACCTTCGCGACTTTGCGGTCGCGGCTGCCGGGCGATGGCTGGCGACGCGAGGCTGATCATGCATCCGGCAGTTGCCAACGGCTCATATGATGTCGAGCGTGTCCGCCAGGATTTCCCGGCGCTTGCGCTGAAGGTTTACGGCAAGCCGCTGGTCTATCTCGACAACGCGGCTTCGGCGCAGAAGCCGACGGCAGTTCTCGATCGCATGACCGAGGCGTACAAGTCCGAATACGCCAATGTTCATCGCGGCCTGCATTATCTTGCCAACGCTGCGACGGACGCCTATGAGGGCGGCCGCACCAAGGTGGCGCAGTTCCTGAACGCAAAGCGCAATGAAGAGATCATCTTCACACGCAATGCCACCGAAGCGATCAATCTCGTGGCGTCGTCCTGGGGCGAGCCGAACATCAAGGCCGGCGACGAAATTGTGCTCTCGATCATGGAGCATCACTCCAACATCGTGCCGTGGCATTTCCTGCGCGAGCGCCATGGCGCAGTGATCAAGTGGGCACCGGTCGATGACGAGGGCAACTTCCTGATCGACGAGTTCGAGAAGCTGCTCACGCCCAAGACCAAGCTGGTCGCGATCACGCAGATGTCGAATGCGCTCGGGACTGTTGTTCCGGTCAAAGACATCGTGAAGCTCGCGCATGCGCGGGGCATTCCGGTGCTGGTCGACGGCAGTCAGGGCGCGGTTCATCTGAACATCGATGTGCAGGACATCGATTGCGATTTCTACGTCTTCACTGGCCACAAGCTTTACGGTCCGACCGGGATCGGCGTGCTGTACGCGAAATATGATCATCTGGTCGCGATGCGCCCCTACAATGGCGGCGGCGAGATGATCCGCGAGGTCGCCAAGGACTGGGTGACCTACGGCGATCCGCCGCACAAGTTTGAGGCAGGCACCCCGGCCATCGTCGAGTCCATCGGGCTCGGGGCCGCCATCGATTACGTCAACTCGGTCGGCAAGGATCGCATCGCGGCCCACGAGCACGACCTGCTGACCTATGCGACCGACCGGCTGCGCGAGATCAATTCGGTGCGCATCATCGGCACCGCAAAGGGGAAGGGACCTGTCATATCTTTCGAAATGAAGGGCGCGCACCCACATGATGTGGCGACGGTAATCGACCGGGGCGGCATTGCGGTGCGGGCAGGCACCCATTGCGTCATGCCCCTTCTGGAGCGATTCAACGTGACGGCGACGTGCCGTGCCTCATTTGGCATGTATAATACGCGCGCTGAAGTCGACCAGCTGGCACAGGCGCTCATCAAGGCGCGGGAGCTATTCGCATGAACGACACCATCCAGGCCGCTGAACCAGCGGCCCTGAAATTCGACACCCAGTCGGCGCTTCCGCCTGAGGAAACCGAGCGTCTGGGCACGGACATCGTGGCGGCTCTGAAGACGGTTTTCGATCCGGAAATTCCGGCGGACATCTACGAACTCGGCCTGATCTACAAGGTCGACATCAAGGACGACCGCTCCGTCGATGTACAGATGACGCTGACGACGCCGAACTGTCCCGCCGCCGGCGAGCTGCCGACCATGGTTGAGAACGCGGTGGCCAGCGTTGCTGGTGTGGGCCCCGTTAGCGTCAACGTGGTTTGGGAGCCGACCTGGACCCCCGACCGGATGTCAGACGAGGCGCGCCTCGTCCTCAATATGTGGTGAGTTGAGACGACTCAGTTAGCTTCAGTATCTATCTGCATTTCAGGGCGGCCTTGAACCGCCACGAGGAATGAACAAATGACCGGTATGATGCCAAATGCTCCCGCGCCTTCCAAGCCAGCTGTGCGCCCCCGTCCGCAGGTGATGCGTCTGACGGAAGCGGCTGCGTCGCGCGTCAAGGAACTCGCCGCGCGCGCGGACTCGGAAATTGTCGGCCTTCGTGTCGGCATCAAGAACGGCGGCTGCGCCGGCCAGTCCTACACTGTCGAATATGCCCACGAGGTCCGTCCGACCGACGAGGTCGTGGAAGACAAGGGCGTGAAGGTTCTGGTCGATCCGAAGGCCGTGCTGTTTTTGCTCGGCACGGAGATGGACTACAAGGCCGACAAGATGCAGGCGCAGTTCATCTTCAACAATCCCAATCAGGTCAGCGCCTGCGGCTGCGGCGAGTCGGTTCAGTTGACGCCTGCCAAAGTCGGCTAATTCATTCGGTCCGGCTTTTTAGTTTTCGCGTATTCTGGTCGCAAAACCGATACCACCCTCGGGTCGAGCCCGAGGGCAAGCTTTTGCGGAAGACGCGATGGATAGCGATTATCTCATCGATCTTTTCTCTGAGTTCGGGCCGGTCGTCCTGCGCAGGATGTTCAGCGGTTACGGCATCGTCGCTGACGATGTGAACTTCGCCATGGCGCTGCGCGCCGGGATCATCTTCAGGGTCGACGAGCAGACAGTCGCGCGTTACGAGGCCGAAGGCGCAAAGCCATTCCAGTATGAAACCCGGAACAAGACGGTCGTCGTGAAGTCCTACCGGCACTTGCCAGAGCGGCTTTACGATGATCCCGAGGAACTGGCGGTCTGGGCGCGCGAAGCTGTCGGGGCAGCGAAGCGCGCTGCTGCCAGGAAAGTTGGTGTGAAGAAGCGCCCAGGCCAGCGGAAAGCTCCGCCCAAGGCTGCCCCCCGGAAACCGAATACAGTCAGAAAATCAAAATCGCCCGCAGTGAAGAAAGCTGCGGGCCGCAAAACGAACTCGAAACGGTCGTCCGTGAAAAAGCGCTAGGCGACCTGAATACGGTCGACCGGAGAGAATTCGGGATCGGCCTCGCAGATGACGCGGTTGCGGCCATTGCGTTTGGCTGCGTAGAGGCAGGCGTCCGCACGCTCGATCAGCCGCTCGCGATCGTCGCCGGGCTGAAGCATCGATACGCCAACCGAGATCGTCACGCGGCCGAGGATTTCGCCCGTCGACTTTTTCTTCAGTTGCTTGGACATGACGGCACGGCGGATGTTGTCGGCAACTGTCAGAGCCTGACGCAAAGCGGTGTTGGGCAGCACCACGGCAAATTCCTCGCCGCCATAACGTGCGGTGATGTCCTGGCCCTTAGTGGTTTGTTTCAGCGACATCGCGACGAGGCGCAGCACCTGGTCACCGGTGAGATGGCCATAATTGTCGTTGAACGATTTGAAATGGTCGATGTCCAGCATCAGCAGGGACAACGGCTCGCCGCTTTCGGCCGCGTGCGCTACGGCGCCTTCTAAGGCGCGGTCGAAGAACTTGCGGTTTCCCAGCGAGGTGAGGGGGTCGGTCAGGCTCTCGGTGCGGATGGCTTCGAGGCTGTGCTGGAGGCTGCTGATCTGCTGCTTGGACGTTGCGAGACGCGCTTCCAGAGCTTTATTGGTTTCCTGCATCTCCCGGGTCGATGCCACGAGCGCTTCGACCACGATCTTGACCTGTTCGCGATCCCGGGCGCTGGATAGCTTCTGGGTGGCGCCTTCGAGGCTTCGTCCGAATGTCGAGGTCATTCCCAGTGCGTCCGTGATGAGATTCATCACGTCGTCGATTTCGTTGATGACGCGTGTTCCGACCGTGTCGATCCGCTCGGTGGTCCGGTTCTGGGAAAGGTAGGTTTCGTAGATCTGCTCGAGATCGGCTTCGGTCAATTTGCCGTTGCGCGACAGCGTCTCGTTGATGATCTTGTTGAGGGCGGAATTGTAACCAGTCGCGTAGATGTACCAAATCTCGTAGTTGCGAGGCACCGCGTTCTGGCGCAGGGATCGAATCTGGCCCAAAGCAACTTCAGCGAACGCCATGGTGCGTTCATATTCTTCCAACAGGCCAATCACGTTCCGTGCCCTTCAAGGCAAGCTTCTGCCCGCCCTTTAACGAAATGGCTAAAAGTATTGGAGGCACGTTAAGGGACGAGAATGAATGACCCGTAAACGGTTCCAATCCGCAGACGGGTCAATTGGTTGTGGTCAGCCGCGGGCGCGGATGGGCCGCAGGAGGAACGCGGGCAGATGTGAATGGTCCGCCGCCTCGGCATGCTGTTCCCGGGCTGCTGCCGCAGGCATCGCGCGTCCAATGGATGGGGCCTGGGCCGGCTTTTCGGCGGCATGGGGCTTGCGATCGGCGCCGTCAGGCTTCCGGGACTTGTTGCGGCCGCCACGGCTTCGCTGTGAGTCGCGGCGCGGCTTGCGATCGTCGGGCGCACGTTCGGTCTGCTGTTCGCGGACGGGCGATGGCGCGGCTTCGGTGCTTGCAACGGGGGCCACATCGGCGCGGGCGATGGGCTGGCCGATCAGCTTTTCGATCGCTACGACGGACTTCTGGTCCGCCGGGCTGACGATTGAAATCGCGGTCCCGAGGCGTCCGGCGCGGCCGGTGCGGCCGATCCTGTGGACGTAATCGTCGGGGTGATGGGGAACGTCGAAGTTGAAGACGTGGCTGACTTCAGGGATGTCGAGGCCGCGGGCGGCGACGTCGGAGGCCACCAGCAACGGTAGTTCACCCTTGCGGAACTGGTCGAGGGAGGCTGTGCGAGCCGACTGGTCCATATCGCCGTGAAGGGCGCAAACACTGAAGCCGTGCTTCTGAAGCGATTTGTAAACAACCGCCACGTCACGCTTGCGGTTACAGAAGATGATCGCGTTCTTGAGGTCCTTGGCGTCGCGCAGCAACTGCCGGAGCATTTCGCGTTTTTCGTGCGGTTCGCGGCCCACGCCGACCTGCGATTGAGTCACGGTGATCGCGGTGGAGGCGGGTTTGGAGACTTCGACCTTCTCGGGATTGTGAAGGAAAGTCTCGGTGATGCGCCGGATTTCCGGCGGCATTGTCGCCGTGAAGAACAGGGTCTGCCGGGTGAACGGGACCAGCTTGCAGATACGTTCGATGTCGGGAATGAAGCCCATGTCGAGCATGCGGTCGGCTTCGTCGATTACCAGCAGCTCGACGCCGGTGAGAAGCAGGCCACCGCGCTCGGTGTGATCCAGCAGGCGGCCGGGTGTGGCGATCAGCACGTCGACGCCGCGCATCAGCTTGGTGTCCTGGTCGCCGAACGAGACGCCGCCGATCAGCAGCGCGACATTCAGTTTCTGGCCGGCGCCGTACTTGTCGAAATTTTCCTTCACCTGCGCCGCGAGTTCGCGGGTCGGTTCAAGAATCAGGGTGCGCGGCATGCGAGCCCGTGCGCGGCCTTTTTCGAGCAGCGTCAGCATCGGGAGCACAAAAGCGGCAGTCTTGCCGGTGCCGGTCTGGGCGATGCCGAGCACGTCGCGCCGGGCGAGAACGTGGGGGATCGCTTTTTCCTGAATGGGAGTAGGGGTCGTATAACCGGTGGCCGCAACAGCAGCGAGAACCTTGTCGGACAGGCCGAGATTGGAAAAGGACATTGAGCCTCGAGTCGAAATCGCCGTTCGGACTCTGGAAATTTCTGTCGCGCCTCACCCCGGAACGGCACGCTTTAAGGGCACGGGGAGGGAGATATTTGCCGACAGGCGGCTGGCCAGGAAACCACGTCTCGATTCTGACCGCGTTGCAGCGGAACATAGGCCTGAAACGGTGAAAGTCAATGAATTTAGGGGCAAAAACCGCGAAAAACCTTAATCCGACAACAAGTTGAAGGGTTTCGGAGGCCTGGAATCGGGCCATATGAACCGCCTTCTTGTAGCAGGCGACTATGACATACTAACCGCCGGAACCGGGCCCTTGCCCGTGGGGCGGCCAGGGACAGGGACCATGACCAGCCATCGGATTCGGAGACTGCTGATCGGCCTTGTCGCGCTGACGGCGGCGTTTATTGCCCCTGCTCATGCCGAAAAGAGGGTGGCGCTGGTCATCGGCAACAACGACTACCGCAACGTGCCCCGGCTGCAGAAAGCGGTGAACGATGCGCGCACCATGAGCGATGCGCTCAAGCAACTCGGTTTCAACGTGCTGTTCGCCGAAAACCAGACCCGGCAGGCTTTCAGCGAAACGATGCTGGCGTTCGACAAGGTTGTCGAACCCGGAGACACGGCATTCTTCTTCTTCGCGGGGCACGGCTTCGAGATCAACGGTCAGAACTATCTGCTGCCGACCGACATTGCTGCGGTCACGCAGGGGCAGGAAGAACTGATCCGCGACGGTGCGTTCGCAGCCGAGCGTGTGATCTCGCGTCTTCAGGCCCGCGGTGCAAGGACCTCGATCTTCGTGTTCGATGCCTGCCGCAACAATCCTTTTGAGGCGACAGGCACGCGTGCGCTGGGCGGAAGCGGAGGACTGGCTCCGATTTCACCGCCGGAAGGCGTGTTCGTGATCTTCTCGGCGGGTGCCAAGCAGACTGCGCTTGATCGTCTGAACGATAACGATCCGAATCCGAACTCGGTTTTTACCCGCAGCTTTGTGCGCGAACTGGCGCAGCCCGGACTCAATCTGGTGCAGATCGCCAAACGGACGCAGTCCGATGTACGTCAGATGACGGCGGCAGCAAGCCGGATGCAGACCCCGGCCTACTACGATCAGATCGTCGGTGATTTCATCCTGAGGCCAGCCAAGGACAGCGAACGTGCCATCGCAGTCGAGGCGCAAACACAGGTCGCGGCGCTGCCGGTACAGCCGACGCCTCCGGTGGCGATCGACAACGGCAATGCCCCGATTGCGAGTTTCATGCGCCACAATGGCGGATGGTCGATTGCATTCTCCATTGCCGATCCGACGCTGGCGATTTCCTGGCGGTTAGGCGAGAGCGGCGAATTCAAGGAGACGGGGTTCACCGACGCGCTCGATCCGCGAACCCGGCGCCGCATGCCGAATCCGTCGATCGAACTGCCGAACGATGCTCCGGCTGCGACGATTCAGGTCCGTTACGTCGATCCGACCGGTCAGATGCAGGGACCTTTCCCAATCAAGTTCGATCCCGAGGCCGCGCTGATCGCGAGCCATCGAAAGCTGCTGGACATGACATCGAATAACTGGCTCGCGTTCGGCGGCTACAGCGGACCGCTGGTCTACTACTCGCAGATTTTGTCGTATCGCTGCGCGATCCGCGAAATGCGCATCGGCATCGACACGACGGTGCCGAACCAGGTGGTCAAGATTCCGCCATGCAATCCCAAGGACCCGTCGGCTATCCCTGAAAACGCCGCGTCGTATATGAAGATCCCAGCGTCGACGAAATCCGTTTCAGTCGAACTGACCTATCAGGACGGCAGTCTCTCGGAGATCAAGAACTTCCGGCGGTAAGAAGGGAACGTCGATGTCCTTCGAAAGCGCGAGTGGACCCGCCAGACGGTTTCTGACGGTACAGTGCTGCATCGTCGGAGGAGGTCCGGCAGGGATGATGCTGGGCTATCTGCTGGGCCGTGCAGGAATCAAGACTGTCGTTCTTGAAAAGCACGCCGACTTCTTCCGCGACTTTCGGGGTGACACGGTTCATCCCTCGACATTGCAGGTGATGCAGGAGCTCGGGCTCCTTTACGATTTCCTGAAGATTCCGCATCAGCAACTCACGCACATGCAAGGCATGTTCGGGAAAATTCCGATCCAGATTGCAGACCTGACGCGGCTGGACACCGCGTGCCCTTTCATCGCGCTGATGCCGCAGTGGGACTTCCTCAATTTTCTCGAAACCAAGGGCGCGCGTTTCCCGTCGCTTCAAATCCTGAAAGATACCGAGGCGATTGAATTGGTCAGGGACGGCTCGCGCATGACCGGCGTTGTTGCCAAGGTCCCGGGCGGAACGCTTCAGATTTCGGCCGATCTCACTGTCGCATGCGATGGCCGGCATTCGATCATCCGCAAGCAGGCCGGCCTGACGGTTGAAAATATCGGTGCGCCCATCGATGTGCTCTGGTTTCGCGTGGGAAAATCGAAGGCCGATAGCGACGGCATTTTTGCGCGGTTGCAGCGCGGTCAGATGATCGTGACGATCGACCGCGACGACTACTGGCAGTGCGCCTACGTCATTGCAAAGGGCAAGATCGATGAGATTAAGGCGCGCGGGCTCGATGCATTCCGCGACAACGTGGCGTCTCTTGCACCCATCCTGCGACCGCAAATTGGCGACGTCCGGAACTGGGACGACGTGAAACTGCTGACGGTTCGGATCGACCGGCTGACGCGCTGGGCATTGCCCGGCCTGCTTTGTATTGGCGACGCTGCGCATGCGATGTCACCCGTCGGCGGTGTCGGCGTCAATCTCGCGGTGCAGGACGCAGTTGCCGCAGCAAATCTTCTGTTCGACAAATTCGGCAAGAGTGGCGGGCCTTCGCTCGCAGACCTTGAGCAGGTTCAGCGACGCCGCCTGTTTCCCGCGCGAATGACGCAGACCATGCAGACGGTCATTCAGGACAACGTCATCAACCGGGCGCTGTCGGGCGAGGACTTGAAGCCGCCGTTTGTCGCCCGGCTGATCACGGCAATGCCATGGTTGCAGGGGCTGACGGCACGACTGCTTGGCATCGGCATTCGCCCTGAACATGTGCATTCGCCCGAAGCGGGCGAGCGATTACTGCGCTGAATAACCGCCGTCCACCGGGATCGCGGCGCCCGTGACGAAATCGGATGCAGGCGACGCGAGAAACACAGCGGCTCCGGCGAGATCGTCGATGTTGCCCCAGCGTTTCGCGGGCGTCCGGTTCAGCACATTCTCGTTGAGCCCCGGAACCTGCGCGCGCGCGGTTCGGGTGAGGGCGGTGTCGATCCAGCCGGGCAGAATGGCGTTGGCCTGAATATTGTCGGCGGCCCACGACAACGCGATCGATTTGGTGAACTGCACGATGCCGCCTTTGCTCGCGGCATAGGCGGGCGCGTAAGCTGCGCCGAAGATCGATGTCATGGAGCCGATGTTGATGATCTTCCCGCCGCCGGCCTGCTTCATCGCCGGATAGACGGTCTTCGCGCAGATGAAGGCGCTCGTGAGGTTGGTGTTCATCACGGTTTGCCAGTCATCCAGACTGAGAGCGTGGGCGGGTTGGCGGACACTCATGCCCGCGTTGTTGATCAGGATATCGATCCGCCCCATTTGCGCGAGCGTGGCTTCAACCATGGCCCCGACGGATGCGATGTCGGTCACATCGACGGAGACTGCCAGCGCGCTGGCGCCAAGCGCCTCGATGTCGCGCACGGCTTCCTCGGATTTGTCCTTGTTGCGTCCGGCGATGACGATACCTGCGCCCGCACGAGCTAGGCCAAGGGCCATCCCGAGGCCGATGCCGCCATTGCCACCGGTGACGATGGCAATCTTGCCGGTGAGATCGAAGGGGGATTTTTGCATGGTGTCTCCGCTGCGGGTCTTCGTCGCTTGCGGAGATCAAATCATACCAAACTGATGTCGCCTAGCGGCGTTGCGAAATCACAATCATCAGCAGTCCGGCGATGCCAAGCGCGGCGCCATAGTAAGCCCATTGCATCTGGCTGACCATGAAACTGGACCGCGGCCAGTTCACGTAACCCGTGCCCTGGCCGATCCAGAGCAGTCCGGTGACAAGCGCCAGCGTTCCGACGATGAGGAATAGCGTTTTCATATGAACACTACGCCTTCGCGCCGGATTGGTTGCACTGGCGGGCTTACACGTCCAGCAGGTCCTCGCTGGCGAACTCGGCCTTGTCGGAAATGAAGGCGAAGCGGGCTTCGGCCTTGCTGCCCATCAGGCGCTCGACGGAATCGGCGGTGCCTTCACGATCGTCCGGCAGCAGCACGACACGCAACATGGTGCGCTTGGTGGGGTCCATCGTGGTTTCCTTCAACTGCGCCGGCATCATCTCGCCGAGGCCTTTGAAGCGTCCGATGTCGACCTTTGCGTTGGCGTGGAATTCCTTTTTCAGGAGTTCATCACGATGCGCTTCGTCGCGTGCGTACACCGTCTTGGAGCCGTGGGTGAGGCGATAGAGCGGCGGCACGGCGAGATAGAGATGGCCTTCGTCGATCAGGCGCGGCATCTGCCGATAGAAGAACGTGATCAGCAGCGAGGCAATATGCGCGCCGTCCACGTCGGCGTCGGTCATGATGATGATGCGCGAATAGCGCAAATCCTCTTCGCGATACTGCGCGCCGATCCCCGCTCCGATCGCCTGAATGAGATCGGCGAGCTGGGCGTTGGCGGTGAGCTTGTCCTTGGTCGCGGATGCGACGTTGAGGATCTTTCCCCGCAGCGGCAGGATCGCCTGGGTCTTGCGATCGCGCGCCTGCTTGGCGCTGCCGCCTGCGGAGTCGCCTTCGACGATAAAGAGTTCGGAGCCCTCAGTGGCGCTGTTGGTGCAATCCGCCAGCTTGCCCGGCAATCGCAGTTTCTTCACCGCGGTCTTGCGCGAGGTTTCCTTCTCGGCTCGGCGGCGCAGCCGCTCGTCGGCGCGCTCCACCACGAATTCGAGCAGCTTGTTGGCCTGCAGCGGATTGCCGGTTAGCCAGTGATCGAACGGGTCCTTGATGGCCTGTTCGACGATCTTCTGGGCCTCGGCGGTTGCTAGACGGTCCTTGGTCTGGCCCTGGAATTCAGGCTCGCGGACGAATACCGACAGCATCGCGGCGGCACCGACCATGACGTCCTCGGACGTAATGGAAGACGCTTTCTTACCCTGGCCGATGCGCTCGGCGTAGTCCTTCAGGCCGCGCAGCAGCGCGCTGCGGAAACCCGCTTCATGCGTGCCGCCGTCGGGCGTCGGAACCGTGTTGGTGTAGGACGACAGAAATCCGTCAGCATCGGCCGTCCAGGCGACGGCCCATTCGCAGGCGCCATGAGCGCCGTTGCGGCCGGACTTGCCGGAGAAAATATCGGGGTGCACCAGTGTGTCGGCATGGATCGCTGCCGCGAGATAGTCCTTCAGGCCGCCAGGGAAATGGAAGGTATCTTCCTCAGGAACATCATCGACGCCCTTGAGCAGTTCCTTGTCACAGCGCCAGCGGATTTCGACACCGCCGAACAGGTACGCCTTTGAGCGCGCCATCTTGAACAGGCGCTGCGGCTTGAACACGGCCTTGGCGCCGAAAATATCCGTATCGGGTTTGAAGCGGATGCTGGTGCCGCGGCGGTTGTTGATCTTGCCGAGTTCTTCGAGCTTGCCCTTCGGCTTTCCGCGCTCGAACGTCATCCTGTAGAGCTTCTGGTTGCGCGCGACCTCGACCACGAGCTGCGAGGAGAGGGCGTTCACCACGGACACGCCGACGCCGTGGAGGCCGCCAGACGTCTCATAGACCTTGGAGTCGAACTTGCCGCCGGCATGCAGCGTGCACATGATAATTTCGAGAGCGGATTTTTTCGGAAACTTCGGGTGCGGATCAACTGGAATGCCGCGTCCGTTGTCGACGACGGTGAGATATCCGTCAGCGCCGAGATGCACTTCAATGAAAGTCGCGTGGCCGGCCAGCGCTTCGTCCATCGAGTTGTCGATGACTTCGGCGAACAGGTGATGCAGCGCCTTCTCGTCGGTGCCGCCGATATACATGCCGGGACGGCGGCGGACGGGCTCAAGGCCCTCCAGAACTTCAATGTCGCGCGCGGTATACCCGGCCTCGGCGCCTGACGGCTTGGCCGCAGCCTTCGCCGGCGCGCCCGGCTTCTTGCCTGAAGAGGCGAACAGGTCGGCGTCTGTTTTCTCTTTTTTATTCAGTGATTTAGCCATGCTTCTTAAGTCTTGATATATCGTGATCGGGGAGCGAATCGTTGGCTGTTACTATGCCACGGTTAGGGCGGCAAATGTGACGCAGGCGGTTCCCAAACATGGCAGCTGCCGCCGTGGTATTCGAAATGAGGGGGAACCGGCAGATTCGATAAGCCGGATTTGGGATTTCGCATGACGTTCGAGGAAATGACCCGCGGGCTCGCTGAGTTTGTCCGCGACCATCAGATGTGGGCAATGCCCATTGTCTTCGGGCTCGCCTTTGCGGAGTCGCTGGCCTTTCTCTCGCTTATCATTCCAGCTTGGGGCGCACTGGTTTCCATCGGTGCGCTGATCGGTGTTAGCGGAATCAACTTCTGGCCGATCTGGATCGCTGCGGGACTCGGCGCGGCATGCGGCGATTGGCTGTCGTACTGGATTGGAGTGAGATTCCACGACCGCATTGCCCACATGTGGCCGATGTCGAGCTTTCCCGACATGCTGCCGCGCGCGGAACGCTTCATGAAAAAATGGGGCGTGCTCGGTATTTTCATCGGCCGTTTTTCCGGACCTCTGCGCGCAACCGTTCCCCTGGTCGCGGGCGTTGTGGAAATGGAATACTGGCATTTCCAGTTCGCGAATTTTACTTCGGCGTTCGTGTGGTCCGCTCTTTTGATGGCGCCCGGAATCATGGGCGTCAAAATGCTCATGTGACAGCGCATTTCAAAACTATTCGTGATCGGGAATAGCTGTCGCGCACCGGTGTTAAATTGACGCGCCGGTTGTCGTGTGTGGGTGTGCTGCGAATGATTTGCAACAGGACGGCACGCTAACGACCGCGAAACAGCGGCATTCTGAATTTCATGAACCGGGAGAAACACGATGGATTTGACACGACGTCACGCACTGGCTGGCGCTGCTGCTCTCACTGCGGCTCCGCTGTTGTCCTCCAATCCCGCGAAGGCCGCAGCACCCGTTGCCGGCAAGCAGAACGCTAGCTTCTACCGCTACAAGGTTGGCGACGCCGAAGTGACGGTGGTTTCTGACGGGGCCCTCACATTTCCGCTCGCTGACAACTTTGTGACGAACGCAAAGAAAGAGGAGGTGAATGCCTCGCTCGAAAAAGCATTTCGCCCTCGCGACTCCGTCACGGTCTATTTCGGACCACTCGTGATCAATACGGGCGGCAAGCTGGTGGTTATCGATACAGGCAACGGACCTGCTGCGTTCGCAAGCAGCAGGGGCTCCGCCGGCCAGTTCGCCAGCAACCTTGCGGCCGCCGGGATCGATTCCAAGGCCATCGACATGGTGGTGATTTCGCATTTCCATGGCGACCATGTGAACGGATTGCTCACCGCCGACGGCCAGCCGGCATTTCCGAATGCCGAAGTGCTCGTTCCGTCTGTCGAGTGGAAGTTCTGGATGGACGACGGCGAGATGAGCCGCGCGCCGGCGGGCCGCATGGAGGGCCTGTTCAAGAACAACCGGCGCGTCTTCGAGACCGGATTGAAAAAGAAGGTCACGCCCTATGAGTGGGGCAAGGATGTCGCGCCCGGCCTGCTCGCAGTCGAGACCATCGGCCACACGCCGGGTCACACGTCGTATGTGCTGTCGTCCGGCGCGGACAAGGTGTTTATCCAGTCGGATGTCACGAACATCCCCGACCTGTTCGTGCGTAATCCGGGCTGGCAGGCATCGTTCGACCAGGATGGGCCCCAGGCCGAAGCCACCCGGCGCAAGGTCTATGACATGCTCGCGGCGGACCGGATGCGTGTGCAGGGCTTCCACTATCCGTTTCCGGGGCTCGCCAACATCGAGAAGGACGGCTCCGGCTATCGCTGGGTACCGGCCCCGTGGAACCCGTCGATCTGACGGCAGATATTTCCTTGACGGAGAATGGGCGCGGACCTATATCCGCGCCCATGATTTTGAGCGCAACCATCATCGCTGCCCGCCGCCGCCGCATTCTCGCGGTATGGGCGGTTGATTGCGTTTAAGATCACCCCTCGTGCCGCCGGAGACAGTCCGCGGCACGCTTTGCTCCCCAAACACGCGGTTTGATCTCAGGCGGCTCCTCGCAGAAGCAGGAGTTTGCAATGTATGTTCCACCCGCCTTTCGAGTTGACCGCGCTGCCTGCCTCGCGTTCGCCGCCGCACGCGGGTTCGGATTGGCCTGCGCTCACGACGGCCGGAAGCCGCTCGCGTCGCCGGTGCCGTTCCATATCGAGTATGGCAGCGACGGTACGCCGCTGGTCTGCTTTCATCTCGCCCGCCACAACCCGCTGATCGGTCTCGCCGATGGCGTGACGCCGTGGCTGTTCGCCGTGAGCGATGCAGATGCCTATGTGTCGCCAGACTGGTACGTTTCGCCCGATCAGGTGCCGACATGGCTCTATGAAGCGGTTCATATGACAGGTCCGGTGCGGGTAATGACGGGACAGCAGCTGCCCGATCATCTGAGCCAGGCCAGTGCCCGGTTCGAAAATGATCTTGCGCCGAAGCGGCCGTGGACCATGGACAAGATGTCGGCGGGACGGCGCGAGGCCATGATGAAAGCGATCGTGGGGCTGGTTATGGCGGTCGAAAATGTCGAGGGCAGTTTCAAACTGAACCAGCATAAATCGGATGCAGACCATGTTGCGGTGACACGCGCTTTGGCCTTACAGAAGTCGGCGAGCGCGCAGAAACTGTCGGCTGCGATGCGCGCCATGCGCCCGCAGGCTTTTGCCTCCATCGAAGACGAAACGTTAAGCACTGTGCACGAAGGGATCGCGCCATGAGCACGAAGAAGAAAATCGGCATCCTTGGCGCCTCCGGATACACCGGGGCAGAACTCGTGCGGCTGCTGCTGCGTCATCCCCGCGTGGAGATCGCGGTCCTGACGGCCGACCGGCGCGCCGGGCAGATGATGGGCGACGTGTTTCCGCAATTCGCGCCATATGATCTGCCGCGGCTGGTGACAATCGATGAGGTCGATTGGGCCAAGGCCGGACTTGATCTGGTGTTCTGCGCGTTGCCGCACGCCACCACGCAGAAGGTACTGAAGGACGTCTTCGCGAAGGCGCCGGATATCAAGATCGTCGATCTGTCGGCGGACTTCCGGCTGGAAGATCCGGCCGCCTATGCCAAGTGGTACGGTCACGAGCATCACGCGCTCGAAATTCAGAAGGAAGCCGTCTACGGGCTTGTCGAAGTCTACCGGCGCGACATCAAGAAGGCCCGCCTGGTCGCCAATCCCGGCTGCTACACGACCTGCGCCCAGTTGCCGCTGATCCCGCTGCTGAAAGCCAAGGCGATCGAGCCGGATGAAATCGTCATCGACGCGAAGTCCGGAATGACCGGAGCAGGGCGCTCGGCGAAGGAAGAGATGCTGTTCTCGGAGGTCTCCGAGGGTTTCAATGCTTATGGCGTCGGCCAGCACCGGCATATGGCTGAACTCGATCAGGAATTCTCAAAGGCCGCCGGCAAGGAGGTCGTCGTATCGTTCACGCCGCATCTCCTCCCGATGAACCGGGGAATCTTCTCGACGATCTATGTGCGGGGCCGCAGGGGAAAGATCGCGCAGGACCTTCACGAGATTCTGGTGAACCAGTACGAGAAGGAGCCGTTCGTTCACGTTTTGCCGTTCGGCAAGACCCCGCATTCGCGGCATGTGCGTGGCTCGAATATGACCTTCATCGGCGTGGCGGCGGATCGGATCGCGGGACGGGCGATCATTGTTTCGACGCTCGACAATCTCACCAAGGGTGCGTCGGGGCAGGCGGTGCAGAACATGAATCTGGTGCTCGGCTTGCCGGAGACGATGGGCATCGATCAGCCGCCGATGTTTCCGTAAGTGAGGCGCAGCGGGCAATAAAAAAGGGACGGCGATGAGCCGTCCCTTTTTTTGTCTCGTCGAATTCGGATCAGAGGATTTTGAAGATCGCGAGCGCCAGCATGGCCTGGGCTGCAAAGCCGATCAGGAATGTCAGCGTGCGCAGAACAGGCACGCCGAGCGTGTACACGATGAGATGGGCAACGCGCGACCAGAAGTAGACGGCGCACGCAAGCACGGTCCATTTGCTCGAATAATCGATAGCATTGAGGATCAGGACCAGCGGGGCGAACACCACGAGGTTCTCGACGGCATTGTCGTGTGCAAAGAGCAGACGGTTCGCCCATTCGGCGAGCGGCTTGTCGTTGCGCGACGGATTGGCCATTGCGCCGCCGAGGCCGCGCACCTGGCAGCGGTTGAGAACGTAGGGCACCCACAGCAGGCCGGTGAAAATAACGGTCAGCGTCAGCCAGAACAGTTCACGTGTCATCGACGTTTGTCCTTCCAATCTTGCAAGACCTGCCCGGAGGCGGGTGGAAATGCATTCATCGTCCCGTCATGGTACGGGACGAGTCGACGAAGCAAATAACGTGTGAAGTCATAGACGATTGGCGATGCGAGGCCAACGCCGCGGCAGACGTTATGCTCAGGCGCGGACCCGGACATAACTTCCCGGTGCGTCTTCAATGGCTTCCAGAGGTCCGCTGCCAGGAATGCGGGCGGGCACCTGCTCGGCGTCGATCGACTCGAGCCACGATCGCCAGTCCGGCCACCAGGACCCCTTATGCTCCTGCGCATCCTTGATCCAGTCGGCGAGGGTGACATCGCCGATGCGGTCGTTGGTCCAGTACTGGTATTTGTTCATCTCCGGCGGGTTGACCACGCCCGCGATATGACCTGAGCCGGCGAGGACGTATTTGACCGGGCCGCCAAAGAATTGCGAGCCGTAAAGCACGGACTCGGCCGGCGCGATGTGATCTTCCTTGGTGGCGAGATTGTAGACAGGCACCTTCACCTTGGAGAGATCGAGCTGGGTATTGTCGATCGCCATCGTGCCGGTGGACAGCCGGTTTTCGAGATAGCAGTTGCGCAGATAGAACGAATGGTTCGCCGCCGGCATGCGGGTGGCATCCGAATTCCAGTGCAGCAGATCGAAGGCGGCGGGCTCCTTGCCCTTCAGATAATTGCTGACCACGTACGACCAGATCAGATCGTTCGAACGAAGCATGTTGAAGGCCATCGCCATCTTGCTGCCTTCGAGCACGCCAGCCCTGTTCATGTCGCGTTCGAGATTTGAAATCTGGCTCTCGTCGACGAACACCAGCAGATCGCCTGCATGGGTGAAATCGACCTGCGCGGCCAGGAAGGTCGCCGAGGTCACGCGCACCTGACGCTTTTCCGCAAGCCATGCCAGCGTCGTTGCGAGCAGCGTGCCGCCGACGCAGTAGCCCATGGTGTGGACACGCATTTCGCCGGTGGCTTTCTCGATGACGTCCATCGCCGTCAGCGGGCCTTCGCGCATGTAGTCTTCGAAGGTCTTGCCGCCGAGCTTCTTGTCGGGGTTGACCCACGAGATCAGGAACACCGTGATGCCCTGATTGACGCACCACTGAACGAACGACTTCTCGCGATTCAGATCGAGAATGTAGAACTTGTTGATCCAGGGCGGCACGATAAGCAGCGGCGTGCGGAGAACGGTTTCGGTCGTCGGCGTGTACTGAATGAGCTGCATCACCTCGTTCTGATAGATCACCTTGCCCGGCGTCAGCGCGAGGTCCTTGCCGATCTCCAGATTGGCCGCGGACTGGCGGATTTTGAGCGTTCCGTGACCGGCCTCGATATCCTCCGCCAGCATCGTCATGCCGCGGACGAGGTTGTCGGCATTGCTCGACAGCGTCTGGCGCAACACTTCCGGATTGGTCAGCACGAAGTTAGACGGCGAAATCGCGTTTGTGACCTGCTGAACGTAAAATTCCGCCTTCTTGCGGGTATGCGGATCGAGGCCGTCGGCGTTCTTGACCAGATCGTTGGCACACTGCGTAGTCAGCAAATAAGCCTGCATCACGAAATCGAAAAACTGGTTCGATTTCCACTCGGGGTCCTGGAAGCGCTTGTCGCGCGGCGAGGGATCGGCAGCGCGCGATGTCGCCTCGCCGGACAGGCGGCGTGCGGCGCTGGTCAACAGATCCAGGTAGGCCTTGCCCAGCTTCGCCTGAACGCTGGCAGCGCGGTCCTTGTCGGAGAGCCAGTACTCCGCCACGGACGTGAACGTCTTCACCAGCTCATTCAGCTCGCCCGGCGGACGATCTTTGGCTTCGCCGTTTTCGCGAGGCTTCAGATAGGCGGAGAGGGCGCGGCCGCTTGATTCAAGAGCACGCGCAAGATTTGCGGAGAAGGCTTCCGGATCGAAGCTTTTCGCGGCGCCGGAGTCTCCGGACTTGGTGCTTAGCAGAGTGTCACTCATCGCTTGCTTCTAAACTCTTGTTTCAAACCGCGAACGCTGTGAGTTCGCAACATCATCATGGCATAGTTCGGATGGGCCTGCTGATTTGCATGTGCTGCGCTGCGACATGATTAATACTTCGGTCATATTAGGGCCTCATGAACGCGATCTGCTTCGCAGCGGCTGTTGGTCGGGAGTTAACGCTTTCCGCCGATGCTGAGTTCAGATCGCCTGCATTTCACAGAGCAGGAATCGTGCCGATTTAAATCAGGGGACGCGACAATTTCTGTGCGACGCCACACGCATCCGCTTCGGCGCTCACCGGTTTGGGCGGGCGTGATGCTGCTCGGCATTGCGCTGGGCGGTTGCGCATCCACGATCGCTGATGCGCCCCTGGTTGGGCTGCCCGCCAACACGCCTGCGCGGCCCGCGGCCCCGGCCGAATATCTCCCCGTGCATGATATTCCTGCTCCACGGCAGGAAAGGGTGCTGGATCAGGCCCAGCAGGACAAACTGGAGAAGGATTTGCTGTCAGCCCGGGACAGGCAGGCGTCCGGTGCCCAGGCCGCCCAGCGGCGCAGCAATTAAGATTTGCACTTCGCCGCAACCCCCGGTTGGTGCTAAAAAGACCACGATTCAATCGCAAAAATGCAAATTCTGGTGCGGGGTCCCCCGCATTGCGCTCGAATCCGCTTAATATGCTGAAATTCCGCGTCTTCTAACCGCCGTACCGAATTCCACTTCGGTGCAAAACACGTTACTGATCTCGTCGTTATCGCCGGTTTTACCGGCTTTCGGAGCCCAACCCATGGAAGAGTTTTACCGTATCCGTCGTCTGCCGCCTTACGTGTTCGAGCAAGTCAACCGGGCCAAGGCGGCCGCGCGGAACGCCGGGGCCGATATCATCGACCTTGGCATGGGAAATCCGGACCTCCCGACGCCTCCGCATGTGATCGAGAAGCTCAAGGAGACCCTCGGCAAGCCGCGAACCGACCGGTATTCGGCGTCGAAGGGCATCACCGGCCTGCGCCGTGCGCAGGCCGCCTATTACGAGCGCCGTTTTGGCGTGAAGCTCAATCCGGAAACCCAGGTCGTCGCGACACTTGGTTCCAAGGAAGGCTTTGCCAATGTCGCGCAGGCGATCACGTCACCGGGTGACGTGGTGCTGGTACCGAACCCGAGCTATCCGATCCACGCCTTCGGCTTTCTGATGGCGGGGGGTGTGGTTCGCTCTGTTCCTGCCGAGCCGACGCCGGAGCTGTTCAGCGCGCTCGAGAAAGCGATCATTCACTCGATCCCCAAGCCTATCGCGATGATCGCGTGTTATCCGTCAAATCCGACGGCCTATGTCGCGTCGCTTGATTTCTACAAGGATCTGGTCGCGTTCGCGAAGAAGCATGAGATCTTCATTCTGTCCGATCTGGCCTATGCAGAGCTGTATTTCGAAGGCGTGCCGCCGCCGTCGGTTTTGCAGGTGCCGGGCGCGATCGACGTCACCGTCGAATTTACCTCGATGTCGAAGACATTCTCCATGGCCGGCTGGCGCATGGGCTTTGCCGTCGGCAATGAGCGGATCATTGCGGCACTGACCCGTGTGAAGTCGTACCTCGACTATGGTGCGTTTACGCCGGTGCAGGTCGCTGCGACCGCAGCGTTAAACGGTCCGCAGGACTGCATCAAGGAAATGCGCGACACCTACCGCAAGCGCCGCGACGTGCTGGTGGAAACCTTTGGCCGGGCAGGCTGGGACATTCCGCCGCCCGCGGCTTCGATGTTCGCCTGGGCGCCTCTGCCGGAGAAGTTCCGCGAGGTCGGCAGCATGCAGTTCGCGACGCTGATGGTGGAAAAATCCGGTGTCGTCGTGTCGCCCGGCGTCGCCTTCGGCGAGCATGGCGAAGGCTATGTCCGCATCGCGATGGTGGAAAACGAGCAGCGTATTCGCCAGGCAGCCCGCAATATCCGGCGCTTCCTTGAAACTGGCGTTGAATCGTTGCACAACGTGGTTCCGCTCGCCAATCGGCGATAATTTTCCGGCAGGTTTTCAGTAAGATGGTCGCACCACTCAAGGTGGGTATTGCGGGCCTCGGCACCGTGGGTGCCGAGGTAGTCCGCCTGATCGAAAGTCAGGGCAGGGCCTTGTCGACGCGGTGTGGCCGTGGCGTCAAGGTTGTCGCTGTATCCGCACGTTCGAAAGCAAAGAAGCGCGGTCTCGATCTGCGCGGGATCGAATGGGCAAAGAACCCGCTGGCCCTGGCCAGTGATCCGAAGATCGATTGCTTCGTCGAACTGATGGGCGGGGCCGGCGAGCCGGCCCTGTCGGCGATCGAAGCGGCGCTCCGGAACGGAAAATCGGTGGTCACCGCGAACAAAGCGCTGATCGCCAAGCACGGATCGCGCCTTGCTGCGCTGGCGGAAAAACACGGGGGCGCGCTGAACTACGAAGCCGCAGTTGGCGCGGCAATTCCCGTCATCAAGACGCTGCGCGAAGGCCTTGCCGGCACCGACATTCATCGCGTCTACGGCATTCTCAACGGCACGTGCAATTACATCCTGACGCGGATGGAACGCGAAGGATTGTCGTTCGCGGAATGCCTGAAGGATGCGCAGCGGCTCGGATACGCCGAGGCCAATCCATCGTTCGACGTGGACGGACACGACACCGCACAGAAGCTCGCCATTCTCGCGAGCCTCGCATTCGGCACCAAAGTCAATCAGAGCGCTGTCTACGTCGAAGGCATTTCATCGATTGCGCCGGAAGATCTGCGCGCCGCCGAAGAGCTTGGCTATCGCGTCAAGCTGCTTGGCGTCGCGGTGCGCACCGAGTCCGGCATCGAACAGCGCGTGCATCCGACCATGGTGCCGAAGTCATCCTCGATCGCGCAGGTGATGGACGTCACGAACGCCGTGACCATCGACGGCGAGGGAATTCCGCCGATCACGCTGGTGGGCCCTGGCGCCGGCGGTGCTGCGACCGCCTCTGCCGTGCTTGCGGATATTGCGGATGTGGCGCGAGGAATTCACGCGGCGCCGTTCGGGCGGCCGGTCGAGAAACTGAAAACCACGACCAAGGCGCCGATGAAGCGCCATGAGGGCGGTTATTACATTCGCCTGATGGCGCGCGATCTTGCGGGAACTGCCGCGACCATCGCGACGCGTCTTGCCGAGCAGAAAATTTCCATTGAATCGATCGTCCAGCGTCATCCTGATGGCGCAGTCGAGCCGGTAAATACACGCGGCAAGCCATCCCCGGTGCCGGTCATCCTCATCACGTACGCAACCACTGAAGATGCGGTGCGCCAGGCCCTGCATGCCGTCCAGCAAGATCGGGTGATAACCGGCCGTCCGCAGGTCATCCGCATCGAAAAGAACTGATAGGGTCCGGTCAGCCGGGTCCATCGCCACGTTTGTTGTCTTGGGAGTTAGCCTATGTCCGTTACGATTTCCGTTCCGCCGCAGCTTCTGCTGGAACGCATTCTCACACTCGAAATCGTTCGCGTGACTGAGCGCGCTGCGGTGTCCGCCGCACGGCTCCGGGGCCACGGCAACGAAAAGGCTGCCGACCAGGCTGCGGTGGACGCCATGCGGCGCGAACTCAACAAGATTCCAATCCAGGGTACGGTGGTGATTGGCGAGGGTGAGCGCGACGAAGCGCCGATGCTGTTCATCGGCGAAAAGGTCGGCTCCGACGCCGGTCCGGAAGTTGATATCGCTGTCGACCCGCTCGAGGGCACGACCCTTTGCGCCAAGAACATGCCGGGCGCGATTGCGACCATGGCGATGGCGGAGGGCGGCACGCTTCTGAATGCGCCGGACGTCTATATGCAAAAAATTGCGGTTGGTCCGGGTTATCCTAAACACGTGGTCGATCTCGACGCACCGCCAGCCGAGAACATCCGCCGTCTCGCCCGTGCCAAGGACGTTCATCCGTCGGCGATCACTGCGTTGGTGCTGGATCGTCCGCGCCACGCCGATATCATCAATGCGATCCGCTCCACCGGTGCGGCTGTTCGCCTGATTACCGATGGCGACGTTGCCGGCGTCATCCACACCGCGGATCCCGACAACACCGGGGTCGATATCTACATGGGCACTGGCGGCGCGCCGGAAGGCGTGCTGGCTGCGGCTGCGCTGCGCTGTATTGGCGGCCAGATGCAGTGCCGCCTTATTCTCGATACCGGCGAGAAGCGCGAACGCGCGACCAAGATGGGCATCCAGGATCACAACATGGTCTATGGCATCGAGGACATGGCGCGCGGCGACTGTCTGTTCGCTGCAACCGGCGTGACCGATGGTTCGTTGCTGTCGGGCGTCAAGTTCCGCAAGAATGTCATCGAGACCGAGACCGTCGTGATGCGCTCCGTGACCGGTACGGTCCGTATCATCAAGGGCGAGCATCGCCAGTTCGAGAAGTTCCACCTCGACTAAGCAGGGAAATCCCATGACCGAGCGCGTTGTCATCCGGCTGCTTCGCGTGGATGAGCGCGAGGCGTGGGAGCCGTTGTGGGACGGCTATCTCAAGTTCTACAAGGCCTCGGTTCCGGCCGAGACAACGGCTGTGACGTGGCAGCGGTTTCACGATGACGCTGAGCCGATGTATGTGCTTGGCGCGTTCGTCGACGGCAAGCTGACGGGCATCGTCCATTTCCTTTACCATCGTTCGTGCTGGACCGTCGGCAACTACTGTTATCTGCAGGATCTGTTTGTGAACGAAGGTGCACGCGGCCACGGTGTCGGCCGCAAGCTGATCGAAGCCGTCTACGAGAAGGCAAAGGCCGACGGCGCGAGCAGGGTGCACTGGCTGACCCAGTTCGAGAATGCGCGTGCACAAATCCTCTACGATGAAGTCGCCGACCGGTCGGGCTTCATGCAGTACCGCAAGATTTTCTGAGAGGTCCGATGTCCGAGATCAAGGCGCTGCTGTTCGATGTCTTCGGTACTGTAGTCGACTGGCGGACCAGCCTGATCGATAATTTTTCCGCGTGGGGCAAGGCAAAGGGCCTCAAGGGCGACTGGACTGCGCTGGTCGACGGCTGGCGCGCCGCGTACATGCCGTCGATGGACGAGGTCCGCAAGCATCCCGAGCGCGGCTTCGTGATCCTTGATGATTTGCAGCGGCAGTCGATCGAACCGCTGGCTGCGAAGCTGGGCATTACCGGGTTGACCTCGGCCGATTTCGACTATCTCACCCGCGGCTGGCATAGCCTCAATCCGTGGCCGGACAGCGTCGGCGGCCTGACGCGCCTCAAGACGAAGTTCATCATCGGGCCCCTGTCCAACGGCAACGTCGCTCTTCTGACCAACATGGCGAAGCACGCCGGTTTGCCGTGGGATCTTGTGCTGAGCGCGGAGGTCTTCGGTCATTACAAGCCCGACCGAGAAGCTTATCTGGGCGCGGCGAAGATTCTGGGTCTGACGCCAGGTGAGGTGATGCTCGTAGCCGCGCACAACAACGATCTCGAGGCGGCGCAGTCATTCGGCCTGAAGACCGCATTCGTGCCGCGCGTGACGGAGTATGGTCCGCACCAGAACCGCGATTTCAAGGCTGATGGAAACTGGGATTACGTGGTTAAGGATTTCAACGATCTGGCCGACAAGCTCGGCTGCTAGGTCGATTACGGCGAATCATTGAACGCTGACGCTTCGTGCTTACCTGCGGAAGGCATCATGACGCTCCCTGCATCCGCATTGCCTGTTGAGGACAGTCCCGCTTTTCTCGGCGTGAGGCAGTCTGCGACCGGCCGTGCGTGGCGGGATCGGCTCGATCCGCGCGGCACGGCGAAGGCGCTGGCCATTACGCAGCGCTATCAGGTGCCGGAAATGCTGGCGCGGATTATCGCCGGGCGCGGCATCGACATCGATGCCGTTGAGGATTTTCTCGACCCGACCATCCGCAAGCTGCTGCCTGATCCGCTCACAGTTACCGAGATGGAAGCTGCGGCGAAGCGCATCGCCGACGCCGCCTCGCGCGGCGAGAAGGTCGCGATCTTCGGTGACTATGACGTCGACGGCGCGACCTCGGCGGCACTGCTGACATGGCATCTGCGCCACTGTGGACTGGATCCCCTGATCCATATTCCCGACCGCATCTTCGAAGGTTACGGCCCCAATGTGGAGGCGGTGCGCGGTCTCGCGGGCAGGGGCGCGACGCTGCTGGTCACGGTCGATTGCGGGACCACGAGCATCGAACCGCTGGCGGAAGCCAAGCGTCTCGGCATGGATGTGGTGGTGATCGACCATCACCAGTGCGGTGACGAGCTTCCGGTTGTCGATGCATTGGTCAATCCCAATCGCCCCGATGATCTGTCGGGGCTCGGACATCTCGCCGCAGTCGGCCTTGTCTTTGTGACGCTGGTTGCGGTGAACCGCGAACTGCGCGCCCGCGATTTCTGGAGTGATGTCCGGCCCGAACCCAATCTGCTGGATGCGCTCCATCACGTTGCTCTAGGCACCGTCGCAGACGTGGCGGCGCTGACTGGTCTCAACCGCGCCTTCGTCGCGAAGGGGCTGATCGCCCTGCGCCGCCGCGATCATGTCGGTCATACCGCGCTGATGGACGTTGCGCGGCTCAGCGGCCCGCCGGAAGCCTGGCATCTCGGTTTCATGCTGGGGCCGCGCATCAATGCCGGCGGCCGTATCGGGCAGGCGGACCTCGGCGTGAGGCTGCTTCTGGAAGGCGATATCTCGGAAGCGGCGCGGATTGCCGCCGAACTCGATCGCCTCAACACCGAACGCCGCGTCATCGAGCAGATGGCCGAGGCGCAGGCCGAGGCCGAGGCGCTGGCGTCGCTTGGTCTGGACGACAAAGGTTCGGTGATTGTAACTGCGTCCGAGGGCTGGCATCCGGGCGTGGTCGGTCTTGTGGCGTCGCGACTGAAAGAGAAGTTTTCACGTCCCGCATTCGCCATCGCGCTGGAGCCGGGCGGGATCGGCACCGGATCGGGCCGCTCCATTCCCGGTGTCGATCTCGGCAAGGTGGTGCGCGAGGCGGTGCATGAAGGGATTCTTCTGAAAGGCGGCGGCCACGCCATGGCGGCGGGCGTGACGCTGAAGAAGGAGCGGCTCGCGGAATTCCGCGCCTTCGTCGAGACTGCGCTCGCAGCGACGGTGGCGGATGCGCGGCACGCAAATGAGTTGTTCATTGACGGGGCCGTCAGCGCTCGCGCGGTGACGACTGATTTTGTGAACACCATGAACCGCGCGGGTCCGTTCGGGGCGGGCAATTCCGAACCGCTGATTGCACTGCCGTCACATCAACTGGTTTTCGCGGATGAAGTCGGGCAGGCGCATCTGCGTCTGCGCTTCAAGTCGGGCGACGGCGCGTTCGTCAACGGGATTGCATTTCGTTCGATCGGCCAGAAGCTCGGCAATGCGCTGATCGAGAATCGCGGTCAGTTGCTGCATGTCGCGGGATCGCTCACGGTTGACCGCTGGCAGGGCTCCGAGCGCGTGCAGATGCGTGTGACGGATGTGGCGGTACCCGATCCGGGACCGAACGTTATTCGATAATCTCGTCGTTTGCGAGGAGCGCTTGCGACGAAGCAATCCATTCTTCAAAGGTGGATGCTTCGCTTCGCTCGCAATGACAGGAACTACGACCCCTGCCGCAGCCGCGCCAGCACTTTCAGTCCGGCATAGCCGTCAGCGGGCAGCAGTCCCGTTTTGGTTTGGAAATCCTTGACGGCCTTCATGGTGTCGTTGCCGACGCGGCCATCGGTACCGCCGGTGTCGAACCCGGCGTTGGTAAGGCGTGTCTGGACTTCCTGCACCTCGGCGAGCGTCAGCGCGCGCTCCGATCCGGGGAAGGGCTGTACGAATGGCCCGGCACCGAGAATCCGGTCGCCGAGATGCACAATGGCAAGCGCATAGTTCATCGAGGGGTTGTAGCTCTTCACCGCGTAGAAGTTCGGGCCGAGCAGGAAGGACGGTCCGCCCTGCACAGGCACCCATAATTGCGCCATGTCTGTAGGACGTGGAAACGGTTTGCCATCCGCGCGGCTGACGCCTGCCGCCGCCCATTGGGCGTAACTCTTGTTGCCACTGCCGCCGCTCGCGCCTTTCACCTCATAGCCCCAATGCTCGCCGCGTCGATATTTGCCACGGTTGACGAGATAGCGCGCGCTGGAGCCGAGAGCGTCGTCTGGGCGCCCAAAGGGCGAGACCCGCCCGTCGCCGTCATAGTCGAATCCGACATTGAGCCAGACCTCCGGCATCCATTGGGTGTGCCCCATCGCGCCGGCCCACGAGCCGCGCATTTCCTCCGGCGTGCTCCAGTGCTTGTCGACGATACGCAGCGCGTTGATGAGCTCGGTTTCCCAATAGGCTTTGCGACGAGGCTCGTTCCACGCCAGCGCGGCGAGCGAAGGAAACACCGGCCGCATATGGTTCTGCTGCACCAGCGGATCGCCATACGCCGTCTCGACGCCCCACAGCGCGAGCAGCGTGCCGCGTTCGACGCCAAAGTCCTTTTCGATCCGGCTGAACAGAGCGTTGTATTTTTGAAGCGCGACCTTTCCCGCGGACAAACGCCAGTCTGAGACGCGGCGGTTGATGTACTGCCAGAGCTGCTCGTTGAACTCGGGCTGCTTGCGCATCTTCTCGAACACGCTCATGTCCGGCTCAACCCGGCTGAGGCAACGAATATAGGTGCCCTCGGAAATGCCGCGTGCCAGCGCGCGGGCGCGAAAGCCCTCACGCCATTGATCGAAACCAGGCGGGGCTGCGAGAGCCCGAAGCGGATTGGCGATCAATGCGCCGGCGCCAATCGCAGAGCCAAGCAGCGTTCGCCGCGTCAGAGAGGTCGCCCCCGGAGAATCTTTTTGCGTCATGCAGCCAGTCTAGCGCGGCTTTGGTAGCCGGGCCAAAGGCCAAACTGCCGCGGAACCGGATACCTAGCGGCCTTCGCCTTCCTTGATGGCACCTGCCGGAAGCTCTGCGGGCGGCAAGGCATGCGCCATCGCCGGCGCCTCCGGCGGCGGCTGGATGAATTCGCGGCCACGCCCGCCGATCAAGCGCTCGTACGATGAGATCAGCGTGACGTAGGGATTGACCCAGAGCCAGCCGTCGCGTGTGAACACCTGCACGTCGAAATGGAGATGGTTGGTCGTTCCGCCGGGGCGATCCTGATAGTTCGAGACCACGCCGATCTTTTCGCCTTCGCTGACGCGCCGTCCATGCAGGACGCCGTCCGCATCGAGCCGGGCGGGGTTCATGTGCATGTAACGGAAACGGATGTGTTCGTTGCGCGTGTTGACCAGCAGAAATGCCGCCTGTTGCCTGGGCGACCTGATCAGCACGCCGTCGCGAACCGCGACCGTCGCAAACAGGTCGGGGATACAGCGATCCGCGCCATCGTTGCGCAGGTGACAGGACGAGGGGCGGATATCCTGGCCCTGATGGCCCATGCCATTGGCGCACTGTCCGACCTCGAAGTCGCGCGTCTCGCAAAAATTGTCCTGCCAGGGGTAGCTGTAATTCTCCTTGGCGGATTCATCGAATACCAGCGGCTTGTCGTTGCGCCTGCAGCGGTACTGATCACCTTTCGTTGGCGCGAATGACACCCGCCCCGTGAGGTTGCAGTCGCCCCAGTTCATGAAGGATTGCGAATTGGCGAACGCCGGAGCCTTCTCAATGGGAAACCGGATCTGCGAGTAAACGGTAAAGTCCTCGTGGCCGCCCTGTCCGCGATATCCGCTGTTGGCGATGATCTCGCCCGGGGGGCGATAGGTGAAATCCGCCGAGTATTCGATCGGACGCTCCGAGACATATGAGGCGATGTTCGAACGTGGATCGCGGGGCGTGCCGCCAGCGATCCGCAAGGCCTTAAGGAACCGTTCGGCGACCGGCGAGGCCTCACGGCAGGACAGACGCCGGCTGCGCGCAACGCTATCGAGGCATTGAATCGATACCACGTAGGGAACGCCGAAGCGCATAAACGCATAACGCACATAGCCTTCGCGGATCACGCGGCGAAGGTTCGGATATTGCGTGGCCAGTGATTTTACCTGCTCGCCTTTGCCAGCCAGAGGGTCGCTGATGTCATAGGTCAACAGCGATGCGGTGATCTGGACCTCGACGGGCTCCAGATACACACGAGACGGCATGTTGTCGCCGGCGCCCCGGTCGAGCAGGAAGACAGCGTCGTAGCCGGCTAAGCCGGCCTCGAACATGCTGGCGGCCCGGAAACCAGCCTGATAACGCGGGATCAGAAGGTTGATTGCGCCGCCTTGGCGATCCGCAAGATAGAGTGCGCTATCGAACGGCAACAGGACCGGGACGGGACTGAGTTCGACCCCGGAGAAAATAGGCGATGTGACCGCATTGATCTGCGAGATCGCCGTAATGCGCTGTGCATTGAACTGCGACGGCTGGTTTCGCGACGGGAAGTTGAAGTTATCGACAGCCACCAGCTGTGAGTCGATCTCGGTCCTGAGCTGATTGACGGCCGCTGGCCAGTCCGGCGTGACGAACGAAATCGCGGGCGTTTTGAATTCGGCGGCGCGAGTGGGGTGAGCGAGGAGGTACAGCGAGGCAACGAACAGAAAAAAGCACCAGAGCTTCCCCGATGCGTTTCTTCCGCCTGTAACTGCTCCCGCTGCCCTCAATACATCCTCGCGAGATCTGCCCTTAGTCCTTGGCGCGCTCGACGTAAGAACCGTCTTCCGTCAGGACCACGATGCGCGTTCCCGTGCCGATGTGCGGCGGAACGCCCGTGCGGATACCGTTGGAAAGAATGGCCGGCTTGTAGGAGGAGGACGCGGTCTGTCCCTTGGTCACCGGTTCTGTCTCGACGACCTCAAGAGTGACACGCTGCGGCAATACGATCGCAACTGCATTGCCTTCGAAAATCGAAAGCTTCACGGTCATGTTTTCCTGCAGGTACGGTGCCTGCGTGCCGACCACGTCCTTCGGAACCAGAAGCTGATCGTAGTTTTCGTTGTTCATGAAATGGAAGCCGTCGGCGTCTTCGTAGAGATAATTGAAGTCGCGGTCTTCGACGAATGCGCGCTCGACCTGATCGGTGGTTTTGTAGCGCTCGGACACCTTGGTGCCGTCGCTGATTCGGCGCATTTCGATCTGGCTGACCGGGGTTCCCTTGCCGGGATGGATGTTCTCCGCACTCAGAACGACATATAGCTTGCCGTCCTGCTCAATGATGTTGCCCTTGCGGATCGAACTGGCGATGACTTTCACAGATAGGTTTCCTAATGTTCAGGGCCGGTCGCGGCGCCGGAACGGCGCTTCAGGGTCCGGCAAGGCAGTTTCGGGCCGCAACATACCGATTTGGACCGGTAAAGCCAGCATTTTGCTGCGGAATCGGGCTTTTCGCCCATGAGTATAGACCAGGAATCCTCCCCTTGGTGGACACCCGGCCGCCATGTGGACCGCAAGCCGTTTTTGCAGGCGCGCAGCGCGATTTCCCGCGCCCTGAGGGACTGGTTCGAGGACGAGGGATTCGTCGAGGTCGAAACCGGAATCCTTCAAAAATCGCCCGGGAACGAGACCCATCTCCATGCCCCCGCGGCGGATCTGACCTCGGCCTCTGGCGAGAAGTCGAGATACTTCCTTCGGACGTCGCCTGAATTCGCCTGCAAGAAATTGCTGGCGGCGGGAGAGAAGCAGATCGTGGAGTTCGCCCGGGTGTTCCGGGATCGCGAGCGCGGTCCACTGCATCTGCCGGAATTCACGATGTTGGAATGGTATCGCGCCAACGAGGGCTATGAGGCGGTGATGGCCGATACGGTGGTCGCCATTGCGCATGCCGCTCAGACCACCGGGATCGGCACGTTTTCGTTCAGGGGAAAGGTGGCCGATCCGTTTGCCGAACCGGATCTGCTCACCGTCGCCGATGCGTTCATGCGCTTTGCGTCGATCGATCTGCTCGCAACGATTCCTGACGGACGAGCCAATCGCGAGGCGCTGTCCGCTGCGGCGGCGAGTCATGTCCGCGTCACCGATGACGACACCTGGTCGGATATCTTCAGCAAAGTGCTGGTCGAGCATGTCGAACCACATCTGGGGCAGGGCCGCTTGACCATCCTCTACGAATACCCCGCGCCGGAATCGGCCCTGGCGCGGGTCAAAGCATCCGATCCGCGTGTCGCGGAACGATTTGAAGTTTATGCCTGCGGTGTGGAGCTTGCGAACGGATTCGGCGAACTGATCGATGCGCAGGAGCAGCGCGCGCGCTTCACCGCGGCGATGGACGAGAAGGAGCGCCGCTACGGCGAACGCTATCCGCTCGATGAGGAGTTTCTCGCCGCGATGGCGCAGATGCCGGAGGCCTGCGGCGTGGCGCTGGGCTTCGATCGCCTCGTGATGCTCGCAAGCGGTGCGACCCGGATCGATCAGGTGGTGTGGACACCGCGGGAAGGTGACGCATGACCCGTCGCGCTATTGCAACCTTGCGAACCGCTGCGGACCTGATTGAGCATGGACTTGCCCCGTCCGAAAACTTGTCCGAACTGGACAAAGTCGCCGCGCGTTACGCCGTGGCGGTCACGCCGGATGTCGCGGCGCTGATTGATGCGTCGGACCCGAACGATCCTATCGCGCGCCAATACGTTCCATCCGCCGACGAACTGGTCACGCTTCCGAGCGAGAACGCCGATCCGATCGGGGACCATACGCATTCGCCGGTCGGCGGCATCGTGCATCGCTATCCCGATCGCGTGCTGTTCAAGCTGGTGCATGTCTGCGCAGTGTACTGCCGGTTCTGCTTCCGCCGCGAAATGGTGGGACCGGGGAAGGAGACCGCTCTTTCCGACGATGTTTATTCAAAGGCGCTGGATTACATTCGCGCCCATTCGGAGATATGGGAAGTCATTCTGACCGGCGGCGATCCGCTGATGCTGTCGGCGAGGCGGCTCAAGGAAATCATGGCGGATCTTGCCGCCATCAATCACGTCAAGATCATCCGCATTCACACCCGCGTGCCGGTCGCCGATCCCGGCCGGGTCACTGACGAGACTGTCGATGCGCTGAAGGCGATGGGCGCGACGACATGGGTCGCGTTGCACGCCAATCATCCGCGTGAACTGACGGGGGATGCTCGCACTGCCTGTGCGCGAATGATCGACGCCGGCATCCCGATGGTTAGCCAGTCAGTGCTGCTGCGCGGTGTGAACGACAATGCTGCGACGCTGGAGGCGCTGTTGCGCAGCTTTGTCGAATGCCGCATCAAGCCGTATTACCTGCATCACGGCGATCTTGCGCCGGGTACGGCTCACCTCCGCACCACGCTTGAGGAAGGGCAAAAGCTGATGCTGTCGCTGCGGGGGCGTGTGTCAGGCTTGTGCCAGCCCGATTATGTGCTCGATATTCCCGGCGGTCATGGCAAGGCGCCGATAGGACCACAATATCTGTCACAGGCGGGTGAAGGCGGGCACGACCGGCGGTATCGTGTCGTGGATTACTGCGGCGACGTGCACCTTTATCCGCCACCGGAATAGATGACCGAGCCCGAACCTCCTGAAAATGACGGCCATCGCGGCGTTGAAAACGCTGTGATGCTCGGCTTTTTTGTCGTCCTGGTCACCGCAGGTATTTGGCTGCTCGGATTGATGGCGGATATTCGCAAGACACAGGATTGTGCGGCGCAGGGCAGACGTAATTGCGCAACGATAGAAAATCCCTCTCATTCCCGGTAGACTACACCCACGCTGAGGAATCGTTACTGGTGGAGGTGTGATATGAGGAAATCCATCCCGATCGCCATGATGGCGTTGCTGTTAGCGGCGTCAGGCGCAATGGCTCAGAGCAAAAGCGGGACGACGACCGGTCCCTCTGCGACAACGAGCTCGGGCAGCGTTCCCCCGGCACCCGTCGGACATCGTCAGCCGCGTGCGAGCGATGTGCCCTCCAATCAGGAAAAGAACTACACCGAGTCCGCTGAGGACAAGGCGCTCGATCGCAAGATCAAGAGCATTTGCAGAGGCTGCTAAATTCGCAGCCTCTGAGCATCACATATTTTTCGCCGCGAGCGCCATTCCGATCAGGGATGTGCCGCCGAAGACGAGATTGATGCCGACCAGCAATCCGATGGCCCATGCAGCTGAACCGGGAAGCCCGGCAATGATCAGTGCGGCCACCACAAGATCAACGAGACCGGACACCAGCAGCCATCCCCAGCGGCCGGACAATTCCTTGCGGTGGGCGAGGGCGTACATGATGGTGGTGATGCCTTCGGCAATGAAATAGGCGCTGACCACGAGGGTGAGCGTCAGCGTTCCCGCTACGGGCTGAACGATCAGGATGATGCCGGCAGCAAGCGCAAGAACTGCGGAGAGCAACGACCACCAGAAGCCGGGCATGTCGCGCGTGGTGAACGTCAGGTAGAGACCCACGGCGCCGCTGATCAGGAACAGCCAGCCCAGGAAGATCGTGACCGCGATGCTGGCGATAAGCGGGATCGCAATTGCTGCCATTCCCAGGATCACCAGCACGATGCCTTCGATCAGGAAGGCTTTCCAGTTTGCCTTAACTGCTTCTCTCATCTGCGATTGGAGCCGGGCGACATCCTCAGGCATCGTCATTGATGATCTCCATTCCTGATCCGGTCTCACCGGCCCGCTCAAGACTAGTCCTGCGGCGGGCTGGTTGTTAAGGGCCTTTCGTTTCACTCAATCCAGAATGGCTACAGCTCTCGTCCAGCCGGCGGACGCGCGTTCGATCTTCACGGGGAAGCAGGACACAGTGAACCCCGTCGAGGGCAACTGCTCAAGATTGTGAAGTTTTTCGATGTGACAGTACCCGATGTGACGGCCGGCCTTGTGGCCCTCCCAGATCAGGCTGGCGTCCTTCGTCTCGGCATACTTCTTCGCGGTGTAAACGAACGGCGCATCCCAGCTCCAGCCGTCGATACCGGTGAGGCGCACGCCGCGCTCCAGCAGGTACATCGTGGCTTCGTATCCCATCCCGCATCCGGAAGTGACGTAGTCCTGCTGTCCGTACTTCACGCCGGCGCTGGTGTTGACCACGACGATCTCCAGCGGCTTGAGGGTGTGCCCGATGCGCTTGAGTTCGTTCTCGACATCGGCGGCGGTGGCGACATAGCCGTCGGGGAGGTGGCGGAAGTCGAGTTTGACGCCGGGCTGGAAACACCACTCCAGCGGCACCTCATCGATGGTCCATGAGCGCTCGCCGCGATTCATCGTCGGATGGAAGTGATAGGGCGCGTCGAGATGAGTGCCGTTGTGCGTCGAGAGGTTGACCTGTTCGACCGCCCAGCCTTGACCGTCGGGGAGGTCTTCCTTCTTCAGGCCGTCGAAGAAGGACAGCATGCGCGGCAACCCCTGCTGGTGATCGATGTACTGGATCGTCGGATGGCCGCCGGGGGGATCCGCAGGCACGTCGTTCTGGAGGGGGACGGAAATGTCGATCAGCTTGCGGGTCATGTGTCTGGCTCCGGCGGCTTTGCCGGACAGTCCCGGCAGGCTTTCGGCCGAGTGTGCATGAAGTTGCGGAGAGCGCTCAAGCGGGGTATCTCGCGGCTTGCCGCAGCCGCGAAACGCCATTATACGTTCCCCCGCGTCGGCCAAATTTCCTCGGGGGTTGGGTCCGGCGTTCGCCCCAACATTGCTAACCTGTTGGTTTTGCGCGACTAATGCTCCCTTCGTCTATCGGTTAGGACGCCACCCTTTCACGGTGGAGAGAGCGGTTCGATTCCGCTAGGGAGCGCCACTTAATTCCATGTCACCACTAGCAACGTGAAATCTGCGATCTCGCGGAACCGTTTGGTCCTGCCCGCCATTGTCTCTTCCGGGAGGCTTCATTGGAGGCTGCGATGGCTGACCACTGGCAACAAATCCACGTAAGTCCCGCCGAGCATATCGGTACCCCGGGCCTTGAGGATGCCGCTTATATAGCAAGCTGGGCGCTGAGCGGCGCCGCTGTGCTGGGCGTCGTTCTGCTGGTTTGGCATTTCCACATCTGAACGCGGCTGATGGGCCGTAAAGGCGCTCCGCGATGCGGATATGAGCCTGTGCCTGTAGTTAATGTTTTAGATAAGCTGGCTTATTTATTGGATTAAGAGTCGTCAGCAGCGAGAGTATTCATCTTCCTTTATGACTCGGGCGCAAGTCGCTTCCATCCGGGGCTCGCCCGCCCGATGGAATGCACTATGCTGCGTTTCCATGAGTCACCCTTCGCTTTCCCGTATCGTCAGCCGGTTCAAACGCGAGCCTTCGCGCACCGGTTCTCTCATCATCACGTTCTATGGCGATGCCATTCTGCCGCGCGGCGGATCGGTGTGGCTTGGAACGCTGCTCCAGTTCCTGGACATGCTGGGGACCGACGGCGGCGTGGTCCGTACGGCTGTGTCCCGTCTTGCCGCCGACGGCTGGCTGGATCGGGACAGGGCTGGCCGGAAGAGTTTCTACAAGCTTGCAAAGAGCGGGCGTGAGCGTTTCGAGACGGCCGTGGAGCACGTCTACAATCCACATCCGTCGAATTGGGCGGGGCGCTTTGAGCTCCTGCTGATCGGAAACGGCGCGGACCGCGAGGCGTCGCGATCGGCGTTGGCCGAGGCCGGCTTTGGAAGTCCGATGCCCGGTGTCTGGGTCGCTCCCTCGGACGCCCCCGTGCCATCCGTTGTCGAAGGTGCGATCCGGCTTGAAGTTTCGGCTGACAACGCGACGGGACGGCAGCTGGCGGCCGCGAGCTGGTCGCTGGAGCGGACCGCGGAATCGTATCGTGAGTTCGTGAAGACGTTTGCGCCGCTCGAAGGCTGGATCGGCGGTGCCGACAAGATCTCTCCCGCGGACGCCATCCTCGCGCGGATCCTTCTGATCCATCACTACCGGCGGGTGATCCTCCGCGATCCTCTGCTCCCCGCCGGCCTGTTGCCGTCAGCCTGGCCGGCTCTCGAGGCGCGCCAGCTTTGTGCGAGGCTCTATCAAGCCTTTCTGCCGGCTTCAGAATCCTGGCTCGACGCCCATGGCGAAAGTGCCACCGGCCCGCTGCGTTCCCCGGGGCCGGAACTTCGCCGCAGGTTTTCGGATGTCCAGCGCGATATGTTACAAAAATAACTTGATGAGTTATTTTTGTGTTATATATTGGCTGGTGTCTCCTAGGAGGAAACGGCGATGTACACGCAAGCACTCAATGCATCCGAAGGTGAAGTCATTCACGTTGAGGACGCGGAGCGTGCAGCGCAATTTCAGGCGCGCATTGATGCCGACGACCGGATCGAGCCGAACGACTGGATGCCCGCCGCGTATCGCAAGACGCTGACGCGTCAGATTTCCCAACACGCCCACTCGGAAATTGTCGGCATGCTGCCCGAGGGCAACTGGATCACCCGTGCGCCGACGCTGCGCCGCAAGGCAGCGCTGCTGGCCAAGGTGCAGGACGAGTGCGGTCATGGGCTCTATCTCTATGCTGCAGCTGAAACGCTTGGCTCCTCGCGCGAAGAGCTTGTCGATGCGATGCTCGCTGGGAAGGCGAAGTATTCATCCATATTCAATTATCCGACGCCGACCTGGGCCGATATCGGCGCCATCGGCTGGCTGGTCGATGGCGCGGCGATCATGAACCAGATTCCGCTCTGCCGCTGTTCGTATGGTCCTTATGCGCGCGCCATGATCCGCGTCTGCAAGGAAGAGTCCTTTCATCAGCGCCAGGGCTACGAAATCATGCTGACGCTGTCGCGCGGCACCGAAGAGCAGAAGGCCATGGCGCAGAGCGCGCTCGATCGCTGGTGGTGGCCGTGTCTAATGATGTTCGGTCCGCCGGATCAACTTAGCCAGCACAGCGACCAGTCGACGGCATGGAAGATCAAGCGGTTCTCGAACGACGATCTGCGCCAGAAGTTCGTCGATGCGACCGTGCCGCAGGCGCATTATCTCGGTCTCACGATTCCGGATGCCGATCTCAAGTGGAACGAGGAGACCAAGCACTGGGCGTATGGCGAGATCGACTGGAACGAGTTCAAGCAGGTCCTGTCGGGTAACGGCCCGTGCAACCGCGATCGCATGGCTGCGCGCCGCAAGGCGCACGACGAAGGCGCATGGGTCCGTGAAGCCGCGGCTGCCTATGCGAAAAAACAACAGGCGCGCCGCATTGCGGTTGCGGCGTAATCGGCTGGAGGCTGTCATGACCACTCAGAACACCCAGCTTTGGGAAGTTTTCATCCGCAGCCGTAACGGCCTTGCGCACAAGCATGTCGGCTCGCTGCATGCGGCTGACGCGACGCTGGCGCTTCAGGCGGCGCGCGATATCTACACACGGCGCGGCGAGGGACTTTCGATCTGGATCGTGCCGTCGAATGCGATCATTGCGTCCGACCCGTCCGAGAAGGGGATGATGTTCGAGCCGGCAATGTCGAAGATCTACCGCCATCCGACGTTCTACGACGTGCCCGACGAAGTCGGCCATATGTGACACGGCGTATTGGCGCACGCGTCATTGCGAGGAGCGAAGCGAAGCAATCCAGCTTTGAGACGCTCCATACATGGATTGCTTCGCTTCGCTCGCAATGACGAGCGGATTTAGCTAGGACATTACGTCATGACCGCTTCTTCGATCAAAGTCACTGAAAGTCCATTGGTCCTCTACGCGCTGCGCCGGGCCGACGACGCGCTGATCCTCGGCCATCGTGTGTCGGAATGGTGCGGTCACGCCCCGATGCTGGAAGAGGACATGGCGCTGGCCAATATGGGTCTCGACCTGATAGGGCAGGCGCGCGAACTCTACACCTACGCCGCCAAGGTCGAAGACGCGGGTAACGACGAGGACAGGCTCGCCTATCTGCGTGATGTGCGCCAGTACCGCAATCTGCTGCTTGTGGAACAACCGAACGGTGATTTCGCGCGCACCATCACGCGGCAATTCTTCTATTCGGCTTTTGCCGATCCGTATTGGCGCGCGATGATGAACTCGAAAGATGCGACGCTGGCCGCGATTGCCGCGAAGTCCGAGAAGGAAAGCGCGTATCACTTGCGCCACACTTCGGAATGGATGATCCGCCTCGGCGACGGCACCGACGAGAGCCATCGCCGCGCACAGACCGCGATTGATGACCTTTGGGCTTTCACGGGCGAACTGTTCCATGCCGACCAGAGCGACGCGGAACTGATTTCCTCCGGCATTGCGATCGATCCCGAAACCCTGCGAGGTATTTGGGCCGACACCGTTTCCAATGTTCTCGGCGTTGCGACGCTCAAGCGTCCGTCAAGCGACTGGATGCAGAAGGGCGGCCGCTCCGGCAATCACACGGAGCACCTTGGGCATCTGCTCAGCGAACTGCAATCGATGCAACGAACCTTTCCGAACGCGACATGGTAGCCGCAAGCACCAGCCATGATCTTCGCCAGACGGCATGGAATGCCGCAGCGCAGGTGGTCGACCCGGAGATTCCGGTTTTGACCATCGCGGATCTTGGTGTGCTGCGCGATGTCACGGTGACGGACGGCACGGTCGAAGTTGCCATCACGCCGACCTATTCCGGCTGTCCGGCAATGAACATGATCGCGCTCGAAATCGAACTGGCGCTGGAGCGCAAAGGCATCCGCAATTCGAAGGTGCGCACAGTGCTCTCGCCCGCCTGGACGACGGACTGGATGAGCGAGCAGGGCCGCCGGAAGCTGAAGGAGTATGGCATTGCGCCGCCGCAAGCCGGTGGTGGCCGCCGTGCGCTATTCGGCGAGCAGGAAGTCGCCTGTCCGCAGTGCGGCTCCGTGAATACCGAAGTACTTTCCGAATTCGGCTCGACGTCCTGCAAGGCGCTGTGGCGCTGCAAGGCCTGCCGGGAGCCGTTCGACTATTTCAAATGCCATTGAGCGAGGCTGTAATGTCGCATGTTCCGAAATTCCATCGTCTGGCGGTGGCGGACCTGAGGCGCGAGACCGCCGATGCGGTCTCAATGACGTTTGCCATTCCAGGCGAACTGGCCGGCGATTACGCCTTCGCGCCGGGACAATATCTGACGCTGCGCACGACCATGGATGGTGAGGAAGTCCGGCGCTCGTATTCGATTTGCTCGAGCCCTGACGATCATGAACTCCGTATTGCCGTCAAAAAGGTCGATGGCGGCACGTTCTCTAGCTGGGCGCTTGATGAATTGAAGTCCGGCGACGAGCTGGACGTGATGACACCTACCGGCCGCTTCGGTGTGGCGCATGCGCCGGATCAGGCGCGCATCCATGTCGGCTTTGCCGCCGGCTCCGGCATCACGCCGATCATGTCCATTGTGCGCGGCATTCTCGCGCGCGAACCCAACAGCCGCTTTTTTCTGTTCTACGGCAATCGGACCACCAATGGCATCCTATTCCGGGAAGCGCTGGAAGAGCTGAAGGATCGCTTTATGGGGCGCCTGTCGGTGTTCCATGTGCTGTCGCAGGAAGAGCAGGACCTGCCCATTCTTTATGGTCGCCTCGACCGCGAGAAAGTCGAGGTATTGCTGCGTGCGATGGTGCCTGCGGCAGCGGTCGATCATGTGTTCGTCTGTGGTCCCCTCGCCATGAGCGAAGAGATTGAGGCGACCTGTCTTGATTGCGGCATTCCCAAGGAACGCCTTCACGTCGAGCGCTTTGTGTCGGAATTCGGCGGCAAGCCGCGGCCGAAGGTTCAGGTCGCGCCGGAAGCACCTCCCAAAGCTGTTGCGTCACTGATCGTGGACGGTAAGCGCAAGGATGTGCCGATTGCTGAGGGTGAGGTTATCCTCGACGCCGCGCTGCGTGCGGGCATGGACTTGCCTTACGCATGCAAGGGCGGCATGTGCTCGACATGCCGTGCGAAGGTCGTCGAAGGCGAAGTGACGATGGACGTGAACTATTCGCTCGAGCCCTGGGAGCTCGAAGCAGGCTTTGTGCTCACCTGCCAGGCCCATCCGGTCTCAAGTCGTGTCGTGGTCGATTACGACCAGATGTAATTTATTTGGCGTCGCGCATGAGCGCGTAGGCCGTCTGCGCCATCGCGACAGGCCGTTCGTCGCCATCGGTTCGCAGCGTGATGCTGCCAAAGGCCATGGTCTTGCCCAGCCTCACCACGCGGGCTTCCGCCAGAACGTCCGCGCGCATCGCGGGGCGCATGAAGTGGATGCTCTGATCCACCGTGGTCATCGGGAAATAGCCACCGGCTGCCGACGCGACAGCGATGATCATCGCAGTATCGGCAAAGCTCATTAGCGCCTGTCCGCAGACCACGCCGTTATCGCGACAGAGCTTCTCCGAAAAGCGCATCCGCAGCACTGCTTCGTCGGCAGTGACGCTTTCCACGGTGAGGTCCAAATCCTGCACCCATGGTGCAGGAGCTGATTTCAAAAGCTCAAGGGCGGCGGTCTTGTCGAACGTCGTCATGCAAAATTCCTGATCTGGATGTTTAGGCGAGTGTAACGGGAAGCGTTGTGAAACCACGAAACCGCACGCGCCTTGCACGATGCGCCGGGCCAGCGGCTGTAAAGTTCGGGAAGCGAGCAAGGAAACGGCCAATCGCGATGCGGCCTTCGAGGCGGGCGAGGGTGAGGCCGACGCAGGCGTGTGCACCGGATGCGAAGGCGAGATGGCGGTTTGGCGCGCGGGTAATGTCGAGGCGCTCCGGTTCGGCGAATACCTCCGGATCGCGATTGGCCGCGCCGATGCAGAGCGTAATGAGGGCTCCCTCCGGGAGTGTGACGCCGTCGATCTCGGCATCCCGAACCACGCGGCGATTGCCGAGCTGGTTTGAACTCTCAAAGCGCAGGAATTCTTCAACCGCCGTCTTGATGAGTGAGGGGTCATCGATCAGGCGTTGCCGTTGATCCGGAAACCGCAGCAGCAATTCAAGTCCATTTCCGATCAGGTTGGTGGTGGTCTCGTGACCGGCGTTCAAAATGAAAATGCAGTTCTGCAGAAGCTCGATTTCGCCAAGCTTGTCGCCGCTTGTCTCGCCCTGAATCAGGCGCGTCAGAACATCGTGCTCGGCATTACCGGGGCGCGCGCGGCGATCGGCAACGAGGCGACGGAGATAATCGAGAAATTCCCCGACGGCTTGTTCGCCACGTGCCTGAATTTCTTCCGTGAGGAACGGCTCCAGCGCGCCAAGGATCGCCAGCGACCAGCCGCGCAGCGGTGCGCGGTCTTCGTGAGGAATAGCCAGCAGGTTGCCGATCACCTCGACCGGGATGGCGGAGGCGAAGTCTTCAATGAGATCGGCCTTGCCTTGCGCCTGCATGTTGTCCAGCAGCCGGTCGACGAGGGAGATGAGCCCCGGCTCCATCTCCGTGATGGCGCGCGGATTGAGAGCACCGGCGATCAGGCGGCGAACGCGGGTATGTAGCGGCGGATCATTGAACACCAGGCTCGTAGTGTGATGCTGAAACAGCAGCGAGCCGTCGCCGTACTTCGGCGCGAACTCCACCTTCTTGTCGGAGCTGAAGCGCGTCGTGTCTTTGTAAATCGCTTCGAGATCGCGATGCCGGGTCAGGAACAGCGAGCCGTCCGGCATCTGATGGATCGGATCCGCGGATTGCAGCGCGCGATAGGTCGGGTAGGGATTGTCGTAGAACGCGTCGGGAAGGTCCTTCAGGGAGAAGGCGTGCGCAATTGCGGCGTCCTCGTCTGAAACCGGACGAGGGGCGTGTTGATCGGTATGCGCCGTTGCCGACACGTGCGGTCCTCGGCTTAGAACACGATGTCGTTGATCTGCACCACGGCCTGCGCCTTGGTAAATTTCGGAATATCCGAAAAGATTTCCTTGCCGTGAGCTTTGCCTGCGGCCTTGAAGTCGTCCATCGATCCGAAGGTCAGCAGCGCGGTCATCTGATAATCCGGCGCGCTGCCGTCGGGCTTCGCCACGCCTTTGATCGCCTGCGCGCTTTTGAGCCCGAGCGGGCCCCAGCGGTCCTTCACCAACGGCATGTGTGTCTTGAGATAGTAATCGGTGTCGAATGCTTCTCCGGCCGGATACATCACGGTGACGAGGATCATGGGTTTCTCCCTGGAGGTTATTTTTAGGCCGTTGGCCGGACAGCGTTCATGGTGAGAAGTTCGTAGGTTGCGGCGGACTCGTTCTTGTCAGTGAGGATTTCGACATCCCAGCGCACTTCGCCATACTGCTTGTTGCGCGGAGACTTGTCCTTCGCGGTAAGCCTCACCTTGATGGTTTCGCCCGGCTGGATCGGTTTGATGAAGCGAAGCGAGTCGAGCCCGTAATTCGCCAGCACCGGACCCGGATCCGGATCGACGAACAATCCCGCGGCGAAGGACAGCAGCAGATAGCCATGCGCGACGCGGCCCGGGAAGAACGGGTGACCTTTGGTCGCTTCCTCGTCCATGTGCGCGTAGAAGGTGTCGCCGGTGAAATGGGCGAAGTGCTCGATGTCCTCAAGCGTGATCGTGCGTTCCTTCGAGTAGAAGGTTTGGCCGATATCGAGGTCCTCGAAATGAAACCGGAACGGATGCCGGTCCTTCTCGATGATCGGAGCATTCTTCGTCCAGCTTCCGGTTACGCCGGTCAGCATGCGGGGTGAGCCCTGAAGAGCGGTGCGCTGCATGTAGTGATGCACGCTGCGTACGCCGCCGAGTTCCTCGCCGCCACCCGCTCGTCCGGGGCCGCCATGAACCATTTGCGGCATAGGAGAGCCGTGACCGGTCTGCTCCTTCGCGCAGTCGCGATCGATGATGACAAGCCGTCCGTGGAAGCTGCTGACGCCGAATACGAGGTCCGATGCCACCTTCGGATCATGGGTGTAGACCGACGCCACAAGACTGCCACCGCCGCGATTGGTCAGCGCAATAGCCTCCTCGAGATCGCTGTAGCCCATCACGGTGCTGACCGGGCCAAACGCTTCGACCGAATGAACCCTCGTCGCCTGAATGGGGTTTGCGCAGTGCAGAAGGATAGGTGGCACAAACGCACCGCGAACAACATCCGCGCCCTGAACGTCGAAGTTATCCGGATCACCCGCGACAAGCTGTGCTTCAGTCCGCAATGTCTTGACGTGGCTGAGCACGTCGCGGCGCTGATCGAGGCCGACTACCGGACCCATCCGCACGTTGTCCTGCTCGGGGTTGCCGATCACGACCTTGTCCAAACGCTCGCGCAGCGCTTCGATCACAGGCTCGACATACGCCGACGGCGCGAGCACGCGGCGGATCGCCGTGCACTTCTGTCCGGCCTTGACCGTCATTTCCTTGGCGACTTCCTTGATGAAGAGATCGAACTCCGGCGTTCCGGGGCCGGAATCCGGTGCGAGGATTGCGGCGTTGAGCGAATCCCGTTCGGCGACAAAGCGCACGGCCTCGCGTGCGATTACCGGATGCCGCTGCAGCTTTTCGGATGTATCGGCTGAGCCGGTGAACGACACCACATCCTGGCAGGTCAGGTGATCGAACAGGTCGCCGGTTGAACCGACAATGAACTGGAACGCGCCTTCGGGAAGAATTCCGGATTCCGCGATCATGCGTGCGAGCGCATGGGCGACGTAGGACGTGACAGTCGCTGGTTTCGACACGACAGGAACGCCGGCCAACAGCGCAGGCGCGAGCTTTTCAAGCAGACCCCAGCAGGGGAAGTTGAAGGCGTTGATGTGTACCGCGACGCCCTGCAGCGACGTGATGATGTGTTGCCCGGCGAACGTTCCGCCTTTGCCCATGGGCTCAACAGAACCATCCAGCAGGAAGGTCGAATTCGGGAGGTCGCGCCGGCCTTTCCCGGCGTAGACGAACAGCGTGCCGATGCCGCCATCGACATCGATGAGGTTGTCCGTGCGCGTTGCTCCGGTCTGGAATGAAAGCTTGTAGAGCTGATCCTTCCGCTCGGTCAGATACTGCGCGAGCTTCTTGAGCATATCGGCACGCTGATGGAAGGTCAGCCGCCGGAGGTTCTTTCCGCCTGTGTTGCGGGCGTAGCTGAGGATGCCGTGCATGTCGAGCCCACCGCTGGTGGCCTCGGCAACAACATCGCCAGTGACGGCGCTGCGCACCTCAATAAGATCGCGGCCCGGTGCGGCCCACTGTCCGTTGACGTAGCTGTCGAGTTTCATGGGATCACTTCGATGTTGGGTGCTGGCAGCACCGGGTGAATAATCGGCCTATTCAGCCGCCGCAGTGCGCTTCGATGTCTTGGCGGGCGGCTTGAGCACATTGCGCGCTCCGTCGGAGATCAGCCTGGTGACAATGTCTGCATACTCGTCGCGGCTGACCGAACCTGTGCTTTTGAACCAGAGGTAGTGCCAGTTCACCATGCCGAACAGCGACATCGTAACCGGCGTGAGCATCTTCGTGCCTTTGAGATGAGGCGCGACACCGGCCACAGCGGCGGAAAAAATTCGAACGAGGTCGCGCTCCATGGCTTTGAGCTTGGCCTGTCGCTCCGCAGGGAGAAACCGCATGCTGCTGATCTGGACGTTGTGCTGTGAATCGGCATCCCGGTAGGCTTCCAGCAACGCAGCTATCAGGCCACGTAGTCTTGCTTCCGGCGCAGCGCCCGGATCATCCGCGGTCTCGACCACCTCGAGCAGCTCCTCGAGATGAAAGCGAATGACGTCGAACAGCAGTCCTTCCTTGTCCTTGTAGTAATGATAGAGATTGGCCTTGGACACGCCGCAGGCTTCAGCGATCTTGTTCATCGAGGCACGGTCGTAACCGTGCGCCGAGAAAAGCTCTGCGGAGCGATCCAGGATCGCCTGTCGTTTGTCGTCGTAATCGTTGGCGCGGCTGCGTGCCATGAGACGCTTTATTCCTTTGGCCGTTTGTCAATGACACGCTTGGCCTTGCCGACCGAACGCTCGATGCTTCCGGGATCAAGTACGGTGACGCGCGCCGTGATGCCGATGGTGTCCTTCACCGACAGGGCCAACTGCTTCGTGGCTGCTTCGCGCGCGGGAAAGCTTGCGTCGGGCCGCGCCTCGACCTGGATTTCCATGTTGTCCATGCGGCCGTCGCGGGTGAGAACGAGCTGGTAGTGCAGCGACAGATCGTGAATCGCGAGCAGCTTTTCCTCAATCTGCGTCGGGAATACGTTGACGCCACGAATGATCATCATATCGTCGGAGCGGCCGGTGACCTTCTCCATGCGACGCAGCGAGCGCGCCGTCCCCGGCAGCAATCGCGTCAGGTCACGCGTCCGGTAACGGATCACGGGCATGGCTTCTTTGGTCAGCGATGTGAAGACAAGTTCGCCTTTCTCGCCGTCGGGCAGCACTTCGCCGGTCACCGGATTGATGACTTCGGGATAGAAATGGTCTTCCCAGATGTGGAGACCGTCTTTCGTCTCAACGCATTCGCTGGCGACGCCGGGGCCCATCACCTCGGACAGGCCATAGATGTCGACGGCGTGCAGGTCGAATGCTTCCTCGATTTCCTCGCGCATCGCGTTGGTCCACGGCTCGGCACCGAAAATGCCGATGCGCAACGATGACTTGCGTGGATCGAGGCCCTGTTTCCTGAATTCATCGAGGATCGCCAGCATGTAGGAGGGCGTCACCATGATGACTTCGGGCTTGAAATCGTTGATGAGCTGAACCTGACGCTCGGTCATGCCGCCGGAGATGGGAATGACGGTGCAGCCGAGGCGCTCCGCGCCGTAATGCGCGCCAAGGCCGCCGGTGAACAGGCCATATCCATAGGCGATATGGACCTTCATCCCGGCGCGGCCACCTGCGGCACGGATCGAGCGCGCGACCACGTCGCTCCACGTGTCGATATCGCGCTTGGTGTATCCGACAACTGTTGGCTTTCCGGTCGTGCCGGACGAGGCGTGGATGCGCGCGACCTTGGTTTCAGGGACGGCGAACATTCCGAAGGGGTAGTTGTCGCGCAGGTCGGTCTTGATCGTGAACGGAAACTTCGCGAGATCCTCAAGGTTCTTGAACGAGTCCGGCCGGACTCCCGCAGCATCGAACTTGGCGCGATAGTGCGGCACATTCTCGTAGGCGTGACGCAGTGACCATGCCAGCCGTTCGCGCTGAAGCGCGCGAATCTCGTCGCGGGATGCCACCTCGTGAGGATCAAGCTCCGTCCGTTCGGGGGTCAGCCGATCGAGCTTGCGCAGCGGAATCTGAAGCAATGGTCTCACTCCTGGTCTTGCCTGGTTTCTTGTTGAGTGCCGTCCGCGAGCAGGCGGCCTGAAATCGTTCGTGAATGCCCGCGAAATTCCGCAACCACCACGTTGCGGCTGTCGCGTACCGTCACGTCATAGATGCCGCCACGTCCGGCGCGGCTGCGTTCAACCGCGTGTGCCGTCAGCGTCTCGCCTTCATGAACCGCCTGAAGAAACGTCACCGCGCATTGCTGCGCGACGGTGCGCTGGTCGTACGTGTTGCAGGCAAATGCGAACGTCGAATCCGCAAGGGTGAAGATGAAGCCGCCGTGACAAATGCCGTGGCCGTTCGTCATATCCTTGCGGACCGTCATCGAGATAACTGCTTCGCCGGGGGCGACCCGTTGAAGGTTCATCCCAAGTCCCTTGCTCGCCCGATCATCGAGCCACATGGCCTTTGCGCAGGCTTCGGCGATGGCATGTGGGTCTGAGGCGTTGGCGTGTGCATCCATCATTAGCTTCCCGTGAAATGAGGCGCACGCTTTTCCAGAAACGCGGTAACGCCTTCAGCGAAATCCGATCCGCGCCCGGCCCGACCCTGAAGATCGCGTTCGAGATCCAGCTGCTGCGCAAGCGTGTTGGTTTCGGATGCGTCGAGCGCCTGTTTGGTCAGGGCGAGGGCGCCCGTGGGCTGTTTGGCGAGATGGGCTGCGAGACGATGCGCCTCTGTCATCAGATTGGCATCGTCGATGGTCTTCCAGATCATGCCCCAGGCTTCGGCCTGCTCGGCGGTTACCGGTTCAGCCAGCATGGCCAGTGCTCGCGCACGCGCGTTGCCCGCAAGGCGCGGCAGAAACCATGTGCCGCCGCAATCCGGCACCAGCGCGATCTTAGAGAATGCCTGGATGAACTTGGCCGAGCGCGCCGCCAGAACGATATCGCAAGCAAATGCAATATTGGCTCCGCCGCCTGCGGCAACGCCGTTCACCGCACACACGATCGGCAGCGGCAACTTTCTCAACCTGAGAATGAGGGGATTGTAGTTCTTGTCCAGCGTCACCGTGAGATCAGGCTTTTGTCCGGGCTTGAATTCAACTTCGGACAAATCCTGTCCCGCGCAAAATCCGCGTCCGGAGCCGGTCAGGATCAGCGCGCGACATTTCGTATCAGCCTCGGCATCATTCAACGCCGCGTTCAACGCTGTGTGTACACTCTGGTTGAACGAGTTGAGGCTGTCGGGCCTGTTGAGCGTGATGACACGATATCCGTCGCAGACCTCGGTCAAGACCAGATCGTTGTTCACACAGTCCTCCCGTTGGCTTCTTGGTCAGCCATTGGAGGGTAGATTACTATTGACCAACCGTTCGGTCAATTATATTGATGGCTAGAAGCGATGATAGTTGCACTTGAAACTATTGTCGCTCTGTGGTTGGAAACATGCCGGGGTAAGCTCTCAAAAAATCGAGCGCCCATCATTCAGGGAGGGAACTGTGAAACCAGCATCAGCATTGGGATTCTTGTTGGCGGCCGGCGTTGCCGGTTTGACGTTCAGCGGCGCCGCGCATGCGCAGCAGACCGTGAAGATCGGTTCCGTTCTATCTGTCACGGGCCCGGCGTCGTTTCTCGGAGAGCCTGAGGATAAGACGCTGCGAATGTATGTCGACAAGATCAACGCAGCCGGCGGCATCAACGGCAAGAAGGTCGAACTCATCGTTTATGATGACGGCGGCGATGCCAACAAGGCGCGCACATTCGCAACCCGCCTGATCGAGGACGACAAGGTTGTCGCAATGGCGGGCGGTTCGACCACCGGCACCACCATGGCGATGATCCCTGTGTTCGAGGAAGCCCAGGTTCCGTTCATTTCATTTGGCGGCGCGGTCGAAATTATCGATCCGGTCCGCAAGTACGTCTTCAAGACGCCGCACACCGACAAGATGGCGTGCGAGAAGATTTTCGAAAACCTGAAGCAGCGCAAGCTCACCAACATCGCGATGATCTCGGGTACCGACGGCTTCGGCGCGTCGATGAAGGCCCAGTGCACCAAGGTTGCGCCGAACTACGACATCAAGATCGTCACCGAGGAAAGCTACGGTCCGCGCGACAGCGACATGACCGGCCAGCTCACCAAGATCAAGAACACCCCCGGCGTTCAGGCGATCGTCAATCCTGGCTTCGGGCAGGGACCGGCGATCGTGACCCGCAACTACGCGCAGCTCGGCATGACCGCGACGCCTCTCTATCAGAGCCATGGTGTGGCCTCCAAAAGCTTCATCGAGCTCGCAGGCGCTGCGGCTGAAGGCATCCGCCTGCCGGCGGCGGCGTTGCTGGTTGGCGACAAGTTGCCGGACAGCGATCCGCAGAAGAAGGTCGTTGTCGACTACAAGAAGACGTACGAAGACACCGCGAAGAGCCCGGTCTCGACCTTCGGCGGCCATGCCTATGACGGCCTGTACATCCTCGTCGAAGCCATGAAGCGCGCGGGTTCGAACGATCCGAAGAAGATCCGCGATGAAATCGAAAAGACCAAGGGCTTCGTCGGCACCGGCGGCATCGTCAACATGACGCCGACGGATCATCTCGGCCTCGATCTCTCGGCGTTCCGTATGCTGGAAATCAAGGGCGGCGACTGGACCCTGATCAAGCCCGGCGCATAAGCAAGCCGATACAGACGCTCCCGGACGGTTCGGTCCGATCCATCCGGGAGCTTGTTCTCTGTCTGAATTTATTCGTTTTCGCCGGGAACGGCAGCCATCGGCTGCCATCATGCTCGTGGAGCCGGTATGCCGGAGTTCGTCCAGTTTCTCATTTCCGGACTGACCGTGGGCGCCGTCTACGCTCTGGTCGCTCTCGGCTTCACGCTGGTCTACAACGCCTCCGACGTCGTCAATTTTGCCCAGGGCGAGTTCGTGATGCTGGGCGGAATGGTGACGGTGTTCGCCACCGCCGCCGGTGTTCCGCTTCCGCTTGCCGCACTTCTTGCAGTGGTCGTTTCCATCGTCGTCGGCCTGCTGCTGTATTGGCTCGCGATCGAGCCTGCGCGCGATGCCTCGCCCGTCACGCTGATCATCATCACCATCGGCGCGTCGATCCTGCTGCGGGGCGCAGCGCAAATCCTGTTCGACAAACAGTTCCACAAGCTTCCCAGCATCTCCGGCGACACGCCGGTCCATCTGCTCGGTGCGACTGTTCAGCCGCAGAGCTTCTGGGTGCTCGGCGGTACGGCAGCAATTGTGATCCTGCTGTACGTGTTTCTGGAGCGGACCGTCCTCGGCAAGGCCGTGCTCGCGACTGCCGCGAACCGGCTGGCGGCGCGGCTCGTCGGCATCAACACCGCAACCGTGATGGCGCTGGCTTTCGGCGGATCGGCGGCCATCGGAGCGGTCGCCGGCATTCTCATCACGCCGATCACGCTCACAAGCTACGATGTCGGCACGATGCTCGCGCTGAAGGGATTTGCGGCGGCGATGTTAGGGGGCATGGGCAATCCGCTCGGCGCGGTCGCGGGCGGGCTGTTGCTCGGCCTGCTGGAAGCTTTCGGCGTCGGCTATATCAGTTCGACCTACAAGGACGCGTTCGCCTTCATCGTCATTCTGCTCGTGCTGTTCGCCATGCCGCAAGGCCTGTTCGGCCGGCGGACCGTGGAAAGGGTCTGAGCGGTGCTGCAGAAGATCGGTTATCGCTATCTGATCCTGATCGCACTCGCGGTCGTCGTCGCGGTGCTGCCGCTGATTTTTCCGTCGAGCTACTATTTCCGTGTGGCGTCGCTGGTGTGGGTGTCAGCGCTTGCGGCGATCGGCCTGAACGTCCTGATGGGATCGGCCGGGCAGGTCAGTCTCGGTCATGCGGGGTTCTTCGGAATTGGTGCCTATGCCGTCGCCATCGGTCCCGCGCATTTCGGAATACCGCCATGGGCGGCGCTTCTGCTCGGCTGCATCATCTCGTCATTGCTGGCCTATCTTGTCGGCCGCCCGATCCTGAAACTGAAGGGACATTACCTCGCTATCGCAACGCTTGGTCTCGGTGTGCTAGTAGCGCTCGTGATCACCACGGAGAGCCGCTGGACTGGCGGCCCGGATGGCATGCCTGTGGCGAAACTGGTGCTGTTTGGATGGCGCGTCAGCGGATCGGACACCTGGTATTGGGTGACGGGCGGGCTTCTCATTCTGGGAACGTGGATCGCGCTCAACCTGAACGATACGCCGACGGGGCGTGCTTTCCGCGCATTGCATGACAGCGAGGTCGCGGCGCGCGTCGCCGGCATCAATGTGGCCCGTTTCAAGTTGCAGGCTTTTGTCATTGCCGCCGCCTATGCATCGATCGCGGGCTCGGCCCTTGCGCTCATGAACGGTTTCATCAATCCCGATCAGGCCGGGTTTCTCCACTCCGTGGAAATGGTGACCATGGTGGTGCTCGGGGGGCTAGGGTCGGTCGTCGGCAGCATTGTCGGAGCAGCGGTGCTCATCACATTGCCGCAAGTTCTGACCGTGTTTCAGGAATACGAACATCTGCTGCTCGGCTTCATCATCATTGTGTCGATGATCTTCATGCGTGACGGGATTGTCCCGACGCTGTCGCGCATACTGGCAAAGAGGACGCAGGCATGACGATCCTCGCGGCCAGGGATATCGGAATATCGTTCGGCGGCGTCAAAGCCATCGACGATGTCAGCTTTGCCGTCAGTCCGGGACAGATTCTGTCGATCATCGGGCCGAACGGCGCGGGCAAGACCACGCTGTTCAATATCGTCTCCGGCGTCTACGAGCGCGATCAGGGGCAGGTCGAACTGTCGGGGGAGGATGTCACGGGTCTGACGCCGGACAAGCTTGCGACGCGCGGCCTGTCGCGGACCTTCCAGAACCTCCAGATATTCCAGCGCATGACAGCTGCCGAGAACGTCATGGTCGGCCGTCATTTGCGGGAGCGCTGCAATCTGCTGGCGGATCTGTTTCGGCTGCCGTCAGTGACGCGGCAAAATGCCGAGACGCGGGATGCTGCGCTGGCCTTCCTTGACGATGTGGGATTGCGAAGCAGTGCCGATGTGCCCGCTGGATCGCTGTCCTACGGCGCGTGCAAGCGCCTTGAAATCGCCCGCGCACTGGCCTCCGAACCCCGCGTGCTGCTGCTCGATGAACCCGCAGCGGGCTGCAACGCGGTTGAGACCGAAGAAATCGAGGAGCTTATCCGCCGCGTCGCCGCCAAGGGCATCGCGGTTGTTCTTGTCGAGCACGACATGAAGCTCGTGATGAAGATTTCAAACCACATTCTCGTCCTGAACCGTGGCAAACCAATCGCGGAAGGGAAGCCGCAGGAGGTACGTGACAATCCGGCGGTGCTTGAGGCCTATCTCGGCAAACACGGAGCAAGGGAGGCAGCACGTGCTTGAAGTTGCCAATCTCCGCAGCGCCTATGGCCGGATCGAAGTGTTGCACGGCGTGAATCTTGCCGTGCGGGCCGGGGAGGTGGTCGCGCTGATTGGCTCCAACGGCGCGGGGAAGACGACGCTGCTCCGAGCGCTGTCGGGCGTTCAGCCGGTCACCGCGGGCGAGATCCGTTTTCTGGGAGAGCGTATCGATCGTCTCAAACCGCATCGGCGGGTCGAGCGCGGCATGACGCAGTCGCCCGAAGGCCGCCAGATTTTCGGACCGCTGACCGTAGAGGACAATCTCCGCCTGGGCGCTTACATGCGCCGGGACAAGGACATCGAAAGCGACCGCGACCGCGTGTTCGGCATGTTTCCGATCCTCGCCGAAAAGCGCCGTCAGCTCGCAGGCGGATTGTCCGGCGGTCAGCAGCAGATGCTGGCCATCGGCCGCGCCTTGATGGGCAAACCGAAGCTGCTGCTGCTGGATGAACCATCGCTCGGTCTGTCGCCGACGCTTGTGGATCAGATCCTCGCTGCGATCGTGTCACTCCGGAAAGAGGGCGTGACCGTTCTGCTTGTTGAGCAGAATGCCAGCGCTGCGCTTGAGATCGCTGACCGCGGCTATGTGCTGGAGACCGGCAAAGTCGCGCTGGAAGGTGACGGCGCGACGCTGCTGTCGGACCCGAAGGTGAAGGCCGCGTATCTCGGTGCCGCCTGAGCCAGTATTAGCCACGCAATGGTTCGACTCCGGTTTGCGTTGGGGCTGATGTTGTCTCCAGCTCAGCAGCCGCTGGCTTACGTCCAAACAAAACATAGAGTGCCGGCAGGACGAACAGCGTCAGCAGCGTCGCGCTGATAAGACCGCCAATCACGACGGTTGCTATCGGCCTTTGCACTTCCGCGCCGGTCCCGGTGGCCAGCGCCATCGGCACAAAGCCGAGCGACGCCACCAGCGCCGTCATGGCGACGGGCCGCAAGCGGGTGAGGGCGCCCTCGAAGATCGCTTCGGCTTTCTCCTGCCCCTTGGCCATCAATTGCTTGATGTGACCAAGCATCACCAGCCCGTTGAGGACGGCAACGCCCGACAGGGCAATGAAACCGACCGCCGCGGAGACCGAGAACGGAATCCCCCGCAGCCAAAGGGCAACAACACCGCCTGTCAGGGCGAGGGGGACAGCGCTGAAGACGATGAGAGCGTCCCGCGCTGTTCCGAGCGCACCCATCAGCAGCAGGAAGATCAGGACGAAGCATCCCGGCACGACGAACGAGAGCCGCTGGCGTGCGGCTGCAAGATTTTCGAATTGGCCGCCCCAGGACAGCCAGTAGCCGGGCGGCAACGCCACCTGAGTCTCGATTTGTGCCCGGGCGTCGTTCACGACCGCGGCAATATCGCGGTCCCGCACGTTGGCGGTGATGACGACCCGCCGCTTGCCGTTTTCGCGGCTGATCTGGTTCGGGCCTTCGCTGATCCTGAACGTCGCGAGTTGGCCCAGAGGGACAGTCGATGGAGTGAGGCCCGTCGGCGGGAGCGACACCGGCAGGTTCTTCAGTGCATCGAGATCGCCGCGGATGTATTCCGGCAGGCGGACCACGATCTCAAAGCTCCGGTCGCCTTCAAACAGAGCTCCGGCGCTTTGTCCGCCGATGGCCGTGCCGATCACATCCTGAACGGCGGTGAGACTGAGACCGCGCCGGGCGATCTCTGCCTTGTTGACGCTGATATCCAGCACGGAGAGGCCGCCGGCTTGCTCAACCTTGATATCGGTAGCGCCCCTGGTTTTCTGCAGGATGCTTGCGATCTGCCCCGCGCTGCGCAGCAGCGGCTCGAACTCATCGCCAAACACCTTGATCGCCAGATCGCCGCGCACCCCCGCCAGCAATTCGTTGAACCGCATCTGGATCGGCTGGGTGAATTCGTAGTTATTGCCGGGCAGTTCGCGCACCGCATCCTCGATCTGGTCAAGCAGAGCAGCCTTGCTCAGCGAGGGATCGGGCCACTGCTCCTTCGGCTTGAAGATGATGAAAGTATCGGACGCGTTGGGCGGCATTGGATCGGAGGCAATCTCGGCCGTTCCGGTTTTTGAGAAGACGTGAGACACCTGCGGAAACCGGCTGATCACCTTCTCGACGTCGAACTGCATTATCTGCGATTGCGTGAGGCTGGTGCTGGGAATGCGCAGCGCATGCATCGCGAGGTTCTTTTCATCCAGGATCGGGATGAATTCCTGACCGAGGCGGAAAAACAACAGCAGCGCGCCCAGAAACAGAATTACGCCGGTCGCGATGGCGGCGAGGGGCCGGTTGATGGTGCGTTTCAGGAGCGGCGCGTAGGAGGACTTGAGGCGGCGCACTGCAAGGTTATCGGCTTCCTTCACCCGGCCTGTAACAGCGATGGCGATGAGTGCCGGAACGAACGTGAGGGAAAGAACGAAAGCTGACACGAGCGCAAGGATGACGGTCAGCGCCATCGGCTCGAACATCTTTCCTTCGACTCCACTGAACGTGAGCAGCGGAACATAGACCAGGATGATGATCGCCTGGCCGTAGACCGTAGGTCCGATCATTTCCCCTGCCGCGGCTTTCACCGTCGCGAGGCGCTTGGACAGCGTCAGTGTCCGGCCGGTTTCGGTTTGCTTTTCCGCCAGATGCCGCAGCGTATTTTCGGTGATGATGACTGCGCCGTCGACGATCAGGCCGAAATCGAGGGCGCCGAGGCTCATCAGGTTGGCGCTGATCCGGCCCTGCAGCATTCCGGTCGCGGTCATCAGCATGGCAAGCGGGATCACCAGCGCAGCGATCAGCGCGGCGCGGAAGTTGCCGAGAAGCAGGAACAGCACGGCGATAACAAGCAGGGCGCCTTCGCCGAGGTTCTTCGCGACCGTGGTGACGGTTGCATCGACCAGCTGGGTCCGGTTCAGCACGGTCTCGACGGTCACGCCAGCCGGGAGGCTACGGCGGATATCCTGCATTCTTGCGTCGACTGCGGCGGCGACGGTCCGGCTGTTGCTGCCGATCAGCATCAGCGCAGTTCCGATCACGGCTTCGTTTCCGTTGCGGCTGGCGCTGCCGGTCCGGATTTCGCCGCCGATTGCGACCTGGGCGACGTCGCGGACCTTCACCGGCACTGCGCCGCGTGTGATGATCGTTACATCGCCGATATCTGCAAGGCTCTCCAGACGGCCGCCGGCGCGGACCGCAATTCCTTCGCCGTTGCGATCGATGGTACTGGCGCCGCGGCTGATGTTGTTGGCTTCGATGGCGCGAACGACATCGCCGAACGAAAGCCCGAGCGAAATCAGCTTCGCGGGATCTGGCTTCACCTGATACTGCTTGATGTATCCGCCGATGGCGTCGACACCGGCGACGCCCGGAACGCTTCGGATCTGCGGCCGGATGATCCAGTCCTGTACCGTGCGCAGATATGCGCCGCGTTCGACATCGGTTTTGAGACGCTCGCCTTCCGCCGTCAGGAACGAGCCGTCGTTCTGCCAGCCGGTCTTGCCGCTGCTGCCGGCATTTGGCGCGAGGGAAACCGTCCACATGTAGATTTCGCCGAGGCCGGTCGAGATCGGGCCCATCTTTGGATCGGCGCCGGGCGGCAGGCTCGCTCGTAGTTCGATCAGCCGCTCGTTGATCTGCTGCCGGGCGAAGTAGATGTCGGTTTTCTCACGGAAGATCGCGGTGACCTGTGAAAAGCCGTTACGCGACAGGGAACGGGTGCTTTCCAGCCCGGCAATCCCGGCCAGCGCGGTCTCGATCCGGAATGTGACCTGCTTTTCGATTTCCACCGGCGAAAGCGCGGGAGCGGTCGTGTTGATCTGCACCTGCTTGTTGGTGATGTCCGGCACGGCATCGACGGGCAAATGCAGCAGCGACCAGGCACCCCATGCAACAAAGCTGATGCTGATAAGGACGACGATCCAGCGATGCCGGATGGACAGACCGAGAATGCGACTGATCATGTGTGCGGTCCGGCCTAATGCGCGTGCGAAGCTTCGCCGCGGCCGAGATCGGCCTTCAGGACGAAGGTGTTGGAGGTGGCGATGGGGTCTCGGGCGGCGAGGCCGGACGTCACTTCGAACGAACGGCTGTCTTCCCGCCCTATGACGATCTTGCGTGGCTCGAAGCCGGTTGATGTGCGGACAAACACGGCGCTCTGGCCGTCCACGCTCTGTACAGCGGTTTTCGGCACCACCACGTCGGCCTTCACCTGCTGAAACGGAATTTCCGCGGTCACAAACATCCCCGGCCGCAGGACGTGCGCAGGGTTATCGACCGACGCCACCACGCGCGCCAGACGCGTGTCCTTGTCCAGCAGCGGGCTCACGAACATGATGTTCGCGGGCAAAGGATCAGTCTCAGGGCCGATCCCGATGGTGATTTTCTGGCCCTCGCTGACTGCCGCAAGATCGGCGGATGCAAGTGCAAGCTCGGCCCACACCACGCTCGAATCCACGATCACAAACAGTTCGCTTTCCTGGCCTTCACGGCCGACCAGAGATCCGAGGTCGACGCGGCGTTCGGCGATCCGGCCGCTCATCGGTGCGCGCAGTTCCTGCAGTCTGAGGTTTTCGACAGGCTGCTGGGGCAACGCCGCGATCTGGTCACTGGTCAGACCCAGCGCGAACAGCTTCTGGCGGGCAACGTCGTACCTGATCCGGACATCCTCAAACGCGGTCTTCGCGCGCAGGAAGTCGTTTTCGCTGCTGACCTTGGACTCGAACAGGCTCTTCGAGCGAGTGAACAGGGTGTCCTGAAGGTCGAAGGCAACGCGCGCCGCAAGGTATTGGCTCTTGGCGTCGGCCACCTCCCGGCTTTCGATGATGGCGAGAACATCGCCCTCGCGCACGGTGTCACCGAGCCGCTTGCGCACCTCGGCGACGGTGCCGAGCAATCGGACCGCGACCTTGGCGATGCGGTCGCCGCTCGGCACGATCGCACCCGGCACGACGATGCGCTTGCTCAGGAGTCCGCTGCGCGCTTCCTGAACACCAAAGTTTCCCGCTGCGACCTGACGCTCGGTGAGCTTTATACCGGCATCGTCGTGTTCGACGGCCTGTTCCTGAGCAGCCGGTTTCTCCGGCTTCTCGTGTGCGTAGGTCAGCGCCGGGCAAAGCGCCGCGATCACGCATGTCGCGCTTGCCGCAGCAAGTAGTTTCAGACTGGTCATTGGTATGTTCCCGCGCACGATTGACTCGTGCCGTCGTCATTTCCGAGAAATGATGTGAGCAGGCCGTCGCGCAGCTATGAGGCTGCGGTCATGCCGAACGGGCCTTGGTGGCCGCGTTGGTGCTCAGGCGCGGGGTGGTTTGAAAAGGGGCAGGCCAGCGAGGGACGCCAGCATTTGTTCCTGGCCGGCAGGCGGTGCCTGATGGTCTATGTCAGACGGAAGCAGCACGGCAAAGGCGGGTTGCGCCGTTACATGGCTCAGGCAATGGCCGCAGTGAGCGGGCAATTTGTGGTCCGGCCCATCGGTCGGGGTCGTGCCGTCGAAATCCATCGCGAGGACGGTTGCATTCGAACCGGCAATCGCAAGGTCACCTGCGCTCAATTCGCCCGTGCAATGAAACAATGACGCGAGCAGGCCCAATACGAGCGCAACAACAAGGGAAAGACGGCGCCGCTGTCCGCTGTTGAATCCTGCGTCGATGCTGGCACCGCTTGTCATGTCGTATCAGTAGATTCTCTGTCGGGCCTTTTCAAGGCCGGTTAAATGGCGCTTTCCGGGGCGAGTGTGCATGCCGTGACCGCGCTGGTCACGATCTGGATCGTGGTGTGCTGGATACCGAAGGTCTCTTTCAGATGGGCTGAGGCCTGAATCAGAAAAGCATCGCCCGGATATCCCGAGGGCATCACCAGATGACAGGTCAATGCAGACTCGGTCGTGCTCATCGGCCAGATGTGCAGGTCGCAAACCTCGGTCACGCCCGGACGCTGTTCGAGGTACTGACGAACCGCGAGGGGATCGATCCCTGACGGGACTGCGCCGAGTGACATTGCCGTGCTGTCGCGCAGCAGGCCCCACGTGCCCCAGATGATGACGGCAACGATCGCAAGGCTCGTTACCGCGTCGATCCACTGCCAGCCCGTGATCATGATGATCAGTGCAGCGACGACAACGCCGGCCGATACGGCGGCGTCTGCGGCCATGTGCAGATAGGCGCCTTGAATATTCAGATCGCTCTTGCGGCCGGAGGCGAACAGCAGAGCGGTAAATCCGTTGATGCCGATTCCGATGGCCGCGACAATCATCACGGTCATCTCGGCCACGGGTTCGGGATTGAACAGGCGCAACACGGCCTGCCAGCCGATCGCGCCGACGGCGATCAGCAGGAAGACGGCATTGAACAGCGCCGCCAGGATCGACGACCCGCGCAGGCCGTAAGTGTAACGCTCTGAGGGCGGCCGCTTGGAGAGAATGACCGCGATCCAGGCGACGATCAGCCCCAGTACATCGGACAGGTTATGTCCGGCGTCGGCGATCAGTGCCGTCGAGTTGCTGGCGTAGCCGTAGACCGCTTCGACGATAATGAAGATGGTGTTGAGCGTAATTCCGATCGCAAAGGCCGGTCCGAAATTCGCGGGCGCGTGGACGTGCCCGCCATGCCCATGACCACGTCCGTGGTCATGCCCCTGATGCTGATGATCAGCATGGTCGTGCGCGGCATCGTGCGAATGCGTCATGCGGTTCTCATACAGGCTGAACCTTGAAAGGTTCAGTTGCTGCATGCGATATGCGTCATCCGGAAACCGGATACTATCACATTCGAGAAATTATAAGGTGGCTCTCAGCCGTTATTGAAAAGGCCGCACACCGGCGACGGAGCGGGATCGCGCGACCGTGGCCGTGATATTCTCGGCAAGCAGGCGGGCGAGGCAGGAATAGCCCCAATCGTTCATATGCAGGCCGTCGGCGGAAATGAACCGGTCGAACGCAATGGCCTGATCTTCATGCCAGTGGCGCATCGCCACGAAACGCCTGAACACCGGAACGTGCGTCTGCTTGGCGACATACGCGATAAGTCCGACCATCTCGCTGACGGCGGGCTTTGCATTCACGCGCGGCGCAAACTGCGGATCGATCAGCAGCACATCTGCGCCGGTTTTCTTGATCCGGGTAATGCCGGCCTGCAACAGATTGCCCGTCTCGGGGATGTTGCCGTCACGAAGAACGGTATTGGTGCCGAGTTGCCAGATCACAAGATCCGGCTTGGGTGCGAGGACCGCATCCATCCGCCCCATCATCGAGGCGGTGTCCTCGCCATTGACGCCCTGATTGATGACGGTGATGGGCGTATCCGGAAACCGTTGACGCAGTTCGCGCTCGAGACGGCTCGGATAGGAAAACGCGGCTGAACTTGCGCCCGCGCCACCGGTCGATGACGAGCCGACGGCGATAATGGTCACAGGCTCATGGGCATCCAGCTTCTTCGCCAGGCGGGCGATGGGCGCGTCGAGCTGTGCAAGCGATTTGGACTGCACACAGGGCTGGGTCTTGAAGACGCTGTTGAGATCGTCGGAGATGGGCACGCTGGCGCCAGTCGTCGCCTGTTCGGCATGAGATGCGACAGGGGACACCGCAAGAGCAGACAGGCCAAGCGCAAACGCGCTGACCATCGCCGCGATTGTTGAGGCGGTTTTACGACCGTGAATAAGGCGAGGCATCAATGACAGACCCTGGCGTGGCGGCCATCCGAGGGCCTGCATCGCTTAAGACCTAGCGAAAATTACCGTCATATTCAATGCACCGTTCGCAGGGAGGGAACTCATGCTTAATTGAAATCTCTCGCGAAATTGGTCTTTGGGCGCGATTTCTGCTTGCTGCGTTGCACAAATGCGTGAGCGCGTGAAGAACGCGCTGGGCGGGCGGATCAGACGACCCTGCTGAGCAACGCGCTCACCCCATTCCAGATGATCTGGATGCCGATGCAGAGCAGGATGAAAGCTGAAAGCCGCATCACGACGTTCGTGCCGCGCGTGCCCAGAAACATGATGATGCGATCGGCAAACCGGTAGCAAACAAAGATCGTGAGAGCGATGGCGGCAAGGCCTGCCACCGCAGCGCCGCCGAGGATCGCCAGTTGGGTGAAATCCGCCGTCGGTGTCGGACGCTGACTCCCGAGCGTGACCGCAACGGAGATCGATCCGGGGCCGACCGTCAGCGGCATGGTCAGCGGATAGAACGCGTCGATCGCGGGACCCGTGTCGACCTTTGCGCGATCCGGATCGGCATCTTCCGGCGCATGCAGCATCTGCCAGCCGAACGCCGCCACCACCAGCCCGCCGGCGATACGGACCACGGGCAGGGTGATCCCGAAGAACTCGAGAACATGCGATCCTATGAACAGCGACCCGAGCAGAAGAAAGAAACTGTTTCGCGCGACGTTCAGCGCAAGGACGCTGCGTTCGGCCGTGGTCCGCCCGCGCGTCATGCGCAGGAACAGGGGAGCGCTGCCGACGGGATTGACGATCGGAAAAAGCGCGGCATAAACCAGCAGGAATGCGTTGACGACGTTTTGCAAGATGCCCGTCCTGACAGTACCCGGTCAGCGATTTCGAACAGAGATCGCGGATTCTTGCAACTCAAGACGTCGCTTGGCTGGGGACCGGACGGGCAGGATTGCTCATGAAATGCTCGTCTCGGGTAGCCGGCCTTGCTACCGTCTTGCGAGAATTAACAACGGCCGAGTCATGCGCAAACAGATCCTGATTTTTATGACGATTATGGCAGGGAGTCTGTCGTCAGCGGTCTATGCTGAGCCGGTCCCGATCGCCTGTACGATCCTGCCGGGAGAGCAGTCGGCCAGCGTGTTGCTGACCAACCCGTTCAACTACACCGCGTCGTGCCAGGCGAACTGCAAATTCTCGACGGCCGTCTATGACGACAACCCGCAGATCATTTGCGCAAAGCCAGTGCCTGCCGGCAAGCAAATCGAGATGTGTATTCTGAAAGCTGCGGGCAACAAGCTCGTCAAGCTTGTCGAGGCGACGGGCGATTGCAGAAAGCCCTGAACCGCAGGCGCGGACCCAAAGAGTCCGTGACGTGAAAGCCCTGCTTTGCGCAGGGACTTTCTGTCGAAGTCAGATCAGTCTATCTGCCGAAGAAAAGCCAGAGCAGGATGATCACAGGGATTGGCACGCCCAGCAGCCACAACAAGATTCCGCGTCCCATTTTTTCCTCCATGCATTAATCAATGTCATGGAGAACGTGACTGCGATGCTCTTGTTCCGAAAATAAACCAGTGCCTACCAATGCCCGGTGTTGGGCATTGAAGTCCACGGCTCCTTTGGCGCGAGGGCGTCGCCCTTCTGCAAAAGCTCGATGGAGTGAAGATCGGGTGAGCGAATGAAGGCCATCTGACCGTCACGCGGGGGACGATTGATGGTAATGCCGAGTTTCATCAGCCGCTCGCAGGTCGCGTAGATGTCGTCGACTTCATAGGCGAGATGGCCGAAATAGCGATCCTCGCCGTAGGTCTCCTCGTCCCAGTTGTAGGTCAGTTCGACAAGCGGCGCGCCGCGTCCCTTGACCTGCTTCAGCAGGTTCTCGTCTTCGCTCGCGCACAGGAAGACCAGCGTAAATCGGCCTTTTTCGCTTTCCGTCCGGCGGACTTCCTTGAGGCCCAGCGCGTCTCTGTAGAACTTGAGAGCGACATCGAGATTGCGGACGCGCAGCATGGTGTGCAGATAACGCATGTTTCCTATCCTTCTTCGGGCATCGCCAGAGTCGTTTAAATCGCGACGATCAGATAGCAGCAAAACGGGCTGGAGGGCAGGTGTTGTTGCGGGAACCTTTTTGCCGCGTCGCCGTTATCTCTCGGAATTGATCGGAAGAGGGAGGCGTTCTTGGAAGAAGTGGTCGATCGGATTATCCATACGTTCGGTATGATGCGTAACCTCGACGAAGAAGAATTGAAGGAAGCCCGCGAAAGCGTCGACAGCTATATTGAAACGCTTTCTTCTGCCGGAGAGACCGATCCGCAGCGTCTGACGGTGTGTGGTCTGACATTTCTCCGCAATCGCCATGAAGAACCATCTGCAAAATTTACCGGCTGCTGAGTGCTGACACCTCGCTGCGGTATGACAGTGGATAAGAAACCGCGTCATCTGGCGAGGTGCAGACCTTCTTGGTACCTCCGTGAGTCAATCAATCGGGGAAGACCATGCAAAAGGTAGATTTGGATTCGATGTCGATCGACGATCTGGCGGCGCTGCGCGATCAGGCGAGCGAAAAGCTCGCCGACAAGATCGCGGTGCGCCAGCGTGAACTCGCTGCAGAGATGGAAAAGCTCGCTGCCCTGGGCAAGACCGCCAAGGCCGGCGCGCCCAAAAAGGATATGCGGGAAATCAAGGAAGCCCTGAAGCCTCAGGAAGCTTCCAGGCCTCAGGAAGCTTCCAGGCCGCAGGAAGCACCGAAGCCGCAGGCGCCGAAGGCGGACAAGGCAGCCTGAATTTCGCGATAGTTTGAAAAGGAATGGGGGCTTCGCGCCCCCATTTTTGTTGGGTTATACTGATACGATGATTGCATCCGATCTTCGCAGTGGAATCGACATGCTCGGCGACATGATCGCCGAAGCCCGGACGATTGTGCCGTTCACCGGCGCGGGTATCTCCACCGAAAGCGGCATTCCCGATTTCCGCTCGCCGGGCGGGCTTTGGACACGCAATCGTCCGATCCCGTTCGGCGAGTTCGTTGCCAGCCAGGACGCAAGGGACGAGGCCTGGCGCCGCCGATTCGCGATGGAGCCGAGCTTCGCTGCGGCCAAGCCCAGCCGCGGGCACCGTGCGCTGGCGTCGCTGTACAAGGCCGGAAAGGTTCCGGCGATCGTTACGCAGAACATCGATAACCTGCATCAGGTGTCGGGATTTTCCGCCGAGCATGTCGTCGAGCTGCATGGCAACACCACCTACGCGCGCTGCATCGGATGTGGACAGCGGTTCGAGATTCCCTGGGTCAAGGAACGTTTCGAGGAAGAAGGCATTGCGCCTTCATGCACGACGTGCGGTGAGCCCGTGAAATCGGCGACGATTTCGTTCGGCCAGTCGATGCCGGAAGATGAAATGCGCCGCGCGACGGAACTGGCGCAGCATTGCGACCTGTTCCTTGCAATCGGATCGTCGCTGGTGGTGTGGCCTGCCGCCGGTTTCCCGCTGATGGCCCGCAATTGCGGGGCCAAACTCGTGATCATCAACAACGAGCCGACGGATCAGGATGACGTTGCCGATCTGGTGATCCGTCACGATATCGGCGAGACCCTTGGGCCGTTCGTCGGCCATTGACCCCATCAGTGATTCGCTGCCCTTCAAGGCTGTTCATAGGTCACTGCTGATTTGTTTTTTGTCTTTCAGCCCTGTTCCGGAGTGTTATCGTTAAATCAAGGATTCGCCTTGGTTCATTTTGATTCGTCACGATGGGGTAACGCGAAACGTCCTTGCATATCGTACTTGGTCATGTCGTTGACTGACCTAAGATTTGTTTGAGGTCCGGGGGTCATGGGTTCGGACGGATTTGAGTCCAAGAAGGCAGGCGGTCAACCGATCGGGACGGGGCCCGACAGGTTTGCTCCCAGCGAGCTGGCTGCCTCAGCCGAGCGGAATTTCGCCGCCGACTCCTTCGCGGCTGCGGATGGCGCGGCCGTCAATCTCGTCGAGATTTCCGGCGTCATCAAATGGTTCGATGCCTCGAAGGGCTACGGCTTCATCGTTCCCGATAACGGCTGGCCCGACGTGCTGCTGCACGTCACCGTCCTGCGCCGCGACGGCTATCAGACCGCCTATGAAGGCGCGCGTCTTGTCGTCGAATGCGTGCAGCGTCAGAAGGGTTATCAGGCCTTCCGCATCGTCTCGATGGACGAGTCGACCGCCATCCATCCGGCGCAGATGCTCCCGGCGCGGACACACGTCAGCGTCACTCCGACCAGCGGGCTGGAGCGGGCGCAGGTCAAATGGTTCAACCGGCTTCGGGGCTTCGGCTTCCTGACCTGCGGCGAAGGGACGCCGGATATCTTCGTGCATATGGAAACGCTGCGCCGCTACGGGATGACCGAACTGCGCCCCGGCCAGTATGTGCTGGTCAGGTTCGGGCCTGGTTCCAAGGGCATGATGGCGGCTGAGATCCAGCCGGAAACCGGCGCACCCGGACTGTCGTCGCACTGAGCTGACGCAACCACATCCGCGTGATCTTCCAGTGAGGCCAGACCTGTGTCTGGCCTTTGCCATGTTTGGCGGGCTAGGGTACCTGCACATCTGGTTCTGGATACTGCCGCGCATGCTGTTCGTTCGTTCGCCGAAACTCCCCCACATCAAGCTGAATATCCGGGCGGTCATCGCCGCAGCCGTGACATGGTTTGCCCTCGCGGCCGCCACTGCGTCCGCCGCCGAAATGCAGCCGCTGGAGATCGTCACCAAGTCGGGCGTGCACGTGTTCACCGTCGAAATGGCCAAGACCGAGCAGGAGCGCGCCACGGGGCTGATGTATCGCAAGGAGTTGCCCGAGGGGCGGGGAATGCTGTTCGACTTTTCCCCTGAACAGCCGGTCTCGATGTGGATGAAGAACACCTTCATTCCGCTCGATATGATCTTCATCCGCAGCGACGGCCGGATTCTGCGGATCGCCGAGAATACCGAACCGCATTCCGAGAAGATTATTTCGTCCGGAGGGCTGGCGAAGGGCGTGCTGGAGGTGATCGGAGGGACAGCCCGGAAATACGGAATTCAGCCCGGCGACCGTGTGGCGCATCCGTTGTTCGGAACCCGCTGAGGCTAGGCTGTCGGCGCGAAATCGCGCGACCAAGAAGCGTAATAAAATCAATTTGTTATTTGGTCGGGGCAGGAGGATTCGAACCTCCGACCTGCGGTACCCAAAACCGCCGCGCTACCAGGCTACGCTATACCCCGAGAGGGCAGTCGATACACGCTTCGCATGGCTCCAGCAAGGCAGAACGGCATTTCGCGGGCGGTTAAACCGCCCCCGGCCAATTTGCCCGCCGTATGGTCAAATCAGGCCCCCGGTGCTGCCGAAGTCTGGACCCCAGGCGCTTTCGCAGGTGCCGACCGCGCCGATGGCTTGTCCTGTTTCTTTGACCAGCTTCCGTAGTAGGCGACGGCGGTCAGGATCGCGACACCCACGATGCTGACGCCGAGTTGCGCCCAGACCGTGCCCCAGCTCAGCATCAGCACGAAGTGCCCAACAAAGGAGAGGAAGATGCCGACGCAGAACACCTGCAGCGATTGCTGGCCGCACTTGATCACCGGCTCGGCCCATTTCGTCTCGAGCGGCCCCCAGTTTTTCGGAATAAAGCGCGTGATAAAGAACGCGATGACCACGAAATGGATGACGCGATACGGCGCCAGGAACGTCTTGTCGTTCGGATTGAAGGCGTCATAGAGCCACTTCGGAAACAGCGCGCCGAAGGATTCGAAGCGCCCGGCCATCGTCATGATCAGTGCAAAGATCAGATAGAGGGTCCCGGCGATCAGCAGCCATTGCGACTTGATCACCGAGCGGGATTCGTTGGCCCCGCCCAGTGCGAACCATGCGCCGAAGACGAACAGCAGTTGCCAGGTATACGGATTGAAGTACCACGAGCCGACCGGATAAGCCGAGAAATTCCAGCCGAACTGGCGTGCCGCGAAATACAACACCAGCGAAGCGATCATCACCAGGTCGGGCTTGCGCAGCATCAGCCACAGCACCGGCGGGAAGAAGCCCATCAGGATGATGTAGAGCGGCAGCACGTCCAGATTGACCGGCTTGAACCGCAGGATCAGACCCTGCGTCAGCGTCTGGATCGGATTTTCGACCAGACCGGCGACGTTGAACTCGTTGAGGATGTCCGGATCGGCGTAACGCAGCGCGACCCAGCCGATTGCCGCGATATAGATCACGAACAGAATGACGTGCGCGACGTAGAGTTGCCAGACGCGTTTCCACAGCCGGGTCGAGCCGACGATAAAGCCGCGATCGAGCATCATCTTCGCGTACACGAACGACGCCGTGTAGCCCGATATGAAGACGAACAAGTCGGCGGCGTCGCTGAACCCGTAATTGCGCGGGGTCGCCCAGTTGATGACGTTGTTCGGAATGTGGTCGAGAAAGATCCACCAGTTGGCGATGCCGCGGAAGAAATCGAGCCGGAGGTCGCGGCCCTTCTCGGGGAGTGTTGCCTGGATTTCCATGAGTACCGTTTCGTGATGCGATAGAACCAAATAACGCCAGCGGAACGCCTACCCGGACCCAAGCGGTCCGACATTGTCACCGCGTTTCGGACCGACTATACCAGAACCCGCCGAAAAAAGTCTTGTTCTGGGCAGTCATGCTCAGGATCTTGATGTTGGCCGGCATCCGAATCTCATGCTTTTTACCTATCCGATGCCACTAGTGATCAGGCGCAGGGACCCGTTAGCTCCATGACAGCAAGAATCTTCAAACCTGCTAAAAATGCGATGCAGTCCGGGTTTGCCAAGACCAAGGCATGGCAACTGGACTATGAGCCCGAGCAGCCGCGCGTGGTCGAGCCGCTGATGGGCTGGACGAGCTCCGGGGACATGAAGCAGCAGGTGACGCTGCATTTCCACACCAAGGAAGAGGCCGTCGCCTATTGCGAGCGGGAAGGCATTCCCTATCAGGTGCTGGAGCCGAAGGAATTGCAGCCGCGCGTGAAGGCCTACGCGGACAATTTCGCGTTCCGCCGCGTCGAGCCCTGGACGCATTAAATCTCGGCAAACTGTGAGCGCTTCAGCGGACCTTTGACCGCACGCGTCGGCTTGGGAATCGCCTGATCCGGCCCTCCGAAATTGCCCCGGCAAATGTCGGGGACATGACATTTCCTGATGTCGCTTTGCCTTATTGAGGGCGCCTGACCTCTGCAAGTACTCCGCGAAAGTTGTGGTTGCATTCAGCCGCCAAGCAGTGACACCTTGCGGGTCGAAGCCGTCCGGAATGGACGGAAGCAAGCAAGATCAAAACGTTACGCGGCGGGAAACAAATGGCACTTCGTTCCGGACTCGATCCCAAATCGTCCGATTTCACCCGCAATGCGGAAGTCATGCGCACTCTGGTCGCGGACCTTCGGGACAAGCTCTCGCAAGTTGCGGGCGGTGGCGGGGAGGCTTCGCGCGCCAAGCATACCGCGCGCGGCAAGATGCTGGCGCGTGACCGCGTCGACCTCCTGATCGATCCGGGCACGGCGTTCCTCGAATTCTCGCCGATGGCCGCCTACGGCCTCTATGGCGGCGGTGTGCATTCGGCCAGCATCGTGACCGGCATTGGCCGGGTCTCGGGCCGTGAATGCGTGATCGTCGCCAACGATGCGACCATCAGCGGCGGCACTTATTATCCGATGACCGTGAAAAAGCATCTGCGCGCGCAGGACATCGCGCGCCAGAACAATCTGCCGTGCATCTACATGGTCGATTCCGGCGGCGCGTTCTTGCCGCAGCAGGACGAGATATTCCCCGACGAGAAGCACTTCGGCCGGATCTTCTACAATCAGGCCAACATGTCCGCGCAGGGCATTCCGCAGATCGCCATTGTGATGGGATCGTGCACCGCCGGCGGCGCTTACGTTCCTGCGATGTCGGACGAGAGCATCATCGTGCGCAATCAGGGCACGATCTTCCTTGGAGGTCCTCCGCTGGTGAAGGCCGCGACCGGCGAGGTCGTCACGGCGGAAGAACTCGGCGGCGCTGACGTTCACAGCCGCCACTCCGGTGTGACCGACCACTATGCGCAGAACGACAGCCATGCCATCGGCATCGCACGCCGCATCGTCGGCAATCTCAATCCGGCGAAATCCTCAGCAGCTGGCCTGCGCGAACCGCGCGAGCCATTGTTCGAGCGCGAGGATATTTACGGTGTCGTTCCCGCGGATGCCCGCAAGCCGTTCGACGTGCGCGAGATCATCGCGCGGATCGTCGATGGTTCGGAGTTCGAGGAATTCAAGAAACTCTACGGCACCACGCTGGTGTGCGGCTTCGCTCACATCTGGGGCTATCCGGTCGGCATCATCGCCAACAACGGCATTCTGTTCAGCGAGAGTTCGCTGAAGGGTGCGCATTTCATCGAACTGTGCTGCCAGCGCGGCATCCCGCTGCTGTTCCTGCAGAACATCACCGGCTTCATGGTCGGCAAGAAATACGAGGCGGGCGGTATCGCCCGCGACGGCGCGAAGCTTGTAACTGCCGTCGCAACCGCCTCGGTGCCGAAGTTCACCGTGGTGATCGGTGGCTCTTACGGCGCGGGCAACTACGGCATGTGCGGCCGCGCTTATAGCCCACGTTTCCTTTGGATGTGGCCGAATGCCCGCATCTCGGTGATGGGCGGCGAGCAGGCGTCGATGGTGCTGAGCCAGCTCCGGCGCGATAACATCGAGGCCAAGGGCGGCTCATGGTCGGCCAAGGAAGAAGATGCGTTCCGTGCGCCGATCCGCGAACAGTACGAAACGCAGGGCCATCCGTATTACGCCACGGCGCGGCTGTGGGACGACGGCGTGATCGATCCTGCCGATACGCGGCTTGTACTCGGGCTCGGACTGTCCGCCGCCGCCAACGCTCCGATCGAGCCGCCGAAGTTCGGCGTGTTCAGAATGTGATGCGGGGCGCAAAACAATGACCGATCTTGTCCGCATCGAGCGCGATCAGGACGTGGCACGCGTCACGCTGAATCGTCCCGAACTGAACAATGCCCTCAATCGAACCCTGATCGAGGCGCTGCGCACTGCGTTTGAGAGCATCGCTTCCGATCGCTCGATTGCGACGATGGTGCTCGCAGGCGAGGGCAAGAGCCTTTGCGCCGGTGCCGATATCAGCGCGATGCGCGAGGCCGGCACCTATACGCGCGAAGAAAATATCGCGGACGCCATGCCGCTGGTGCGAATGTTGTCCGCGCTCGACAGGATGCCCCAGACCACCATCGGCCGGGTGCAGGGACCGATCTATGGCGGCGGCGTCGGCGTTGTGTCCGCTTGCGACATTGCCGTCGGGACGTCGAGCGCAACATTCTGCCTGTCCGAGGTTCGTCTCGGGATCGTGCCGGGCATGATCAGTCCTTATGTGCTGCGCGCCATCGGCGAACGCACCGCGCGGCGTTATTTCCAGACCGCCGAAGTATTCGATGCGAAGGAAGCAATGCGGATCGGCCTCCTGCATGAGGTCGTCGAACCCGACGCGCTGGACGAGCGCATCGGCAAGCTGCTCAAGCAGTTGAAGTCTGCCGCACCCGGCGCGCGCGCCATCGCGAAAAAGCTCGCAGGTGACATCGCGGGCCGCGCTATCGACGACGCGCTGATGAATGAGACGGCGCAGTTGATCGCCGATGTGCGCGCCAAACCCGAGGCTCGTGAGGGCCTTTCGGCATTTCTTGAAAAGCGCAAGGCATCGTGGAGTTGATCTGATGAACGCAAAAACTCCCGCTGCGCTTTACCGCCGCTTCAACACATTGCTGATCGCCAATCGCGGCGAGATCGCCTGCCGTGTGATCCGCACCGCGCGAGCCATGGGACTGCGCACCGTCGCGGTCTATTCGGAAGCCGACGCCGACGCCGTGCATGTCGCCATGGCCGACGATGCCGTGCTGCTCGGCCCGGCACGGGCGCGCGACAGCTATCTGAATGTCGATCGCATTATCGAGGCGGCGAAGAAGACCGGCGCCGAAGCGGTCCATCCGGGTTACGGTTTCCTCTCTGAGAACGCCGACTTCGCGCGCCGCTGTGCCGCCGAGGGCATCGTGTTCGTCGGCCCGACCGCCGAAATGATGGAAGCGATGGGGTCGAAGTCCGGCTCCAAGGCGCTGATGGAAAAGGCGGGCGTGCCGCTGGTGCCCGGCTATCACGGCGAAGCGCAGGACGAGAAAACGCTGTCCGATGCCGCTGCGAAGATCGGTTATCCGGTTCTGGCGAAGGCATCAGCAGGCGGCGGCGGACGCGGCATGCGCATCGTCCGCAGCGCGGATGAACTGGCGTCGGCGATCGTCAGCGCCAAACGCGAAGCGCTGGCGGCCTTCGGCGACGACCGGATGCTGATCGAGAAGTTCGTCCAGAATCCGCGCCATATCGAAGTGCAGATCATTGGCGACAGCCACGGCAATCTGATCTCGCTGTTCGAGCGCGAATGCACCCTGCAGCGCCGCCATCAGAAGGTGATCGAGGAAGCTCCGTCGCCGACGCTGAATGCAGCGCAGCGTGACGCGGTTTGTGCAGCCGCGCGCAAGGCCGCGGGTGCGGTGAACTATGTCGGCGCGGGCACCATCGAGTTCGTCTCCGATGGAAAGGAGACGTTCTTCATTGAAATGAATACGCGCCTTCAGGTGGAGCATCCGGTGACCGAACTGATCACCGGCGTCGATCTGGTCGAACTGCAGTTGCGCGTCGCTTTCGGTGAAAAGCTGCCGCTGGCGCAGGACCAGATCAGGCTGAACGGTCATGCCATTGAGGCGCGCGTCTACGCAGAGAACCCGAACAAGAACTTCATGCCGTCGGTGGGCCGCATCCGCACCTGGAATACGCCGGAGGAAGTCGACGGCCTTCGCATCGATGCGGGCTATGCCGAAGGCAAGACGGTCTCACCGAATTACGACGCGATGCTGGCCAAGGTCATCGCCTGGGCGCCGACGCGAGATCTGGCGATTTCGCGACTCAATCGCGGCCTGCAGGAAACCGACGTCCGCGGCATCGTCACGAACATCCCGTTTCTGTCTGCGCTGATCACGCATCCGGATGTGCGCGCCAACGCCATCGACACCAGCTTCATCGAGCGCGAACTGGCGAAGTTGACCCCGGCGGAAGCCGAACTGACTGATCTCGAACTTGGCGCTGCCGTCGCCGCGATCCTGCAAAGCGAAACGGCTGCCGCAGGGAATGACGTGACCTCGCCATGGCGGGCGGGAGCGGGCTGGGCCGCTGTCGCTGCGCGCCGACGCCGGTTTATGTTCCGGCAGGCGGATGGCACCGAGCGCAAGGTGTCGATGCGTTATGGTCAGGGCCCATCGACGCTGGCCATCGACGGACGGGTCGTCGCCTTCGCAAGTTCTGCATCGCCGCGCGGCGGCATCCATCTTGTGCTCGACGGCGTGAAACATCATGTGACTGGCCTGCTCGACGGCCACGAGGTCTATGTCCGCACCCGTAATGGACGCTTTGAAGTTCACTGGGTCGATCCGTTCGGCACTGAGGATGAGGAGCAGGCGGGTGCCGACCGTGTCGTGGCGCCGCTGCCCGGCACGGTCGTGGCGTTGCTGGTCGAAGAAGGCGCAGAGGTCGAGAAGGGCGCCGCGATCCTGACGCTGGAAGTGATGAAGATGGAGCAGACCCTGCGCGCGCCGTTCGCGGGCACCGTCAAGGCGCTCAAGTGCAAGGTTGGTGACATCGTCGCCGAAGGCGTCGAGCTCGCCGAGATCGAACCGAAGGCATAGACAGGTTTCATGAGCGATCAGGTCCGTATTGTCGAAGTCGGCCCGCGCGACGGGCTGCAAAACGAAAAGACGCCGGTCTCGGCCGAGGCACGGATCGCGTTCATTGAAAATCTGGTCAAGGCGGGGCTTCACACCATCGAGGTCGGCAGCTTCGTGTCGCCCAAAGCCATTCCGCAGATGGTCAATTCGGATCAGGTGCTGCGCGCCGTCGACCACCATCCCGGCCACGAATTCCATGTCCTCGTTCCCAATGAGAAGGGTTACGAGGCTGCGAAGGCGGCAGGTGCCAAGGTGATCGCCGTGTTCGCATCGGCCTCGGAAGGATTTTCCAAAGCCAACATCAACTGCACCGTTGCGGAATCGATCCAGCGCTTTGTCCCGGTGATCGAGCGTGCCAAGGCGGACGGCATCAAGGTGCGTGGCTATGTCTCCTGCGTGCTCGGCTGTCCCTATGACGGCGAAGTCAGCCCTTCGGCGGTTGTCGACGTGACGAAGAAGCTGTGGGATCTCGGCTGCTACGAGGTTTCGCTCGGCGACACCATCGGCGTCGGCACGCCGTCAAAGGCGCGGCAGTTGCTGCGCGCGGTCGCGACAGAAGTGCCGATGAAGAATCTCGGCATGCACTTCCACGACACCTATGGGCAGGCGCTCGCCAATCTCTACGCGGGCCTTGAAGAAGGCGCACGTGTGATCGATTCCGCAGCCGGCGGTCTCGGCGGTTGCCCCTATGCGCCCGGTGCGACGGGTAATGTCGCGACCGAGGATGTGGTCTACATGCTGGAAGGCATGGGCGTTGCGACCGGCGTGGACATGAAGCAGCTCGTGGCCGCGACCAACGACATCGCGCAGGTGCTGGGCAAAAAGCCAGTGAGCCGCGTTGCGTCGGCGCTCAACGCCAAGGCTCGCGGTTAGAAACCGAGGCGGCAAAGCCGCCCCGGTGTGCTCGTTTTATTGATGAACGGTCAGGATCGGATTCATCACAAGGCCGAAGCTGCGCAACTGGCCAAGCAATTCGCGATGACCGAAGGCCTGGCAGCCCGAAGCAAATCCAACCCTCTTCGGCGGCATCTGCAGCAACGAGAACGCGGCATAGGCCTGCAACATGCCGGTTTGCTTGTAGTTGCAGTTTCCGTGGATCACGCAATGCGCGCGGCCTAGCGGACCGGATGCGTAAACGGAATCGATCGAGGTGTTGATGCGCGGATTTTCGCGCGGCGGCATGCTGGCTTGCAGGCTCCCAGCGATTTCGGCCAGCGCCTTCTCCTGCTCGGCGGGCGGCAAAGGCTTGATCTTTTCCTTCACCATTTGCGTCGTTTGCACGACGCCTTCCATCACCGGACGGGCAAGAACGCCGCCGAGCACACGGCAGTTCGAGACACGCGGATCGTTCTTGAACCAGACCGGATGCGCGGTGCCTCCCCAAGGTACCGCGATCGCCGTCTCGTGCTGGCCGGGCACCACCACGTCCGCGCGGGCAGTGACATCCCATTCGACATACTTGTTTTGCTCCAGGTAATACCACTGCGCCTTGAGGATGGTGAAGATGGTCTGCGTCGAGGCGTAGGTTGGAAAACCCTTCCAGAAGACCTGGATGTCGAGGGTGTCGAGACCGGGCGTTTCGAGACAGATGTTCGCCGCGATCTCGCCGGTCGTGTACATCTGCGCGATATTCGGCGCGAGCAGCAGGCCTTTCTCGGCGAACTTCGCGCCCCAACGGTCCTGCGCCAGCATGACCCAGTCCTGTTCGCCTGTCGTATCGCTGTAATGGCAGCCGGCGGCCAGGCAGGCTTCGACGACTTCAGGAGCGTATTTGATAAAGGGGCCAACGATGTTGCTGACGAATTTGGCGCCTTCAAAGAGGCTGGTCAGCGCTTCGACAGTGTGCGCGACCTCGACGACCTCATAGTCCGCAGTCTCGATTCCGGGAATCTTCTCGACGACTGCCTGAACTCTCGCCTTGTCGCGCCCGGCGGCGATAAAGGGAATATTGTATTCCCGCAAATACTCACACACTAGGCGCCCGGTGTATCCGGAGACGCCATATACGACGACAGGTCTTTTCGTTGTCATGATGGATGTTTCCTCAATTTGTCCTTTGTGAAGTTCAACAGCGCGTGCCGTCACATGCCCATTCCGCCATCGACCGGCAGTCCCGCGCCGGTGATGAAGCGGGCGGCGTCGGAGCACAGGAAGACGGTTGCGTCCGCCATGTCAGGAATTTCGCCGAGACGGCCGAGCGGCGTCTGACCGACGACGTCGCCGATGGCTGCTTCGCCGCTGGGGTAAAGTCCCGCCGCGACGACGTCGCCTGCGAGTTGCATGCCCATGTCGGTCGGCACCAGGCCGGGATAAATGCAATTCACCCGCACGCCGTAACCCAGCTTGCCGGATTCCATCGCGCCGACACGAGTCATGCGATCGACCGCGGATTTGGTGGCGGAGTAACCGGCGATGCCGGGGAACGCGATGGTGGCCGCGACCGATGCGATGTTGACGATCGCGCCGCCTTTGCCTGCCGCGCCACCCGGGCGCATGGCGCGGAATGCGTGCTTCATGCCGAGCGCGGTACCGACAATGTTGACGTTGCACATGCGTTGCAGATCGTCGGCCTTGGCGTCCACCAGCAGCGAGGTGATTTCGATGCCTGCGTTGTTCACGAGGATATCGAATCCGCCGAGCTTGGAGATCGTCGCCGCCACGGCCGCGGCCCAGCTTGCATCGCCGGTGACATCGAGGGCGACAAAGTCGGCCTTGGCGCCGGCAGTGGAGAGTGCCTTTGCTGTCTGCTGGCCGAGGTCGATCAGCACGTCGCCGATCACGACAGAGGCTCCAGCCTTGGTCAGGGCTTCGGCCATGCCGGCGCCGAGACCGCGCGCGCCGCCGGTCACCAGCGCCTTGCGTCCGGTCAGATTGAATACGCTCATGTGGTTTCCTCCGGGTTGTTTGTTGAGCAGGCAAGCCGCCGCCATTCGTCAGCGGGGTCGCTGCCGTTCAGTCGTTCTGAAGTGAGAAAAGCGCTGTCGTGACGGCAGCGATTGCTACCGTCGTGGTCAGGCGTTCCGCATTGTCGCGGTGATATCCGGCAATGTTTTCGGGAGCAGGAGGGTGCCGAAGGCCTGGCTGGCGACAGGACCGACGGACCGTTTGCAGATGCCTGCAAGCCGCATTTTATCCTCCCTGATGTTGTCCTCGCGTCCCTCTTGGTGGGGAACAATGCGATCAGAGGCTCGTCTTTGACAGTTGTCAAGAAAATTTATACAGTCGTCAAGAAAATGCTGGTCAGATGTCCAGTGCATCTTTCTTGTGCTGCACCGTCCGCAGTTCCGGGCTCGCGAAGATTTTTGACGGATGAACAACAGACCTTGATCTGATGCGATCCGGTGTTATCCCTGAGGCGGGGATTTGAAAGGCTGAGAAACAATGGCTCCGGCCACGATCGAAAAAGTTGACCGCATCAACGGGCAGCGCGTCGACAAGTTTGCCGAACGACGCGCGGAACTGGCGCAGGCTGCATTGCAGACGCTGTCAGAGCTCGGATATGCGAAGACCAGTCTGCGCGAGATCGCGCAAAACTCGATCTTCTCGCATGGCGTGCTGCACTACTATTTCAAGGACAAGGTCGACCTCATGATGTGCTGCGTCCGCCATTACAAGGCGGTATGCGTCACGCGTTATGACGAGGTTGTCGCGGGCGCGGCAACCTACGACGAACTGCTTGAGGGATTTCTGGCCGCATTGAGCGAGACCGTGCGCAATGACGCGCAGATGCACCGGCTCTGGTACGATCTGCGCTCGCAGTCACTGTTCGAGGAAGAATTCCGGGCCGACGTTCTGGAAATCGACAAGAGTCTGGAGGCCATGATCTGGCGGATCATGAGCCGGTTTGCGGAACTGACCGGTGAACCCCAGCAGATGACGCCGGCGGTGCTGTACGCCGTTTTCGACGGCCTGTTCCAGCAATGCCTGCTCAAGCATCTGGCTGGCGATGCGGATGCCATTGCGCAGATGCAGGCGGATGTCCGCGCGGTTCTGGCGCGGTTTGCGAAAAAACCGGCCACGCCGGTCAAGGCCGTCAAAGCCAAGCCTGCCAAAGCCAAGTCTGCCCGAGCGAAGACGGGTGCCGTGAACCGGAAAATCTCCCAGCCTTCAAAGCGCGCGACAGCAGGCGGCCGCGCCCGCGCCTAACGAACCGACTCCGGCCCCATCACCAGATCCGGCAGCCATGTCGAGATGCCGGGGAAGACGCACAGCAGTACCACGGCGAAGAACATCAGCAGCACGAACGGCAGCGTGCCCCAGATGACTTCGCTCAGCGGGATGTCGGGCGCGACATTCCGGATGACGAAAATGTTCAGCCCCACCGGGGGATGAATCAGCCCCATCTCCATGACGATGGTCATGACGACACCGAACCAGATGATGTCGAATCCGGCGGCGCGCAGCGGCGGCAGAATGATCGGCGCGGTCATCAGGATGATCGACACCGGCGGCAGGAAGAAGCCGAGCACGATCACCATGCCGAGGATGGCTGCGAGCAGTTCCCACTTCGGCAGTTGCATCGCCACGATGGCGCTGGCGGCTGATTGCGAAATCGTCAGATAGCTCATGACATACGAGTAGAGCAGCGACATGCCGATGATCATCATCAGCATGGTGGACTCGCGGATCGTCGAGGTCAGGATCGGCGACAGGTCCGACGGTTTCCAGACATTGTAGATGACCGCGATCAGCAGCAGCGCCAGCAGCCCGCCGAGCCCGGCCGTTTCAGATGGCGTGGCATAGCCGCCATAGAGCGCGATCATCACCCCGGTCAGCAGGATGATGAACGGCAGCACGCGCGGCAACGCGTTGAAGCGCTCCGCCATGGTGAAATCGTCGTGGGCGAGGATCGGCGAATTCGCGCCGGTCGCTTCATACGCAACCTTGGCGGCGGCGTATTCCTTGCGGAAGCGGTACACGGCGTAGAAGCCGAAAAGCGAGACCAGCAGCAGTCCGGGGCCGATTCCGGCAAGGAACAGACGGCCGAGCGATTTTTCCGCGGCGACTGCGAACAGGATCATGGTGATCGATGGCGGCAGCAGAATGCCGAGCGTGCCGCCCGCTGCGATGATGCCGGCTGCGAAGCCGCCGGAATAGCCGCGCTTGCGCATTTCGGGAATGCCGGCCGAACCGATGGCCGAACAGGTCGCGGGTGACGATCCGGCCATGGCAGCAAACAGCGCGCAGGCGAAGACATTGGCCACGCCCAGGCCGCCTGGCACCTTGTGCAGCCACGCGTGCAGAGCGGAGTATAGATCCTGTCCTGCACGAGACTTGCCAATCGCCGCGCCCTTGAGGATGAACAGCGGGATCGAGAGCAGGGTAATGGAGGCCATCTCCTCGTAGACGTTCTGCGTCACCGTATCGAGCGATGCGGACGGCATGTAGATCGCCATGAACACGACGGCGACGGCGCCCAGCGCAAATGCGATCGGCATGCCGGAGAACATCGCGGCGAGGGTGGCAATCCCGTAGCTGATGCCAATACCAAGAACAGTCATGACCGCGGTGCCTTGCCGAAAGACGCGATGATCTGGAGCAGGATCTGGACGCACAGCAGCGTCATGCCTGCCGCCATCAGGACATACGGAATCGCGAGCGGCGGGCTCCACATCGAGTTGGAGACCTGACCATCCACCCACGCTTCATGAGCCAGCGTCCAGGATTTCCACGCGAAGAACGCGCAGAACGCGAGGCTTGCGATATCGACGAGGATCAGACGTATCCAGTTGGCGGTCGGCGACAGGATGCCGACAAAGGCTTCGATGCCGATATGCCCGCGCTGGCTTTGCACGAAAGCGGCGGTCATGAACGTCGCGCCGACCAGCAGGAAAACGGCGGCTTCGTCCTGCCAATAGGTCGCGCTGTGGAAGATGCTGCGCGTCAGGACGCTGTAGCTCAGGATCAGGCACGCCAGAATGAGCGCGACGGACGCCAGCACGACGATGACGCGATTGCACAGCGCCAAAGCACGCTCAAGCCCGGCCAGGAGCGGGTTGCTCGAGGCCGGGGTGACCAGCTCGCGCTGGTCTTCAACCGAGCCGTGCATCATGCGTCGGCCGCGAGCTTCATCAGGTTGGCGGAGGTCGCGGTCTTGCCCGAATAGTCCTTCCACGCGGTGTCCCGGGCGATGTCGCGCCATTTGCCGACGATCGCGGCGTCCATTGTGCTGACCTTGGCGCCAGCCTTCTCGTAGACCTTCGCCACCTCGATATCGTCAGCCTCGGCGCCCTTGCGGCCGAACGCTTCCATCTCGGCCCCGACTGTCAGGATGATGTCCTGCTGGTTTTTCGGCAGCTTGTCGAAGATCGCTTTCGACATCATCAGAGGTTCGAGCATGAACCAGTACGACTGGCCCGCGCCGGATGTCAGATGCTTGGCCACTTCCTCAAGCCGGAACGAGATCAGACTGGTCGATGATGTGATTCCGGCGTCGCAGGCGCCGGTCTGCATCGCCGCGTAGATTTCGTTCGACGGCACCGAGAGCACCGCCGCGCCGGCGGTCTGGAGCACCATGTCCATTTCGCGCGATCCGCCGCGCACCTTCAGGCCCTTGGCATCTTCCGGAGCAACAAGCGGCCGCGTCCGGCTGGCGACGCCGCCCGCTTGCCACACCCATGTGATGAGCATGATGCCCTTGTCGGCGAGGAAATCGGTGAGCGCCTTGCCCACGGGCTTGGTCTTCCATGCCAGTCCCTGATCGTAGCTCGACACCAGACCGGGCATCAGGCCGATGTTGGTCTCAGGCAGTTCGCCGCCGGCGTAGGGCAGGGGATAGAGGCTCATGTCGAGCGCGCCTTTGCGCATCGCCGAGAACTGGGCGTTGGTCTTGATGAGCGACGAGCCGGGATAGACCTCCGCGACGATTTCGCCGCCGCTGCGTTTGGATATCTCGGCGGCGAAGACACGAGTCAGCCGGTCGCGGAAGTCGCCCTTGTCGATGGTGCCGCCGGGAAACTGATGCGAGATCTTGAGGGTGGTTGCGGCTTGCGCAGGGCCGAAGCGGAGGATGGCGGGGGCGGCAAGCGTGGTCGCGAGAAGGTGGCGTCGCGTAAGCATGAAGTCTCTCCCTGGCGTCTTTTTGCTTTTCAGTCAGCGCTTTGCGCTGATTAGAGGCGTGCGTCATTCTGACCCAGTCGCCCGCGCAATGCTACCGTTGCTGCACCGCACTGATGTGCAAACGAGCCTATACTTTCGGCGCGTGCCACCGTGACGGCGGAAAAGTTCCGTGAACGTTTCAGGTCTGAAATTTATCTTCCGTCCGCAGGTAACGAAGCCGGCTTCTCATCGAAGACCCTGAAGCGACCTGCGTCGCATCAGAAAATGAATCGAGAGGACGGACTTAAATGGCACGCACCACACGTTTCACGCTCGGCGCCACCGCTGCAATTCTTTCGCTTGGCCTGGCATTCGCGCCGGCAGCCTTCGCTCAGGACAAGATGTCCAAGGACGGCATGAAGAAGGAAGATGCGATGTCGAAGGACAGCATGAAGAAAGACACCATGTCCAAGGATGGCATGAAGAAAGACAGCATGGCCAAGGACGGCATGAAAAAAGACGAGATGAAGAAGTAATCTTCATCTCGTCTTTGTTTTCTGCAGGCTCGCTCTCACGGCGGGCCTGCAGTATTCCGGACGCGCCGCGAGGCGCTGTTCGCCGTGTTACTTCCTTGCCTTGCGTGCGGCGTAGCGCGCATCGCGCGCGGCCTTCTGCTGTGCCTTGAGTTCAGCTTCGGCCGCTTCCTTTTCCGCCTGGAGACGGCGCGCCTCTGCTTCAGCCTGAGCCGCAAGCTCAGCTTCGCGCGCCAGCTTTTCAACACGGGCGGCTTCCCGCAGTTTCTGCGCTTCCGCGCGCGCGGCGGCCTGTGCCTGCCGCTCGGCAGCTTTCTTCAGCACCTCAGGATCGTTAGGGCCTGGCTTGGCCTTGAATTTCTCGAGGATGTTCTTTCTGGCGTTCTGCGCGGCCGCTGCACGGTCCGCGAAGCTTGGTTCCTTGAAACCCATACAGTCGATGTCTTTCTGTGTTCAGCGTTTCGCTGGGCAGGCTTGTATCAGATTTTGAGCCCATGTCCGGAATTTGACGCGAGGTACGAATAGGACAGCATGGTTGTCCAAAACGGTACTGGGGTGAGGATAAATGCTGGCTGTGGCCTTCGGGTGACAGACTTTGGTCGTCAGCCGTGATGGTATTCACGCACGGCGCGGTTCGCCAGCATTTTGAGCCACATAATTTTTTTGGAGTCTACCATGCGCAATTTTCTGATCGCGGCGGCAGCCGTTACAGCACTTTCAGCGGGCGCTGCCTCCGCCGCGGACATGGCCCCCCGGCCGTATGTCAAGGCGCCACCAATCGTGGACGTCTACAACTGGACCGGCTTCTACATCGGCGGCAACGTCGGCGGGCAGTGGCTGGATTCCAGCTATGATGCAAGCTATCCAACCCTGGCCCTGATTGGCTCGCGCGGCCTTCGCGACACGAGCGTCATCGGCGGCGGCCAGATCGGCTACAACTGGCAATTCTCGCCAAACTGGCTGCTCGGCATTGAAGGCGACATCAGCTATGCCGACCACGATACGGGGGCGCTGATCCTTCAGACCGCAATTCCAACGGACCACATTGACGGCAATGCCCGTTTGCGGACGCAGGGCGCGATCCGTGGACGCCTGGGTTGGACCTCGAATGCGTGGCTGCTTTACGCGGTCGGCGGCGTCGCGTTTGGCCAGACGGACACCACCCTGAGTATCGTACGTAATGGCGTCGGTGCGGACACGCGTACCAGTTCGGACACCCGGGTCGGCTGGACCGTCGGTGCAGGCGTCGAATACATGATGATGCCGAACTGGATCCTGGGCGTCGAATATCGTTACACCGATCTCGGCCGCGCCAGCGTGGTCGTTCCTGCTGGTGCATTTCCGGTGGGACATGGCGACGGGTTTGGCAGCGCGGACTATCGCACCAATGATGTCAGGGCTCGCATCAGCTACAAGTTCGGCGGCCCGGTTGTCGCAAAGTACTGACCATCGTTCCTGATCCATGACGAACTGAAGACAACGGACGACCCGTACTTTCTTACTTTCTCCAGTTTCAAACTTAAGCCCGGCCTTGCGCCGGGCTTTTTTGCTCTCTGTGGCGGGTTACGACCAGCGATGACCTCCCGCCGGAGTGATGACGGCCACCACCGGCGCTTCGAATCGCGATGGTTCTCAGGGGTTCAGGTCGTCCGTGGTCAAGACGAAGCCGTGGTCGGAATGCTTTTCGCGCTGCATCTTCGCGATAGCGAGATATTCGATCTCGGCCCGGTGCTTCACAAAAATTGCAATGAGTTGACCGTGGTTGAGGTGCTCGTCGATCACACGCTCGCGGTTCAAGAGGGCAGCCTCAGTTATCCGGCACCTCTCGGTATTTCCCTCGTACCGCACAACGAAGTCGACGTAGTCGCCGCTAACGACAGCCATGAGGGTGACCCTCCGCTACCTCCAGTCTTAACCGACAGCCGGCTGTTAGGTTCCGGTAAGGTGTTTCACCGGTTCAGGTCCTCAGTGGTCAGGATAATACCGAGCAGAGAATCATGGCCGCTCTCCAGCTTCACAACCGCAATACGTTCAATTTCAGCCCTGTGTTTTTCAAATATCGCCAGAAGCTGGTCGTGGTTGGTGTCTTTCTTTCGAACGCCCTCCTTGTTCGTAAGGGCGATATCAGACACTCGGCATTTTTGCATTTTGCCGCCGAATTCAACAAGGAAATGCACGCAGTCGCCGACAACGACAGCCATTGGCTTGCTCCTCGGGTATCTGCGATCCTTACAAATGGCGGCTGGCCGGCCCCGCACAAGCGCGTGCGGCATCATGGCTGAAGCCTTCCTCAACGGCGCCGACGCGGGAGGCTGCCGATCAGTCCTTCAAATCGAACTGCTTGCCGAGATGGTCGCCTATCTGGACGATGCGCGCGACGCACTCGCCGTAACCCACGGAGGACTGGGTGGCGTCGTCAGCGGTTGTCCGAAACTTCCAGGAAGCACCAGCCGGGATCACAGAGACGCTGATGCCCTCGGGACAATCAGCGTAGTGATTCATTTCTTCCTTGAGGAGGGCAAGGAGATCTGTCGAGGTCTTTGCAGGTTTGCACATGTCACGCACCTCCAGGTGGTGATGGAGCGAGACTAACACGAGATTTGAGACGACAGGAGACGCAGCTTGAGCCTGATTTCGGGCCAGGCGCGGCTGAGAGATGCAACCGCATCAACCGGTCAATGCCGAATGTCCGAGGACATATCAGGCATTGCGCGCTGATTTAACGGAGGCGGGGAGCTGAACAATCTCACCCCGATGCTCGGCCTTCACACCGGCTGCGTCGAGGTAGTTTTGAATGGTGTCGTTGATGCTGTGCTTTCGATCCAGCTTTGGAAAATCCACAATGCGCAGGCGCCCGACCATGCGGTCCGTACCCTTTGGCCCCAACAAAATCTTTTGAGCGAGTTCGATGTAATTCCCGATGTCGAAGTACTGAAACGTGTTCGGAAGATACTTTTCCATCTCGAGAAACTGTAGCGATCGCGTGAAGTAACAGATCCTGCTCAGTTCGACGGCCTGATTTGCTGGACCGGACGCGGATTGGCCGGTGTTGAGATAGGGCATGACGGCCGCATCGCACACCTTCATCGCAAGAAGGAGATCGTCGTCGCTGACATTGCTGATGAAATGAACTCTCTTCGTCAGCTTGTGTTTCTCGACAAGCTTGATCAACCGGGCGAGATACGGCTGAAGGCCGTCGCCGATCCTCAGAGTTGCTTCATGGACGCCGGAGAACATCAGGAGGTGATAGTTCTCGGGCAGATGATTCAGCGTGAGGATCGCAGTGTCGAAGCCCTTTTGCGGACCCAGAAAGCCGAACACTCCGATGAAGCGCACGTTCTCGGAAACATCCGGGAGAACCGATGGCAGGCTCGACACGTGAGCCTTGTCATCTATCGCGTCAATAAAACTCTCCGACATGTATGACAGCGGATTATCCCGGATCTCGACGCCCGGAAGGATTCGCTTGAGGACCCGTTCATCCGCCTTGCTGTGGGCAATGGCGCTCACTTTATGCTTTCGGGCAGACGCGATAATGCCACCAAGCATCAGCCGCCAGGTGAAAATCGAGTGCACGTTACGGACAAGTCTTGCGAGCCCGCGCACGGACAGATTTCGCGCTGTGTCCTTGAAGAGCCCCCGATACTCGTGCGGGAGGATCGAATGAAACGTAACGATCAGCTCTTTTGAGTTGTCCAGCACGGCCTGGAAGCGGCGCCGGATCTGGGACGGAGTTAGACCGAAAAGACTGGGTTCAAGCTGAATACAGACGATGTCGAAATTCCGCAGTCCGGGAGCGATGCCGGCAATATATTCATCGCCCTTCCTTTGATCCTTTTCATCACGCAGCGTTTCGCGCGGAAGAGGGACGACCGTAATGTCCAGATAGGGATCGAGAGCCAGCTTCAAAAAGCTGCTGTAATGCGCGATCCCGCAGCGCTCATTCCACGTGGAGAGAAGCGCTACCCGCTTTCTCGATCCGTTGATCACACGAGGACCCCTGAGATTGTGGCCGAAGGCATCGAAAACAGATCCGTAATCGTTTGATATGGCCACAGAAAATCCAACTCAGCATCAAAAATCTTGCGTGGACGGTCGCGCAACGGCCCCATAGCGGCCTCGGCCCGTCAGCCAGGTCAGGAATGTGCGCGCCTTGTCTTTTTGCTTTTCGGTGACGATTGAGAGCGCCACGGCAATTCCGGCAGCGATGAGGGAAATCTGAACCTGGATATTGTTGTAACCGGACACATAAGCCCAGGCAGGCAACAAAGCCGCGACAAGCTTGATGAGCGGTGTCGTGTAGATATAGACGCTGAATGTCGTTCCTGCGGCGGCTTTTATGATCGCGGAGACGGTCGCTTGCGGGCGGGTGATGCTGCCGCAAACTCCGATCATGCCGATGACGTGGATCGCGATCAGCAGGGATATCAGCCAGTCCAGAAGAAAGGCGTTCGAAAAATAGAACATATAGCCCGTCGCGACGCTCAGGGGGCCGAGAACCTGGATTGCGGTGAATTCGTAAAGCGGAAAACGCAGCATCACCACGTAGATCACGAGTGGGACTCCCGCAAACAGGAGTCCGAGAGTGGGTTGCGGCCGCCAGCGCTTTTGAATGTGGTAGGCCGCGACTCCGGCGAGCCAGCACGGCATGAGCGCGGCGATCTTGGGGCCCATGATAAAAAGCACCGCGCTGCCGGCTATGATCTTTGTTCGCCTGTCCCTCGGATAGAACACGGCGGCAAAGAACACGTAGTACCAGACCTCATAGGTGAGCGACCAATAAGGACCGTTTGAAAAACACGGGTAACTGTTGTCCCAGATGTAGCTCGTCATTGTCAGGCACACAGCCAGAGACTTTGCCATCTCGTCGAGTGGCGCAAATGCCGGCGTGCCTTGAGGCCAGAGAGGGCGCACGTAGCTGTCAATGAGGACAGTGATAACAACAGCCGGAATGGCGACTGTCGCGATCCGTGCGATCCGGTTGATCGCGTATTGAGCCCCCGTGAGATCCCTCTCGGTTGCGGTGTATGCGATCAGATAGCCGGACAGCACGAAGAACAGAATGACCGCGTCATGAGCGAGGGAGCGCCACGCCAGTGCGTGTCCAAACAGGACAACTCCCGCAGCGATAATGCGCAGTGCGTCCAGATATGTCGATATCGCCGGATTCATCGCATTCGCGCGAGTTGTGCGGCGGAAATTGCCGTTTGTTTTTCTTCACTATGATCAGGCAGTGCCGGAAACCGCGGTCGCCAGAGCCAGTGAAGCGCCGTTTAACTGACCGCAAAGTCGCCTGCAAGGCGCTTGGATTCTCGATCCGCGCATAGTTGGCGATCTGACCAAAAGCTCCAATCATCGGCCTGCGGAGCAGAAAAGCTGGGGATTCTCCGCGAATCCAGTGCATTGCTGGCGTGGTTTCGCGCTAATTCCAGCTTTATCGGCCGCAAACGACGTAAAGTCTGCTGGCACGAATCACTGGGAGCCAACATGGCAACGCAACTGACCAAGTCGCAGCTGATCGAGAAGATCGCTTCGGAAAATGAAATCGCAAAGAAGGACGTCAAGGGCGTCCTCGAGACGCTGGCCTCCATCGGCTACAAGGAACTCAAGAAAAACGGCGTATTCCTGCTGCCGGGTTTCGCGAAGTTCGTTGTGATCAAGAAGCCGGCCACCAAGGCGCGCAAGGGTACCAACCCCTTCACCGGCGAGCCGATGACCTTCAAGGCCAAGCCGGCCCGCAAGATCGTCCGGGCACGGCCGGTCAAGGCCGCCAAGGATGCGGTCTGAACGACGACTGCCTGAATGCATAAAGGCCCGCCGGTTCATCCCGGCGGGTTTTTAGCAATGAACGCTCCGCGGACTTTCCAGGCCATCCTCGCGCGAAGCGGGTGAGGGTTGTGGCCGGGGAGGCTGCGGCTTTGCACTTGGCGGGATTTTCGCGGCGTCCGTCATCGGGCAAATTCCTTATGATGCGTTGCAGCATTACATAAGGCGTTTCGCTCCAAATCCCCGTCATCCTTTAGTCTTGGATGCTTCCGGCAGACCACAACTGCTGGTTCAACAGTCTGCGCCTGCACGGCACTTCCCGCGATCGCCGGGAACGGATTCCCCATTGATCTCTTAAACAATGGCGTATCCAGGAGCCGGCCATGACAGACCAAATTCCCCCGCAGCCATTCATCTATGAAGGGCTGGACCTTGTCGAAGACGAGGATCGTTTCGGCATTGGCAAGCTGTCGGCCGCGGTAAAATCTCTCAGTGATCTTGTGGAGGGCGCCAAGAAGCCCGGCATGCCACTCAGCATCCTGAGCAATATTGCGCGCGAAGCCCCACTCGGGTCGCTGCTCGCGGCCTTCGTGCTCGGCATTGCAATCGGGCGGCGGCGCTGAGCTGCGCTCGATTTTCTCCGGATGGATCTGGCACGAGTTGGCGATCCCGACAGGATTCGAACCTGTAACCCGCGGAGTAGAAATCCGCTACTCTATCCAGTTGAGCTACGGGACCGTTGGGGCCTTCATATCACCCCGCGTGTGAAAAAACCGCCACCGGCAGTGAAATTTTCTGAACCTTTCCATAGGCTCGGCTGACAAATCGGCAGGGTATGCCCAAGGGCCTGGATTGCCTTTCGGTTCTCCCGACCTAAGGTCCTGTATTTGCCGGGTCAATGGTTTGGTGCGCTATCTCGCGCCGCATGTAGGCGGCGGTCGCGCGGAATCTTTTGACCCGATATCGGTACGACCATGAGTCCGTCACGATTCGCGCATTGTCTTATTTTTCAGGGCGACCGTCATTCTCCGTGTCGCCGGCAGGGAGTTTTCGTCATGATCGGTCTGGTCCGCGCCATCTCGGTTTGCGCCACACTGGCGCTCGGTCTGGTTTCAGCCAACGCCGCCGACAAGGCGTTCAAGCGGGACGATCTGGCGGACTCGGCGATCCGGCTCGAGGCCCAGATCAAGACCGAGGCCGGGATCATCAACAAGACCGCGGCGACGCTGAAGTCGGATACCGATGCCGCTTTCAAGCGCAGCGACCTGCGCGGTGCGCTGGTCCTGCTGGGGCAGACGGCAGCCGTCGCCCCCGAGGACAGCGGCAACTGGCTGCGGCTGGCCAAAACGGTTTTCCAGATACGTCCGGCGGATAACCGTGAGCGGACCTTCTTCCATGAGCGCGCGTCCACCGCCGCTTATATTGCCTATCAGCGCGCGGCGAATGCGGGCGAGGAAGCCGATGCGCTGGCGGTGCTCGGCAGCGCGCTGGCGGAGCGCAAGCTCTGGCGTCCGGCGCTCGATGCGCTGCGCCTGTCGCTCGATCAGAAAGAGGTCGCGGACGTGCGCGGCCAGTACGAAAAGTTGCGCGACGAGAAGGGCTTCCGGCTGCTGGATTACAGCGTGGACTCGGATTCCGCTTCCCCACGCGCCTGTTTCCAGTTCTCCGAAGACCTCGCCAAGCGGGCCGACTTCAATCCCTTCGTGGCGCTCGGCGGCACGGATAGCCCGGCGCTGACATCTGAAGAAAAGCAGCTTTGCGTCGAGGGACTCAAGCACGGCGAGCGCTACACCATCAACCTGCGCGCCGGTCTGCCGTCGACCGTGAAGGAGACCCTGCCGAAGTCCGCCGAGTTCAACATCTATGTCCGCGACCGCAAGCCGTTCGTGCGCTTCACCGGCCGCGCCTATGTGCTTCCGCGCACCGGCCAGAAGGGCATCCCCCTGGTCAGCGTCAACACGCCGGCCGTCTCGGTAAACATCTTCCGGATCGGCGACCGCAACCTGATCAACTCGGTGCTGGGCAGCGACTTCCAGCGCAGCCTGTCGAGCTATGAACTGTCCGACCTCGGCAACGAGAAGGGCGTCAAGGTCTGGACCGGTGAGGTCGCAACCGCTGCCACGCTCAACGCCGATGTCGTCACTGCATTCCCGATCGATCAGGCCGTCGGCGACATGCAGCCCGGCGTCTATGTGATGACCGCGGCCGCCAAGGGGCCGGGATCGTCTTCGGGTGACGATGATTCAAGTTCGCTGGCGACCCAGTGGTTCATCGTCTCCGACCTCGGCCTGACGGCCTATTCGGGCAACGACGGCGTCCATGTGTTCGTCAACTCGCTCGCGTCAACCGAGCCGACGGCGAATGCCGAGGTTCGTCTGGTGTCGCGCAGCAACGAAGTGCTCGCGACACGCAAGACCGACAGCGCGGGTCACGTGTTGTTTGAAGCCGGGCTGGCGCGCGGTGAGGGCGGCCTGTCGCCCGCGCTGCTCTCGGTGTCCGGCGACAAGGGCGACTATGCCTTCCTCAGCCTCAAGTCCAATGCGTTCGACCTGACCGATCGCGGCGTCTCGGGTCGCACAGTGCCTGCAGGCCCGGACGCATTTGTCTACACCGAACGCGGTGTCTACCGCTCCGGCGAGACGGTATACCTCACGGCGCTGCTGCGCGACGGCAAGGGCAACGGTGTCACCGGCACGCCGATGACGCTGGTGGTCGAGCGCCCCGACGGCGTGGAATTCCGCCGGTCCGTCGTGCCGGATCAGGGCGCGGGTGGCCGCAGCCTGACGCTGCCGCTCAATTCGGCGGTGCCGACCGGCACCTGGCGGGTCCGCGCCTTCACCGATCCGAAGGCGCCGTCGGTGGGCGAAACCACCTTCATGGTCGAGGATTATGTCGCCGACCGGATCGAATTCACCTTAATTTCCAAGGCGAAGCAGATCACGGCTGAACTTCCTGCAGAACTTGAGGTCGATGGCCGCTTCCTCTACGGCGCACCGGCATCCGGCCTCGCTCTCGAAGGCGACATGCTGGTGACGACCGCGACGGACCGTCCGGGCTATGCCGGCTACAAGTTCGGCGTCGCCGACGAGGAAACGGCGAGCAACGAGCGCACGCCGCTGGAAAACCTGCCGGAGGCCGATGCCAACGGCAAGGCGACCTTCAAGGTCAGCCTGCCGAAACCGCCGTCCTCGACGCGTCCGCAGGAAGCGCAGATCTTCGTCCGCATGGTGGAAACCGGCGGCCGCGCGGTCGAGCGCAAGCTGACGATTCCGGTCGCGCCCAATGAGGCCATGATCGGCGTCAAGCCGCTGTTCGCCGACAAGAGCGTGGCCGAGGGCGACCCAGCCAGCTTCGACGTTGTGTTCGCAGCCCCTGACGGCAAGTCACTCGCGCGCAGCGACCTGCGCTACGAACTGCTCAAGCTTGAATCCCGGTATCAATGGTACCGGCAGGGCTCGTCCTGGGATTACGAGCCGGTAAAATCCACCAAGCGCGTGGCTGACGGCGCCGTCGCGCTGACGGCCGACAAGCCCGCGCGCATCACGGTCTCGCCGCAGCCGGGCCGTTATCGCCTCGACGTGAAGACCGGCGACAACGATGGCCCGATCACCTCGGTGCAGTTCGATGTCGGCTGGTATTCCGACGGCAGCGCCGACACGCCGGACCTCTTGGAAACCTCCATCGACAAGCCGGAATACAAGTCCGGCGACACCATGGTCGTGTCCGTGAATGCGCGCACCGCAGGCAAACTCACCATCAATGTGCTGGGCGACCGTCTGCTGACCACGCAGTCCGCTGACATCAAGGAAGGCCAGAACAAGATCAACCTCACAGTCGGCAAGGACTGGGGCACGGGCGCCTATGTGGTCGCCACGCTGCGCCGTCCGCTCGATGCCGCTGCCCAGCGCATGCCGGGCCGCGCCATCGGTCTCAAGTGGTTCGGGATCGACAAGGCAGAGCGCACGCTCAAGGTCTCGCTGACGCCGCCGGCGCTGGTGCGTCCGGGAACGGCGCTCAAGCTGCCCGTCAAGATTGAAGGCCTCAGCCGCGGCGAAGACGCCAAGATCGTGGTGGCGGCCGTCGATGTCGGCATTCTCAATCTGACCAACTACAAGCCGCCCGCGCCGGACGATTACTATCTCGGCCAGCGCCGCATGACGTCCGAAATCCGCGATCTCTATGGGCAACTGATCGACGGCATGCAGGGCACACGCGGCCAGATCCGCACCGGCGGTGACGGCGCTGCTGCTGAGTTGCAGGGTAGCCCTCCGACCCAGAAGCCGCTCGCGCTTTATTCCGGCATCGTCACAGTCGGCGCCGATGGTACGGCAAACATCTCCTTCGACATTCCGGAGTTTGCCGGCACCGCGCGCGTCATGGCCGTGGCCTGGACCGCCACGAAAGTGGGGCGCGCCAACACCGACGTGACGGTTCGCGATCCTGTGGTGCTGACGGCGACGTTGCCGCGCTTCCTGCTCAGCGGCGATCGCGGCACCATGAACCTCGATCTCGACAACGTAGAAGGCGCTGCGGGCGATTACATCATCTCCGTTAAGCCCTCGGGTCCGGTGAAACTCACCGGCAACCCGGCGACCACGATGCGGCTGGCTGCCAAGCAGCGCAGCACCGTTGCGCTCGCCATCGATGCGACAGGTGGAGCAGGCGCTGCCGCGCTCGACGTGAACATCACGGGACCGAACGGGCTGACGCTCGCGCGGCACTACGACCTCAACGTCAAGCCGGCGACGCAGATCCTCGCGCGCCGCTCGGTTCGCACGCTGGCGAAGGGCGAGAGCCTGACACTGACGTCGGACATGTTCTCCGATCTCGTGCAGGGCACCGGCGGGGTGCAACTGTCGGTCGGCCTGTCTACCGCGCTCGATGCCGCCACGATCCTGAAAGCGCTGGACCGTTATCCGTTCGGATGCTCCGAGCAGATCACCAGCCGTGCGATGCCGCTGCTGTATGTCAACGATCTCGCGGCGGAGAACCACCTGGCGCTGGATACGGGTGTCGATCAACGCATCAAGGACGCCATCGATCGTCTGCTTGCGCGGCAAGGCTCCAACGGTTCGTTCGGCCTGTGGTCGGCGGGCGGCGACGATGCCTGGCTCGACGCCTATGTCACCGATTTCCTGACGCGGGCACGCGAGAAGGGCTTTGCCGTGCCGGACGTGCTGTTCAAGACTGCGCTGGACCGCATCCGCAACTCGGTGGTCAATGCCGACGAGCCAGAGAAGGACGGCGGCCGCGATCTCGCCTATGGCCTCTATGTGCTGGCGAAGAATGGCACCGCGCCGATCGGCGACCTGCGCTATCTGGCCGACACCAAGCTGAACAACATCGCCACTCCCATCGCCAAGGCACAGTTGGCCGCGGCGCTGGCGCTGGTCGGTGACCGCGCACGCGCCGAGCGCGTGTACGCGGCGGCGGTGAATAGCCTTGCACCGAAACCCGCGCTTGAATTCGGCCGCATGGACTACGGCTCGTCGCTGCGCGATGCGGCGGCCCTGGTCTCACTGTCCAGCGAAGGCAATGCGCCGAAGGCGACGATCAGCCTCGCGGTCGAACGCGTCGAGGCCGCACGCGGTCTCACGCCCTACACCTCGACGCAGGAAAACGCGTGGCTGGTGCTGGCCTCGCGGGCGCTCGCGAAGGAGGCGAACAGCCTTGCGGTAACGGTCAACGGTGAGACCGCGAAGAACGCGGTCTATCGCAATTATCGCAGTGCAGACGTCGCGGCAAAGCCGATCACTATCACCAATAGCGGCGAGACGCCGGTGCAGGCGGTGGTCTCGGTCACCGGCGCGCCGATCACGCCGGAACCTGCGGCCTCGAACGGCTTCAAGATCGAGCGCAATTTCTTCACGCTCGACGGCAAGCCCGCCGATGTCAGCAAGGCCAAGCAGAACGACCGCTTCGCCGTCGTGCTGAAGGTCACCGAAGCCAAGCCGGAGTTCGGCCGCATCATGGTGGTCGATTATCTCCCGGCGGGCCTCGAGATCGACAATCCGAAGCTGGTGTCGTCCGGCGACTCGGGAACGCTCGACTGGATCGAGGACGGCGAGGAGCCGGAGAACACCGAGTTCCGCGATGACCGCTTTAGCGCGGCGATCGAACGCGAAGCCAAGGACGAAGCCGTGTTCACGGTCGCCTACATCGTGCGCGCGGTCTCGCCCGGCAAGTACGTGCTGCCGCAGGCCTATGTGGAGGACATGTACAATCCCTCGCGCTACGGCCGCACGGGTACGGGCGCTGTCGAGGTGACGAAAGCGAAATGAACGGGAAGGGCGACCATAACTCTCAGGTCACCGGCGAAACTTTTCCGGTCGTCCCGGCGCAGCGGATGCATGCTCTTGCTTCACCTCTCCCGTGGGGAGAGGTTGGATCGCGAAGCGATCCGGGTGAGGGCGTAGAATCTATCGATGGATCGAGAGCCCCTCACCCCAACCCTCTCCCCACCGGGGAGAGGGTGCCGATTTCGCTCGCTGCAAGGTCGGCACCGCGGAGAGACATACTTCGCAGCTTCGCACTATCGACCATGGCTGTGTTTGCTTTCCTGGTCACCGCCGCCTCCATCTGGATCGCCTCACTCCCGCCGCTGCCTTTCGCTGATGCAAAGAAGGCCTCCACCACCATCCTCGACCGCAACGGCAAGCTGCTGCGCGCCTTCGCGATGGCGGATGGCCGCTGGCGCTTGCCCTCTCACGCAAAGGACGTCGATCCCGGCTATCTCAATCTGCTGCTGAGCTACGAGGACAAGCGCTTCCGCTCGCACATCGGCGTCGATCCGCTGGCGATCGGACGTGCCGCGTTTCAACTCGTGACGCGCGGGCATATCGTGTCCGGCGGTTCGACCATCACCATGCAAGTGGCGCGGCTGATGGAGCCACGGCAGGAGCGCTCGGTCTCGGCCAAGATGCGGCAGATGGTCCGCGCGATCCAGCTTGAGCACAAACTCGGCAAGAACGAGATCCTCGATCTCTATCTCACCCTCGCGCCGTTCGGCGGAAACCTCGAGGGCGTGCGCGCCGCGTCGTTCGCTTACTTCGGCAAGGAGCCGAAGCGGTTGTCGCTGGCGGAGTCCGCGCTGCTGGTCGCATTGCCACAGTCGCCGGAAACGCGGCGGCTCGACCGTCATCCGGAAGCCGCGCGCGCCGCGCGCGATCATGTCCTATCGCTCATGGTTGCGGATGGACGTGTGTCTGCCGACGATGCGGCTCAGGCGAAGCGCGAAGCCGTGCCACGCCTGCGCAAGCCGATGCCGCTGCTGGCTCCGCATTCGACCGACCAGTCGCTGGCGATCATGAAGGACACGCCGCTGATCCAGCTCACGCTGGATTCAACGATCCAGAAAGCGCTGGAGTCGCTGGCGCGAGATCGCGCGATTGCACTCGGGCCTGACGTCTCGGTCGGCATTCTCGCGGTCGACAACGAGAGCGGCGATGTGCTGGCGCATGTCGGATCGTCCGATTACTTCGACACAAGGCGCGCGGGGCAGGTGGACATGACTCGCGCTGTGCGCTCGCCGGGCTCGACGCTCAAGCCGTTCATCTACGGTCTCGCGTTCGAGGATGGTTTTGTGCATCCCGAAAGCCTGATCGAGGACCGTCCGATCCGCTACGGCTCTTACGCGCCGGAAAACTTCGACATGACGTTTCAGGGCACCGTCACTGTGCGCAAGGCGTTGCAGATGTCGCTCAACGTCCCCGCCATCGCGCTGCTCGACCGCATCGGCTCCAACCGGCTGACGGCGCGGATCAAGCAGGCGGGTGCGAACCTGATCCTGCCGAAGGACGAAACGCCGGGCCTCGCCATGGGCCTCGGCGGCGTCGGCGTCACACTGAACGATCTCGTCCGGCTCTATTCGGGATTTCCCCGGCTTGGCGAGACGATGGCGCTGCGGGAAATCGTGCGGCCGGACGACGCAGCCGAGCCCGAGACGCGGCGTCTGCTCGATCCATCGGCCGCATGGCTGGTCGGCAATGTGCTGATGGGCACGCCGCCACCGGACAACGCGCCGCATAACCGGCTCGCGTTCAAAACGGGCACCAGCTACGGCTACCGCGATGCCTGGTCGGTCGGTTTCGACGGCCGGATGACCATCGGGGTCTGGGTTGGGCGGCCTGATGGCGCGCCGGTTCCGGGCCTGACCGGCCGGACGGCCGCGGCTCCGATCCTGTTCGATGCTTTTGCGCGTACCGGCAGGCTGCCGATGGCGCTCCCGAAGGCCCCAAAGGGGACCCTGATAGCGAGCAACGCCAGGTTGCCGCTGCCGTTGCGGCGTTTCCGTCCGTCAGGCGACTTCGTTCGGACCGGCAGCGAACAGGCTCTGCGTATCCAGTTCCCGCTGAACGGCTCACGGATCGACGCCTTTGGAGGCGGAGAAGCCGGTCAGTCGGCCATGCCGGTGAAGGTCGCGGGCGGGGTGCTGCCCATGACCATGATGGTTAACGGCGTGGCGGTCGGAAACATCGACAGCCGGCGCCAGAAACTGGTCGACCCGCCGGGGCCGGGCTTTGTCCGGCTGACAGTGATGGATGCGACTGGCGCGGCGGACACAGTCGTCGTGAGAATTCAGTAGGGCGGGCTCAACCTGTTGTCCGGCTATCGGTTTCAGCGTATGCGGAACCGATGGCTGAGACCTACCCAAGACCCAGATTTGGCGCGCCGCGCGAACCGGTTGAGCAGAAGAATCCCGGCAGCGGACTCGTGCGCGTGGTCGATTTTGCGGTCGGAAGCCATGCCCGCGCCGTCGCGTTGCTTGTGCTGGCCGGCCTGCTGTTTTTCCTGCCCGGTTTCTTCAACATTCCGCCGGTCGACCGCGACGAAGCCCGCTTCGCGCAGGCGACCAAGCAAATGGTCGAGAGCGGCGATTTCGTCGACATCCGTTTCCAGGACGAGGTGCGCTACAAGAAGCCCGTCGGCATCTACTGGGCGCAGGCCGCAGTCGTCGAGACTGCATCCAAGCTCGGCCTGCCGCGCGCGCAGGTCCGCATCTGGCTGTATCGCATTCCCTCACTGATCGGCGCCATCGGCGCGGTGCTGCTGACCTACTGGACGGCGCTGGCATTCGTCACGCGCCGCGGCGCGCTGCTCGCCGGGCTGATCATGTGCAGTTCGATCCTGCTGGGTGTCGAAGCGCGTCTGGCGAAGACCGACGCGATGCTGCTGCTGACCACCACGGCGGTCATGGGCGCGATGGCGCGCGCCTATCTGTCGTGGCAGCGCGGCGACGACAATCCTCATCCGTCGTGGACGCTCGCGTTTGCGTTCTGGACGGCGATTGCAGGCGGCATTCTGCTGAAGGGCCCGCTGATCCTGATGTTCGTCGCGACGACCGTCGTGACCCTCGCGGTTCTCGATCGTTCGTCAGCGTGGCTGTGGCGTCTGCGTCCAGTCTGGGGATTGATGTGGACGCTGGTGCTGGTGCTGCCCTGGTTCGTCGCGATCTTCCTCAAGGCGGGCGATAGCTTTTTCGCGAACTCGCTTGGCGCAGACATGCTGAGCAAGGTCGCCAGTCCACAGGAGTCGCACGGCGCGCCTCCGGGACTCTACTTCATCCTGTTCTGGGTGACGTTCTGGCCGGGAGCAACGCTGGCGGGTCTTGCGGTGCCTGCGGTCTGGCGCGCGCGCCGTGAGCCCGGTGCACAGTTCCTGCTGGCATGGCTGTTGCCGGCCTGGATCGTCTTCGAACTCGTCATCACCAAGCTGCCGCACTATGTGCTGCCGCTTTATCCGGCCATCGCCATCCTGATCGTCGGCGCGCTGGAGCGCAAAGTGCTGTCGCGTTCCGCATGGATCGTGCGCGGGGCGGCATGGTGGTTCGTGTTGCCGCTGATCATCACCGTCGCATCCATCATCGGCGCGATCGCGCTGCTGCGGCAGCCGGAGTTTCTGGCCTGGCCGTTCGCGGCCGGTGCGCTGATCTTCGGGCTCTTCGCCTGGTGGATGTATGACGACACTCACGCCGAGCGTTCTCTGCTGAATGCGATCGGCGCGTCGTGGTTCATGGCGGCTTGTATTTACGGCGTTGTAGTGCCGTCGCTTGCGCCGTTGTTCCCGAGCGTCCAGATCGCGCGTGCGCTGCGCAGCGTCGAATGCGTCGGACCGGCGGCCGCGGCCGCTGGTTTCCAGGAGCCGAGCCTCGTCTTCATGGTGGGCACGTCGACCGTCCTGACCAACGGCTCGGGCGCGGCGGACTTCCTGTTGCAGGGAAGCTGCCGGTTTGCGCTCGTGGAATGGCGCGAGGAGCGCGCATTCGCGCAGCGGGCCGAAGCAATCGGGTTGCGTTACAACGCCGGCACGCGCATCGATGGTTATAATTTCTCGCAAGGCCGCGCGATTTCGGTCGCCATCTTCCGCTCCGAAGGTACGGAGTAAATGGCGACTGGACCCGGCGCGCGACCGGCAAATTATGTGACGCGGGTCGGGCAAGTTGCGTGGCAGTCGGTGGCGCGGCTGGTGCGTGCGCCGTCGCACTCGCGGCGTGCCGAGGCGCGCCGCGCCCTCGCAAGGCGATGGATTGGCGTTGCCGCACTGACGGCGATCGCCATCGGCATTCTGATGTTCGCAGTCGATGTCGCGGCCATCAAGCAGATGCCGGCACGGGGCACGGCCAGCCTGTGGTGGCTGCGGATCTTCACCGATTTCGGCAAGTCGACCTATGTGCTGTGGACGCTGGCGGGACTGCTCTTCGTCGTTCTGCTGGTCCAGCCGTTGCTCAGCGGCGTCTTGCGATCGATCCTGATCGCGTTCGGCGTGCGCATTCAGTATCTGTTTTTCGCGGTGCTGTTCGCGGTGCTGTGCGGCGAGCTTCTGAAATACATCATCGGCCGGAGCCGGCCCTTTGTCGGCGGCGATGCCAACGCGTTTTTCTACCAGCATTTTGCCGGCAATCCGGCGTTCGAGAGTCTGCCGTCCGGTCACGCGACCACGGCGTTTGCGCTGGCCTTCGCGGTCTCCGCCGTGTGGCGGCGGATGACGCTTTTCATGTTCGTGTATGCGGTGCTGATCTGCGTCAGCAGGGTGGTGCTGCTGGCCCATCACCCGAGCGACGTGGTCGCGGGGGCGCTGACCGGGATCATCGGCGCGATGATCGTCCAGTACTGGTTCGCGGCCCGCCGCCTCGGGTTCAAGATCGTAAGCGGCGGGGCCATTGAAACCCTCGCAGGACCGTCATGGCCTGCCCTGAAAAAGGTTGCTCGCGGGGCTTAGGCACCATAATAAGCGGTCGCCCGCCGCGGTTTTGACTGCTTTTGCGGGCGTTTGGACCCCAATCGGCATATATGAGCGATCAATCACCAAAATCCGGCCTGCCGGCCCCCGACGTATCGATTGTGGTTCCGGTCCGCAATGAACAGGACAACGTCGCGCCGCTGATCGCCGAGATCGCTTCCGCGCTGGATGGCCGCTGGGCCTACGAGATCATCTACGTCAACGACGGATCGACCGACGCGACCGGCGAGCGGCTCGCCGCCGAGATGAAGGCGCGAAGCAACGTGCGCCAGATTCGGCACGCGGCCTCCAGCGGGCAATCCGCTGCGGTACGAACCGGCGTTCGCGCCGCGCGCGGAAAGATCGTCGCGACGCTCGACGGCGACGGTCAGAACAACCCGGCGTTTCTCCCGGCCTTGATCGAGGCGATCGAGAAGGGCGGCGACAAGGTCGGCCTCGCCGCGGGACAGCGCGTCGGCCGCAAGGACACCGGCTTCAAGCGGTTTCAGTCGCGCGCGGCCAACGGCGTGCGCAACGCGATCCTTCATGACGGCACCCGCGATACCGGCTGCGGATTGAAGGCGCTGCGCCGTGATGTGTTCCTTGCTTTGCCATATTTCGATGGTCTGCATCGCTTTCTTCCGGCGCTGGTGCGGCGGGAGGGATACGACATCGTCTATGTCGATGTGATCGATCGGCCGCGCCATTCCGGTGTATCGAACTACGGATTCTTCGACCGGCTCTGGATCGGCATCATGGATCTTGCAGGCGTGTGGTGGCTGATCCGCCGCAAGAAATCCACGCCGGTTGCGACGGAGGTGACGTGATGCTGATTCAGTTCGGTCAGCAACTCGGCGACTATCTTTACGACGTCTTCGTCGCGAAGTTCGATTTCTGGCTCGCGTTCGGCCTGATCGCGCAGTTGCTGTTCACGGCACGCTTCCTCGTGCAGTGGATATCGAGTGAGCGTGCGGGCCAGAGCGTTGTGCCGATGGCGTTCTGGTTCTTTTCGATGGGCGGTGGACTGATGACGCTGGTCTACGGCATCGCCAAGCGCGAGCCGGTGATCATCCTGGGGCAGGGACTGGCGACCCTTATCTACATCCGCAACATCATGCTGATCGTGAAGAACCGCGGTTCAGGCTCCAAGGTCGAGAAGAGCTGAAAAGTCAGCAACTCGTCATTGCGAGGAGCGCCGTCACCCGAAGATTTCTCTGGTGTCATGGCCGGGCTTCGTCCCGGCCAGCCACGTCTTGCTTGACCCTTGCTTTTCAGAAGACGTGGATGCCCGGCACAAGGCCGGCCATGACGAACTTGGGCTAAGTGATCGATTTCTTGTCGGTTACTACGCCGCCGCCTTCAGCGCTGCGAAACCTCGCTCAAGATCGGCCTTCAGGTCATCGAGATTTTCCAGCCCGATGTGGAAACGCAGCGTCGGCCCGCCCGGATTCCATGTCGTCGCCGTGCGGTAGGACGAACAGTCGAACGGAATCACAAGGCTCTCGAAGCCGCCCCACGAATAACCCATGCCGAACAGTGTGAGGGTGTCGAGGAAGGCGTCGACCGCCTGCTTCGGCGCCGGCTTCAGCACGATGCTGAACAGACCGGTTGCGCCGGTGAAGTCGCGTTTCCAGATCGCATGACCCGGATCGGTCTCCAGCGCCGGGTGAATGACCCGCTGCACTTCCGGGCGCGAGGCAAACCAGCGCGCCATCTCGAGACCCGCTTGTTGGTGATGCGCGAGTCGTACAGCCAGCGTTCGGAGTCCGCGGAGAGCCAGAAAGACATCGTCCGGCCCGGCGCAGACGCCAAGCAGCCGAATCGCCTCCGTGATGAGCGGCCAGGTTTTCGCGTTGGCGGAAATGGTGCCGAACATGATGTCGGAGTGACCGCCGATGTATTTCGTGCCGGCCTGAATGCTGATGTCGACGCCCTGATCGAGCGAGCGGTGAAACAGCGGCGTCGCCCAGGTGTTGTCATCGACGACAAGCGCGCCCTTGGCGTGGGCGATGGCCGCGATGGCCGGAATGTCTGGCATCTCGAATGACTGCGATCCAGGCGCCTCCACGAGGACGGCTTTGGTGTTCGGCCGGAACAGCTTCTCGATGCCCGCGCCAATCAGCGGATCGAAATAGGTGGTCTCGATTCCGTAACGCTTGAGCAGGCTGTCGCAGAAATTCCGGGTGGGGCGATAGACGCTGTCGATGACGAGTAAGTGATCGCCTGCCTTGAGAATCGCCAGAAGAGCTGTGGAAATCGCGGCCACGCCGGACGGTGCCAGTCCCACGCCGGCGCAGTTCGGTCCCTCGAGCGCCATCAGGGCCTGCTGGAGCGCCTTTGTGGTCGGCGTGCCGTGCCGTCCGTACTGAAATTCTCCGCGATGGGCATGGAGATCTTCCGCCGTCGGATAAAGCACCGTCGAACCGCGCACGATCGGCGGGTTGATGAAGCCTTTTTGCGCAACGGTGTCGCGTCCGGACGTGACCAATTCGGTCTGCGGATCAAGCGGTTTGGAAGGGCGATTGTCTTTTGGGGAGTTCATATGACGGTCACTTGTACAAGACATCTTGCCGCAGCCGCGACGGGGGCTGCTCGACAAAAGGCAATGTGCTGCCTATGGGTCAATAAGCTGACCGCAATGGCGGACGTCAACCCCTTGACCCGTCGCGTTCGGCGTTCTGTTATGCAGACCAGATATTTAGCTAGGTATCGCGCGCTTCAGCAGGATCATTTTGCTTCTAGCGACGTTGTTCGTCGCCAGCGCCGGACACTCGGGAAAGGTCGTTCTATGAAACGGGTATCGCTCGCTCTTATTCCTGTTCTCGCAGCATTCGCCATGCAGGCTGCCCATGCGCAGTCGCAGGACAAGCCGAAGGACCGCGGAACGCTTCAGAGCATCAAGGACCGCGGCAGCTTGTCTTGCGGTGTCAGCCAGGGCCTGCCGGGCTTCTCGGCCCCTGACGACAAGGGCAACTGGGCGGGCCTCGACGTCGACCTCTGCCGCGCGCTGTCGGCGGCGATCTTCAATGACCCGACCAAGGTGAAGTTCGTGCCGCTGTCGGCAAAGGATCGTTTCACGGCCCTGCAGTCGGGCGAGATCGATGTGCTCTCGCGCAACTCGACCTGGACCCTGTCGCGCGATACCTCGCTGGGCCTGAACTACACCGGCATTTCCTATTACGACGGGCAGGGCTTCATGGTCCGCAAGTCCCTGAAGGTCAACTCGGCGCTGGAGCTGAACAGCGCATCGATCTGCGTCCAGACCGGCACCACGAACGAGCAGAACGTCTCGGACTACTTCAAGGGTAACAACATGAAGTACGAGCTGATCGCGTTCGGCACCGCAGACGAGACGGTGAAGGCCTACGAATCGGGACGCTGCGATGTATTTACCTCGGACGTCTCGCAGCTTTACGCCGAACGCCTCAAGCTCGCAGCGCCGGGCGACCACGCCGTGCTGCCGGAAGTGATTTCCAAGGAGCCGCTCGGACCGGTCGTGCGTCACGGTGACGACCAGTGGTTCGACATCGTGAAGTGGACGCTGTTCGCGATGATCAACGCCGAGGAATACGCGGTGACGCAAAAGAACGTCGATGAGATGGCGAAGTCCAGCAAGCCCGAACTGAAGCGGATTTTCGGGACCGACGGCAATCTTGGCGAACAGCTCGGCCTGACCAAGGACTGGGTCACGCGCATCATCAAGGCGACCGGCAACTACGGTGAGTCGTTCGATCGCAATGTCGGCGCCGGATCGAAACTCGGTATCGCCCGTGGCCTGAACAAGCTCTGGAATCAGGGCGGTCTTCAATACGCGCCGCCGATCCGTTGACGGCATTGCCGGAACCGGCAATGGCAGCTGAACCCCGCAAGCCTCCGCTTCAACTGGTTGCACGGCTCCGCCGCGCACTCGGCGGGCAGGCGGGGTGGGGCGGTGTGATCGTCCAGATCCTGTTCGTCGCTGCCGTTATCTGGATCGGGTATGAGATCGTCGAGAACGCGCGGGCCAACCTTCAGGCGCAGCGGATCGCGTCCGGCTTCGGCTTCCTGTCGAACACTGCGGGCTTCGCCGTCAGCCAGGCGCTGATTCCATATTCCGAGACCGACACCTATGCGCGGGTGTTTGTTGTCGGGCTGCTCAACACCCTGCTGGTCTCCATCGTCGGCATCATCATCGCGACCATCATCGGCGTGCTGGTGGCGCTTGGGCGGCTGTCGCCGAACTGGCTGTTGGCGCGGATTTCCGGCGGCTATGTCGAGGTGATCCGCAATCTCCCGCTGCTGTTCCAGATTCTGTTCTGGTATCTTGCCGTGCTGGCGACGCTGCCAAGCCCGCGTCAGAGCATATCCCTGTTCGGAACGATCTTCCTGAGCAATCGTGGACTGATCGTGCCTGACCCGGTCCCGCAGCAGGGGTTTGGCGTATTCATTGTCGCCATTGTGCTCGGTATCCTGGCGTCGCTGGCGATGCACGTCTATGCCCGCAGGCAACTGTTTGCCGCCGGCGAGAAGCTGACGATCTGGCCGTTCGTGCTGGCGATGCTGATTGGTTTACCGGCGCTGGCTGTTCTGGTCTTCGGCGCGCCGTTCGCATTGGACATGCCGCAGTTGAAGGGCTTCAACTTTGCAGGTGGCGCAAAGGTTCTGCCGGAATTTGCCGCGCTCACCATCGCGCTCTCGACCTATACGGCAGCCTTCATCGCGGAGATCGTGCGCGCGGGCATCCAGTCCGTGCCAAAGGGGCAAATGGAAGCGGGAGCGTCGCTCGGGCTGTCGCGCGGCGCGACATTGCGGCTGGTCGTGATCCCGCAAGCGATGCGCGTGATCCTGCCGCCGCTGACCAACCAGTATCTCAACCTCACCAAGAACTCATCGCTGGCGGTTGCGATCGGCTACCCCGATCTGTTTTCCGTGTTCGCAGGCACCACGCTGAGCCAGACCGGGCAGGCAGTGGAAATCATCGCGCTCACCATGGGCGTCTATCTTTTGATCTCGCTGGTGACGAGCGCGATCATGAGCTTCTACGGCTGGCGTCTGAACCGGAGCCTTGCCGCATGACGGAACAGACCGCATTCGTCCGGCAGACCATTGTTGAGGCGCGCCGCGCTCCGGTCAGGACCACGGGCGTGATCGGATTTGCGCGCGAGCGGTTGTTCAATTCGCCACTGAACATCATGATCACGCTGATTGGTGCGGCGCTGCTGTGGCTCATTCTGGTGCCGGTCATCAGGTTCCTGTTCGTCGATGCGGTGTGGACGGGCAGTGATCGCAATGCCTGTCTTGAGGCCAATGTCGGGCGCGTGGTCGGTGCGTGCTGGCCGTTCGTACACGCGAAGTTCGACCAGTTTATCTATGGCTTCTATCCGGAGGACCAGCGCTGGCGGGTCAATCTGACCTTTGCGCTTGGCGCACTTCTGCTGTTGCCGCTGCTGATCCCGCGCGCGCCCGCGAAGGCGCTGAACTCCGGACTGTTCTTCGCGGCCTATCCTGTGATCGGCTTCTTCCTGCTGCGGGGCGGCGGGCTGAAAGGCTTTGCCATTCACTGGCTGGCGGATCTCGGATCGGGACTGGCTTCCAGCTTCCAGGACGCAGGCGCGCGGCTGGCGGCCACGGCCATTGCGGGGGTCTTGGGACAGGGCCTTTCATTCATCGGCAGGGCCGTCGGGTGGATCGGCGATGGCCTCGCGATCCTGATGTGGCCGGTTCAATGGCTGCGTGATTATACCGAGCGATTCCATTCGCCGCTGTGGGCCGATCTCGCCGCGACCGCGATCATGGTCTCGTTGCTGATGTTCTTCCTGACCGGGGGATTTCGCAACGGCTGGCGTGCGCTGTTCAAAAGCATCGCGACCTTTGCCGGGATTGCCGTCGTCATTGTCGTGATGGGCCTCGACAAGGGTGGCCTGCCGATCGTTGACACCCGCTCATGGGGCGGTCTGCTGGTGACACTCGTCGTCTCGGTCACCGGCATTGTCGCCTCGATGCCGGTCGGAATGATCCTGGCGCTCGGGCGGCGCTCGACCATTCCGCTGATCCGGGTGTTTTCGATTGCCTTCATCGAATTCTGGCGCGGTGTCCCGCTGATTACGGTGCTGTTCTTCGCGACCTACATGCTGCCGCTGTTCCTGCCCGGAAACTTCACCGTCGATGGTCTGGTGCGCGTGCTGATCGGCATCGCGTTGTTCGCGGGCGCCTATAACGCGGAAGTCATTCGCGGCGGCCTGCAGGCGGTTCCGCGCGGGCAGGCTGAAGCGGCAAGCGCGCTCGGCCTGTCTTACTGGAAGACCACGGGCCTGATCGTGATGCCGCAAGCGCTGCGCAACGTCATTCCGGCGCTGGTTAACAGTTTCATCGCGCTGTTCAAGGACACGACGCTGGTGCTGATCGTCGCGATCTTCGATCTACTCGGGCAGTTGCGTGCGTCCTTCGCCGATCCGAACTGGGCGTCACCAACGACGCTGTTCACCGGATTCGCCTTCACCGGCATCATTTACTTCGTGTTCTGCTTCGGAATGTCGCGCTATTCGCTGTTCGTGGAACGGCGCCTGAATGTTCACAAGAATGTCTGAGATGAAACCATGACCGCAGACGCAATCGTCAACATCTCGGGCCTCAACAAGTGGTTCGGCGACTTTCACGTGCTGCGCGATATCGGCATGACGGTCGGGCGTGGCGAGCGCATTGTGATCTGCGGACCGTCCGGCTCGGGCAAGTCCACGCTGATCCGCTGCATCAACGCGCTGGAGGAATTTCAGGAAGGCCGCATCGTTGTCGACGGGATCGAGCTTGGGCCGAACCTGCGCCGCGTCGATGATGTGCGCCGTGAAGTCGGCATGGTGTTCCAGAGCTTCAATCTGTTTCCGCACCTGACCGTACTGGAAAATTGCACGCTGGCGCCGATCTGGGTGCGTAACATTCCGAAGAAGGATGCCGAAGCTGCGGCGATGAAATATCTCGAACGCGTGCGGATTCCCGACAAGGCGAGCAAGTATCCGGGCCAGATTTCAGGCGGACAGCAGCAGCGCGTCGCGATCGCCCGCGCGCTGACGATGAATCCGAAGGTGATGCTGTTCGACGAGCCGACCTCCGCGCTCGATCCCGAGATGGTCAAGGAAGTGCTCGACACCATGGTCGATCTGGCGAAAGAGGGCATGACCATGCTGGTGGTCACGCACGAGATGGGTTTCGCGCGCGAGGTCGCCGACCGGGTTGTGTTCATGGACGCCGGTCAGATCGTCGAGGCGAATACGCCGGACAAGTTCTTCTCGAATCCGCAGCACGCGCGGACCAAGCTATTCCTCAGCCAGATTTTGAGGTGAGGGATGTGGTCGTCCCGGCGCAGGCCGGGACCCATCACCCCTGTCGTCCGTGTTGTGAAGAGCGCTTCAATGATCTCGATGAGCTGAAAGGCCAGGGGTTGTGGATCCCGGCTTTCGCCGGGATGACCCTGTTGAGATCACGCAATCTCACACCTTCTCGAATGGCGGCTTGATCGTGCTTTTGCGCTCAAGCCATGCCGGCACCGGCAGGTTCTTCGAGCGCAGGAATTCCGGATTGAACAGCTTCGACTGATAGCGCGTGCCGTAGTCGCACAGGATGGTCACGATGGTGTGGCCGGGCCCGAGATCCTTCGCCAGACGGATGGCGCCTGCGATATTCACGCCCGACGACCCGCCGACGCAGATGCCTTCATGTTCGAGAAGGTCGAACACGATCGGCACCGCCTCGCTATCTTCGATGAGATAGGCCTTGTCGACCTTGACGTCCTCGATGATCGGGGTGATGCGGCCGAGGCCGATGCCTTCGGTGATCGATCCGCCTTCGGTCGATTTGACCTCGCCGTGATCGAAGTAATTGTACATCGCAGCGCCGCGCGGATCGGCGACGCCGATCTTGATGTCCTTCTTCTTCTCGCGCAGGAACGTCGCCGTGCCCGCGAGCGTGCCGCCGCTGCCGATCGAGCAGATGAAGCCGTCGACCTTGCCCTCGGTCTGGTCCCAGATTTCGGGACCGGTCGAGACGTAATGCGCCTTGCGGTTGTCGAGGTTGTTCCACTGGTCGGCAAAGATGACGCCGTTCTTTTCGGTCTTGCGCAACTCATCTGCAAGACGCCGGCCGACATGCTGGTAATTGTTCGGGTTGCTGAAGGGCAGGGCCGGCACTTCGACCAGTTCCGCACCGAGCAGACGCAGCACGTCCTTCTTTTCCTGGCTCTGCGTTTCCGGAATCACGATGATGGTGCGATAGCCGCGCGCGGCGGCGACGAGCGCGAGACCAATGCCGGTGTTGCCCGCGGTGCTCTCGACGACCAGACCGCCAGGCCGCAGGTCACCACGCTTCTCCGCCTCCAGGATCATCTGCTTGCCGGCGCGGTCCTTCACCGACTGGCCGGGATTCATGAACTCGGCCTTGCCGAGAATGGTGCAGCCGGTCTCTTCGGACGCGCGTTTCAGCTTGATGAGCGGAGTGTTGCCGATGGCATCGATGACGTCTTTGCGAATGTGCATGATATTGAAGGACCCGGGACCGAATGTGTCAGAAGGCAAGGGGAAAAGCGGCAGGTTCATCGTTCAACCTAGAGGCCGCCCGCCGTTCCGACAAGGGCAGCGCTTGCAGGCGTGATCTGCTCGCTTTTTGAGGAAGTTGAGGCAGCCGTCTAACCTGATTTGGCGAATACGACCTGACGCACATCGATGTTGCCGGAGAGGAATCCGGCCTCGCAGTAGGCGAGGTAGTATTCCCAAAGGCGCCGAAAGCGCTCGTCGAAACCGAGAGGCATCAGGTTCGGCCATGCCGCGCGGAAATTGTCTCTCCATGTGGCGAGCGTCTTGGCATAATCTTCTCCAAAAATACGCTCGCGGATAACAGGTACACCGAACTTCTCGCCGAGCGACTTCAGCACCTGCGGCGATGGCAGCATGCCGCCGGGGAAAACGTAGCGCTGGATGAAATCAACCTCGCGCCGGTACGCGTTGAAAAATCTGTCCTGGATGGTAATCGCCTGAATGCCCGCGAAACCGCCGGGGGCAAGGCGGTCACGGAGCTGGCTGAAATATTGCGGCCAGAACTGTTCGCCGACGGCCTCGATCATTTCGATAGAGGCAATCCGGTCATATCGTCCGCGCTCATCGCGGTAATCCTGAAACCTGATCTCGACCTTGTCGCTGAGCCCGGCGGCCTGCATCCGCTTCTGTGCGAAATCGCGCTGCTCGGTGCTGATGGTTAGTCCGACGACCTTCGCATCGTAGTTCTTGGCGACGTATTCGGCGAAGCCGCCCCAGCCGCAGCCAATCTCCAGCACGCGCTGTCCGGGTTGAAGATTGATCGCTTCGGCAAGCCGCCGGTACTTGTTGTGCTGCGCAGCAGTGAGGTCGTTGGTGCCGTCCTCGAACAGCGCCGACGAATAGGTCATGCTCGGATCAAGCCACGCCGAATAAAACGAATTTCCGATGTCGTAGTGCGCGTAGATGTTGCGGCGGGCCTGCCGCCTGGTGTTGCGGTTGAACCAGTGGCGGAGCGACTGCACGAACCGTGCGACCGGTTTGCCGCCGAGCATCGTCTGGATCAGATCGTGATTGACGCAGAAGATGTAGAGGAACTGCGTCAGATTGGGCGTATCCCACTCGCGGCGCAGATAGGCTTCGGCAATGCCGATGTCGCCGCCCCGCGCAAGCCGCCACGCGAATCCGTAGTTGTAAATCGTCATTTGCGCGGCAGGGCCGGGCTCCAGCCCGCCGCAGCGCACTGTCCGACCGTCAGGCAGGGTGACGTCAAGCGTGCCGCGCCGCAGGTTGGATGCGAACTTGATGGCGAGTCGGACCAGTTTGGGTACATCCGGCAACGACGCCTCGACAGTGTCGGGGGTCAGAATGATCAGGTCAGACATCGCGCAATTCCGTCAGTGTGATGTGGCTCTGCGTCCAAATCTTCTGCTCGCGTGTGCCGGCCGTTTATTCGCCGAACTGTCCTTCGCTGTTGGTCTTGCCACAATTCTTGCGCCCTTTAGCCAAAGACGCAAGGCCTCCCAATGAATCGCCGCCATGATTTTAAAGGTCACCAACGGCAGCGCAAAGAAGGTCCGGATTAGCGCTGCCGAGGTCAGTCGCCGCCGTTTGCCGTTGAAGGCCGCCGCCAGAAGCGGGCCGTCCGGACCGGATTCCAGAATGCGCAGCTTGACGCTGTCGCCCGGCGGCACGATCCGGAAATGATACCGCATGGCCATGTCGATGAACGGGGAGACATAGAACTGCTTGTCCTGCTCCTGCCGGATGCCGGCGTTGCTGATCTGGTCCGGCGTCACAGGCAGCGCATATGAATGGATTTCGCCGAATGTGTTGCGGACCTCGTAGACGAGCATCGCCAGCGTGCCATCGGCGCGATGACAAAAGTACACCGACAGCGGATTGAAGGTGTAGCCGAGCAACCTCGGATAACACAGCAGCAACACCTTGCCGCCGGTCAGGTCGATGCGGTGCCCGGCGGCGCGGCGCTGAATGTAATCGCGCAATGAACAACCGTTCCGTTCGCCGTGATCGGATTCATGGAAGCTGTAGAGCGCCGCGCGGTTGACGCCGAACAGATGCGACTGCCGGTCGGCGTCGTCCAGCCGGTCGAGGTCGATCAGCAGGCTCATGACCTTGTAGCTGAATCGGTGTCCCATCGGTCGGAGCCGCGCATGCATGACCTCGCCGAGATACAGCGATGCTGCCTCTTCGGACGTCACCTGCAAGCTGGCAATCTTGTCCGGCATGGTCACTCCGCTGCTTGCGCGAGTTCATCCGGCGGCGCACGCCACGGCACGGATGCGCCCAGCGCTTCCGCGATCGCGAGCCCTGACTGCAATCCGTCTTCGTGGAATCCGTATCCGGTCCATGCGCCGCAAAACCAGGTGTGACGCTTGCCCTGAATGTCCGGCAGACGCTTTTGCGCAGCGAAGGCCGCCGTATCGTACTGCGGATGGTCGCACAGGTAGCGGCCGAATGTCAGGTCCGGATCGGGTGCGAACGGTGGATTGAGGCTGACGAACAGCGGATGAGCATGGTCGAGCCCCTGAAGCGGGTTCATCCAGTAGGTCACCGCGACATCGTTGACCGGTGCGCCGTCTCGCTTCCAGCGCAGGAAATTCCACGACGCCCACGCATTCCTGCGTTTTGGCATCAGCCGCGGATCGCGGTGCAGATAGACGGTGTTGGGAGCGTAACGGATATCGCCGAGCACGCTGTGTTCGTTCCCGTCGGCGTCGGCAAGCATCTTCAATGCCTGATCGCTGTGCGCCGCGATCACCACGTGATCGTAGATGTCGGTGTGGCCGAGACTGTCTTTAACGACAACGCCATGGCCGGTACGTTCGATGGATGTGACGGCACAGCCGAGTCGCAGTCGGTCGCGGAATGCCGCCGTCAGCTTGTCGACATAGACCTGGCTTCCACCCTGGACCGAGCGCCACTTGGGGCGGTCGTATTGCAGAAGCCGGTGATTGCTGAAGAACGCGACGAAGTTCTCTGCCGGAAATTCGAGAATGCGATCGGTCGGCGCGGACCAGATCGCCGCCGCCATCGGCGCGAGATAGTCCGACAGCAGGCGAGGCGCAAATCCGCGCATCTTGAAATAGGAACCGAGCGACAAACCGGTCAGTGTACCGTCCGCATGATCCTTCACGCTTGTCTCGTTAAAGACGAGGATATCGCGCAGCATCCAGAGGTACGACGGGGAGAGCAAATTGCGTGGCTGTGCAAACAGGCCTCTGGCGGTTTCCGGCCAGGTATCGCCGCCGCCCTTCCATTCGAAGCGTCCGGCGTCGGCGGTCACCGCGAAGCTCATGCAACTCTCGACTGTTGCAATGCCGAGATGCGCCAGCAATGCCGTGAAGCCGGGATAGTTCACTTCATTGTAGACGATGAACCCGGTATCCACCGCGACCGGCGTTCCGTCATAATCGATATTGACCGTGTGACTGTGACCGCCGGGGCGAAGCTCGCGTTCATACACGGTGACCGGGTATCGCTGCGACAAGGCCCATGCGGCGGCATTGCCGGCGATTCCCGTTCCAATAATCGCGACTCGCATTCCAGGTCCCCGTGATCAACCACTGTCCGAGATACGGAGGAGTCCTGTTAAGGTTTCATATTGCTCTAGCTTCACATGAAATCTTGGTAAGGCTTTTCGCCGTTTAGGCCGATGAATGCAGGAAACCCTTTGTTTATGGGGATAACTCGGATTCGGGACCTGATACCCGGGAGGCACAGGTCGCCCTTGTCTTGGGGAGCGCAATGGAACATCCCTGTCCGCCGCCAGAACTGCCCTGTAGAATGGGATTCTGGCCCGTTGGAGAGTGCTTACGCCGGTGTTTGAGCTGCCTTTCAAGTTGCGACGTGGAGCGTTTCCGCGGCCTTCGCTCGCGCTGGGCGCGGCGCTGGCTTTGGCGGCCATGTCTGGCGGCTGCATCCTCACGGCCGACCTGCCGGACCCGGCGCTGGACGTACCAGCGGCCTACAAGGCAGCGTCGGGTGACACCGAGAGCAAGCCGCCGACGCTGGACTGGTGGCGCGGTTTCCGTTCGCGTGAACTGACCGTCCTCATGGAGGAGGCCCAGACCGTCAACCTCGACATTGCCGCCGCGGTTGCCCGCATCCGGCAGGCGGATGCGCTGGCCCAGACCGCGGGCGCTGCGTTGCTGCCGAGTCTGACCGGCACTTTCTCCGGTTCGCGGTCGCGCTCGTCGAGAACGACAGGCACGGTCACAAGCGCAACCCCGCTCACGGGACGGGGCGAAGTCACGAACCACACCGCATCGCTCAGCGCCAGCTACGAGATCGATTTCTGGGGCAAGAACCGCGACGCCCTGCTGGCCGCCGAAGAGACTGCCAACGCCAACCGCTTCGATCGCGACGTGGTTGCGCTCACGGCGCTGGTGAGCGTCGCCAATGCCTATTTCAACGTGGTGGCCGCGCAGGAGCGCATCAACATCGCAACGCGCAATATCGCCAGCGCGCAGCGCATCTACGACGCGATCAAGGCGCGGGTCGATGCAGGCACGGGCTCCGATCTCGATCTCGCGCAGCAGGAGAGCCTGCTGGCCAACCAGAAGGCGTCGGTGCCGCCGCTGCGGCAGGCGCTGGATCAGAATTCCAACATTCTCGCGACGCTGGTCGCGCGCCCGCCGGAGCGGGTGCGGCTGACCGGCGGGTCGCTGGGAAGCCTTGCGATTCCTCGCGTCACGCCGGGGATTCCATCCGATCTGTTGACGCAGCGGCCCGACATCCGGCGTCAGGAAAACCAGTTGGCGTCAGCGACCGCCAATGTCGGCAGCGCGCGCGCGCAGTTCTTCCCCAGCATTCAGTTGACGGGACAGGGCGGCTACCAGAGCGCGCAACTGGCGATGCTGTTCACCCCGCAGTCGGCCTTCTTCAATGTGGCCGCCGGACTGACGCAGCCGATCTTCGACGCGGGGCGAATTCAGGCCAATTTCGACCTGCAGCAGGCACGTCAGGACGAGTTGTTGCAAACCTATCGCAAGACCGTGGTCTCGGCCTTTGCCGACGTGGACACGGCACTCTCGACCCTCAAGCAGGCCAACGAGCGGCTGCGGCTTCAGCGCATCGTCGTGGCATCCTCCCGAAGGGCGTTCGAGCTGTCCGAGCGGCAGCTTCGCGCCGGCACAGCCGACATCGTGACTGTGCTAAACACGCAATTGACGCTATTTCAGGCTGAAGATTCGCTGGCGCAGTTCCAACTCGCCCGGCTGCTGGCGGTCGTAACTCTCTATCAGGCATTGGGCGGTGGTTGGTCGCCAAGGACGGAAGGGCCGGCGAATGCTCTTTAAGCCCGATCTGAATGACAAGGCCAAAGCGGCTGGCGAGGGAGTCGCGCGCGTGGCCTCGGGTGCACGGAGGCGAACCGTCTCGATTGCCGTGTGGCTGCTCATCATCGGCGGTCTTGGCTATCTCGGCTGGACCTATTTCAAGAAGACCGAGACCGCGACCCGCACAAGACCCGATTTCGCGATCCCCGTGCTGGCCACGATGCCCCGCGTCGAAGACGTTCCGGTCTATCTCGACGGTGTCGGCACCGTCCGCGCGCTGAACAACGTGACCGTGCGCGCGCAGGTGAACGGCAAACTGCTGTCGGTGAATTTCAAGGAAGGTCAGGACGTCAAGAAAGGAGACGTCCTGGCAGAGATCGATCCGGTGATTTACCAGGCGCAGTACGATCAGGCCGTCGCCAAGAAGGCGCAGGACGAAGCCACCCTCGCCAACGCGCGCATGGATCTGGTTCGCTATCAGCAGTTGGCAGCATCCAAGGCAGGCTCCGCACAGCAGGCGGACACCCAGAAGGCGCTGGTTGCGCAACTCGAAGCGCTGGTGAAGTCGGATCAGGCGGCGATCGACAATGCGCAGGCCACGCTCGGCTACACAAAGATCATCGCGCCGTTGTCCGGACGCGCCGGACTTCGTCAGGTCGATCAGGGCAACATCGTCCAGACCTCGGACGCGACGGGCGTTGTGGTGATCACGCAGCTTCAGCCAATCGCCATTCAGTTCAGCCTGCCGCAACAGCAGATCGTCCGCGTCAACGCCGCTTCAGCGAAGGGGCCGTTGTCGGTGGATGTGTTCGGCAATGACGGCAAGACCGTTGTCGACACCGGCAAGGTGGCTGGCATCGACAATCAGGTCGATCAGACCACTGGCACCGTGAAGATCAAGGCGGAATTTCCCAACCAGAATTTCCAGCTCTGGCCCGGACAGTTCGTCAACGTGCGCCTGAAGGTGAATACCCTCGACAAGGCCATCGTGGTCCCGACGGCTGCGGTGCAGCGCGGACCCGCGGGCACGTTCGTCTACGTCATCGGTCAGGACAATACCGTTGCCGCGCGCCCCGTCACTGTGACATTGCAGAACGAAACCATCGCCGTCATCGCGACCGGTGTCACGGTCGAGGATCAGGTTGTGACGACCGGCTTTGCCAATCTGTCCGAAGGCGCGAAGGTCAGCATCAGCAAGGACTATCAGGCTCCGACGCCGGACCTTGCGCCGCGCAGGCAAAAGGGATCGGGCGGGCCGGGCGGCGGCCAGCGCGGTGAGAAGGGCGAACGGCGCGGCGCGAGGGAGCAGGGAGCTGCACCGCAAAGCGGACAACAGGGCGGCGGCACGAAAGCGCCGCAGTGAGCCTTCGATCGAAACAGGATTTCTCACCGTCATTGCGAGGAGCAAAGCGACGAAGCAATCCAGCTTCTCATATCCAAAAGATGGATTGCTTCGCTTCGCTCGCAATGACGATGGGAAATCCGCGACTTGATGATGTTCTAGAGTCCAACCCGTGAGCGCGCGTCGATGAGCGTCTCTGAGCCATTCATCCATCGGCCGATTGCGACCTCGCTGCTCGGCGTGGCGCTGCTGATCGGCGGCGCGCTCGGATACTGGGCGCTGCCGGTGTCGGCGCTGCCGCAGGTCGATTTCCCGACCGTGCAGGTCACGACCCAGTTGCCCGGCGCCAGTCCCGATGTCGCTGCATCGCTGATCACCGCGCCGCTGGAGCGTCAGCTCGGGCAGATCCCGTCGCTGGTCTCGATGACTTCGACCAGTTCATTCGGCGTCAGCCAGATATCGCTTCAGTTCGATCTCAACCGCGACATCGACGGCGCGACGCAGGACGTGCAGGCCGCGATCAATGCCGCGGCAGGTGTGTTGCCGAAAAATCTGCCATATCCGCCGACCTATGCGAAGGTTAACCCGGCGGATGCGCCGGTGCTGACGCTGGCGATGACGTCGGAGACGTCGCCGCTGCGCGCGATGAGCGATCTCGCCGACACCATGATGGCGCAGCGCCTCGCACAGATTTCCGGCGTCGGCCGCGTCTCCATTCTCGGCGGACTGAAGCCTGCGGTTCGCGTGCAGGCCGATCTTGCCCGGCTCGCCGCTTACGGCATCTCCATGGAGGACCTGCGGACCGCGATTGCCGGCGCGAACGTATCCGGCCCGAAGGGATCGCTTGACGGCGCGCAGCAGGCCTACACCATCGCGGCCAACGACCAGATCGCCACCGCCGACGCCTACCGGCCGATCATCATTGCCTACCGCAACGGTTCGCCCGTCACCATCGGCGACGTCGCCCGCATTGTCGATGGACTCGAGAACGAGAAGACCGGCGCCTGGTATCAGGGCAAGCCCGCGGTCGTCATCGAGATCCAGCGCCAACCGGGCGCCAACGTGATCGAGGTGGTGCGGCAGATCCGCGAAGAGATTCCCAAACTTCAAAAGGCTGTTCCAGCAGGCGTGGACCTCACCGTGGTCAGCGACCGCACCGTCACCATCAAGGCGTCCGTCCGCGACGTCCAGTTCACGCTGGTGCTCAGCGTCGTGCTGGTGACACTCGTCGTTCTGATCTTTTTGCGCTCGCTGCGCGCCACACTGATCGCGGGCGTCGCGCTGCCGCTGTCGCTCATTACCAGCTTCGGCGTGATGTATTTCGCCGGCTTCAGCCTCGACAACCTGTCGCTGATGGCGCTGACCATCGGCACCGGCTTTGTGGTCGACGACGCCATCGTGATGATCGAGAACATCGTCCGGCACATGGAGGACGGCGAGGGTGTGATGGACGCCGCGCTGCGCGGCGCCAGCGAAATCGGTTTCACGGTGATATCGCTGACGGTCTCGCTGATCGCCGTGTTCATCCCGCTGCTGTTCATGTCCGGCCTCGTCGGACGGATGTTCCGGGAGTTCGCGCTGACGCTGACGATTGCGGTTGTGACATCCGCCGTGGTGTCGCTGACCCTGACGCCCATGATGTGCTCGCGGCTGCTGAAGCGGCATGACCAGGAGTTCCAGGTTCCGGGCCTGAAGACGATCAGCGGCTGGATCGATCGGATGGTCGCCTTTTACGAGCGTACGCTGCTCTGGGTGCTGCAGCATCAGCGCGCGACACTGGTCGTCACCCTTCTGACGATCATTGCGACACTGGCGCTCTATGTGGTCGCGCCGAAGGGATTCCTGCCGTTGCAGGATACGGCATCGATCACCGCGGTCACCGAGGCCGGCACCGAGGTGTCCTTCACCGACATGAAGTTGCGGCAGACCCAGGTCGCCGATGCCATCAAGGCCGATCCCGATATTGTCGGTGTCGTCTCGGTGATCGGCGCTGGCTCGGTGAACCCGACCACGAATGTCGGACGCCTCGTGATGACGCTGAAGCCGCGCGGCGAACGCAAGACGGATATCGCTGAGGTCGTCGACCGCCTGAAGCAGCGCGTCGCCGCCGTTCCCGGCATGACGGTCTACTTCCAGGCGGTGCAGGACGTTCAGATCAGCACACGATCAAGCCGGTCGCAGTATCAGTACACACTGACCGCCACTGACGCGCCTTCCGTGGTCGAATGGTCGAACAAGCTTGTCCAGGAAATGCGGCGCGATCCGCTGTTCCGCGACGTCTCGTCGGACGGGCAGGAGGGCGGTCTTCGGGCGCTGGTCAATGTCGATCGCCAGCGCGCCGGCCAGCTTGGCGTCTCGGTGCAGGCGGTCAACGACACGCTGAACGACGCTTTTGCACAGCGCCAGATTTCAACGATCTTCGGTCAGGCCAATCAGTACCGTGTCGTTCTCGAAGCGCTGCCTGAGTATCAGCGCGATCCCTCGGTGCTGTCGAAGCTGTATGTTCCGGGCGCTGCCGGTGCGTCAGGCGCGCCGACCGCGCAGGTGCCGATCGATGCTGTGGCCACCGTGATCCGGACCACGGCGCCATTGTCGATCGCCCATCAGTCGCAATTCCCTGCGGTCTCGCTGTCGTTCAATCTCGCGCCGGGCGAAGCCCTCGGCAACGCGGTGGAGCGGGTGGCCGAGATCGAAAAACGCATCGGTATGCCCGGCAACATCGTCGGCGTGTATTCGGGTGACGCCGCAGAGTTTTCCAAATCGTTGTCCGGCCAGCCGTGGCTGATCCTCGCGGCACTGGTGACGATCTACATCGTGCTGGGCGTGCTGTACGAGAGCTACATCCACCCGATCACCATTCTCTCGACGCTGCCGTCGGCGGGCGTCGGCGCGATCCTGGCGCTGATCCTCTGCGGGCAGGACCTGTCGGTGATCGGCCTCATCGGCATCATCCTTCTGATGGGCATCGTGAAGAAGAACGCGATCATGATGATCGACTTCGCGCTGGAAGCAGAGCGGCATCAGGGCCTGTCCGCCTACGACGCCATCGTGAAGGCGTGTCTGCTGCGTTTTCGCCCGATCATGATGACCACGCTGGCCGCGCTGTTCGGCGCGCTGCCGCTGGCGCTTGAAAGCGGCACCGGATCGGAACTGCGATTCCCGCTGGGCGTATCGATCATCGGCGGTTTGATCGTCTCGCAAATCCTGACGCTTTATACGACGCCGGTCATCTACCTCGCACTCGACCGGATCAACCGCCGGATCGAAGCCGCGGTGCCGCCGGATGATTCCGGCAAGCCGTCGCCGCCGATCGCGGGAGCCACGGAGGGCGTCCAATAATGGCGTCACTCTCCGAACCATTCATCCGCAGACCTGTCGGCACCACGCTGATGGCGATCGGTCTGTTTCTGGTCGGAGCGGTCGCCTACCACTTCTTGCCGGTCGCGAGCATTCCGTCGGTCGATTTTCCCTCGATCCGGGTCTCGGCATCGCGTCCCGGCGCCGATCCGACGATCATGTCGTCCACCGTCGCCGCGCCTCTGGAGCGGCGGCTCGGTGAAATCGCCGGCATCGACCAGATCACATCGACCAGTTCGCTCGGCACCACCAGCATCTCGCTTCAGTTCGCCATCGGCCGCAACATCGACCGCGCCGCGCGCGATGTGCAGGCGGCGATCAATGCATCGCTCGCCGATCTGCCGACCGACCTGCCGACACTGCCGAATTTCCGCAAGGCCAATCCCGCCGCGGCGCCGGTGCTGATCATCGCGCTGACGTCGAAGACGATGCTGCCGAGCGCGATCTATGACGTCGCGGACACGGTGATTGCCCAGCGCATCTCGCAGGTGCCGGGCGTGGGAGAAGCGACGGTGAGCGGCGCGGACCAGCCGGCTATCCGCGTTCAGCTCAATCCCGGCGCGCTGGCGACGGCGGGAATCGCCAGTGACGATGTCCGCAATGCCATCATCAACGCCAACGCGATTGGCCCGGTCGGCGCCTTCAACGGCCCGGTTCTTGGCGAGACGCTTGCGGCGAACCCGCAGATGCGCACGGCGGCCCAGTTCCGCGATATCGTGATCAAGTCTTCCAGCGGAAATTTTGTGAAGCTTGCCGATGTCGCCACCGTGCTCGATGCGACACGCAACAGCCGCTCCATCGCATGGTTCAACAAGCAGCCCGCCGTTCTGATCCTGATCACCAAGCAGCAGGACGCCAACGTCATCGAGACCGTGGACCGGGTCAAGGCGCTGCTGCCGGAACTGAAGCAATGGATTCCGGGCGGCGTGGATATTTCGATTCTTTCGGATCGGACCGGAACCATCCGCGCCAATGTCGACGACATGGAATGGACGCTGGGGGCGACCGCCGTTCTGGTCATGCTCGTGGTGTTCGTGTTCGTGCGGCGGATGACGCCGACCATTGCGGCCGGCATTTCCGTGCCGCTGGCGCTGGCGGGGACCTGCGCCCTGATGTGGGTCGCGGGCTTTTCGATCAACAACCTGTCGCTGATGGCGCTGGCGGTCTCGGTCGGCTTCGTGGTCGACGATGCCATCGTCATGATCGAGAACATGTACCGCAATCTCGAGGAGGGCATGAAGCCCTATCAGGCGGCGCTGTTGGGAGCGAAGCAGATCGGCTTCACGGTGCTGTCGATCAGCATTTCGCTGGTGGCGGCGTTCACGCCGCTGATCTTCATGGAAGGCATCATCGGTCGGCTGTTCCGCGAATTTTCGCTGACGCTGACCTTCGCCATTCTGGTGTCGATGGTGGTGTCGCTCACCGTGACGCCGATGATCTGCGCGCACTACATCAAGACTCCGGTTTCGCCGGACGCGACCTGGTTCGACCGGCTGGTCGAAGGCAGCCTGTCGCGCATTATAAGATTTTACGAGCGGACGCTGCACGTCGTATTGCGCTTTCCAATCCTCACCCTGCTGGTGTTCGTCGCGACCATCGCAGTGACGGTGACGCTCTACATCAAGACGCCGAAGGGCTATTTCCCGACCGACGACAGCGGCCTCGTGATCGGGGCGACGCGTGCATCGCCCGATGTCTCGTTCCAGGCCATGCTCGGTCTTCAGCAGCGGATCGCGGATATCGTGATGGCCGATCCCGCCGTCGCAGGCGTCGGTTCGAGCCTCGGCGGCAGTGGCGGGCCGGGCGGAGGCTCCAACACGGGCCGCATGTTCATCAGCCTGAAGGATCTCGACCAGCGTGGCGGTCTGACCACCACGCAGGTGATCGACCGTCTCCGGCGGAATCTCAGTGCCGTGCCGGGCATCCGCCTGTTCATGTTCGCGGCGCAGGACCTGCGCGCGGGCGGACGCCAGAGCGACTCCAACTACCAGTACACGCTGATCAGTTCGGATCTCGATCTGCTGTCGAAATGGGCTCCGATCGTGGCCAAGAGATTGGAGACCGTCGAAGGCATCACCGATATTTCCAGCGACCGCGACGCCGCCGGTCTGGCGCTGAACCTGTCGATCGACCGCAAGACCGCCGCCAGTCTCGGCGTGCAGGTTCAGGATATCGACAACGCCCTGAACAACGCATTCTCGCAGCGGCAGATCTCGACCATCTATACCCAGCGCAACCAGTACAAGATCATTCTGGAGGTCGATCCGCGATTGCAGGGCGATCCGACCGCGCTCGAGAAAATCTATGTCGCAGGGGCGGGCGATGCGCAGGTGCCGCTGTCGGCAGTGGTGCGGATGGAGCGCGGCCTGTCGCCGTTGTCGGTCTATCATCAGGCGTCGTTCCCATCGAACACGATCTCGTTCAACGTCCCCGATGGCGTCCCGCTGCAAACCGCGACCGACAACATCCTGCGCGCGGTCGAGGAACTGCATATGCCGGAGGGCATTCGCGGCGAGTTTGCCGGCAACGCCGCCGACAGCCAGAAGACCGCGAACCGCCAGCCGCTCCTCATCCTCGGTGCGCTGATCGCCGTCTATATCGTTCTGGGCGTGCTGTACGAGAGCCTTGCCCATCCGCTGACAATCATCTCGACACTGCCGCCGGCGGGACTTGGCGCACTGCTCGCGTTGCAGATCACCAACACGCCGCTCACGGTGATCGCCTTTATCGGAATCATTTTGCTGATCGGCATCGTGAAGAAGAACGGCATCATGATTGTCGACTTCGCCCTTGAAGGCGAACGGCAGCGCGGTCTGTCGTCGGAGGAGGCGATCTTCGAGGCGAGCATCGCGCGGTTCAGGCCGATCATCATGACCACGATGGCGGCGCTGCTCGCCGCGGTCCCGCTGGTGATCGCGACCGGGCCGGGGACGGAGCTGCGCAGGCCGCTCGGCATCACCATCATCGGCGGCCTGATCGTGTCCCAGATACTGACGCTCTACACCACACCGGTGATCTATCTGCTGATCGACAGGCTGCGCGGACGGGAAACGCCGCGGCCCCAACCGCAAGCCTCGCCTGCCGAATAGCCTTTACGGCGCTGTACCTTGCGGTGGAACTTCCCGGTTCCGCTTGCGTTGTGCCGGTATGAATAGACCGCCGATTCAAGAAGTTGTCGCAGAGACCGGTGAACCGGTGGAAGCGCCCCCGCCCGAAATGGTTGAGCCCGAACCCGGGCTCTCTCCTGAGGAACTCGAACAGCTCAAACGCGATTACCTGCTGACCCGTTTCTGGATCAGCGCCCGGGGCTTCTGGGGCCGCGGCGGCGGCCGCTTGGCATGGGTTTTGAGCATCGGGCTGCTCGCTTTGATCGTCCTGCAAATCACGTTTCAGTACGGCATCAACGTCTGGAACAGGTCGATCTTCGACGCCATCGAGAAGAAGGACTCCGCGAAGGTTTTCTATCTGACCGGAATATTCTTTCCGCTCGCGATCGGCAGCGTTGGTCTTGGCGTCGTACAGGTCTTCGCCCGCATGAACATCCAGCGGCGCTGGCGCGCGTGGCTGACAAATGCCGTGGTGTCGCGATGGCTGACCAACGGCCGCTACTATCAGCTCAATCTGGTCGACGGCGATCACCAGAATCCCGAATACCGGATCGCCGAGGATCTGCGGGTCGCGACCGATGCGCCAGTCGATTTTGCGGCCGGTGTCACGCAGGCGTTTCTCTCGGCGACAACGTTCATTGTCGTGCTGTGGACCATCGGCGGCGCGCTGACACTGTCGATCGGCGGCAGCACCGTCACCATTCCGGGCTTCCTTGTCATTGCGGCCGTTGTGTATGCGGCCATTGCCAGCGGCTCGATGGTCATCATCGGCCGGAACTTCGTGTCGGTGTCCGAGGGCAAGAACCAGGCGGAGGCGGAATACCGTTATGCCCTGACCCGCGTGCGCGAGAATGGCGAAAGCATCGCGCTGCTCGGCGGCGAGGAGGAAGAACGCTCAGGAATAGACAAGTCGTTCGGAAATGTTTTGCGGCAATGGGCGAAGCTGTGCGGTCAGCACATGCGTACGACCGTTGTGTCGCAGGGATCGAGCCTGATCGCACCGGTTATACCGATCCTGCTCTGCGCCCCGAAATTTCTCGAAGGGAGCATGTCGCTGGGGCAGGTGATGCAGGCGGCTTCGGCTTTCACCATCGTGCAGGCGGCTTTCGGCTGGCTGGTGGACAATTATCCGCGCCTTGCCGAATGGAATGCCGGTGCGCGGCGCATTGCATCGCTGATGATGTCGCTCGACGGCCTTGAGCGCGCCGAGACCGGCGAGGGGGTCAACCGCATCGAGCGCGGAGAGACAAAGGACGACGCCATGGTGCGCCTGAACGAACTGTCGGTGACGCTGAATGACGGGACTGCCGTTGTCGGAGAGTCCGAAGTGGTGATTGAACCCGGCGAACGTGTCCTTGTTGCCGGTGAATCCGGCTCCGGCAAGAGCACGCTGGTGCGCGCTATCGCCGGGCTGTGGCCGTGGGGCGGCGGCAGCGTCGACTTCCATCCGGATCGGCGAATTTTCATGCTGCCGCAGAAACCGTATGTCCCGACGGGGACGCTGCGGCGCGCGATCGCCTATCCCGGAGCTGCCGAGGACTGGACGGTCGAGCAGATGGCCGAGACGCTGGAGAAGGTCGGACTCGCGCATCTGAAGGAGAAGATCGAAGAGGATGCTCCGTGGGATCAGACATTGTCGGGCGGCGAAAAGCAGCGGCTGGCGTTCGCGCGGCTCCTTCTGCACCGGCCGGACATCATCGTTCTCGATGAGGCGACATCCGCGCTGGATGACACCGGACAGGACAACCTCATGAAGCTGCTTCACGACGAACTGAAGGATGCCACGATCATCAGCGTCGCCCATCGCACCGAACTGGAAGAGTTTCACAGCCGGAAAATCACGCTCGAACGCCGCAAGGGCGGTGCGAAGCTCGTCAGCGACATCGACCTGATCCCGCGCGACGGCAAGCGGCGTTTGCTGGGCGGATGGCTGCGCCGCCGCGGATCGCCACAGCCTCGCAAGGCGGCCTGACGGAATTGTCCCTTCGGTTCGGGTTTGACAGGTTGCCGTGATAGGGTGCGCAGCGTATAGCCGGACCCATGTCAAAAGCTCCCAAAGCCGGTCCGGCCGCCGATGCGCCCGAAGAGATCGAAGAGTGCACCCGCTGCGGCAAGCCGATGCCGCTGTGCATCTGCGACAGCGTCACGCCGATCCGCAACAAGATCGAACTTCTGATCCTGCAACATCCGCAGGAGCAGGACAGGGCGCTGGGCACCGCGCGGCTGACCGCTCAGCATTTCGAGAACGCCACTCTCAAGATCGGCCTGTCGTGGCCGAGCCTTTCCAAGGCGCTCGGGCGGAGCGTGGACCCGCAGCGCTGGGCCATCCTGTATCTCGGGTCGGCCAAGGTTGCCGATCTCGCCACCGATCGCGATCTGGTTGCGATCAATCGCAAGGGCGAAATCGAGGATCATCAGCGCGCCATCCTGGAAGACATTGAGGGCGTGGTGCTGCTCGATGGAACGTGGAGCCAGGCCAAGGCGCTGTGGTGGCGCAACGCGTGGATGCTGAAATGCCAGCGCGTGATCCTGGGGCCGGCAAATCCCTCGCTCTACGGCAAGCTGCGCAAGGAGCCGCGACGCGACGGCCTCTCGACCATCGAGGCTGCGGGCATGGTGCTCAGCAGGCTTGAGCGGCGGCCGGATATCGAGACCGAACTCAATGCGACCTTCCAGCGGATGCTGAAACAATATCGTGCGGTGCAGGCCGACATGCCGGAACTGGCGCCGAAGCCGAAGAAGCGCGACTACCGCCGTCCGGAAAATCGTCGCGGCAAGAAATCGTTGCAGTCATAAAAAAACGCCGCCGTAAGCGGCGGCGTTTTCTGAATGCGGCCACCGGTCAGAACGTGCGGCGGACGCCGAGCAGACCGGACCAGACACCCTGATCCTTGAAGTCATAGACACCGGTCGGCTTGAAGGTGCCGGTCAACTGGCCGGGATTGGTCAAGGCCTGTGAGCCGGTATGCGACTGATCGAGATAGGAGTAGAGCACTTCGGCCGAGAAGGTCAGGTTTTTGACCGGAGTCCATGCCGTGCGCTGGCCGACCTGCCAGATGCTGAAGTTCGGATTACAGGAATAACCGTTCAGCTTCGGCGACAGAGCCGTGAACGCGGCACAGAATGCCGCCGCGCCGTTCGTATTGTACTCGATGCGGGAATAGGTGCCGACGATTCCGGTCTCCCATGTTGGCGACCAGTTGTGCACGAAAGCGGCCCGGACTCCCCATCCCGAAGTCTTCTCGATCTTGCTGCCCGTGGTGTAGACGCCGTCCGTCAACGACAGCACCGCCATGGTCTGATAGCTGCCCGCGAAGTTGGGCGTGCCGCCGCCAAACGCATCGAAAGCGGTTCCTGTCACGCCGCCGATCAGATACTTGGTGGCTCCATTCACATAGGATGCATCGATCGAAAACTTGTCGCCGGGGCCAGTCGGCAGGTTCTTCAGTTGCAGGCCGCCGAGCACGGCAAAGCCCCATGCATCGCTTGGATGTCCGTTCGGTTCGACCGGGGTGATCCCTCCTGGGCCGGCATAGTAGTTGGCGCGGATGTTATGCACGCCGCCCGAGAGCTGCGCGGTGAAAGCGGTCTGCTCGACCCGGATGTTGCCGACGAAATCAGGCGTGACATTCCCGCCGTAGGAATTGGTGAAGGCGCCGTTGAATGCGCTGGTCGCCGGCTGCGTCAGGCTGGCATTGAGCAGTTGCGCGCGATTGATGACGCGGTTGTCTTCGACCGCGACCGAGGCCGACACGCCGTTACCGAACTGCCAGGTGTAGGCCACCTGCGTGATGCCATTAACGTTGTCGTAGCCGCCGAGCATGAACGACGTCAGCGTGTTGCCGCCGGTGGCGCCCCACGGTGTCTGGAAAATCGACACGGCTTTGCCGAAGGTGAAGCCGGCGAACTGAATGAAGCCGTAGTCCAGCGTCAGCACGCCGGTTTCCGGCAGAGCGCCTGAATCGAACTGGAAGCGCGGATTCATGTAGGTGCGCACCACGCCGTATTCGGTCTGGGTGCGGGTATCGATCTGAAATTCGGTGCGCACGCGGGTCACGAAGTAGTCGCGGTCGCGCGACTTGGTGCCTTCGGCGCTCGTCTGATCCCAGCCGGGCTTGTTGTAGTTGCCGCCGTTGATGCTCCAGTCGGCCCGCATGTAGCCGCTGAGCTTGATGCAGGTATCGGTGCCGGGGATGTAGTAATAGCCGACCCCATACAATGAACAGATCTTGACGTACTGAACGGCCTTGGCCTTGACCGGAAGGTCCGCTGCCGATGCGCTCGCCACCGTTGCGAGGCTGGCCGCAGCGCCGAGGAAAAACGTTCCGATGACGGATGCAGTTTTTCCGGATTGTCCGGCCTTACCAGAGATTCCCATCGACTCGGCCCCCAGCGGTAACATTCGAGGATTGTTACCAACGAAGGTTTCGGGAGCAAGACTGGAAACCCTTACGGATTACATGGCCGGGCAGTTGCGACATTTTTGTCATAATCGGGCGCAGGCCGGCTCAGCGCCATCCCGCGTTCTGGAACAGCAGCACGCCCACGATCACCGCCAGCGTGGCTGCGGTCGCCATCAGCATCGCGCGTCCGCCCATGCCGCGGCCGATCCACCACAGCAGCGCCGCGCCCATCAGGACCGGAACAATGATGTCGAGGGGTGTGCTCATTTGCGGCTTTCCATCGCGCGCGGCGCCATCAGGCTTTCCGCCCCATCCATTTGCGTTCAACCCAGCCGAGCGCATTGGCGAGCGGCAGCTGAAGGAACGGGATGTCCTGAGCGATCAGCAAAAGGCCGAGCGGCAGCATCCAGAGGCCCAGAATCGGCAGGAAGCCGAAAATGCCGCCAATGACCAGCAGCAGGGCGAGCGGGATGCGCACCCACCGCGACGACGGCTCGCGTACCCAGCGCACAAAGCGGGCGCCTTTTTCGGGGAGCCGTGATGCGATCCAGTCAAAATGACGGTCGAGTTCGGCCCTTGCTTCTGCGCTCACCTTCAGCCTGCCTGTTCCATTCCGGGAGCGCCCCGCGGCCCGTCACAGGGCTGAGCTATATACGCGGGTCATCCCGCGCAAGCTGCGCGAGGCGGGTAGGCTGGTAAGTGATTGATTTGATTGGCTCCCCGGGCTGGATTCGAACCAGCGACCATTCGATTAACAGTCGAATGCTCTACCGCTGAGCTACCGAGGAATACTGCTGAAGCAGCAATGGGGCCGCATATAACAAAGGCCCCGAGTCTTGCAAAGCCCAATCGCTGAAAAATGACAGCGGTCAGACGGGTCGATTAAGAGAGTATTGGAGGCCACGACCAGAATTGAACTGGTGTACACGGTTTTGCAGACCGTTGCGTAACCACTCCGCCACGTGGCCTCACAGGCCGGACTAGTTACAAGGGCACAGGCGCTTATGCAATCCGTCCCGTGCGGGAACAGGTCCATTGCGGCCATTTGGCCACCGAATCCGCGTCCGATGGTGAATTCGGTGCTGCGGAAGCTTCAGCCGCCGCTTTTGGCGTTGCTGGCCGCGATCACCTTCATCATGTCGGCGACGGGAAATCCGCCCCGGTTCATGGCGCAGAGCACATCGATCATCTGGTCGCTCGGCTCGTTCGCGGACATCAGGGCCGCGCGCACTTCGGCCGGCAGATCGTCGAACTCGTCCATCTGCCGCCGCATGGTTGACAGCCTGCTCGCAGACAGCTCTCCCGGCTCGGAACCGGGTGCGGATTTGCCCGCTGGCGTTGTTCGATCCTGCTTCATTTGAATGTGTTGGCTGCCACGTCGTAGGTCCAGATCAGGCGTCCGTTGGTGAAGATCACCGAGCGAAATCCAAGATCGCGCGCCTTGTTGAAGATATTCCCTGATCTTGCAAGGTTAAGGACCGTCGGCCGGTCCATCTTGAAATACTTGTAGTTCAGCACCGTCTCGTGATCGCCGGATGTGCTGATGTCCATCGCAAGTCCCCGGCGCAACATCTGTTTGCCGGTCGTGACTGCGAACTGCTTGCGGCCATCGACATTCCCGGACAGCGAATCGAGCCGGTCGCTGACGTTGGTTGCGCCGTGCTTGCGGACATAATCGCGCTCGTTCTTCTGCATCGCCGCCAGCAGCTTCTTCGCGCGCGGGGCTTCCGGAGCTGTGGAGTCGATCGACGCGAGATCGGCCTTGGCGGCGTAGTAATCCGCCAGCGCCGGGAGCTTCTGGCCGGGCTTTGCGGACGCATTGCCGAGCGCCTTGAGGACGGCGGCTGCGCGCTCGAGCATCTTCTTGCGCTTGGGCGCCTGCTGATCCGCGGTTGTCGGCGTCGTGGCAGCGGTCTGCGCAGGTGCCGGGACCATGCTCGCAAAAATCAGCAGAGCGGCCAGCGGCAGGTACAGCCCGGAGCGGAGAGGGTGTCTTGTCACTCTGTTTGTCATGGCCCCGCATAAATCGCATCAAGTATCGTTACAATTGACGGTCTCATACCATAGACAGGATTGGCCTTAGCAGACTTGCACCGGGCAGGCTTGCATCGTATGCGGCCTTGCAGCAAATATGTGCCATGCTGGCGCGGGATCGATGGACCTGCGATCCATTCGGTGTCCCTGTCTTGAGGTTATCCCATGACTGATTTTACGGCCTCTCGGCAGAACATGGTCGACTGTCAGGTACGGCCGAGCGATGTGACCGATCTGAGGATCATCGATGCGATGCTGGCCGTGCCGCGCGAGAATTTCGTGCCGGAGAGCAAGCGCCTCATTGCCTATCTGGATCTCGACATCGACGTCGCGGCGGACGGTCAGCCGAAGCGCTGCCTGATCAAGCCGGCGGTGCTCGCGAAAATGCTTCAGGCCGCAGCGATCACCGAAACCGACCGTGTCCTCGTGGTCGGCTGCGCCACCGGGTATTCGGCGGCTGTCGTGGCTCATCTTGCGGGGCAGGTGTTTGCCACTGAGCCTGATTCGGCACTGGCGGCCGGAGCGGCGAGAAGGCTGGCGGATATCGGCCTCTCCAATGTGACGGTCAGCACGGGCGAACCGGCCGACGGCGACAAGGCTCATGCGCCGTACGATGTCATCGTCATGGACGGGGCGACGGAACTCGAGCCGCACGGGCTGTATGAGCAGTTGAAGATGGGCGGGCGGCTCGTCGGGGTGTTCGCTACCAGCCAGCCGCCGCGTGCCACATTGGTTGCCCGGTCACCGGCCGATTTCGGCAGCCGCGTGCTTTTTGATGCCTCGGCACCGGTTTTGCCGGGCCTGGAGCGCCGCCCCGCGTTCGTTTTCTAGGACTACGTTCCTTCAAAATCCGCAAGTGTGGCTACAATGTCCCAGCCGAACTGTTTCGGCGGCGGCCGGGCCGAAAGGGTTTCACCCCGGCTTGGCGATGCATAGACTTACGCGGAACGGGCACAGGCGACTCAGAGACCCGGTTTTCGCGCGCCCTGATGGCGAGTGTAGAGCCGGTTTGGGGATAGACGTAATGCAAGCTAGATATCGGAAGAAACTCGGTGCGGGTGTCGCTCTGGCGACCCTCCTGTTGTGCCCGGTCATGACTGTCCCGGTTATGGCTGACACAATCGAGGCCGCACTGGTTCGTGCCTATCAGAACAACCCGCAATTGAATGCGCAGCGCGCCTCGGTGCGCGCCACCGACGAAAGCGTCCCACAGGCGCTTTCCGGATATCGTCCGCGCGTTGCCGTAACCGCCAGCGCCGGTACCCAGTACACCGAAACCCAGACCAACACCCAGGTCAGCGGCCGGCTCAGCGAAATCGGACTTCGCGGCGTCAATGCGCCGCGCTCGGTCGGCGCGACCATCAGCCAGACGCTGTACAACGGCGGCCAGACCGGCAACCGCACCCGTGCGGCCGAAAGTCAGGTGTCGGCGGCGCGTGAAGGCCTGCGCGTGCTCGAACAGACCGTGCTGTTCTCGGCTGCGACGGTCTACATGGACTACCTGCGCGACTCGGCCATCGTCGAAGTGCAGAAGAGCAACGTCCGCGTGCTCGAACAGACTCTCAAACAGACTCGCGACCGTTTCAATGTCGGCGAAGTGACGCGCACCGACGTCGCTCAGTCCGAAGCACAGCTCGCTGCGGGCCGCACCCAGTTGCTGACCGCAGAATCCAACCTGACGACGACGCGCGCGAACTTTCGCCGCATCATCGGCAACGAGCCTTCAAACCTTGCAGCCGGATCGCCCGTCGATCGTTTCCTGCCGCCCACGCTGGCGGGTGCGGTCGATCTCAGCCTTCTCGAGAATCCGAACGTTACCGCCGCGATGTACGGCATCGACGTCAGCTTCCTTCAGGTGAAGGTCAGCGAAGGCGCGCTGTTCCCGACGGTGACCCTTCAGGGCAGCGTGCAGCAGTCCTATGAAAGCACGATGGCGACCTACAAGGCGTTCGGCGCATCCGCCGTCGCCCAGTTGACCGTGCCCGTCTATCAGGGCGGCGCGGAATACTCGCTGATCCGTCAGTCGAAGGAAACACTGGCCCAGCAACGTCTGAACCTCGAACAGGTTCGCGACCAGACCCGCGCCACCGTCGCGCAGGCCTGGGGCCAGCTCGTCGCCGGCAAGGCGCAGGTGCAGTCGGCGCAGTCGCAGGTCACGGCGTCTGAAATCGCCCTGAACGGCGTCCGCGAAGAGGCGAGGGTCGGGCAGCGCACCACGCTCGACGTCCTCAACGCGCAGCAGGCGCTGGTCAACGCGCGCGTCGCGCTCGTGACGGCGCAGCATGACCGCGTCGTTGCGTCGTACAGCGTGCTGAACTCGGTCGGACGTCTGTCGCCGAGCGTCTTGAAGCTCGCCACCAACGTCTACGATCCGAGCGTCCACTATCACCAGGTTCGCGACAGCTGGTTCGGCGTACGCACGCCCGACGGCCGCTAACTTGAATTGGTATTCGCGCCGTGCCCCACATCCGGGCCCGGCGCGAATGTCGAAATCAGTTCGCCGGATCGCCGGTTAACCTTCTCTCATTAGCGCTGTGATCAACCGGCCGAGTTTTTCGCCCGTTGCTTGCAATCAATTGTTGCCATGACATACCGTTCTGAAGGATCGCGAAACGATTCGTGACGGTGGTGTGCGGCTATGGCAGGTCCCTCGATTTGACCTTGCAGCCGATGGGGTGGAGTCCAAGATGACGCAACCGGCAAAGGCGCAGGAGCCCTCGATGGAGGAGATTCTCGCGTCGATCAGGCGCATCATCTCCGATGACGAGGCCAAGCCTGCGGCGGGAGCTGCTGCCGCAGCGCCAGCCGCGTCTGCTCCTGCCCCGGCAGCGCCGCCGAAAACCGAAGTTCCCAAAGCGGAGATGTCGCGGCCTGCGCCTGCGCGGCCCGTGATGACCGGCATTCCGCCGTCCAAGCTCGCTCCCGCCAGACCGGTGCCTGCTCCTGCTCCTGCGCCCGCACCGGCACCCGCGGCAAAGAACAGCCAGGCCGAAATCGACGCGATGATGGCGAGCTTCGATGCGCCTGCGTCCCCGGCGAAAGCTGCGGAGCCGGAGGAAGACGCCGACGTATTCGAATTGACCGAGCAGATGGCGGTGCCCGAGCCGCCGCCGACATTCAACAAGATCGAACCCGAGGACGATCTGGAGTTCACCGAGTCGCCGATGGTTCAAACTTCACCTCAACGCGCTCCGGCGATGGAAGCGCCCACGTTCACCGAACGGGCGCCGCCACAGCGCGAGATGCCGACGCAGCGTGAGATGCCGACGCAGCAGATTCTATCGGGTTCGACGGTCTCGGCGGTGGAATCCGCGTTCAACACGCTGGCGAATACGGTACTCAGCAACAACGCCCGGACCCTTGAGGATCTCGTCAAGGAGATGCTGCGGCCGATGCTGAAATCCTGGCTGGACGACAATCTGCCCAATCTGGTGGAGCGGATCGTCAAGGCCGAGATCGAACGGGTCTCCCGCGGCCGGTGATTTCGGCGATTTAGGCCTAAATCCTCCATATTCCGAGTGGTTGACTTGAGCCGCGCCGGGGGCTTTCTAGGGCGCGATGAAATCGGATTGGACCGCGATTTCGTCATTGCGAGGAGCGCCAGCGACGAAGCAATCCAGCTTCCTTTGCCCAGCGCAATCCTGTCTGGATTGCTTCGCTTCGCTCGCAATGACGGCAATGTTCCAGCCCTGATCCACTCCTTTTGATTGCAGTGTGATGATCGAGAAAAACTACCAGCCAGCCGAGATCGAAGACCGTATTGCCCGTGCGTGGGAAGACGCCGGCGCGTTCAAGGCCGGACGGCCGGAGCGGCGCGACGCCGAGCCGTTCACGATCGTCATTCCGCCGCCGAACGTCACCGGCTCGCTGCATATGGGTCACGCGCTCAACAACACGCTGCAGGACATCCTGTGCCGGTTCGAGCGCATGCGCGGCCGCGACGTGTTGTGGCAGCCGGGAACGGACCACGCGGGTATCGCCACGCAGATGGTTGTCGAGCGGCAGTTGATGGAGCGGCAGGAGCCTGGCCGCCGCGACATGGGCCGTGCGAAATTCCTCGAGCGTGTGTGGCAGTGGAAGGCCGAATCCGGCGGCACCATCGTCAATCAGCTCAAGCGCCTCGGTGCATCGTGCGACTGGTCGCGCGAACGCTTCACCATGGACGAGGGACTGTCACGCGCAGTCGCCAAGGTGTTCGTCGAACTCTACGCACAGGGCCTGATCTACAAGGACAAGCGTCTGGTCAACTGGGACCCGAAGCTGCTGACCGCGATTTCCGATCTCGAAGTGCAGCAGATCGAGGTCAAGGGCAGCCTCTGGCATCTGCGCTATCCGCTCGAAGGCAAGGAGTTCAATCCCGAGGACCCGTCCACCTTCATCGTGGTCGCGACCACGCGGCCCGAAACCATGCTGGGCGACACGGCCGTCGCCGTGAATCCCGATGACGAGCGCTATAAGCATCTGGTCGGCAAGCACGCCGTGCTGCCGCTGGTCGGCCGTGTTATTCCGATCGTCGCCGACGATTACTCCGATCCCGAGAAGGGTTCGGGCGCGGTGAAGATCACCCCGGCCCACGACTTCAACGACTTCGAGGTCGGCCGCCGTCACAATCTTCCGTCGATCAGCGTGCTCGATCAGGAAGCGCGTATGTCGCTGTCCGCCAACGAGGACTATCTGCGCGGCTTGCCTGAAGCCGCGTTGATCTTTGCCGAAGAACTCCACGGCAAGGATCGCTTCGCCGCGCGCAAACTGATTGTCGCGAAGCTGGAAGAGGCGGGCTTCCTGGAGAAGATCGAACCCAACACGCACATGGTACCGCACGGCGACCGCTCCGGCGTGGTCATCGAGCCGTATCTGACCGACCAGTGGTATGTCGACGCCAAGACGCTGGCCGCGCCTGCGATTGCGGCCGTGCGCAGCGGCGAGACCGCGTTCGTGCCGAAGAACTGGGAGAAGACCTACTTCGAGTGGATGGAGAACATCCAGCCGTGGTGCATCTCGCGCCAGCTCTGGTGGGGGCACCAGATCCCGGCGTGGTACGGACCGGACGGCAAGGTGTTCGTCGCCGAGACCGAGGATGAAGCGGTCGGCAAGGCGCTCGGCTACTACGTCGAGCAGGAAGTCATCACGGCGGAGCAGGGCCATGACATGGCGCTCGATCCGGCGAAGCGCGAAGGCTTCATTACCCGCGACGAGGACGTGCTCGACACCTGGTTCTCGTCGGCGCTGTGGCCATTCTCGACGCTCGGCTGGCCCGACACCGACGTCGATGTGAAGCGCTACTACCCGACCAACGTTCTCGTCACGGGTTTCGACATCATTTTCTTCTGGGTCGCCCGGATGATGATGATGGGCATCCATTTCATGAAGGACGTGCCGTTCCCGACCGTCTACATCCACGCCCTCGTCCGCGACGAGAAGGGCGCCAAGATGTCGAAGTCGAAAGGCAACGTCATCGATCCGCTGCACCTGATCGACGACTACGGCGCCGACGCGCTGCGCTTCACGCTGGCGGCGATGGCGGCGCAGGGCCGCGATATCAAGCTCTCGACCCAGCGTGTCGAAGGCTACCGCAACTTCGCGACCAAGCTGTGGAACGCCTCGCGCTTTGCCGAAATGAACGGCTGCGCGCTGGCCGATGGATTCGATCCGGCGAAGACGAAGGAAACGCTCAACCGCTGGATCGCGCATGAGACCGCGCGCGCCACGCACGACGTCACCGAAGCCATTCAGGCCTATCGGTTCAACGACGCGGCGGGCATCATGTACCGCTTCGTCTGGAACATCTACTGCGACTGGTACCTCGAACTCGCCAAGCCTGTGCTGATGGGTCCGGACTCACCGACCAAGGCGGAGACGCAGGCCAGCATCGCCTGGGCGCGCGACGAGATCCTCAAGCTGCTGCATCCGTTCATGCCATTCCTCACCGAGGAGCTTTGGGGCGTAACGGCCAGGCGTGACGGACTCCTTGCCCTCGCCGAGTGGCCGCTGAAAGCCCCGGCCGCGCCGATCATTGAACCGGCAATCTCCGCCGATCCGCTGGCGATGCCCATCGTCGTCCTGCCAGCGCCAGAGCTTGAGCCGTTCAGCGATCCTGCGGCTGAATCCGAAATCGGCTGGCTGATCGAGCTCATCTCGGCAATCCGCTCGATGCGCGCGGAAATGAACATTCCGCCCGCGACGCTGTTTCCGCTGGTGCTGGTCGGCGCGTCCGCCGACATCAAGGCCCGCGCGGAACGCTGGAGCGATGTGATGAAGCGCCTTGCGCGTCTCGGTGAAATTTCGTTTGCCGATCGCGCGCCGGACGGTTCCGTGCAGTTGCTGGTGCGCGGCGAGGTGGCTGCGATTCCGCTCAAGGGCGTGATCGATCTTGCGGCCGAGAAGGTGCGCCTCGACAAGGAACTGGCCAAGGCCGATGCCGACATCAAGCGTGTCGACGCCAAGCTCGGCAACGAGAAGTTCGTCGCCAACGCACCGGAAGAAGTCATCGAAGAACAGCGCGAGAAGCGCGAGGAAGCCGAAAGCCGCAAGGCGAAAATCCTCGAAGCTTTGGAGCGTCTCAAGGGCGCGGAATGACCCTGCAGCGGTCATCCTCGTTCAACGCGCTCCTGCTTCTCTGGCTCGCGGGAAACGGCCTGCGGCTGACGCTGCTTGCCGTGCCGCCAGTGCTGGCGCTCATCATTCTGGACCTCAGGCTGTCCGGCACCGAGGTCGGAATCCTGAATGCGATTCCGGTTTTCCTGTTCGCGCTGGTCGCCGTACCTGGCTCGCTGCTGATCGCGCGCGTGGGTGCCGTGCCTGCGCTCATCATCGGACTTCTGATCGCGGCAGCGGGTTCGGCGCTGCGCGGTTTCGCATCCGATCCATGGTTGCTCTACATCACGACGATCGTCATGGCGGCGGGGATCGCGGTGATGCAGCCGTCACTTCCGCCGATCGTGCGTCAGTGGGCGCCGGACCGCATCGGCTTTGCCACAGCGGTCTACACCAACGGCCTTCTGTGCGGAGAAATCTTCCCGGTGATGCTCGCAGCTTTTATCGTGCCGCTTCTCGCCGGAAGCTGGCGCGCGAGTCTGGTGCTCTGGTCGATTCCGCTCGTCGCGATTGCGCTCATCATTTTCCTGTTTCAGCCGGGCGGAAAGGATGCGCCGGTCTCGCGCCATCGTCTCTGGATGCCGGACTGGCGCGATCCGTTGCTCTGGAAGCTGGGCCTCATCATGAGCGCGCCCAACCAGCTCTACTTCTGCACCAATGCTTTTCTTCCCGGTTACCTGCTGCACACGGACCGCACCGACCTGATCGGCCCGGCGCTCACAGCGCTGAATGTCGGCCAGTTGCCCGCGTCGTTTCTTCTGCTGGTCATGGCGAGCCGATGGGAGCGCAGGAAATGGCCCTTGCTCTCTGCGGCTGCGCTCGGGATTGCAGGTATCGCCGGCATTCTGGTGTCCGGACACGCGTGGAGTCTGATCGGATCGGCGGCGATGATCGGCTTTGCCTGCGCCATCACACTGACTCTCGTGCTGGCATTGCCCGCACTGCTGGTTGCACCGGACGATGTGCCGCGAATGTCGGCGGGGATCTTCACGATGGGCTATGGCCTTGCGATGACGATCTCGGTTCTTGGCGGCATCGTGTGGGATATCACCGGGAATGCTGCGTTTGCGTTTGTCCCGATCGCGGTGTGGATGTTGCCGCTCATTTTCTTCACGCTGAGAACGGACTTCTCGACACGCCGGGCCTGAACGGCTGCTGGTGAATTTGAGTCCAGCCAGGAGCGCATGGCTCGGCTGCCTGCGTTTTGATGGATGCTCTTTGGTGAGGCTGTCACGCTTTTCTGGTTATGCAGGCGACGCATGACACGTGCACGAGCTGTCGATCGCCATGTTGCCGCGAGGCAAACAGCCAAAATCTCCAAGCGCCGCCGCTACGTCACTATTCCTCCTTTTGCAGCGAAGTTCGTCACTGTTTCGCCTTATGCCGGAAACGGCTTGCTCATGAATTTCGAGCCCTTCAGTCCGTAGCGCCACGGCAGCTCCACCGCCTTGGTGATGCCGATGCGAAGGCCGCTGACGATCTGCGGTTTGCGCGTGCGTGCGTAAATCGCAATCGGCGGCGTATCGAGGGCGAGACCGTTGTGCTTGCCGGTCACAGCCATCGCCTCGCAAAGCTTGCCCGGCCCCGAACACAGTGTTCGTTCGTCGTGCAATCCGCGGCGGCGTCGCATCGCCGGGATGCTGTGGGTCGGCTCGATCGCACGGATCAGCACTGCACTGGCGGAGCCTTCCTTCTCGCAAACGAAGTTCATGCACCAGTGAATGCCGTAGGAGCGATAGACGTAGAGAAATCCTGGCGGGCCGAACATCACCATGTTGCGCGGGGTTGGTCCGTTGAACGAATGCGCTGCCGGCTCGGTGTGATGATAGGCCTCGACCTCGACGATGATGCCACCGACGCCATCCACCAGCAGCGTCGCGCCGATCAGGTCAGGCGCCACATCATGGACGCTGCGCGCGAAGAATTTACGCGTCAGCAGCCGTCCGGCAGGGGCTTGGGACTGGAGTTCAGCCATTTATGGGCAGGGGATAGGCGTGCAGGGCCATGCAGGACCGGTTGGAAACGTGATAGTCATTCCAAGGTAGCACGATGCGGACGGCTTGCGCCAAGACATTGGCGGGCTTAGGTAAGTCTAAGGAAATCGCGGACTTTTCATGGTCACTTTGATCGATACGGTGTCGCCAAATCAGGTGCGCCCACGTCATCCGGAGAAGGTCAACCGGCCCGACGCCAAGTCGCCGGCCAAGCCCGACTGGATTCGCGTGCGCGCGCCGAATTCGCGCGGCTATGCCAACACCCGCAACATCGTCAAGGAAAACGGTCTCGTCACGGTGTGCGAGGAGGCGGGCTGCCCGAACATCGGTGAGTGCTGGGACAAGAAGCACGCCACCTTCATGATCATGGGTGACACCTGCACCCGCGCCTGCGCCTTCTGCAACGTCAAGACTGGCCTGCCCAACGCGCTCGACGCGTCCGAGCCGGAGCATGTCGCGCTCGCCGTGCAGAAGCTCGGCCTGCATCATGTGGTCATCACCTCAGTAGACCGCGACGATCTCGCCGACGGCGGTGCAAATCATTTTGCGAAAACCATCCGCGCCATTCGCGCCAGTTGCCCGACGACGACTATTGAAATCCTCACCCCGGATTTTCTGCGTAAAGAGGGGGCGCTGGAGCAGGTGGTCGCAGCCAAGCCCGACGTGTTCAACCACAACCTGGAAACCGTGCCGTCGCGGTATCTGACGGTGCGGCCCGGCGCGCGTTATTTCCATTCCATCCGGCTGCTGCAACGGGTCAAGGAAATGGACCCGAGCATCTTCACCAAATCCGGTATCATGGTTGGTCTTGGTGAGGAACGTCATGAAGTACTGCAGGTGATGGACGACTTGCGTTCGGCGGATGTCGATTTCCTCACCATCGGGCAGTACCTGCAGCCGAGCCTCAAGCATCATGCGGTGATGCGCTATGTGACGCCGGACGAATTCGGCGGCTACGAGAAGGTCGCCTATACCAAGGGCTTCCTGATGGTGTCGGCGAGCCCGCTGACGCGCTCGTCCCATCACGCCGGCGAGGATTTCGCCAAGCTGCAGGCGGCGCGCGACGCGGCCAACCGCTAAGATACAATCGTCATTGCGAGCGAAGCGAAGCAATCCATCTTTGGCTGCAAGAGAAGATATGGATTGCTTCGTCGCTTACGCTCCTCGCGATGACGGTACATAACCGTCAACAACCTTAGATCGCCACTTTTGGTTTTCGATGCCGCAGTTTTCCAACAAGCGCCGCGTGCGTCACAGCGCAGAGAAGATGTTCGACCTCGTCGCCGATGTCGAACGCTATCCCGAGTTCGTGCCGATGTGCCAGGCGCTGAAGGTGCGCCAGCGCACGCAAAAGCCGGACGGTACCGAAGTCATTGTCGCCGACATGACCGTGTCGTTTCAGGTCGTGCGCGAGACCTTCACCAGCCGCGTCACGCTGGATAAGCCGAATTTGAAAATCCTGGTCGAATACTTGCAGGGTCCGTTCAGCAAGCTTGAGAACCGCTGGACCTTCGAGGCGAAGTCGGAAAACGCCTGCGATGTCGGCTTCTTCATCGCCTACGAGTTCAAGAGTCGGATGCTCGCGGTGCTGATGGGCGCGATGTTCGACGCCGCTTTCCAGCGCTTCGCCGCGGCGTTCGAGAAACGCGCGGATGCGGTCTATGGGCCGCCGCGCGTGGCCGCTTCTTGATCGGGGGCTGTGGTCCGCGGGCCATCTCCGTCAGCATTTTCAGCGCTTCGACCACTGACTGCTCGCGGACATTGCTGCGGCCGACCGCGCCGAAGCGGCATTCCTTGTGCGCGATGCGGCCATCGCGCGCGGCGACAGCCAGATGCACCAGCCCGACAGGCTTTCCGGGTGTCGCGCCGCCCGGTCCGGCGATGCCGGTGATCGAAACCGCCAGATCGACGTCGGCATGTTCCAGTGCGCCGAACGCCATCGCGGTTGCGGTTTCCTTGCTGACTGCGCCGAAGGTTTCCAGCGTCGAGGTTTCGACGCCGAGCATCGCGTGCTTGGCTTCGTTGGAATATGTGATGAAGCCACGATCGACGACGTCGGAGGAACCGGGAATTTCGGTCAGTGCCGCTGCGACCAGACCACCCGTGCAGGACTCGGCGGTCGCAATGGTCAGCTTGCGCATCCGGCACAGATCCAGCAGCGAGCGGGAGAGGGCGCGGATGACGCTGGCGCTCATGCGGATGGCCCGGCGCTCAGGGATTCGTCCCAGGGCAGGCGGATCGTTGCGGCTGCCGTCGCCGCGATACCCTCCTGACGTCCGGTGAAGCCGAGACGTTCGCTAGTTGTCGCCTTTACAGCCACGCGTGACTGCGGCAGTCCGGTGATCTCCGCGATCTTCGCGCGCATGGCCTCGCGCAGCGGGCCGATTTTCGGCGCTTCGCAGATCATTGTCACTTCGAGGTTTGCGATACGGCCGCCGCGCTGATGCACCAGACCGACCGCATGTTTCAGGAATTGATCGGACGCTGCGCCCTTCCACTTCGGATCGCTCGGCGGGAAGTGTGAGCCGATGTCGCCATCGGCCAGTGCGCCGAGGATGGCATCGACAATCGCATGCAATCCGACATCGCCATCGGAATGAGCAAGGAAACCGCGATTGAACGGCACGCGCACGCCGCACAGCATCAGGTGATCGCCGTCGGTCAGCGCATGCACGTCGTAGCCGGTGCCGGTGCGGATGTCGCCCAGCATGGCGCCGAGGCGCGCCTCCTCGCGTGCAAAGTCTTCCGGTGTGGTCAGTTTCATGTTGGCAGCATCGCCTTCAAAGGTTGCGACGGTCAATCCCGCCCATTCCGCGATCGCCGCGTCGTCTGTGAAATCGTCGCGGCCCTCGCGCGCCGCGCGGCGATGGGCTTCGAGAATGGTGTCGAAGCGAAACGCCTGCGGTGTTTGCGCGATTCGCAAATTCGCACGATCCGGTGTCGCCTGGATGGCGCCGGATCTATCGACGACCTTGATGGTGTCTGTGACCGGCACGACGGGAATCGCCGCTCCCGTGATCAGGGCGGCATCGATGGCGCGCGAGATGACCTTGTCGGTGACGAACGCGCGCGCCGCGTCGTGAATGAGCACGATGTCTGGTGCTTCGCTGGCCAGCGCTTCGAGCCCCGCGCGCACAGACGCCTGACGCGTCGCGCCGCCATTGACCGGCGTCTGATACTTAAGATGGGCCACAGCCTGGTCGAAAATATCGGCATCGTCCGGGTTGCGGACCGGCTGGACGGCAAACACAGCCGGATGGGTACAAAACGGCTCCATCGCCCTCGAAAGGACGGTTTTGCCGCCGATGGATCGGTATTGCTTAGGGCCTCCGGTCCCGGCGCGAAGTCCGCGACCGGCAGCAACGATAATGGCCGCAGTCCGTTTTTGGGTTGGCATGATTATTTGACGAACGTCCGAGCAGGGTGGCTGAGCCGATTGTTGGCAGGTTTGGGTGCTGCACTTACCATATTCGGGCAGGGAACAGCACGATTCCGCAACCCTGTGAGGAATTTGGAAGAATTGTTGCGCCGCACTTGCAAGCCGCCCGGAATTGGCTAAAGTGTAGGCATGGCTTCGATATGCTCAGAAATTAAGCTATGCATTCTCCGCAATGAGGCGGGGTTTGGCGAAAAACGAGAATTACAGTGATCGGTATGGCTCCGGAACGTCAGGCAGCGCTGACCATTGGCGATATTGAAGTCGCAAATCGCGTCCTTCTGGCACCGATGTCCGGCGTGACCGATGCGCCGTTCCGCCGTATCGCCGCTGAGCTGGGAGCCGGGCTTGTCGTCTCGGAAATGACAGCCAGCGATGACCTTGCCCGAGGCCGCCCGATGTCGGTCCTGCGCTGCGAGGCCGCCGGTGTCGGCCCGCACGTCGTTCAGCTCGCCGGCTGCGAAACGCGCTGGATGACCGAAGGCGCGAGGATCGCAGAAGCTGCCGGCGCCGATATTATCGATATCAACATGGGCTGCCCCGCGCGTCATGTCACCGGCGGTCAGTCTGGCTCTGCGCTGATGCGCGACCTCGATCATGCGCTCCGCCTCATCGACGCCACCGTCTCTGCCGTCTCCGTGCCGGTGACGTTGAAGATGCGGCTGGGCTGGGACGACAAGTCTCTCAATGCACCGGAGCTAGCACGTCGCGCCGAGGCGGCAGGCGTCAAGATGATCACCGTTCATGGCCGAACCCGCTGCCAGTTCTACAAGGGAAGCGCCGACTGGGCCGCCGTGCGGCCGGTCAAGGACGCAGTGACCGTACCGGTTGTCGTGAACGGCGACATTACGTCGTTCGAGCAGGCCGCGCTTGCGCTTGAGGCATCGGGGGCAGATGCCGTGATGATCGGGCGGGGTGCGCAAGGACAGCCTTGGCTGCCGGGACAGATTGCACGCCGTCTCGATGGCGGATCACCGGAGTCCGAGCCGCATCTCAGCGAGCAACTCGAGCATGTTTGCAAGCTCTACGATCAGGTCGTCGAGCACTACGGCGCCCGTGTCGGCTCACGTCATGCGCGCAAGCATCTGGGCTGGGCTCTTGATGTCGCGGCAAAAGGCAGTGCCGCATCTGCGGATGCTCTCAAGCGCTGGCGCCAGACGATCCTGACGGCGACAGATCCGGCGCATGTTCGCCGCTCGCTTCACGATGCCTTTGGCGAATTCTCCTGGAGCGCCGCCGCATGAGCAATGCCGCTGAAAAACGCGTTCCACAACTCGCCAATAGCGATGCAATTCTGAACGCGCTGCCCAATCCGGTCATGCTTGTGGCTCCGGACGGCAAGATCCTCGACGCGAACATTGCAGCGGAATCGTTTTTTGAGACCTCGATTCCGCACTTGCAGCGGCAGATGCTGCGCGAATTGGTGCCGTTCGGCAGCCCGCTGCTTGCGCTTATCGATCAGGTACGCCGTACCGGATCGGCTGTGAACGAATACAAGGTCGATCTCGGCACGCCTCGTATCGGAGGTGACCGCCAGGTCGATCTTCATGTTGCTCCGCTCAGCGAGCATCCCGGTCATATCGTGGTGATGCTTCAGGAACGCACCATCGCCGACAAGATGGATCGTCAACTAACTCATCGCAGCGCCGCCCGCTCGGTGATCGCGCTGGCCGCGATGCTGGCGCATGAGATCAAAAATCCGCTGTCGGGCATTCGCGGCGCCGCACAGTTGCTGGAGCAGGCCGCATCGCCGGAAGACCGCACACTGACACGCCTGATCTGTGATGAGGCGGATCGCATTGTGACGCTTGTCGATCGCATGGAGGTTTTCGGCGACGAGCGCCCCGTGGCGCGCGGCCCGGTGAACATCCATTCCGTGTTCGATCATGTGAAACGGCTTGCCCAGTCCGGCTTCGCCCGTAACATCAAATTCATCGAAGAGTACGATCCTTCGTTGCCGCCTGTGCTGGCCAATCAGGATCAGCTTATTCAGGTGTTCCTGAATCTCGTGAAGAACGCGGCCGAGGCCGTCGCGGATCTCGGGACAGACGGCGAGATTCAGTTGACCACGGCATTCCGGCCAGGTGTGCGTCTCTCGGTGCCCGGCAAAAAATCACGCGTTTCGCTGCCGCTTGAATTCTGTGTGAAGGACAACGGCCCCGGCGTGCCGGACGATTTACTGCCAAATCTGTTCGATCCGTTCGTGACCACCAAGCCGACCGGCAGCGGTCTCGGCCTCGCGCTCGTCGCCAAGATCGTGAACGATCATGGCGGCATTATCGAATGTGAATCCCAGCCACGAAAAACTGTCTTTCGCGTGCTGCTGCCGATGTTCAATCCAACAAAGAACAACAGCCACAGCAATAGCGACGGGCGCCCGGGAACGCTCTCGCATGCCTCACAGACCGCAGATGAGGAATAAATAACAATGCCCGCAGGTAGCATACTTGTCGCTGACGACGACACCGCCATCCGTACCGTGCTCAATCAGGCACTGTCCCGCGCCGGATATGAGGTGCGGCTGACGGGCAATGCCGCCACGCTCTGGCGTTGGGTAAGCCAGGGCGAGGGCGATCTCGTCATCACCGACGTTGTGATGCCGGATGAGAATGCGTTCGACCTGTTGCCGCGTATCAAGAAGATGCGCCCGAATCTGCCGGTCATCGTCATGAGTGCGCAGAACACGTTCATGACCGCGATCAGGGCATCGGAGCGCGGCGCCTACGAATATCTGCCGAAGCCATTCGATCTCAAGGAACTGATCGCGATCGTCGGCCGCGCCCTGTCCGAGCCGAAGGAGCGCCCGGCGACAGTCAAGGACGAGGGCGAGTTCGACTCCATTCCGCTGGTCGGCCGCTCGCCTGCGATGCAGGAAATCTACCGCGTGCTCGCGCGCCTGATGCAGACCGATCTGACCGTCATGATCTCCGGCGAATCCGGCACCGGCAAGGAACTGGTCGCGCGAGCGCTGCATGACTACGGCAAACGCCGCAACGGCCCGTTCGTCGCGGTCAACATGGCGGCTATTCCGCGCGATTTGATCGAGTCCGAACTGTTCGGGCACGAGCGCGGCGCGTTCACCGGCGCGAATGCCCGCGCGACCGGCCGGTTCGAGCAGGCCGAAGGTGGCACGCTGTTCCTCGACGAAATCGGCGATATGCCGATGGAGGCGCAGACCCGCCTGCTGCGCGTTTTGCAGCAGGGCGAATACACAACGGTCGGCGGGCGCACACCGATCAAGACCGACGTGCGGATCGTGGCGGCCAGCAACAAGGACCTCCGCATTCTCATTCAGCAGGGTCTGTTCCGTGAAGACCTGTTCTTCCGCCTCAACGTGGTCCCGCTGCGCCTGCCGCCGCTGCGCGAGCGGATTGAGGATTTGCCTGACCTGATCCGGCACTTCTTTGCGCTGGCGGAAAAGGACGGCTTGCCGCCGAAGAAGCTCGATGCACAGGCGCTTGAAAGGCTCAAGCAGCATCGCTGGCCGGGCAACGTACGCGAGCTTGAAAACCTCGCGCGCCGCCTTGCGGCGCTTTACCCGCAGGACGTTATCACCGGTTCGGTGATCGAAGGCGAACTGGCGCCGCCTGCCGTGGTGTCTGGCGGCAGCATGCCGCAAAGCGTGGACAATCTCGGAGGGGCGGTGGAGATGTATCTCGCATCGCATTTTGCCGGGTTCCCGAACGGTCTGCCGCCACCAGGGCTTTATCACCGCATCCTGAAGGAGATCGAAGTTCCGCTGCTGACGGCGGCGCTGGCGGCCAATCGCGGCAACCAGATTAGGGCGGCCGATCTCCTCGGGCTGAACCGGAATACCCTGCGCAAGAAGATTCGGGATCTCGACATTCAGGTCTACCGAAGCGGCGGCTAGACGTGTTTTCGGCTCCTGCGGAAGCGGATTACGGCAGACCGGCGAAGGGGCTAGTCTCTAGTTTCAGGCTCAGCGCAGTGGCATTCCGGTGACGGGGCCGGATTTCGGGTGTCCCGGCTCGATTAGAAACCGTTGAAGGCGCGCAATTCGTCACGGACATGCGCCTAGGAAATGTCGCAATTCAGCAACATTGTGATATGAATGCATCACTGGTCGGGGCATCCGCCTCGCACCTGGCAAAATTGGCCTGACACGATCCCGCATGAGCGCAGCAGAGGCGTCGGCCCAAACCCTCGACCCGTCGGTTGCCGAGCCTTCCGGCCGGCCATGGCATCGACTATTGGCGCCGTTCGCCGTTGGCATTTCGCTGCTGTCTGCGTTCCTGACGTTCGTGGTGCTGACCGGATTAACGCCGATCGCCCCCGTCCACAGCGTCGTTATTACTTTCCTCCTGATTAACGGCGCGACCATCCTGCTGCTGCTGGCGATTATCGCCCGCGAGGTCTGGCAGGTGGTTCAGGCCCGCCGCCGTGGCCGCGCTGCTGCGCGCTTGCACGTCCAGATTGTCAGCCTGTTTTCAGTGATCGCGGTTTTGCCGGCGGTGCTGGTGTCGATCGTGGCGAATGTCACCATCGATCGCGGCCTGGATCGGCTGTTTTCCGTCCGCACCCGCGCGGTGATCGAAAATTCGCTGATCGTTGCCAACGCCTATGTTTATGAACACGCGCAGCTCATTCGCGGGGACATCATCGGGATGTCGAACGACATCGCGCGTGCACGGCCATTGTTCGATCAGGACCGGCAGACCTTCCGCAACGTGCTGACGTCGAGTGCGACCTCGCGCAATCTGCCTGGCGCCATGATCATCGACAAGGATCGGAACATCCTTGAGACGGCTGCCACCGGAATCCGGCAGGATTTTCAGACTCCCGCAGGGGATTTTCTGAAGAACGTCACCGAGGATGAACCCCAGATCGGTGTCTTTATCGAACAGAACTACGTCGCCGCGGTGATTCGGTTGCGCGCGTTTCAGGATACGTTCCTTTACGTGGCCCGCATTCTCGATCCGCGCGTCGTCGCGCAGTTGCAGCAGACCCAGGCGAGCGTGAAGGAATACGCCGAACTCGAGTCGCGGCGACTGGGAATTCAGGTCGCCTTCGCGCTGATGTTCACGGTGATCGCGCTCACCGTGCTCATGTCATCGGTGCTGATCGGGCTTAATTTCGCCAACTGGCTTGTCGCGCCGATCCGCCGTTTGATGAGCGCGGCCAATCTCGTGTCCACAGGCGATCTGCATGTTCAGGTCCCCGTGATCAAGTCCGAGGGCGATCTCGCCAATCTCGGCGAGACATTCAATAAGATGACGCAGGAATTGCGCACGCAGCGCGACGATCTTGTGAATGCGAGCGGTCTTATCGACAGCCGCCGCCGGTTTATCGAGGCGGTTCTTTCATCAGCGAGCGCCGGCATTATCGGTGTCGATGGCGCCGGCAAGATCGCCGTTCTGAATCGCTCGGCGGAAAAGCTGATCGGTCATTCGGAATCGGAGGTTTTGAGCAAGCCACTATCCGAGATTGTTCCGGAACTTAATGAGTTGATGACGACGGCCCGCAGCAGCGCGCAAAGGTTGCTGCAGGGGCAGATCGAGATCAGCCGCGACAACGTCGAACGCAACCTGTCGGTGCGGGTCAGTTCAGAACAGACTGGACAATCGAACGAGAGCTACATCATCACCCTCGACGATATTACTGAACTGGTGACCGCGCAGCGGACATCCGCGTGGGCCGACGTCGCCCGACGCATCGCACATGAGATCAAGAACCCGCTGACCCCGATCCAGCTGTCGGCGGAGCGCATTCGCCGCAAGTTCGGCAAGGTCATCACCGAGGATCGGCCGGTCTTCGACCAGTGCACGGACACGATTATCCGACAGGTCGATGATATCCGCAGGATGGTGGATGAGTTCTCGAAGTTCGCGCGCATGCCGAAGCCCGTGATAGAGGGCGAGGATGTCGCAGATACGGTTCGTCAGACGGTGTTCCTGATGCGCGTCGGCTATCCCGATATCGATATCGATGTCGACATCAAGCAGGAGCCGATGCTGGCGAAATTCGACCGGCGCCTGATTTCGCAGGGACTGACCAACATCATCAAGAACGCCACGGAAGCCATCAGCGCAGTTCCTTCGGGAGAGATCGAGCGTGGGCATATCGATGTCATCGCCGCGCGTGAAAACGACGATATCGTGATCGATATTGTGGACAACGGAATCGGGCTGCCCAAAGAAAGCCGCGCGCGGCTGCTTGAGCCGTATGTGACCACCCGCGAAAAGGGTACCGGCCTTGGTCTCGCGATCGTTGGCCGCGTCCTCGAAGATCACGGCGGACGTATCGAACTGAATGACGCATCCGCCCTTCGCCCCGGTGCACGGGGCGCGTGGGTGCGGATGAGATTTTCTGTCTTCGGCCAGGCGAAGGACGCCGCAGCCGAGGAAAAACACGAAGCAAAGACCGAAGCCGTAACCGGCGATTGATAGAGCGGGCGTGATTCATGGCGAATGATATTTTGATCGTCGATGACGAAGCTGATATTCGGGATCTTGTCGCGGGCATTCTCGACGACGAGGGTTTCAAGACGCGGACCGCGCGTGACAGCGACTCCGCACTGGCGGAAATTTCGAGCCGCCGACCGAACCTCATCTTCCTCGACATCTGGCTTCAGGGCAGCAAGCTGGATGGTCTGCAGTTGCTCGAACAGATCAAGCTGAATCACCCCGAAGTGCCGGTCGTGATGATTTCCGGCCACGGCAACATCGAGACGGCGGTCGCGGCGATCAAGCGCGGCGCTTACGATTTCATTGAGAAACCCTTTAAGGCGGACCGGCTGATTCTGGTCGCAAACCGTGCACTGGAAACGTCGCGCCTCAAGCGCGAGGTGCGCGAACTCAAGCAGCATGCGCCGTCGTCCGGTACGCTGATCGGCCGTTCACCGTGCATGAACCAGTTGCGGCAGACCATCGACCGTGCGGCCAAGGCCAACAGCCGCATCATGATCGTCGGCCCGTCGGGGGGCGGCAAGGAGCTTGCCGCGCGGACGTTGCACGCTATGTCCAGCCGCGCGGATGGGCCTTTTGTTGTCATCAATGCTGCCGCTATCACGCCGGAGCGGATGGAAGTCGAATTGTTCGGGGTTGAATTGTCCGACGGCGAAACCGGCCGCAAGCCCGGTGCGCTTGAGGAGGCTCACGGCGGCACGTTGTTCATCGACGAGATCGCCGATATGCCGCGCGAAACCCAGAACAGGATCTTGCGGGTGCTGGTCGATCAGACGTTCCAGCGGGCAGGCGGTACCACGAAGGTGAGCGTGGACGTTCGAATCGTGTCCTCGACCGCGCGCAATCTTGAGGCCGAGATCGCAGAGGGGAAATTCCGGGAAGATCTCTACCATCGCCTGTCGGTTGTTCCGATCCGTATCCCGCCATTGTCAGAGCGCCGGGAGGATATTCCCGACCTCGTTGAATACTTCATGGACCAGATTTCATCCGCGACCGGACTGCCGAAACGGCGGATCGGGGAGGACGCCATGGCGGTGCTGCAATCGCACGTCTGGCCGGGCAATGTCCGGCAATTGCGTAACAACGTCGAGCGCGTGATGATCCTGGCGGGTGGTGACCCTGATGCTGCGATTACCGCTGACATGCTGCCTCAGGACGTCGGCTCGATGATCCCGGCCATGCCCACAGGCAACAACGGCGAGCACATCATGGGCCTGCCGCTGCGGGAGGCCCGCGAAGTATTTGAGCGCGACTATCTGATTGCGCAGATCAGCCGGTTCTCGGGCAACATTTCGCGCACGGCCGAGTTTGTGGGAATGGAGCGTTCGGCGCTGCATCGCAAGCTCAAGGCACTGGGGGTCGGTTAAGTTCATGTCCCGCATTGCCTATGTGAACGGCCAGTACCGCGACATGCGGGACGCCAATGTGAATATCGAGGACCGCGGCTATCAGTTTTCCGATGGCGTCTACGAAGTCTGCGAGATCAGGGGCGGCAAGGTCGTGGACATGCCACGCCACCTGACGCGCTTGCAGCGCTCTCTCCGCGAATTGCGCATCGATATGCCGATGCCGCTGGCCGCGCTTGAGATCGTGATTCACGAGACCGTGCGACGCAATCGCGTGACGTACGGGATCGTTTACCTGCAAGTGACTCGCGGCGTGGCCCGGCGCGATCACGCGTTTCCGGTCAAGCCTGTCAAGCCGGCTGTGGTGGTTACGGCGCGCAGTCTCAACTTCCAGAAAAATCAGGAGACCGCAGCAAAGGGGATCGGCGTCATCACCGTTCCCGAAAATCGCTGGCCGCGCGTCGACATCAAGTCCGTTTCCCTGTTGCCCAACGTGCTGGCGAAGCAGCAGGCACGTGAGAACAACGCCTACGAGGCGTGGTACGTCGACGGCGATGGCCATGTCACTGAAGGTTCATCGAGCAATGCATGGATCGTGACCAGAGATGGCAGGGTCGTGACCCGGTCGGCCGAGAGCGGCATTCTCGCCGGCATCACGCGGTCGGTGCTGACCGAGGTGCTGGCAGCGCTCCAGATCAAGCTTGAGGAGCGCCCATTCACCCCTGCGGAGGCTTATGAGGCCGCCGAGGCGTTCGTCACCGCATCCAGCCAGATCGTCATGCCGGTGGTCAGGATCGACGGCCGGAACATCGGGGATGGCAAGCCGGGCTCGATTTCCATGCGATTGCGGGAAGAATTCCACCGGTATTCAGCATTTTCGTAAGATTTTCGGCCCTTTGGCGGCTTAGCCCGGTACCGCGGCCTTGCCTAACAACCGGGCGTGTCCTTTAATCGCGCTGCAGCACCCGGAGGGGGATCTCAGGGACGCCGGCAGCCAGACCACGCCCCGAAGAGGGCAGGTCGGGCCCAAAAACAAGAATGCGGGATAAGAAAATGGCGGCAGACCGCGCACAAAACCTACAAGACACGTTTCTCAATCACGTTCGCAAAACCAAAACGCCACTGACGATCTTTCTGGTCAATGGAGTGAAGCTGCAGGGCATTGTCACCTGGTTCGACAATTTCTGTCTGCTGCTTCGGCGCGACGGTCACTCGCAGCTTGTCTACAAGCATGCGATCTCGACGATCATGCCGGGCGCTCCCATCCAGTTGTTCGAAGGCGGCGAGGACGCGCCAGCTTGAGATTGAACTAGTTTGGAATCCCGAGACTTCGACGGGGGCGCCGACCGGCCAAGGGCGGCGCGGGGCGATACAGGACGGGTGCTGGTCATCGGTCCTTACAAGCGCGTGCGGCGGGGCGACCCCGACGCGACGGCGGTAGCTCATGGAATACGCAATCCGGAGGCGCGGCTTGAAGAAGCCGCGGGGCTGGCGCGCGCCATCGATCTCACCGTGGCGGAAGCGATCCTGGCGCCGCTGAGCGAAATCCGGCCGGCGACCTATCTCGGCAAAGGCAAGGTCGAGGAGATGATCGGCCTGATCAAGGCCAATGAGGTCGATCTGGTCGTGATGGATTGTGCGCTCTCGCCGGTCCAGCAACGCAACCTCGAAAAGGAATGGAACGCGAAGGTGCTCGACCGCACCGGCCTCATTCTGGAAATCTTTGGCCGCCGCGCGAAGACCCGGGAAGGCACGCTGCAGGTCGAACTCGCGCATCTGAATTATCAGCGCAGCCGTCTCGTCCGGTCATGGACCCATCTCGAACGCCAGCGCGGCGGTTTCGGATTCATGGGCGGCCCCGGCGAAACCCAGATCGAGGCGGACCGGCGCATGATCGGCGATCGCATCTCCCGCATCGAAGCAGAACTCAAGAAGGTTCAGGCAACGCGCCGGCTGCACCGCGCGGGGCGTCAGCGCGTCCCCTACCGCGTCGTTGCACTGGTCGGCTACACCAACGCCGGAAAATCCACGCTGTTCAACCGGCTGACCCGCGCCGACGTTCAAGCGGCTGACATGCTGTTCGCAACACTCGATCCGACCCTGCGCGCGCTGACACTACCGCACGGCGGCACGGCCATGCTGTCGGATACCGTCGGGTTCATCTCGGACTTGCCGACCATGCTGGTGGCGGCGTTCCGCGCCACGCTCGAGGAAGTCATCGAGGCTGATGTCATCCTGCATGTGCGCGACATCTCGCATGAAGATGCCGAGGCTCAGCAGCGTGATGTCGAAGGCGTATTGAGACAGCTCGGAATCGACCCGGACAGCGGTCAGCGCATCGTGGAGGTCTGGAACAAGATCGACCGCTTCGATGAGGAAGGCCGCGACAACCTTATGAACATTGCCGCGCGGCGTCCGCCCGAGCGGCCGTGCTTTCCGGTGTCGGCCGAGACCGGGGAGGGTATCGATGCTCTGCTTGCTGCCATTGAGGATCGCCTGGCTGCGACGCGCGTGACGCTCGATCTGTTCATCGATGCATCTGATGGTGCCGGCATCAGCTGGCTGCACCGGAATGCGGAGGTGCTCGACAAGCACATGGAGAATGGCCGCTTTGCCATGACTGTGCGCGTCGATGAGACCAAGCGTGACATCACCATTGCCAAGTTCGGCGCGGTACCCAGCACGCACTGAGACGTTATTTTTCAGTCTTCGCTTCGTTCCACAACGCGTCCATCTCCGCCAGCGTCGCCTCTTCGAGCGATGAACCGCGCGATGCGAGCGTTCGCTCGATATAGGCAAAGCGCCGCTCGAATTTCGCGTTGGTCGCGCGCAAGGCCATTTCCGGATCGGCATCGGCGTGACGCGCCAGGTTGACCACAGCGAACAGAAGATCGCCGGTCTCCTCGGCAACATGCGCTTGGTCGCGGCTATCCAGCGCGGCCTCGATTTCATCCGCTTCCTCGCGAATTTTGGCGAGTACCGCACGTGGGTCGTTCCAGTCGAAGCCGACGGTCGAAGCGGTGCGTTGCAAGTCCATCGCGCGAGCGAGAGCGGGCTGGCTCTTTTTCACCTTCTCCAGCAGGCCGGGCTTTGCGTCAGGAACTTCCCCGCGCAAAGTCGCGCGTTCGGCTTTTTCCTCGGCCTTGATGCTGTGCCACAGACCCTTCACCTCTTCGGGTGTCATACGCCCGGCTTTCTCCCCGAATACATGCGGATGCCGCCGGATCATCTTGGTCGTGATGGCGTTTACCACATCGCCGAACGCGAAGGCGCCTTTTTCCTCGGCCATCCGTGAATGAAACACAACCTGAAGCAGCAGATCGCCAAGTTCTTCCTTCAGGTCATCAAGGTCGTGACGGGAAATCGCCTCGGCCACCTCATAGGCCTCCTCGATGGTGTAGGGGGCAATCGTCGCAAAGGTCTGTTCCAGATCCCACGGACACCCGGTCTTCGGCGTACGCAGCGCCGCCATGATGTCGAGGAGTTTGGAGATGTCATGGGAAGCAGGCATGGCGCACCATGGGCATGAGGAGCTTCCCTCTATGCCGTAACGACGGCCCCGAGACAATTGGCGGCGCGGTGTTCGGGTGCTAAGTGCAGTGCCATGACGGAATTAGGCCAAAACAACGCAGCTCTTGTGCTTTTCTCCGGCGGGCAGGATTCCGCCACCTGCCTCGCGTGGGCATTGACTCGCTTTGAGCGCGTGGAGACCATCGGATTTTCGTATGGCCAGCGGCATGCCGTTGAGCTTGAAAGCCGTGCAAAGCTGATCGACGGGATGATGAGGCTTCGGCCCGAGTGGGCGGCCAGACTCGGCGAAAGCCATACACTGGACATTCCGACCCTCGGCGACATTTCCGAAACCGCGCTGACCCGCGACACCGCAATCGCGATGGGTGAGGGTGGCCTGCCCAATACGTTCGTGCCGGGCCGCAATCTGGTGTTTCTCACTTTTGCCGCTGCGCTGGCCTATCGGCGGGGCATCACCCACATCGTAGGCGGCATGTGCGAAACGGATTTCTCCGGCTATCCCGATTGCCGGGACGAGACCATCAAGGCGCTCAATGTGGCGCTCAATCTCGGGATGGCGCGTCCATTCGAATTGCACACACCGCTGATGTGGCGCGACAAGGGTGACACATGGGCGCTGGCGGAAGAACTCGGCGGCCGGGGATTGGTCGATTTGATCGTTGAACACTCCCACACCTGTTACCTCGGTGAGCGCGGCGCGCGGCACGACTGGGGTTACGGCTGCGGCGAGTGCCCGGCATGCAGCCTGCGCGCCAAGGGCTGGACGACATACGCCGCGAAAGCCAAGACCGAAACGTGATGACGCTCGCGCAACGGTTTCGCACGGAAGGCCTGATATTTCTATCGGCCTATATCGCCTGCATTCCGGTCGCCAATTGGTTGATCCAGCACGTCGGCACGCTGTGCCCGCCGGACGGGCCATGTCTTATTCCAGTGGCACCCGGCCTGATGGCGCCAAGCGGTGTGCTGATGGCGGGTCTTGCACTGGTGCTGCGCGATCTTGTGCAGAGGCGGCTCGGCGTGACTTATGGATTGGCGGCGATTGGAGCAGGGACAGTGCTCTCTGCGGCGTTCGCACCGGCGCCGCTGGTGGTCGCATCGGCAGTCGCGTTTCTCCTGTCGGAACTTGCGGATTTCGCGGTCTACACACCGCTGCAAAAGCGCGGGCTTGTGCTCGCCGTAGCGGCGAGCAGCCTTGTCGGACTTGTTGCGGACTCGCTGCTCTTTCTGTGGCTCGCTTTCGGCAGCCTTCAGTTTCTCGCAGGCCAGATCGTCGGCAAAGCCGTGATGGTGCTGCTGACGCTGCCTGCGATCCGCTGGCTGCGCGACAGGGACCAGCGATTGGGCGTGACGTAGCTTCAGCGTCCCTTGAAGTCGGCTGGCCGCTTTTCGAGAAAGGAGGCCAGACCCTCACGGAAATCCTGAGTGCGCATCAGGGGCAGCAGTTGCAGGAAGACGTGATGGACATGATCGTTGAAGTTTTCCGAGAGGCCGACACGCATCATGCGCTTGGCCGATTGAACCGCGAGCGGCGCATTGGCGGCGATCTCGGCGGCGAGGGCGCGAGCGCGCGGCATCAGTTCGGCGTCCGGGACGACGTGATTGGTCAAACCCATCTCAAGGCTTTCCTTCGCCGAGAGCGTGCGGCCGGTGAAGATGATCTCTGCGGCCTTGGCCCAGCCCAGCATGCGCGGCAGAAACCATGTCCCGCCTGACTCCGGCACGATGCCACGCTTGACGAACGCGGCAGCGAACTTTGCGCTCTCGGCCATGATGCGGATATCGCAACCCAGCGCAGTGTCCATGCCGTAACCGGCCGCAGCGCCATTGAGCGCGCAGATCGTCGGCTTCTCCATATTGAAAAGGATCGTTGGAGGCGCGGTCTTGAGGTCAAGCGTTGTACGCGCGCCGTCGGCGTCACTCTGCGAGCCGATGCCAGTGCCGCTCGATGCACTGCCCACATCCAGTCCGGCGCAGAAGGCGCGCCCGGTCGCCGTGAGAATGACGGCACGCACGTCGGGATCGTTGTCAGCTTGCAGGAGCAGTTGGCCGAGCTGCGCCAGCATCGGGCGAGAGATCGTATTCAACCTCTCCGGGCGATTCAGCGTAATCGTGGCGATGTTGCCGTCGACCGCATAGAGCACTTCCGGCTCGGCGGCGCGGGCGTCCTGTACTCTTTCGACATTCGACATTTGGGCTTCCTCACATTTTCTCGTCGCAGGTAAGATGAAAAGCCGATAGGGCGCAAGCAGCCGCTGCCGCTCGGCTGCCTTGCACCAGATCCAGCAGCCGAATAGGCTCGACGGGCCGCGCACCGGGAGACGTCAGATGATGAAACTCAAGCCGAATTGCGAATGCTGCGACAAGGACCTGCCGCCGGAGAGCAGTGAGGCAGTGATCTGCACATTCGAATGCACATTCTGCAAAACCTGCGCTGATACCGTATTCGGCGGCGCATGCCCGAACTGCGGCGGCAATTTCGTCCCGCGGCCGGTCAGACCGGCAGCGATGTTGCGGAAGTATCCGGCTTCGACCGAGCGGCATTTGCGGGAGCAGCCGTGCCTCGCGAAAGCGAGCTGAGACGCACTGACTAATCCTTGCGACGGTCGTCCGTGCGCGGATGCTGGTGACGCCATTCGCGCGGCGGTGTGAATGTGCCAGCCCAAAGTCCGCGTTTGGCAGATTTCGCGTCGTCCTGCTGCGCGCCATAGACGTTCGCGAAGCTGGATGTGACAGCCCAGCCTTGCTGGACCATCCAGCCGTTGATGTCGGTGCCGTCCGGAAGGGCGCAGGTCGCCAGCGTGCGCCCAAACTTGTCGATCGATTTCGGCTGACAAGTGAGATTGTGGCCGCGGATACGGCTGCGCAGTTGGGCAGATGACTGCCGTCCACATGGCCAGTCGCGTCCTTGAGCATCGGTGCAGGTCTGATCCAGTTCAGGGGCATCGATGTCAATGAGACGAATCCGCGTGCCGGCGATCGTCAGGGTGTCGCCATCGGCCACGAATGCATTGCCCGAGACCGGGGCGTCCGGTGCCCGCATCCAGCGTTCGACGGCGTAAACGCCGAGCGAGCCGATCAGGACGATTACCATGACAGTCCAGCGCCGCGTATCCGGGGTGAACTGTACTGCTCTGCGTGGTTGCCGCTGTGACATCCTGTACTTCTACTCGAGCGCCTCAGTGGCAAGCGAATCTCAATGTGAGAGTTTTATGTCACGCCGACCCCATCACGCGATTCATCAACTGAATTATCGGCATTAGCTGAGTCGGGTTCAAGCAATGTTGCCAGCCACTTTCCCTTGAGACTATGTGGAGATTGCAGATAGCCCTGAACATCGACCCCTTCGGCGTGACCTATGCATGAAAACTTCGCCTGGTGGAGGTCTGGAATCCTCTATCAGATCTATCCGCGCTCGTTTCAGGACTCGAACGGCGATGGCGTCGGCGATCTCCGCGGCGTTATCGAGCGGCTGCCTTACTTGCGTGAACTGGGCGTCGACGCGCTGTGGCTGTCGCCGATCTTTCCGTCGCCGATGGAAGACTTCGGCTACGATATCGCAGACTATACCGGGATCGATCCGGTGTTCGGCTCTCTCAACGATTTCGATGCACTGGTTGTGGCCGCGCATGATCTTGGACTGAAGATCGTTCTCGATCTTGTGCCCAACCATACTTCCGACCGGCATCCTTGGTTCATTGAAAGCCGCAGTTCGAGAGCCAACGCGAAACGCGACTGGTACATCTGGCGCGACCCCAAGGGTGAGGGCGGCCCACCCAACAACTGGCTTTCCGAATTCGGCGGCAGCACATGGGAATTCGATGCGGATACCGGACAGTATTATTATCACGCGTTCCTGCGTAGCCAGCCCGATCTGAACTGGCGCAATCACGACGTCCGCCGTGCGATGCATGACGTCATGCGCTTCTGGCTGCGGCGTGGCGTCGACGGATTTCGCGTCGATGTGATGTGGCATCTGATCAAGGATGATCTGCTGCGTGATAATCCGCCAAACCCAGACTTCATTTCGGGGCAGCAGCCTTATCAGCAGCTGATCCCGCTGTATTCGGCCGACAGGCCCGAAGTCCACGAGATCGTGGCTGAGATGCGCAGGGTCATCGACGAGTTCGACGACCGGGTTCTGATCGGCGAAATCTATCTGCCACTGGACAAGCTCGTAACCTACTATGGCCGTGATCTGGCTGGTGCGCATCTGCCGTTCAACTTCGCGCTGATCTCGACGCCGTGGAATGCGCGCACCATTGCCAAACTCGTCGGCGACTACGAAGCCGCGCTGCCGGCAGGTGCATGGCCGAACTGGGTACTTGGCAATCACGACCGCCAGCGCATCGCCAGCCGCGTGGGCGGCGATCAGGCGCGCATCGCGGCAATGCTGCTGCTGACGCTCCGCGGGACGCCTACGCTGTACTACGGCGACGAGATCGGCATGCCGCAGGTCGAAATCCGACCGGATCAGGTGAGGGATCCCTGGGAGAAAAATGTACCCGGCCTCGGAGTCGGCCGCGACGGTTGCCGTACGCCCATGCAATGGGATTCGACGCCATATGCCGGCTTTAGCACTGCCGCGCCTTGGCTGCCGTTGGACCGGAATTTTGGCGCTGACAACGTTGCCATTGAGCGCCATGATACCGGATCCATGCTCAGCCTGTATCGGGCGCTGATCAGGTTACGCCGCGAACGGCCCGAGCTTGCGCTCGGTACATACAAGCTCGTGAGTATCGCTGAGGCGCTATTGGTGTTCGAGCGCGAGCATCAGGATCAGCGGTCTCTCGTTGCGCTGAACTTCGGGTGTGTGTCTGCAGAATTCGATGCCGCTGGTCTGCACGGGCAAATTCTGCTGTCGACGTTTATGGATCGCCAAGGCGAGGCCATACCCAAAAGATTGGCTCTCCGGGCCTCAGAGGGGCTTGTCGTAGGATTGCTAGGATAACCGGGCGGTCTCGAGCGCCATAGATCAAACCACACCTCCGATTCGCATAAGGTATATTATGGAATATATTATATATCAGCAATTCCAGTGTGATTGATCAAATATTCGATAAAATGGTCAAGGTATGTCGGGTTACATCTGAAAAATTCCGCGTAACGGCCAGTCATTCCTCTCCGGTGCATGCGGCTGTCCCGGCCTCTTCGCCTGGCGTCAGGCAGGCCCGTGAGGTTCATCCGCGTCAGACATCGGCCAGATGATTGACCGCGTGAACTGTCATTGTAGAACGATGCACGTGTCTGACCGGCAGACGCCGTTGGTGCTCACCGCGTCGGACAAATCAAGGAGTCAGGGACATGAGCAGCGATCAGGGCCAATACAGCACCGGTCTGGACAAAACCGCCGCCAACTATGTCCCGTTGTCGCCGCTGAGCTTCCTGGCCCGCAGCGCCAGCGTGTATCCAAATCACACCAGCGCGGTCTATGAAGGCCGCAGGTTCACCTGGTCGCAGACCTATGAGCGCTGCAAGCGGTTTGCGTCGTTTCTTGCCAAGCGCGGCATTCAGCGTGGCGATACCGTGGCGGCTATGCTGCCGAATATCCCGGCGATGAACGAAGCGCATTTTGCCGTACCGATGGCCGGCGGCGTTCTCAACGCGCTCAATATCCGGCTCGATGCGGCCTCGATCGCATTCCAGCTCGATCACGGCGGCGCCAAGATTATTTTGGTCGACCCTGAGTTCGGCGGCGTGATCTCGGATGCACTGGGCTTGATGAAAGGCCCGAGGCCGCTGGTGATCGATGTCGACGACGCTGCGTTTGCCGGTGGCAAGCGCATTGGCGAACTCGAGTATGAGGCGGCGGTCGCGTCCGGTGACCCGGAGTTCGCGTGGCTGACGCCGGACGACGAATGGGACGCCATCGCGCTCGGCTATACGTCCGGCACCACGGGCAATCCCAAGGGCGTCGTCACGCATTATCGGGGCGCCTATCTCAACGCCGTCAGCAACATCCTCGCGGGCAATCTCGGTACGCATCCGATCTATCTCTGGACGTTGCCAATGTTTCATTGCAACGGCTGGTGCTTTCCGTGGACCATCGCGGCGTCTGCCGGGATCAACGTCTGCTTGCGCAAGGTCGATCCGGCCAAGATTTTCGAGCTGATCAAGGCTCACGGCGTGACCCACATGTGCGGCGCGCCAATCGTCTACAACACGCTGATCAATGCGCCGGATGCTCCCAAGGGCAAGTCGGCGAAGCCCGTCGTGGGACTGATTGCGGGTGCGGCGCCGCCGGTAGCCGTGCTTGAGGGCGCCGAGAGCATCGGCATCAAGCTGACCCATGTCTACGGCCTCACAGAGGTCTACGGCCCCGCCTCCGTTTGCGCCGAACAACCCGGCTGGGACGAGCTTCCGGCAGACCAGCGCGCCCAGCTGAAGCGCCGGCAGGGCGTGCCCTATCCGCTTCAGGAAGCCGTCACGGTGCTCGATCCGGAAACGATGCGCGAGGTGCCGCGCGATGGCGAAACCATCGGCGAGGTCATGTTCCGTGGCAACATCGTCATGAAGGGCTACTTGAAGAACGAGAAGGCGACCAGGGAAGCCTTCGAGGGCGGCTGGTTTCATACGGGCGACCTCGGCGTGCTCGACAAGGACGGCTACGTCATCATCAAGGACCGCTCCAAGGACATCATCATCTCGGGCGGTGAAAACATCTCGTCGGTCGAGGTCGAGGACGTCCTGTATAAGCATCCGGCCGTGCTGTTCGCAGCCGTGGTTGCCAAGCCGGACCCGAAATGGGGTGAGGTGCCCTGCGCTTTCGTCGAACTCAAGGAAGGCGCCAGCGCAACCGAGGCGGAAATCCTGAGCTACTGCAAGGGCATATTGCCGGGATTTAAATCACCGAAGTCAGTGGTGTTCGGCGCGATCCCGAAGACGTCGACCGGCAAGATCCAGAAATTCGCGCTGCGCGATCAGGCCAATTCGGCAAAGGCGATTTCGGCGTAGCTTATGCTTCGATCGCCAGCCGCATGCCGTCATAGCCCGCCTCGATACCCGGCGGCAATTTGGCTTGCAGCACGTCGTAGTCCAGATCCGAATGCAGGTTGGTCAGAACCGCGCGGCGCGGCTTGAATTTCGCAATCCACGACAGCGCGTCGTCGAGACTGAGATGACTCGGATGCGGCGCATAGCGCAGGGCATCGATGATCCACAGATCTAGGTTTTCCAGCGCGGGAAAGCTCTCCGGCGGAATGTCGTGGAGATCAGGCGTATAGGCGGCATTGCCGATGCGGTAACCGAGCGCCGGTATGTTGCCGTGCTGAACCAGGAACGCGGTCAGGGCGAGGGAGCCGCCCTTCCCCTCGACGCGCTCGGTTTCACCGGCCTCGATTGATCGCTTTTCCAGGATCGCCGGATAGTCACTGCCGGGCGCCTGCTCGAAGCAATAGGCAAAGCGCCTCAGGATATCCTTGGCCGTTGATTTGTTCAGGTAGACAGGAATCCGCTTGCGCTGATGCAGGACGACGGAACGCAGGTCGTCGATGCCGTGGGTCTGGTCGGCATGTTCGTGGGTCAGGAACGTCGCTTCGAGATGATCCACGTTGGCATCGATCAACTGCTCGCGCAGATCCGGCGAGGTATCGATCAGGACGCGCGTCAGGCCGTTGGCGCCACCCTTTTCGGCCAGCAGCGAACAACGGCGGCGGCGGTTCTTCGGATTGTTCGGGTCACATGCGCCCCAACCAAGCGCGGGGCGCGGCACGCCGGCGGACGATCCGGAGCCGAGGATTGTCAGTATCACCGTCATGCAGCTTTTGCGTCCGGGCGCGGCACTTTATCGAACAGCCGGAAGAAATTTTCCGTGGTCTGGTGCGCGATCTCGTCGAGTGAAACGCCGCGTGTTTCCGCCAGCACCCTTGCAGTCTCCGTGACAAAGGACGGCTCATTGCGCTTGCCGCGGAATTTCCCCGGTGCGAGGTATGGCGCATCGGTTTCCACCATGATGCGGTCCGCGGGCAGTTCGGCAGCGATGTCACGGATCGCTTGCGAGTTCTTGAACGTCAGGATTCCGGTGAAGGAAATTGACAACCCAAGCCCGATAGCCTTCATCGCAAGTTCGCGTCCGCCTGTGTAACAATGCAGCACGGCTTTGAACGGCCCCTTCGCGATTTCATCCTCAAGAATGCGGCCGCAGGCCTCATCGGCCTCGCGGGTGTGGATCACCAGCGGCAATCCGGTCGCGCGCGCCGCCGCGATGTGAGCACGAAAGCCCCGCTCCTGCGCTTCAGGCGATCCATCCTTGTAGAAATTGTCGAGCCCCGCTTCGCCCAGCGCCACCACCTTTGGATGCCTTGTGAGCGCTATCAGTTCGTCAGGGGTGATGCCGTCCTCCTCATCCGCGTTGTGCGGATGAGTGCCTACGGAACAATAGACATTCGGAAACCGCGCCGCGATGCTCAATAATCCATCGACCTTCCGCACCCGCGTGGAGATGGTGACAATACGGCCAACGCCTGCGGCCTCAGCGCGCTTGACGATCGCATCGAGATCGTCCGCAAAGTCCGGAAAGTCGAGATGGCAGTGACTGTCGACAAGCATCTGGCTTAACTCACCGCGTCGTCTTTTGGTTCGACATAACGCGGGAAAACCGGCGCAGGCGGCGGCAATTGCGAGCCGCCTTTGATCCGGTTACTGAGCGCGGCGAAATCGCGCGCGTCCGGCGCAATTCCCAGAATGTCGAGCAGCTTGGCACAAGCATCCGGCATAGCCGGCTGCGCAAGGATCGCAATCTGACGGACGACTTCAGCGGTAACATACAGAACCGTCTTCTGGCGCGCTGGATCGGTTTTGGCCAGCGCCCACGGCGCCTCGCCCGCGAAATAGCGGTTGGCCTCCGCCACCACGGCCCAGATCGCGTTGAGCGCCTGATGAATCTGTTGCGTGGCCATGGCGGTACGTGCCTGCTCGAGCATGCCGTCCGCCATTGCAAGGATAGCCTTGTCGTTGTCACTGAACTCGCCGGGGTCCGGCAGCACGCCCTGATGCTGCTTGGCGATCATCGACAGCGAGCGCTGCGCCAGGTTGCCGAAGTCGTTGGCGAGATCGGCATTGGTGCGCGCCACGATGGCTTCATGATTGTAGTTGCCGTCCTGACCGAACGGCACCTCCCGCAGGAAGAAGTAGCGAAGCTGATCAACGCCATAGGCATCGGCGAGGCTGAACGGATCGACCACGTTGCCGACAGACTTCGACATCTTCTCGCCGCGGTTGAACAGGAAGCCGTGCGCGAACACACGCTTCTGCACCGGGATGCCCGCCGACATCAGGAACGCCGGCCAGTAAACCGCATGAAAACGGATGATGTCCTTGCCGATGATGTGCACGTCCGCCGGCCAGTACTTCCAGTTCTTGTCGCCCTCGTCCGGGAAGCCAACGCCGGTGATGTAGTTGGTCAGTGCGTCAACCCAGACATACATCACGTGTTTTTCGTCACCCGGCACCTTCACGCCCCAGTCGAACGTGGTGCGCGAGATAGACAAGTCTTTCAGACCGCTTTTAACGAAGCTGATGATTTCGTTCTTGCGCGAGTCCGGCCCGATGAAGTCCGGCTGACTTTCGTACAGCGCAAGCAGCTTGTCCTGATAGGCCGAGAGTTCGAAGAAATAGCTCTTTTCCTCGACCCACTCGACAGGTGTCCCCTGCGGCCCTCGCCGCACGTTATCCTCGCCGACAACGGTTTCGTCCTCGGCGTAATAAGCTTCGTCGCGCACGGAATACCAGCCGGCGTAGCTGTCGAGATAGATGTCGCCGTTCGCGACCATCCGCTTCCAGATTTCCTGTGTCGACTCATGGTGCTGCTTCTCGGACGTGCGTATGAAGCGATCGAACGAAATATTCAGGCGCTGGTCCATCTCCTTGAAACGCGCGGCGTTTCGTGTCGCCAGATCCAGGGGCGTCATGTTTTCCTTCTGCGCCGTCTGGATCATCTTCTGGCCATGCTCGTCGGTGCCGGTCAGGAAGAACACGTCCTTGCCGTCGAGACGCTGGAATCGCGCCAGCGCATCGGTCGCGATCGCCTCATAGGCGTGGCCGATATGCGGCGCGCCGTTGGGATAAGCGATGGCGGTTGTGATGTAGAATGAGTTCTTCGCGCGCGCGCTTGCAACACTCTGCGGCACGGCAGCCACCTTGGCCGGCTTCGGCGGCGCCTTTTTTGTTACCGGCTTGACGTCCGGCGCGGTCGTCACAACGGTCGGTTTGGTGGCAGGTTTCTTTACCGCGGATTTCCTGACAGCGCTCTCCTTCGCGCCGCTCTTCTTGCCAGCGGCCTTCTTGCCGGCGCGCTTGGTCGCAGCCTTCTTTACGGCCTTCTTTGCCGTTTTCTTGGCAACTTTCTTTCCGGGTTTCCTGGCCGTCTTTTTCGCAACCGCCTTGCGTCCTTTCTTCGACGAAGCAGATGCGCGCCGGGCCGCAGCCTTGCGTGCCGACTTGACGGCCTTCTTGGTTGCTTTCTTTTTCTTCTTAACGGCGGTCTTCCTGGTGGCCATTAGGCTTCCTTGAAATTCAAAACAGCGCTGACGTGCGCGCACTCATTCGTGATGTGGTCTGCGAGACCGCTGGGATTGCCCGGTCAGCGAGTTGCGGTGGCTTCTGAGAGCATACCGAACACTGAGAAAACCAGCGGCTTCCGTTCCAGATTGAAGCTTTCTGTGTCGCGCGCGGCACTGTTGATCTTTTCCCATACCTCGGCAAGTCGTGCAAGGCGGGGCAGATTTGCGCCTGCATCGGGGGCATGCAGATGCCCTGTGAGCCAACGGTCAATGGTGTCGACGAAAGCTTTCAGTCCGACGCGATCATTCAGCGGCAACGCATCACCGAGAGCATGAAGCGCGCGCTGATCGAGCTGCGGCAGGCGATTCAGCAATTCGAGCGTGCGCTGGTGCAGCCCGAGCGATTGGCCGCCGAGCAACGTAAGCGCGCGTGCTACGCTCCCCTCAGCTGCGTCTGCTGCCTCGGCAAGTGCGGTATCGCCGCGGGTTAATCCGGCGGCCTCAGCTGCTGCTTGAATCACATCCTGCGTCGCCAGAGGCCGCAATGGGAGTTTCCGGCAACGGGACTGGATGGTGGCGAGCACACGCGCGGGAGCATGACTGATGAGAAGAAACAGCGACCTCGCTGGCGGTTCTTCAAGAATCTTGAGCAGCGCATTGGAGGCATTGGCGTTGAGTTCGTCGACGGTGTCGACCACACAGACACGCCAGCCACCGACAGAAGCTGCGGTCGAGCCGAAGAATCCAATGGTTTCGCGCGACTCGTCAACCGTGATGACGGTTCGCATCGTGCCCTTCTCGTTCGCGGTGCGCTCCAGCGTCAGCAATCCGCCGTGACTGGCGTTCGCGACCTGGCGCGCCACCGGATGATCCTGATCAACGTACAGACTATCCGCATCCTGCACGGATCGTGCGGAGGAATCGGAATGTGCGAGCACGAACCGCGCCATGCGATAGGCCAGGGTCGCCTTGCCGATGCCCTGCGCACCGCCGATCAGCCACGCATGAGGAATGCGTCCGCTGCGATAGGCCATCAGCAATGTCTGCTCGGCATCGCGATGACCGAACAGCGCCGTCGTTTCGCGCGGCGCCGGAATTGATGTCTCGGATTCAGCCGCGCGAGCGCTCATGCCTTGGTGGTCTCGCGAACGGTCGCTACGGAGAACAGGTGATCGCGCAGCGCTTTCCAGACCCGCTCCGCGACAATCTTGGGATCGGCATCTGCGTCAACCAGCGCGCAGCGCTGCGGATCGCCTTCGGCTATCTTGCGATAGGCTTCTCGCAGCTTCTCATGGAAGCTCACGCCCTCACCTTCGAAACGATCTGGTACGGCGGTCCCTCGCCGTTTGAGCGCGCGCTCCATCCCGACTGCAACAGGAACGTCCAGAATGATCGTAAGATCGGGCTTGAGGTTTCCGATGGTGACACGCTCCATCGCCCGGATCAGTGTCGGATCGACCTTGCCCAATTCGCCCTGATAGACGCGTGTCGAATCCGTGAACCGGTCGCACACCACCCAGAGTCCCTGCGCAAGCGCCGGTTCAATTACCTGACTGACATGATCGTCGCGTGCGGCAGCAAACAGCAAGGACTCCGTCTCGGGACCGAATGCCTTGGCCATTCCCGAGAGCAGCAGATGCCGCACGATTTCCGCACCGGGCGAACCGCCAGGTTCGCGCGTTGTGATCGTTCGCAGTTTGGCTGCGTTGAGACGATCCGCCAGCAGCTGGATTTGCGTCGATTTACCGGAACCTTCTCCGCCCTCAAAAGTGATGAAGCGGCCGCGCGGCGGCTGTCTCGGTCTGACAGCGTCACTCATGTCAAAGCTTCTCCGCGCCGGCGCGGAACAGGCCAATGACGAGCTCGCTGGCGCCGTCGAACGCGCGGCGGGTTGTCGAACCTGTCTCGATCGCTTCCGCCGCGACCAACGGAGATTCCAGTGCGATGTTGCTGCCGCGCCAGACCTTGAGCGTCCCAATCCGTTGACCCGGCTGGATCGGTGCGCGCACCGGCCCTGTGTAAACAATTCGAGCAAGCAACTTGTCGTTGCCGTTCCGCTGCACCATGACCTTGATGGGCTCCGGGCTTGCCAGTTTGACGGAACGCGCGCTGCCGCCGAACACCTTTGCATAGCCGACCGTCTGATCCTTGGCGAACAGCGTCCGCGCCTCGAAATTACGGAACCCCCATTCGAGCAGCTTCTTGGCCTCGGCTGCACGATCATCGGCATCTTCAAGTCCGTTGACCACCACGATCAGCCGCATGCCGTTCTGCACCGCCGAGCCGACCATGCCGAAGCCGCCCTCCTTGGTGTAACCGGTCTTCAGTCCGTCCGCGCCTTCGAGCATCGTCAGCAGCGGATTACGGTTCTGCTGCCGGATCTTGTTCCAGGTGAATTCGCGCTCGCCGAACAGCTTGTAGTTGTCCGGATAGGTCAGAATGATGTGCCGGGCCAGCATGCCCAGTTCGCGCACGGTCATCTTGTTGACGGGATCCGGCAGGCCGTTGGAGTTTCCGAACGTGGATTTCGTCAGGCCAAGCTCTCGTGCGCGTTTGGTCATCATCGCAACGAAGTCGCGCTCGCTGCCCGCCATGCCTTCCGCCAGCGCAATGCAGGAATCGTTGCCGCTCTGGATCAGCGCACCGCGCAGAAGATCGTCGACGCTGACCTTGCTGTTGATTGCCGCGAACATGGTCGAACCGCCGGACGGCGCGCCACCCTTTCGCCAGGCATATTCGCTGATGCGGTACTCATCGGTGGGCTTGATGTCGCCCTTCTTCAGCGCGTTGAAAACAACCTCCGCCGTCATCAGCTTCATCATGCTGGAGGGCGCGCGGAGTTCGTCGGGGTTTTTCTCGAACAGGATGCTGCCGGACTTCGCCTCGATCAGGATCGCAGTCGGCGCATCGATCTCGTACCCTTCGTCCTTTTTGGCACCCTGCACGCTGTTGTTGGCCGCGTGGACCCCGCCGCCAAGCGCCAGACCGGCCGTCAGCAGAACGGCGACAAGCGGCCAGAACCGCCCATGTCGACGCCCGTGAGTCCGGGATGCTCTGAGAATGGCTGCCATGTTGAGATTCCTGAGGATCGCCTTGTAACAGTTGGGCTGATACCAAACAACGTGCGGCGGGCCGCTTCGGTGTCCCGGTCGCCTTCAAAATGTTGAAAAGAGGCGGAAATCCATGTCGTCATCGCAAATGATCTCAGCCAACGGCATTGAGATTTTTGTGACAGAACAGGGCTCCGGCCCACTGGTCCTGCTGTGCCATGGATGGCCCGAACTCTCCCATTCCTGGAGGCATCAACTCCCCGCCATTGCGGCTGCCGGCTTCCATGCGGTCGCGCCAGACATGCGCGGTTTCGGGCGTACGTCTGCCCCCCAGAACATTGACGCCTATTCCATTTTCGACATGGTCGGCGACATGGTCGCGCTGGTGGCGGCCCTCGGCGAAACCAAGGCGATTATCATTGGCCATGACTGGGGCGCCCCCATCGCCTGGCATGCAGCCCTGTTCAGGCCCGACGTCTTCACAGCCGTCGGCGGATTGAGCGTCGCCCCGCCATTCAGAGGCCGCGAGCGGCCACTGGAGACGCTGGCGAAAAGTGGCGTCACCAACTTCTACTGGCAGTATTTCCAGAAGCCGGGTGACGCTGAGGCCGAGTTCGAGCGCGATGTCGATTTCACGATGCGCGCGGTGACCTTCGGTGTCGACGGCTCGCTGTTTCTGAAGGACGGGCAAGGTTTTTTGGGCGACCTGACTATTCCACGCCCCCTGCCGGCATGGGTCAGCGAGCAGGACCATGCGCATGTCGTTGAAACCTATCGGCGGACCGGGTTTCGCGGCGGCCTGAACTGGTATCGCAACATCGACCGGAACTGGGAGCTGACCGCTCCCTGGCAGGGCGCGAAAATCCATCAGCCATCGATCTTCATCGCGGGCGCCAACGATTCCGTCGTCACCGGCATTCTCGGCGGAAAGCGCGTCACAGAAATGGAACGCGTGCTGCCCAATCTGAGGCGCAAGCTGATCATCGAAGGCGCGGGCCACTGGATTCAACAGGAGCGCCCCGACGAGGTGAACGCGGCGCTGGTTGAGTTCCTGAATGGCGTGCGAAGCTGATCGCTCGGGATCCGGGCTCAGTAAAGCCCGCGACCCGACATCAGGTTAGGGCTGTTATCGCGGGATGCCGGAGCATAGGCCGCAACCGGCCTTGTCGTTGCCGGGGCTTCCTCGGCAGCTTCCTCGACCTCAGCGGGAGCGCTGCGTTCGAAGCGGCGTCCGCCAGAGCGCGCAGCACGCGAGGCAGAGACCTCCGATGAACCCGCCGCAGCAAAATCTTCCTGGGTATGGCCCAGCGTATAGGGACGCCCGGCGGGCAGCGGGACATCACCACGGGCCACTCCGCGCGAGGGCGAAGGGGTCATATCCGGAATGAAGGCACGGGCCGACGCGATACGAACGGTCGATGGTGCAGGTGCAGGCTCGCCGGTCCGCAGCGTGGCCATCAGTTGGCGATCGTCCGAACCTTCGAGAGGAGCGCGGCCGACATACTCCACCCTCACCCGGCCGATGCCGTTTTCGCGGAACTCAAGCAGCTTGGCAGCGGTATTTGAGACGTCGATCAGCCGGTTGCCATGGTATGGCCCGCGATCATTGACGCGCACGACCACCGATTTGCCGTTGGCCAGATTAGTCACGCGCGCATAGCTCGGCAGCGGCATGGTAGGATGGGCCGCGGTGAGCGAGGTCATGTCGAACACCTCGCCATTGGCCGTCAGACGGCCGTGGAAGGCATCGCCGTACCAGGAGGCCATACCCTCAGCGCGATAATTCGGATTTTCTTCCGGAACGTAGGTCCTGCCGGCGACAACGTACGGCTTGCCGACGCGATAGGTACCTCCGCCCCTGGGGACCGGATCGCCGAAATCCACCACCCGAGGGCTACTGGAAACGCCGTATTTCGGGTCGACTCGGCTGGAGAGCTTGTTTGACGAGGCGCAATTGGCGACCAGCAGACACAAGGCTCCCGCTGCCGCGATGCGCACGGCTGCCCCGCCCGATTCCCTGACGCAAATCCCCATAGAACCCCAAATAGCATCTTTCGCGGCCGCTTGCCTACCGGGCACCGCAGGCCGGAGGCTGGCACTCATACAGCGCTTACCTTAACTCATTGCTTCCATACCGGAAACGGCCCGGCGCACGGCTTGGTAAACCGGAGATTGATTTTCCGGCTTTGCAACCCTCCCGCGTGGACAACCCTTGCAATCGCTCGCGCCTTCCCTCAAGAGGTGCGAACCGGAAGGGTGGCCGAGTGGTTTAAGGCACCGGTCTTGAAAACCGGCGTGCCTGCAAGGGCACCGTGGGTTCGAATCCCACCCCTTCCGCCAGACTGTGAATGGAATGCCGGGCCTGCGCCGCAGGCATCACGCCGGCAGCGGCACTCCGGGTTGCTTGTCGAACCTGTGCGCCAGCCAGGACGAAATTGTCGCCGGAATAAAACCGACCAGTCCGTAGAGCAGATAATGCTTGAGGCCCGTCTCGCTCCCGAGCGTGCCATAGAGAACTGCCGTTGCGCAAAATGCGACGATGCCGGTCAGAAACATCCGAAGGACCGGACTGATTCTCCTGACGTGGAAGAGAATGTCGTCGACGGCACCGATCATCAGCGCCGGGATGATCCCGAACAGGTAGTTGTAGGGAATGGTCATCAGCAGGACCTTGAATAGTTTCTTCACGACATCGTCCCCATCCCAGTAGCCTTCGGGCGTTCCAAGAACGAGAAGGAAAAAGCCCGCTACCAGCGGCCCAATGGCCGCAAAGATGATGTATCGCTTCATTCGGTCCCTCGCCCTGCCCGGATTCCACGCACTCAGATTTGTTGCGGGCAGTTGGCTCATAAGAAAACGAGAAAAGAAACCGCGCAAGCCTTAGGTACCGGCTCGGCTCCTCCAGCCTCGCGGGGCCGCGTGTTCTCGATAACGACTCATCGACCTGTCCGTGCGAACGGAATTCAAAGGAAAAACACGATCCCGGCGCGACCGTTTTCGTACTGCCCGTCCCATCCTGAACCGATGCGCTATCGGACGTTTACCGTGCTCCCTTGAGGGTACATGACGTGGAGCATGTAGTCTTCACACCCGCACTACAGGCCAGGCAAACCGCCGTGCATTGCTCAAGGTTCTTGGGATCATAGGGGCTGTAGAGTTTTGTTGCACATGCGAGAGACACTTCAGGCTGCGCCGGTTTGGGTCCTAGCGATTGCAATGCAAGGAAAACCAGAACCAGCAGACCGACACCAATAGCCATAAACGATGCCACGCCGCGGACAACGCGTGACCGCTCGTGTCTCTCAGCCTTGGTCGTGCCGCCAATATGATTGCCGGTCACCGGGGGGCTCCTCCAGCCAACAACGCGCCGAGCGTCATGCGGGTTCCATGCCCGGACGGTCCGTAAAATTGCCCGGCAGCCTATCGTTTTCCGAAGCTCAACGCCGGGACTATTTGGTTAACCGAAGATTAAAACCCCCTCCCGGCATTCGCGCTTTGATTCAAATTTTCCGAAACTTTCGGCCGCTAAGAATACGCTTCGATCATGGAGCGAGACCGATGGCTGTTTTCAGAAAAGATTCCCGCAAGCCCCGACACACCACGCGTCACGACGCCTGGATGCTGCTCGACGGCGGCTTTGCGAAGCGCAATTGCACGGTCCTGGATCTATCGTCGGGCGGCGCGCGCATCGAACTCATCGATACCGGACCGATCGGAAACAACCTCAGCCTGGCGTTGACCGGCGACGTGCGAAAAGTGACGCATTGCCGGCTCGTCTGGCGCAAGGACACGATTATCGGCGTGGAGTTCAAAGGCCGCACCTGATGTGCGCGCCTCGCGCCGGTTGCTGACGAACAATGGAGAGGTGGCTGAGTGGCTTAAGGCACCGCACGCGGTACACGGTAAATCGTGTCGGAGGTTCGAATCCTTCCCCTCTCCGCCATCCCCGAGATGCACTCGGTAAACCCGAAATACAATCAGCGACGGCTACGTTTGCCGGTCGCGGGCGCCGCCTCATCGGGATAGGCGCCGCGGCGCTGAGCCAGGCGCCAGTTAGGAGCGCATGTCCCGTTCAGGCCGCCAGTGCTCGCCTGACACTGGGCCATCGTGGAGTAATCGCATTGCTCGATCGTGCCACTCCATCCCTGAACATAGGTCATGCAGTACGGATAATCGATCGCCTGGGCCGAAGCCTGACCAAGAAGGCCGTATCCGGTGAGCGCTAACAGGGCGAGTTGAAGGTAACGCATTTCGTCCTCGATTCGTTTCGGCCGCATGAGACACCAACGGGGTTTCTGGCTCAAGCCGGTGGCGGGTTCGTGCGATCACAGTTCAGCGAGAACGCTATGAGCGCCGCACATTCGTTTTGTTCTTTGCAGATTTCTCGCTCTGCCGGATAGACTGTTCGCAGGGTCCACCGGTCAGGAACCGGACTGTGCCTCAGCGCCTAGCCAAGATCAGGAGAAGCCGTGAGCGATCCGGACCAGGACAACCGAAAGCGCAACCTGAAAATCGCCGAAAACGAAGCCAAACGCGAGTTGAAGAGTGATATCCGGCTCTCGACATGGGCGATTGGCATCGTCGTCGTTGTTGGGCTGATCGCTCTGGCGATCTTTCTCAAAAATTAGGTTTCAGGTTCGAGCCGTGGCCGGCTGACGATGCTTCCGGCTCCGGCGACATTATTTACCGAACGTCATGTCCACGCATTTCATGACATCCGGCCCGACGCCTACGCTGAGCAGAATGCAGCCTTTGGCACTGAGCTTGGTGCTGTCGCTGACCCAGATCGCCGTCCCGCCCGATCCAAAGAACGAGTTTGTGTTCGGCGGCTCGGTTTCAGTCGCATCGAACTGGTAGCTGGAATCGCTGGGGAAGATGCGCGCCTTCAATTTGCAGTCGCCATCGGTATCGACCTTGAGAACTTCCTTGTTGTCACGGGTGACGCCAACGCTCACCTGGCAGCGATAGAACTCGGATGTCTTTGTATTAAAAATGTAGGCGTATGACTTGCACGAAATGTTTTGAAGTTTGCCGGCATTCAGTCCGCGCCCGCAGGAGATGCGCTGATTGCTGCTCAGCTTGATGTCGTCAGCCGCTCTCGCATCGGAAATGCCATTGAATGCCGTCAGCGCCAGAACCGGCACGAGCCCAAGAAAAAATCCACGAAACGTCTTCATCGATTGACCCCTATTGCGCATGCGTGCGGCGGCGAAAATGATGCCGGGTATCGCATGTCCGGCGTAACTCTAATGTAGTTTTCGGCGGTAGGCCATTGGGGCGTCCGCGGCTCCTCAGCCAAACGCGCCGGCAACGAGCGCCATGCACACACGTTGCGGGGTCACCCGTGGGCCAAGGCCCGCGTCCTTAGCTGCTCGACAGCATTCACCAACCGGCTTTGCCCCTGTTCGCCGATGGCTGCATCGCGGGCCTCCTGAATGGCTTCCCCGAGCCTCGGCAGCGGGAGATCTCCGTCGCATGTCGGTTTGACCAGACGGTCGATGATGATGTTCCACTCGGCCAGTCCGTTCTGGTAGGCATCGCCATGTCCCTTGATGAGATTGGCCGTTCGCACGACCGCAACGGTCGCTTCCGGCTGCTTCACCAGGCTGCGATCAACCATGTGAAGCCACCGCTCGACCCACACGCGTTCCAGCTTAAAGCGCTGGGAGAATGGACGCGTAATCCGCGCGGCAGCCAGCCATTTCAACCGTTGAAGCTTAAAGCGTGTCCGCGAACTGAAACGCAATGTCACACTCCTGCGGGCCAGCTTCGCCAGGCGCAGGCGCTGGAACAGATCGAGAGCCGGCGCTGCTGCCTTGGGCGGCAGCAGCGGGATCACCTCGTCCCAGCGAAACTTCTCAACCCGGTCGATCGAGCGCGGGTTTGGCCCGGCGCTCGCACCTCCCGCCTCGGCCAGCTTCAGCTGTGCGATGCGGATAGGGTCCTCGAAATGCATGCGATCGGACAGCAACTGCGCGAGTTCTGCAAGGTCGGGCACATGGTGGGCCGCAGGACCGACATAGCGCTCGATCCGCTCGAGATAGGCCAGCGCATAGTCTGGGTCCTGATAGTCGATCAGCGAATGAACGGCTTCGCTGACGATCGGGACAACATCCGCTGGCAGTTGCGCCGACAGCCGCGCCAGCGCGGCCCGCGCGACACGCGGATTTCGCGTTTCTTCGCCAAAATACCGCTCCTTCAACAACCGGAACGGCGATGGCGGGACTTTGACCCGAATCTTCACGACGTCGCCTGCGCACCTGTTTCGGCAAGCTGCGCTTCCAGCCTTCCAAGATTCTGGAAGAGCCGCGCGCTGACCAGCCGCAGGAAGTAGAATCCGAACGCCGGGTTCTGGACGTAAAGCTCCTCCACCTTTTGATAGGTCACACTCAGCACGATCCCGCCCTCAAGGCACTCGAGCGTTTGAGTTCGTTTGTTTGAGGGCGACAGCATACCGAGTTCGCCGACGATGGCGCCGTTCGGCAGTTCGATCCCGGACTCGACAAGCCGGAAGCGCCCGCTGACGATGTAGAACATCTCCTCGGCTTTCTCGTGCTTGTAGAATAGGATTTCGCCGCTCTTGCATTTGCGCTCGGTCATGAACGGCTTCAGCCAGGCCATGGACAGATCGCTGTTGACGGATTTCTTCACTTCGCGGACCAGCAGCAGCATTTCGCGGAGCCGGTACACGTTCAGCGGCAGCAGGATCATGTGAAGCACCATCACCGGGTAGTGATGGTGAACGACCGAAAAGCCGATCAGGAGGACGTTGGTGATGATCCCGAAGATGCGAAGCGGAATCATCGTTCGCATGGTGTACCCGGCTACCACGAACGCAGACGCGATAAAGCCGCCGGCGCCGGAAACGAGTCCTGACATATCCATCGGAATCAACCTGATGCTAAAGGAAGCTGATATATATTATGCCGCGCCGCGCCTTGTGCGACAACGGTTCTCGCGGCCAATGCTTTAATCGAAACTCAAGTCTCCGCGAAAATCCGAGCAAAAGGCGCGCTGCAAAAAACATGCGCACCGATCAAATCTCAAACGACAGCCCTTCCTTTGCAACGACCGTTCCCGGCCGCGCCCTGGCTGCTGCTGCGGCGATACGGTCCATCTCATCGTCGTCATGTTCGGGATCGTGGTGAAACAGGAAAAGCTTCCCGACTCCCGCCTCGTTGGCCAGCCGGACGGCTTGCTGCCAGCTTGAGTGGCCCCAGCCGACATGCTCAGGCAGTTCTTCGTCGGTGTATGTCGTGTCGATGACAATAATCGACGCATCGCGGGCGAGCTCTATCAGCGCCGGATCTATTTCGTCGGCGCTGAGTTCGGTATCGGTAATATAGGCCATGGCACGGCCGCCAAACTCGACACGGTATCCGATCGCACCGCCGGGATGATTGAGCGCCGCGGTCATGACCTTGATGCCCGGCCGCGGAATCAAGACATCGCCAGGTGCGAAGTCGGTGAATTCGATCTTGCCGTGCGCGGCTTCGATTTCGATCGGAAATAATGGATAGCTCATCAGCTTCCGAACCGTTTCCTGCACCCCACCTGCCGCCTTCAGGTTGCCGGCCCAGAGACGCAAGCGGTTTCCCGTCATGAAGGCGGGCACGAAGAACGGAAGGCCAATCAGATGATCGATATGGCAGTGACTCAAAAACAAATCGATGTCTGTTGGTTCGGCTTCTTCGGCAAGCGTGAGGCCCAGCACACGCAGTCCCGATCCCGCATCGAAGACCAGGCGATGGTCACCGCAACGAACCTCGACGCATGATGTATTGCCGCCATACCGCACGGTATTGGGGCCTGGACACGGAATGCTCCCACGAACACCCCAGAACCGCACGGACATTGTGGTCGGCATGAAAAAACTCAATGAACCCTTCGCGAGAATTGCATGCCGCTGTCATCTTCACCAACATGATACCGCGCACTGTTCACCAAAAAAATGGCTTGCCATGCTGGGACGCGACAGGTAGCGCGGCGGCGTTTCGTCTCACCCATCATTTGGTTGTCAGAGCAAAGACACCGTTCCAGTCGTCAGGCGGCGGGGTTTCCTGGAACGCCTTGATACGCTCGAAATAGAGGTCGTAAAGCATAGAGAAGGTCTTCGCTTCGTCGGCTATGCGGGCCTTCGCAATCGCAGCAAGCGCACCCTCCCAGTCGCGGCCGCGGTAACACGCCAGCATTTCGATGCACAGATTGCGAAGCCGCTGAAACTGTCCGGATTTCGCGACATCTTCCCGCCCGGCGATGGCGTAAATCACCTCAGGCTCCTTCTTGCCCTTCACGGTGATGAAGTCGAGTTCGAGAATTGCGAATTTGTCCTTGGCCGCGAGCGCCGTGGCCGACCCGGCGATGATTGGCACGCCGTAGGATTTCGATTGTCCCTCGAGGCGCGAGGCCAGGTTCACGCTGTCGCCCAGCACCGAATAGTCGAACCGCAGGTTCGATCCCATGTTTCCGACCACGCAGGTCCCGGTGTTCAGGCCAATTCCGACCTTCATGGGAATGAACGGCTTGCCGGCTTCATTCGCTTCCCGCTCCCGCTCGACATTCAGCGCTTCGATGCGATCGATCATGTCGAGTGCCGCATTGCAGGCGTTGATCTGATGTTCCTGATCGCTGAGCGGAGCGTTCCAGAACGCCATGATCGCGTCGCCCATATACTTGTCGATCGTTCCCTTGCGATCGAGGATCGCGTTTGTGAGCGGCGTCAGGAAACGATTCATCAGAGAAGTCAGGCCTTGCGGATCGCTCTTGAACGACTCGGAGATCGTGGTGAAACCGCGCACGTCGCTGAACATGATGGTCATGTCGCGCTCCTCGCCGCCGAGCACGAGTTTTTCCGGCGATTGCGCCAGCTGTTCGACGAGCGCTGGCGACAGGTACTGACCGAAGGCGGAACGGATGCGGCGGCGCTGAGCCTGTTCACGGAAATAGCTGCTGAACACCAGCACCAGATAGATCGCAGTGCTCGCGATCAATGGAAATGTAAAGTCAATCAGCAGCCGGTGTTCGGAGAAGAAGTACCAGGATGTCGCCACCATGATGCTGACGATGACGGCGCCGAACAGCAGAAGCATGATGGCGCTGAGAATCGGTGCGAGCCAGATGATGGCGATCCCGAACAGGATCGCGGCCAGCAGCTCGGCGCCGACCGCATAGTTCGGTTGCGACAGTACCGAGCGCGTCAGCGCCGCTTCCAGCACCTGTGCGTGGACCTCGACGCCCGGCATCACTGGATCGAGAGGCGTTGTCTTCACGTCGAGCAATCCCACGGCCGACGTACCGATCAGGATCAGCTTGCGTGAAATCAGGTCGGGACCGGCCTTGCCGTCCAGCACATCGGCGGCCGACACATAACGCGCCGCATCGTGTTTGGCGAAATGTACCCAGAGCTGGCCGTTGCGGTCGGTCGGGACTTCAAATCCGGGCACCGCCACGCTCTTCACGCCGGCCTCGTCCGATTTGACCAGAATGGTGTCGGACTTGGTCACGATGCGCAGCATTTCAAATGTCAGCGAAGGCATCAATTCGCCTTGCGCCAGCATGATCATCGGAACCCGGCGGACGATGCCGTCGCGCTCGGTGCGGATCGTGAACAACCCGCGGCCCGGAGCGGCCTCTTCCAGCGCAGGGATGTTTCGAAGCAGTCCGGGGAATTGCAGAAGGAACGGACGCGGGTCGCCGCCCAACGTGGCCAATCCCGTCAGAGGCAGGTTCAATTCTGGCTGCGGCACAAATTTCGGCAGACCGGACTCACCAAGAACGGCGGGCGATTTACGTAAAACGTCAGCAAGCACCCGATCGTTGCTCGGCAGGGCCCGAAGCTTCTTTCGGCTCTCCTCATCAAGGTCACGAAACGCGTCCGCAGCGAGTCCCGGCGACAGCCGGTCAGGCTCCGCGAACACGATATCGAAAGCGATAGCGGCTGCACCGAGATCGGTCAGCCTCTGGACAAGATCAGCCACCCTTGTTCGCGGCCATGGCCATTGCCCGAATTTGGCGAGGCTTTTTTCGTCGATGTCGATGATGACAACAGGACGCTGTGTGCTGTGGCGCGGCTTGAGGATTTGATATCCGTCGAAAACGCGGACCCGCAACTCCTCCAGCGGGATCGGATCGACGACCCGTACGCCGAGAAATGCGATCAGAAGCAAAAGCGACAGCAACCGCCCGTAGCCGAAATGCCTGGCGTACATGCGGATACGCGCAACGAACCGGACCGACGATTTCCACACTGCCCGCATCATGCCGTCAAACCGATACCCGTCACTTTTCCCGGAAAGCACGCATGAGCTGGTCGCTCAGCGGCTTCGCAAGGTAGGATATCATGGTGCGTTCGCCGGTCTGCACAAAGGCCTCGACCGGCATGCCCGGAATCAATTTGACCTCCCCGAGCTTGGCCACTTCTTCCGGCGGCATCGACACGCGAATGGTGTAGTAGCTCTGTCCGGTGCGCTGGTCCGTTGTCGTGTCCGGCGAAATGCGGCTGACGGTCCCGTTCAGTTCGGGCGTGGTGCGCTGGTTAAAGGCCGAAAGCCGCAACAGCGTCTTCTGTCCGATCCTGAGCTGATCGATATCCTGCGGGTTCACCTTGGCCTCGACCGACAGGTTATCGGATTCCGGCACGATGAGCATGATCGCGTCACCGGCGGTGATCACACCGCCCACAGTATGAACCGTCGACTGAAGCACCATGCCGTCCTGCGGTGCGCGAATGTCGATGCGGCGCAACTGATCCTCGGCGGTAACCTTGCGCTCGACGAACTCGCCGATCTTGTCGTTGATCTCGCGCATCTCCTTGGAGACTTCGCTGGAAAGGTCCTTGTCGATCTGGATAATCTGCAGTTCGATTTCGGTGATCTTGCCCTTCGCCTGTGCCTTCTGCGCAATGAATTGCGCGCGGTCGCCGTCGAGCCGCGCGGCGTCACGCTCCAGCACGGTCAGACGCGATATCTGCACGAGATTCTTGGCGAACAGATCGCGGACGCCGATAAGCTCCTTCTGAATGAGTTCGATCTCACGGGACTTGGCATTTTCCTGCGCTTCGAGCCCGCCGATTTCTTCCTTGAGCTGCGCGATGCGCTCCTTGAGCTGGGCCTTCTGATTGACGCGGCCTGATGAGCGAACCTGAAACAGCTTGACCTCGTTCCCGATCAGCGCCCGCACATCCGGGTTGGCGAAGGAATCCATTAACTCGGGTGGAAAGGTTATGCGGTCCGCACCATCCTGCTCCGCCAGCAGCCGCGCCCGACGCGCCAGCAGCCCGTCGAGGCCCTTGGTGACAATCGCGAGGCTTGCCTTGGTCACCGTGTCGTCGAGCCGCACCACAACGTCGCCGGCCTTGACCCGGTCACCATCGCGCGCCCTCACCTCGCCGACGACACCGCCGGTCGGGTGTTGAACTTTCTTGACGTTGGAATCGACCACGATCGAGCCCGGCGCAATCAGCGCGCCGGAAATCTGCGCTGTCGAGGCCCAGCCGCCTATCCCGCACGTCAGCAGCGTGACGACGACGAGTCCGACAATCAGATGAAACCGGATTGATCCTCGCGATCCGGGCTTATCCAGGCTTTGGAAGATAGAGAGCCGCTCCAGCGGCGAAAACAGGGCGCTGAAGATGCGGCGGACAATGTTTTCCGTCCCGGCGAGCGTCGGCTTCATGGTTGCGCTCCTCCCTTGTCGGAAACGATCTTAATCGCAGGCGGCGCTGCCGCAGGGCGTTGCAACACCTGGCCGAGAACGGCGTCCTTCGGCCCGAAGGCCTGCACCCGCCCGTCCTTCATGACCAGCACGAGATCGACGCTCTCGATGCCGATCGGACGATGCGCGACGACGACCACGACACCGCCTCGCGCACGCACCGCAAGGATAGCCTTGTTCAGCGCCACATCGCCTTCGCTGTCGAGATTGGAGTTCGGTTCATCGAGCACGACCAGGAATGGATTGCCGTACAGCGCGCGAGCCAGCGCGATGCGCTGCGCCTGCCCCGCCGACAGCACGCTGCCCTGATCGCCGATCTGGGTGTCGTAGCCGTCTTTCATACTGATGATGAGATCGTGGACGCGCGCCTCCCTCGCCGCGGCGATGATGTGCTCCGGAGAGGCATTGTCCTCAAACCGCGAAATGTTCTGGGCGATCGTACCGGCGAAGAGTTCGACATCCTGCGGCAGGTAACCGATATGACGGCCGAGAATTTCCGGCGACCATTGGTCCAGCGCCGCGCCGTCCAGCCGCACCTTGCCGCGCAGCGGCTGCCATACGCCGACCAGAGCGCGCACCAGCGATGATTTGCCCGACCCGCTTGGGCCGATGACGCCAACGCCCTGCCCGGCCTCGATCGCAAACGTGACATCCTGCGCGACCACCTTCTGTTCGCCGGGTGGGCTGATGGTCAGCGTTTCGACCGTAAGTCTGTTTGTCGGCGCTTCAAGCAGCGTTGGCGCCGCCTGTTCCGGCAACATGCCGAGCAGACGGTTGAGACGGTGCCAGCTTTGGCGGGCCGCTACGAACCCTTTCCAGTGGGCGATGGCAAGATCGACCGGTGCCAGTGCACGGGCACTCAGGATCGAACCTGCGATGATGATGCCCGCTGTCGCCTGCTGGTTGATGACGAGATACGCGCCGACGCCGAGCACCGCAGATTGCAGCATCATGCGCATGACCTTGGCGATGGCGCCAAGGCCGCCGGCGACATCGCTCGCCCGCTGGTTGCTGGCGAGATAGTCGCGATTGGATTCATCCCATCGCTTGCCGATACGTCCAGCCATGCCCATTGCGGTGAGCACCTCGGCATTCCTGCGGCTGGCGAGCGCAAGATCCTGCCGCCGCATCGCCAGTCCTGTCGAGCGCTTCATGGGCTCATGGGTCAGGTATTCTGTCAGAAGGGTCAGCGCGATCAGAATAACCGCGCCGGCCAGCGCGGTGATGCCGATCAGCGGATGGAATGCGAAACAGATGGCAAGATAAAGCGGAAGCCACGGTAGGTCGAACAATGCCCCCGGCCCCATTCCTGACAGGAACGAGCGGACGTTGTCGAGATCGCGCAGCGGCTGAAGTCCCTCGCTGCGGTTGCCGATAACGAGCGGCATCCGCACCACGATGTCATAGACCCGGCGGCTGAGCATCTCGTCCAGCGCCGATCCGATGCGGATCAGGATGCGGCCGCGGATCAGATCCAGGATGCCCTGGACCGCGTAAAGGCCGCCTGCCAGCACGATCAGACCGACCAGCGTCGGGATGCTGCGGCTCGGCAGCACGCGGTCGTAAATTTCCAGCATGAAGAACGAGCCGGTGAGATACAAAATGTTGATGACCAAGCTCATCACGCCGACACCGACAAACGCGCTGCGGCAGGCGCGAAGCGCCGTCCCCAGCTCGGAACGGGGCGAATGCCCCTGAGGTGATGTCTTCGCGGGCTGCATCGATACCTGGCCGTTTGGCTGCTGTCAGGACGCCAATCTGGAATTCATGAAATGTGGCGCTGTGACCAGCCTATCATGCCACGACACGGGTATTTATTGCAGCCGGAAACATGATCGAAGTTAATGTTTCCGGCCCATTCTCAAATCACGCATGGAGAATGAAATCGCTCGCATTCAGGGCGGCAACGCCCTTCAAGAGCAACGTATCCGTCGTGCCGTTGAGGTGAAGCAGCGTATCGCCGCCGGTGTGATCGGCGTTGGTCAGGATGTCTGCCAGAGCCGTCGCATTGATGGACGAGAACGCCTGCAAATCGATTTTGTCGGTACCGGCCTGGAAGCCGTTTGTGATGACGTCCTGATTGGAGCTCGGCGCGAACACGAAGGTGTCCTGATAGCCCGTCGCGAAAAAGACGTCCTTGTCCGATGTCCCTTGCAGGGTGACAGGACCGGTTCCGGACACGTTGAAAATAAAGTTCACCGTATCGTGCGCCCCCGCAGCATCGGTCACGGTTAGCGCAACTTTGTCGGTAGCCGGCGTTCCCGTCGGTGTGTAAGCGATGCCCGTCCCCAGCGCTCCGTTCACTGTTGCCAGATCGCCGGAGCTGGGACTGAACGTGACAGTGCCGTGATCCGCGGTTGCCGTAACGGTGAAAGTATCGCTGGCGTCAGGATCTGCGACCGAGAGATTCGAAATGGTGGTCGTTCCGCCGCTTTGCGCGGTCTGGAAACCACTGGCATCTATCGTCGGCGCATCGTTCGTTCCAGTGATCGTCCACGACACCGAAGCCGGCGTCGGCGTGGTGACAATGCCGTCCGAAACGCTGTAGCTGACAGTTACTGTCGTCGTCGCACCCTCGGCCAAATGCTGATAGGCGGCGTTGCCCGGATCGAGCGTAAAGGTGTGGTGGACAGCGTCGTAGGTCACGCCGTCAGGCAACGTGCCGGGTACGTTCACCACGGACAGCGTGCTGCCGTCATCGACATCCGACGCGTTAGCCAGCGCATCAAGTGTGCGCGTCGATCCGTCCTCAACCGCGGACGGATCAGACACCACGCCGCTGACGACCGGTGCGTCGTTCGTCCCTGTGATCGTCCACGACACCGAAGCCGGCGTCGGCGTGGTGACAATGCCGTCCGAAACGCT